>NZ_JARVWW010000100.1 GCF_029846715.1 Bradyrhizobium nivariense
TGGTGACGAGTTCTTCGAGCTCCAACTCCAGCTGCTCGAGCAGCCGTGCCGTGCGCTCGGAGCGCGGCCCGTACAGTTCGCGTTTGAGCTTCTCGATCCGCAGCTCGAGATGCGCGATCAGCGCCTCATTGTCCGACAGCTTCGCCCGCGCGTTGGCCGCTTCGGCTTGCCAATTGATGGCTTCGGCCTGTATCCGGCTGACCTTCGCCGCGGCCGCATCGCGTTCGACCTCGACCCTCAGCCGCGCTTCGCGTTCAGCCCGCAACGCCTCACGTTCGATCAACAGCGCCGCCTGGGCGCTGGCGAGATCTGAAGGAAGGTCATCCGGCTTCAAACTCATGAAGCCAGTGAATCAGATTTCCCGGTAGGTTCAATCGCAGAATGCTATCCAACTCGCGTTGGACGCAAAGTTTCTTGAGGATTCCGCCAGTCGATCCCAGATAGCAGGTAAGAAAGCTGCGCCGGAGAGATCGTCACGGCTTCACCGGCAGCCGAAGGCCAGATGAATCTTCCTCTTTCGAGTCTTTTTGTAAACAGGCACGCTCCCTGAGAATCGTGCCAGATGATTTTTATCAGATCTGAACGGCGCCCCCTGAAGCAAAACAAATGACCCCCCAGTGGGTCATGCTTCAAGACCTCCTGCACCTGCAAAGCCAGGCTCGGAAAGCCGCGCCGCATATCGGTATGGCCCGTCGCCAGCCATACCCGCACGCCAGAGGGGATCGGAATCATCGCAGCGCCTTCAACACCGCCGACACCAGCAAGGGCGGCGCCGACCCGCAAATCCTGATCCGTCCGCTCCCCGTCAATTCCACCACGATCACTTCACCGGACGGTGCCGCTTCCTTGATCGGCTCCGCTCCATCGCCGCTTCCACAAAGCCCTGGTCAGCAAGGTCCTGGTGAAGCCGACGCCGCCAAGTGTGAATCAGCCCCGTTGAAATATCGTGATCCCGCGCAACCTGCGCCACACACGATCCCGGCGCAAAGGCCTCCGCAACGATCCGGCACCGCTCATCCTCGCTCCAACGCCGCCGGCGTTCCGGCCCCGTCAGCACCGAAATCTGACCCATCAATCGCTCTTAAGCTCGCTCTTAAACAGGTGCTTATGAGTGCTCAATCCGCCTCTCAGAACAAGGCGGCCTTCATCGTGGGCGTACCGTGAGGGCGTCGTGGGGGTCGATTCACCAGTTTGTTTGTCACGCGCGACCAGGAAGAGGCACGTTGGACCGCATCGTGGTCATGAACGCCGGCAAGGTCGAGCAGCTCGGTACGCTCGGCGAGATCTATGAGGAGCCAGCGACTCCTTTCGTTGCGAAGTTCATCGGCCGGTGTCCGGTACTCAGAGGAAGTTGTAGGGATCGACGGCGCAAAAAAATGGAAGGCCCGAACTCCCAGATAGAGCGGTCCAGCTGTTTTCGGGCAGACAGACGTTGCAGAAAGGTGCGCCGCAAATGTTCGCAGAAACGGGCTCGGCGCAGCTTTTATGCAGTGCGGTGCTCACATATGCACTGAAAAGATGTCGTGTGAAGATATCATCGATTTTTGCGAGGCAACTACGACCGGGTTGCTGATTAGGCCGCGCGGGAGTCACACGGCAAGCGCGGACATTCAGTGCGAGATGATGAGTCAGAGCTCGTTTCTTGCACAAGCACCCCTCCATCTATGGCGCGGGATCCGCAGAATATGCGAAAGTGCGAAGGAATATTGCAGTGAAGCAAATTCATCTCGGCTACGCTCTGTATAACTACGGGACACACCCAGCGGGTTGGACACCCCATAGCAGGGACATCGCAACGAAAATTGAACATTTCCAGCACTACGCTAAGATCGCCGAAGCATCCAAATTTGATATGGTCTTCAGGGCTGACGCTCTTTTTGCCCATACGGATCATCTCGAGGCATGGAGTCGGAATCCGTACCACATGAATTCGATTGAGCCTCTGACGCTATTCTCTGCGCTGTCTCAGGTAACATCGAAAATCGGGTTGGCGGGTACCATCAGCACTTCATATTCGGAACCATACAACGTGGCTCGTCAGCTCGCGTCATTGGATCATCTGAGTCACGGACGTGCGGCCTGGAACGTCGTAACTTCGGCGAGCAGCGATGCGGCCAAGAATTTTGGTCAATCAAAAATCCCATCTCATGAGGCGAGATACGGCCGCGCCAGGGAATACATTGAGGCGATCCATGCCTTGTGGGACACTTACGAGGAGGACGCCTTTGTGCTTGATCCATCCTCGGGCTATTACTTCGATCCACAAAAATTCCATCCTGTGTCGTATGCTGGAAAATACGTCAGCGTCGATGGTGCGTTGAATATTGCCCGCCCCCCACAAGGTTATCCCGTCTTAATCCAAGCCGGATCGTCTGGGCCCGGCAAACAATTTGCCGCCGAATTCGCGGAAGTGATATTCTCGTTGAATCGAGACAAGCACACCGCTCAGGCCTTCTATAAGGACATGCGAGATCGAGTGTCGGCTGCCGGCCGCGATCCTGCCGGGCTCAAAATCCTTCCCTCGCTAACCGTGGTAGTAGGGGAGACAAAGGCGGAAGCCGAATCCTATTACGCCAGCCTTGAGGCGCGAGTGCCCAACATCGTCAAGCTTGAGCAGTTGACCCAAGATCTCGGAGTGGATGTAACGAGGTTGCCGCTCGACCGTCCCGTTCCGCTAGAACTGCTTCCGAGGAATACCGAGTATATTCAGAGCGTATTCCAAACAGCAACGGAACTCGTACGTACAGGCAAGCCGCTCCGTGAAATACTGCAATTCTATCGTCTGTCTGGATGGGGGACTCCGCTTTGCGGTTCTGCTATCGAGATTAGCGATTGGATCGAAGAGTGGGTTGCAGACGAAGCTTGCGACGGCTTCATGATTATTGGTCCATCGGAGCCCCACGGCCTCGAAACCTTCTCTGCAAGCGTAATACCTGAGTTACAAAGACGCGGTTCGTTCCGTCGCGAATATGAAGGTAACACGTTGAGAGATCATCTTCGCTTACCCCGCCCGAAGAGTCGTCATTCAAGGAACGTGTGACGTAAAGCTTAGCTTGGGGTGTGTCACAATCCACGCGCGCCCGAACCTCGAAACCTCGGCATTCGGAGCGAATGCCGACGGTCATCGAGCATTCACACACCGCAACTCCGTCGTTGTCGTATCGCCGAGGGGCTTGGCATTTGGGCAGCCGGCTTACTGCATCCACATCGAAAGCAGCGATGAGAAGCGATAGATCTCAGAATGCGTTGTCATTGGGGCGTGGCTCGAGCGGCCGCCCGTATCTGCGCCGCAGGCCAGCTGCAAGCGCCGCGTGTAGGAAGCTTGGCTGTCCATCCGGGAGAAAACAGCGCAGATCCGATATGCGGGACCCGAGGGCGTCTCATCAAATGCGCACTAACTGAAGGACGTGTTCCTCCTTCACGGATTGAAGGGTCGGTGAAGGGGCGCCTATCGAGTGCTGGGCCACGCGCAGCGAGAAGGCTCTCGGCTGCATCAGGCGGTCACGCTGTTGGCGGCTTGCGCGACATACGCATCGATCCTCTCCGGGTCATCTCGAAATACTGGGGTGTCTATCACGATCGCCGCGAACGCCAGAGATTGCGCGCCGCCCTGTTAGACTTGAGTGACAGGGAGCTGCCTGGATTTCGCCATCACGCGCAGTGAGATTGACTATGTCGCCTTTCACAGAATCCGCGAGGCATTCGATCCGCCGATTGGATGCAACAGTTTCCGATGCTGGATCCAGTTTACGCGTGCGGGGTCCCGCCTTCCTTGATTGATGCAATTTTGGACCGTTGCGCCGTCGAGGATTGGGGCCGGTGCCGGTGCAAAATGGATGCCCGGTTGCGCGTGAGGCCGATCAGCCATCGCGTCCCGATCGTTGTTAGTCGTCCGTTAAGAAGCCGAATTGAGCGGGGCCGGGCAGGCGGGCGTACGCCAGAGCTGGATCAGGAACAGGCACAAGAGTTCTCTGAGCCAGGCGAGGATGCGGCGGAAGTTGTGGCCGACGGCTGAGAGGATGACGTTGGCCGCATCGCCGGCGCGGCCTTTGAGGGAGCAGCGGCCGAGGTGGCCATCGGTCTTCAGGTGTCTGATGATGGGTTCGATGGCGGAGCGGCGGCGCAGCTCGCGCTTGATGACACCGAAGACGCCGCGCTTCTGGCCAGAGATGAAGACACGGCGCGGGTTCTGTGTGTCATGGCCGCGGTATCCCTTGTCGACATAGGCCCGCTCGATCGCACAGCCGGTGAGTGTCTCGGTGCGGTCGATGACGTCCCGCAAGGTGTGACCGTCGTACGGGTTATCGGGCAGCGCCCTGGCGTGCAGCACGAACAGGCCACCGGGAGCACGGCGGTTGTTGGTGACGATGGAGGCTTTGACACCGAACTCGTAAGGCGCGGCTGCTTTGCCCTTGCCGATGCACTCCACCTCCGGGGCGTGGAAGGAATAGAGCTTCCAGCCGCGCTGACGCTGCTGCTGCGAGCGGATCTGCGAGGCCCGGCCGAGCGGGAGGGCGAAGGCGTTCTCGAGCACGGTCTGACCTTCGATCTTGCGGCGGATATCGCGAATGATCCGGCCCAGCCGGCTGCGCAGGATGCGCAACTGCCGCTGATGCCGCTTGAATTGCTTGGCATGGGCGTAGCGTCCCGCCATCATTGCCGCGGTCCTGGCAATGCGAAGATAGGACTGCCGCAGCCTGACCCCGTGCTTCCTCGCCAGGCGGTTGAGCCCCTTGATCGTGAGCGTCATGCAGGGACCACGCGCTGAGGGCTGATCTGGTCGGCTAGAAAGATCTCGCGGAATGGTTTGTCGCGAGGTCACAATGTCCAAGGATAGTCGTAAGGATAGCGATAAGGGTAGGCATA
>NZ_JARVWW010000101.1 GCF_029846715.1 Bradyrhizobium nivariense
TACATCGCCGAAACACTCGAGACGATCATCGACGGCCATCCCCATAGCCGTATCGAAGACCTCATGCCATGGCGATTCCGGCAAAACGTCAAGCCAGCCTCAATAGGGTTGCGGCTAAGCGCTTACCTCAAACAGCTTTTGGCCTGTATATTTCTGGAGGCCGACGAGGTGCTTCACGAAATCTCCGACTGATATGGGCTGATCAGAGCCGTGTCGCGTGGCACTACATTGCGCCGGGCAAGCCCATGCAGAATGCCTTCATCGAAAGCTTCAACGGCCGGTTGCGCGATGAACTGTTGAACGAGACGCTGTTCACCTCACTGGCCCAAGCCCGCATCGCGCTCGGATGCTGGCGGTCCGATTACAACCACACATGACCGCACTCGCAGCTCGGATGGAAAACCCCGTCCGAGTTCGCCATGACCTGCCACCCGCGCCGGGATCTGGCGCTGCGCTATGCCGAAGGCTCCGCGCCAGCTCCCGCCGCTCCCACCGCCGAAGAGGGCAAATCCAACTGCCGGGGCGAACTCAGAACTGGATAAAACTTGGGGGCAAGGTCAAGGGTATTCCGTCGAGAAATTGGAGCGGGCGCTCCGCGCGTTCGTGGCAGCTTGGCCTTCGTGCCCGATCGGTCCTCTGAAAATCAATCTACTGGGAGGCTTCTTTGGGCTCGTTCCCGTGAGTCCGATGCCCACTTCGAAGGGCTTTGCCTTGTGCATCGTCGAAGAGTTCGACCCTTCGAGCGCCGCTGAGCCAGCGCGACCTTCAACGGCGCTTGTGCAGTCAACTCAACGAGATCCCTATCAATGGGGCTACCCGTGCGTTTTCGATCGGTTCTTTCGCTTCCCCGTGACCCCTCACCGATCGCTTTCCCGCCGATACTCAGCCCGAGGTACGGCAGGAGTTGGATGCTGTCTTTGCACCCTGTTCCTCGACAATTAAGGGCTGGATAGTCGGACAGCCGACGAACGAAATCCTCTGCCTCGTCGGGCGGCAACACGCGCTCGTGGGCGGCATTACACGAGATGCAACGCTGCGATGGCGCTTGAATTCGGCGTTCGGGCGATCGTTTTTGATGAATTCCACCGCGTCGATTGTGCAAAGTTGCGATTCTGTTAAGCGCGGAGCTGCCCCACTTTAGAAAGACATTCGAGCCCGTCGCACGGATCCGAGAACGGTCTTCCCGCATTTTGGGGCAGCCTGGGCCGGAGCGTAAGTGATGTAGTGGCGCGCCGCTGCGCGACACTACGAATCGCGTTTTTTGTACGTGCATCTCGGCGAGCCTACTATCTTTGGTGAAGTCAATAGCCGATAGGTTGCCAAGCAGTAGCCGCCGACATGTAGGCCCGGGTCTCGCTGGGCGTCGCATACTTCGGGCCACTTCTCGGCATTCTCCAATAGTCGACGGAAGTAAGCGCGTGAGGACCAACAAATTGAGCCTGTCTTGAACCTTGTCAGCGCGAACGAGCTTTGAGTAGGGTCCTAACATTCGGCAGCACCGCATTTGGCTAAGCAAGCAACACGAGGAAATGGCTCTGCTGAGAGTCAGGAGCTGGTGCGGCGATTAACGTTGGAGATCAGATCCCTCAACGTCTGTCTGGAGGATTTTCTTCACGTCCGAGCCGAGGCACTCGGCATTAGTGGAACACAATTGGCGATCTTGATGGCGGTGAAGGACTTAGACAAGGATGGCGGTGCTCCGGCCGGCGTGGTCGCAAAACTGATGAAAGTCGACCCGTCCTTCATCACGCTACATTCGAAGGCGCTGGAGAAAGTCGGATTTGTGCGGCGCAAGACCGGTATCAGGGATGCTCGGGTCGTCCAGCTCTCGCTAACGGACAAAGCCCGTAAGCGTCTCGCGAACATCGCTGCACAACAGGAGGAACTGGATCAATTCGTTTTCGGTGAGCTTGGCATTGAGGAATCGACGAGACTGTCGAGCCGACTTGCAGCGCTCAGGAAGCGGCTGGAGAGAGCTCGCCTGAAAGCCGAACTGGACACCGGCGCGGCGTCAGCCCGAGGGAGGAGCCGACGTTAGAAGGGAGGCGCTTTGGATCATCAACGGTTGCTTGAATGCGAGGGGCCGCATGCCCTCATGTGAAGCACCGTCATCATAGGAGCACATCGGCTCCTCGCGCCGGTCGGGCCAGTCGCAGCGGCGACAGACTAAAGTTACCGTTTGTGGATCGGGAGCTAATCGATTTGGGCCGACCAAGACGGATTCGGTGTGAGTCTCCGCGGAGCTCCAGATTTCTGGCGTCCCCAAGCCGTTGCGCGCGGCTAGCCGCTAAGCCTCTCTGTGTGGAATAGCAAAGCTCTTGCAGATCGTGACGAAGGGTCTTTGCCTCGGTATCCTCGAAGCAAAAATGCGCCCCTTCGTCGCCCTGCTCAATCGTCCAGTCGATTTTGCTAGCTCGTGCAATGCGCGACGTCTCTTCGCGCAAGTGATCCAATTGCTTCCCGTGGACCCGAACAATCACACAATCTGTCATTTGGAACTCTCGCTAACTCAGACGTCCGGTTCACGATGGATGGTCGGGCTTCACCGCCCCTTGATCCTGACCAATGCCTCTTCGTGGTGGCCCTCAGATGTTGACCGCGTCCAGGCAATACCGCTACGAGCTTTGATGCAAGCCATCCGAGACAGGTCCGGCCCGATTCCAACTGATTTGGAAGAGGGCGGCGGCATTTCCCTGTTTCGAGCGGAAACCGCATCGACCTGCGTTAAGCTTCGTGAACCGTAAAACTAGGAAACGACGCGTTTTGAGTCTAGGATTGGTTGCCACCGGGGCAGGACTGCTTTTTTTCACGATAGGCATTTTGAACCCGGAAGGCCGCCGGCGATATTGTAGGCGGCCTTTTTCAGGGATAAGCGGATTGGGCTGGCCTACATGCGATCGGCGTCGGCGTTTATAGTCGCAGTTTGGCTTATATGAATTGGCTCGCCAGCACGGCGGTGCCGCACGGGGGCGTCAATGCATGATTGGAAGAGCGAACTCGACGCCCTCGTCGCTGAAACGACGGCATTCGCCAAATCGCTGAAGGTAGAGATCGAGGGGCCCTCTGCCGAAAGAAGCCATCGAGCGGAGTGGCCTCAGTGCGCCAGACTATGGCGGTAGCGAACGCGAAGAGATCAAGAAGCGGGTCGAGAGCATCAAAGCGCATCAAAAGCGCTTCATGTGCGAGCGCGAGGAATATGCCAATTCCTGGCTGCGCCGGATCAGGCCGATCAAGGAAGCGTAGACGAGCTCAAGTTCGCTGAATCTTCCTGAGCCCTGCCAGGCCCTTTAAGTCGCTACCTAAAGCGATGCCGCGCTCGGCGGCGCACCTGAGGGCGGGGATCTTCCGCCTCATTGATAAGCGCGGCGACTTGCGACCTCCCGAACCGGCATATTGCGGAGCGCGAGAGTGCGCAAGCTCGGATCGGCCGTTGCTGTAGGATTTTCCGCCGCACACGCCCCCATTGCGCCTGAAAAATGCGCTCATCTCTAGAAATAGCAGGAATGCTGCTCCAGACTCGGAGCGCCTGACGTAGTTCTTTCGAAGGCCATCGGCCAAGCCATCTACGAAGCGTTTTGCCATTGACCAAGATCAAAACATCAATTCTAGATTTTCTATCCTCTCAAGTCTGAACCCCTGAACGGAGGCTAGATGTCTCATGTGCAACCTTCTCTTTTTCTGTGTGCTTGCACCTCCCATCCTCGTCGGTTTTGTATCGCCTTCGACCGCCGCTCCGCGGGGTCGTTCTTTCATCCCACCGGCTCGGCAGGACGTTTATTGCCTGCAGGGACGTACCTGGGGATATCCGGGCAATTGCCAGTTCTCGACCTATGACCAGTGCATGGCCAGTGCCTCCGGCACGTTTGCCTACTGCGGGATGAATCCGATCTACGCATTCCAGCGACAAGGAGGACAATTGCGCTGATGCGTGATCGTCAAGCGTGGTCGACACATCAGTATTTGCTTATATAGATGAACCCGCTGTGCTGGTTAAGCGTTGGGGTGCCGCCTGGTTGGACGTCCCCGCTCGAGCATGCTCGCGTCCTCAGTTGCATCGGGACGCCCAGTAACAAGTCGTCCGTGAAGAGCGGCTAAGCGATTGAGCTAGGATCGCATTTTTCTTTGTGGACTGTTTTGCGAATGCAGGGTTTTGATGCTTGGGGCATCGGAACCTTGCAATTTCATTTTCAGGATTCCGTCGTCGCATCGGAGGTGGCGATGCGACCGAAGAAGCACAGGACGACGGGATCGGGCGATCTGTTCCGGGCCAGGCTGGACCAGATCATCAATATGAAGCACGAGCTGGTTCAGCTCGCCGGCAAGGTCGATTGGGACTGGATCGACGGCGAGATCGCGCCGCTCTATAGCGAGAACGGTCGGCCGGGCATCGCGACCCGCTTCGTGATCGGGCTGCTGCTGCTCAAGCACATTTACGGCCTGTCCGATGAGGGGGTGTGCGAGCGTTGGGTCCACGACCCGTATTTCCAGTACTTCACCGGCGAAGAGTTCTTCCAGCACGCGTTCCCGCACGAGCGCTCGGACCTGAGCCATTGGCGCAAGCGGCTCGGCGACAAGCTGGAGCTGTTGCTGGCCGAGAGCCTGCGGGTGGCGCACGAGGCCGGCGCGTTACGCGGCCAGGACCTCAAGCGGGTCACGGTCGATACCACCGTGCAGCCGAAGGCCATCACCTTCCCGACCGATGCCAAGCTGCTGCACGCGGCGATCAAGGGTGAGCGTCACGATAGGATCACCGGTGCCTGGGCTTGACTTGCGCGGAATGCTCTGGATAGCGCGGTCGGGATGATTGACGCCGCCGGCGCGTGGTGATGGGGTGACCCCCGGTTCGGAGCGGGCAA
>NZ_JARVWW010000102.1 GCF_029846715.1 Bradyrhizobium nivariense
GAAGGCCGGTGAGTGGTTCCGGCGGGGTCGTCTGCTCATGGTCTCTCCTGATTCGCGGGGCCTATCGTGCCCGCCGTCAGGCAGAAACTCCACTTAGCGTCCTGTGCAGATTTCCGGGACCGGCTCTATCAACAGCCACTGCCTACAGCGCTTTGATAGTCCGCTCGCATCGCACAACTCGAATCCGGGGTACCGTTGTCATGTTATCGGGAGAGGATGCGAGTCTTCAGCGTGATCCCTGCCTGACTTCTGCGTCCATGGAGAATGCTCGGCTGCGAAAACGTTCGCCGCAACTCGAAGCGCATATCGCCAGACAACTCCATTCCTCTTATGCACTTACGTTTGACGAGGCCTCGCGTGCCCACGTCAACTAAGTACGGCTGAAATAAAATTCTGTGTTCGAGCATGCGTCGGGCTGCTAAGGACCTGGTCCGGGGGACCGCTTTCGATCACTTGCCCTTCATCCATGAAAAGCACCCGGCTTGCCACTTCCCGCGCGAAACCGAGTTCGTGAGTAACAACGATCATCGTCATTCCAGTGCGCGCGAGATCGCGCATCACGGCAAGCACTTCGCCGACCAGTTCGGGATCCAGCGCGGAGGTGGGCTCGTCGAACAGCATCAGTGCTGGTTGCATCGCGAGTGCGCGAGCAATTGCCACGCGCTGTTGCTGACCACCTGAGAGCTCGACTGGATACGCGTCGCATTTGTGCGACAGCCCGACCCGCGTGAGCAACTCGCGGGCGGCGACCTCCGCCTGCTTGCGCTCCTGTTTGAGAACCTGAACCGGACCTTCGGTGACGTTTTCGAGTGCCGTCTTATGGGGAAAGAGATTGAAGCGCTGGAACACCATGCCCGTTGCGAGGCGTTGCCGCGCGATCTCACGCTCGGAGAGTTCATACAGTTTCGGGCCGACGCGGCGGTGGCCGACCAATTCGCCGTTCACCCACAGAGCGCCGCTATCGACAATCTCCAACTGATTCATGCACCGGAGCAGGGTGCTCTTTCCCGAACCAGATGGACCGATGACGCAGAGCACTTCGCCACGATTTATTTCTAGGTCGACACCCTTGAGCGCCTCGAATGCACCATACGACTTGCGCACGCCGCTGGCCTTGACGATCGGATTCATGAGACCTTCCAGGCTAGCGTGGTTTCGTATCGCGGGCGCCACGTGCATAGTGCCGCTCTAATCGCGTTTGTAGGAGCGTAAGCACGGTAACCACGATCAGGTACCAGAACGCAGCGACGATCAGCAGTTCGATTACGTAGTTGTTCACGTAGTAGATGTTCTCTACGTTGTGGACAATTTCCGAAAACTGGATCACGCTCGCGAGCGATGTCAACTTGACCATGCCGATGAGTTCGTTGCCAATTGGGGGCACAATGACGCGCATCGCCTGCGGGAGGACAATTCGACGCAGCGCCTGAAGACGGGGCATGCCGATTGCGCTCGCCGCCTCATACTGCCCTTGATCGACAGACAGTAGGCCTGCGCGCACCACCTCAGACGTATAGGCCCCCTGATTGATGCCAAGTCCGAGGAGCGCTGCAACAAACGGCGTCATCACGTCTACCGTGCGCACCTCAAAGATGCCCGGAATGCCGAGCATGGGAAAAACCAGCGCGAGATTGAACCACAGCAGCAACTGCAGCAGCAACGGCGTGCCGCGAAAGAACCACACGTAGCTGGCCGCCGCCCAGTAGACCACTGGATTGGCCGAAAGCCGCATGATCGCGACCGTCACTCCGATCAGAACACCCAACAGCATCGCCAAGGCGGCCATCAGCACAGTGTTGCCCAGGCCGAGGATGATGGTGCGCGCCGTAAGGTAACGACCGACCACGGACCAGTCGATCTGACCGTGGACAAAGGCCATCACAATCCACGCGACCAGCGCCACGACCGCGACAGCACTGAGATAGCGCCCTACATGCTTGCGTCGCACATGTTCTAATCGAGAAATGTCCTCCACGACGTGATCCTGCTCACCGGCGGCTAGTTCTCCGATTGACACATTTGACACGCAAATTGTCTCCCACCCGGCCTTTGACATTAACGCGATCTTAACGACCGTCTTTTTCCGCGTCGTTCCGTTCGGCCCGCGGCACGAAAGGTTACGCTCTTCTTATCGCCCGTTTCCTTCAATGTACGGCCAGATCACGCCCAAAGTCATCGCTCAATTGGTCAATCGCGGTGTCTTCCCGCGCCCCCTCAGAAAGCACCGTCTTTATGTGCGACTGTGTCGCTCATGAGCTGGAAAGATACTCATGCGCGACTTAACCTTGCGATGCAGGCATTGACGAGGTTCCTCCCTGGAAATCCGACGAGCGGCTCAATTTGCTCATACAATGCAGCGACGCCCTGGCAGGCGCGTCCTCAACCTCGGATCGACTCCGATCTTCCGAATAAGGTCGATAGTCGAGGCCTCGACATAACTTCGGCAAGCTTTTGATACGGAACTCGGTTTGCCGAGCGATATCGAGTCACAGATATGGTCCTGGTCCGGCCGTGCGTTGCAGGAAGGCTCCTCAAACTGGGAGATGCGGTCTTTATCATTGTGCGCGCACTCTCATTGGAAACGATCAGTCAAAGGCCGGCCGACATGCTAGCCGACGTCTTGCTCTACTTTCGCCAGGCCGCGTTTCGACGTCCTCGAGCACGGCGCCAGAAGCCCCCTATGTTGATCGCGTCCGCTGTTGCGCGGAGA
Organism: Bradyrhizobium nivariense; assembly: GCF_029846715.1. Classification (GTDB taxonomy): domain Bacteria; phylum Pseudomonadota; class Alphaproteobacteria; order Rhizobiales; family Xanthobacteraceae; genus Bradyrhizobium. The sequence goes on from NZ_JARVWW010000102.1 coordinate 2,711, forward strand.
TGATTGAACCGCGGGTTTCTTTGGCTAGATAGAGTTCAGATTGAGCTCTCGAGTCTGATTCGCTTCGCCCAAGTTTTAGGTGCCTGACATGAAAGCTCCGCATTCTTTGCGTCGCGAGCAGGATTTCGGCTGGACTGGCACCTGGATTAGAGAAAATAAGCGCCAAACTGGGGCTATGCATTCTTTATGACATTGAACATTTCACGCTCTGAGGTCCCAAGCCCGCAATGGGACCAGCGCTCCAATCCGGGGCTCGGTTCGATCCCCGACTACTTTCGACTTCCAGGTCATCTCGGAAGCCGTTGGACACTGGCGGATGTCACCAACCGGATGGCGACTCTTATTAGCAAGCGCGCGAAGATGACGATTATTGCTAGCGGTTAGCGCGGCTGGAGATGTTGGATGCGTCATCGTGATCAAACAGCGTGAACGTTCTAAGGCGTAGTGTGAACCCATTTGATGCCTCATTGGTGAGAACGCCTTTCAACGCAGATCTCTCCAACCGCCCGAGACGACGCTTAGAACCTGATCTAGTGATGCGTTAACTGACTCCAGCCTACAAAATAAACAATGTCGAGTTGAGGCCGTGTTCAAAATTGAGATTGTTTCGCCCTTCTGAGACCTGACCCGGGATTTTCAAGGATCTCAAAATCCCTGGCCGCAAGCAAACTGCCCCAAGCTTGCGGCAAATGTTCAAAGCTGGAGTAAATGAATGTCAGAATCTGAAATGCTGTGCAGGCGCAAGATTACCAAGGTAACCTGTGTCGGTGGCGGGGTAATCGGAGCTGGCTGGGCCGCGCACTTCATGCGGGCCGGGCTTGACGTCATGGTGTACGACCAGGCGACGGAGCGGGAGACCTACCTCAGAGAAAGCATTGCAACTGCAATGCCTTCCCTCACTGAACTTGGGATGGCATCCGGTGCTTCACCCTCGCGCGTGTCCTTCACCTCCAATTTTGAAGAAGCACTCGAAGGTACCGATTTTGTCCAGGAAAGTGGACCGGGGGCTGTCTTCGATATTATTTCTAGGCAAGAGCGACCCGTCCCTGTGGGGTAAGTTCATGGAAAGTCTCGCTCGTGAAATGGAGAGCGGTTACATAGCGCCCCCCAGCTTCCAGCCTGACCGGGCTCTGATGCAGACCTATGCCGAGCAGGTCGCCAACGGAATCGGAGCAAATGGCCAGGCAGAGCTGATGGCGCTGCGCAACGCTGGCGTGGTGGGTATCCGCTCCGCGTTGCGAGAAGTCAGGACAAGCCTCGGGGGAACGAAACATGGCTTGGATTAAGACCTGGGAAGGTGTCGTCGACAAGGACTGGTTGGACAAGCTCGATCACGTCAATTTCTTGACCTATCAGCGCATAGCCGATCTTGCGAGTATCGAAGTCTGGCGCCGTGCGAGGCATGATCTTGCACCTGGGCCGGACCTTCAGTTCGTCATGACCGAGACCTATGTTCGTTACATTCGGGAACTGCGCTTGGGCGCCTCGGTTGACATCCATACAGCCCTGATTGCCTCGGATACGAAGCGTTTTCATCTTCTTCATCGCATCGAAAGTGCGGGCGAGCTCGCTTGCACGGTCGAGACACTCAACCTCTGCTTCGACCCAGCGAGTCGGAGGGTGGCGCTGTTCACCGCCCCGATCAGCAGTTACTTCGCGGCATGGGGAAGCTCGCCGGCCGACGTCCTTCCGCAATTGTCGATTAGCCGAAGACCATCTCGCAACTGAAGTTATGGTACGTGCTCGCGATGTTGAACGGCTGCGCGCCGGGGCACACCCCTTCAGCTAATGATAGCAAGCTTGCAGTACGATAGGGAGCTGCTTCGCGCCAGCTTAGGATGCGGCCTGGTGATCTAGAGGCGTAAGGAACCACGGTGTAAGAGGTCGTCTGGCCGAAGGTGCGATCCATCGGCTGGTAACGAGATCCGTGTCAGCCCCCGATACGCCGCTGCGCGCTGGCCAGCTTGTCCTTTGTAGGCTCACAGAGCCGGTCCCGATTGTCTGAACAAAAATTCCGCGTCGATAAGTGGAGACTCTGCCGGTGTTAGGCCGCCGCGCGGAGCGGAGGAAGATCGAAGTAGGCTTGATCCGGGGTGCGGTCGTCAAGG
>NZ_JARVWW010000103.1 GCF_029846715.1 Bradyrhizobium nivariense
CATAGGCCCGGACCTGAGCCGGCTGAAACACCACAACCACAAACCGCTTGCGCCGCAACTCGGCGACGACGGGCTGTTCGTAACCGCCGCTTGCTTCGATGCCAATGCGTTTGACGTGGTGCCGTCGTAGCCACATCAGCAAAGCCTCGTGACCTTTTGACGTGTTCTCCACCTGCAGCTGCTCGCGGCAACCATCGATCGCCACATCAAGCTTCCGTTTGCCGGTATCGACCCCGGCACAGGTCGTGGTATGCTTGGTCATCTTCGTCGATCCCTCCCTTGTTATGCGAACCTTAAGTTCGTTCAACCATTCGGGTCCCGATGAAGTGCCGATCGCGATCTCGCTACGTCAGACAGCCCATAAGGCTTCGGTGGGTATCGATCCGATCGAACGGCGACCCAGCTCGGGCGGCCACCCGGGCTGGGCCATTCCTCACGGAACGGGATCAATATAACCGATCGCGCTAATACAAGGATGGGTTTCGCTTCGCTAACCCACCCAGCGTTTCTCACTTCATCACCAGCGCCACGCGCCCGATCGCCTTGCGGTCGATCAGCAACCGCATCGCCTTCGCAAACTCCTCCAGCGGCAGGCGGTGCGAGATGTTGGGCCGCAGTTTGCCCTCCTCCGCCCATGTCAGCAACGCCTTCAGGCGCACTTCGCCAAGCGCGGGATTTTTCCGCACCGCTTCGCCGGCGCGCACGCCGAGCACGCTCGCGCCCTTGATCAGCAGCAGATTGGTCTTGGCCGAGCCGATGCCGCCGGTGAATCCGATCACGAGGAGCCGCGCGCCCCAGGCGATGCAGCGCATCGAGTCCTCGAACACCTCGCCGCCGACGGGATCGAACACCACGTCCGCGCCGCGACCGTCGGTGATGCGCTTGACGGCATCACGAAACGGCTCGCGGTCGTAGCGCACGAGGTGATCGGCGCCGCGCGCCTTGGCGATCGCGAGCTTTTCGTCGCTGGACGCCGTCGCGATCACGGTCGCACCCAGCATCTTGCCGATCTCGACGGCAGCAAGGCCCACGCCCCCGCCGGCGCCATGCACCAGCAGCACCTCGCCCGGCTCAACCCGGCCGCGGTCGATCAGCGCGTGATAGGCGGTGCCGTGCCCGGCGAGATAGGTCGCAGCTTCCGCATAGTCGAACGTCGACGGCATCGGCGTGAGCTGCGACGGCATCACCACTGCTTCATCCGTGAAGGCGCCGTGCCGCATCTTGACGATGACCTTGTCGCCGACGGCGACGCCGCTCGCCTCTGCGCCCACTTCAGTCACGTCGCCGGCCGCCTCCATGCCCGGCGTGAATGGCAGCTCCGGCTTGAGCTGGTATTCGCCGGCCGCCATCAGTACGTCGGGAAAATTCAAGCCAGCGGCGCGGATCGCGACGCGCACCTCGCCCGGCTTCAAGGCGCGCGACGGAAACTCCTCCAGCCGCAACGTTTCGGGCGCGCCGAGCGCGCGGCAGACGACAGCGCGCACCATCAAGCCGCGCTCGCCTTGCTGCGCAGCAGCGCCTCGCGGATCAGCGGCAGGCGGTCATTGCCGAAATACATGTCGGTTTTGCCGACGAAGATCGTCGGCGAGCCAAAGCCGCCGCGGGCGACGACCTCTTCGGTGTTGGCCTTGAGCTGATCCTTGATCTCCTGCCCGGAAATGCCCGCGAAGAATTTCTGCTCGTCGACGCCGACCTTCCTGCAGATCTCGGCCAGCACTGCGTCCTGGGAGATGTCCTTGTCCTCGCCCCAATAGGTCTCGAACACTGCCGTGGCGAAAGGCACCGATCCCTGCCCGAGCCAGATGCAGCCGCGCATCGCTTTCACGCTGTTCACCGGAAACACCGTCGGCGGCATCTTGATCGCGAGGCCGGCCGAGCGCGACCAGTCGGCGAGATCCTTTTTCATGTAGCGCGCCTTCAACGGCACCGGCGTCTCGCGCTGCGCATAGACGCTCGGATTGACGGTGTTGAAGATGCCGCCAACCAGGATCGGCCGCCAGGAGATCTCGGCGCCGAGCTCCTTGGCCAGCGGCTGGATGTTGTGGAAGGCGAGATAGGTCCAGGGGCAGGAGCAGTCGAAGAAGAATTCGATCATGGCGTTTCCGGTCCGGCCTCGCGGGTTTCAAGGCGACTTTTGTTGTTCTGTACCTCGACGTTAAGACATGGCAGGAAGGGGCGCAATCACAACCCGCCAGGAGGGCCGCCATGCTGTTTCCAACCACGATCGCCGGCTCCTTGCCGAAGCCGGAATGGCTCGCCGAGCCCAACATGCTCTGGGCGCCCTGGAAGTCGCAAGGCGACGAGCTCGTCCGCGCCAAGCGTGACGCGACGATGCTTGCCGTCAAAATCCAGGAGGACGCCGGCATCGACATCGTCACCGAAGGCGAGCAGGCCCGGCAGCATTTCGTCCACGGTTTCCTGGAGAAGATCGAGGGCATCGATTTTGCCCACAAGGTCGAGATGGGCATCCGCAAGGATCGCTACAAGGCGATGGTGCCGCAGGTGGTCGCCCCGCTCCGGCTGAAGAGCCGCGTCCACGCCTTTGAGGCACGCGTCGCCCGTACGCATACCAAGAAGAAGCTGAAATTCACCCTGCCCGGCCCGATGACCATCATCGACACTATCGCGGATCGCTATTATGGCGACCGCGTCAAGATGGCCTTTGCCTTCGCCGAGCTTCTGAATGAGGAGGCCAAGGCGCTCCAGGCCGACGGCGTCGATCTCGTTCAGTTCGACGAGCCCGCCTTCAACGTCTACATGGACGAGGTCAACGATTGGGGCATCAAGGCGCTGGAGCGCGCCGCGGAGGGCCTGACCTGCGCCACCGCCGTGCACATCTGCTACGGCTACGGCATCAAGGCCAATACCGACTGGAAGCAGACGCTCGGCGCACAGTGGCGGCAGTATGAGCAGATTTTTCCGGCGATCGATGCCAGCCCGATCCAGCAGGTCGCGATCGAGTGCCGTAACTCGAAGGTGCCGCTCGACCTGCTCGCGCTGCTCAAGACCAAGATCGTGCAGGCCGGCGTGATCGACGTCGCCAGCGACACGGTGGAGACCGCCGAGGACGTTGTCACGGTGATCGACGCGGTGTCGAAATTCGTGCCCAAGAACAACATCATCGCCACCACCAATTGCGGCATGGCGCCGATGCGGCGCGAGATCGCCGAAGCGAAGCTGATGGCGCTCGGCGCCGGCGCTGCGCTGGCGCGTGAGCAGCTGGGGTAATGGCGGCGATCCGTCTGGCGTTCACCATTGCAGCGCTTGCAGCGTTCGCGCTGCCGGCGCGTGCAGAGGATCGTTCCGTGCTGCTCAATTGCAAAGCAATCGTGGAGCGTGCGTCGAAGGATGCGAACGTCGCGAGCGAAGCCGAGCTGACCCGCTGCCGCCAAGTGATCCGCGAATGGGCGTTGCGCGATGCGCGGACAAGTGTGGATGAAGACGGTAAGCCGCTGCGCTAGCTGCGCGCGGTCGGATGCAGCACAGGCTGATATCCAGCGATGATCGCGCACAGCGTGGCAGGCGGCGTCAGCAACATCGGGCAATCGAGGGCGCTCGTATGCGGAGCGTAGCCCGCGGATGACCACAGCAGCGCCTTGCCCTGCGCGACCAGGAAGCAGTCATCGCCCTGCTGCACCATCGCGCCGTCGGGCAATTCCGCGATCGGCATCGGCAGCGCATGCAGCCGCTTCTTGCCACGATCGAGCCGTTCCCGATGCAGCACGGCATCCATCGCCTTGGCGCTGATGCCGCTTGCATCATTCCCCGCTTCCCATGCATTGCGAAATCGCTTCGCGTCGTCACGGCGGCAAAAGAAGCAGGGCCGGTGTCCGGCCGCAAAAGCCGTGGCCTCGTCGAGAAAGAACAGCTCGGTCCAACTCCGCCGCGCCATCACCGGCCGCCGCCAGCCGCGGAATTCACACAGGCAAACGATCCAGGCCGGCGACGACCAGCGCTTCTTCAGCAGCGTCTTGGTCGCGGGATCATGGATGATACCGCGGTTGCCGGTGAACATCCCGCGATGTGGCGTCGAGATGATCTCGCCGGTTGGCGTGACGCGATTTTGCAGCGGCATGGTGCGAGTTCACTCCCTCTCCCCGTTCTTACGGGGAGAGGGTTGGGGTCATTCGCGCTAGGTTTAGCTCTGGACACAAAGAATCTCGATATGATTCAAGCTTGGGATGAAGATTCGTCCTGAGATTTTGGATCATTGGCCGGAGGTGAGTGCGCAGCTTCCGGCGGGTTTTGAC
>NZ_JARVWW010000104.1 GCF_029846715.1 Bradyrhizobium nivariense
ATAAGGCTTCGGTGGGTATCGATCCGATCGAACGGCGACCCAGCTCGGGCGGCCACCCGGGCTGGGCCATTCCTCACGGAACGGGATCAATATAACCGATCGCGCTAATACAAGGATGGGTAGAGCGTCAGCGAAACCCATCAATCCGTCCGCCGATGACGAAGCATGATGGGTTTCGCAAGGGCTCAACCCATCCTACGCGTGCTTCCCCGCGGCACATCCTTCGAGACGCGCGCCCTTGGCGGCCCCTCAGGATGAGGGCGGAACACGCGGCTGCAGTTTCAACGAAACCCGGCGCAGCTCAGCCTCATCCTGAGGGGACCGCCAAGCGGTCGTCTCGAAGGACGAGGCGCTTGCTCAGAGCGCCAGCGAAACCCATCAATCCGTCCACCGATGACGAAGCATGATGGGTTTCGCAAGGGCTCAACCCATCCTACGCGTGCTGGGACTGATGCATTGCCTGAAAGCGGACTGATTACTTGCTCACCAGAGATTCGATCCGCTACGATGCGGACGTTGGCTGAGGCAGAGCTGATGAGACCTCGAGGAACGACTGGGGCTCACAATCGAAAGTTCTTTCACCGGGGCCGATGAGTTAAGCAAATGAACCGACGCAAGATGTTACGAACAGTTGCCGCTGGGGCCGTGGTAGTGGCCATACCGAGTTCGATGCTGGCCGCCGCCGGGGACAAAGTCCCCCGCATCGCGGTGATAAGCCTGCATGCCGCGGCGCTCGCTGCCGATGTCGAGGGCATTCGGGAAGAATTAAAGAAGCTCGGCTACGTGGAGGGCAAGACGATCGAGCTCGAATCTTACTTCACCAACGGCGACAAACAGCGCACCCGCGACATTCTCAGGAGGCTGATCGATAAGGAAGTCGACATCATCGTTCCATGGACGACGGCGACGGTGCAGCTCACGATGGAAATGACGCAAAGCATTCCGCTGGTCATGATCGCCTCCGATCCAGTGCAGGCGAAGCTGGTGCATAGCCTCTCGCGTCCAGGTGGTAACGTGACCGGCGTGTCGATGTCTGGACCCGACCTCGCGGGCAAGCGGCTCGAATTGTTGCGCGAACTCGTACCTGGTATCCGAACGGTCGCCTTTCTGAGCTTTGCGCCCAGTCCCGGCGCGACCAGCTTCGTCCATGAGAGCAGGGCGGCGGCCGACAAGATCGGCAGAAACTGGTTGTCCGGTCGATCGACCGGCCTGATCAGCTCGACGAGACCCTGTTTTTGAGCCTGAAGGCGGAAGGCGCGGAGGCGCTAGTCGTGCAACCCTTCTTCAGCGGCCATGCGGAAGAGCTGGCGCAGCTCGGCTTGAAGTCCGGCATCCCCGTCATCTCCGACTATCCAACCTTCCCCAAGGCCGGGGCGCTTGCCAGTCTGGGCGTGGATCTGGACAAGCGCGTGCGCCGGACTGCCTATTTCATTGATCGGATTCTCAAGGGCGCCAAGCCTGCCGACCTGCCGGTGGAGCAGCCGACCGAGTTCGAACTAGCGGTCAATGTGAAGACGGCGAAAGCCTTCGGCATCGTCATCCCGCCAACATTGCTCGCCCGCGCAGACAAGGTGATCGAATGAAAGCGGGACATGTCTGTTGTTGGCGCCGTAGCTGACACACGCCAAATGGTCAGCTCGTAGGATGGGTAGAGCGCCAGCGAAACCCATCAAACCGTCCGCCGATGACGAAGCATGATGGGTTTCGCTAAACTAGCGCATTGGCACTGTTGCCGAACTCCATGGTCTGGCCGGACTTCGTGTGCACCTCGAACCACGCCGGCCCGGTCCCGGTCGTGCCGTGTGAGATGATCTTGGAAAAGCTTTCGACCTCGGTGCGGTACTGCGTCCCGTCAGCACCGTAAGCGCCGCTGATCGGTACAAGCCGCTGCCCGTCGAGGCAGTGGCGGTCATTGGCATCGAAGTTGACGGTACCCGAAACACCGTCCTTCGCGGACAGCGCGACATCGCCGGCAGACCGGACAGCGTCCAGCCCATTCCGAGGAAACCATCGCCGCCCTGGCTGCTGTACTCGAGCGCCAGCGACGGCGTCATGCCGGCCGTCCCCGGCGGGATCGCTTACAGCCCCCAGGGCGCTCACCGAAAATTGTCCTGGCAACGACATCGTTCCCGAGATGCCCGACGTCGCGCCGACGATCAGGAGTGCAGTCCAGCACTGTCACCGTAATTCAATCCTATAAATATTGTTCTTCCAACTTGGCTATCCATTGTTCCACATCATTCAGGTCTACCATTTCGCAATCCAGAGTGGCCTGCTGCGCATCGGCTGCGCGATCGAGCAATCGAAGTGTGGCAGGATCATCGTCGCTGTTTAAAATGGCCGCGAAAGACGAGCGATCATTTGTACATGAGAAAACTATCCCGACCATCGAAACCGCCAAGTGGGTTCCGGTCGAAGGAATCATCTTTCGCGGCCCCCTATCGCCAACAACCTTCTCACAATGAGGCGGAACCTCTCCCGGCATCGCAGGCCGGAGCCACTCGAAGCGGAAGAGACACTTGATTTCGTCCCATCCCCTGATCCGTGCCATCTCTGTCAGCTGGAACTTTCCTGGCGCTATCCACGGCTCGATTAGCAACTCAAATATCTCAAACTTAGGCGCGATGCTGCGATCAAGCACTCGTAAGCCGATGCTTGGGATACCCAGCGCTCCCAGAGCAACCATCGATAGACCGCCAATTTGCGTCGCTAGTCGATACACCACCAACGGCTCACGCAATTCAGCCAGCAGTGCTAGCGCCTTTGCGTTAGGCAGATACGTTTGGACCTGAGACATTGTACAACTCTACCATGGCCATGGAGTATCTGGCGGGAAATGAATTGTTTCGCGCGGCTTTTATCAATTCTAGGCCCATCGCCATTTCCGGGACGAATTCGAATTCCGTTGTCGCAACACACGTGCCCCGTAGCCGGATCGGCGAAACGTTTCCTCCAGCTCGTAGGATGGGTAGAGCGCCAGCGAAACCCATCAAACCGTCCGCCGATGACGAAGCATGATGGGTTTCGCGAGAGCTCAACCCATCCTACGCGTGCTTCCCCGCGGCACATCCTTCGAGACGCCCGCCCTTGGCGGGCCCTCAGGATGAGGGCGGAACACGTGGCTGCAGCTTTAACGAAATCCGACGCAGCTCAGCCTCATCCTGAGGAGACCGCGAAGCGGTCGTCTCGAAGGACGAGGCGCTTGCTCAGCTCGTAGGATTGGTAGAGTGCCAGCGAACCCCATCAACCCGCCCGCCAATGACGAAGCATGATGGGTTTCGCAAGGGCTCAACCCATCCTTGTATTAGCGCGATCGATTATATTGATCCCGTTCCGTGAGGAATGGCCCAGCCCGGGTGGCCGCCCGAGCTGGGTCGCCGTTCGATCGGATCGATACCCACCGAAGCCTTATGGGCTGTCTGAC
>NZ_JARVWW010000105.1 GCF_029846715.1 Bradyrhizobium nivariense
ATAGAGGCGACGATGCTCGGTCTCGACATCCGCTTCGTCGTCACCAGCCTCGATGTCGGCTCGGCCGAGTGGATCTACGACAGCCTGTATTGCGCGCGCGGCCAAGCTGAGAATCTGATCAAGCTGCTGCGCAGGCGCAGCCTGACACGCTCGCTTTGATCGTCCAAAGCAGTATTCAGCGTTCTAGTCTAGTCAGCCTCGTGCACAAGAAGCAGAAATCGACTTCCGCCGAGCTCGTGCCGTTGGAAGAGCACCGCGCGCAGGCCGCGGAGTAGGGCTCGCAAGCAGAACCGGTCGATTCGAATTTGCCGATGTGGTGGATTTCGCCGGAAAACCTATTCGTTGCTGATTTACAACAATTCATAAGAGAAAGAAGAGCTGCGACATTGCGGAGGCAAGGTACCCAACACACATCGCCGATGTTGCCCGTGCGCTACTCGCTAGGGCGTTTTAGGTAGGATGTCTTGAGAAACCTGCTTTGGACGATGCCGATCGCTTCGGCAGTTGCATTGGTCGGTCCCGGTTCGGTATCGGCTGCGGACCTCCCCTATAAGGCTCCGGCCCCGGTTCAAACGGTCGGCAGTTGGACCGGCTTCTACGCGGGTCTGAACGGCGGCGGTGGCTTCGGCTCGACCGGAGCGAATGAGTTCGGCATGAGAGATGCCGAACTCGGCTTTCCCGGTGCGATGGGCGTCTACGATCTTGGCCACACGATGAGCGGCGGCCTCGCCGGCGGCCAGGCTGGCGTCAACTGGCAGATCAACTCCTGGGTTTGGGGTTTGGAGGCCGATCTCGACTGGGCCAATATCGGCGGGCGCAAGACAATCTCAGGTCCTGTGGTGGCCGCGAACAACGGGCGCGGCAGCTTTCCGGGTAACTTCGTCACCGCGAGCCAGACCATCGACGCATTTGGAACGGTGCGTGCCCGGGCCGGCTTCCTGGCGAGGCCCGACGTCCTGCTCTATGGCACCGCCGGCCTCGCTTATGGTGACGTGGGCGCGCAAGGCGACTTCCATCTTCAGAGACCAGCCGCCTTCCGGGATTTCGGAGCGTCAGGCCACGCATTCCAGGTTGGCTGGACCGCCGGCGCGGGCGTCGAGTACAGGTTCGCCCCGCACTGGACGGTCAAGGGTGAATACCTCTACTACGATCTCGGCAACCACTCGCTGACCTCCGGCTTCGGCACGCCGACCATGGCGCCTGGATTCCAGTCGCAGTATGATTTCGCGACGCATGGCAGCATCGCGCGCGTCGGCGTGAACTATCATTGGGACGCAGCTCCCGACGGGGTCGCGGTAGCGACGCCTGGCATGCCGGTGAAGGCGCTCAAGGCGCCGCCGCCGCTTGTGCTGTCGCCATGGATCATTGAAGTCGGCGCGCGCTACTTCTACAGCTCCGGGCGTACCCGTTTCACGCTGGGCGATCCGTTCGTGCCCGGGCAGGTCAATTCGCAGTTGACGTACAAGAATCTCGGCAGCCACGCAGGGGAAGCCTTTGCCCGGCTGGATCATCTTTCCGGATTCTTCGCCAAGGGTTTCGTCGGCGCGGGCAACATCAACGGCAGCATCAACGACGAGGATTTCCCGCCGGCGATCCCGCTGTATTCCAACACCGTCAGCAACGTCAACAACGGCAGCCAGGCCTATGGCACCGTCGATGCCGGCTACAATTTCTGGAAAGGGCAGCCCTTCAAGGTCGGCGGCTTCCTCGGCTACAACCGCTTCTACGAGAACGTGAATGCCTATGGCTGCACGCAGGTTGGGGGCAATCCGTCTGGTTGCACGGCGATTTCCGGGAGTGTGCTCGGTCTCAGCAAGACCGAAACCTGGGACTCGCTGCGTGTCGGCTTGAACGGCGTGATCAATCTGGCTCCGCAGTGGAAGCTCACATTGGACGGCGCCTATCTGCCCTTCGTCCACTTGAGTGGCTTTGATAACCACTGGATGCGGCCGGACATCAACCCGCAGCCGCAGTCGGGCGATGGCTGGGGCTACCAACTCGAGGGCATCGTCTCCTATGATGTGACGCAGAACTTCAGCGTCGGCGCGGGTGGCCGTTACTGGTACGCGAAGACGGACAACGGCACGAGCAAATTCCCTGGCGTGCCGGCGTCTCCGACGACCTTCACCTACGAACGCTTTGGCGGCTTCCTCCAGGCCTCCTACAAGTTCGGCGAGCCTCCCGCCGGCGTCCGGTACTGAGCCGAATAGCGCTGTCCTGAAGGCGATCGGATCGCCAAAAAAGTTGCGGCCAGGCATTGGGGGATGCCTGGCCGCGCGCGAACCGGTCTGGGACGGGGAGGGGTGGGGATGTGACCGGTCGCGTGTTCGAAAATCCTTGTTGGCTCAGCGTGAGCTTGCGGTTGCAACGGCCGGGCGGTTGTCACCGAGCGAGACTCACACATTGGGATCGCTCTGCGACTGCCGCTTGACGAAGCGGTAGCCAGTATCAGTCCAGGCGACGACGTTCTCGTTCTGGTTATCGAGCACGAACTCGCCCTTGTCGGTCTTCACAGTCAGAATCGCGTGGCCTTCGCCCTTCTTGTCGCGGACCACCGTGATCAACAGCGCCTCGCGCGGCCAGCCGGCATCCATCAGCATCTTGCGCTTCAGGAGCACGTAGTCCTCGCAGTCGCCGTAGCCGTCAGTCGGCAACGACCATTTCTCGACAACGCCCCAATGATCCATGTCGGTCATCGGCTTGATCGTCTCATTGACCCACTTGTTGACCCGCACGAGGTCACGCCAGGCGGTCTGCGACAACACGATGTCGCGTGGTTGCGTCGGGCCGCCGCGGCACTCGCCCGGATTGTCGGCGCAGAATTCGACCCAGCCGATCGGCGAACGCGTGGTGTCACCCAGGCTGGCGTAGAGCACGTCGCCGGCCTTGGCCGAGACGCAAGTTGCAAACAGAATGGCGGCAACCGCCAAACCTTTCCCCTGTCCCCTGAAACCAGACATTGTGGCCCCCGTTTCTCTTGTTGGGACCACTTTTGCCACAAAGGTTTTGCACCGCCGCTAACTAACAAGTTCCGGCTCTTGCGCTTGTGGCCGATAGCGCGCTGGCGGAGCAGGGAAATCCTGAAGCTGCAACGCCAATTGCTCAAAGACACTAGCCCGTCTTATTCGCCAGTCCTGAGAGGCTGGCGAGCGTGGTGTAAAGCGCTGATGCGGCGTAGGGTTCGGTTGCGAAGCCAACCCCATCACCTTCAGCCGCGAACACCACGCCCGCTATGACCGATGATACGATTCTGCCATTCTCGTTTCCAGCCGTTCACGCCAAGGAAGTCACAGCTGCCTTCGATGGTGGGCGCCTGACCTCGAATGGGGGCGTGATGCTTCTGGCGATGGCCGAGCGGC
>NZ_JARVWW010000106.1 GCF_029846715.1 Bradyrhizobium nivariense
AGGCCGGTGAGTGGTTCCGGCGGGGTCGTCTGCTCATGGTCTCTCCTGATTCGCGGGGCCTATCGTGCCCGCCGTCAGGCAGAAACTCCACTTAGCGTCCTGTGCAGATTTCCGGGACCGGCTCTCAATGGACCTTTGCGCTGCCGATTTCGGTGTGCTCAATACATTCGACGGCGAGCTATTCCATACCGCTGCCACGCGTGGGCTCCCTTCCGCCTATTATGAATACCGGCGCAACCGGTCGTTGGAGTACGGACCCGGCACGGCGCCGGCCCGCCTGTTGCGGGGCGAACCGATTGTAGAAATAACCGATCTTCGCGAGTCGGATGCCTATCTCAGAGGCGAACCCAACCGGCGCGCGCTGGTCGATCTAGGGGGTGCGCGAAGTGTTGTTGCCGTTCCGCTCCTGAAGAACGATCAGCTGGTCGGCAACTTCATGATCTTTCGCCAGGAGCCGGCGCGTTTCTCGGAGAAGCAGATATCGCTCCTGAAACAGTTCGCGGCTCAAGCCGTGATCGCTATCGAAAACACGAGGTTGCTTCGTGAGCTCCGCGCGAGCACCGAGGATCTGCGAGAGTCGCTCCAGCAGCAGACTGCGACCGCCGACGTGCTCAAGGTCATCAGCCGCTCTGCCTTTGACTTGCAAACCGTGCTGGACACGCTCGTTGAGTCTGCGGCTCGATTGTGCGAGGCGGATATGGCCGCGATCACGCGCCAGAAAGTTGACGAATATTTCCGCGCCGGGTCATACGGCTTTACGCCGGAGTTCATGGATTACGTAAAGGACATCCCGGTCAAGCCGGAACGCGCGACCATTACGGGCCGAACCCTGCTCGAAGGAAAGGTGATTCATGTGCCCGACGTGCTTGCCGATCCCGATTACGCGTTTTCGGAGGCGCAGAAACTAAGCGGCAATCCGCGAACATTTCTCGGAGTACCCCTTCTCCGCGAAGGCAATCCGGTCGGCGCACTCGTGCTGCTGCGCCGAACAATGCGGCCCTTTACAGACAAGCAGGTCGAATTGGTCACAACCTTTGCCGATCAGGCCGTGATTGCCATCGAAAACGTGCGGCTGTTCGACGAAGTTCAGGCGCGAACCAAAGAACTAGCGGCTTCTCTTGACGATCTGCGAACCGCGCAGGATCGTCTAGTGCAGACCGAGAAGCTGGCCTCGCTCGGCCAGCTTACCGCCGGTATCGCACACGAGATCAAGAACCCTCTCAACTTCGTCAACAATTTCTCGGCCCTTTCGGCGGAGCTGACCGAGCTGAATGACGTGCCCAAATCCGCCACGCTGACCGACAATATCCGTGCAGAAGTTGAGGAACTGACCAAGACGCTGAAAGACAACCTCGAAAAGGTTGTCCAGCACGGCAAACGCGCCGACTCCATTGTGAAAAACATGCTGCAGCACTCCCGTGAAGGCTCCGGCGAGCATCGTCCTACTGACATCAATGCGATAGTCGAGGAGAGCCTCAACCTGGCTTATCACGGTGCTCGAGCAGAAAAGGCAGGCTTCAGCATCTCTTTGCATCGCGATCTCGACGCTTCCGTTGGTATGGCTGACGTGTATCCACAAGAGATCACGCGGGTTATGCTCAATCTGATATCGAACGGTTTCTATGCTACCACGAAACGGAAAGTGGAAGCTGGTGACGGCTTCGAACCGATTCTTTCCGTCACCACAAGGAACCTGGGAGACAAGGTTGAAATATGTATCCGCGATAACGGCGCCGGAATCCCGGAAGAAATCAAAGAGAAAATATTCCACCCGTTCTTCACTACGAAGCCTTCCGGGGAGGGTACTGGGCTGGGCCTGTCGATGAGCCATGACATTATCGTAAAGCAACACGGGGGCAGCATCGACGTCGAGACGGAGCCCGGGCTGTTCACTGAGTTCAAGGTCGTATTGCCGCGGACAAACCGAAGCTAATCTGCCAAACGCCTTCGTCGGTTGACCACGTCCAATTGTGATGCGGTGCATGAGTCCGATTGTGGGTCCGTAGCTGACCTACCGCAAGCGCTGCGGCGTGGACCGCTTTTGACCGATTGTGTTGCAAAAGTCGTTTTGCAGGAGGTGTCAAAAATTCTGAGGGCCGCTGGCGCGCTCTTCGTGTAATGATCCGAGGGACCTCGTCGCCTTGCGCCAAATTCATGGGCGACTTCGGTAGCGCGACTGAAGCTATGCGTATCATCGACCTCTTTGCGCTTCAGGTTTTCGCCAAAAATTCGGACCGCTGGAACTTTCGAGTTTTGCAACACAATCGGCCCAAAGGCGAAGATCGCGATAGCGTCCCGCACGTCAGTTATCGAGGCGAGACCGGACGTTGCATAGACGCTGCCAAATCGACGCGTATGACCGGTTGAGAAAGGCGAGGCACCTGGACACGGTTAACCGAATTTTAAAGGGTAAGGTCCACGATTTCGGTATGAGAGTTGCAGGCGCAATTATCGTTGCTCTCCTCGCGCTCAATTTCGTGGACGAGCAATACACCAACGGTCGCTATTCACGAGCGGCGACTATGATGTTGTCGCACATCACCAGATCATTTGGCTGAACGCTCCTGATGGTCGAGCGGGCGATGCGAGCCACCCCCTTCGATAAGCTCCCTTCGCGTGAACGGCACACTGCGATCGTTGCGGAGCTAGACGCGCTGGTACGCGCACTGCCGCCTTCAAGACCGCTCTACAGCAAAGAACTAGCCGAGCAAATTGGCACGTCCGTGCGGGCGTTGCAGTCGGCGTCGGTCTCCGTCGTTGGCATGAGCTTGCATTCCTACCTTCGTTTGAAAAGGCTAACGCAGGTGCGGCTTAAACTTTCGACGGGCGCGTTTAGCGTCAAGGCGGCGGCACTCGCCAATGGCTTTTGGCACCTGGGGGATTTCTCGCGCGTCTACCGTCGCGCTTTTGGTGAGCTGCCTTCGCAAACGCGCGCACGGGCCAAGCAATGCAAACAATTTGACTTGTCGACGCCCCCTGTCGAGAGGAAGGCGAACTGACGCTGGTCTCGCCGTCGTCTACCGTCCTTTTCGAGACAGCATAGTCGGTCGGATAGCGTGTATGTCATTATTGGCCCGTTCGAGACATGACCGCCTATCCTGAGAATGTCCGTTCACCGGGGGCGGAGCGGAAGTCGCCATGCTCCGGCCAAACCGACGCAAATGACCCAGGCTGTGTAAAAACTCCGTCGATGCTATGATTCTCTTGCTGAATCGCGGGGGGAATTGATGCGGGGTTTCGTTCAAGGGGTGGATCGCCAGCAGACGACGTTGCTGCCGGAATGCCTTG
>NZ_JARVWW010000107.1 GCF_029846715.1 Bradyrhizobium nivariense
TCGGCGTCGAGCCATTGCTGGCAGCCATGCGGGCGTGAGGCGCGGGCAGCGAACTCAATAGCGACACCGACGGCCGCCTTCGTTGATGGAGGTGATGCGGAGCCGCGTTTTTACACAGCCTGGACCCAATTCGGACCTCATGGAGATTTCCTGTGAACCTCTTGCGGCCACTCCTAGACCTACATGGGGCTCAACGGAGGGATTAGGTCACGGCTATTGTACAATTTGCACGCTTCAAAAGCGACAAACCGGACGATATGATCAAGACCGCCAAGCAGGCGAAGGCAATCTTCGAAAAGCACGGTGCCGAATTTCTTCGGCTTCCCCGCTTTTACACTGGTATGTGGGGCCGGGAGTTTCTTGTCCACCTACGGAACTAACAAGCCGTGACTGCCGAGAGATCGCCTCATTGCAATCGCGGTTCATGAAAGCGTCGCAAGAACAGGTCACGCTGATCAACGACAGCTAACGTCACATTTTTTTCAAGAGCCGCGAGGTTTCGTCTTTCCGAGAGGACCGCGTGCTTTCCTTGTTCCCGCGGTTGCCGATCTGATTTTTCATCCCCAGGCGATACCTCGGAAGTAGCAGCGCATTTCATCGGACTTCGCGCAGGCACGATGGGACCTGCGTTTGGTTTTTTATCCCATCATTCATCGCACCAGAGGAGCAGCACAATGAACGTCCAACGGCGGATACTTTCATGTTCGATTAGCGCTCTTGTTACCATGGTGGTCGGCCCGGCCTTCGCGGATTGCTCCGCTCTGTCGGACTTCTCGCAACTTCGTTCAGCACTCGTCAGCGCCATAACGCCCGCTGCAGGCCCTAACGGCGGGCTGGGTTTCAACATGTGGGGGACGCTTGTCGCTAACGATGGCACCGTTTGCGCCGTCGCGTTCTCGGGGAGCCAAGGCACCTCTCAATGGCTGGGCAGCCGCGTCATCTCGGCGCAGAAAGCGAACACGGCGAATGATTTCAGCGTGGGGCACAACGCGACGCCTGGCGGCAGCCTGTTTCCAAGTGGCCTCGCCTTGTCGACCGCCAACCTGTTCACGGCCGTGCAACCGGGCGGTAGCCTCTACGGCCTGCAGCACAGCAATCCTGTCGACACGGCTGTCGCTTATGGCAACCGTCCTCCTTCCGAGAACGCCGGGATTAGCCAGGCCAGCTTCACCCAAGGACCCGCCAGTGGTTCTTCGTTCGGCACACCAAACGATCCCATGGTCGGCAAGCGCATCGGCGGCGTGAACGTCTTTGGCGGCGGCTTGGCGCTTTATAGAAACGGAGTCAAAGTGGGTGGAGTCGGTGTCAGCGGTGACACCGCATGCACCGACCACATGGTTGCGTGGCGGGTCCGCAATGCCCTTGGGCTCGATCAATTCCAAGGCGTCAAAGGGGTAGCGGATGCGGCCCATCCGGACAACATCATATTCGACATAAAGCCGAACGCCGACGGCACCGGCGGAACAGGCCAGGCGCCCAACGGGCAAGGGGGCGTCGGCCAGAGTGCGAGCGGCTTTGGCCATCCGAAGTGTCTGAACAATCCAACAGACGCCGCCGTGGCTGGTCTTCCGCCTGTGAAATGACGGTCGCCATCCGCGCGGGAAGCACATGCTGCTTCCCGCGCTTGAGGCGTACTTGGTTTTGGATGGGTGCGGTCGCATTGGGGCGGTGCGAGGATCGTCAGGCATTACAATCCCGCCAACACTGCTCGCGCGCGTCGACGGGATGATTGAATAGGAAGTAGTCTGGCGACGGCCAAAGTGACGCGATTGACCCACATCGGTCGGGAACCTAGGCGGGATTGGCAATGAGGCGTCGCGAGGTCATCACCCTTCTCGGTAGCGGTGCGGCAGCGTGGCCACTCGCTGCGCGCGCGCAGCCGAGCAAAAGGCCGACCGTCGGATTCCTGGGCGCCAGCACTCTAGCCGCCGCTGAACAATGGGTTGCCGCCTTTGCTCAGCGGTTACACGAACTTGGTTGGACCGAGGGACGCACCGTCGCGATCGAGTATCGCTGGGCGGAAGGCCGCAATGAGCGCATGGCCGAAATTGCGGGCGATTTCGTGCGGGCCAAGATCGATGTCATTGTTGCACAAGGAACCCAAGCAGCGCTGGCGGCGAAGAAGGTAACCTCCGCTCTCCCAATCGTCTTCGTGCTGCCGGGCGACCCCGTCGGAAGCGGGTTGGTTGCGAGCCTGGCGCAACCGGGCGGCAATGTCACCGGGCTTTCGAGTCAGGTGCCCGAGCTTGCGGGCAAACGCCTCGATCTTCTACGCGAGATCGTCCCGGGGCTACGCAGCCTAGCGATCATGGCCAATGCCAGCAATGCCGCCAACGTGTTAGACACGAATGAGATTCAGGCAGCGGCGCGGGCCGGCGGTCTCGAGGTTGTCAGCTTTGAAATCCGGCGAACGGTAGATATTGCCGCCGCCTTCGCTGCGTTCAAAGGTACGGTTGGTGCACTTTACGTTCCGCCCGATGCGTTCCTGAACACCAACCGAATCCGTATCAATACGTTGGCGCTGGTAGCGCGCCTGCCGACAATGTACGGCGCACGGGAAAACGTCGAGGCGGCGGGGCTGTTCTCTTATGGTCCAAATTTTACAGACTTGTTCCGACGTGCCGGCGATTATGTCGACAAGATCCTGCGCGGGGCGAAGCCTGCCGACCTGCCGGTGCAGCAGCCGATCAAGTTCGAACTGGTCGTCAACCTGATTACGGCGATGGCGCTCGGCCTTACCGTTTCACCCTCGTTGCTTGCCCGCGCCGACGAGGTGATCGAATAAGGCAGGTGCGATGTCCGAGTCTGGCCTGTTTGAGGCATGCCGCCTATCCTGAGTGCGGATTCCGATTTATTCCGGCCGGGTGTTCCGACTTGAAGCCGGCCACCGTTCCGATTTGAAGCCGGCCACGATTCCGAAATGAAACCGGCCGGCATTCCGATTTGAAGCCGACCGGGTTTTGGA
>NZ_JARVWW010000108.1 GCF_029846715.1 Bradyrhizobium nivariense
ATTTCAAGGACACGGCGACGCGCGCGCCATTCGCATTCTGGATCCTGCTGCTGGCGATCTGGGCGGCGCTGGACACGATCTTTGTCGGCGCAGACCTCTTCACGCTCTACGTTGCCCCGGAATTGCTGACATTCGCCGCAGTGGCGCTGGTCTCGCTGGAAGCGCCGTCCGGATACCCTGCGAGCTGCGATACGGTACCTGTTATTCGCATTGCTAGGTTCCGTGCTCTACCTGCTCGGCACGGCACTCCTCTATGGTCGCTATGGTACGCTGGATATCGCGCTGTTATCGGGTCGGGTCCAGGCAGAGCCCGCTTCACTCCTCGCCGCGGCATTGATGACAACGGGTCTTCTGGCCAAAACCGCACTGTTTCCCCTGCATCTGTGGCTGCCCCCCGCCCACGCAGGCGCGCCGGCGGCCGCCAGTGCGATCCTGTCGGGCCTTGTCGTGAAGGGATCTTTCTTCATCATCGTGCGGTTCTGGTTCCAGGTGATGCCCGCGCTGCCCGGTTTGCCAGCAACGCAACTGCTCGCCGCTCTGGGAGCAGCGGCGATTGTGTCCGGCAGCATTCTCGCCCTGCGCCAGGAACGGCTGAAGCTCCTGATCGCCTATTCGACCGTGGCACAGATCGGGTATCTCTTCCTGATGTTTCCGCTCGCGCTCGAAGCCTCGGGTAAGCTGGAGGACGGCAAAGCTCTGGCGGGCGGTCTGCTGCAGGCTGTGTCCCATGCCACCGCGAAAGCGGCGATGTTCATGGCCGCCGGATCGATCTATGCGAGGCTGGGTCATGATCGCATCACGGGCTTCCACGGTCTGGTGAGAACGATGCCATTAAGCGTCCTGGCGTTCGCTCTCGCCGGCATCGCGTTGATAGGCATACAGCCGAGCGGTGCGTCCCTGGCGAAAGAGCTGTTGCTTCGGGCCGCGGCAGATAAGGGACAGTGGTGGTGGGCGGTCGTGCTCGAGGCGGGCGGAATGTTTACGGCGGCCTACGTCGTCTTGGTCCTGGCACACGCGATGGCGCCTACGGACGAGTGGATTGCATCGACCGGTTCGGCACGACACGCCCGGAACATGGCGGCGCTTGTGCTGGCCCTGTGCTCGCTATTGCTCGGCCTGTTGGCTTGGGATTCCTATCTACCAATCCCGTACGATTCGACCTCACGTTTCCTTGCGGCCGAGACCCTCACCAAAACGCTGTTCTCCGTCTTGGGTGGCGTCGTGTTGGCAATCCTGCTCGCTCCCTGGCCGCATCCGCATGCCTATTCCACACGTTGGAAAATTGCCGCTGGCGTACTCGTTCCATTTCAACGCAGCTGCCATAAGCTCGGTGGCTGCCTTGCGAGGGGGGATCGCGTTCTCTGCCAGTGGCCTGCGGCCAGCATCTTCCTCCTCGTCCTGGTGCTGCTGTTTGGCGCACTGATGGTTGGCGGGCATACCTCTCGGCCGGGATAAGGTAGCCTTAAGCGCCCCTCCGGCATCGACGATCAGGAACATTCATCCCCATGCCTAAGGGTTTTCTCCGATCCCACGCCAGCGGATCGAACGCTAGTGTTCGACAGCGCGTTCCGCCAGTCGCACCGTTGCACCGGTTTGCGCATCGTCTTGGCGTGGCGGAGCTTGATCCAGCAGGAGGTTTGCATGTCCGATCTAGTGGCGATCGTGTATCCATCCGAGGCGAAGGCTGAGGAAGTGCGTCAACGACTGCTCAGGCTGCAGAAGGAATATCTGATCACCATCAGCGACGCCGTGATCGCCGTGAAAACGGATTCCGGCGGCATCAAGCTCAATCAACTCGTCAACACGACCGCGATGGGCGCGATGACCGGAAGCTTCTGGGGACTCCTGATCGGCGTCATTTTCCTCAATCCGATCCTCGGTGTCGCGGTCGGTGCGGCATCCGGCGCACTTGGCGGCGCACTGTCCGATTTCGGTATCGACGACTCCTTCATGAAGGAATTGTCTGCCTCACTCCACACCGGCAACGCCGCCTTGTTCGTCTTGATCAAGAATATGACCGCGGACAAAGTGCTGAAGGAGATCAAGGACGCCGGAGGCGTCGTGCTGAAGACGTCCCTGGATGAAACCAAGGAACAGGTGCTGCGCGACGCGCTCGCAAGTGCCGCGGAACGGCCGGCGGCCTGAACGGCAGCCTCCTAAACGGCAGCCTGTGGTCTCTCAGCGTCGGCCACCGACCAGACGCAGCAGCATCATGAACAGGTTGATGAAGTTCAGATACAGCGACAGCGCTGAAATCACCGATTTGCGGCCTGTCGTTGTTTCATCGTCCCCGCTGTCATGCATAGCCTTGATCCGCTGCGTGTCGTAGGCCGTGAGCCCGGCAAAGACGCCAACGCCCACGACCGAGATCAGCCAGTCGAGTCCGCTTGATTGCAGGAAGAGGTTCACCAGGCTGGCAATGATGACTCCGATCAGTCCCATGAACAGGAAAGTGCCGAGGCCAGACAGGTCGCGCCTTGTGGCGTAGCCAAACACGCTGAGCGCCCCGAACATCGCGGCAGCGATGAAGAATACGCGCGTGATCGAGGCACTGGTGTAGATGTGGAGCAGCGTCGAGAGCGACACACCGACCAGCGCAGCATAGATGAAGAACAGAAGCCGCGCCGTTGACACTGACAACGTGTTGATACGCGAACCGATGAAGAAGACGAGCGCCAGCGGCGCCAATATGAAGACCCACATCAGCGGACTCTGCAGCAATGCGGGACCGGTGAGCTGAAAGGTCAGCCACGCGACGACGGCGGTCACGCCGA
>NZ_JARVWW010000109.1 GCF_029846715.1 Bradyrhizobium nivariense
CGCCAGCGCATAAGCGGGAGTTCATCGACAAACTCGAGCCTCAAACTGCCGTTTGCCACGACGAGCACTTGCCACATCGCTCCAAAACTCCGCAGAACGCCAAATGCGTCACAAGCTCTCAGGATGAGGATGGCGTGTGTGGCAACAGTTCCAACAGCCACCGCTGCCGATTAGCCTCATCCTGAGGAGACCGCAGAGCGGTCGTCTCGAAGGACGAGGCGCTCGTTCAGACCGCCCCCCAGAGGCCATATGATAGCGGCGCCCGCACGCGGGAGAGGGGGCGCATTGCGCTCGCAGCGTGGCGCGCCTTGCTCATCCCCCCCCTCAACGTTTTATTAACCATAACCGGTGCAAGACTGGACCTGTCTCGTTTCGAGGGATAGGTCCGGTGCCGGTTGCACGCGCGTTTCGATGGTCGATCTTGGCAGCGTCCTTGGCAGCGTCCGCCGCGCTTGCCCTTGGCGGCTGCATGCAGACCGCCGGCCCCGTCGCGGTGATGCAGCCGCGCGCCGATCTCGACTCCATGGCCTATGGCCAGCCCTACTACGCGCCACAGCCGGTCGTCGTCGGCGACGGTGGCGGCGCCATCGGGGCGCTACGCAATTCCTTTGCCTCTTCGCCTGGGCCCATGCCGGTCGGTTATGCCGCACCGATGGCGGCGCCGGTCCGCTACGACGCCTCCTACCATCTCGACGCCGGCGACAAGCTGCGGGTCGTGGTCTACGGCCAGGAAGGTCTCACCAACAGCTATGCGATCGACGCTGGCGGCTCCATCACCATGCCGCTGATCGGCGGCGTGCCGGCACGCGGCCGCACCCCTGCGGGCCTTGCCGGCGAGATCGCCGCGCGGCTGCGCAACGGCTACATCCGCGAGCCTTCGGTCGCCGTCGAGATCGAGGCCTATCGCCCGTTCTTCATCCTCGGCGAAGTCTCCGCGCCCGGCCAATATCCTTACGTGCCGAACATGACGGTCGAAAGCGCAGTCGCGATCGCCGGTGGCTTTTCGCCCCGCGCCAAGCGCGACGTGGTCACTGTCACGCACACCGAAGCCGGCGGCGCCATGCGCGCCGTCGTGCCGCTCGGCACGCCCTTGGCCCCCGGCGACACCGTGTTCGTCGGCGAGCGCTGGTTCTAAACCGCGATGAGATGAGGATGAATCATCATCGCGCTTTAGGTTGTTGTTTGAGCATGATCTTTTCGGAAAACCGCTTCGCACTTTTCCGGATCATGCTTTAGCTCACCGCCTGAAATCCAACCGCCCGTTCGGAAAACATCCGTCGATCCTGATGGCATCGACCACCAGCCCAACCCATGGCCGCGTGATCGCCGGCGTGGTCAGGTTGATGTATTTTCCGACCAGGCGACCCGCGCCTTTGCGCGCGGCATTGATCAGCCCGTGCCGGCGGCCGTTGTCCCAGTCGAAGCGTAAAAAGATGCGCTCGCCTGTGACCCGCACTTCCGCGCGTCCCTCTTTCCATGCCTCCGGCGTGTCGCCGGCAATGGTCGGATCTGCGCCGCCATTCCAGCGGCTCGCCCAGATGCCGTCGAGCGGATCTGACTGTGCCGCGATGGTTGCCCATCCCTCCGCATTGACGTCGGCCGCATCGCCGGCAAGCGTGGCGATTGCGGCATAGTCCATGACTTCGCGATCGTCCGGCGCGGGCACGTCCATGGTGCCGAACGGATTGCGGATGACGAGGTGCGTGATGGCCTGCTGCATGGCGGTCTCCTGGCGTGAGTTGGCTTGTCCGCCTGCTCTATCGCCACGCGCCGTGATGCAGCCACCCGATTCCTGCTTGAGGTGTCATTGCCGGGCTTGACCCGGCAATCCATCAACTTGACGAAAAAGCTTCGCTTGATGGATGCGCGGGTCAAGCCCGCGCATGACGGATGGCTATTTCAAATGCTTCGCGAAAAATTCCATGCTGCGCGGCCAGGCGATGTCGGCGCTCGCCTTGTCATAGCTCGGTCGCTCGTCGCAATGGAAGCCGTGCGGGGCGCCCGGATAGACGAAGACCTCGACATCCGGCCGCTTCGTCTTGATGGTCTCGACGTCGGTCTGGGGAATGCCGGCATCCTTCTCACCGAAATGCAGCTGCGTCGGCACTTTTGGTGTCTCGTCGGCAAAGCGCACGATCGCGCCGCCGTAATAACCGATGGCGGCCTTCAGGCCCGACAGCCGCGTCGCCGCGACGAAGGCGACGCTGCCGCCGAGACAGAAGCCGATAATGCCGACCGGCCCGACGCTCTTCACCGCATCGATCGCCGCTTGCGTGTCGCGCAGCATCGCCTCCCAATCCGGACTGGCGACGAATTTGCGCGCTTCCGCGATCTCATCAGGCGTGTAGCCCGACTGGAAGCCCGGCGACGTCCGGTCGAAGATCGACGGCGCGATCGCGACATAGCCTTCGCCAGCGAGGCGATCGCAGACCGAGCGGATGTGATGATTGACCCCAAAGATCTCCTGGATCACCACCACCGCGCCCTTCGGCGTGCCCGAGGGGTCAGCGCGATAGGCACCGAGCTGGAAATTGTCGGAGGCCGTCAGTTTGATGTCTTGTCCCACGCGGGTTGTCCTTTTTGGTTTGGTGGATAATCACGAACTCCGATTTCTCCCCTCACCCTGAGAGCTTGTGACGCATTTGGCGTTCTGCGGAGTTTTGGAGCGATGTGGCAAGTGCTCGTCGTGGCAAACGGCAGTTTGAGGCTCGAGTTTGTCGATGAACTCCCGCTTATGCGCTGGCG
>NZ_JARVWW010000010.1 GCF_029846715.1 Bradyrhizobium nivariense
GCTCCTGGAGCCCATCGGCAACATCCCGCCGGCCGAAGCCGAGCAACGCTACTACGCCATGCTGGAACAACCGGCCATGGCGGCATAACTTAAACCAAATGGCCTCCGGCAAACCCGGGGCGGTTCAGGTACGCGCCATCCAGTCGTCCCCTGAAGACGGCTGGTACCGCGCTCGCGACACCGAGTTGAAAGGCTTCTTCGTGGTCGTGGGGAAGCGAAAAAGGACCTTCACTGTTCAAGGTGATCTTAGACAGCGAGGAAAGCGGGCCTCTTCCATCAGAGTGTCTATTGGAGATGCCAGCACGACCCGAGCGGCCCGCGCAATTGCCAAGGAATATCTTGTTCAGATCAGCAAAGGGCAGCACCCAAAAGCGAGGCAAGACTCAAGGGTCAACGAAGCCAAGACCGATGGCAATGGTCCTGTAGTGGTCGCTACCCTGAGGCAGGCTTGGCAACGCTATCTAGAAACCCACTTGATCCGGAAAGGTCGCAGCGACAAAACGATAAGCGGTGCAAGCCCCCGATCCGCGGTTCCGCTAAGTCAGCCCCGTGATCGGAATGCAGTGCTTTCCAATTGCAGTCTTTTCAAATGCGTCGCAAAGATCTGCGCCTACCGGCGTCTGTGCGTAACGAAGTCAAGGCTCTGAGTGCCGTTTTTGCCTACAACGGATCAGAATCCGAATGGCGGAATCAAAATCAGTGTGATTATTCAATGATTTCAGGGGGCGGTTTGAAAAAATGGCAGAAGTGCCCTCCAGCAAACTCAATAGCTTGCCGGCCGGTTCCAAACGAACCCCGCACGGCGGCCACCTTACCTATCACCGGGCGAAACGCATCTTCATCGACCATGGTCTCCAGGCGTCGCAGCGCAAGCATCCAATGGCCTGCGCCAGCGGATCCACGCAGGAACTGAAAGCGGTCCTCGAAGAGGGATGCAGAGCACCTCGTCGAACGCCTCGCTTTGAAAGCGAATAGCAGTCGCGCTCATCCGCATTTGCCCAGCGCATTTGTTGCCCGTCTCCAACAAAATTTGGAATGGCAAAGCCCCTGCATTTCGCTTCTCCTGCTGATCTTCCGCTTGACGGAAGAAGACTGGCGCGTCCAGAACCGACAGGAGCTATTCGTGACCAAACGCTTTTCTTTGCTCTCGCTGTCCCGGCGCCGCCTGTTGGTCACGACATTTGCCCTGGGTGCCGCCGCGGCGGCGGCCATGGCAGACATCACTTCCGCTCAAGGTGCCGGCGCTCCGCCGAACGGCGGCGACATCACCTTCCTGATCGACTCGCTCGGCGGCACCTGGATCCCTAACAACAGCGCGATCTCCAGTTTCCAGGGTCACATCTGGGGCCACGTGACCGACAAGCTGGTCTATGTCGACGCTGATGGGAAGGTCAGTCCATGGATTGCCGAGAGCTGGGAGCAGAATGATGATGCAACCCAGTTCACGCTCCATCTCAAGAAGGGCGTGACCTTCTCCGACGGCACCTCGCTCGATGCGTCGGCGGTCGTGGCCAACCTCGACATCTGGTACGCCGGCCGAAAGAACGAGGGCATCAACCCGATTGGCCTGTTTCCGAAGACCTATGCCCGCGCGGAAGCGGTTGACGCGGCCACCGTGAAAGTCCTCTTCAAAGCACCTACGCTCGGCTTCATCCCGACTCTCGGCTACCACGGCTCGATTCTCATCTCCCCAAAGACCATCGCGCAGCCCGCCGCCCAGCAGGCTGATCTTTCCAAGACATCCGGTAGCGGACCGTACGTGGTCGCGTCCTGGAAGGAGGGCGACTTCGTCAAGCTGGTCAAGCGCAAGGACTATAATTGGGGTCCCGCGGCGGTCGGCCATACCGGCCCGGCCTATCTCAACTCGATCACCTACAAGCTCGTGTCGGAGCCGTCGCTGCGGGTCGCCGCTGTCCAGTCGGGCCAGGCCGATGTCGCCTACAGTCCCTCGCCGCAGGAGCTGAAATCGCTCAAGGACGCGGGCTTCACGGTCGCGACACCGCGCTATCTCGGCTTCGTCAATGGCCTCGCGATCAACACCAAGCTGGAGCCGTACAACGACGTCAAGGTACGCCAGGCGCTTCAATCCGCGATCAACCGCAAGGAGATCATCGATACCGTCTACACACCCGACTGGAGGCTGGCGACGTCCTTCATCCAGAGCAACGTGCCCGGTGCGACCGATCACAGCCACATCCTGGCGTACAACCCGGGCAAGGCCGAGACGCTGCTCGACGAAGCTGGCTGGGTCAAAGGGGCCAATGGCATCCGGACCAAGGCCGGCAAACAGCTGTCGCTTACGCTTCACTCCAACCCCTATCTTGCGACGTCGAAGGCGATCGACGAACTCATCGCCCAGCAGCTTGGCAAGATCGGTTGGAAGGTCACCATTCGCGCCTACGACGTCGTGACGTTCGGCGAGAAGGTGCGGTTCGGCGGTCCGGCCGTGCCGGCCTACGAGGTAACGCGCAGCTTCATCGACGCCGGCACGGTGGCCAGCATCCTCACCAACGCCAACAACGGCGAGGACTGGTTCGCCCTCGGCGAAAGCGACAAGAAGCTCAACGAACTGCGCGACAAGATCGCCGGCGCGGGCACCGCCGAAATCCGCGCTCCACTCCTCGACGACCTCCAGAAGTACGTCCTCGAGCAGGGCTACCTCATTCCGCGCACGCAGATTGTCCAACGGATCTACGTGCAGTCGCCGAAACTGAAGGGGGAGGTCTACAACGGCATCGCCTATGCCAGCTACTACGCGGCAACGATCAGCGAGTAACTGGCCGTTCAACGGTACAACGCGACG
The DNA here is from genome assembly GCF_029846715.1 of Bradyrhizobium nivariense. Lineage (GTDB taxonomy): Bacteria > Pseudomonadota > Alphaproteobacteria > Rhizobiales > Xanthobacteraceae > Bradyrhizobium. Next base: position 2,804 of record NZ_JARVWW010000010.1, read on the forward strand.
AGGCGAGCGGCATGAGCAATGCGTATCTCCACTATGCGGTAAGGCGCCTCGCGCAGGCGCTCGCCGTCATCCTGCTCGCCTACGTCGTCACCTTCGTCATCGTCAGCATCCTGCCCGGCGATCCCATCACCAACGTCCTGCGCGACCCGCAGAATGGCTTCAGCGAGGACCAGATCAGGGAGATCATCGCCGCCCAGGGCCTGGACCAGCCAATCCTGGTCCAGCTCTGGACATCGCTGTCCCACTTCGTGACCGGCGAGCTCGGCCTGTCGATGCGGTCCAACCGGCCCGTGATAACCCTGATCGCCGAGGTTCTCCCGTCAACGCTGATCCTCGCATCCGCCGCGTTCGCAATCGCACTGCTGGTAGCGGTGACGATTGGCTACGGTACGCAGTTTGTTCCGAAACGATTTGGCCAGGGTTTGCTGCGCGGCTTCCCGTCGTTGTTCCTATCGGTGCCCAATTTCGTCATCGGCCTGGTGCTGATCCACGTGTTCGGCTTCCAGCTCGGCCTGTTCCGCGTGATCGAACCCAACAGCTTCTGGGCCACCTTCTTCGCCGCGGTCGCGCTGGGCATCCCCGTCTCAGCGCGGATCGCCGAGGTGCTGATCGCAAATCTCGACAAGGAGTCCGAGCAGGAATACGCCGCCGTCGCGCGCGGCCGCGGTCTGACACAGACGCGCCTCTTTGCGAAACATTTGCTCAAGCCGTCTTCGCTCCCGGTCGTCACCGTCATCGCACTCGCCATCGGGGAATTACTCGGCGGCTCGCTAATCACCGAGACGGTGTTCGGGCGGACCGGCATCGGCAGCCTGGTGCAACGCTCCGTGAGCACGCAGGATCTGCCCGTCCTGCAGGCGGTGGTTTCGCTCGCGGCAGTGGTGTTCGTGCTCGTCAATTTGATCGCCGATCTCGTCTATCCGCTGCTCGACCCGCGCGTGAAGCTGGTCGACGGTCGCAGGGGGCGCCGAACCACCGTTGGCGACAGCGCGACAGCCGTATCCGCGACGGTGACATCATGACGCTCGCCTCCTTCTCCTCTGTTTCACGCGTCACGTCGATCGGCCGGCTGACGGCTCTTCGGGTACCACCGACCGTAGCGCTTTCCTTTGCGGTTATCGCGATTGTGATCGCCTGGTCTGTGGCACCAAGCTTGTTCACGGGCCATAGCCCGATCGTCGGCGTCCCCGCTGACAAGCTGCTCAGCCCCAGCACAGCGCATTGGTTCGGCACCGATCATCTCGGCCGAGATCTCTATACCCGCGTCATCTACGGCACGGCGTCCTCGGTGACGAGCGCGCTCATCGCCGTCGTCATTGCCGCTGTAGCAGGCGGGCTCATAGGCCTCCTGGCGGGCTTTCTCGGCGGCTGGGCGGACGTCGTGCTCGCCCGCCTGGTCGACGTGCTGCTGGCGATTCCGAATTTCCTGCTCGCAGTCATCGTCGTCACCGCGATCGGTTTCGACACGACGAACGCTGCCGTTGCGACCGGCGTCTCGGCGGTGGCCGTGTTCGCCCGGGTGATGCGCTCGGAAGTCATCAAGACCCGGCAGGCGGTTTTCGTCGAGGCGGCGTTCCTGATGGGCGGCTCTCGCTGGCACATCCTGTTGCGACATGTGTTGCCGAACGCGTCGCGCTCGGTCCTCCCGCTCGCGGTGCTGCAATTCGGCCTGTCGATCCTGGTGATCGCGAGCCTCGCCTTCCTCGGTTATGGCGATCCGCCGCCCGCGTCCGACTGGGGCCTGCTGATCTCGATCGGGAAGGACTACCTCAAATGGCCGTGGCTGGTGTACGCGCCCGCCTTCGTTACGATCGCGACCGTCCTCTCGGTGAACAGGATCAGCCGATGGCTGCGCAAGACAGACTGACCGCCAACACCCTGACGCGCGCCGAGCTCGCTGCGCCGGTGCCGCTGCGCCCGCTTCCGCTGCTCCGGGTCGACGGCCTGTCGGTTTCCTACGGGCCGCACGAGGTCGTGACCAATGTGGGGTTCGAGCTCGGCCGCGGCGAGAGCCTTGCCCTCATCGGAGAGTCGGGCTCGGGCAAGTCGACGATCGCCCGCGCGGTGCTGCGGCTGCTTCCCAGCGCCGGGCATGCGACCGGCCGCGTCGCCTTCGACGGCCAGGAGGTGCTGGGGATTTTCGAGCGCGGCTTCCGGCCGCTGCGGGGACGAGCCATCGGTTTCGTGCCGCAGGATCCCGGCAACTCACTCAACCCGGTGCGTACGATCGGCGCCCAGGCGCAGGAGGCGGCCGCACTGCTCGACGAGCCCGACAAGGCGATCCGTAAGCAGCTCATCCTGGAGACCTTCGCCGAGGTCGGTCTCGACAATCCCCGGCGGGTCTACGACTCCTACCCGCACCAGCTCTCCGGGGGCATGCTCCAGCGCGTGCTGATCGGCCTTGCGATCCTGCCACGGCCGGCATTGCTGGTTGCGGACGAGCCGACCTCCGCGCTGGATGTCACGATCCAGAAACGGATTCTCGACCTGCTCACGCGACTGCAGCACGACCTCAAGATCAGCTTGCTTCTCATCACCCACGATCTGGCGATCGCGGCCGAGCGCGCGAACTCACTCGTGGTGCTCAAGGACGGCGTCGTTCAGGAAGCCGGCCGGACTGCTTCCGTCTTCTCCTCGCCTGCCTCGGCCTACGCCAGGAAGCTGCGCGCGGATGTTCCGGCTCTCAACCCTGACCGTTACGCAGCGTTGCGCGACGCGGATTTTCGTGCCCTCAAGACCGCCGGCGGCGACACACCGAAGATCGACGTCAGCGCCGTCACCAAGACCTTCGGCGTCGACGGCAAGACGCTGACGGCGGTCGACGACATTTCATTCACGGTCCCGGCCGGCACCACGCACGCGCTGGTCGGCGAGTCCGGCTCGGGCAAGACGACGGCGGTCCGGCTGCTGCTGGGCCTCGAGCAACCCGACGCCGGGACCATCACGGTCGCCGGCGAACAGATCACCGGGCGCTCGACGGAGGCGCTGCGCGCAGCGTGGCGCCACCTTCAGCTGGTCTATCAGAATCCCTTCACCTCGCTCGATCCGACCTGGACAATCGAGCGGCTCGTGCGTGAGCCGCTCGACCGTTTCAAGGTCGGAACCGGCAAGGAGCGGGTCGTGCGCGTTCGCGAGGCGCTGGCCGATGTCGGCCTCGGCGAGCACCTGCTTTCGCGCAAGCCTGGAGCCCTGTCAGGCGGCCAGCGACAGCGCGTGGCCATCGCCCGGGCGCTGGTCCTCAAGCCTGATGTGATCGTGCTCGACGAACCCACCTCCGCGCTCGACGTCAGCGTCCAGGCCGACATCGTCGAAGTCCTGCTCTCGCTGCAGGCCAATTTGGGCCTGACCTATGTGTTCGTCTCTCACGACCTGGCGCTGGTGCGCCAGCTCGCTCACACCGTTTCGGTGATGCACCGCGGACGCATCGTCGAACATGGGACCGTCGCCGATATCTTCGACAATCCGCAGCAGCCCTATACGAGGTCGCTGCTGGCATCGATCCCGTCAGGTGTCGCCGAGGCCGCACACGTACCGCGCCCTCGGCTCATGGCGACTGCGGATTGAGTAAGCGCAGCAAGCTTCTGCTTGCTTACTTCTCATCATCCAGCGCCAGAACGGCGAAGCTCGCGAGCCAGTGTTCGCCCATGTAATGCTCGGCGATATGCGGAAGGCCTGCGGCGAGATGTTCTTGCGCCGCCTTGTGAGCAATGGCGCGCCGCTCGTCGTCTGCCGGCAAGGCGTCGCCGAGAGAGCGCCAGCACCAGGCTCGGCTGAGATTGAGTCCATCCAGGTGCGCGATCTTGCCATCGGTACGATCGCTGACCGACGCAGGCCGAAACAGCGTCGCCGGCTGCATTTCGGACAATCGCGGCAGGAACCGATCGAACCAGGGCAGGAACGTGTCCGGCGGCAACAGACGCCGCATGCACTCGGCCTCGGTGAGAGCCGAGGACTGGAAATCGTCGCCGTTCGGCTCACCCCAGGCCGGGCAGTCGCTGTCATCACCATACCAGCGCAGGCCGGTCTCGCGCAGCAGCTTCGCCAGTTCGTCGTCCTTCCTGATATCGGCATAGTCGGCCGCCATCCGCAAAGCGAATGCCGTGTTGAAATGGGTGCCGACGCGCACCGGATAAGTCGCCCGCGGCAGGAAGTCACGAAGGCGCTGGGCGATAACTTCCGCTAACGGGGCAAGATTGCTGCTCCAGCGCGCATCGGCATGAAGGGTCAGCTCGGTGGCGAGCTTCAAGAGCCACGCCCAGCCATACGGCCGCTTGAAGCCGCGGGCGGTCGGCCGGGCAAAGTAGGCGCACTCGGCAGCGACCTTGTCGGGGACGAACTGCGCGTCGAACAGCGTGCGGATGTCGGAGGCTGAGGAAAGGTCGGGAAACCGGCGCAGCAGACGCGCCAGCATCCAGTAACTGTGGACGCAGGAGTGCCAGTCGTAGCTGCCATAGAAGATCGGGTGCAGCTCGCTCGGCGTGCGGGCATCCGCAGATTCGGCGAGCGCGTGGTCCACATTGTTCGGATATTCGCGCCTGACGTGGCCGAGCGCGATGCCGGCGAAATGCTGGGCGTGATCGAGGGTAAGGCGGGTGGTGGTCACGGCTTGGCCTTTCCAGTGTTGCGGCCGATCAAAATCTCGATCAGCCGCGGCAGGAGGTAGATCGGAAATTGCGTCGCGGCGAAGTATAAGGCCATGCGCGGCGAGGCGGCAGCGCCCAGCGCCGACCAGACCAGCCCGACATTGCGATTGCCGAGAATGAGGCCGACCGTCAGCCGCTGGGCAAAAGTCCCCGGCAGCACCGCGGCACCCGCAGCTTGAAGCGCGATATTGCAGGCGAAAGCAAGCGCGAAATAGAGCGTTGCGGCCTGTAGATCGACCGCGATCTGCGCACGGATACCGGACATGGTCGCCACAGCAAAGACGAGAAGTGCCGCGACGATGATCCCGTCGACCACGCCGCCATGGGCAGCCAGCACTGGCGCCGCACGCCGGCGGAGCAGGAAGGCGATGCCCTCGGCGCTGCCGATCAACAGCGCCAGCCGCATCGCAAGCTCGAACGCGCTGATCTCGAGCCCGCCGAACCAGCCGGCGAGAAGCGGCACCGTCACCGGAGCCAGCACCATCGACAACACGGTCACGACAAGCGGCACCGCGCCGTCGAGCCCGAGCATGCGCGCCACCGCTGCTGTGCCGCTCGACGGCGGCGCCGAAACGGCGAGCACGATCGCAAGCGCGAGTTCCGGAGCAAGGTTCAAGGCGTGTCCGGCAACACCGATCACCAGCGGACAGGCAACCATGACGACGGCCGGCAAGAGTATGGAAAGCGATGGACGCCGCAGCGCGACAACGACGGCTTGGCTGTCGATCCGCAACAGTGTTCCGAGCACGATCAGGAAGATCGTGGTCGACATCAGCGGGCGAGCCAAATCCGCGAGAGCGGGAAAGACCAGTCCAATCAGGACGCCCAGCGCCAGCAATGTCGGTCCGCGCGGAATGAGGCGCAGGAGTGAGGGTCGCATACGCCCGGTCCAATCATGTGGTCACCGGCAGAAGAGCACGCTGGCGATCATTCTTGAAATCGATTATTAGTATGTCTATCATCGGCCAGATGAATTTAGCTTCCGTCGACCTCAACCTCCTGGTCGCCTTCGAGGCGCTGATGGACGAGCGCCATGTGACCCGCGCCGGCGAACGCGTTGGGCTGGCACAGCCATCGATGAGCAGCGCGTTGACGCGGCTGCGCACGCTGTTTGGCGACGAGCTGTTCGTGCGCTCGGCCTCCGGCATGCAACCGACGGCCAAGGCGCTGGCGCTGGCGCGGCCGATCAGCGACGCACTGGGGCAGATCAGGGGCGTGCTCGAGCCCAAATCGCCCTTCGATCCCGCAACAACCCGCCGTCGCCTGTCGATTGGCGCGACCGACTATGGCGACCTCGTCGTTGTGCCTCCCCTGGTCGAGGCGCTACGGCGGGAGGCTCCGGCGGTCGATCTCGTGGTGCGCCCCATCATCGACCCGGCGTTGAGTGTCGCGGGCCTCGAACGCGGCGATATCGACATGCTGATCGGCGGCCACCTTCCCGCCTCCCCGCGCATCACAAGATGCCCCCTGTTCACGGAGAATTTCGTCTGCATTCGCGACGTCAAGCGTGCCGGACGGAAAGCCCGGCTCACCAGGGACGAGTATGCACGCCTTCCGCATGTCCTGTTCTCGTCCGCCGGCGGCGACGGGCTTCCCGGCGCCATCGATACGATGCTGAGCCGGCACGGGCACAAGCGCCGGATCGCGATCACGCTCGCCCATGTCGTCGCGGTGCCGTTTGCTGTCGCCGGAACCGATCTCGTGGCCACCATGGCCGAGCGCATCGCGCGCCGCTTCGCTCTCGTGGCCGGCGTATCCGTCGTTTCGGTTCCCTACGATGTCGAGGCCTTCACCATCGACCTCCTCCACACGCGCCGCGCCATGGCCGACCCGGCGGCGCGCTGGTTCATCGAACTGGTCAATCGAGTCTGCGAACAAATCTGACACGATATTCCAACGAATGGCAGCTCGACAGAAAACGACTGCCCTTGATGACCGGAGAAGAGAATATTGCACTTGTCTGACTATCAACGCATTTGAACGGTAGAACCAACTCCAGTCCTGCGACGTTGACCAACCAATCAAAACGGGGGGCGGCACGATGGGTCCGGAGGGGCGGCATGCGATCGTGATCGGCGGGGGCGCCAGCGGCGTCCTGCTGGCTTTTCAACTCCTGAAGACCAACGCACCTGATCTCCGCGTCACGCTGATCGAGAAGCGGCCCGAGATCGGACGCGGACTTGCCTATCATGCAGGCAATCCCGAACATCTCCTCAATGTGCGCGTGACGAATATGAGCGCGCTGCCCGACGATCCCGATCATTTCTGGAACTGGCTGTGTGCACGGCCTGGCGGGCCGCTGTGTCCGGACCCCTATTGCTTCGTGCCACGACAAACCTACGGGGACTATCTCGCCGGTCTGATCGCGCCGCTCATGTCGCGCGACGGGACCCGGGGCCTGACCATTCTGCGCGGCGAGTGCGCGGCCGTCCGCGAAAATCCGTCCGAGGTCGCGGTTACACTCGCGGACGGAACGTGCATCACCGGTACGACGGCCATTCTTGCGACCGGCCCTGACGCCGCTGCTCCGCTGCTGGCCGGCCATGTCGAACCCTGGGCCTCGCCCGCCGACGCCGGCATCGACACGAACGCGACAGTGCTGATCATGGGGACCGGCCTGTCGATGGTCGATTACGTGCTGTCGCTGCTTCGACACGGACATCAGGGACAGATCGTCGCGATGTCGCGGCGCGGCCTGCTGCCGAGAGCTCATAGACGCGTCAATCCAATGCGCTTCGCCGAGCAGGAGATACCGTTCGGCGCAGAGATCGGGCCGCTGCTGCACTGGTTTCGCCGCCGCATTGCGCTGCACGTCGCCGAGGGCGGCGACTGGCGCGGTGCCATCGATGCAATCAGGCCTTTCACCCAGCGGCTCTGGCACGAGCTTCCGTTGAAGTCCAGGCGCCGTTTCCTGGAGCACGCGCGCGCCTGGTGGGATGTCCATCGCCACCGCACCGCGCCGGAGGTCGAGGCGCGCATTGCGGAGGCTCTCGCGACGAAGCGGCTGATGGTTATCGTCGGCAAGCTCGCCACCATCGCGCCGAACCCTGGCGGCGCGCTCGTTCGCTATCGCAGGCGCGGCCAAAACGAGACGTCCGAGCTTCAGGTCGGAGCCATCATCGACTGCACCGGGATCGTCCGGGATCCCGGCGCCAGCACCAACCCGGCCGTCCGCAGCCTGCTCGACCAAGGCCTTGCCCGCATCGATCCGCTGCGGATCGGCATCGACGTCACGCCGGACTGCGCGATCGTCAATCGTGACGGATCCCCCTCGCGCCGTCTCTACGCCGTCGGGCCGCTGACGCGGGCCGCGTTCTGGGAGATCATCGCCGTTCCCGATATCCGGCAGCAATGTGCGGAGTTGGCTGGCCGGCTCGGCAACCATTCGCCTTAGGCCACGGGAGCGGAGAGCCGGAGTCGCTGTAAGCGGTCTCTATCCTCGTTCAATCACCTGTGCGATCTCCCAGGCATGTCCTGAAGGATCAGCAAAGGACGCCGTTCGCCGTCCCCAAGGGCGATCGATCGGCCCATTGAGGAGATCGACACCAATCTCCCGAAGGGCCGAACACACCTAGTCGACGTCAGCGACCCTGATCGTCAGGAGTGCGCGCACGCCTACGGACGACTGCGCAACACGCAACGGTTCAACAAGCGGCGCCGCCTGAGACACGTCAAGAAGATTAATCAGAAGCCCGCCAAATCTGAGCACGGATGAGACCGCGTCCTCCCAAACGGTCTCAGATGCGAAAACCTTGGCGTAAAACGCTTTCGACGACGTCATCGACAAACAATGTGATGACTTCGACTTCGCTTGGCAGACCATTGACCATGTCGCCCTGCTCCCTACCGTTCCGGCAGCGGCCTGCACAAGCGTGACAAGCCGCCTGCCGCTATATTTCACGATGTGAGGCCGTGGCGCAATTCGGCGAGCCGGGCAACCGTCTCGCTCAGAAGCCTCGATCCTAGTTGAACAGATCCGGCTCGGCCTCCGTGATCCAGTCCCAGAGCGGCTGGAAGCTAAAATAGCCGCCCTTGTGCGTGCCGACCTGCCGCGAGGTCAGGCTGGCGATCTCGTGCGGGATGGGCTTCGGCGTGCCCGCGGCCTCGGCGAGCAACTGGGCCCGCGCGGCATTGTCCATCGCGATGTACCACCACGCGGCAGCCTCGATCGTGGGTCCGACCGTCAGCAGGCCATGATTCTGCAAGATGGCGGCCTTCTTCGATCCCAGCGCTTGCGCGATCTTGCGGCCTTCTTCCGCCTCAAGCACGACACCGGAGAACGGATCGAACAGCACGTGATCCTCGTAGAAGGCGCAAGAATCCTGCGTGAGCGGATCGAGGAGACGACCGAGCGCCGACCAGGCCTTTCCGTAGGTCGAATGGGTATGGGCGGCCGCGATCACCTCCGGATGCGCTGCATGGATAGCCGAATGAATCACGAAGCCGGCCTGGTTGATCGGCTTGTCGCCGATCAGGATGTTGCCGTCGTGATCGACGAGCTGAAGGTCCGACACCTTGATCTGACTGAAATGCTTCGACAGCGGGTTGATCCAGAAGCGTTCGGGGAACTCCGGATCGCGCACCGTGACATGGCCCGCGAGCCCCTGATCGAAGCCATAGCGCGAAAACAGCCGGAACGTCGCGGCAAGCCGCTGCTTGCGATGCAGCCGCTCTTCCTCGAACGAAGCTGCCGGCGTGCGCTCGACCAGGGAGTATTTCTTCGGCTTCTCGACGACCTTGTTCATTGTTGCGCTTCCTTTTCTAGTACTCGAGGTTCCTATCGAAGACGTCAGCCAGCGCCACACCATGCGCATACGCGTCGAGGTTAACCAGCGTCTTGTCGGCCAGCCGCTTGGCATTCTCTCCACCCGTCCACGACACGTGCGGGGTCAGGACGACCTTGGGATGGCTATAGATCGGATCGCCCTCCAGCGGCGGCTCGGGATCCGTGACATCGAGGGTCGCGCCGGCAATCCGCCCCTCGTCGAGCGCCTGCAACAGGGCGTTCTGATCCACGATCCGCCCACGCGCGACATTGATCAGGTGCAGCGACGTCTTGGCGCGTGCGAGCACATCGGCGTTGATCAGACGCGCCGTCTTGGTCGTCGCCGGCAGAGCGAGAACGAGATGATCGGAAACCTCGACCAGCTCTTCGATGCTGTCGACGGGCTGGATGCCCGGAAGGACATATGGCCACGCCGAGCGGCGCAAAACCCTGATGTTGACGCCGAAAGGCTTGACGCGCTCGACAACGGCCCGACCGATCGCGCCGAAGCCCGCGATACCGATCGTCTTGCCGCTGAGCGAGCCCAGCGGGGTGATCTTCCATTCTGCGCGGCCGGATATCGTGGATACGCTTCTCGAAACCGAGGATCGCCGCAAGGACATATTCGGCGATCGGATCGGCCGAAATGCCGCGACCGACCGTGACCACGGGACCATCGAGCAACCACGCCGGAAAGAAATCGACGCCCGTCGATGCAGTCTGGATCCAGCGGAGGCCAAACGGCCAGCCCACCGGCTTCTCCGTGGGCGCGCCGTGCCAGCCCGCCAGCGGCCGCGTCAGCAGCACGTCGGCCTCGGGGGCGATCTCCCATTGGGCCCGATCGGCCGGATGATCGATGATCAGCGGACGGGACCAGTGATCGGCAAGGGCAGCACGAATTTCGGCGCCGAGCTGATTGACGACGATCGGCGACCGCACGCTCATGGAAGCGCGCTTGTTTTCAATGCGGGGAGTGTTCATGTCGCGACGTTCATGATGGCTTTGATGCGGACATGCTAGGCGCTCGAGGCAAGATAGTCTTTTCAAAGATCATCGGCATCGGGTAACAACAGGATGACGCTTCCGATCGCGGCATAACAATTCGTCTCTGCCAGCGGCCCGCCGACGGCGCTTCGGCGGTTATGCCTTGACAACATCGCGAGCCATCCGATCTTGAGTGGAAATCAAGGACCTCGCTCATGAAAATCCTCAACATCCTGACCCGGCGCTGCCTGCCGCTCGAAGAACTTGATGCGGCCGTCTCGTTTTACGAAACGCTGATCGGCCAGAAAGCTCGTCTCCGCTTCGATTACCCGGAGTACGACCTGCGACTGGCGCAGGTCGCATCGATCCTGTTCATCGCCGGAACCGAGCAGAGCCTGAGGCGCTTCACCGCCACGCAGATGACGTTCATGGTGGAGGACATCGAGGCTTTTGCCGCGCATCTTCCCACGGTCGGCGCGACGATCCTGGAGGCACCGAAGCCGGTCCCGACAGGCCGCAACATGTTGGTGCGGCATCCCGACCAGACGCTGGTCGAATATGTGGAGCACAAGGACAAGCATCCCGCGGACGTACTGTCTTCGGCCTCTCGCTGAAAGGGCCGCCTCTATTTCTTGCCGCGGAGGCCCTCAGACCGCTCAGCCCGCGATTGAGCCGCGGCCTCGCCGGCGCGGCGGAAGACAGTCTCCATCAGCCATTGCTCGTTTGTAAAATGCTCCGCCCATTCATCCCAGCCGGAGTGCTTCCGGTATTGCCCGAGCCGTCCGGACGCCAGCACATCCTCCTCGCTCACCGAGACGCGGCGGTCGCAATCGGGCGCGACATAGATGGCGTCGGCGCGGCAGTAGAGTTCACACATGAAGCAGGTCTGGCAATCCTCGACGCGCGCGAGAACCGGCAAGCCGTCGCGGCCGGCATCGAGCACGTTGGCCGGGCAGACCTCGATGCACGCTCCGCAATCGGTGCAGCGCTCCGCCACGATGAGCTCGATCATCACACCGCCTCGAGTTGACTGGATTGTAGGCCCGCGGACGGACGATCTAGCGCGATCCAGACCTGGTCCAGTCCGCCGCTGTGCAGGCGCACCGCCAATCGCGCGTCCTGCGCGGGATGATCCTCACGACGGTGAAGCCCCCTGCTCTCGTTGCGCGCTGCCGCTGTGGCAACGGACCAGCGCGCCGTGGCCAGCAACGCCGCCGTCTCACGCAGGGCGATCGATCCCGCCTTGCCATGATTGGCCACCTCATTCCACAACTCTTCGAGTGTCTGTGACGAGGCCGCGAGCCCTGCCCCGGTGCGGAACAAGTTTTTGTCGAACGGATGCATCTCGGCGCGCACGCCGTCTCTGACTGCGGCCACGTCGAGGTCCTTTGGCCGGCCGCGCGGGCGCAGCCCGGCTTGACCAAGCGGGGTGAGCTCCGTCGAGCGACTTTTCGTACTGCGCGCCAGGCGCGCGGCCGCAGTGCCTGCGAACACGCCTGACGACAATGCCCATGCTGAATTGACGTTGCCGCCGCCCGAAATCGCGCCCGCGACCTTTTCGCGCGATGCGTTGTCGCCGGCGACGAACAGTGCTGGCACGGACGTCGCGCCATTCACATCATGGGCGCGCACACCGCCAATGCCGCGGATCGTGCCGTCGTTATGCAGCCTGACTTCGAAGCAGTCACGGTAGGGATCGATGCCCCAGCGGTCGAACACCAGCGGCACGTTCGGCGAAATCGTATGCAGCTTCGCCTTGACGTCCTCGGGCAGCCGATGCAGCGAGCAGTAGACGGGCCCGCGTTGGAGCGCTCGGGCGAGCCGAACCGTTTGATCCGGACCAAAAGGCAGGTCCAGCTCCCGGCCCTCGGCGTCGTAGTAAGTCGCAAACGAATAGGCCATGCTGCGCGTCATCGTGGAATGCGCCGGCGCGATGGTGTAGGCCGCGGTGAATTCCATGCCGGACATCTCCGCCCCCGCCTCGGCCGCCATGAGATAGCCGTCGCCCGTGTTGGTACGCGATCCCAGGAGGTGCGACAGGAAACTGGTCCCGCCCGCGGCGAGCACCACCGCACCGGCCTCGATCCGATAGGCCCGGCCACCGTCCTGCCGGCGCTGACCACGCGCGCCGCCGATCGATCCATCGGCGCGCGCCAGCAGCTCAATGACGGGGGAATGATCGAGGATGGTGACGCCGTGGCTCAAAACCTGCTGCCGCAGCGCGCGCATATATTCCGGCCCGCGCACCGCGCGGTAATTCACCCTCCCATTCTCGTCCACACCGAACTTGTAGTATCGGGCAAGCGTCGGCAGCGTGCGCCAGGTCTGATCGAGGATGCGATACATCCACTCTGCCTCGCCGAGGCCGAGCCCGGCGGCGACACGATTGGCGACGGCCGCATCGCGCGCCGCGGGAGGATCCGGCGGCACCCACCAATGGCCCGGCCCCGCGGCGGCCGTGACGCCGCTGGTGCCGCAATAGCCCTTGTCGGCCAGCACGACTTTCGCTCCGGCCTCTGCAGCAGACGTCGCAGCCCAGGCGCCCGCCATCCCGCCACCGACAATCAACACGTCAGCCGTGAGCGACAATTCTTCAAGCGACGACGAAACCACCGTGTGCCTCCGGCCAATGCGCAGCCGCCCTCCCGCGCCGGACCCAGAGGCGTGCCACCTTGCCGCGGCATGTTTGGGCGAGGCGGCGCGCAGGTCAATGAAAGGCAAAACTCTTTTGGCGGCTCAACGCGAACAAGTCGTGCCGTCGTTGCCGGTGTTGGGGCGACGCCTGTTTCGTCGTAGAACAAGCTTCTCCAGCCGGGACGGCGGATGAAATGGAGCTTCTCGGCCTAAGGCAGGCGAAAAGCGAATCAAAGCCTGTTCAAGGCCGGAAACAAGCTTCCTTATCGGCACGCGTTCGGAGAACAGGTTTCCACTAAGCGCAGCCACCCGAGCGCGATCGTTTCGAAATTGGCACAGCGACATCAGTTCACTGGACCGTCTGGCCGATTTCCTGAAGTAGTGCCCGCAAAGGCTTGTGACGAGCCACTCGAACAGGAATTCAAGAGACATCAAATGAACAGATCGAAGCTTTTGCAGGCCGTGGCGCTCGCGCTGACGATCACGGCAGGTGGCGCGAATGGCGTCCGCGCCGAGACAGCTCAGCTTCGCATCGCCCAACAATTCGGCATCGCCTATCTTCCCCTCATCGTCGCCAGCGAGAACGGCCTGATCGAGCAGGAAGCCAAGGCGCTCGGCATTGCGGCGCCGAAGATCGAATGGCTTCGGTTGTCCGGCGCAGCGGCGATGAACGAGGCGCTGATTTCGGGCGGGCTCGACTTCGCCACGGCCGGCATCACGCCTATGATCCTGACATGGGACAAGACGCGGACCACGGCCAAGATCATCGGCGTCGCTGCGCTGGGCTCGATGGCCAATATCCTGACCACCAACAACCCTGACATCAAGACGCTGGCGGACTTCACCGAAAAAGACCGGATCGCGCTCCCCTCGGTGAAGGTCGGGTTTCAGCCGATCGTGCTCCAGATGGCGGCGGACAAGGCGTTCGGCAAATACGACAAGCTCGACGAACTCACCGTCAGCATGCCGCATCCGGACGCGACGGCCCAGATCCTGTCGGGCCGTTCCGAGATCACGGCGCACTTCACCTCGCCGCCGTTCTCGCAGCAACAATTGGCGAGCGGCAAGGTGCATGCGGTCCTCAACAGCTACGACGTGCTTGGCGGTCCGCATACGTTCAACGTGGTCTATTCCACCACGAAATTCGTCAACGACAATCCGAAAACGATTCTGGCGTTCGTCCGCGGTCTCGACCGCGCCAACGAATGGATCAAGGCGAATCCGAAGGAAGCTGCCGCGCTCTACATCAAGGCGGAGGGTTCGAAGCTCGCGCCCGATTTCGTCGAGAGCATCATCCGCGACAAGGACGTCAACTTCACAACGGCTCCGGAAGGCGCCCAAAAATTTGCGGACTTTGAGGCCAAGGTCGGCCTGATCAAGCAGGCGCCGGCGTCGTGGCGGGATCTGTTCTGGTCCGGCCTCGGAGAGAAGCCTGGAAGCTGACATGAACGTCGCTCCGCGACTGACGGGCCTCGCCGGCGACAAGGCGTCGCCAACGCTGCTTGAACTCGATCACGTCAGCATCAGCTATCCGACCTCGGACGGGATTCTCACGGCGGTCGAGGACGTCAGCTTCAGGATTTCTGCCGGCGAACGGCTGGTGCTGCTGGGCCCATCCGGCTGCGGCAAGTCCACGCTGCTGCGTGCCGTCGGCGGCTTCCTCAAGCCGAGTGCAGGGGAGGTCCGCATGAACGATCGGCGGATCGGGGCCCCAGGCCCCGACCGTATGACTGTGTTTCAGGAATTCGACCAGCTACTGCCTTGGCGCACGGTGCTCGGCAATGTGCGCTATGCCCTGGAACGGGGAAAAGCGCTGTCCCGCCGGGACGCAGAGCAAATTGCCCGTCGCTGGCTCGAACGCGTCGGACTGAAGAATTTCGTCGACGCCTTTCCTCACACGCTATCCGGCGGAATGAAGCAGCGCGTTGCAATCGCGCGGGCCTTTGCTTTGGAGCCGGCGCTGCTGCTGATGGACGAACCCTTTGCTGCCCTGGACGCGCTGACGCGGCGACAGATGCAGGACGAATTGCTGAGGCTGTGCGAGGAAACCCGAAACACCGCCTTGTTCGTGACCCACGGCATCGACGAGGCGATCCGCGTGGGGACCCGTATCCTGGCCCTGACGCCGCACCCGGGACGGCTCGCCGCCACGTTCGATGTCCTGCCGGAAACCCGTGCCCGCGGCACCGCAGGTTTCGGCGAGCTGGAACGGCGGATCCAGGAGACGGTATTCGCGGGTCCGGAAATCGATCATGTCTGACATCGCGGCTCCAAAACTCGTTCGCGCGCCAGCGCTGCGGCGCGCGCTCGCGGGAACGCCCTGGCGGCGCTTCATCATCCTCGCCGGCTTTGCGCTCGTCTGGGAGCTCTATGCGCGCTGGCTCGACAACGCACTTCTGCTGCCGACCGTGGGCGCGACGCTGTCGGCGCTGTGGTCGGCCATCCTGTCGGGCGAACTGCCGAATCGCGCTTTGACATCACTGCGCGTTCTCATCACCGGCTACGCGCTGGGTGTTGTCGTCGCGGCGGTGCTCACGACGCTCGCGGCCCTGTCGCGCTGGGGCAATGAAGCCCTTGGCCTGTTGACGTCGATGTTCAACCCACTTCCAGCCATTGCACTGCTTCCCATCGCTCTGCTTTGGTTCGGAGTGGGAACGCCGAGCCTCATCTTCGTGATCGTGCATTCGGTTCTGTGGCCGGTGGCCCTTGCCTGCTACGGCGGGTTCCTCGCGGTGCCGCCGACTCTGCGAATGGCCGGCCGCAACCTCGGCCTGTCGGGCGGCCGGTTCGTCGCCGAGATTCTGGTGCCCGCGGCCTTTCCCCAGATCCTGTCGGGTTTGCGGATCGGCTGGGCTTTCGCCTGGCGCACACTGATCGCAGCCGAACTGGTGTTCGGCGTCAGCGCACGATCCGGCGGAATCGGCTGGTTCATCTACACCAACCGGGCGCAATTGGAGACGGCAAGCGTCTTTGCCGGATTGCTCACGGTGATCGTGATCGGTCTTGTCGTGGAGGGTGTGATATTCCGCACCCTCACGCGGTTGACGGTGCAGCGCTGGGGGCAGGTGCAAACCTAACAGCTTTCACTTGAGCGAGAATCCCAGCGCGCGCAACTCCCCGATCAGGCGATCCCTGCCATTCAAGGACCGGACCGAACCGAGGCGCTTCAGCACAGCCTCAACCCAGCCGATCGCCGGCAAACCTTCGCTCTTCTGAAAGCCGCGGAGCGTCGCGTCATATGCCGCGATGCCCGCCTCATCGCCGGCATCCGAATAGCGCTCGTGATGGACCACCACGTCCTGACGCAGGCGCGGCTTCACCTGCGAGGGCCTCGTCGCATCGGGATAGCCGATGCACAGACCGAACGCCGCGGCCACGTTCGGCGGCAAACCCAACTCTTCGGCTACCGCACGAGGCTTGTTGCGTATCGCGCCGATATAGACCGAACCAAGGCCAAGCGATTCGGCGGCGACAACCGCGTTCTGCGCGGCCAGCGCGGCGTCGATCACCGCGACCAGGAAGGTCTCGAGAAACTGTAAGCCTTCGTCAGCATGCTCGGAACGCTTGGCCAAGCGCTCGGCCCGCGACAGGTCGGCCAGCCAGACCAGGAACAGCGGCGCCTCGACAATGTGCTTTTGGCCGCCTGCGAACTCTGCGAGACGCGCCTTGCGCGCCTGATCCTCGACCACGACGACGCTCCATGTCTGGAGATTCGAGGACGAAGGAGCCGACTGCGCGGCGGCGACCAGCGTTTCAACCGTGCGTGCCGGTACCGGGTCGGGACGATAGGCCCGCACCGAGCGGTGCGCGAGCAGATTTGCCAGTACGCCGTTCCAGGCCTCGCCGATCTCGGGCAGATCGTTGCCATAGCGCGCCCGCAAGGCCTGCGTCACAGCATCGATCCTGGACGGTCCGGGAACAATTTTCAGGCTGGTCTTGGCGTCACTCACGATAGTCTCCTGTTAACCGGCATCACGCTTCGATATCGACCACCACGCGATTGGCAAGCTTTGCCGGATCCGTGTTGGGCTTTATAATCGTCGCACGTCTCAGGTCGCTCGTGATCTTCACAACCTCGCGTCGCAGCTCTGCGCCCGAGGGATGATGACCATGGGTATGGCTGCGCAGCATCGCGGCTAGGTCGGCGACCGCCACCTTGGGCGTATAGGGCGCGAAGATTTCGGCAGCGTCGTCGGGATTCTCGGCGACGTGATGAGCCGCTTCGCGGACCGCGTAAGTCAACGATTTCACGGCAGCGGGGTCCGACGCCCAGAGCGAGCTGCGCACGCCCAGCGTGCAGCATGACAGATTGGCATAATCGCCGCTGAGGTTCGACGCGATCTCGACGAGGTCGCCATTGGCGCGCCGCTCGGTCAGCCAGGCGTTCGGATCGGAATCCGCGATCGCCTGAATCTCCCCGCGTTGCAGGGCGATCAACTGCAGATCGGCAGGGAATTCGCGCCATTGAATGTCGGTCTGCGGGTCCAGCCCGTTGTCCGACAGCAAAATAGCAAAGAAATTGCGTGGCGGCCCGGAAATGCTGGACACGCCGATGGTCTTGCCCTTGAGGTCGGTGATGTCCTTGAAACCGGACTCCTTGCGCACGAACAGGCGCGTGCAGCCGCCATGCAGACCTGTCGTCAGCTTGACGTCGATGCCCTGCTCCAGCGGCTTGAGCCAGTTGAGCAGCATGCTCGAGCCGGCGTCCGCCTTGTCGGTCGCCAGCGCCTGGAGCATCTGGTCCGTATTGCCTGCCAGTTGCAGGAATTCCACGTCCAGATTGTGACGCGCGAAGAACCCCCTGTGCAGCGCGACCGGCACCGCCGCCGTACAGATACCGGTGCCGTTATAGGCAAAGCGAATGTGACGGGGCGGGCCCTTCGGCGCTTCCTCCGAGCCCGCGACCTTGCAGATCGGCGCGCCGCTCAGGGGATCGGCGACTTGGCCGAGACCAAATGCCGGAAAGGCACGCGCAGCCTGCATCAGGCCGAACGGCGCAGTCGCGCCGGCGAGCCCCGCCAGCCCGAGCACCCCGCGCCGGGACCAAGGACCGTGTTGATCTGATGCCATGAACATCTCCTGAATTTCCTTGCCGATGCCAGCGCCCGCTTGGCGCTCGTGTGACGGCAGCGATGGCGTCAGATGCTAGAGATCACCGCAGATCGGGTCGATTTCAAAGATTTGCGCAAAGCTAGTGAGTTCATGTCGCAACACTTGGCGCAGCAGAAATAGCTGCACTGAAAAAGGAAGGAGGACAACGCCGCGACGGGAGACACTACTCTTTGCGCCGGGGAATGAGCTTCTGTTCGAGCAAGGTTGCGCCGCGATCGATGACGAATCCGACCGAGCCAACGACCAGGATTCCAAGCAGGACGAGATCCATATCGAAACGCTCGCGACCCGCGATGATGAGCCCACCGATGCCGGGACCGGCCGCCATAAAGTATTCGGCGCCGATCGTGGCGAGCCATGCATAGATCAGCGCGAGATGAAGGCCGGTGAGAAGCGACGGCAGCGCTGCCGGAAGGTAGACGTGGAGCACGAACTGAAGGCGATTGAAGCGGAAGACTTCGCCGACCTCGACCAGCTTCTCGGACGTCGCATGCACGCCTTCGACGAGGTTGAGAATGACTGGTATTGACGCCGCGAGCGCGATGAACACGACCTTGGCGATCTCGTCGAACCCGAACCACAGCGAGATCAGTGGAATCCAGGCCAGCAACGCGATCTGCTTCAGCCCGTTGAACCAGGTCGTGAAAATGCGATCCGCGATTCGCGACAGACTGAGAAGCAGTCCGATCATGATCCCTATGCCTGAGCCAAGCGCAAATCCCAGGAGATCGCGGCGCAAGCTGGCGCCGAGCGCCCCGACCAGTTCGCCGCTGATCAATTCATCCCAGCCGCTAATGCCAACCTGCTCGAGCGGCGGTAAAAACTGGGGGTTGGCGAGGCCGGAACGGCTCGCGATCTCCCATAGAACGAGCAGCCCGAGCGGAAGAACCAGACCGCGCCCTGCGGTCTTGAGCGCGGGGTTAAGAGACACGGTCGATCCGCCAACGTTGCAGCCGGGCTTCGACCGCTGCCAGCCCCTTGTCACTGACAAAGCCGATGACACCGATGACGATCATCGCGACTAGCACGGTGTCGAGCCAGAACATCTGACGGCCCCAGACGAGAAGGTAGCCAAGTCCTTCGGACGAGGCCAGCAGCTCGACGCTGACGAGTGCGATCCATGCATGGGTCAAGCCGTAGCGCAGGCCGGTGAAGATCGGCGGCACCGATCCTGGAAGCACGACATGGCGCAGCATCTGCAAGGGCGTGAAGCGAAAGGTCTCGCCGACCTCGACCAACGCTTTCGGCACGTTCACGATGCCGGCGCTCGTGTTCATAACGACGGGTACGAACGCAGCCTTGGCGATAACCACGATCTTGAGCGTTTCGCCGATACCGAGCAGCAACATCGCCAGCGGGATCCAGGCCAGCGCCGGCACCTGCGCGATCGCCGTGAAGAGCGGCCGCACATACTCGTCCACGCGGCGCGACAGCCCCATGGCGGACCCGATCACCAGGCCTGCTCCCGCGCCAACTACGAAACCATAGGCGACCCGCCGCAGGCTGTAGCCGGCATGCTGGGCGAGCTCTCCGCTCACGATCATGTCCTGCAACGTATGCAGGACGTCGCCGGGCCTCGGCAGGATCTGTTCTGCCAGCCAGCCCCGATCAGTACCGATGATCCAGATCGGGAGGGCCACCGCCGGCAACACCAGCAGCCAGCCACAAGCCGCCAGACGCCGCAACACCGCCTGCCCCGCAGGACTGGCGAAGATGCGGCGAATAGCAACCTGCCATGAGGCGCGTGGTCCAGCTGAGGTCCGAATTGCCGCGTCGGTCATGCGTCTGCTCCGCTCGGGAGCTCTTGCGCGACCGAACCGCCATCGCCTTCGCCGAGCGTCCTCAAGATTTCGTTGCGGGTACGGACAAGGTCGTCACTGCTCCGGGATCTTGGCCGCGGGACCGTCACGTCGAAGATGCGTGCAACCCGGCCCGGGCGGGGCGCGAGCACGATGATGCGATCGCCGAGCAGCACAGCCTCGTCGACGTCATGGGTCACGAGGATCATGCTGATCTTCTCATGCGCCCAGATGCGCTGAAGCTCGATCTGGAGCCGCGCGCGCGTCAATGCGTCGAGCGCGCCGAAGGGCTCGTCGAGCAGCAGCAGCCGGGGACGGTTGACGAGACCACGGGCGATGGCCGCCCGTTGCGCCATGCCGCCGGAAAGCTGGTGTGGATAGGCCTCGGCGAAACCGTCGAGGCCGACCAGCGAGATGTGCGCCGCGATGGAGTCCTTCTTGGCGCGCTCGCTAAGCGGCGCATTCTTGAGGCCGAGCGCGATATTCTGCGCAACCGTTGCCCAGGGAAAGAGCCGCGGCTCCTGGAAGACGATGCCGCGATCGAGGCTCGTCCCGGAAATCGCTTCGCCATCCTGACTGATGCTGCCCCGAAAATCGCGATCGAGACCGGCGACCAGCCGCAACAGCGTCGATTTCCCGCATCCGCTCGGGCCGAGCAGCACCACGAACTCGCCCGCCGCAACATCGAGCGACACATCCTTCAACGCCTCAACCGTCGCACCGTTGACGACGAACGATTTAGAGACATTTCGAATGTCGAGACGCGCGCCGCTTCGATCGCTGCTCACCGATGGCATCGTTTCCGCCTGCAACAGCGCGGTCATTGCCCTGCCGTCAGCGGCTTGCCGCTCGCATCATATTCCTGCCAATAGCCCACGAGGCCTTGCTCCTTGAGCGCCGCATCGAGAAACGATCGGTCGAACCATCCATCGATCTCGACGTCCCGACGCAGGAGGCCAAACTCCTTTGCTTGCTTCGCCTGCACGCGATAGCTCTCGATGATCGAGGCATCGACGATCGGCGTGTTGCGGTATTTCAGCTCCTGATTTGAGAAGTCGAAGCGATAACCGGAGGCCGGGAAACCGGTCCGCGCCGAAATATCGAAGAACGCTTCCCGATTGGCTTCGTCCGACGACCATCGCGCAGCCTTCACAATCGCCGAAACGATCTTCTGCGTGACGTCGGGATGCGCCTTGATGAAGGCCTCCTGCCCGATTAGCGTGGAGTGGCGCTCATAGGCCGGGTTGTCACCCTTGGTCGTGTAGATGATCTCGGCGATGTTCTTCTCGGCGAGGCTCGCGAGGGGAAAATTGCCGAAGGCGGCGTCGATATCCTTGGAGGTCAATGCCGCGTTCGTCGTAGCAGTATCCATGTTGATCACCTGCACGTCCTTCTCCTGAAGGCCGTTGCCAGCGAGCACCTTCACAGCGGCGAGATGATTGTTCGTGCCTCGGAAGATCGAGACCTTTTTCCCACGCAAATCCGTAACCTTACGAACCGGCGAACCGACCGGCACGGCGAGATAGATCGGAGCGTGCGCGCCCGAAGCCAGCAGAATCTTCGTCTTCAGGCCATTCGCGCGGCCAATGATCTCCGGCAGATCGCCCTGGATCGCGAAATCGAGCTGGTTGTTGGCGAAGGCCTCGTTGACCGCCGGCCCAGCCCCTTTAAAGAAATACCATTCAATCTTCACGTCCGGCCGGTCGCTGAGCTCCCGATCGAGGTAGTGCTCGGAGTGAGCGACCCCGGCCGATGAACCGCCCGAGAATTGACGATTATCCGAGCCGACCGACGCAAAACCGATCCTCACCGTGATCGTATCGGCAGCCCAACCCGGCGACGCCGCCGCAATCAGGAGTCCCGCCCCCGCAAGCAGGCAGCGGAGAAGCGCTCGTTTTCCGATCATGTGATTCCCTCGTGCATTTCGAATTATTCGGCTGCAACGGCCGCGGGGCGTCGCGCCGGTTGCGGGCGGCGCAGGCCAAGGTGGTCGCGCAAGGTCGTTCCCTCGTACTCATCGCGGAACAGGCCGCGGCGGCGCAGCTCAGGGACGACCAGCCGGATAAAGTCGGTCAGACCGCCCGGCAGGGTCGGCGCCATGATATTGAAACCATCGGCCCCGTAATTCTGGAAACGCTCCTCGAGCTGGTCCGCGATCTGCACGGGCGTTCCGACCAGTTGCCAGTGCCCCCGCGCGCCGGCGATCCGGAGATAGAGATCGCGAACCGTCAGTCCTTCCCTGCGTGCCAGCTCCAGCAGAAGCGCCTGCCTGCTCTTGCCGCCCTCGGTCTCCTTGAGTGCCGGTATAGGCCCGTTCGGATCGGCATGGACGATTTCGGGCGCACCGAGAAACCCGGCGAGCAGATCGAGCCCAACCTGAGGAAGGATGAGCGACTGCAATTCGTCGAACTTCTCCTTCGCTTCGCTTTCGGTCTCCGCAACCACGGGGAAGATGCCAGGCAGGATTTTCAGCTCGTCCGCGTCACGGCCATATTTGGGTAGCCTGCCCTTGACGTCGGAATAGAATGAGACGGCGTCTTCGAGCGTCTGCTGTGCGGTGAAGATGGCTTCCGCCGTTCGCGCCGCGAGCTCCTTGCCGGGTCCGCTTGACCCTGCCTGCACCAGCACCGGCCGCCCCTGCGGCGACGGCGGGATGTTGAGGGGACCGCGCACCTTGAAATGACGGCCCTGGTGGTTGAGGAGGTGCAGCTTTTCGGGATCGAAATAACGGCCACTTGCGCGGTCGCGTTCAAAGGCATCGTGATCCCAGCTGTCCCACAGGCCGAGAACCACGTCGGCAAATTCTTCCGCCCGCGCGTAGCGCTCGGCGTGGGCGACGAGGCCGTCATGATTGAAGTTCAACGCGGCCGACGCTTCCGTCGACGTGACGAGATTCCAGCCGGATCGACCGCCGCTCAAACGATCGAGAGAGCCGAACTGCCGCGCCACGTTGAACGGCTCGCTGTAGCTTGTCGAGACCGTGGCAACCAGGCCAATCCGGGACGTGACAGCCGCGAGCGCCGACAGCAGCGTCAGCGGCTCGAACGGATAGACCCCGCTGTGGGCCTTGTGGCTGGACGCTTCGATGCGATCGACGCGCACGCCAACCATGTCCGCAAGGAAAATGGCATCGAACTTGGCCTCTTCCGCGATTCGGGCGAACTGCACGAAATCCGCCAGAGATTGGCTGTCGGACGCCTGCGGCGAACGCCACGCGGCGACGTGGTGACCGGTGAAAAGCAGAAAGGCGCCGAGGGACAGCTTCTCCTTGCGACGCGACATGCAGTGGTCCTCTGACTATCGATATTGCCAAGCGATCGTGGGCAGATATGACGATTGCTTTTCGCTTTGCGCAATCTCACAGATTTTCAATCTTGCAGCGTCCGACGCTACGTCTCGTCTTCAAGAGCCGCCGAACACGGAAGAATATGATTTTCGGGTCACGCCGACGGGTCGATCCAGAGATCGGCGAAGCTGCCGTTCAGTCCTTCCCCGCCAGGCGCGAAATTACGGACCTTCTTGTTGGCGATGATCACGCCACCCGCGGCAACGAGGTCGACCGAGGCAACCTCTTCGTGAATGACCGTCTGGAACTTCCACCAGATCTCGCGCCGCTTCTCGACATTCGGCTCGATCGCCGCGGCTTCCAGCAGGCCATCCACCTCCGCGTTGTCGTAATGCGCGGCATTTGAGAACGGCAGCCCGATCCGGAAGTTCTTTGACCAGTACGCGCGCTGGATGCCAAGCGTCGGATCGAACGTGTTCGATAGACTTTCGGCCGTCAGGTCGAACGCCCGGTCGCGGTAGACGACGTTCAGGTAGGTCGCGAGATCGTATCGCTGTATCTCGATATCGAGACCGACCTGTCGCAACGAATTGCGCAGAAAATCTGAAAGGCTTGCAGGCAGGAACGGATTTTGTGTCAGCCTCAGCTTGGCTCTGATGCCCCCTGCGCCACGCTTGATGCCGGCCTCGTCCAGCAGCTGCTCAGCCCTCTTCGGGTCGAACGGCCAGGCCTGGATTTTGGGATCGTAGAATTTCGGCAGCGCCGTGCTGACGGGTGACGGCGAAGCCAGCGCGTAGCCAAAAAACACGACATTCACCAAGGCTTTGAGATCGATTGCGTGAGCAATCGCCTTGCGCACCCGCCGATCCCGCAAGAGCTGCGTGTCAAAATTGAAGAAAAGCTGCTGCTGCGGACCAGAATATCCGTAAGTGGCGGTATCGACGACGAAGCGCTTGTCGAGCTTGAACCGCTCGATGTCGCCATAAGGCACCGGAGTCGCACCGATGTCGACCTCTCCCGCCTCGAGGGCGGCGGCCCGCGCGGCCGGATCCAGGATGACCTTGAGCACGAGACGGTCGACGTAGGGCTTGGGTGCGTCCCAATAGTTGGGATTGCGCACGAACAGGAGATGACTTCCCGGAACCCATTCGCGAAGGATGAACGGACCGGTTCCGATCGTCTGCTCCAGCCGAGGCTGCTCGTCAGGCTTCAGCGCCGTATAAACGTGCTTCGGCACGATCGGAGATTCGGCGCCGGCCAACGCTGTAACGAGAAATGGCGCCGGCTTTGACAGCACAATGACGGCGGTCAGCGGGTCGGGCGTTTCGACCGTCTCGACATTTGCGAACGTAATCCGGCCGCGGGGATGGGCGATCTTCAGGCGCTCGATCGAGAATGCGACGTCTGCCGAGGTGAACTCCTTGCCGTCGGACCATTTCACGCCGGGCCTGAGCTGGAACGTGTAGCGCTTACCGTCCTCACTGATGGTCCACGATGTCGCGAGCACCGGCCGCGGATTCAGGTCGTAGTCGTAGGCCAGCAGGCCCTCGTTGATCTTGGTGCCGATCGTCTGCCCGGTTCCAGACGATGTGTTGATCGCAATGATCGCCGACGGATCGGGATAATAGACCCAATTCAACGTGCCGCCTGAGACAGGGCGCGCCTCTCCGGCAACGGTCTTCGCAGACGGGAGCAGCACGATGGCGCTTGAGGCAAGCATGCCGCGATTGAACGTTCGACGATCGATCCCCATCACGTCACCCAGCCTCTTCAAATTCATCACAACTCGGCATTTGCCCGATGACTCGGCGCAATTCCTGACCGCCGTAATGTTAGGCATGGTTCGCAGAGAATTTGCTTTTGTTGTTTGACGCGACGACGCGCGTTCGCTTGCACGAGCCGCCACGCGTACAGCAGCAAAATTTTCATTATGCGATCTGATGCGTCGCGGGATTGATTGTCCCATCCTTCGGTGAACTATTGGCGGGAGGACATTCTCGAGTGACATGCAATCCGCAATGAACGAACCGACACGTCGACAGATTACCAAGGCCCTCCTGCTTACATCCGGCGTAATCGCCGGCGGCCTTGCGCCGCGCCCCATCCGTGCGGCCGAGGAGATCAGGCGCGGCGGCACGTTGAATATCGTCATTCAGCCCGAGCCCCCGATTCTCGTCAGCCTCACGCACACGGCCGGACCGACCACACGCGTCAGCCCGAAAGTCACGGAAGGATTGCTGACCTTCGATCTCGACTTCAATCCGCGGCCTCAACTGGCGACAGCCTGGCAGATCAGCGAAGACGGGCTGCACTACCGGTTCGAGCTACGGCGCGGCGTGAAGTGGCATGACGGGTGGGATTTCACGTCGGCCGACGTCGCCTATTCCATCGAGCTTCTCAAGCAGCATCATCCGCGCGGACGCGGCACCCTCTCTTCGGTACGGGAGGTCCTCACGCCCGATCCGCATATTGCGGAAATCGTGCTGGAAAAGCCGGCGCCATACCTGCTCGCAGCACTCACGGCTTCAGAATCGCCCATCATCCCCCGACATATTTACGAGGGCTCCGATCCGCTCGCCAATCCCAATGGCCGCGCGCCGATCGGGACCGGCCCATTCGTCTTCAAGGAATGGAAGCAGGGCAGCCACATCCTGCTGGAGCGCAATCCGAACTATTGGGATCCCGGCAAACCGTATCTTGACCGCGTGGTCATCCGCTTCATCGCCGACGCGAATGCGCGTGCCGTCGCACTTGAGACCGGAGAGGTTCACTTCGCGCCCGACACACCAGTGCCGCTCGGGCAAATCGAGACGCTCAAGGCGAATCCCAACCTTGTGATCGAGACACGCGGCTACGATTACCAGCCGATCGTCTACCGGCTCGAATTCAACCTGGCCAATCCTTATTTCGCGAGGCCCGAGGTCCGCCGCGCCGTGGCGCACGCCATCGATCGCGAGGCGATCAACCGCGTGGTCTTCTACGGCTGGAGCCAGAACGCGCCTGCTGCGATCAGTCCCGCGCTGAAGCAGTTCTACAATCCGGACATTCCCCGGCACGATTTCGGCCCGAAGAAGGCCGAAGCGATCCTTGATGCAGCGGGGCTGCCACGCGGCCCGGACGGCACGCGCTTCAAGGTCTTCCACGACTACATGCCCTATAGCGAGACCTACCAGCAGCTCGGGGCCTACACGCGGCAGGCGCTCGCAAACATCGGCATCGGCGTCACCCTGCGGGCGCAGGACGTGCCGACCTGGTTCAAGCGCACCTATACCAATCGCGACTTCGACTTCATGAGCAACGGCATGAGCCATTCCTTCGACCCGACGGTCGGCGTGCAGCGGCTCTATTGGTCGAAGAACTTCAAGCCCGGCGTGCCCTTCTCGAACGGCTCGGGCTACAGCAATCCGGAGGTTGATCGGCTGCTGGAGGCTGCCGCCGTCGAGAGCGATCTTGCCAAGCGGCGGGAGCTGTTCCGTGCCTTCCAGGTCATCATCGCCACCGACCTGCCCGACATCAACCTGGTGACGGGCGCCAACCTGACCATCGCCAACCGCAAGCTGCGGAACCACACCGCGACCATCGACGGCCCCTCGGCGAACTTCGCCGACGTCTGGCTGGAAGCCTGATCAACATGCAAGGCATCGCCGAATGAGCTTCGATCTCGATACATCCAATCCGCATTTCGCCAAGGCCGTCGACCTGCGCGAGATCTTCGCCAGGGATGCGGCAGAGCGCGACCGCGCGGGTGGAAAGCCGCTCGAACAGCTCGCCCTGCTCAAGACCAGTGGGCTGCTCAATCTTCTGATCCCGCAAGAGTTCGGCGGCGCCGGTGAGCGCTGGTCGACAGCACTCAAGATCGTCCGCGAATTCGCCAAGGTCGATGGCGCACTGGGTCATCTCTACGGCTATCATTTCGGCTCGCAGCACGCGGCGCATCTGCGCGGCACCGCGGAGCAGGCCGCGGACATCTTCCGGCGGTCGGCGGCAGGCAACTGGTTCTGGGGAAACACCGCCAACAGTTTTTCGAAGAGTCTGTTCGGTCGCAAGGACAGCGAAGGGTTTATCCTCGACGGCTATCGGCCGTTCACCTCGGGCTCACACATTGCCGATCAGCTCCAGGTCGCCTGGGAGGACCACGAAATCAATGCCCGCAGCTTCGCCACCATTCCGGCCAGTCGCGATGGCGTCCGGGCCGAAAACGACTGGGACGGGTTCGGGCAGCGGCAGACCGGCAGCGGTCGCGTCACGTACACGGGCGTGCGCGTCCATCGCAATGAGGTCCTGGATCACAAGCCGGATGGCGGTCGCCCCTATCAGACCATCACGCCGTTCCTGCAACAGTCCACGCTACTCAATGTCTTCATCGGGAGCGCGCAAGGCGCGCTGATCACCGCGCGAGACTACACAAGGGAGACGTCTCGCCCCTGGAATCATTCGGGGGTCGAGCGGCACACCGATGACCCCTGGATCAAACGCGTCTATGGGGAGCTATATACGCGCGTGAAGGCAGCCACGCTGCTCGCCGACGAGGCGGCGTCAACGCTCGACTGGGTGTGGTCCCGCGGCCGCGACCTGACAGCGCGGGAACGCGGCGAGGCGTCTGTGGTAATCGCCGGCGCCAACGCTCACGCCGGCGAGGTTGCGCTCGATGTCACCAGCCGGATCTTCGAGGTGATGGGAGCGCGCTCGGCGACGATCGCCAATGGCTATGACCGGTTCTGGCGCAACGTACGCATCCACACGCTGCACAATCCCGCGGAATACAAGACACGCAACGTCGGAAGCTGGTTTCTCACCGGCGCCCATCCCGATCCTTCCGCCTTCCAGTGACGACCATCCTTGCGAGACCCCGCCGTGCCCAAGCTCATCCAGGTTAATGGTTTCGCCATTTTCAGCCCGGTCCACCTCTCTCCAGGGCTGTGGCGCCATCCGGACGACCGCTCGCTCGATTTCTCCACACTCGACTACTGGACCGACGTGGCGAAGATCCTCGAGGCCGGCAAGTTCGACTCCATCTTCATCGCCGACGGGATCGGGATCCACGACGTCTATGCCGGAACCGCTGATGCGGCGCTGAGCACGGGCGCCCAAATCCCGAAGCTCGATCCGATGCTTCTGGTTTCGGCCATGGCGCACGTCACGGAGCATCTTGGCCTGGGCGTCACGGCTCCCGTTTCATACGAGCCGCCATTCACGCTTGCCCGGCGCTTCTCGACGCTGGACCATCTGACCAAGGGGCGCGTCGCTTGGAACATCGTCACGGGCTATTCCAATGCGGCGTCGCGCGCCGTCGGCCGCGACAGCATCATGGCGCACGACCCGCGCTATAATCTTGCCGACGAATTCCTCGATGCCGTCTATGCACTCTGGGAAGGCAGCTGGGACGATGAAGCCGTCATCGTCGATCCGATCCGCGGTGTCATCGCGGACCCCTCGCGCATTCACAAGGTCCATCACCACGGCGCGCATTTCAAGATCGATGCGATCCATCTGGTCCATCCCTCGCCCCAGCGGACGCCCTTCCTGTTCCAGGCCGGCGCCTCCAACCGCGGCAAGGATTTTGCGGCCCGGCACGCGGAAGCGGTCTTCCTGGGCGAGCATTCGAAGGCCCCGACCGCCGCGAACGTCGCGGAAACACGGGCCCGCGCACGCGCGTTCGGCCGCGATGGCCGAGACATCCGCTTCTACACACTCATGACCGTCATCGTGGGCGAGACCCGCGCCGAGGCGGAGGCCAAGTACCGAGACTACCAGCGCTATATCGACCCGAAGGGCTCGCTCGCCCTGCTGTCCGGCTGGACCGGGATCGACCTGTCCCGCTACAGCCTGGACGATCCGTTTCCGACGGTGAAAAAGGACAATTCCGTCACATCGATGATCGATTCGTTCTCTCGCACCGAGCGTCCCTGGACGATCCGCGAGATTATCGAGCACAACGGCATCGGCGGCCGCGGTCCCGTGATTGTCGGATCGCCAACCGAGGTCGCAGATCAGCTTCAGGCCTGGGTCAACGAGACCGACATCGACGGCTTCAATCTCAGCTACGCCGTGACACCCGGTGGCTACCAGGATTTCGCCGAACTCGTCGTGCCGGAATTGCAACGGCGCGGTGTCTACAAGACCGAGTACACGACGGGCACCCTGCGCGAGAAGATCTTCGGCCCGGGCCACGCCCGCCTGCCATCGTCGCATCCGGCGGCGCGCTTTCGCCATCACGCTGCGGTCGAATCGCAGCGCGAACCTACGTCCGCTTGAGCGTCATGCGCCCGCTTTCAACCGCCCTGCAACTTCGACACGGTGTGGCGCAGTCCGGCCTGCTCCATCAGGGGCAGCACGCGACGGCCGAAGAAGTCCAGGTCGGGCTTGAAGTCGAAGAAGCTCAACTGAAGTCCGTCGACGCCCGCTTTCTTGAGTTGCACGAATTGCTCCACGACCTGCTCCGGCGTACCGATCACCTCGATATTGCCGCCGATGGCGCGCCGCTTTTGTGCATCGACGCCGACGCGCCCCTTCCAGGCATGCGCATCACTGGCAAAATTCTGCATGCTGGCTTTGGGATCGAGGTGGGCGACGATGGCGTCGTGATACTGCCAGGTCTCCCGCTCGGTCTCCCGGCAAATGACCATGGGATTCAACAGGGTGCGGACCTCACGGCCGACATCGATCGCCGATTGTTTGACGCGCTGGGTATGCGCGGGCAGCGCCTCGATCGCGCTTTCGAAGGACGACCCCGCCGGGCTGGTGATGAACACGATATCGGAATAGCGGCCCGCGAAGGCGATGCCGGCATCAGACCCTGTCGCGTTGATCAGGATCGGTCGGCCGAACCGCGGCTTGGGGGTCACGAACGCATTGCTGAGCTTCCAGGACGACTGGCCGGAGAAGGAGAAATTCTCCTCATCGCCCCACAGCCGTTGAAGCACCTCCAGGAACTCGGCAGCCAGCTCATAGCGCCGGTCGTGCTCGATCTGGTTCCAGCCGAACGCTTCGTGCTCAATGGCGCGGTGGCCGGTCACGACGTTGATGCCCCAACGGCCACCCGAAATGTGATCCAGCGTCGCGCCGTACTTGGCGAGATGCAGCGGATGGATCGGGCCATAGAGCACGTGGATGGTCGAAATCAGCATGATCCGCGATGTCACGGCGGCAAGCGACGCCGTGGTGACGAAGGAATCGAGGGCCTGGCCCGTGAAAACGCCGCCATACCCGCCCTTCGGCAACCATTGCGACAGGGCAAAGACGAGATCAAAGCCGAGCGCTTCGGCGACGAGCGTCAGATCGCGATTGTAATCAAAGGTCCAGGTCGTCGAACGCGGCAACGTCGACGCGCTCCAGCCGCCCGCCTGGATCGGGAGAAACAAGCCAAGCAGCAGCGGCTGCTTCAGCGATTTCGCCAAGGGGCTGTCGGGAAATTGCGCAGGACTCGGGAAGACCGGCCAACCAACGATTTCGCCCGGCTTGTGCACTATCGTCATGATCATGTCCGTCGTGATGATGCGTGCAATCTGCTGACCGTTCACAGTGCTCATGCTGTTGCACGCCAATGTATCGACGTTGCTGATGCAGTTTACTGTTGTCAACAGAGCGCCGGCGGCCGCGCAGACACGTCCGCGCACGCACGCGACACCGGGCTCAAAAGCATTTTGTCGACGAACCGCGAAAGTTAGAACAATCATGTCGAGCATCGCGCGCATCGCAAAGACTTTTCGTCGCACGCTGTGGCAGGCGGTCCCAACCGTGATCGGGATCATCATCATCAATTTTTTTCTGCTTCAGCTCGCGCCCGGCGACGCCGCGGACGTCCTGGCAGGCGAGTCGGGATCCGCGACGATGGAAACGGTGGCGGCCCTGCGGGCTCGTTTCGGCCTCGATCAGCCCGTACTCGTGCAGCTCGTTGCCTATCTGGACAATCTCGCCCACTTCAGCCTTGGCTATTCGCCACGGTACAATCTGCCCGTAGCCGACATCATCGGCCAGCGCCTGCCGGGCACGGTCATTTTGATGGCAACCGCTCTCGTCATCGCACTCGCCGGCGGGATCGCACTCGGCATCGTGATGGCGACGTTCGCCGGACGATGGCCGGACCGGGTGATTTCGATCGTCGTCACGCTGTTCTACTCGATCCCAGGATTCTGGATTGGCCTGATGCTGATCCTGCTGTTCTCGGTCAAGCTCGGATGGCTGCCGAGCGGAGGCTCCACGACTATCGGCTCAACCGTCGGCGGAATTGGTCTCGTGCTCGACCGGGCGCGCTACATGGTTCTGCCCGCATTGTCACTCTCGCTGTTCTACATCGCGATTTATTCCCGGCTTGCGCGCGCCGCAATGCTCGAGGCGCAGGCGCAAGATTACGTTCGAACGGCTGCGGCCAAAGGCCTGTCGCCGATCGCAATCACGGTACGCCATGTCCTGCGCAACGCGCTGCTGCCGGTTACCACCGTGGCTGGCATGCATTTCGGCGGCCTGCTCGGTGGCGCCGTTGTGGTCGAGACGGTGTATAGCTGGCCGGGACTTGGCCGCCTCGCCTTCGAGGCGGTGATGAGCCGCGACTTCAGCGTGCTGCTCGGAATTCTCCTCCTGTCATCCCTGCTCGTAATCATCGCCAACATGACGGTCGATCTCATGCAGGCTTGGCTCGACCCTCGAATTGAGACCCGCTGATCATGACTGAGGCAACTCTCCAATCTGCAGCATCGCCTGCGCGAAGCGCCGCCGGCGGTCCGGCCCTGGTGCCGGACGATTCCGCGTGGCCGAACATCCACTCGCCGGACACGCATGTCGTTGCCGCCGACGTGGAACATGTGCGCCCCCACCTGCTTCGCCGCTTGCGGCAAAACCCCTCGGTTATCGCCGGCGGTCTGCTCCTGCTGTCAATCATCGTCGCGGCGGCTCTGGCGCCTGTGCTCTATCCGGCCGATCCGCTCGGGATGGTGGCGCGCCCCTTGTTATGGCCGGGACAGGATCTCGCCTATCCGCTCGGCACCGACTCGCTCGGTCGCGACGTTGCCGCCGGTTTGATGCATGGCGCGCGCGTCTCGCTGCTGATCGGATTTGTCGCCACCACGATCGGGCTCACGGTCGGTATCCTCATCGGCGCCACGGCCGGTTATCGCGGCGGGCGCATCGACGACGTCCTCGTTCGTGTGATCGAGCTGTTCCAGACGGTGCCCAGCTTCATCCTGCTCGTCGTTCTCGTGGCCATCGCCCAGCCGTCCATCGTCACGGTGACCTGGGCCATCGGGCTTGTCACATGGCCGACGATTGCGCGCCTCGTCCGCGCCGAGTTCAGGGTGCTGCGCGAGAAGGAATTCGTCATGGCGGCACGGAGCCTCGGTTTCGGTCACGCACGGATCGTCATTCGCGAGATCCTACCGAACGCACTACCCGCGATCATCGTCACGGCGTCCGTGATGGTGGCATCCGCGATCCTGATGGAGGCTGCGCTGTCGTTCCTCGGTCTCGGCGATCCCAATGTCGTGAGCTGGGGCAGCATGATCGGCTCCGGGCGCGAGCTGATCAGGACGGCGTGGTATCTCACCGCGCTTCCCGGTGTCGTCATCGTCTTGACGGTATTGTCGCTGAACCTGATCGGCGACGGCCTGACCGACGTGCTCAATCCTCGATTCAGCCGGGAGCGCTGACGTGACCGCCCTCCTCGACGTCCAAGACCTCACCATCGGCTTTCCGAATGCCACCCCGGTGCGGAACCTGAGTTTCAGCGTTGCGCCCGCGGAGACGCTCGCCGTCGTCGGAGAATCCGGCTCCGGCAAATCGCTGACCGCACTGGCGTTGATGCGGTTACTGCCCAAGGCGGCTCGCATCGGCTCTGGCCGCATTCGACTTGGCGGCGAGGAACTGCTCACGCTTTCCGAGATCGAGATGCGGCGGCGGCGCGGTCGCGACATCGCGATGATCTTTCAGGAGCCTATGACCTCGCTCAATCCGGTTCTGACGATCGGACGGCAGATCACGGAGGTGCTCTATTTGCATCGCGGCCTGAGCAAGGCGCAGGCGCACCGCGAGGCCGCGGCGCTCCTCGATCTCGTTCGCATTCCCAATCCGCAAGCCTGCCTGGAAGACTATCCGCACCGGCTCTCGGGTGGGATGCGTCAACGCGTCATGATTGCCATCGCGGTTGCATGCCGGCCCAAGATCCTGATCGCGGACGAACCGACGACCGCGCTGGATGTGACCATCCAGGCGCAGGTGCTCGAATTGCTCGATCGTCTCCGCCGTGAGCTCTCGCTGTCACTGCTACTCATCACTCACGACCTCGGCCTGGTGGGCCAATGGGCCGACCGTGTCGTCGTGATGTATGCCGGCCGG
The DNA here is from genome assembly GCF_029846715.1 of Bradyrhizobium nivariense. Classification (GTDB taxonomy): domain Bacteria; phylum Pseudomonadota; class Alphaproteobacteria; order Rhizobiales; family Xanthobacteraceae; genus Bradyrhizobium. The sequence goes on from NZ_JARVWW010000010.1 coordinate 36,353, forward strand.
AAGGTCGAGGAAGCAGCGCCCGGCGCGCTGTTCGACAGCCCTCTGCATCCGTATACGCGTGGGCTCTTGGCGGCCTCGCCGCGCCTGCACGATCGGCTGCACTATCGGAATTCCAGGCTGTCCGAGATTCCCGGCAGCATCACCTCCGCCGCCAACCAGACGGGTTGCCCGTTCGCTCCGCGCTGTCCGGAGCGGTCCGCGCCCTGCCGAACCGAGTTCCCACTCGAACGGGAGACGCCGTCGCAGCGGCGCGTGGCCTGTCACGCCGAATCCGCTCATTCCTCTCACGGTGCGATCCATGACACTGCTATCGGTCTCTGAACTCAGGACAACCTATCGATCGGGATCACTGCCGGTCCACGCGGTCGATGGCGTTTCGCTCGATATCGCTCCCGGCGAGACCGTGGGCCTGGTCGGCGAATCCGGCTGCGGCAAGTCCACGCTGGGCAAGACCATACTCCGGCTGGTCGAACCTTCCGCCGGTCGTATCACGTTCGACGGAACTGACCTCACCACGCTGCCGGAGCAGAAATTGCGGGCCTACCGCCGCAGGCTCCAGATGGTGTTTCAGGATCCGTTCGCATCGCTCAATCCGCGGCAGACGATCGGCGATATCCTTGGCGCGCCGCTCGACGTCCACCGGATCGGCTCGCGTAGCGGTCGGCGCCAGCGTGTCGGCGAGATTCTCTCACAGGTGGGCCTGCCGGAGGATTCGGCATCGCGCTATCCCCACGAGTTCTCGGGTGGCCAGCGCCAGCGGATCGGGATAGCACGCGCGCTGATCCTGGGGCCGGACCTCATCATCTGCGATGAGCCGGTGTCCGCGCTCGATCTGTCAGTCCAGGCTCAAGTCCTGAACCTGCTCGCCGACATCAAAAGTCGCCTCAAGCTGTCATTGCTGTTCATATCGCACGACCTTTCGGTGGTGCGATATCTGTCGGATCGGGTCCTCGTCATGTATCTCGGCCGCATCGTCGAAAGCGGCAGCCACGAGCAGATCTGGAAAACTCCATTGCACCCCTATACCCGCGCCCTGATCGACGCCGTGCCGGACCCGGCACGTCGGCGATACTCGGCTCCCTTGCCCGGCGACCTGCCGGATCCCCGCAAGACCACGAAGGGCTGCCGTTTCCAACCACGTTGTCCTTTGGCGACCGAGCTGTGCGGGCGAGAAGATCCAGTGTTGCGTAGCACCCCGTCAGGCCAGCACGTAGCTTGCCACAATGCCGACCTGCCGGGAAGTTAGGCCTGCGTCAGGTGCGCAGCCAAACCTCAGCGAAATTACCCTGAGGGCCGGCGCTGTCGATGGTGTGACCGACGACGCGCTTATTGTAGACCGTCACGGGCTTGCTGAGCATCAACGGCAGAACCGGCAGCTCATCGGCCACGATCTCCTGGAAGCGGTCGATAGACGCCTTGCGCCTAGCCACATCCGCCTCCACCGCAATCTCGGCAAAGAGCCTGTCGACCTCAGGATTGGAGTAGTGGCTCGCATTGGTGAACGCGACGCCCTTTCGGTAGTTGTCGGTCGTGTAGAAGCGCTGCAGACCGACCGTCGGATCGAACATGTTCGTGAAAGGATGGAACGTGAAGTCGTAGTCGCGATCAGTATAGACACGCTTGAGGTAGCTCGGAAAGTCCTGCCCGCGAACGGTCACATCGATACCGACCGCAGCAAGCGCGCTCTTGAGTGCCTCGCCGCTACGCTTGAAATTCTCACCGAACGGCTGGAAATCGTGCGTGAGAGCCAAGCGCCACCGGCCTTTCAATGGGAAGCCGGCCTCGTCGAGTAGCCGAGCCGCCGCTTTGGGGTCGTAGGAATAAGTCGGCACCTTGGAATTGTAGAATCGCTTCAGGGTCGGACTAACGATGCTGACCGTCCGCTCTCCGAGACCGTACCAGGCCACGTTCAGGATGACGGCCGGATCGACCGCATGGGCGATCGCCTTGCGCACCTGAATATTCTTGAGAATAGGATGATCGAGGTTGAACTCGAGACCGTAGAGTGTCGGCGAATACTCGTAGCCGCGCGTCTCCAGACCCAGATGCGGAATTTTCTGGAAGCGATCGAGATCCAGCGGCGAAACCGGGGTCGATCCGCCCAGATCGAGCTCGCCGGTCTCGAACGCCACAGCGCGCGCCGCTCCGTCCGGGATAACGCGGACCAGCAGTGCCTCCAGATAGGGCTTGGGACTATCCCAATAGCTGGGGTTGCGCACGTAGCTGACATAATTGCCGAGGACCCATTCCTTGAAGACGAAGGGACCGGTTCCGATCGGGGCCCGATTGTTGGGGTTTTGCAAGGGATCGCCCTTGCCGTCATAGATATGACGGGGAACGATCGGGGACTCTCCGGCCGCCAACGCATAGAGCAGATATGGCGCCGGTTTGGAGAGCTTCAGCAACACCGTATGCTCGTCGACGGTCGTCGCCTCAAGGAGGTTCGCAAAGGTGGTGCGGCCGCGCGGATGCGCTGACTTCAGAAGGCCCACCGAATAGGCGACGTCGGATGCGGTAAAGGGCTGCCCATCGTGCCATTTCACGTTCCGGCGCAGCTCGAAGCGATATTGAAGGCCGTCCTCGCTCACACTCCAGGCTGTCGCAAGCTGAGGCTTCGGATTGAGGTCGAAGTCGTAGGTCAGGAGACCCTCGACGACCTTGGTGCTCGCCTGGATTGCCGGCCCTTCCGTCGTGTTGAAACACACGAGGGTGGTCGGCTCCGGGTGAATGACGAAGGACAGCCGTCCTCCGGCACGCGGAGCACCCTCCTGGGCTCGCGTGGATGTCGAGATCGCGAGCGCAGCCGCGGTTCCTGCAACGAAGCCGCGCCGGGACATCAATGTCATGAGTTGTTCCTAAGAGCCGAAAAGGCTGACGAGCGATCCGTAGAGTTCAAGCACTTTGCCTCCGAGCCGCGTTGACGCCGCAGAGTTGGCTGTCGCGTGAGACGCACGACCCGGACCGCCATCCGGTCGTGCGCTCACGCGACAGCCGTTCCGATCGACAGACCGCCCCGCACATGGGTCCGTCGGCTCAGAACTCTCCCCCCGCCCCGGGAGCAGCAAGACCTGGCTTGTCCTTTGGCAATTCGGCAACCAGCGCTTCGGTCGTCACAATGAGCGAAGCGATGGAGGCCGCATCTTGCAACGCCGTCCTGACGACTTTCGCGGGGTCGACGATGCCCGCATTGATCAGGTCGACATATTGTTCGGTCTGTGCATCGAATCCGTATGTCGGCGACTTGTTCTCGAGGATCTTGCCGACCACGATGGATCCTTCGACGCCGGCATTCTCGGCGATCTGCCGGATCGGCGCCTCCAGAGCCTTGAGCACGATGTTGATGCCCGCTTGCACGTCAGGGTTCGCGTGGGTCAATCGACCAATCGCGGTCTTTGCGCGCAGCAGCGCGACACCGCCGCCGGGAACGATGCCTTCTGCGATAGCGGCGCGGGTCGCATTCAACGCGTCGTCGACGCGGTCTTTCCGTTCCTTGACCTCGACCTCGGTAGCGCCCCCGACCCGGATCACCGCGACACCTCCGGACAGCTTCGCCAGCCGTTCCTGGAGCTTCTCGCGATCATAGTCCGAGGTCGTCTCTTCGACCTGGGCCCTGACCTGCGCGATCCGGGCATCGATATCCTTGCGCTTGCCGGCGCCGCCGACGACCGTCGTGTTCTCCTTGTCGATCCGGACCCGCTTGGCCCGCCCCAGCTGGGAGAGGGTGACCTTCTCCAGCTTGATGCCGAGTTCTTCCGAAATCGTCTGGCCGCCGGTCAGGATAGCGATGTCCTCGAGTTGAGCCTTGCGCCGATCACCGAAGCCCGGCGCCTTGACCGCCGCGATCTTCAGGCCGCCGCGAAGCCTGTTGACGACCAGCGTGGCGAGTGCCTCGCCCTCGACGTCCTCGGCTATGACCAGCAATGACTTGCCCGACTGCGCGACGGCTTCCAGGACCGGCAACAACGGATGAAGCGAGCTGAGCTTGGCTTCGTGAATTAGAATATAGGGATCCTCGAACTCGACGAGCAGCTTCTCGGAGTTCGTGACGAAATAGGGCGACAGATAGCCGCGGTCGAATTGAAGCCCCTCGACAACGTCGAGCTCGGTATCCAGGCTCTTCGCTTCCTCGACCGTGATGACACCGTCGTTTCCGACCTTCTTTACCGCGTTCGCAATGATCTTCCCGATCTCGGCGTCGCCGTTGGCCGAGATCGTCCCGACCTGGGCGACTTCTTCGGACGCCTGCACCTTCCGGGCGCGCTTCTTGATATCCTTGATGGCTTCGGCGACGGCAAGGTCGATACCGCGCTTCAGGTCGAGCGGATTGAGACTTGCCGCGACCGCCTTGGCTCCTTCACGGACGATGGCCTGCGCCAGCACCGTCGCAGTCGTCGTCCCGTCACCCGCGAGATCGTTCGTCTTCGAGGCCACCTCGCGAAGCAGCTGCGCGCCGAGATTCTCGTACTTGTCTTCGAGCTCGATCTCCTTGGCAACCGTGACGCCGTCCTTCGTGATCCGCGGCGCGCCAAACGATTTCTCGATGACCACGTTGCGTCCCTTCGGACCCAACGTCACCTTGACGGCGTTCGCAAGCACGTCCACGCCACGCAGCAAGCGCTCGCGGGCATCGCTCGAGAATTTCACCTCTTTTGCAGCCATGAAAACAGTCCCTTTGGATACAGTTGCCCCGTCCCGCGCAAACGACGCGAGCTCTGGCACGGTTAGCGATGACGGTTTCGTTGAGACGCTAGGCGACCACACCCAGGATGTCGGATTCCTTGGCGATCAGCAGATCCTCGCCATTGATCTTCACTTCGGTTCCGGACCACTTCCCGAAGAGGACGCGGTCACCTTTCTTGACGTCGAGCGGTAGGAGCTTTCCAGTCTCGTCGCGGGCGCCGCTGCCGACCGCCACGACCTCGCCTTCCTGCGGCTTCTCCTTGGCCGTGTCGGGAATGATGATCCCGCCCTTCGTCTTGTTGCTCTCTTCGATCCGGCGGATCACCACGCGATCATGCAGTGGGCGAAAACTCATCGGGATTTACCTCGGAAACTTCTTGCGTTGACCCTCACACACCAGCGCCATTCTCATCTCTGTCCGGCCGAAGGTGCATGCAAAAAGCTATGGTCGCAACCACATCGTGTCCATGGCAAATTGTGCTACGAAAATAGACGATTCCTGCAGAGCAAAAGCAGCCTGAAAAACGTTTCGATCGGCCCGCGCGGCTCAATGATAGACATAGGGAAAGGTATAGCGATCGGCCAAATAGCGCAGTATCCGCTCCGACGAATCGATGAAGCGCCAACCGTTGGCCACGTCCGCATCCTCGGGCACCGGATGATTCTGATCGAACACCAGAACCGGCAGCGATTGATGCTGCTCGCCGAGAATCTCGACGATCGCGTCCCTGGGGCGCAAGAACGGAAGACGGTGCACCTCGACCTGCGTGGCTAGTCCGGGGAAGGACGCCAGCAAGCCCTCGATCGCATTGCAGTGCGGGCACACGAAGAACCGGCCTGGTTGTGCCGGATCCTCGAATCCCGGCTTCAAGAGGAAGAGGCGATCACCACCCATCACCATTCTCCAACTCGGTCTGGGCGCTCCATGCTTGCCCGACCCATATGAACAAGTCGCAGATATTGCCGTATCGAGCTATGCCGTCCCGATACGGTACTGGCCCGGCGGCGGTGTTCCGTTGACTGCAAAATCGCCGACGATGCGGTCGCGGTAGACGCGCGGATTATGTGTCACGATGGTCCTGGCATTCCGCCAGTATCGGTCGAGCCCGAGATTTCTTGCGGTCGAAGAGGCCCCGAGCGCGTCGAAGATGATCGTCGTTGCCTCCAGGACGAGGTCCGAGACGACGGTTACGGTTTGATCGAGCTCGATCTCGGCGATCGCAATCGCGGCAACTGTTCGATCAGGGTCACCGGCCAATTGCGCCTCGTGCGCCCGTTGCAGCGCCTCGGCAACCTTGAGAACTATTGCGCCGGCCGCGTAAGCGTTTCCGCGCACCCGCCCGATTACCTGGAGAATTTGCGGGTCGGCCGCGGCGCTGCTTGCGTTTCCATGACTGAAGACCCGCGTTCTCTTCCGCACCAGCGCCGCCACGTCGTTGGCTGCCGCTCGGGCGATCCCGGCGAGCGTGGCAAGATGGAAGAGTTGATAGAACGGATTGGAATATTTGAAGCGTTCGGCAACCTGGACGACCCGATTGCCCTCAACCGGAACGTCCGTAAACAGGGTCGTTCCGCTCGCGGTCAAAGCCTGCCCGAAACCGTCCCAGTCGTCGAGGACTTCGACACCCGGCGAATGCCGCGACACGACGACGCCGACCGGATCACCATTTTCGTGCTGAGCCGCGACGTTGATCCAGTCTGCGAAAAGCGTGCCGGTCGTATAGTATTTCTTGCCGTTCAACACCAACTGGCCGTTTTTGCTCGACACTGTCGTCGAGAAGGCCTGCACCTTGGCGTCCCCAATCTCGCTGTGCCCGTTCCCGAAGAACGTCTTCTCGCCGATCCGGCGCAGCCAAAGCTCGCGGCGCTTGGGGTCGGGCGAATTGACGACGTCCTCCGTGAAGCCGAAATGCGCCCGGACGGAGTTCGTAACGTTCGAATCGGCCTCCGACAATTCGATCAGCAGGTTGAAGAGTTCCGGAAGGCTCGCTCCCGCACCGCCAAAGTCCCGCGGCACGCGAACGGCCGTGAAGCCCACCTCTCGCAGCGCCTTGATTTCGTCGTAAGGCAGGCGACGTTCCAAGTCGCGTGAGACCGCCCCTTCCCTGATCGACTTGAATAGTGGTCGGAACGGTGCGGCGAGTGCTTCATAGCGTCCTGAAGGACCACCGCCCCAGGCAAGATCAATCTGCGACATCATTATCCTCTTGGAGTGGTTGGGCGGCTGCCGCCGTGTGGCTCTGCCTCAGTGGCCGAACAGCCGATAGCTCCGATCGGCGGCGCGGAGGTCTCGGCTCTCGTCGGTCCAACCCACGGCACGCCGATAACTGCCCAACATTGCCGATCGCTTCAAAGCCGCTACATCGACGTCGTGCGCCGCTTCGGCAAACGGAGACACAAACAGCGCGTCTTCGGGACAATAGAGCTCGCACAAGAAGCAGGTTTGGCAGTCGCTCTGACGCGCGATCTTCGGATTGCCCTCCGTCTTGTCGAAAACATTGGTTGGACACACGCTCACGCAGATGTCGCAGGACGTGCAACGCTCTCCGTCAATCACCTCGATCATTCCGCGGCCTCCGAATATGGGGCAGAAGCCAGAGGCCGAGCCGACGTCCAGACCTCGTCGAGCCCTCCGCTCGTCACGTAATGACGATAGCTCTCGCTCTGCTCGGGATAATCGTCGCGGCGATGCATTCCGCGGCTTTCCTGACGCGCCAGCGCGCTGCGATACATCCACCGCGCGGTCGCCAACATGGCAGCCGCTTCGCGAGCGCGAAGCAGATCGGCTTCTCCCGACGCCGCGGCGTCCGAGGCCTCCGACCAGAATCCATCGAGGCGCCCCAGGGATTCGCCGAGCCGCCCAGCCTCGCGGAAGTAATTCAGCTCGTATGGAAACACCTCGCCCTGAACATTGCGGGCCAGTTGTTCAGCCTGCACCGACCGCTCGCCGCCGGGGCGCAGAGCAATCGTGCCGCGCCGGAACGCTTGACGCCGGTCCGTCGTCCCCAGTTGACGCGCGAAATCGGCCGCCCCCCGCCCCGCCCAATATCCCGAGGACATCGCCCAGGCCGCATTGTGACTGCCGCCACCAGTGAAGCCGCCGCAGATCAACTCCCGCGTCGCCGCATCGCCTGCCGCATAGAGACCCGGAACGGTGGTAGCGCAGCTGTCGTCGACGAGCCGCAGGCCTCCCGTTCCGCGAACGGTGCCCTCGAGGCGAAGCGTAATCGGAAAACGTTGCGTGAAGGGATCGATGCCCGTGCGGTCGAACGGCAGAAAGAAGTTCGGCTGGGACACGCGCATGTGCCGTTGCGTCTGGGCATCGGCCTCATCGAGCTGGGCATACACCGGTCCCTTTCGGAGCGCACGCGCAATCACCGACCGGCCGCCCTTCGATGAAGCCCCCGGAATGACGCAGCCTCCCTCGTCCGTGAAGCTTGCCCAGCTATAGAACAGGGTTTTCGTCACGGAGCCGAATGCCGGCGAAATAGCGTAGGCATTCGAGAATTCCATGCTGGTAAGTTCCGCGCCCGCCTCGGCGGCCAGAAGATATCCGTCACCGGTCAGCACGTTCGAACCCAAGGTCTTGCTGAGGAAAGCGCATCCACCGGTGGCGATCACCACGGCTTTGGCGTTGACCGTCCATCTGTCACCTTTCTGGCGTCGTAAGCCGGCGGCACCGGCAACAGCACCATTCTCGTCGACGAGAAGCTCGAGCGCCGGCGCGTGATCCAGAATCGTAGCCCCCGCCTGCTTTGTTCGCTTGCGCATCAGCCGCATATATTCCGGGCCCTGGAGCGAATTTAGCTGCGGCTTCCCGTCTTCGTCGGTCGGATAGGGGTATCCCCAATCGGCGAGCTGATTGCTCTGCGCGTATGTGCGGTCCAGGACACGCGTCATCCAGCGGCGGTCCTGGAGATGTCCGCCAAGCTTCTCGCGGCTCGCCATCGCCGCCTCGCGGTGCTCGGGCGAAGGGTCAACGTACCACACGCCAGTGCCGGCTGCGGCGGTCGCGCCCGACGTGCCGCAAAATCCCTTGTCCGCCAGCACGACACGCGCACCCTGCTCGGCGGCACTAATCGCCGCCCACGTACCGGCCGGACCACCACCCAGCACCAACACATCCGCATCGAGCAGAAGCGATCCCACCGCGCTCGACAGCTTCTCGGCACGGCCAGATGGATTCGTCATCGCTCGCCTCCAGGATTCCGGCGCGGCATTGCATCCGCACCGCAACAAGGAAGATCGCGCGAGATGATGCTTCTGGCAATTTCGGATACTTGCGTCGAGAGAGATGAAGCTTCCTCTCGGATCGCAGATGACGGAAAGTTTCTACCGGGTGCCCGCGTGCAAGATCGGACCCTCCGCAGAGTCGCCCTGATGCGCGGGGGAATCGGAGCCGAGAGGTGCGGGTGCGCCATGTGATGAAAGCGGTAGCTTTGCCGTGTCCACTTGCGGCTCGGGCTGCTTGCCCGTCTACGGATCCGTCCCATCGGACCAGCCCGCCAACAAGACAGGAACACCATGATCGGGGGCCGAGGCCATCGTTCGCCGATACTGACCGAGAGCCATCTCATGGCAAGAGCTTCTCTCAATGCCGGATTCTTTGGAATCTCAAAACGGAGAGAGCGAGACTATACGCAGAAGCATTGAACCATGTAGGCATCGCAATGAGATCATCGCTTGCGGGACTGCCGTCTGCTCTGGCGACAATCGCGTCTGGCGGGATCTTTCCGTGGAGGCTGCATCAATGCAGCCTCCCGTTCGGTTACGCGATGCTAACTCAAGTACTTCGGAAATAGCTTCCAAAGTTGGTGGGATGCGGGAAACAGTTGCACGCACTCCCACGACGTGTCCGATTCAATTTGCGCTGTGCTCTATTCAGCCGCGACCGTGTTCGGCGAGCGCCAGATTGCCGACGCATAGAGCGTGGCATCAAAATCGTCCGCGATCGACGCATTGATGCGAGCCTCGTGCGCGGGGAGATCGCCCAAGAAGAGATCCCTGCCGATCCGCGCAACGACGCTTGGAATGTCGCGTTTGAAGCTCGGGACGTCGCCAATTGGCAAGCCGAAACTGACGAACGCCGCCGGGTTGAAGACGTGAATGTTGCCGAGATAGCGCGCGCGCCCTGACTCCTTCTCGAGGAGCTCGTGCCCTGAGCCGAGATAGGGATGTGCGCCCAAATTATCGTCCGCTTGATCGGACGGTGGAGAGAAGCGGTCGCGCCACAACAGAATCTCATCGGCGAAGGCGGCGAGCTCCGGCCGCTTGGCGAGATCGACCTGATAACCCGTACCAGCAATGACGAAATCGAACGCGATATCGCCCTCCGTCGTGGTTGCCAGCAGCCGCCGTCCGAACTGCTTGGCCGACGACCATGAAGCTCCCAGATGGAGATTGAAGTTCGGGAACTTCACCGCGCGCGCCACCGCGTCGGGCGGCGGCGTCGAACCGGCGCGGCGGAATCGGATGGCCTGATGCCAACGGACGGCGTCCGGCAGGGATCCGTAATTGTCGTAAGCGCCGGGATAGCCGCGTGTCCGGATCACCGGCTCCGATGCAAGCCTGTCGCGACGCGCGAAGAGATGCACTTCCCTCGCCCCGGCCTCGAGCGCCACCGCTGCGGCATCGAATGCGGAAGCGGCGCTTCCAATCACTGCGACGGACTTGTCTCGCAGCTCGTCGAAATCGATCGCGTCGAGCGTATGCGCATAGAGCTCCCTCGGCAGATTTTGTGAGAGCACATCGGGAATGAACGGCCCGCCATTGCTCGGGAACCCGCTGGCGAGAATGACCTTGCGGGCTGTCTCCGTCGTCAGCTTACCGCCCACATCGAGATGGAGCCGCAAATGGTCCTCTGCAGGCTCGATACGGAGAAGCTTCGTTTTATAACGCACCTCGATGCCAAGCGTCTTGCGATACCAGTCGAGGTAAGCCGCCCAGTCCACGCGAGCAATACGATCGATCGCTTCATATGCCGCCGTTCCGTGGCGGGCTTCATACCAGGCCTGGAAGCTCAGACCCGGCAAGCCCAGTTCGGGTCCGGGCAAGCTTTTCGGCGTGCGCAGCTTATGCATGCGTGCGCTGCTCAGCCATGGGCCGGATGAAGCCGCGTCGCGCGCGGCATCGATCACCGTGACCTTGCCGATACCGGCACGGCGCAATGCAAAGGCGAAAGTGCTTCCGGATTGCCCGCCCCCGATGATGGCGACGTTGTGATCGACGCCGGCACGGTCCGAGACCCAGTTCTGCGGATCGGGACCAATCAGACGCAAGGTTTCGCGAGCCGCGGCGTCGATATCAAACTGAGACATGTTCTTCCCGGATTTTGTCAGCATCAGATGCGACCAAATCGTAGAAGCGAACGAAACTCAGTCAATGAAATGGAATCGGCGTTTTTGATTGGACCGAAAAATGAATCCGTCGCAGCGATGCGGGGCTTTGAAAGATTTGCTCTCACAGCACGTAACACCTCGTGCACGTCAACGAATTGCTCACCCCGTATAATGTCAAACAAAGGGGCGCGTCTTCGCCGCTCTCGTACATACGCTGCGGTGACAAGAGTCATGCTCGCACTGATCGCAACAACGTAAATTCATTTCATCGACATTCGCATCATTGAGAGCATAGAGTTCTGCAGCGTTTGAGGTCACCTGCGGAGCCCGGAAACATGTCGTCGCCCAGCGTCATCAGCCTAGAGCGGGACACACCCAGCTCGCCCAGACTTACGAGCAGGCTGGCATTCTTCAATTTCATCACGGCAAGTTCCTTGTCGCCCCACTGGGATTGAAGGCCGAGGATCGGGTGCTGGATATTGGTGCAGGCACGGGCCGGCTCACCGAATTCGTCGCGAGCCTGATCGGTCCTGATGGTCGCGTCGTCGGCATCGATCCTCTGGAGAATCGGATCGCAATAGCTCGCCTTCGTGCGTCGAAGACGCTGAGCTTCGATGTCGGTCGCGCCGAAGACCTTTCGCGCTTTGGAGCTGCGGAGTTCGATGTCATCTACCTCAATAGCGTCTTCCACTGGATCGCGGACAAGCCGAGGGCGCTGCACGAAATCTACCGCGTCCTGAAGCCCAGCGGTCGTCTCGGATTAAACGTCCAGGACCCGACGAAGCCACACGCGTCCCGTACCTTGCTGCGTCAGGCGATTGCGGAGGCCGGCTTTGCCGAGAGAAGCGGCGAGGCGCACCGGGTGCTGGGAGCAACCGACGAAGAGCTCAAGGCTCTCGTCATCGATGCCGGCTTCGTCGATTATCGGAGTGATCTGCGCTCGCTGGTAGACCTGCACGACGACGTCGAAACGATGCTCGGGTGGTCCGAGGCCAGCGCATTCGGCAATTTCCTCGAAGGCTTCTCCTCGGCGGAGCGCGAAACAGTCAAGCGGGCCTTCGCCGCGCTCATCGAGGCTAAACGCACCCCGGAGGGCTTCCGGCTCGAGCGATATCTACGCTTTGCTTTTGCGCGCAAGCCAGAGTCGCGGGATGCCGCTTCAGGTCTCTAGCCGCTCACACATCAATGTCCACCACCCCGAGCCATGACGGACGGAGGGGAGTTCGTTCCCATCTCTTAAACTTCCCTCGGTCGCCACGAGCAGTCGGGTTGAGACAAAGCATCCGCACTGGACTGCATTTCCGATAACAAGGCCCGCGCCATCAGAATCGTCCCACATGGGGTTGCGCAAGGAAATCTTCCACTCTGACGCGCGTTGACGCCAGCACGATCTAACCAAACTGGGCGTGGGCGCCGGGCAACGATGTTCAATGCCGGATCGGGCGTGATACCTTTCCAAGGTTCTGCCCTCTACATGCCCGTGCCATCCACCACAAAACAAAGGCCCAACACATGACCGACGCTGTGCTGCAGCTCGCCGATACCGGCCGCCGCCTCGATACCGTCGATCGCAATATCTTGACGATACTCCAGCAGGACGCCTCGTTATCCGTTGCGGAGATCGGCGACCGGGTCGGTCTGTCGTCGACGCCCTCCTGGAAGCGCATCCAGCGGCTTGAGGCCGATGGCGTCATCACGAGGCGCGTCGCACTGGTTGATCAGAACAAGATTGGCCTGGGTCTTTCGGTATTCGTGTCCGTGGAGAGCTCTGATCACTCGGATGAGTGGCTCAAACGTTTTGCCGATGCGGTCAGTGCGATGCCCGAGGTGATGGAATTCTATCGGATGGCCGGCGATGTCGACTACATGCTGCGCGTCGTCATTCCCGACATGCAAAGCTATGACGTGTTCTACAAGAAGCTGGTTCACACCGTACCGCTCAAGAATGTCACTTCGCGGTTTGCGATGGAAAAGATCAAATCGATCACAGCCCTGCCGATCCCGAACGCGACAGTGGAATGAGAAGCTTAGGCTTGGCAGAGCTCGCCCGGCGTCGAACCGCCTCTGACCAATCCCGGAGCGGAAAAGGCTATTCTTGCAATTCCCGGTGACGTGGAACGTTGCTCTACGAAACCGACGATTTCCGCAATTGCCTCGAATGAGTGTTGCCACCACAGTTCGGCGGAATTGACGTTTTCTCACAGGTTTTCCGATGTCACGCTTGTCGCTCCGTGTTCCAACACCATCCGGCGGTGCCCTAGCTGTTTCGCGCCTCCACCGTCGTCAGCTGCTCGCCGGCCTTGCAGGAGCCGGAGCCGCACTCGCCTTTCACGATCGCTCGTTTGCGCAGTCCGCGCTTAAGGGCTCGCTCGCCTATGGCAGCGTCGGCTATACTTGGGCGCTACCCTATGTCGCCGAGGCTGCGGGCTATTGGAAAGATCAAAACGTCGAGCTGGCGGCATCTTCCTTCGAATCCGGCCGCGATGCCATGCAGGCCTTATTCTCGGGCTCGGCCGATTTCTCGGCTTCGACGGACACGCCGCTGGTCTTCGCGGCGCTCTCCGGACTACGGCCGGTGGCCGTTGCCAATTACAGCCGCTATTCGCGCGACATGAAGATTGCCGTGCGCAGTGACGGCGCGATCGATGCCAGAGTTCCGGCCAGCTTGAAGGGACGCCGCATCGCCACCAGGATCGGCACGTCGGGCCAGTATCTGGTTGCGAAATATCTCGAGCTCGCCGGCCTCAGCGCCAGCGACGTCACGATCGTCGATCTCGCGCCCGCCAACATGGCGACGGCCCTGACCCGTGGCGACATCGATGCCTTTTGCTGGAGCAGCCAGACTTTGGCCATCGCGCAACGGCAGTCCGGCGGCAAGGTCGTCGAGATGACGCTGGACGGTATCGAACGCCATTTTCAGAGTCATCAGCTGGTCTTGACTACCGAAACCGTGATCGAGAAGAAGCCCGAACTGATTCAGGCGGCGCTGCGCGCGCTGTTCGCTGCCGAGGACAGGATCGCGAGGGATCGCGAATGGCCAAACCTGATCGCCGATCGCATCAAAACGCCCGCCGCCGATATCTCTCAGGCCACATCGACCTTCACCTTCAAGATCGGCTTCGATCCGCGCTTCCTCGACGATCTCGTCTCACAGGCCGAATGGGCGATTGCGGCCGGGCTCGCCAAGCCGCCGAAGGGCGATCTGCGAGCACTGCTGCGGTCGCTGGTGATCGAGGGACCGACCAAGGCTCTGCATCCCGATCGCGTCACATTGACATGACCAGTCCGAACTCCCCCTTGATCGAAATCGCGGCGGTCTCGCAGATCTTCGCCGCGCGCGACGGTTCGCCAAGCTTCGCGCTGCGCGACGTCTCGCTGACCGTCGGCCAGGGTGAGTTCGTCTGCCTGATCGGTCCATCCGGCTGCGGCAAGACGACTCTGATGCAGCTGATCGCTGGTTTCGTCGAGCCTACGCAGGGCAAAGTGAGCTTCGCCGGCGAGCCGGTTCGCGGCCCGGATCCCAAGCGCGGCGTGGTGTTCCAGGAATATGCTCTGTTCGCCTGGATGACAGCCCGCCAGAATGTCGAGTTCGGCTTGCGCGTGCGCGGCTGGCCCGCCAAGTTGCGCGCCACTCGCGCGTTGGCCGCGCTTGATCGCGTCGGCCTGGCCGATGCTGCTGACAAATATCCTCACGAACGTTCTGGTGGCATGCGCCAGCGCGTTGCGGTGGCACGAGCTCTGCTGGTGGAGCCCGCGGTCCTCCTGATGGACGAGCCGTTCGCCGCGGTCGACGCTATCACCCGTCAGTCGCTCCAGGAAGATTTGTTGCGGTTGTGGCGCGACAGCGAGCTATCGGTGATCTTCGTGACCCATAATATCGACGAGGCGGCGTTCCTGGCTCAGCGTGTGGTCGTCATGAGCCCGCATCCCGGAGCGATCCGCACGGACATCCGCATCAATGTCCCCTACCCGCGGAACCGCGGTAGCGCCGCGTTCGGCGCGCTCTATAGCGACATATCCGGGGCACTTGCCGACGGCACGCGGAGCGCAGCATGAGCATCGCCTCGTCGGACACCGCCCTGCCGCTTACACCGGACCAGCAGGCTTCCCGTTTCGAGACGGAATTTCAGGGCACGTATTGGCGATCCCGGCGTCGCGCCACGGCGCTGCGTCTGGCATTGAATGTTGCCGGTGTGCTGTTCTTTATTGCCGCCTGGGAAGCAGTCCCGCGCTGGTCGAGCTGGGTCAATGAAGTGCTGTTTCCACCGCCGTCCCAGGTGCTCCAGGCATTCTGGCCGATGCTGTGGTCAGGCGAGATCGGCCATAACATCGCCGTCAGTCTCAAACGTGCCGCCACTGGCTTCGGCTTCGCTGTCGTACTCGGGATCGCGGCAGGACTGCTGACGGCACGGGTCCGGTTTGTTCAGTATCTGCTGGAGCCGCTGCTTCACGGCTTTCGTGCGATCCCGACCATCGCGCTGGTGCCACTTTGCATTCTCTGGTTTGGCATCGGCGAAACAGCCAAGCTCGCCCTTGTCACCTGGGGTGCCTTCTTCCCGATCTGGATCACGACCCATATCGGCGTACGCGACGTCAATATTATCTATCTTCGTTCTGCCGCATGTCTCGGCGCCGGACCGTTCGCGACCTTGTTCCTCGTGATCCTCCCGGCCGCGCTGCCGTTCATCCTGTCGGGCTTGCGTCAGGCGATTGCGGTGTCCCTGATCGTGCTGGTCGCTGCAGAGCTTTCGGGGGCGACCGCCGGCGTCGCCTATATGATGTCGCAGGGCCACCAGCTTTTCCGGGTCGACATCATGTTCATCGGACTCGCCTTGCTGGGCGGATTCGGCTTTCTTGCAGACCGGATTTTCGTCGCCGCGGCAAGCTGGCTGTTCCCCTGGTACGATAACAGCGCACGCTAAGATGACCCACGCTTCCATGCCGCTGGTGCTGCGCAACGCCCGCATCATCACGTTCGACGACGCCAATCCCCGCGCCAGTGCGATCGCGCTCCGCGACGGCAAGATCATCGCGATCGGCAGCGACGCCGATGTTCCGACTCCCCCCGACGCTCGGGAGATCGACCTCGGCGGCGCTTGCGTCATTCCCGGCTTCAACGACACCCACGCTCATATGGAGCGCGAAGGGCTGAAACATCAGCGCCCGTCGCTGGCACACGCCGGTTCGGTCGCGGATATCCTTGACACGATCCGTGGCCTCGCAGCGAGAACTTCACCGGGTCAATGGATCATCACCATGCCGGCCGGCAAGCCGCCGTTCTATTTCGACGGCGTCGCCTCGCTCGCGGAAAAGCGGCTGCCCAACCGTTACGAGCTCGATGCCGTCGCGCCCGATCACCCCTTCTACATTCCCGGCGTGTTCGGCAATTGGGGCAAACCGCCAGGCCACTCCGCCCTCAATTCCCGGGCACTCGCGCTCAACGGCATCGACGCGGGATCAGCAGCTCGCTGTTCAGGCGTGGAGATAGAAACGGACGGCCATGGCCAGCCGACGGGTATCATCGTCGAGCGCAACAATCGCCCGACCGTTGAATTCGATCTGCTACCGGCCGTACCGCGGTTCGGCTTCGCCGAGCGGCTCGAAGGCGTGCGGCTGTCGCAGCGGCTCTACAACGCCAACGGCACGACCAGCATCTACGAGGGGCACGGCTCGGCAGCCGAGACCATCTCGGTTTACCGCCGGCTCTGGGAACTCAACGAACTGACGGTACGCGTCGGGCTGGTGGTCAGCCCGAGCTGGTCGGATCTCACAGAGGCGCGGCGGATCATGCGCGACTGGCTCGCGACCGCGCGTGGGAGCGGGCTTGGCGACCCCTGGCTGCGGGTCTCCGGCATCCACCTCGCCTATGGCGGCGATCCCGTCGTAGCTCATTGCGCCAAGGCCCATCTTCCCGACACGGGCTGGAGCGGCTTTGTCGAGCAGGCAGTGACGCCGGCTGATTTTCGCGAAGCCAGCTTCCTCGCCGCCGAATTCGATCTTCGCCTACACACCATCGTCGGCGACCGGCTGCACGAGATCCTGCCGGTGCTCGAGGCCGTGAACGCCCGCTTTCCGCTGCGAGAACGGCGCTGGGTCATCGAGCACATCGGCCGTGCCCGCGAGGCCGACCTTCATGCGTTGGCTCGACTCGGAGTCCTCGTTACGACGATTCCGACCTACTATCTCTGGAAAGGTGGCGAGAAATATCTCGACGAGCCGGACGGGGGCGATCTGGTGGTGCCACATCGCCGTCTCCTGAACGCAGGCGTACCGCTGGCGATCGCCACGGACAACATCCCCTATGATCCATTCTTCACGCTCTGGGTCACTTGCGCCCGCGAGGAGCGACTGAGTGGCCGGGTGATCGGGCCCGAACAGCGGCTTAACGCAGAGGAAGCGCTGCGTCTCTTCACAGTCAACGGCGCCCGTCTTACCTTCGACGAGAGCTGGAAAGGACCGCTGAAGCCTGGCTTCGCCGCGGACCTTGCCGTGTTGTCAAATGATCCAACCACGCTTCAGCTCGCGGAGATCAAGAACCTGCGCTGCGGGCTTACCATCGTCAGCGGGCGCATTGTCCATGATGACATGCCGACGCCCAGAGCCCGGAGATAACTCTGGCGATTATGGCCATGAGTCGGCGATCGTATGCGCTATGCTCAAACGTCAACCTTGAAGCCGAGATCGATCTCCGAAGCCGGATAACCGCCTGTCAACCCCCAATTCTCCGCTGGCACTTCGAATAGAATGATCTTGATCTGCGTTGCCGGCACGCCGAGCGCGGCTACGTTCGCGACGAGGGTTTTGTAGAGCAAGCGCTTCGCTTCAATCGACCGACCCGAGAACAATGCCACCTCGACGCGCACATAGTGGTCCGAACGGCCGGTCGGAACGATCCGGGCGCCAGCGTCGTAGATATCCAGAACGATATCGCGGTCGTAGTCGGGTATCCTAAGCGCCGAGAGCAGTGCGGACTGAACACTCTCGATGACCTCTTGCTCCCGGTTTCGTGCCCAGAGGCCCGTCGTGATTCGTGTGCTTGGCATTGGGGATACTCTCTAGAAATTGAGGCCAACTGAACATATCGAGCGCAATGATTGCCCACGCACCCTCCCCTGTCACGCCTCTTCGCCGCAACCTCAGCGCTTGAGCAAGCCAGGGTTCACTTCCTCAGACTGTGATCTTAGAGCTGTCGAACTTGGTGAAGCTGAATCCGTCGAACGGCTCGGCAAACGTCGCCTTCTGCTCGCGCAGCAGGCTGATGGCGAGATTCTCTCCTTGCGGCAATGATGCCGCGGCATCGGAGCGCCAGTGGATGCCGCCCCAGGTCCGACCACCGGAGTAGTTCAGCGCGAGCTTGTTCAATTCACCCCCAACCGTGAGCGGCGGCCCCCGGTATGAAATCAGCCGCGTCGGATCCTTCGGATCGGGCTGGACGGGATTCGGAAACTCCCGGCTCTCGTCATAGAACGCCTTCAGCAAGGTCACGGTCACCGCGGCAATGATCGCAGCGCCTCCTGGATAGGACGAGTGAAGCGGCGCTCCCTCGGGGAAGATGTGACCGAGCAGGAACGTGCCGTTCTTGTTGCGGCTTCGCTCAAGCGCTTGCGAGCCGAGCAAGCTGTCATGGATCGGATAGTCCGAGACCTTGTTGGCGAGGCGGTGGTGCACCAACCCGGAGAAAGCCTCGGGGCGCAGGATCCGCTGCTCGTACCATTTCTGGTAATAGTTGATCCGTATTGCAAGCGAAGAAGCGAGCGCAATGATCGATTGATAGTAGGCCGCACCGAATGTCCCTGACGCGCCGCCCTGGGTCTTGGAGCGTAGATAAGGATCTCCTGGAGCCGTCGCCGGCTTGTTCGCCGGATAGATCCCGCCATATGCCGGGTCGGCGGCAAATTCCGGCGCGCTCAGCAGTTGATTGGCAACGAAATTGAAGGCTTGCGCGGTGTGCGCGTAGGCGCCGAGGTCGCGCCCGTTGGAAATGTAGCGCGGTGTCGTTTCGTAGGTAATGCGCTCCCGCTGCGAGTTGCCATTCTGGACGTGCAGCCATTCGTCGTACTTCGTCAGGAAATCCGGCGCAGGCGCATAGGCGCGGATTTTTGCGGAGAGGCTCTGATTGCCGAGCGGAACGTCGCGATACAGGAATTGCGAAATCAGCGGACCGTCGATCACGCCGGGAGGCGTCACCCATCGCGGGGTCGCACCGCTCGGGTCCGCCGGATCGACGTAGGTAACGCTGCCGCGAAACAGCGTCTGGGGCGTGACACGGCCATTCGCCTTCGGTCCCTGAAAGGCGGCGATGCGGTTGAGCTCGTCAACCGCAGCCCGGATATCCGGGTTGGAGGTCTCCTCGTTATATTCCGTGAATGGCACGTCCCTCAGCAGGGATTGCCAATAGATCTCGACCGCATCGGCCGCACGCGCGGGACTCGCGAGGGCCGGCGCCGCCGGTAGCTGGAACTGCGAGGCGTTGAGACCGTCGAGGCTCACGGCGAGAGTGCCTACGGGATTGACCAGCTTGCGCGTGCCGCCGAGCGGAATCTTCTCGAAGTCCGCGGGGCTACGCGTGGAAAACGCCACGTTCGCCAGCCGCCACGCCTCGGCATTGACCTCGCCGCGCTCGTCATGCGGCAGACCGCGGGTATCCGAGCCGATCGCGTTGGGATAACGCTGTTGATCACCGTTGTGAGGATGCGGCGGAATCGGCGTGGTGCCGACATCGCGCGCGAGCTTCTGCCGCAACTCCACCGCGCGCCGGCGGAAGCCTTCGTCGTAACTGGTGGCGGACGCTTGCGACCGGTCGGATGTACCAGCCGGCTTTTCCTTGGCAAGCGCGGGCCCCGTCGGCCCCGCTACGGCAAGGGCTGCCGCGGCCGCACCAGCGCCAATAAATTCGCGGCGTGTACCGTGTTTTGCACCATCACCGTTCTGCTCCCGCCGCGCGCGCTGACGCTGCTCCGCGGCGCTGACAGTGGGGACGTCGTGTCGTGAAAACTTGTCAGACATTTCCGGCTCCGCTTTCGCGTATGTGCTCCGCAAATGCGGCTCCACATGCACGTGAAGCGTAGGGGTGCGACGCGAAATCTGTCCATAATTTTTCTGCACTATAATTCACGGCGAAGCGATCGCTCTATTTTGCAAATGCGATGTTGTGTGAAGAGTTTCACTCAACCGCCCCCAAGACGACCGTCGTCAGCGAATGATTTTGATCGCTTGCCCGCTGCGCGCGATCCACTTGCGCGTTCGAGATGAGCCGCATAACGCGACATCGCATAGCAGGCAGTGAAGTAAATCGCGGCCAAGACCAGATAGGCTTCGGTCGAGAACAACCGCCATTCGGGATCGGCCAGGGCCGCCTTGGTCGCGGCGAACACGTCGAGCAGCCCGATCACCAGAACCAGCGACGTGTCCTTGAAGCCGCCGATGAAAGTATTGACCAGTGGTGCCGAACAGAGCCGGAAAACTTGTGGCCAGATCACCAATTGCTGCGTCCGCCAATAGCCGAGGCCGAGAGCGCGGGCGGCGTCCAGTTCGCCTGTGGGGATCGCCTGGATGCCGCCGCGAAAGACTTCCGCCAGATAGGCCGCCATCAACAGCGTAAGAGCCAGCAAGCACCGCGCGAGCTTTCCGCCCGGCGCTTCCCCGGGCACAAGCAGCGGCAAGATGACGGCAACCGCGAACAGCAAGCTCACCAGGGGCAGACTGCGCAGCATCTCGATTGCCGCAACCGCAACCTTTCGCAAACCCGGCCGGTCCGATGTCCGCGCCAAGGCGAGCAGCATGCCAAGCGGCAAAGCAAGGGTGAACGATAGCACGGCCAAGCCAATCGTCAGCGGCACCCCACCCCAATCCAGCGGACTGACAATCCGAAGACCGAAAACGCCGCCGCCCATGATCGCGATGGCGGCGAGCGTGCCAATGCCCCAGCCCGCTGCAGTCAACCGCCAATGCCGCCCCGTATCGAGCAGGCTCCATAGCATCAATCCCAGGAAAATCACCGTCGCCACCACGGGCCGGGCGATCTCATTCGCCGGATAGGCGCCGAACATCATCAGCCGGCCCTTTTCCACCAGCAGTGCCCAGCACGCACCATGCGCCGCGCGGCAGTCGGCAGGCGTCCCTGTCCACACCGCCTCGATGAG
The DNA here is from genome assembly GCF_029846715.1 of Bradyrhizobium nivariense. Taxonomy (GTDB): domain Bacteria; phylum Pseudomonadota; class Alphaproteobacteria; order Rhizobiales; family Xanthobacteraceae; genus Bradyrhizobium. The sequence goes on from NZ_JARVWW010000010.1 coordinate 57,513, forward strand.
GCCCCAGCGCAGCAAAGGCCAGGTCACGGCCAGCACCGTCGCCAACAGCACCGCGTCTAGCCAGGTGAAATGCTGCGATCTCGTCATTGCGCGGCCACTATCGGCGCTCGCCGCCATGCCGCGTCCGGCCCAGAATTCATTGTAGCGATCGACGAGAGCGCCGAGCGACACATTGAGAACGAGAAACACGCCGAGGATAATTGCCGTACCTTCAATTGCACGGCCGGTCTGGTTGATCACCGTATTCGTCACCGATACGAAGTCAGGATAGCCGATGGCGACGGCCAGCGTGCTGTTCTTCGCTAGGATCAGCAATTGGGAGGCTGCGGCTGGTACTGCCAGTCTGCGGGCCTGAGGCAGCACGACAAGCCAGAGACTCTTCAGTCGGCCGAGGCCTAACGCGCGAGCTGCTTCCCCCTGTCCGATTGGCACGGCTCGGATGCCGGCCCGCACGACTTCCGCAAGCGAGGCACCATGGAACAGTGCCAACCCGCCGATCAGCGCCAGAAGCTCCGGTGACAGCGTCCATCCACCAACGAAATTGAAGCCGCGCAGCACCGGCCAATCGAGAAACGGCGCATGAAGTGACACGGCCGGAATAGCCAGACCGCGACTGCTGAGAAAGACGCCGGGGAGCAACTCCACCGCGTCGCGCGGCGCCGGTAGGTAGCGGATCAGCAACCCATACCAAAGGAACAGCTGCAGGATAACCGGGGTGTTGCGCAAAGGCTGAACATAGATCCCGGCCAACCGTACGATCCGCTCGCTCGGACTGGCCCGCAGCAGGCCCACGACGATGCCGATGGCCAGCGCGAGAGGGCTTGCAACCAGCACCACCAGAAGAGTGTTCATCAACCCTGCGGCCAGGATGATGACGATCGGGTCGGAAGGGACCACCGCAAACAGGGCTTCCGAGATCTGGAAGCTCGCCGGCCGCCACAGGAAATCGAAGCCGGTCGCGATTCCCCGCACTGCCAGCGCCGCGGAAAGAACCATCCAGCCCGCAGCCACACCGATCACGACCGAGACGGCAACGACTGCGCGCCCGACGATGCCCCTTCCGCGCCAGCCTCGCGTCGTCAACATGCTTCCTATTGGAACGGCGGCGAGTAGAGCAGGCCACCGTCGCGCCATAACGCGTTCTGGCCGCGGGCAAGCTGCAGGGCCGTCTTGGGACCGAGATTGCGTTCGAAGACTTCGCCGTAATTACCGACGGCGGCGATAACACGAGCGCCCCAGACATCGTCCAGCCCGAAGCTCTTACCGATCCCCGGCGTCACGCCGAGCAAGCGCTGGATTGCGGGGCTCTCCGACTTCTTCTGCGCCTCGACATTGGCGCTGGTGACACCCAGCTCCTCCGCTTCGATCAGCAGGTTGAGGGTCCAGCGCGCGATCGCGAACCAATTGGCATCATCGGCGCGGACCGCCGGCGACAGCGGGGACTTGGTGATGCGTTCGGGCAGAATCACGAAATCGTCCGGCGAAGACGATCGCGCCGCCCTGCTGGCCGACAGGGTCGAGGCATCCGACAGATAGACGTCGCAGCGTCCAGCATAGAAGGCGCCCTCGAGTTCCGGCAGGCTTTCGATCACCACCGATTTGAAGGTCAGCTTGTTGGCATGGAAATAGTCGACCAGGTTCTGCTCGTTGACCGTCCCCGGCTGGACGCAGACGGTTGCGCCATTGAGCTCGGTCGATTTGCTGACCCCGAGCTTCTTCGGCACCATGAAGGCCTGGCCGTCATAGAAGATCGTACCGACGAACAGAATCCCGAGCGAGGCATCGCGGCCGGAGGTCCAGGTGGTGTTGCGCGACAGCACATCGACCTCGCCCGATTGCAGGACGGTGAAGCGCTGCTGTGAGCTCAAGGGAACGAACCGCACCTTCGATGCGTCACCCAGCACGGCGGCAGCGAGCGCGCGGCAGTAATCCACGTCGAGCCCACTCCACCGCCCCTGTCCATCCGGCAACGACAGACCCGCTGATCCCTGGGAAACGCCGCAGGCCAGCTCGCCGCGCGCCCGGATGCGGTCAAGGGTCGGGCCAGCCGCAGCTTCAGTAGCGATCGCAGCAGAAAACAGGATCGTCGCTACCGCGACGATGCTCTTCAGTGTCATCTTGGAATCCGGATTATGAGGAGAGAGATCATGGAACCTGACTGGTTCTACGATGGGTAAGAAAGAGAGTGCTTTTAAAAAGCGATGCGAACACAGGAGGAACTTCTTCATCGTCAATGGCAGACGCACAGTTTCATCTGGCGCGGAGGCCGAGCGGAGTTCACAACAGCCGCCGTCTACGTAGCGCTTCAGCCTTTGCTCGCGTTCCACAAAATCAATGTTCTCTCATATGCCGCCCCGAAGGGAAGACTCTTCGCTTGTCGCCAGCACAATGAAAACAGCATTCGTTTGACTAACAAAACGATTTCTCGCCAATATTGGTTGGCTGTGCCCTTTTCCGAGAGACCAGAGCGGCCATTGCCCGGAACGAGGAGCGAGCATGTCGATCGTGCCATCATCAAAACGATCCACGCTGATGCGTCGTGCGATTTCGACGTGGTCTCTCCTGCTGGCCGTCACGGTGTTGGCCCCAGGCATAGCCACGGGACAGACGACACAGAAGGTGTCCTCGGGAACAAAGCTCGTCGTCGCCGATCAGAACGAGGGACTTCAAACGCTAATGCGCGCCTCCGGCGCTGCGGAGAAGCTTTCGAGCACGATCACCTATGCCAATTTCCTCGGCGGTCCCGCCATTCTCGAAGCCTTCCGGGCCGGAGCGCTCGACCTCGCCACCGTCGGCAATACGCCTCCGATCCAGGCCCACGCCGCCGGCGAGCAGATCCCGATCGTCGCTGCCCGAACCTCGTCGGAGGCCGACTATTTCTTTGCAGTACGTCCGGGTTTGAAGATCGACACGCTCGAGCAGTTGCGCGGCAAGAGCATTGCGTATGGCGAAGGCACCGGACGCCAGCCTTTCGTGCTCAACGCGTTGAAGCTCGCCGGCCTCACCCGGAAGGATGTCCGCCTCGTGCCGCTGCGTGCATCCGACTTCCCCGATGCGATCCGTTCCGGTCAGGTTGACGTCGCCTCGCTGAACGAGCCGCACTTCTCCCGCTATCTTGCCGACTTTGCCGACCGCGGCGCCAGCGCGATTCCCAAGGCGCAGAACGACCGGCTTCCAAAGAGCCTGACTTATCTCTATGCCAGCCAGAAGGCACTCGACAATCCCGCCAAGGCTGCAGCGATCCGCGAGTTCGTGGCCGCGTGGATCGAGGCGAACCGCTGGTCGAACAAGAATGTCGACGCGTGGGTCGATGCCTATTACGTCAAGCGGCAAAATCTGAAGCCGGCCGATGGCCGCAAGATCGTCGAGGCGGACGGCATCTACGACTTTCCGTCGCTAACCAGCCTCATCCCCAGGCAGCAAGCCCTGATCGACGTGATCTTCGAGGCAGGCGACCTGCCGACGCGGCTGGACGCGCGGGAAGAGTTCGACTTGCGCTTCGACAACGTCATTAGCAAGACCAACTGAAGCAGCCATGACGGACCGAGCCGATGATCTGAACCTCCCTCTCTACGTTTCGGGAGAGCCGCGGAGGGCGCGACCATCCGACGCCAGAGGCGGCAGGCTGCCCAGGCTTGCGCCGGCTCGGTTGCCGAATGCGGCCATCCTGTTCGGTCCCCTGGTGCTGGTGGTCCTCTGGGAGCTTGCGTCCGCGGCCGCATGGATCTCACCAAAATTCCTGGCGGCGCCGTCGACCGCCCTGCTTACCGGCTTCAAGCTGTTGACCTCCGGCACGCTCGCCGACCACTTCCTCGCCTCGGCCAGACGAGCCTATCTCGGGCTTGGCATCGGCGTCGCGATCGGGCTGGCGCTGGCGCTGGCCGCCGGCCTCAGCCGCATCGGCGAGGCGTCGATCGACGGCCTCATCCAGGTCAAGCGTGCCATTCCAACCCTGGCGCTGATCCCGTTGGCGATCCTGTGGCTCGGCATTGGCGAAACGATGAAGATCGCGCTGATCGCATCGAGCGTGCTGATACCCGTCTACATCAACACGCATGCGGCGCTCAGTGGAATAGACGCGCGCTACATCGAGTTGGCCCGCAGCGTCAGGCTGTCGCGAACAGCGTTCCTGCGCGAAGTCGCGCTTCCAGGCGCGCTACCGGGATTCTTCACCGGGCTCAGGCTCGCCGTGACCACATGCTGGGCCTCTCTGGTGGTGCTCGAACAGATCAACACCACCGAGGGCATCGGCTACCTGATGAACCGCGCCCGTGATTACGGCCAGACCGATATCATCGTTGTCGGGCTCGTGATCTATGCGGCACTGGGCCTGGGCTCCGATTTCGCCGTCCGCCTCTGGGAGCGCAAGGCACTGTCCTACCGCAAGGCGCTCGCCTCATGAGCGCCTCCATTCACTCTCTCAGCCCATCACAAACACGCCCTGCTCCGGCCGTCAGCCTCAACGGTGTGACACGCCGCTTCTCCGATCGTACCGTCCTTGATGTCGTGTCACTCGATCTTGCACCTGGTGAATTCGTGGCGCTGATCGGCAAGAGCGGATCGGGCAAGAGCACGCTGCTGCGCGCCATTGCCGGCCTCGACGACGACGTGGACGGCGATGGTGCGATTTCGGTTCCCGACGATCGTTCGGTCCTGTTTCAGGACTCGCGCCTGCTGCCGTGGAAGACCGTCCTCCAGAACGTCGTTCTTGGCTTCCGCGCTGCGGATGCCGACAAGCGCGGGCGCAAGGCGCTGGCTGACGTCGGGCTCGCCGGCCGCGAAGACTCCTGGCCCAACGCGCTGTCGGGAGGCGAGCAACAGCGTGTGGCGCTGGCGCGCTCGCTGGTCCGCAGCCCGCATTTGTTACTCGCCGATGAACCGTTCGGCGCGCTCGACGCGCTGACGCGGCTCAAGATGCACGAACTGCTATTCCAGCTGATCCGGCAACAACGGCCAACCGTGCTGCTGGTCACGCACGACGTCGACGAAGCGATCAAGCTCGCTGACCGCATTCTGGTCATGGAGAACGGCCGAATTGCCGTCGACGGCCCCATCGCTCTTCCTCATCCCCGTGCCAGGGACCATCGTTTCGACGATTTGCGCAACGCACTTCTCGCCGCACTCGGCGTCATCGACACCGTCTGATCGTTCCCGACAGGACAAACCCCAATGGCTCGCGAACTGCATCTCAATCTCTTCATCCATGGCCGCGGACACCATGAGGCGGCCTGGCGCCACAAGGACTCCGCTCGGCGCGCCCCCACTGATCTCGACCATTACCACGACCTCGCACTGGCGGCGGAAGCGGCAAAGCTGGACTCGATCTTCTTCGCCGATCATGTCGCGCTTGGACAGGATCTCGAACATGCCGTACGCGGCGAACTCGAGCCGCTGACGCTTCTTGGCGCTCTCGCCGCACTGACCGAACGGATCGGGTTGATCGCGACGGCGTCGACGACCTACAGCGAGCCCTACAACCTCGCGCGGCAGTTCGCCTCGCTCGATCATCTCAGCGGCGGGCGTATCGGCTGGAACATCGTGACGTCCTGGGCGCCCGCGGCGGCAGCGAATTTCGGGCAGGACCAACAGGCCGGAATCGACCAGCGCTACGAGCGCGCCCATGAATTCGTCGAGGTGGTCTCAAAGCTGTGGGACAGCTGGGCGAAGGACGCCATCCGCGACGATCGCGAAGCCGGCGTCTATGCTCACGCCGATCGCATCCAGCGTGCCGAGCACCGCGGCAAGCATTTCACGGTGGCGGGCGCCCTCAACGTCCCGCGCTCGCCGCAGGGACGGCCGGTGTTCGTCCAGGCGGGCGCCTCCACGGACGGACGCGCTTTCGCCGCGCGCTATGCCGAAGCGATCTTCACGGCTCACCTGCAGAAGGAGAGCGCCATCACCTTCTATTCCGACATCAAGACGCAGGCCCGCGCGCTCGGGCGGCAGCCGGACCAGATCGTCATTCTGCCGGGGATCAGCGCTGCGATCGGATCGACCGAGGCCGAGGCGAAGCGGGTCTGGGAGGAACTGAACGAGCTGGCGCATCCTAGTGTCGGACTGTCTCGTTTGTCGAACCGGTTCGGCGGCTACGACTTCTCGCATCTGAAGCTCGATCAGGTGCTGTCCGCCGATGATTTCCCCGATCCGTCACTGGTGGAGGCCTCGCGCAGCCGCGCGCAGTTGATTACAGCCTACGTTGCCCGCGAACGGCCGACGCTGCGTCGCCTGCTGCATAGCCTCGCTGGCGCGCGCGGGCATTTCACCGCCACGGGAACGCCCGAGCAGATCGCCGACATCATCGAAGACTGGTTCGTGTCGGGCGCGGCGGATGGCTTCAACGTCATGCCGCCAATCCTGCCGACACAGTTGGCCGCCTTCACCGACGAGGTCGTGCCGTTGTTGCGCAAGCGCGGCCTGTTCCGAAGCGAGTATCGAGACGACACGCTGCGCGACAGGCTAGGTCTTGATCCAGTCCCGAGCCGTTTCGACAGCCCGGCGCAACAGCAGCGCTCGGCGTAAACCGACTTCCTAACCAAACGGCGAACACAACCCCATGCACAGTAGCCGACGCTTGTCGGATCAAGGACTTGCGCGGAGAAGGATTTGCGCGCGACAATGCATCGGGCAAAGCCGTTTGACACGTCGGGCAAAACACCGGCATGATGCCATCATCGGGGCGTGGGGGGCCACAACCGGCCGCCCCGCAAAATCCTTCGGAAGCGATGCTATATCGCGGGGTAAAATAGATCCCGCGAACTTCCCAAGAGTCCATTAGCGTTCCATCGGTTCCGCTGACGCATAATGGCTGGCAGCGGGCGGCCAACTCTCCGGAGTAGTCTGGATGCCAATGACGCCTCACGACGACCTCCTTCTCTGGCATGCCCTTCATCGCCTTGAGGTGACATATTGGTACGACGTCGACTTCAACGACGGGCGTACGGCCCATGACTTCTTCACGCCGGACGGCGTGAAGATCGTGGGTCACAACCGGTTTGAAGGGCGTGAAGAGATCCGCGCATTGTATCAGTGGCGTGCCAGTCAAATCGGCGAAAACGCAGCGGATCGACTAGCGATCAGCGGCGTGAAGGCTGTGCGTCATCTGATCACCAATCTGCACGTCGCATCGAGCAGCGAACGCTCTGCGACAGTCTTGGGCATCATCGTTTTCTATGGTGGCCTGACGTATCCATCCACGCGTCAATCAAATCCACCAATGATGGTGGCAGATCTGATCAATGAGTGCGTGTTGAACGAAGACGATGTGTGGCGGTTTAAGTCACACACGCTCCAGCCCGTCTTCATGAGTGCCGCTGCCCCTCCATCGATGGAGATCGATCCCATTTTCCTGAAGGACAACTGAGACCTTCCCTTGGGGTACGCTACCGTTCAATTGGGCCGCAGCGACGTCAGCTCTTTGGCTGATGCCAAACGACGTCGGACACCGTGATTTTTTTGGGTACGATGCCGAGGTCAAAAAAGGTATCAGCCAGTTGTTGCTGCTGCGCGATCTGCGCCGGGGTCACCTCTCCGAAGGTAAAGCCTGCCCGTGCGAAAGCGGTCTGCCACGACTTCTCGTCGATGCTGGTGGCGCTGGCAGCCAGTTTGGCCAATTCGTCACGATGCTGGCCGGACCACTCCGTCAGCTTGCGGATCTCGTCCAGCGCAGCCGACAGCACAGCGGGATATTTGTCAGCGAAGTCACGGCTCGACAGGTAGTAGGAGGAGCTGGCCAACCGCTTGTCGGAGGTGTCGGCAATGATGCGCGCGTTATAGCGTTCCTGAGCGATCGCGTAGAACGGGTCCCACACCACCCACGCATCAATCGTGCCGCCGTTGAAGGCGGCGGTCGCGTCCGCGGGCGCCAAATAGGTCGGCACGATATCCTTGAGGCTCAGGCCGGCCAGCGCCAGCGCCTTGACCGTGACGTTATGGGCGCTGGAACCTCGGGCGAAGGCGACGCGCTTGCCCTTGAGTTCGGCCAGGGTCTTGATGGGCGAATCGTGTTGCACCAGCACGGCGTGCTCAGCGGATGGCGTGGACGCCACATACACCAGCGGGGAGCCGGCGGCTTGTGCGAAGATCGGGGGCGTGTCGCCCACTGAGCCGATGTCGATAGCCCCTGCCCCCAAGGCCTCCAGCATGGGAGGACCGAACTGAAATTCCACCCACTGGACGGTGTCCACACCCAACGGCTTTAGCCGCTTTTCAATCACTTGCTGCTCGCGTCCCAGCACCAAAATGGCTGCGCCCTTCTGGAAACCGACCTTGAATTCCTTTGGCACGGCCCAGTTCGGAGCGGCGGCCCCGATGCGCGGGGCCAGGAAGGCCGCACCGAGGAGGCCCAAGCTGCTGGTGATGATCTGACGTCGGGAAGTTGACATTGCCGTTCCTTGGCTCGCGGGCGGTCGCTACGGGGAGCGCGCTCGATAGGGGACAGTGCGCGGAAAGAGTTGTAATTGGCCGTCTTGAGAAAAGGCTTTCGTCCTTCAATCTCACCATGAAACGGTGTTGCAACGACGCGCCTGTTTACATGCCAATTTTGCTATGATGGGGCGAAATGAGCCTTCACTCGGCCGCCAGGCGCGGCGTGAAGGCACCGCGCCAGCGCGCGGCCGGATGACGCTCGTCGAGCCGGTCGTGCCCGAACAGCTTTTTGCGCAAGCTTCCGGTTGCATATTCCCGCTTGGCAAGGCCCCGCCGCTGCAGCTCGGGAAGCAGATGCGCGTTGAACTCCTGATAGGAACCCGGGATCGTCCAGTTGATCAGATTGACGCCATCGATGCCGGCCTGCTGCCATTCGGTGAGCGCATCCGCAATCTGCTCCGGCGTTCCGACCAGCCGCGGATGGCGCTGGGCCACGAGACGGCCGAGATCGCCGACCGTCGGCTCGCGGCCGGGCTCGCGTTTGCGCAGCCATTCGATGTGGCTGCGGCCGCCATTGGTCTCGATATCCCTCAGCAGCGTCTCCGGCGGATACGGCCGGCCGTCGTCCTGGGACACGCCGAGATTGGAATGGGCGAGGAAGCCGTCGATGCTGACATAGCTGTCGAGCTCGGCCTCCTTCCGCTTCGCCTCCTCCTCGGTGCTGCCGATGACGAAGGCAAACCCCTGGAAGAACTTGATGTCGTCACGTCTCCGCCCCGCGCGCTCGGCAAGATCGCGCGTCTCGGTGATGAGCTCGGCGGCTGTCCGCGGGTTCGGCGTCGAAATGAATTGCGCCTCGGCGTTGCGAGCTGCGAACGCTCGCCCCGCCGATGAGGACCCCGCCTGGAAAAGCAGCGGCGTGCGCTGTGGAGAAGGCGACGGCAGATGCGGGCCTTCCACGCGGTAACGCTTGCCGAAATGGTTGATCCGGTGGATCAGGCTGGCATCGGAGAAGATGCCGCGCTTGCGATCCTTCAGCAAGGCTCCGTCGTCCCACGACCCTTCCCAGAGCTTGAACACGACCTCGAGATATTCGTCTGCCCACTCATAGCGCTCGTCATGCGCGGTCAGCCGGTCGAGCCCGAAATTGCGCGCGGCGCTCTCCTGGGTCGAGGTGACGATGTTCCAGGCGACGCGGCCCTTGCTGATATGGTCGAGCGTCGAGGCGCGGCGTGCGAACTCGAACGGATGGGCCTGCAGGACCGAACTCGTGAAGGCGAGACCGAGATGCTCGGTGCTGACGGCGAGCGCGGAGAGCAGCACCGACGGATCGTTGGTCGGGATCTGGAGCCCTTCGCGCGCATTGACCGTGTAGTCACCGCCGACGGGTCCATAGACCCCGACGACGTCGGCGAAGAAGATCGCATCGAACAGCCCGGCCTCCAGCGTTTTGGCAAGATTGATCCAGACGTTCACGTCCTCGAAATCCGCCTGCTGCGCATCAGGATGGCGCCATAGGCCGTGCTGGATGTGCGAAACCGTGTTCATGACAAAGGCATTGAAATGCAGCGCACTCATGCGGAGCCCCCCTCGACGCGGCTGAACGAACGATTGGCCGCCTCGCCGCGCACAAGACGCGGGACGGCGGCGACCAGGCGTTTGGTGTATTCGGCGCGCGGATTGAGAAAAATCTCGTCCGCCTCGCCGCTTTCGACGACGCGGCCCTGATTCATCACGAGCACACGGTCGCTGATGTGGTGCACGACACCGAGGTCGTGCGAAATGAAGAGATAACTGACGCCGAGCGTCGCCTTGAGATCGCCGAGCAGATCGAGCACCTGCGCCTGTATCGACACGTCGAGCGCGGACACCGGCTCGTCGCAGACGATCACGCGCGGCCGTGGCGCCACGGCGCGCGCGATCGCCAGCCGCTGGCGCTGGCCGCCCGACAGTTCGAGCGGACGCCGGTGCGCGAGCGAGACCGGAAACCCCACCAGCGCGAACAGCTCGGCAATGCGTCCGCGCCGGTCGGGTTCGTCATCCGGAAGCGCGTCGTCCACGATCTGTGCCACGCTCCAGCGCGGATCGAACGAGCTCAACGGATCCTGGTAGACGATCGAGATCGCACGCCGGTTGCCGCGGCGTTTGGCCTCCGGTAACGCGCTCCAGCTCTCGCCGAGCAACTCGACCGCGCCTTCGTCCGGCGCCTCCAGCGCCATCGCGAGGCGCGCCACCGTCGACTTGCCGGAACCGGATTCTCCGACAATTCCAAGCGTCTCCCCGCGACGCAATTCGAAGGAGACGTTATCGACGGCGGTATGCAGGGTTCCGTCCGGGCCCTTGAAACGTTTCACCAGACCGTCGGCGCGTAGCAGGACGTCGAGTCCCTGTGCTTCAGCAGCACGATTGTCTACGTGGCTCGGGCTGAAGCGCGGCGTGGACGAGGGAGCGAGCCGGCTGCCGCGTGAATGGGTCGACGGAATGGCGTCGATCAGCCTGCGCGTATATTCATGGCGCGGATCGCTGAAGACCTGCGCCGCAGGACCACGCTCGACCACTTCGCCATCGCGCATGACCAGCACCTCGTCGGCCATGCGCGAGACCACGGCAAGGTCATGACTGATCAGGATCAGCGCCTTGCCGCGGGCGCGCGTTTCCTCCAGCGACGCCAGCACCTGCGCCTGGATGGTCACATCGAGCGCAGTCGTCGGCTCGTCGGCAATCAGGAGCCGCGGATCGAGCGAGAGCGCGGATGCGATCAGCGCACGCTGACGCTGCCCGCCGGAGAGCTGCTGCGGCAATTGACGCGCCTTCAGCTCGGGATCCGGCACGCCGACAAGCTTGAGCAGGTCGATGACACGGCGCTCGCGTTCGACGCGCGACCTCAATTCGCCATGCAGACGCAAGCCTTCGGCGATCTCCTCGCCCACCGGGCGGAGCGGATCGAGCGACACCAGCGCATCCTGGAGCACGAAGCCGATGTCTTTTCCCCTGAACGCCCGCCACGCCCGGTTGCTTAGCTTGTTGAGTTCGCGACCGGCGAAGACCAGGCGGTCTGCGTGAACCATGCCGCGAAGACCCGGCAAACCGACCAGGCTGCGTGCGGTCACGCTCTTCCCGGAGCCGGACTCGCCGACGATGGCAAGGCAACGCCCCTGCTCGAGTTTGAACGAAACGCCCTTGACGGCCGCAACCTGCTGCGGTCCGCGACCGAACGACACTCTGAGGTTCTCGACTTCGAGCAGCGGCGCGGCGGCCGAATTCACGGAACCATCGGCGGGGACGAAGGCGGCCGGCGCGGGGATGATCGTCACTGCGCCCCCGCCCGTCCTTCGAGGCGCTGCTGGAGGTAGCGGCCAATCGTCGTGACCGACAGCGCGAAGGCGATGATCGCGAGCCCCGGCATCACTTCTAGCCACCACGCGCGCGTCACATATTGACGGCCCGCGTCGAGCAGCGCGCCCCATTCCGGCGATGGCGGCGCGACGCCAAGCCCAAGAAATGCCAGGCTCGAGGCCCACACGATCGACTGGCCCAGGCCAAGCGTGATCATGGCGACCAGCGGCCGCATGGCATTCGGAAAGATGTGACGGCGTACAATACGCCAATAAGGACGGCCGAGGGCTCGCGCCGCTTCGACATAGCCGGCGTGCTTCACGGTCAGGAACTGGCCGCGGATCATGCGGGCGTAGCCGGGCGCGGTGCCGACACCCACGGCAATGATGAGCGTCGTCGTGGTCGCCTCGAACACCGTGATCAGCAGCAGGCCGAGAAACAAATTGGGAAAGGCGAACAGCACTTCAAGGAAACGGCTGATCGCGCCATCCACGGCGCCGCCGGCGAGCCCTGCCGAGACGCCGAAGATCAGCGCGAGCGTCATGCTCAGCGTTGTGGCGCCGACGCCGATGGCGAGCGACTGGCGCGTGCCTTCGATCACGCGCGAATAGAGATCGCGGCCGGACTGATCGGTGCCGAACAGATGCGCGAACGAAGGCGACTGGAGCGTCGCGTTTAGATCGGTGTGGAACGGCGCATGGGTCTGAAGCAGCGTCGGCGCCAGTGCGGCAAGCACATAGAGCAGGATGATCGCTGCTGCCAGATAGACGCCGGCGGGTACGCTGCGGGCAAGCGCGGCGGCATTGGCAATGCCACGCCATAGCTGGGACGGCAGGACGGCGCGGTCGGAGATGAAATCGCTCGTGCTGGTCATGTCGCCTTCAGCCGCGGATCGATGATGGGATAGGCGAGATCGACGAGCTGGTTGGCGATGATGTACATGCCGGCCGACGCGACGATGATTCCGGTGACGAGCGGGACATCCCGGGCGGAGGTGGCCGTCACCAGCAGTCCACCAAGACCCGGCCTCGCAAACACGGTCTCGATCACCGCCGCACCCGAGAACAACGCGCCAAGCGCCCAGCCGGACAACGTGACGCCCGGTAGCACTGCATGGCGCAACACATGAAACAATCTGACGCCGAGATCGCTCATGCCGCGCATTCTTGCCGAGGTCACGAAGGGTTGGTCGAGAACGCGCGAAAACTCCTCGCGGATGATCTGGCCGATGAAGCCGGAGAGCGGGATCGCGAGCGCAAGCGCCGGCAGCACAAGGCCGATCGGTCCAGTCCCGCTTTCGACCGGCAGCCACCGCAATTTCAAGGCAAACACCACGAGCAGGATGGTGCCGATCCAGTATGGAGGCGACACCGCGGCCGCGACCTGAAAGGACGCAACTGCGCGCGAGAACGGACCGCTCCGCCCGGCAGTCGGCACCGTCAAAAGAATTGCGATGATCCAGGCCAAGGCAAGTGCCGACAGTGTTAGCTCGATCGTCGGCGGGACCTGCTCGATGATGATGGACAGGACCGGCCGGTGCGCCTGATAGGACTCACCGAGATCACCGCGCGCCAAGCCGGCGAGATAGCGCAGATATTGCACGGCCACCGGCGCATCGAAGCCGTATTTCGCGTTGACCTTCGCAAGCTCCGCCGCCGTCGGCTGGGTGAAGGTTCCTGCGGCGACGTTGAGCATAAGCTCGGCGCGGTCACCGGGCAGCAACGCCTGAATGCAGAACGTGAAGCTCGCCACTGCCCAGAAGACGGCGATGGCGCCGAACAAGCGGCGCACCATGCGGCCTAGATTGCTCCGCCAGGCGCTGCCGATGCTTGCCGGGCGTCCGTCGATGATCTCGCTCATTTCTCGAAATACGCGTCGTGAAACACCGGCTCGCTGACCGGGCTCGAAATCCAGACGTCCTTGAGCTTGGGCTGACTTGCGATCGACACCGTCAACGGAAACAGCCCGACCACCGCGGCATTGTCGACGATGATGCGTTGAGCAGCCTCGTAGAGCGGGAGGCGCACTTTGTCGTCAAAGGTCCGATCCGCCTGCTCGACCAGCTTCCACAGCTCCGGCGGCTGGAAACGCGAGGCATTGTTGGCGTTGATGACCCCATCCTGATCCGGCCGCCAGGAGATCTTGAGGATCTCGGCCGAAGACGCCACCCAATAGGCCGGCTGCGCTTCGTAGTCGTCTATGCCGCGTCCTTTGCCAGCGAACCAGTCGGCCTGCGGGATCGGCTTCAGCACGACGTCGAAGCCCACGGCACGCGCCTGATCCTGGAGGATCTGAAGCACCACGATGCCGTCGTTCGAGATCAGCGAGCCGCCGGCGTAGAGCAGTCGCACGGTCAGCCGCTTGCCGTTCTTGGTGCGGATGCCGTCGCGGGTCCGCTCGGTCCAGCCGGCTTCATCGAGCAGGCGGTTGGCGGCATCGGGATCATAGGGATAGGAGTTTGCAAGCTCCTTGAGATGTTCCGGCGTGCTGATGCTGAGCGCACCGTTGCCGTTGAACGGGATCGAGCCGTGGAAGGCCACGTCGACCGCCTTGCCCCGCTCGGACACCTCCGCGAAGGCGCGCCGCACGCGGACATCGTCGAACGGCGGACGCGCCGTATTGAGCTGCAGCCGCGTCGGCGTTCCGCCGGTGATGTCCTGGATCAGGGTGAAGCGCTTCTGCGCCTCCGCCCAATCGACCGCCGGAACATCGTAGATCGCGTCGGACTCGCCGTTCGCCAGCGAGCCATAGCGGACGGTATTGTCCTTAAGGAATTTCCAGACGATGCCGTCGACATAGGCCGGCCCTTGATGCTTCGCCGTGGCCGGCGCGGAATTGTAGTTCGGGTTGCGCTTGAGGATGACGTTCTGGCCGCGGTTCCAGGCCTCGACGTAGAAGGGACCCGAGCCGACCGGCTTCTCGCACAGCGCCTGTGGTCCAAGTTCAAGCGCGGTCGGCGACAGGATGCCGAAGAAGTAAGTCGAAAGCACCGTCAGGAAGGGCTGATAGGGCCGGCTCAGCTCGATCTTCAGGGTCAGCGGCTCCGGCGCGCTGACGCTGCGGATATATTCGCCGACATAGAGCTTGCCATTGCGGTTGACCTTGTCGGGGTCGTTCGAGAGCCAGCGGTCGAAATTGGTGACGATCGCCTTGGCATCCAGGACCGTGCCGTCGTGGAAGGTCACGCCGGGCTTGATCTTGAAGACGTAGGTGAGATTGTCCTCCGAGATCGTCCAATCCGTCGCAAGCCACGGCACAATACGGCCATCGTGCGTGCGCGCCACCAAATTGTCGGCGTATTGACGCTGAATGTAGCCGGCCTGCACCCAGCCGGCATAAAGACAACCTGGCTCCTGATAATGACCATAGCGAATGATACCGCCGCGCTTGTCATCCTCGGCCGCCTGCGCCGGAGCGATTGTTCCGCAGAGACCGGCGGCAACCGCCATGCCGAGCCCGGCGGCGACGCGCATGCGCCGCGTCCATACGCCGATCGACGATTCAGACACATAAACGAACGACTTCATTCAACAACGCTCCAGAAACGGGGAACTAATCGACGCACGATTGCGCCCGCAGGCACGCCGGCTTCTCTCAGGGCCGTCGCCTAAAACACGCCGTCATATTCGAGCGTGACGCGATGAATGCGGCGCGGCGCCTTGCCATAGTCGCGAACCGCGTAGTGCTGGACTTGTCTGTTGTCCCAGATGGCGACGTCGCCCTCCTGCCACTCGAAACGGGCCTGAATCTCGGGCGTCTTGATCACATCGTAGAGGTAGTTCAGCAGGCTTTGGCTTGCGGTCTTGGAGACCCCTAGCAGATGGCTGGTGTGAGCCTCGTTGACGAAGATCAGCTTGCGGCCGGTCTCCGGGTGCGTCTTGACGACGGGCACTTCGATCGGCGGAAACCTCACGCTGGCTTCGTTGACGCGCGCCCGCCCCTGCTCGGCCGTCTCCTCGCGTCCGGCGGCATAACCCGAGAGGAGATCCGACAACGCGGCCTTCTTCGGCGAAGCCAGGAAGGTGTTGACCGCCGTGAGCTTCTCGAAATAGCGGGCGAGATCGGGGTCAAGCAGATCATAGGCCGCAGAGGACGAGGCCCAGATCGTGTCGCCGCCGCCGCCGGCAGGGACCTGCTTGATATGCAGCACCGTCGCCTTGGGCGGCTCGCGCTGCCAGGAGACGTCCACGTGCCAATTGTCGGTGCCGCCCGACTTAGTGTGCTCATCGTGAGCGATCACCTCGATCTCGGGAAACGCACTCACCGACGGGAGGTAGATGTTCTTGCGGATCGGCTTGCCGAAGACGCTCGCAAGTTCGACGTGCTGGGCATCGTTCAATGCCTGCCTGCGGATGAAGATGACGCCGTGCTCGACCAAGGCACGGTTCAGCTCCTGCCTGTTGCGGTCGCTAAGCGGCTTCGCCAAATCGACATTGTCGATCACCGCGCCGATTAGCGGCTTGTAAGGGCGAATGGACAAATTCTGATGTGACTTTGCCGTCTCTGCAACCGACTGCTCCAACACAACGGTCATCCTGCGGTCCTTCCATCAATGAGCAACGAGCGCGAAATCGTTGAGCCGCGTGCACGTCAAGTCAAGCTTGCCAGAAAAATAAGTAAACTCTCGTCGCGCAGCGCCGATCAGCATCTGATCCATATTTTACGCGACGAAGGACGCGACCACTTTGTCCTATGAAACATTGCGACGCCCGCGGCTGTTGAAACGATACGATGATCGCGGGGGCGAGCGGCCCCGATCACGCCTGACATCCTGAGTCCACATCAGTCGTCACGTCGCGCATGTTGGTCAGCACGGCGTTCTTCGAGATCGTGGCTATTTCGAATTTTCGTCTACGGCGTGTTCGAAATAGAAAATTGACCCTCGGGACGAACAGGCAATAGCGTGCCTCTTATAGACTTGGCCTCTCTTACAGAAATTCGATCCATCATGCCCCACGCGTCGTCCCATCTTGCAGTGTCCGTACCGCCCGCAGCCGATTGGCTGTCGGTCGTCGAACAGGTGGCGGGACGCCTTCGTGAAACCGCTGTCGCGCGCGAGCACGCTGCCGCGCCCCCGCGCGCCGAGCTGTCCTGGTTACGGGATTCCGACCTCCTGACGTTACTGAACCCCGTCGAGGCTGGCGGTGGCGGCGCGACCTTCACGGATGCCTTTCGGGTGGTGCGGGTGCTCGCGCGCGACGATACGTCGATCGCGCAGATCCTGAGCTATCACTATCTCCTTTCGCACAGTGCGTTCTGGCGTTCCGGCGCGGTGCAACGCGATCGGCTCGTTCGGCAATCGGTCGCACAACAGTGGTTCTGGGGCGGTGCGTCGAATCCCCGCGACGCTCTCACGGTGCTCACCCTCGACGGCGATGGCTTCCGCCTCAATGGCCGCAAGACCTTTGCGTCGAATGCGGCGCTCGCCGACCGGATCACGCTCCGTGCGGCATTTGGCGAGGCCATCGTCCTGATCGCCCTCCCCGGTCAAAGCGAAGGCATTGCACACGGCCGCGACTGGGACGCGTTCGGTCAGAAACTGACCGAGAGTGGCAGCATCGAATTCCACAACGTCCGTGTCGATCGCGATGACATTCTGGGCACGTTCCCGCCGAAGCCGGACGAGCCGTTGCCCGCGCTGGTCAATCTGGTGGTTCCGATCCATCAATTGTTGTTCGTCAATTTCTATCTGGGGACCGCCGAGGGCGCGCTCGCGGAGGCTGCGGAGTACGTGCGGACGCAGGGGAAGCCGTGGCAGACGTCCGGTGTCGAACGGGCCAGCGACGATCCTTACGTCCTCGAACTTTACGGCAATCTGCAATCCGACGTCCGTGCGAGCGTGGCGCTGGCGGAACAGGCTGCCGCGGAAATCGAAAGCGCGCTTCTGCGCGGCGCCTCTCTGACGTCGGAGCAACGCACGGCGGCAGCCGCCGTCGTCTATGCCGCCAAGGTCAACAGCACACGTGTCGCACTCGACGTCACCTCGCGCATCTTCGAACTGATGGGGGCACGATCGACCTCGGCCCGCTGGGGTTTCGACCGCTTCTGGCGCAATGTTCGAACCCACACGCTGCACGATCCGGTCGCCTACAAGGCGCGGGAGGTCGGCAATTTCGCGATCAACGGGACGATCACCTCAGATCCGCTCTACACCTGACATGACGCAAGCGCGACCTGCCCGACGGAGCGCGACGGCCGCAGCCGCTCAAGACAGACTTCCTGGAGGCGCAATTGTATCATCGCCTGCGTACTGTTGACGATAAATCAGCTACGATTCACGCGATATGGCGATCCTTGCAGAGCGAGGCGGACGAACTGGCTCGCACCGAGCACGCACTCTCGGTACTCGTGGACAAGTTCGTCTGTACACACGCCCGTTTCGAAGACGCCTTGACGGCTTGCATCGTCGGCAGCCTCGCCGATCCGCCTTTGCCGCCATCCTTCCTGTCGACCACAATTGCGCAGATTGTCGAGGACGACGACGATATCGCCCTGGCCGCTGCGCTCGATCTCGCCGCCATTGTCGAGCGCGATCCGGCTGCCGACGGAGTGCTGAGACCTTTCCTGTTCTACCCGGGATTTCGCGCTCTGCAGATCCACCGCGCAGGACATCATCTCTGGGTCCGCGGCAGGCGCGACATGGCGCTGCTGTTCCAGAGCATCGCGTCAAGACGGTTTTCGATCGATATTCATCCGGCGGCCTCGATCGGAACGGGCATCTTCATCGATCATGGCTTCGGCGTGGTGATCGGCGAAACGGCCGTGCTTGAGAACAACATCTCGATGCTCCACGAGGTCACGATCGGCGGCACCGGCAAACGCGCCGGCCGACGACACGCGCATATCCGCGAGGGCGTGCTGCTTGCTGCCGGCGCGACCATCCTGGGCGACATCGAAGTGGGGGCCGCCGCGAAGGTGGGGGCCGGAAGCCTGGTGATCAATTCGGTCGCGGCGCGGTCCACGGTTGTCGGTGTCCCCTCGATCGCAGTCGGAACGGCCAGTGAGGGTATTCCGGCCTTCGCAATGGACCAGGGCTTGCCAGGTTGAATGGCGAGCCCGTCAGTCTGGCCTGAGCGGCATCAAGCGGCTATGCTTTCGAGCGTACCTGAAAGGAAAGTCTGCGCCGCCATGACCGTTCAACCGCTCGCGACGATCGAGAGCTACCACGCCCATATCTATTTTGACGGCCCGGAACAGCGCCACGCTGCAGAACTCCTGCGCGAGGAGATTGGCCAGCGCTTCCCGGTTCTGCTCGGGCGCTGGCATGACCGGCTGGTCGGACCGCATACCAGACCGATGTATCAGGTGGCGTTCGCGGTCGCCGAATTTTCCCGATTCGTGCCCTGGCTCATGGTCAACCGGCGTGGCTTGGCCGTGCTCATCCATCCCGACACGGGCCATCCACGATCCGACCACGTGAACCATGCGATGTGGCTGGGCGAGATGCTCGAGCTCAACACTGAACCTTTATCAGAGCGGGCCGAGCCGGTGTCGGAGATTACCCCGAACACGCAGCCGACCATCGCACCTTGATAGCCTCGGGCCGATTGCGGCTTCGACGGAACGTCACGGTTCACAAATCAGCAGCCCTCTCGACGATCCCGGGGCGACGACGCCCAAGCAGAACCATGAGCAGGAACATGCCGAATGAGCAAAGCACTGCCAGGTAGAGCAAGCCGTGGCTTCCGAAACGCGTAAGCACATCGACCAGAACGGGCGGGCCGATAGCTGATGCGAGATTGAGAGGCAGCGCTATGCGCGAGGTCGCCCTGGCAAATTCCGCCTTCTCATAGAACACGAGAGGTATCGTCGCACGTGCGACAATGAGCACGCCACTTCCCACACCGTACAGCAGCACGAAAGCCGCAATCGCCCGGTGAGAGCCTTCGCCGATCATCAGAAACATGATTGCGACGGTCAAAACGGCGGCGGCTACGATGCCGGTCGTGATCCCATCCCACCGCCCCCGGCCCATGAGATCAATCGCCCGAGCGCTCACTTGAATCAGCCCCAGCATCGACCCGAAGGCTATGGCTTCCGATGACGACAGCCCCTCGGCTTTCAAGAGCTCGATGAGGACCGCGCCAAGGCCGAATGTCATGAATGCATTCAACGCGATCGCCGAGACCATCAAATGGAACGTGCCTTTCGTAACCGGTTCCACCCTTGCCTGTGTCTCCGAACGAACGGCTTCGCCGACAATTCTGTTTCTGCGCGGCGCGCACCACGCATAGAGCGGCAGACAGATGACGATCATCGCGGCCGCATACACAAGGCAGGTTCCTCGCCAACCCGCCAATGCCGTAAGGGCGGACGTCGTCGGCCAGAAGATGCTGCTGGAAAGGCCCGTTGCCAACATGAGCGCGCCGATCGCGTTCTTTGCATGCTGGCCGGCGACCTCGTTGAGCATGATATAGGCACCGGTCGTCAGCATCGCGCTCCCCGCGACGCCGAGAATGATCCAGCCGCTGAAATACAGCACCGGCTCCTGCGAGATGGACAACACGATAAAACCGGGCGCAGCGACCATTGTCCCGGCCATCATGACGTGCCGAGCCCCGAAACGCACGAACGTGCCCGCGAGAAGCGGGGCGCACAAGCCCATCGCCAGATAGAGCACCGACGTACCCGCGAACACCGCCGGAAGGTTCATGTGAAGGTCGGAAGCGAGCTGGCGGCCGATGATGGCAGGAAGACCTATCGTACCCCAGCCGATGACCTGCGTGATCGAAAGCACCAGGAGGACGCCCGCCATTTTCCGATCGGGTATCTGAGCCTTCATTCCAGTTATCGCTTGCGGAGTAATTCGCCCGACCGCCTCGTCAGGCGTCGACGCCGGTTGCAACAAGCTGCGATATGGTCGAAGGCCATCACGTCGGCTTGCGGCAGTTCATTCTCAGAGAGGATGGGCAATCGACGATTCCGACGATCCGCCGCCGCACCGCTGAGCGATGCGGCGGCGTTGTATCGACTAGCGGGTCGCTGCAGCCGAGACCGGTGCCTGCTCGTTCTCCCATGGGAACGAAATGACGTTGCCATAATACTTCTTCAGGATCTGCTTGACTTCGGGGGTCGTCTGGTAAATCCGGATGAATTGCGCGATCCGCGGATCCTTGGCGCGGTCGGGACGGGCGACGAAGCGCAGCGCATAGAGATCGTTCGGCTTCTCCAGGACAATCGGGGTGTTGGGGTCGAGACCGCCCAGCTTGGCGAAAGCTGGATAGGTCACGGCCGCGTCGACATCATCCAGCGCGCGGGAGATCTGCGGGCCGTCCACCTGAACGATTTTCAGCTTCTTGGGAGTCTCCGCGATGTCTGCGATCGTGGCGCGATAGCCGACATCCGGCTTAAGCTTGAGCTGACCGGCCTCCTGCAACAACGACAACGCACGGCCGGTATTGATGACGTCATTGGCGATGGCGATCGTCGCGCCATCCTTCAACTCGCCAAGACTTTTGATCTTCTTGGAATAGATACCGTTCGTAGTGGCATAGCCGAGACCGACCGGGACAAGGTTGTAACGCCCTTTCGTGATCGAATCCTCGAGAAACGGAAGATGCTGAAAGTAGTTCAGATCGAGATCGCCATTGGAGACGGCGATGTTGGGCGTGGACCAGTCGCTGAATTCGACGATCTTGACGTCGAGCCCCTGCTCCTTCGCCTTGGCGACGACGATGTCGAGCGCTCCGTTCGTCGGCATTGTCGCAACTCCGACCGAGAGCGAGGCCGCAAGCGCCCCGGTCGCGGCGCATCCAAGAACAGCGCACGCGAGCGTCAATTTGCGGACGAGAGCGCGAGCATTAGGAACGAAGATCGACGAATTCATGATTAAGCCTGCCGTGCGTTTCTTGAAGAGACGGCGGCGATAATGCGGATGAATTCGGCTCTGCACAATGAAACGCTAAACCAAAGTTCGACACGCCCGCGAAAGAAACCGTCGCCTGCAAATGTCTGCGCAGCGGCATCCTTTCGTTCTATTCGTTTGGCCCGATCTGGCGAGCGTCCCGTCTCGTTGGTCGCTGGACCCGCCGTTCGAATGCCGCGTGTCACGCCGAGGCTCATCGTATCAATTTCGAGCTGCCGCCTCGGAAGACTTCAGCCTTTCGGGCGGCGCAAGTGACGCATGATGGTCATGCCAGCCAGGCCGACCAGCAACACGCCCACCTGCAACACGCCAATCACCGCCGTCTTCGGGCTGATTTCCAGGCGAATGTCTTTCCATATGCGAATCGCGATGGTGGTGCCGCGCGGCGTACTCAGGAACAGGCTGATGATGAGGTCGTCAAAGCCGGCAAGGAAGGCAAAAAGAAAAGCGCCGGCAAAAGACGCCGCCAGGATCGGCACGGTGATCGTCGCAAGTGCGGTCAGCGGCGATGCTCCCAGGTTCACCGCCGCACGTTCCAGGTTGATGTCGAACCGACCCAACGCCGATACGAGGATGATCACCACATAGGGCAGGCCGATCACCGTATAGGCCAGCCAGAAACTGGCGGCCTGACCGTTCATGCCGAAAGCGACCGCGGCGAAGAAGAACCCGAGACCGATGATGATATGCGGCAAAATCATCGGCGACACCGCGAGCAGCCACAGCAGCCGCCGCCCCCGGAAACGTCCTCGGGTCAACGCCAGCGCATAGGGCGTGCCGATAGCAAGGCAGGTCAGCGCCGCCGCTCCCGCAACGCGCAGGCTGAACCACAGGGATTCGAGCCATTGCCCATCGTGGACAAAGGCCTGCACCCAACGCCAGGAATAGCCGCGCGGAGGGAATGTGAGATACGGGGCATTACTGAAGGCGATCAGGAGCACGACGACCATCGGCGCCAGCAGAAAGACAAGCAAAGCGATCGCTGCCACCGGCAGAAACCGCGCCAGCACCCATGCCCCGACCTCCGCGAGCTCAATCAAGAGCCTCGGTGCCGACAATCCCAAGCCTATTCCCGCACGGCGGTGCTGTGAATTGCCCGGCGCACTCTCCTCGGGCAACGGCACGATCTGTCGGCGAAAGACGACCAGGCCACTTCCAACCAGAAGCAGCAGCAACCACGCCAAGGCGGCGGCAACATCGAACTCCGCCAACGTCGAGACACGGACCTCGATGGCCTGAGCCATGAGGTAATCCCCGGGCGCACCGAGCAATGCAGGCGTGATGTAAAAGCCGACCGCGCTGAGAAACACCAGCGCGGCACCCGCGACAACGCCTGGTATCGACAATGGAAGGAACACGGTGACGAACACGCTGGCGGCTCCGCCGCCCAGGCTCTGCGCCGCCAGGAGCAGCGACGGTGCGATTTGCCGCATGCCCGCATAGATCGGGAGCACGGCCAATGGCAGCAAAATATGCACCATGCCGATGATGCTGCCCGTGCTGCTGAACACCAGCGGCAGCGGAGTCTCTATCAGCCCCAGCGCCAGCAATGTGTGATTAATCAGCCCGTCACCGCCCAGGATGACGATCCAGGCATAGGAGCGGATCAGCACGCTGGTCAGATAGGGCACCATCACCAGCGCCATGACCGACTCTGCCCAGCTACGCGCCCGCGTGGCGGCCCAGTAGGCCAGCAGATAGCCTGCCACCACGCAGATCGCCGTGACGATGCCGGCGATCGACAAGGTCCGCAGCAATATCCGGAGGAACGCGAGAGAGGATAAGACCTCGACATAGGCACCCAGACTCAGATGCCCGGCTCTGTGCAGGCTGGTCCAGGCGATGGCGGCCATCGGCGCCAAGTAGCCGATGCAGAGCACGACCAACACCGGTAGCAGCAGGCCCAGCCTCCGCGTTGCGATGCCCGCCATCACGCAGCCTTCAGCGCGCGGCCACCCAGCGTTCCCATTCGGCGACGGCGCGGCGCAACCCGGTCTGTCCCGTGCCGTCCGTGGCGTTCCAGAACGTATAGTCCTGCACGATCTGTTTGCCCTTCACCGCCGGCGCGGTCGGCAGCAATTTCGCGCGCTCCGCCGGAATATGGTTGAACGCCAGCGAATTAGTCGGTCCGTAGGTGATCAGCTCCGAAAACCGTGCCTGCGGTTCGGGACGGCTCATAAAGGCGATGTACTTCTGCGCATTCTCCACATTGGCCGCGCCTTTCGGGATCGCCCAGGCGGACCATTGCAAGATGCCCTGGTTCCAGCTTTTGCCGATGCTGGCCCCCTGGTCATTCGCGCCATCGATCCGCCCGTTCCACGCGCTGCCGAGGCTGGCTTGCTTGTCCACCTGCAACTGCACGGACTCCGCGCCGTTACCCCAAAATTTCACCACGTCAGCGCGCAACCGATCGAGGCTCTTGAGCGCCCGCGGCCAATCGATCGGATAGAGACTCTCAGGCGGCACACCGTCGGCCAGCAGCGCGATCTCGTAGGTGGCTCCGTCCGCGGCATTCGTCCCGGCCGCCAGCGTGCGCTTGCCCGGGAACGTGCGCACATCCAGATGTCGGCCCAGCTCTGCGGCGCCTGCGCCGCGTGACGCTTCTCGTCATAGGCGATCAGCATCGAATAGATCATGGCCGGCGCGTAGGTACGGCTCGCGGCTACCACATCGAAACCGGCACGATCCTTCTCCGACCAGAGCGCGTAGTCCAGCGGCAGCAGCAGCCCGTCCTGATCGAAGGCCCCCAATGCTCCGCCCGAAATGTTGGTGACATCATGCTTTGGCGCTCCGGCCAGAATCGCGGCGCGCTGAACGCCGGCGTTCACGCCAGGCTGGTGAATTACCTTGATACCTGTTTCGGCTTCGAACGGTTCGGAAAATGCCTTGCGCTGGGCCGCTCCCATGCTGCCACCGCCGTCGTACACGACGACGGAACCGCTTCCACGTAAACTGGTCTGCGCAATCGCGGGGCGAGCGAGACCACCCACTGCGAGAGCCGTGGCGGCGAGCAGGTGGCGGCGCGTCAAATCAATCGTCATTGTTTGTGTTCCTGAGGACGGAGGGATGAGAGCGGACATCGAAGATGCGAACAATGCCCGGGTGAAAACGCAGGCGCGCTGCGTCGCCCATTTGCCAAAGCCGCGGACCGGCCGGCATGTCGGCTGTGATGCGATGGCCGGCCGCCTCCACCAGCACGGACTGCGAGGCTCCGCCGAACGCGACCTCGATCACCCGACAGGCTTCGCCGTCCGCATCCGGTGAGAGGATCTCGATATGTTCAGGCCGCACTCCGGCACAACAGCAGGCGGCCGGACGGCGGCTGTGCGCCGCCAGAGCCGGCCCCAGGATGGTAGCAAATCCCGCGACCCGCGCCGGATCGGCTTCCGCCAAAGGCAGGAAATTGGTGCGTCCGATGAAATCCGCCACGAACGCATCGGCCGGATTCCTGTACAGATCGACCGGCGTGCCCAGCTGGCGCAACCGCCCCTTATCCAGCAGGGCGACCCGATCCGCCATCGAAAGGGCTTCCTCCTGGTCATGCGTCACCAGGATGATGGTTGTCCCCAGGGTCCGATGCAGCAGCTTGAGCTCCATCTGCATGTGCTGGCGCAGCTTCTTGTCCAGCGCGCTCATCGGCTCGTCCATCAACAGCACGGAAGGGCGGACGATCAGCGCCCGGCCGAGTGCGACCCTTTGCTGCTGGCCGCCCAAGAGCTGGTCGACCCCTCGACCGCCAAGCCCATCGAGCTTGATCAGATGCAAAACCTCCTCGACGCGCGCGATGATCTCGGACCGCCCCACGCCGCGGCGACGCAGCGGATAAGCCAGATTCTCCGCAACCGTCATGTGGGGAAACAGGGCGTAGCGCTGGAACACCATGCCGATGTCGCGGCGGTGCGGCGCCAGTCCGCTGATCTCACGCCCTCCGATCAGGATGCGGCCGGTATCCGGGCGCTCGAAGCCCGCGATCGTCATCAGCACTGTCGTCTTGCCGGACCCGGAGGGCCCGAGCAGCGCCAGAAACTCACCGGGGCGCACATCCAGCGACACATCGTCGAGCGCGACAACGCCGCCGAAGCGCTTTGACAACGCCTGAATCTCGACTGCAGCCCCCGTTGCCATGCTCGAGCCGTTCAGCCGCTGACCGGCAGGTCGTGATCCAACGCGGATAACCGTTCGGGTTCATTGTCAGTGACGATGAATGTCTCACCGAGGCACATCGCCAGCCGCGTTTCGGCATCAAGCTGAATCATGTGCAGGAACACCACCATGCCGGCCTCCAGCGGCACAGGGTTGCCGGTATACACCATCGGCCATTCCATCCAGGTGGGCGGATAAGCGGCTCCAAGGCTATAGCCGCATGCGTTCAACCGCGCATTCCGAAACCCGTGGCGGTCCAGCACGCTGGCATGCGCGTCGAACAGGTCGCCATATGTGAAGCCAGGACGCAGCTTCTGCCGGCAGGCTTCCAGGGCCTCCACATTGGCCGCATGCATCCGCCGCTGCACCGGTGAGGCCGCGCCCGTGACCGCGGTCCGCATCAGCGCGACATGGTAGTGGCGATAAGCCGCGGCGAACTCGATGTTCACCTGATCGACCGGCGCAATGGTGCCCTTGCCGGTAAAGTAGCGGCACAGCAGCGCGTTCTCACCAGCGCCGCAGACGAAACGACCCGCCGCCGGGTCGCCTCCCTGCCGGATGATCGTGCCATACAGCTCTGCGACGATTGCTGATTCCGAATTACCCGGGATGCAGGCAGCGGATGCCGCGCGCCACGCGGCGTCCGCCAGGCGGCCGGCTTCGCGGACATAGACAAGTTCGGCTGGCGATTTCACCACGCGTAAGCCTGCGACAAGCTCGGACGCGTCCTCCAACACGGCATGGCCGGCGAACGCTGCATCCAGCAGCTTGCCACGCTGCGCATTGAGCGAGGCCGAAGCATATTCGACACCAATGCGATCGGCAGGCCGGACACGATCGGCCACCGTCCGGAGCAGCGTCTCAGCGGGACTGGCGCCGGCGGCATCCACCCATACACGCACATCCGCAATGATCGACGTCAGCCGCGCCTGCAGGATATCGGACGAACGAGTCAGCAGCACCATGTTGCCATCGACCCCGAGCCACAGACACTGGAATTGCGAATAGCCCGCCGTATCGTAGCCGGTCAGCCAGTACATGCTCTCCTGCCGGAATAGCAACAATCCCCGCAGTCCCAGCTCGTGCATCCGGGCGATCGTACGGTCGATGCGGGTGCGGTATTCGTCTCGCGTGAAATGCAGAGCCATCGTCAAATCCAACTGGCATCCGGAATGATGCTTGCCGAATTGAGACTAGATGATTGCGCAATGCGGAATGAATGGATTAATCTTTGACATATGAATTCTATTCAGTTCCTGGACCGTCGCCTCCCGTTCATCGCCCTGCGCAGCTTCGAAAGCTTTGCGCGGCTAGGCGATGTTGCGGCTGCGGCGGATGAACTCGGAATCACGCCATCGGCCGTCAGCCACCAACTCAGTGCGCTACAAACTTTCCTGAAGATCCAGCTGACGGAGCGCCAGGGACGACGGTTGGCCCTGACCGCGGACGGGCGTCGCTATTTCGAAGCGGTAAGCCCGGCTTTCAGCCTGTTGCTGACATCAACGACGCAGCTGCGCCAGAGCAAGTTGCAGCGGCGCATCACAATCAGCGCCCTGCCGCTGCTGGCGACGGGTTGGCTGATGCCACGTCTGGCTGGCTTTCTGACACGGCATCCCGGTGTGGATATCCAGGTGCAGTATACCCGGTACCGCAACTATTCCGCGACGCAGCAGATCTGTCTCTGCGTTTCGGAGACGGCAACTGGCACGGCTACAATAGCGAAAAACTGATGTCGGGCACCGCTTTTCCCGTTTGCAGTCCGGCGCTTCTGAAGCGTTATGGACAGTTCCGGCGTCCGGCGGATTTCCTGGCCGCGCCGCTGGTGCACGATGGCTCGACGGAACAATGGGCTAGATGGCTCGCCAAGGCCGGGATTGCCACGACGACACCTCTGACCGGCATGGTGTGCGAGGACGGGATGCTCACCCGGGCGGCGATGCTCAATGGCCTCGGTATCGCCTTGACCCGGCCATTGCTGCTTGAGCAGGAGATTGCCGCGGGAAATCTGTTGGTTCTCTCGGATCTCGGTGTGGGAAGCGACGAGGACTACTATCTTTGTACACGCGACGACCGCGAAGTGCCGCGAGCCCTCTACCATCTTGTGGCGTGGCTGCGAGACACGCGCGACCCGACCGCCCAGACGCGGCCGCTGTCAAAGCGCTAGTCGTCTTTCATCGAATCTTTTCCGAACAAGATCCTTCGTCACGACCGCCGACATTCGCGATTTGGCATCCGGCGTCTCAACGAGCATGCCGAGAAGCGAGAGACCCAAGGCGCATCGAAAATGAAATTACCGTATGCGGTTGATTTTGCGAACATCGTGCTGCGCTCGCTCGCGCTTGCAGCAGTATTGCGCTTATTGCAGTCGTTCCGTTGACACTGCCTCCGGCATCCTCCACGCTTTGCGAAGCCAAGCACGAAGGTGAGTAGAAGCGTCGGAAGAATCAACGTTGATCTGTCAGTGAAGCCGGAGAATTGGCACTGCCCGGAGCTTTGTCGTCTGCTGGATGGCGAAGGCGGTCGAAGAGCATGCGAGCCGGCACGATCGTGATCGGAGCCGCCTGTGACTGGCGGCAAACATTACATGTCTTCACGGCATGCAACTTCTCCAATGCGAGCAATTGGGCTGACGGTCTCGCACTCTCGCGCGCGTGAGCCCGTTCGGTGCGGCACGCCACGGGCGTTGAGGGACTATAGAATGACAGGATCGCGATCTTCCGGCATCGGGCGCCGACCGTTCATTGGCGGTGCAGTCGCCGCGGCAACGTTCGCGAAGGGCGCTTTCGGCACGTCGGCCGCATTTTCTCAGGACGCGAAAGGTCCCCAACATGGCGGCACCCTGAAAATCCTGCTGCGTCAGGACCCGCCCGCGGTGATATCGGCCGGTAACGCCTCCGGTCCATCGAAGCTCGTCAGCGGCAAGATTATCGAAGGCCTGCTCACGTACGACTTTTCTCTCAATCCGCAGCCGCATTTGGCAACGGCATGGCAAGTCAGTCCGGACAAGCGTGAATTCACCTTCACATTGCGCCAGGGCGTGAGATGGCATGACGGACGGGACTTCACCTCCGAGGACGTCGCCTTCTCGATCCGACTTGCCGCGGAGATTCATCCGACCGGCCGCGGCAACTTCCGGAACCTGACCGAGATCCGTACGCCCGACCCGCATACGGTGACGATCGTGCTGTCGGAGGCCAGTCCTGCGCTGCTCACGGCTTTCTCGGGGACCGAGACAGCAATCATTCCGAAGCATCTTTATGACGGCACCGACTATTTCAATAATCCGGTCAATGCGAGGCCGATCGGTACCGGGCCTTTCCTCTTCAAGGAATGGGTTCACGGCAGCTTCATTCGGCTTGAACGGAATCCCGCCTATTGGGATCACCCCAAACCTTATCTAGACGGCATCATCGTGCGCATCGTGCCGGACATGGCGGCGATCGCGATCGCGCTTGAGACCGGCGAAGGCGATATCGGCTATAATACCCCGATCCCGCTGGCCGACCTGGACCGCTTCAAGACGTTTCCGCAAATCGGCATCGAAACCCGCGGATATGAGGCCGCGGGCGACTGGACCACGCTCATCTTCAATCTCGACAACCGGTATCTGAAGCAACTCCCGGTCCGCCAGGCCATTGCGCATGCGATCGATCGCGAAGCGGTGTTGCGGCTCGGCTGGAATGGATATGGCACGATCGCCACCACTCCGATCACGAAATCTCTGGGCCGCTATGCCGCACGCGATGTTCCCGTCTATCCTTTCGATCCCGCGGCGGCAGAGCGGCTGCTCGACGAGGCCGGCCTTCCGCGCGCGGGCAATGGCGTGCGCTTCGGCCTGACGCTCGATCCATTGCCATCGACCGAAAGCTTCCGCAACGTCGCGGCCTATCTCCGCCAGGCGCTCGGCAAGGTCGGCATTGCCGTGACCGTTCGCGCGCAGGAATTCGGCACTTATGTCAAGCGGGTCTACACCGATCGCGACTTCGACTTCGCCTATGCGTGGCTCATCAACGGCACTGACCCCTCACGCCTGCAAACCTACTATTCGTCGAAGAACTTCAAGCCTGGCGTGCCATTCTCCAATGGAGCGCACTATCAAAACGGCGAAGTCGACCGGCTGCTCGACGCCGGCGCACTGGAAGTCGACGATGCCAGGCGAATTGAGATCTATGCCGAGGTCCAACGTATCCTCGCCCGTGAGTTGCCGGGCCTCGATCTGGTCGCCCAGCAGGTTTTCACCGTCTACAATAAGCGCGTCCACGATCACACGGTCAACGCGGACGGCCTGCAGAGTACGCTCGCAAACACCTTCATCAAGGCTTGAGGAAAGAGGCGCTGCGGCCTCTGCGCTGTGCGTCCGATATGGGGAGTGCCGTTAGTGAGCAAGGCAATCCGGCTGAACGCGTTCGCGATCTTCGCGCCGTCGCATCTGTCGATGGGCATGTGGCGGCACCCGCGGGACCGGTCGACACAATACAATACGCTCGAATACTGGACCGATTTGGCACGGACGCTGGAGCGCGGCAAATTCGACGGCATCTTCATCGCCGACGGGCTCGGCACCTACGATGTCTATCAGGGATCAAGCGCCGCCGCGACCCGCGCTGGCGTCCAGTTTCCTCGCCTCGACCCGATTGTGCTGGTCTCAGGCATGGCGCAAGTCACCGAGCACCTCGGCTTCGGAATTACGAGCAGCACCACGTACGAACCGCCCTTCCTCTTTGCGCGCCGGATGACAACGCTCGATCATCTCACCAAAGGCCGGGCCGGATGGAACATCGTCACGAGCTTCGGCGAAAGCGGGGCCAAGGCAACCGGTCGAACGGAAGGCCCGCGGCTCCATGACGAGCGCTACGACTCGGCCGATGAATATCTCGAAGTCGTCTACAAGCTATGGGAAGGCAGTTGGGACGAAGGAGCGATTCGACGCGACAAGGAAACCGGGGTTTTCACCGAGCCGAGCCGGGTCCGGACCATCAGGCACGAGGGAAAGCACTTTCAGGTGGAAGGCGTGTTTGTCAGCGAGCCCTCCCCGCAACGAACGCCGGTGCTGTATCAAGCCGGCACCTCGACGAGAGGCCGCCAATTCGCGGCCCAGCATGCCGAATGCGTATTCATCAGCGCGCCGTCCAAGCAGACGCTCGCAGCGCCGATCGCCGACATTCGGCGCCGCGCCGCCGAACTTGGCCGCGATCCCGCCGACATCCTCGTATTTGCCCTGCTGACGGTGATTGTCGCTCCTACCGACGAAGAGGCCTGGGAGAAGTTCGCCGATTATCGTCGGTACGCCAGCCCCGAGGCCACTAGCGTGCTGTTCTCGGGCTGGAGCGGCATCGACTTCTCGGCCTACAAGCCGGATGATCCGGTGAGCTACATTCGCAGCGAAGGTATGCAGTCGGCAATCGAGAGCTTCACC
Source organism: Bradyrhizobium nivariense (assembly GCF_029846715.1). GTDB lineage: Bacteria > Pseudomonadota > Alphaproteobacteria > Rhizobiales > Xanthobacteraceae > Bradyrhizobium. Next base: position 88,637 of record NZ_JARVWW010000010.1, read on the forward strand.
ATCGCTGATCCCGATCGCCGATGGACTGTCAGCGAGTTGCTGGAGCACAACGCGATTGGCGGCCGCGGCCCGGTCATTGTCGGATCGCCGACGCGGGTTGCCGACGAGATGCAGTCCTGGATCGAGGAGACCGGAGCGGACGGTTTCAATCTCAGCTACGCGTTGATGCCGGAGAGTTATGTCGACTTTGTCGAGCTGGTGATACCGGAACTGCAGCGACGCGGGGTTTACAAGACGGACTACCGCTCGGGCACGTTGCGCGAGAAGCTCTATGGCTCCGGTCGGGCGCGGCTGCCGGCAGAACATCCTGCGGCTGCCTATCGGTCTCCCATCGACTAAGCAGGGTCGAGGGACCGCTTGCGGTCGCATGGCGATCGAACACATGAAATGCGAACCATCCAGTAAAGCGAAACATGAAAAAGCTACTGCCGGTGCTTATGAAGGCATAGCGCAGCCAGGTCTGCGCTTCATTTGAAAGACCGTTTCCTTGACGGTCCCTGATAGCGGCACATAACCTTGCGCCATCGCGCAGACGACAATCAATGCGCCGCTGAATAAACGATTCCAGAGAGCGTCATATGATCAGAATGATGAGTGTGTTGACGCTTGCGGCGGTGCTGGCGGCATCCGGACCCGCCGCGGCGGAGGAGAAGGAGACGCCAGTCCGTGGCGGCACGCTGAATTCGATCGTGCATCCGGAACCTCCGATTCTTTCGCCGCTCCTGAACACGGCCACGCCGATCGTGCTGGTCGCAACCAAGATCAACGACGGTCTCGTCGACTACGCACAGGACGGCAGCCTGAAACCCCAGCTCGCGGAAAGCTGGGACTTCTCGAAGGATGGCCTGACGCTGACCTTCAAGCTGCGCAAAGGCGTGACGTGGCACGATGGTCACCCTTTCACTTCGGCGGACGTCAAATTTTCGATCGAGGAAGGATTGCTGAAATACTCCTCGACCGGCAAGCGCATCTTCCAGACCTTGTCGAAGGTGGAGACGCCGGACGATCAAACGGTGATCCTGACCCTGTCGAAACCGACGCCGGTGATCTATCGCAATCTCAACGCTCAGGCGCTGTGGCTGCTGCCCAAGCATCTCTATGAAGGAACGGATGTCCGTTCGAATCCCTGGAATGCCAAGCCGATCGGAACGGGTCCCTTCGTGTTCCAGGAATATGTGCGCGGCAGTCATATCGCGCTCGACCGCAATCCCAATTATTGGGACGCCGGCAAGCCCTATCTCGACCGTATCGTTTTCAAGATCATCCCCGACGCTGCCGGCCGCGCGGCCGCGTTCGAGACCGGCGCCGTGCAATTCGGTCAGCAACACCCGATCACCTTTGCCGATGCCGATCGGCTCAAGAAGGACGGCCGGTTCGTCGTCGATACGCGCGGCTACGAGTTCTCGCCGACCTGGTTCTGGCTCGAGCCGAACCTAAAGAACCAGTATTTGCAGCATCTCAAGGTGCGCCAGGCGATCGCCCAGGCGATCGACCGCAACCTGCTGCTCAAGACGGTGTGGGGCGGCTACGGCAAGGTCGCCGTCAGCCCGATCCCTTCATCGCTCAAGCCGTTCCATCTCGGCGAGGGTTTGCAGCAATATCCGTTCGATCCGAAAAAGGCCGAACAGCTTCTGGACGAGGCGGGCTTTCCGCGCAAGGAAGGTGGGTGGCGCTTCAAGCTGACTCACGACTTCATTCCGTACGGCGACGACTACCGCCGCACCGGCGAATTCGTCCGCCAGTCGCTGCGCCGCGTCGGTATCGACGTCACGCTCGGTAGCCAGGACCTAACCACCTGGCTGAAGAGCGTCTTCACCGACTACAATTTCGACCTGATCAGCTCCTGGGGCGGCGCGGGCGCGGATCCGCAAATGGGAATCGAGACACGTTTCTGGTCGAAGGCGCGCATGCCCGGCACCTCCTGGGTCGTCGTCTCCGGCTACCAGAACGACGAGCTGGACGCAGCGGTCGAGGACGCCCAGACCCAGATCGACCCGCAGAAGCGCGTCGAGGATTACAATACGCTGCAACGCATCGTGCAGCGTGATCTGCCGCTGATCCCGCTGTTCGAGATCGACTGGTTCTCGGTCTACGACAAGCGTCTGCACGGCCTGACCAACACGCCCAACCAACGCGCCGACAATTTCGCCAACGTCTATTTCGCCCCCGAATGAGCTCTGCTGGCCAATCTCGATCGCTGTTGCGATATGTCGCGCGCCGGGTTCTGCTCGCAATCCCGCTGATTCTGGGAATCGTCGCCTTCAACTTCTTCCTGCTGCAACTGGCTCCGGGCGATCTTGCCGATGTGGTCGCCAGCGAACAGGGTGGAGCTGCGGCGGATGCGGGCTATGTCCAGGAACTGCGCAAGGCCTTTGGCCTCGACCTGCCGGTCCTGCTGCAGCTCTGGACCTACCTGAAAAACGTCGCGACACTGGATTTCGGCTTCTCGCACCGCTACGGGATTCCGGTGACGGAGCTGATCACTGCACGGCTGGGCGGGACGCTGCTGCTTGCCGCGACCAGCCTCGTCATCGCCGTTGTTCTTGGAACAGTCCTCGGCCTGCTGGCGGCGCGGCGGCCGGGCGGCTTGATCGACAGCGTCGTTTCGATCCTGGCGACGCTGGCGTACTCCGCCCCGCTGTTCTGGGTCGGGTTGATGCTGATCGTGTTCTTCGGTGTCTATCTGCAATGGCTTCCGACCGGGGGCATGCAGGAGGTGACAAAGGTGCCCCTGCAAGGCGCGGCGCTGCTCACCGACCGGCTGCACCATCTCGTCCTGCCTGCGACGACGCTCGCCCTGTTCTTCATGGCCATCTATGCCCGGATGACAAGGGCCTCGATGATCGAGGCCATGAGCCAGGACTACATACGAACGGCTCGGGCCAAAGGCCTGCGCGACCGCCGCATCATCTTCCGGCACGGCTTCCGCAACGCGCTGCTGCCGCTGGTGACCATGATCGGCCTCCAGGCCGGCACCCTGCTCGGCGCCTCCGTCGTCGTCGAAACGGTCTTCGCCTGGCCCGGCATGGGCAGGCTCGCCTTCGAGGCGGTCAGCAACCGTGACCTCAACCTTTTGCTCTCGATCATGCTGCAAAGTTCCTTCGTCGTCGTCGCCGTCAATCTCGTCGTCGACATCCTCTACGCTTTCCTCGATCCACGCATCGAGGTCGGCGCATGAGTTCGACATCGGTCGTCCGTGCGGTCCTGGCCTCGCCAGCCGGCATCGCAGGAAGTCTCGTGATCATCGGTGTCCTCGCTGCGGCGACGCTGGCCCCCTTCCTCTATCCCGGCGATCCCTCGGACATGGTTGCTTCGCCCTTCATCTGGCCCGGCAACGATCCCGAGTTTCCGCTCGGCACCGATCTGATGGGCCGCGACCTGACCGCCGGCCTGTTCCATGGCGCCTCCGTCTCGCTGATGGTCGGAGCCGTCGCAGCCGCGATTGCTCTCGCGATCGGTGTCAGCCTGGGCGCGGTCGCGGGCTACTACGGCGGATGGATGGATGACCTGATCATGCGGGTCACTGAGCTGTTCCAGACCATGCCGGCTTTCCTGCTCGCCATCGTCATGGTCGCGGTGCTCAACCCGTCGATCTACACCATCATCCTGGCCCTGGGGATCACCGCCTGGCCAGGCATCGCGCGGCTGACGCGCGCGGAGGTGCTGGCCCTGCGCAACCGAGATTTCGTACAGGCGCTGATCGGCATGGGCATGTCGGACTGGCGCATCGTGCTGTTCCACGTCGTGCCCAACGCGCTGACCCCGGTCATCGTCGCGGCCTCGATCCTGGTGGCGACCGCGATCCTGTCCGAGGCCGGCCTCTCCTTCCTCGGCCTGGGCGATCCGAACCATGTAAGTTGGGGCACAATGATCGGCGCCGGTCGTGATGCCTTGCGCACCGCCTGGTACCAGACCGCGATCCCGGGCCTCGCGATCATGATCACGGTGCTCGCGCTGAACCTTCTCGGCGACGCGCTCAATCATGCGCTCAACCCAAGGCTACGACGGTGATCACGTCCTCATATCTGCTCGAGGTTGAGAATCTGGACATCGCGTTGCGGCGTGGAAGGACGCTCCTGCCTGCGGTCGCCGACCTTTCCTTCGCGATTGCACGCGGCGAGACCCTGGCTATCGTCGGCGAATCCGGCTGCGGCAAGAGCATCAGCATGCTGTCCCTGCTCGGCCTGTTGCCGAAGCGCGATTGGGAGGTCAGCGGAACGGCGCTGTTCGATGGCTCCGACCTCATCGCGCTCTCCGACAAGCAGCTGCGCCGTATCCGCGGCAATCGTATCGGGTTCATCTTCCAGGATGCGATGGCGGCGTTCAATCCGGTCCTGCCGATCGGATTGCAGATCGCCGAGGTGCTGACGAGCCACTCTTCCATTTCGTTCGCAGCCGCGGAAAAGCGCGCCGTCGAACTTCTGGCATTGACCCACGTGCCTGATCCGCACCGGCGCTTGCACGATTATCCGCACCAGCTCTCCGGAGGCTTGCGCCAGCGCGCCATGATCGCGATGGCGCTCGCGTGCGATCCGTTGCTGCTGATCGCAGACGAACCCACGACCGCACTTGATGTCACCATCCAGGCGCAGATCCTTGATCTGCTGCTGGAGATCCAGCGTGAGCGGCAGATGGCGCTCATTCTCATCACCCATGATCTCGGCGTCGTCGCCAACATGGCCGACCGGGTTCTGGTGATGTATGCCGGCCGCAAGGTCGAACAGCAGCCGGTCGATGCGCTCATCACCGCGCCGGCTCATCCTTACACGCGGGGCCTGCTTGCAGCCCGCCCGCGCCTCGGCCGCGAAAGTAACCGCCAGAGTCGTCTTGCGGCCATTCAGGGGTCGGTGCCGGCACTCGGCGCCTGGCCGGACGGCTGCGCGTTTGCGCCGCGTTGTCCGTCCGCCGAAGCGCGTTGCCGGGTCGAGCGCCCGTTACCGATCCATTTCGAGCCGCTCACGCTCTCCTGTCACGTCGTTGCCGACGAGAGACGCGGCGTGCCCCACAAGGATGTCTCCGGTGCTGCAGAAGTCGCCTACGAGAGCAACTGATCTGCTCGCGATCGAGCACCTGTCGGTTGCCTTCGCCACTCCCCGTGGCCGACTGCAGGCCGTAAACAACGTCTCGCTGACGGTTGCGCCTGGTGAAACGCTGGCGCTGGTGGGCGAATCCGGCTGCGGGAAGTCGACGCTGGGACGCGCCATCATGGGCATCGTCCCGCCGAGCAACGGCGCGGTCAAGCTCGAGGGCATCGATCTGGTTCTACTTGGGCGTTCGGCGCGCCTGCCGTACCGGCGCGCCGTGCAGATGATGTTTCAGGATCCGTTCGGGTCGCTGAACCCGCGCCAACGCGTCGGCGACATCATCGCGGATCCTCTCCGTGTCCATCGGTTCGGGGATCGCAAGGCGATCAGGGCCAGGGTCATCGAGTTGCTCGATCTCGTCGGATTGCCGGCGGCGTCCGCGGTACGCTATCCGCACGAATTCTCCGGCGGCCAGCGCCAGCGTATCGGCATCGCCCGCGCCCTAGCGCCCAGGCCCGATCTGATCATCTGCGACGAACCGGTGTCCGCGCTCGACGTCTCGATCCAGGCGCAAATCCTCAATTTGCTCGCGGATTTACGCGACGAGCTCGGCGTCTCCTACCTCTTCATCAGTCACGATCTCGCCGTCGTGGAGTTTCTCGCCGACCGAGTCGCGGTGATGTATCTCGGACGCATCGTCGAGATCGCACCGCGCGGTGAGCTGTTCGCGCGGCCCGCGCATCCCTATACCCGCGCGCTGCTCGATGCCGTGCCCCGCATCGAGACGCGCAAGGCGAGCCCCGGGCCGAGACCGGTGCAAGGCGATGTTCCCAGCCCTTATGCGGTGCCGGCCGGCTGCGCCTTCCAGGCACGATGTCCGCGGGCGCGGCAACGTTGCCGAGGTGAAACCCCGGCCCTGGAAACTGTTGCGACAGGACACGCGGTGGCCTGCTTCTTTCCTTAAAGCTCCAGCGATCGCATCTCGGAGAGTCCAATCGCGGGCAGTCAGGAGCCGATATTCGAACATTGATGTCGTTCGGTTGCTCAGTATGTCGAGGATGATCCCGCTCGCAACAGGACGTTTCTCGCACAACTTCGTCTCCAGATGCGGAAAATTACAAAATTGACGTTACGCGTCGCCGCGCAATAGCTTGCCTTTGCATAACCGAGATTCAGCTCCGGAAGTTTGCCACATGGTGACGACGAACGATCATATTCTCGGTCTCATTGATCGCCGACGCGTCCTGAAGGCCGGCGCCGGCGTGATCGCGTTGCCGTTCGCCGGCTCCCCTGCGCGCGCCGAGGCGCGGCGCGGCGGGACGCTGACCGTGGTGACACAGGGAGAACCACGAGCGCTGGTCCCTTTGCTCGACACCAACACACAGACCCGCAATATCAGCACCAAGGTCACCGAGGGCCTGCTGACCTACGATGGCGATTTCGTGCCACGTCCGCTTCTGGCAACGGCCTGGAAATCAAGCGCGGACGGGCTCGAATATGCCTTCACGTTGCGTCCCGGCGTCAAATGGCACGACGGCGCCGATTTCACCTCGGCAGACGTCCAGTTCTCGCTGCAGGCGCTGCGAAAGGTCGGGCCGCGCGGCCGGATCAGCTTCGCCAATCTTTATCGTGTCGAAACGCCGGATGCTTTGACCGCCGTGGTCAAGCTGTCGAAGCCGACACCCTATTTCCTCAAAGCGCTCTCTGCGGCGGAGTCGCCGATCGTTCCACGTCATGCCTATCAGGCCGACAATCTCGATGGCAGCCCCAACAACAACGCACCGATCGGGACCGGACCGTTCGTTTTCGACGAGTGGAAGCGCGGCAGCCATGTCAGCCTGCGCCGCAATCCAAACTATTGGCGGTCCGAGCGCCCCTATCTGGATCGTGTCGTCGTCAAGTTCGTCGGCGATCCAGCTGCAGCCTCCACGGCGCTTGAAACCGGAGAGGCCGACACCAGCGGCAGTATCTCGCTCGCCGACGTGAAACGACTGACCGAGAGTGGAAAGCTCGTCGTATCGTCACAGCGAGACGCCTACCTCAACAACGCTGCGGTGCTGGAGTTCAGCCTCGACAACCAGTATCTCGGTCAACGCGCCGTGCGCCACGCGATCGCGCGTTCAATCGACCGCGATTTCATCCGTCAGTGGATCTATTATGGCTATGCCAGCGAGATCCGCTCGCCGATTCCCGAGGTGCTGCCAGCCTATTTCGACCCGACCACCTTCAACCATCCCTTTGATCTCGACGAGGCCAACCGCCTTCTCGATGAGGCAGGGCTGAAGCGCGGCAGCGGCGGTATCCGGTTTGCGCTGAAGCTGACCTTCATTCCGGGTGCGGCGTTTAAGGCGACCGCCAGCTATCTGCGATCCGCTCTTGGCCGCGCCGGCATCCGCGTCGACATCCTCGACGGCGATTTGGGGACCTTCATCAAGCGGGTCTATAACGACCGGGATTTCGATCTGAACCTGAACGGTCTCGGCCTGCTGTTCGATCCCACGGTCGGCGTGCAGCGCATCTACTGGTCCGACGGGATCAAGCATCCGCTGCCCTACGTCAACGCCGCTCATTACAACAATCCGGCCGTCGATGAGCTGTTCCGGCAAGCCAGCACCGAGCGTGACGAAGCCCGACGCGCCGATCAGTTCCGGCAGATTCAGAAGATCACCAGCGACGACCTGCCGGCGTTGCCGCTGGTGGCGCTGAACACGACCATCGTCAGCAACGCTCGTGTCCACGACCTCTACAACAGCGTCGATCTGACCGCAGGCGACTTTTCCGACGCCTGGCTCAGCGGTTGATCAGGGCCTCCTGATCTCCATTACCAAGGAACGCGCGCGAGGAAGGGACGGACGGCGTCCAGCACGGCTTCGGGCTGCTCCTCCGGCTGAAGATGACCGCCGGGGATGGCCCAGCCATCGACGTCGCTGGCCCAGCCCTTCCAAATGTGAAGCGGTGTGTTGGCGTCGCTGAACCGGCCCTCTTCCCACAGCACAAGCACCGGGCAATCAAGAACCCTTCCGGCAGCGCGATCAGCGAGATCATGCTCATGGTCCATGCTCGCGCCGGCCCGATAATCCTGCATCATCGCGTGCCGCACCTCGGGCCGACGAAATGCCTCCCGATAGGCAGCACGCGCGTCGTCCGACACGGCGCCGGCATTCTTGGTCATTCTTTGCAGCGTCCAGTCGAGGAAAAAGTCGGGATCGCCACTCAACAGCCGTTCCGGCAGGTCATAGGGTCGAGCGAACAACAGCCAGTGATAGGCACCCAGCGCGAAATCCTTGCCGGCGCGCGCCCACACTTCGCTGGTCGGGATGACGGTCAGGGACACGAAAGCCTGTACGGCTTCAAGGTGATCCAATGCCATGCGGTACCCGACCCGCGCACCGCGGTCGTGCCCGATGACCGCAAAGCGATCGAACCCGAACTGCTTCATCACGGCGAGCTGATCGCGCGCCATCGTGCGCTTGGAATAAGCCGATGCGTCCACCTGCTGCGGCCCCCGGCTGTCGCCATATCCTCGCAGGTCCGTGGCGACGATTGTGTAGTCGCGCGCCAGAACGGGAGCGACATGACGCCAGGCGAAATGGGTTTGCGGGTAGCCGTGAAGCAGAAGCAGTGGAGGACCGCTCCCGCCTATGAACGAAGCAATCGTCGCGTCTTCGGTCTGGATATTGTAGCGCCGAAAGCCGTCGAGCATAGCAGCCTGCCCCGTGATCCCCTTGAGTACGCCTGTTAGTCGATCTTCACGATGTCCGCCAGGGACTTCGTCGTTCCTGTTCGTGCGGCAGCGGTCGCGAAGGTAGACGTTTGTTGCCCTGTCCGCTCTGATTTTGGAATGGCATCAAGCGTCTGCCTGACGTCTCCTGTGCGTCGCGTCGTCGGACCTTCTGCAATCTTGGAAACGCCGACGTTCGCTCTTCATTCCTTCATGGGACGGACCCAACCATGACCAGCCGCCGCCTCTTCGTTTCCGGACTGACCGCGTCGAGCATTGTCGTCGGCGGACGGCCAGCCCGCAGCGGATCGGTCGAAACTCTGACGCTCGGATTCCAGAAGACCGGAATCCCGTTAGTCGCGCGTCAGCTCAAGGTCTTCGAACGGCGTTTCGAGAAAAGAGGCATCGCGGTCAATTGGGTCGAGTTCACCTCGGGGCTGAATCTGTTGCAGGCCATGGATATCGGCAATGTCAGCTTCGGCAATGCCGGAAACGTCGGCTGCATCTTCGTGCAGGCCGCGGGAGGACAGATCGTCTACCTCGCCGGGCAGCCTTCGGGACCGAAAAGCGAGGGCATCCTGGTCAAGGGTAACTCGCCGATCCAGTCCATCGCCGACCTGAAGGGCAAGAGGGTCGGCTATGCCAAGGGCTCGAGCTCGCACAACCTCATCGCGGCCGCTCTGGAGCAGAACGGGCTGTCGATTGGCGACATCACGTCCGTCAACCTAGGCGCCGCCGACGCCGCCCTTGCTTTCGAGAATGGCAGCATCGATGCATGGGTCGTGTGGGATCCCTATCTCGCTCTTGGGCAAGCGCGTTCCGAGACGCGGGTCCTCGCCTATAGCGGCGACATTCTCCCCGACAATGCCAGTTTCCTCCTGGCAAATTCGTCGTTCGCGAATAGCCATGCCGAACTCGTTCGCGATCTCATCGATGGTTCGGCCGAAGCGGGCGCATGGGCGAAGGCCCATCTCGACGAGGTGACAGCCGCGCTTGCACAGGCGACGGGGATCAATCCGAAAGTCCTTGCCGAGGTCAATGCGCGCGCCAGCTTCGACGTGGTCCCGCTCAGCGACGCGATCCTGTCTCAGCAACAGAAGACGGCCGATCGTCTGACGAGGCTCGGTGTGGTGCCGAAGCAGATATCGGTGCGCGACATTGTCTGGCGGCCGCCGGCGTGACGCGGGCAGCAAACCCGCTTTCCTCGCCTACCCAGGCATCGTGAAGGCGGCACTCTCCCCTATTCCGCAGCGCTTTGACGCGCGCGGGACTGGAAGGCTCCGGCCGCATGCCGGGCGGGCAGCCGGTCTCCTTGACCGAACAGCTTGTGGCGCAAGGAGCCTTCCGCATATGAGGTCTTGTAGAGGCCGCGGTCCTGAAGTTCGGGGATCACGATATCGATGAAGTCCTCATAGCTCTCCGGCACCACGATGCGGCTGAGATTGAATCCGTCGACATCCGCTTCATCGATCCAACTCTGGAGCTCGTCTGCAATCGCCGATCCATCGCCCGTGATCGCCGCATGGCGACCGCCGAGGGCAAGCTCTCTGAGCAGATCGCGCTTCGTAAGGCCCCTTTGCGCGGCAGCGGCCGTCGCCGACTGGATCGCGTTACCCGGCGCATAAGGTATCGGCTCGTCGAGGCCATACCGGGCGAAATCGATGCCGGTCGAGGCCGAGAAATGCGCCAGTCCCGCCTCCGGGCTGGCGTAGCGCAGATACTCGTTGCGCTTCTCCTCAGCCTCGGCCGCGGTCCGACCCGGCACCACTGCGATGCCGACGAAGATCTTGATGTCGCCGGGACGGCGTCCGGCGCGTTCGGCTTCCGCCCGGATCGCGCGGACCGCATTCCGGGCCGTCGGCTTGTCGCGAGCGGAGATGAAGACGCATTCGGCGTGCTGGCCTGCGAAAGTACGGCCTCGTGGCGAGGTGCCGGCCTGGTAGAGCACCGGTGTACGCTGGATCGACGGCTCCGCGAGATGATAGCCCTCGACGTCAAAAAACTCGCCGTGATGCGAGATCGGCCTGACCTTGCTGGGATCCGTGAAAACGCGGGCCGCCCGATCCCGACGGACGGCATCGTCATCCCAGCTTCCCTCCCAAAGCTTGTAGAGCACCTCGAGATATTCGTTGGCATAGTCGTAGCGGCGGTCATGCTCGGGGAGATGCCCGTCGCCCTTGCCACGATGCGCGCTCTCCAGATAGCCGGTGACGATATTCCAGCCGATGCGCCCCTGCGTCAGATGATCGAGGGTCGAGAAGCGCCGAGCCAACGTATACGGCGCTTCGTTGTGCACGTTCACGGTGATCCCGAAGCCCAGATTCGTCGTCACCGCCGCCATGGCGGAAACGAGCAGGATCGGATCGTTCACGGGCAGCTGCACGGCCTCTCGCGCCGTCAGGTCGATGCCTCCGCCATAGACATCATAGACCCCGATGATATCAGCGATGAATATGCCGTCGAAAAGCCCGCGCTCGAGCAACTTCGCCTGATCCGTCCAGTAGGCGAGCGTGTTGTAGTCGGACGAACGGTCGCGCGGGTGCGTCCAGGCTCCGTGGTTGATATGGCCGACACAGTTCATGTTGAAGGCGTTGAGAAGAATCTGCTTCTTCGCGGCCATTGGGGCGCTCCTTATTACGAGAAATTCCAGTCACCCGGCGGCTCTGATCCGCGCCAGCCTGTCACGCATTCAAGGGCTTCCGCGCCTCTGCGCGACACTATGCAACCCTCTTGGATATCTTCGGCTGCAACTGCCGTCGAATCGCCTTTTCGGCATCCTGGGGCGACCGAAACGAACGCCCGTTCAAGCGGCTGAGGTCATGGAGCGCCGATTGAAACCGGTAACGCTTTCCGTCACGAACGACGAAGCCCACGGATCGAGATTGAAGTTCAATGGCAAAGGCAAGAGACATGATTGCGTTTTCGCCAATGCTGATGATCGGCGTCTCCGGTTGTGAGGTTTGATACTGAAAGTGCGCTACGTGCCGCCTATCCTGCCATCATGGCCACACTCGGAGCTGCCCATGGCTCGGGGCCGATCCCTACTCATCGAAACATCAACGCGACGAATATCCGCCCGGTCGTCCAGCTAAGTCAATGTGTCCGCGAATATAGCAAGCCACGTGTTCTCTGACGGCTAGGTCGCAGGCGCGATATGCCAAGCAGTGCGGCAGAATCGGAAAATTGATTGCCGCGACATGAGCATTGCTATCCGCTGAAATCGCGCACTCCGCTTTCCAAACAGCGGCTCCGTTGCGTTATTCGCCGCCATCGGCCGTGTCGCTGAGACTTACGCCAAGCCACATCAAGAGCTGGCGGCGCAAGACGCCGAATCGTTCGCGGCTGATGTCGCGCGGTCTCGGCAGGTCGACGACCAGCTCATGAGCGATGCCCCCTGCTTCCATCACGAGCACCCGATCGGCGAGCAACAGTGCTTCCTCGACGTCGTGCGTCACCAGCAGCACGGCGTAGCCGTGCCGGCGCCAGAGGTCCCCGACGAGCGTCTGCGCATTGAGGCGCGTCAACGCATCGAGCGCTCCGAAGGGCTCATCGAGCAGAAGCAAGTCGGGGTCGCGCACGAGCGTCCTGGCCAACGACGCCCGCTGCGCTTCCCCGCCCGAGAGCACCTTGGGCCACACCTCCGCCCGATGTCCCAGGCCGACCTCCCCGAGCGCCGCGTCCGCCCGTGTGCGATTGGGCAGGCCGGGAAGACCCAGCACGACGTTCCGCCAGACCGACTTCCAGGGAATGAGCCGCGGCTCCTGGAACGCGACTGCCCGCCGGGCCGGCATGGCGACTTTGCCCTCGATCTCCGCATCGAGATCCGCAAGCACACGCAAAAGCGTCGACTTGCCGCATCCACTAGCGCCGATCAGGGCGACGAATTCCCCCGCGGCAATATCGAGGTCGAGATTGTCGATGACGGCGCGAGAGCCGAACCGGCGTGTCAAGCCGCGTACGCGCACCACGGAGGGACGAGGCGCCTCCCCGTCGGCCGCGCTCAGGTTCCGGTGAAGGACGGCCGCCATGACAGCAGGACCCTTTCGAGAAAGCGAACGAAGGCGTCGACGATCAGCCCGAGCAGCGCATAGACGACGAGACAGACGACGATGACATCGGTCTGGAACAGCTCCCGCCCGGTGTTCATCAGATATCCGATCCCGGCGCTGGCGTTGATCTGCTCGCCGAACACCAACGCCAGCCAGGCAACGCCCAACGAATAACGCAAGCCGATCAACGTATTCGGGAGCGCCCCCGGGAGCACCACGTTCCACACCAGAGCGGGTCGGCTGAGCCCCAGCGTCTGGCCCACCTCGATCAGCTTCTGATCGACGTTCCGGATGCCCGCATAGACGTTGAGATAGAGTGGGAATGCGGTTGCAAGCGCGATCAGCGCGATCTTCGGCCTCTCGCCGATACCGAACCAGATGATCAACAGCGGGATGAGCGCGACGATCGGCAACGTCCGCAACATCTGCATGGTGGAATCGATCAGGTCTTCACCAAGCCGGAATAGCCCCGACAGGATCGCAAGGACCACCGCGACGGAACCTCCGATCGCAAGTCCGGCAGCCGCGCGACCCAGCGAAATCAGGATCGCTTGCTGCAATTCGCCCGTTGCCAGCAGCCTGGACGCGCTCGCGATGACCACTGCTGGTCCCGCCAGAACATCCTGTGGCAACAGCCCGCTGACAGACGCAAACTCCCAGACGAGAAGCACAGCAAGCGGACCGATGACGCGGCGCAGCGGCCGCGGTAAGCCGTGTCTCGTAAGTTGCCTCGGCCTGATGCTGACAAGTCGCGGAGATGGCGTGTCAGATATATTCGCGGCTGGCAGCTGTTTCGTTTCGCTGGAAAGATCGGGTGTTTCCACCACGGGATCGAGCACGGACATCGCGCCGGCCTTAGCCGATCGGTATGTCGCGCACTATGCGCGAGCGGAAATCAATATCGCCATTCAGGACCCCGACCGAAGTCCACGTATCGAACGTCTTCCGGAGCCGATCCGCAAAAGCGTCATCGATCGCGATACGGCGATAGCTTGAATCCTCGAAATAGAGGGCTTCGGCGATCGCATCATCCTGCTTGGTAAAGGCCTTCAGCCATTCGATATCCCTCGCCCGCTGATCCCGCGACCACACATAGCCACGCTCGATCCGGTTGAAGAAATCGGCCATGGCGAGGCGTTTCCGGGAATCAGCCAGCGCGGTGGGCGTCGCGGAGAATACGAACAAGCCGCTGTTGATTCCGACCCCGTCGGACAGGATGCGCGCACCGAGCTGACCGCGCGCGCGAGCTACATACAGACCCCAGGTCGCCCAGCTGTCGATTGCACCGCTCCGGAACGCGGCCGCCGCATCGACGGGATTCAGGAACGCGAGCTTGACCTCATCGAGACCCACGCCGGCCTGACGCAGAGCGCCGACCACCAGATGGTGCGCAACACTGCCGCGCGTCGTCGGCGAGATCGTCTTGCCGCGGAGATCGGCGATGGCCTGGACTGAACTATTCCGCGGCACCAACAGGGAGGTGCCCAAGCCGCCATTGTCCCACGCAGCCACCACCTGGACCTTCGAACCGTTGGCAATTGCGGTCACGGTGGGCGAATCATTTGCGGCGCCGATATCTATCGCGTCCGCTTTGAGGGCCTCATGCAGGTTCACCGCCGCGGGATAGACCGACCAGTCGATCTTGTAGGGGACGTCGTCCAGGAGCCCGGCCGCGCGCAGCTTGCTTTGCTGCTGGCCAACCTGATCGCCCACCCTCAACGTAACGCCCGAGAGATCGGACGCCGCGACGGCCGGCATGATGGCCGTGGCAAACCCGAGCCCAGTACCAACGAGGAAGAGACGACGAGAAACGAGATTCATCATGAGGCTGTGCCTTGCTTCCAGAGCATCTTCGGTTCATCTCTCAGGGGGAAAGAACACCAGCGCCCGCACCTCGATGCTCTCCCGAGGGGGAGCACCCAGAGCGAGCGGATTTTCAAACGAGGTGTGGAACGACAGCCGCGCGCGTCCATCGTTGGCGCTATCATGAATCCGGATCAGGAGAGCTTCGTCCGTCTGCATCTCCGAGAAGTAGTGCCAGCGATGCGCGGGCCGGTATTCCACCCGCGAGGTTTCACCGCGGACGTGGGCATAGACGAGATCGCTGGCGATCAGATCGTCATCCGTAAACGATCGCGCGTCACACAGAGCGAGCGGCGAATCCAGAACCGGGCCACGAACGGGGCGCCATACGTTCACGATGCCGAAGCGATGCTTCAACAGCTCGTCCGCCTCGGCGCCCAGATGATCCCGCACTCGGCGCGGAGCCGAATTAACCGTATGGTCGTTGTGAACCTGCCGCGACGGCGGTGCGAGCCCTGCGCGCCCGGCATTGCGGACGTTGTGATCGAAGACGAACACCCGGCTGGCGCCGACCGTGCCGCGCAGCAATCGCTCGACCTCGGGATAGTAAGTGCGCTTGATTTCCTCATCGTCATAGAAACTGGTGACCGCTGTTGGCGCCTTCAGCAGGGCAAACCCGTTGCGATCAAGCGTGAATTCAGCCTCGCGACCGCGCATGTCCTCGATCTGCACTTCGCGTTCATCATCGACGCCGTTCCATTGTGGCACGCCGGGCGGCGGATCGATGCGGTAGAACGTCGGCTTCTCGGGTCCACGCTTGAGATAATGGAGGGTAGCGGTCAGATTGCGGGGCTCGACGGCTGTCTGGGTGGTCATGGCTTGCTCCTACTCCGCGAGTGCGGGCGAATGGCACCATCATTTTGTTTGTGCCGTCATGTTAGCTCAGCGCCCTACCAGCGTCAGGACAGCATCCACCAAAGACTCCGCGTTCGCGTACCTGATCCTCCAAAAATGAAACTTGCGAGGAAATCTGCTTCTCCTCCGCGGGAGCGACCGCTCTTCGATCATTGCGCGCGGGGGACGGTCATCCAGGGTCAGACGCTGGGCGTGTTCGAAAGCACCGACGGCGGCTTTGCCAAACCCAAATGATCCCGGAAAGTCGAACCGGAATATTCGGTTCGATAAAGCCCGCGCCGCTGCAGCTCTGGAACCACAAGGCTCGTAAACGCCTCGACGGATTCAGGTACGTAAGGCGGGAAGATATTGAATCCGTCGGCGGCCCGCTCATCGAACCAGAGCTGAATATGGTCGGCGACTTCGATCGGATCACCGACGACGGTGGCACCGACGCTGATGTGGCCGATGATGAGATCACGGTAGGTCAGGCGCTTAGCGCCCTTCACGTCACGCCGGGTGAGACGCGTGATATGCGCGAACAGTCGTTGCCCCTCCTCATTGGCCTCTGCCAGCACGAGGGGATCGACGGCCCATCCCGGTCCTGACCGGCGATGTCGACGCCGATCACAGCCGACACAGCTGTAAGGTTACGGCGCTTTCCCATTCCGCCCATAGAACCGTAGCGGCCCGCGCCGCCACCATCGCCCTCTGGGTCCAGTGCGACAAAAGAATTGAGATGATCGTATATTTCGACCGCCTTCGCCGTCGTCTCCGCGACAACCGGGGTCAGTCCCGGCAGAATGGCGATATCGGAATCCGTCCTGCCGTATTTGCTGGCCCTGGATTTGACATCGGCATAGTAGGCTTTCGCACTTTCGATCGTGGCTTGACCGGCAAAGATGACATCGGCATCGCGCGCACCGAGCTCGCGCGAACGGTCTGACGTTCCTGCGTGCAAGATAACGGGATGGCCTTGAGGCGGACGCCTGATGTTGAGTGGTCCAGCGACGTCGAAATAACGGCCCTTATGGCGCAGCGGCGTGACCGCGTCGGAATCCCAAAGTCCGCGTACGACGGCGACGAATTCATCTGCCCAGTCATAGCGCCTCTCGGTATCCCAATGAGCATCGCGCGAGAAATTTCCAGCCGCAATCGCGTCCGCGCCCGTCACTAGGTTCCAGGATGCCCGACCCTCACTCAGGTGATCAAGCGATGCGAACATCCGAGCGAGATTATACGGGTCGTAGTAGGTCGGGTTTGCCGTGACGACGATACCAATATGGCTGGTTGCCGCCGCCAGGCTCGCCCCGGACACGAAGGGCTCAAGACGTGACATCTGGGAGGGATTGGTCGTCTGCAAAGCCGGATCGCTCGCCAGCCGATCGCCAAGAAAGAGAAAGTCGAACTTGGCCGCTTCCGCGAGCTGGGTCACGTGCTGCAGGAACTCAATGTCGAAGGCGGCTCCGGCATGCGACGACGGATAGCGCCAGCCACTGGGGTGCGTCCCACCAGCCCAAAACATCAGACCGAAATGAAGTTCTCGCTTGGACATGATGAGACGCTCGCGGGATGAGTCAGGCTGCCGGCCGTCGTGTCGACTGTTCGTAGATATTGCGCGGCCGGGTCAAACCGAGCCGCTCGCGCAGAGTAGCCGATCCCTCGCCGGTTACCACCCGCTGCCGCCGTGCCAGCTCCGGGACGACGTCCCGGGAAAAGCCATCCAGGCCGCTGCGCAGCACGTGAGGCGCCAACACCAAACCATCCAGAGTCACAGTATTGGCCAGTGCCTCGATCTGATCGGCGATCTCAGGCGGGGTACCGGCGACGTAATTGGCCACAGGCGCTTTCGGTGGGCCTGCCGCACGATCCACCCCAATGAAAGGGACGATTTCGGCAAAAAGGAGCAGTTGCTGCCGATCGCGTTGAGCGTTCTCTGCCGCATTGAGCGCATCATCACGCAGGACACGATATTGCTCGCTGTCTCAGCTCCGAGGATGACGATATCGGCGTGCCGGCCAGCTAAATTTGCCGACCGCTTGTCCACGACGCGATGCGCCACGATGACCTGGCCCTGTGGAGGACGCGCGACGTTCAACGGCCCCTTGACCCTGAAAGAAGGCCCCTCGTGCTCGATGGGATGGATCTTTGTCCCGTCAACGAACACGCCGCTTTGCTTATCTCGAACGAAGGCATCATCTTCCCAGCTGTCCCAGAGCCTGCGCGCGATACCGACGATTTCATCGGCCCGCTCGTAATGGGTTTCGGATACAGTGCCACCCTGCCCGTAGTTGGCGTCGGCAGGATCGACCGCGCCGGTTGACACCAGCCAACCTGCGCGCCCATGCGTGACGTGGTCGAGCGAGGCGGCGAGCCTCGTGACATTGTACGGCTCGGCATAGCTCGTGTTAGCCGCAGCGATCAAACCGATGTGGCGCGTCCTGGTCGCGAGGAAAGACGCGGTCGTAAATGCTTCGCTGCGCACAGGCTCCGCATGGCCGACGCTGTCGTCGATCAGGAGGAACGTGAAGCCGGCACCTTCCAGGTCCTGGGCCAAAGCCGTCAGATGGAGAGGATGCAAGGGGTCGAAGCTTTCGTCGTGCGTCTGGTGCCCGGATTGGGGGGCATAGAGAAAGCCGAGGTGGAGCCGTTTGGCCATCAGGGTCTCCAGTCTGTCAGGCCACTGTTGCTGCCGGGCCCGGCTCCAGCGCGCGGAGCGCGTCATAGATCCGGGCTTCGCGTTGCAGGAGCTCGATGTCGCCTCGCCGGCGCGGGCGCGGCAGGTCGAGGGTCACGATCTCGGCGACCCTTCCCGGCCGCGGTGACAGGAGCACGATGCGATCGGCCAGAAACACGGCTTCTCCGACGTCATGCGTCACAAAGACGATCGTCTTCCGGCGCTGCTGCCAGATGCGGATCAAATCTTCCTGCAGCTTATTGCGGGTGACGTAGTCCACAGCGCCGAAAGGCTCATCCATCAGAAGAACGTCGGGATCACCGACAAGCGCGCGCGCGATGCCCGCGCGCTGCTTCATGCCGCCCGAAATCTGGTGGGGGAACTTATCCGCGAAGCCTTCGAGACCCACCAGGGACAGATGTTCGTCGACCAACCGCCGGGTCTGCTCCTTGTCCAGTCCGCGTAGTTCGAGACCCAGTCCGACATTGGCCGCAACTGAGCGCCACGGGTAGAGCGAGGCATCCTGGAAGACCACGCCAAGCTCGCCGCCCGGACCAGCAATCGGCTTGTCGTGAAAAAGGGCCGAGCCGCCACTTGGCTGCTGCAATCCGGCCAGGATCTCCAGGAGCGTGCTCTTGCCGCAACCACTGGCGCCAAGCAGGACCACCAACTCGCCTTCTTCGACCGAGAAGCTGATGCTGCTGAGCGCGTGCACCGGCGGCACGCCTGGATAGACTTTGTCGAGAGACTTGATTGTGAAGGCAGGCATATCTTTGCGCTCGTGCTTGCTCTGCCTCACTGCGCCTTGCGCACGGGATAGACGAACGGCTTCACATAGTCCTGGGGAATGAAGCGCGTATCGATGTATTTTGCGGCGTCGTAGAACTCCTTCTGGTTTCCGATATCGATCTCCAGCTGCTGCGTGTCGTGGATTGCCTTCGGATCGATCGCCGGATTGGCGTCCCAGACATCGTCTTCCTGATAGATGGCGCGTTTCACCGCCTCCGGATTGATCTTCAATCGGGCATGGAGCCAGGGGAGATATTCGTCATAATGCGCCTTGGCATAGGTATAGGACTTGAAATAAGCCCGCAGACCCCGCCGAAGCAGATCAGGGTCCTTGGCGATCACAGTATCACCCGCGATCAGAACGCCAGTGTGATAGGTCGGAAGATAGTCCCAGGCGCGGGCAAGCGTGGTCGACACCCCTTCGATCTCTCCGAGAGCTGCGAAGGGCTGATGGATGATGGTCGCGTCGACCTGTTTGGTTTCAAGCGCGCCATAAGCCTTTTCGGTCGCGCCCGCAGCAAACAGCGTCACGTCTCGGCCAGGATCGATACCTTCTGCCTTCAGAAGATAACGGGCGACCGACGCGAGATTGCCGCTTGTGTCTGGTCCGACGCCGATCGTCTTGCCTTTCAGATCGGCGAAGGAGTTGATGCCCTTCCGGGCAATCAGGAAATAAGGGCCCTTCGAGCGGAAGGCGGCCGAGACAATCTTGATGGGCGCCCCCAAGGCGGCGGCACGCAGATAGACGCTGGTGGGCCCGAAGGCGAAGGTGACATCGCCGCGCGAAGTGGCGGTGACCGGGTCCTGCGTTCCGATGAATTCGACGTTCAGCCCCTCCTCGGCGAAGAAGCCCTTCCCCACGCCGAAGACGATGGGCTGCTGCGTATAGCTCGTCGTATCCTGCAACTTGAGGGTCTTCTTGTCCTGCGCACTGGCGGCCACGGTGAGGCCGAGGACGAGCGTTGCGACACCGAGAAGACGAGCCGGAAGGCTTATAGAGAGCATGATCATTCCTTGGAATGGATGGTGGCAGAAAGACGCGGGACCGGAGTCGATCAGACGTATTTCCAACGGAGCAAGATACGCCTCTCCAGCAGGTCGACCAGATAGATGATCAACAATGCGATCGACGTGACGAGGATGACGAGGGCGAAGACACCGGCCGTGTCGTAGATGCCCGAGAGCTTGTTGAGAAGGTTTCCGACGCCCGCCTTGGAGGCGACGATCTCGGCGAAAAGCGTCGCGAGCAGGCAGGTCGCCGCCTCGATGCGCACGGCCGCCATGATCGACGGCGTGGCCGACGGTAGCACGACTTTCCAGATGATCTGGCGGCGGCTCGCCCCGAGCGTTCGCGCGACTTTGATATGATTTTCCTGGACTTGCTTGATGCCGGCGATCGTATTGAAGACGAAGAGAAAGTAGCAAAACAGGAAGATGATGAAGACCTTATGCTCGAAGCCCAAGCCCAAATAGAGCGTGAGCAGAGGAATGATGGTGACCTTTGGGATCGCCATCAACCAGACCAGGAAGGGGTTCAGAAACTGATGCACCTTCGGAAAGAGGCCCATCGCAATCCCGGTCGCGATGCCGAGGACCGCGCTAATTCCCACGCCAACGCCAGCTTCGGCGAGTGTCACCGACAAGTGAAATAGCAAATTCTCTCTGGTGAAGAGCTGAGGAAAAGCGGCGACGATCTGTGTCGGCGACGCCAGATAGATTCGTTTTACTGCGCCGCTATCAACTGCAATTTGCACGCCCAGTAGGATCGCGGCGACGACCAAGATCTGGACGATGGGAATCCAGGGAAGCCTGGCAGCGAGAAATTTTGCCGTAGCGCGGCCGCCCTTCCGCGCAGTCTGAACATCAACAACAGTTTGAATCGACTCGACCGACATAGCCATGCCTTGATACGCAACGAGCGGAGATCACGCGCGCGAATGTGTCCTTGCAGCAAAACCAAACTAGACCAATTCGGCGGACAAAATATTCCATAGTTTGAACCCACGCGTGATGACGCATCTCGGAACAGCCCCAGCGACAGTGAAGGAATTTGCAGATGAAATACGGGACACTCGCAAGCACTGGAATTCAGGTGTCACGAATCGCCTTCGGATGTTCAAGCTATGGATCAAAGGACTGGATGCCATGGGCGCTGAGTGAAGAGGACGCGCAGGACCACTATCGTCGCGCCTTCGAAGCCGGCTTCACCTTCTTCGATACCGCCGACTCCTATTCGTCCGGCCTCAGTGAGGAAATCCTCGGCCGGGCGGTGAAGCGTTTCGCCGGGGGGCACGACCAGGTTGTCATCGCCACCAAGGTCTTCTTTGCAGCGGGGGCCGGAGCCAATCAGAAAGGCTTGTCCCGAAAACACATTCGGCATGCCATCGACGACAGCTTGCGCCGCCTCGCCACCGACTATGTCGATCTCTATCAGATCCATCGCCTCGATCCCCTTACGCCCTTCGAGGAGATCCTTGAGGGGCTGGATGCCGTGGTCCGCGCCGGCAAGGCGCTCCACATCGGCGCATCGAGCATGCACGCTTTCCAGTTTGCAAAGCTGCAATCGCTCGCTCAGGCCAACGGGCTGGCGAAATTCGTCACCATGCAAAACAAGTACAATCTTCTCTATCGCGAAGAGGAGCGAGAGATGATTCCTCTCTGTCTCGACCAGGGCATTGGAATAATTCCTTACAGCCCTCTGGCGCGGGGGTTGCTCGCCGGCAGCCGACGCGACAATACCGAACGGTCACGGGTCGTGAAGGACTTCTCGCGGCGAGAGGATGACGCGGTGATCGACCAGGTGCTCGCCGTGGCGAAGGCTCGTGGCTGCAAGCCTGCCCAGATCGCCCTCGCCTGGTTGCTGCACAACCCTGCCGTGACGGCTCCGATATTGGGCGCGACCAAGGCCCATCACGTCGACGATGCCGTGGCTGCGCTCGACATCCAGCTCACGGACCAGGAGCTGGACACCCTCGAAGAGGCTTATCGTCCGCAACAGGTTCAACACGACCGAAACGAGAAGCCTCAATCAGGCCAGACCGCGGCCGCGGACCTCAAATATCTGTTTCGTCGTCCCGTGGCTCACAGGCATTGAAGATTGCATCCCAAGAATCGCTTCGGATCGGAAACAGAAATAGCGTCCGCGCATCCCGATTGGTGAACTTATCGCTATTTGGCGACAGCACTCGACAACCGCTCGGGTGAGCTGCCAACTGGCATGCAACTTCTGGAGCAGAACCGATGTCGCCTTCCCCGCTGCAGCCCAGCCGCCGGCAATTCCTCAGCCTGGCCGGTGCCCTCGCGGCGACCGCCGGCACCAACCCGGGATACGCCGCCGAGCCGCGCCGCGGTGGCACGCTGTCGCTGCTGTTGGCGGCCGAACCGCCGACGATATCGGCCGTCGCACACACCGCCTACAACACCATCATCGTGGCCGCCAAGGTGCAGGAAGGACTGCTGACCTACGATCTCGACTTGACCCCGAAACCGCAGCTCGCACTCGGCTGGGACGTAGTCGAGGACGGCCTCACCTACGTCTTCAAGCTGCGCCCCGGCGTGAAATGGCACGACGGCAAGGATTTCACGTCGGCGGACGTGGCCTTCTCGATCACCGCGCTCAAATCGGTGCATCCGCGCGGGCGCTCGACTTTCGCCAACGTGACCGAAATACGTACACCCGATCCGCTCACGGTCGAGCTCGTTCTGGCTAAGCCGGCTCCCTATCTCCTCAGCGCATTCGCAGCCGCGGAGACGCCGATCGTACCAAAGCACATCTACGAGAATGCCGGCCCGATCGACGCAAATCCTGCGAACAATGCTCCGATCGGCACCGGACCGTTCGTGTTCAAGGAATGGGTGCGCGGCAGTCATATTCTCTACGAGAAGAACCCGGCGTATTGGGACGCCGGCAAGCCCTATATCGACCGCCTGATCGTGCGCATCATTCCGGATGCCATCGCTCGCGTGACCGCGATCGAGACCGGCGAAATCCAGCTCGCACCCAACTCGCCCATACCGCTCAGCGATGCCGAGCGGCTGAAGGCCCTTCCCACGCTCGCCTTCGAGACCAACGGCTATCAATATACTAACACGATCTCTCGTGTTGAATTCAATCTCGACCGACCCGTCTTCAGGGATGTTCGGGTCCGCCGCGCATTCGCGCATGCGATCGATCGCAAGGTGATCCGTGACGTCGTCAATTTCGGCTATGGCAAGATCATTGTTGGTCCGGTCAGCGCGTCGCTGACGAAATTCTATGTCGATGATCTCAAGAGCTATCCTTTCGACCCCAAGGCGGCGGAAAAACTGCTGGACGAGGCCGGCTTTCCGCGCGGCGGCGATGGCGTCCGTTTCCGGCTCACGCATGATTACGTTCCGTCCGGCGATCTCTATCGTCGAGGTGCCGACTACATCAAGCAGGCGCTGTCCAGGATCGGGGTGGAGGTCACGGTGCGAACCCAGGACTTCCCGACCTACACCAAGCGCGTCTACACCGATCGCGATTTCGATTTCACGTTCAACGGCATGAGCAACCTGTTCGACCCGACGGTTGGCATACAGCGGCTCTACTGGTCGAAGAACTTCAAGCCGGGCGTTCCGTTTTCAAACGGATCGCACTATTCAAACCCGGAAGTTGACCGTCTCCTCGAAGCGGCATCGACTGAGGTCGATGCGAAGAGGCGCTACGAGGAGTTGGCCACGTTCCAGCGGATACTGGCCGAAGATCTGCCGGATTTTGGCGTGCTGAGCTCCGGCGAATTCACCATCTATAGCCGCAACATCGACGGTCATACCGTCGGCGCCGATGGCGTCAGCGGCAACCTCGCCAACGTCCACTTCGTCAAATAGCCAGCGCAAATGGCCGTCGCAGAATTTGACCCGCCAATGCAGGCATTCGATGTCATCGTCGTTGGAAGCGGTGCCGCCGGGCTGACCGCCGCCTGGCACGCGCGGACCCAAGGAGCCAGCGTCCTCGTCATCAACAAGGGCATGGCAGGACGTACCGGCGCGACCATCACGACCGGCGGCGGCATCTCTATCGCCGGGCAGACGCTGCAGGCGCTCGGACTACCGGGCGATCCCGACGACAGCGAGGAAGAGTTCTTGGCCGATACGCTGCGGGCCGGACAGTTTCTCGGCGACCAGTCGCTGGTGCAATCCATGGTCACCGGCATCGGTGCGGAGGTGGAGCGTCTCGTTGCCTTGAAGACGCCGATGAGGATCATGAAGCGCGCTCCCGGCCACACGTCCGGCCGCGGCGTGCATATCTCCGGACCCGACATTCAGCGCATTCAGCTGCAAGCCGCTGTCGATGCCGGCGTCCGCTTTCTCGAGAACTTCCAATCGAGCGGGCTGCTTCAGGACCGGGATGGTCGCGTGGTGGGTATCACCGGGCTGGATCGCGCAACAGGGGAAGTGAGATCCTTCGCGGCAAACGCCGTCGTCCTCGCCACCGGCGGAACGACCTCGAACTGGTCGCTTCGGACCGCGCCTGAAGAATTGACGGGCGACGGTCATGCCATGGCACTCCAGGCCGGCGCCGAGCTGATCGAGATGGAGATGTTGCAGTTTCTGCCCTGCTGCCTCGTCGCACCGGAGATGTGGCGCGGCCTCCAATTTCCTTGGATTCTCGGTCCACAGAGCGGCATCAGGGCCTGGCTCCTGAACAAATATGGCGAGCGCTTCATGGCGCGCTGGGATCTGGAGCGGATGGAGCTGTCGACCCGCGACATGGTCGCCTTTGCCAGCGCCAACGAGGTGGTCGAAGGGCGCGGCAGCCCGAATGGCGGCGTTTGTCTTTCCTGGGCTCATCTGCCGCGCGACATTCTCGACAACTACTTCCGCATCTCGTCCAACGTGTCGGCCGACTGGCGCTGGGAAGGCTTCGACATGACCCCGCTGGTCGATCGCATCCGCGCCGGTCACGCCATCGAGGTCGCGCCCGCCGCCCACTTTTCCATCGGCGGCGTCAGGATCAACAGTGCGGGCGAGACTGCGGTCCCCGGGCTCTTTGTCGGTGGCGAGACTGCCGGTGGCCTGCATGGCAGCAACAGGCTTTCGGGCAATGCCGGCGCCCAAGTCCTTGTCCAGGGCAAGAACGCCGGCGTCGCTGCCGCGCGCTTCGCGGAGCAGCACCCGACGCGCGCAAAACCCGGCAACGATGCGGAACTGACGGAGCGCCTGGTGGGCCCCCTCGCGCAGCGAGACGGGGCGGCGCCCTCGGAGACGAAGCGGCGCCTGACGCAGCTTGCCGAGCGAGCGTTGTCGCCGGTGCGCGACGGGGTTTCGATCAAGGCCGCGCTGAACGAATTGGCCGAGATCGCCGCCAATGACATTCCCAATCTCTCGACCCGGCAACCCGAGCGCCCATGGAACAGGGATTGGACCGATGCGCTGGAGTGCCAGGCAACAGTCCACGTGCTCCAGGCCGCGCTGATATCCGCCGACGCGCGCACCGCCTCGATCGGCGCGCACCGGCGGCGGGATCAGGCCAAGATATCCGACGCGCCGCTGTCGCATGGCCTCGTGCGCGGAACGCCGGACCGGCTCCAGCATCGCTTCGAGCCGGTTGCATTTTCCCTGGTGAGTCCGGCTGCATGACGACGATCCAGCTGCGGCGAGCGGGGAGCCCCAAGGATGAGTGGGAAACAATCGATCTGCCTTCCCCGGCGGAAGCCGGCCTCACGGCAACGAGCTGGAACAAGGTCTCAGTCAGCGCGGCGCTCGCCTGGATTCAACGCAAGACCGATCCATCATTGGCTTTCCTGCTGTCGTGCCGCCGCGGTCTGTGCGACGTCTGTGCTGTCCGCATCGACGGCAAGGTCGTCACCGCCTGCACGACACCCGTCCGCGACGGCATGCGGATCGAGCCGACCAAGGACAAGCTCGCCCTCGCCGGCACCATCATCGATATCAGCCTGGTGCGGCGCGCCCGGATTTAGGCGGGCCAAGCCAGCGTCCAGGGGCCACGCCTGAGATCCCGGATATCGTAAGGATCTTTCATGAGCTCCATCCACCAGATCACGTCCGGACGCGCCGTCCTCGCTACGGAAGTCATAGGTCACAGCCCGCCCGTCGTCTTCCTGCACGCCGGTGTCTGCGATCGCCGCATGTGGCGTTCACAACTGGATGGCGTCGGCGCGAACAATACGGCTATCGCCTACGATCGGCGGGGCTTTGGCGAGACCCGCGCGGAAAAGGAGGACTATTCTGCGGTTGCCGACTTGTTGGCCGTGATTGATACCGTCGCCAATGGCGCGCCTGCGGTCCTTGTTGCATGCTCGCAGGGCGGTCGGATTGCGCTCGATGCGGCACTCGCGCATCCATCCCGCATTCGCGCCCTCGTTCTGATCGCGCCTTCCGTAGCCAGTGCGCCCGAGCCGGATTACCCACCTGAAATCAGCGCCCTTATGACGCAGTTGAAGAACGCTGAGAAGGACGGCGATCTGGATCGCGTGAACGCGATCAAGGCGCACCTGTGGTTGGACGGCCCACTCCAGCCCGTCGCGCGCGTCGCAGGCCACGCGCGTGAGTTGTTCCTCGACATGAACGGCATCGCGCTGCGATCTCCGCCAATCGGATCCAACCTCAATGTCGCGCCCACCTATAGCCGTCTCGGCGAGATATCGGCTCCATCGCTCGTGATTTGGGGGGATCTCGACTTCCCCCATATTCAGGTGCGGAGCCGTGATATGACAACGAAAATGCCGAACGCTTCCGGCTACATGTTGCCGGGCTCAGCCCATCTGCCGAGCTTTGAACGACCAGTGGATGTCACGGATCTGGTTGTAGATTTCGTCAATCGTTGCTCGGATAACCGAGTCTAGCCGGACGGCATTCTACTCAATCCACCTGGCCTTCAACCATAACAAGGTTTCCGACCGAGCTGCGCAACCGAAGGCCAATGATCTTTTGGTAGTCAGGCGAATTGTACCACCCTTCCGCGGCCTCCCGGGACGGGAATTCGATGATGACGAGCCGGGAGTGCGGCCATTCCCCCTCGAGCAATTTGAGACTTCCACCACGCACGATGAACCTGCCGCCGAAAGCCTGAAGCGTAGCCGGGACCGCCCTTCGATATTCAGAAAACACGACTTCATCATTCGGAGTTTCGGCTGCGACAACGTAGGTCTTCATGATCTCCCTCCTCGGTCTGTCACGCAAACGTGGTCGGCACTCGGCTCAACAGGATACGAAATCCTGGTCGTGCGACCAGGACGTTTGACGCAGAAGAGCGATGCCACCAAATCAATTTCGCCGATTGCCATGCGTCGCCTCTTCTCGTCTCTCGATGCGCACCAAAAAGCATATTCCTTCTATCGACTTTTTTCGGCGGCATCCCTAGCCTTCGAGCACTTTCCGAAGAGAGCTTTAAACTCGGTCACTGCGCTGCGGAGGTGTGTGCATGAGCGCCAATTCGATCTGGTACACGCGTTGCCCGGTGCCCTCGCCGCTTGGGCTTGCCGCACGTTTCGGTTGGCTCGATGAGGCGTTCAGCCGATACGGCATCAATGTGCAATCGATCGCAGATTCCCGGGATCCTGTGGTCCGCGAGAGCCATTTCAATCACACCCTGCGCTGGTCGTTCCGGCAGGGCGGCAACATCCCGGCGATCCGTGCCCGTTCCGACGGCCGCGAAACGAGACTGATCGGGTTGACCTGGGTCGACGAGTATCAGGCCATCATCACTCTGCCGGGATCCCGGCTGCGAAGCGTCGATGATCTGCCCGGACGCCGCATCGGCGTCCCGCGACGCGCCGGAAACATCGTCGATTTCCACCGGGCGACCGCACTCAAGGGCGTGGTCTCCGCGCTGTCGTTGATCGGGAAGTCAATCGAAGCCGTCACGCTGGTCGATGTCGCGATCGAGGAATCGATCATCACGCACAAGGGCGATCCGGGCCTGCACGGGCTGGCACGGCGGCACCCTTACTGGCATGAAATAGCCGCCCTCGCCCGCGGCGACGTTGATGCGATTTTCGTCAAGGGCGCCGAGGGCATCACCATCTCCAACCTTGTTGGTGCGGCCGTCGTGGTCGAGACCGGCCATCATCCCGACCCGAAGGTCCGTATCAACAACGGTACGCCGCGCACGCTCACCGTCGATGCCTCGTTCATCGAGGAGCGCCCGGATCTCGCCGTCGAGCTGGTGACGCAGGTGCATCGCGCGTCCGACTGGGCGCATCAGCATCCCGCCGAGACGTTGCGCTTCGTCGCCCAGGAGGTCCTGACCAGCGAGGAGGCTGCCGCGTCCGCCTATGGCGACGTCCACCTGAAGCTCGGCCTCGGCTTGCCGCCCGAGCAGGTCGCCGCCATCAGTCACTTCAAGGATTTCTTGTTGAGCTTCGGCTTTCTGGAGAAGGATTTCGACGTGAATGCATGGGTCGACCGCCGCCCGATCGAGGGCGTGTTCAAGGAAGCCGCCGAATGATCAGCTCTGTTGAATCCACCACGCAGCCACCGACCGATCCGGCAGGCGCGCACGGCACGACACAGGTCGACCAAGGCTGGGGTTCCGGGCCTAGCGCCCGTCACGAGGAGCTTGTCGCACGCTTCCGGCCGCTGTTCCTGAAGATCAGGGCCACGGCAGTCACACGCGACAACGAGCACCACCTCCCAGTCGACGAAATCAGATGGCTCAAGGACGCGGGCTTTTCAAAGCTTCGCCTCCCGCTCGAACAAGGCGGGCTTGGGGTAACGCTGCCGGAGTTCTACGCGCTGCTGATCGAACTCTCCGAAGCCGACCCCAACATCACCAACGCATTCCGCTCCCATTTCGGCTTCACCGAGGATATCCTCAACGCGCCCACGTCGCCCCAGCGCACAGCGTGGCTCGACCGCATCGCGAATAGCGAGACGATCGGAAGCGGTTTTTCGGAGACCGGCGACGCCAAGGCTTCCGCGGCCTCGACGCGGCTGAGCCGCAACGGCAACCATTGGCTGCTGAACGGGGCAAAATACTACACCAGCGGCTCACTCTACGCCGACTGGATCAATCTCGGCGCGACCGATGACGACGGCAAACCGATCGCCGCGCTGGTTCCGACGCGCGCCGAAGGCGTCGAGATTCTCGATGACTGGGACGGATTCGGGCAGACGCTGAGCGCCAGCGGTACGGCGCTCTTCAAGAATGTCGTGATTTCCGACGATCTCATCAATCCGGCGCAGGTGCGCTTCCGTTATGCCAACGGCTTCTTCCAGACCGTGCATCTGGCCACTCTGGCCGGCATCGGACGAGCAGCCGCGAACGATCTCTCTCGCCTGGTCGCTGAGCGCCGCCGCATCTACAGCAATGGCAATGCGGCCCGTGTGGCGGAAGACCCGCAGGTGCTCCAGGTCGTCGGCAAGGTGCGCGCGGCGGCGTATGGCGCCGGTGCGATCGCACTGAAAACGACCGAGGCATTGCAGCGCGTCCATGCCGCCCATGTGGCGGGCGACGCCGAGGCAGCAGAACGCGCAAATGTCGCTGCCGACATCGAGGTGAGCCAGGCCGTGACCGTGATTACCGATCTCGTCCTCGGTGCTACCACGATCCTGTTCGATGCGCTCGGCGCCTCTGCGGCCAAGCGAAGCGTGGGACTCGACCGTCACTGGCGCAATGCGCGAACGATCGCCTCGCACAATCCGCGGATCTATCGCGAGCGCGCGGTTGGCGACTTTTCGGTCAATGGAACGAAGCCCGAGGTGCTGCATCGCGCCGGGCTGCCCGACAGCCCCACGGCAATCCGCACGCCGCAGGGCTGAGCTGTACCGCCCTGAGGGCGTCGTTCGTGCTCATCCCCCAGGGACGGTCA
The DNA here is from genome assembly GCF_029846715.1 of Bradyrhizobium nivariense. Taxonomy (GTDB): domain Bacteria; phylum Pseudomonadota; class Alphaproteobacteria; order Rhizobiales; family Xanthobacteraceae; genus Bradyrhizobium. Next base: position 118,387 of record NZ_JARVWW010000010.1, read on the forward strand.
GGCCGCCTTGGCCTGCAGGTGGCGCACCCGCGGGATGACATGCTCGGCGAAGCGCCGCATGTTCTCGTCGACCGGCTGGAATTGCAGCATGAAGAGCTCGACGCCGATCGCGTTGAACGCGATGATCCGACGGGCGACCGTGTCATAGCTTCCGACCAGCCGCGCCGAGGTACCGCCATTGGTCCCGACCCTGGCCTCTTTTGCCGCGGTCTTGAACATCTGCGCTTCCGGATCTGCGTTGGCGACGAGCCGCGCTCGCGTCGGCTTGTCCTTCTCCGAGATCGCGAACAGGTCGGTCAGCTCAGCCTGCGCTTCCTCATCGGTCTCTCGCGCCACGACGAAGGCCGCCAGTCCGAAACGTATTGACGGGCCGCGCCGTGGTCGCCGCGCGACGTCCTGGATCAGGGCGCGAATATCGTCGAGCGGCTGCCCGTTCATGAAATACACGTCGGCAAAGTCAGCCGCCAGCGCACGCGCCGCCTCGGACTCGCCGCCGAGGTAGATCGTCGGCCGCGTCCGATATCTGTCGTTGGGGCGCAGCTGGTAGGACCCGACATTGAAATGGCGGCCCTTGAAATCGACGCGGCGGCCTGATGTCAGGCCATCCACGATCTCGATCCACTCGCGGCCATAGGCGTAGCGCTCGTCATGCTCGGGGAAACCGATTCCGGCGCGTTCCAGCTCCGGACGATACCAGGCATTAACGAGGTTGATCCCGAAACGACCGCCGCTGATGTCCTCGATCTGCAGCGCCATTTTCGCCAACACGGCCGGGTGCTGCAACAGCGGTTTAATTGCCGCAATCAGCTCGATCCGGTTTGTAATGGATGCGAGGGCTGCAGCACCCGTCCAGGTCTCAAGCAGGTCCTGATCGTCACCGCTCGGATGGATGATATGCTGGGCCAGAAGTGTCGAGTCGTAGCCAAGCGATTCCGCTTCGAGGATCTGACGGCGGACGCGCTCCCATGAGGCATCTGGCGGATCCTTTGGATGATGGCGCGACGCCCAGCTGCCATGCGTGAGCGCCCACACGCCAAATCGCAGGGGAAGTGCCATCTGATTCAATCCTCGCGCCGATAGCTACCAAGGGCCGGGCCTTGACCACTGGCGTCCGCCGCACGCCCTCAAAACGCGGGAATCTGGCCGGGCAACTTGTCCTTGATGAGTTGGCGGATCGTGTCGTTCTGATAGGCACGCACCAGCTTGGGCACCCAGGGAGCGTCCTTGTCGCGTTCACGGACAGCGATGAAATTGCTGTAGGGATTGTTGACGGGGGATTCGATCGCGATCGAATCCTTGCCCGGAATCAATCCGGCCGGAACGGCGTAGTTGGTGTTGATGACAGCGGCGTCGACGTCGTCGAGGCTGCGCGGAAGCTGGGCCGCATCGATCTCGCGGAGCTTCAACTTCTTCGGGTTGTCGACGACGTCGAGAGCGGTAGGCAACAGCGCCACGCTGTTCTTGACTTTGATCAGCTTCTCGGCCTGGAGCAACAGCAGCGCGCGTCCGCCATTGGAGGGATCGTTCGGGATGCCGATCGAAGCGCCGTCCCTGATCTCGGCAACGGACTTCGCCTTCCTGGAATAGAGCCCGATGGGGGCGATGATGGTCTCGCCGACCGGGATGATCTTGTAGCCCCTCGTCTTGATCTGGTTGTCGAGGAAGGGCTTGTGCTGGAAGACATTTGCATCGAGGTCGCCGGCGTCGAGCGCCGCATTGGGCAAGAGGTAATCGTTGAAGACCACCACCTGGACATCGAGTCCATCCTTGGCGGCGATCTCCTCGACTTTCGCCCAGATGATCTCGGGGTCACCGCCCGAGATTCCGACCTTGAGTTTCTGATCGGCGAGCGCGGGCGCGACGAAAAGCGCGAATGCGGCGATGAGCGAGAACAGACGATGTTTCATTTTGTACGATCTTGCATGTCTTGAAGGGAGAATATCTGATAATGAGAAGAACTTCCGACATCCGCAACGAAACGCTCAACCAAATTTTGCTGCGATCGTGAAAGGAATCGTCCTCCGTGTGGGTTCACGCAGCAAGGTCTCATCAATTGCGGTCGAGGAAACTCTGCACTTCGCGAAACAGGACATCGCGCCCTGTCTCCACTTCGACGAAGTGCGTGGCGCGCGGAATCTCGATCAGGTGGCGTACGGGCGCATTGCGCAAAAGTCCGAATAGAGCCTGCGATTGACCGAGCGGCGTCAGCTCGTCCCACTCACCGCGGATGATCAGTGTTGGCGCGGAAATCTTGCCCGGATCGTAGATTGCCTTGTTGACGCTCCAGTACTCGGCGCCATCGGCGAGCACCCCCGTGGGCGAGCGAAAGCGCGGCGGATTGTGCGTTTTCGCATCCGGCTGGTTCGCCAGAAGAGCCTGCTCCCAGATATTCTTCCACGCTGGCGGGAATATCTCTTGGGCCCGCCCATCGGGCACACCGGTCTGGAGTCGCTTGAGCGAGCCGTCGATCGTCCATTCCTGCCAGACTGCTTCCGGCGCCTTGCTGGCACCTAAAGAAAGCCATGGTGGCGCGAGCAGAACCAGGCCGGCCACATGTTCCGGTCGTTCGGCAGCATAGCTGCCGGTAATGAGCGTCCCCCAGGACCAGCCGATCAACTGGACTTTTGAAATGGCACGCTTTGAAAGAATGTATTTGACCGCAGCACCGAGGTCTTCGACCGCGTCCCTGGTCGAGGCGAACGGCTTCGACTGGTCCTTGGGAGGCGTCGAGCCGCCATATCCCCGGACGTCAACCAGCCAGACATCATAGCCCTGCGAAGCGATGTAATCGGCCCAGGATCCATTTCCGACAGCCAGATCGAACACCGTTTCCGACGGCTGCGTCGATCCATGGATGTAGAGCACGGTGCGCGAGGCGCTGAAGTTCTTCAGCCCCCTGGGGTGCTTGTTTCGCAGAAAGAGCTGAACGCCGGGCGTCTCGGACGCGATGTGAAAGTCCTCGGTGACGAGCTGAGGAGGCTCCTTTGCCCAAGCCGGCGGCGATGCAAGCGAGAGCGACGCCAGAAGTGACGACAGGAGCAAGCGCTTCATATGACTTCCCTCAACTTGCAAGCGCTGATCTTGATTGCAGCTTCGCAGGACCATGTGCTCCGCGTATTTCGGCGCTCATGCCCGTACTGGTCAATTCCAAATAGTTCGGCGCAATGAGAATGATTCAACTCCAGCGCATCCCGCTTCGATCAGAGCCGCAGGCATTTGGAATGGATGTCAAAGCAGGAAAACTTATCCGGATGCATATCGGGGAAAGAATCTTGTCGAACCTCCAATCCCCTTTGAAATGAACGCCTTATTTTTTCGCGCGGGTTGACTCGATCCCGACGCGATGCCGATCTGCCGCCGACATTCGCGCTTCACGCAGCGCTACGGCAGTTCACGAAGGGGGCATCATGTCGACACACATTCGCAACGGCAGACCGGGACGACGCGACATTCTCCGCCTGGCGCTTGCAGCCGGAGCTGTCTCGCTCTCCGCAGGGCGCGGGCGGGCACAGACCAGCGCGAGGCCGGACATCATTCGCATCGGCTATCTCACGGCGGCGAGGGCCTGGGTTGTCGGCAAGACCGACGGCAGCTTCGACAAGGCTCTCGGCGCCAAGATCGAATGGGTGCCCTTCCCGTCGGGAGGTCCCGCGCTATCCCTGCTCGCCGCCAAGCAGATCGACTTTGCGATCTTTGGCAACACGCCGATCGTAGCGGGCCTGTCGCGCAAGCTGCCCATTCAGATTCTGGGCTCGCCCGAAATCGTTGCCACGAGCGAGCGACTGGTGACCAAGCCCGGCATCACGACGCTGAGGGACCTCGAAGGCAAGCGGATTGCCGTGGCGCCCTCCTCCACCATGGCCTTCGCGCTCGAGGCAGTGATCCGCATCAACAAGCTCGACGCCAGCAGGATCAAGCGCCTGCCCTTGAGCCAGCCGGATACGATCGCGGCCTGGAAGCGCGGCGATATCGATGCGACCTACATCAACGGCCCGTTCTGGGCAGAGCTGTTGGCCGATGGCGGTCAGCAATTGCTGGTATCGGAGCAATTGCAGCCGTCCGGCGTCTTCGTCTGGAACAGCGCCGTGGTGCGAACCGAGTTTGCCGAGAAATATCCTGACACGGTCGTGACGTGGCTCCAGACGGTTCAGGCGCAGTTCGACCGCTATCGTTCGGACCCGGAGGGGATCTCGCGCATTCTGGCGAAGGACTTCGGCGCACCGTTCGAGGCCGTCCGCGACACGCTGGCCGGGCTCCGTTATCCCACCTTCCAGGAGCAGCTCGGCCCGAAATATTGGGGCGATGGACCGGCCGCGGCAAAGGACGCTCCGCTCATCAAGGCACTCGATGATGCCGCCGCGTTCCTGGCCGAAGCCGGCGAGATCAAGCGTGGCGACGTTCCGACCTCCTTTGTCCCCGCGGTGAACTACGCATTGTTGCGTCGCGCGTTCCCGTCTTGAGCGGCGCCAGACGTCTCCTGATCGGCCTCTCTGCGGTCGCTGGCGTCACCCTGGCATGGGAAATCGCCGGTCGAACGCGTCTGGTCGAACCGTTGCTGCTGCCGCCACCGTCGGAAATCCTGGCGACGACGCTGGACTTGATCCGGGACGGTTATCGCGGCACGCCGCTTTGGGCGCATCTCGCACTCAGCGTCGTCCGGGCCCTCGGCGCATTCGCGGTTGCCACGCTGGTTGGTGTGCCGCTCGGGCTCGCCATGGGCGCTGCGCCGAGCTTCGGCGCGGCGATCGACCCTTTCGTGCAGTTCCTGCGCCCCCTGCCCAAGCTTGCCCTCATCCCGCTGGTGATCCTGTGGTTCGGCATCGGCGAGACCTCGAAAGTCTTGCTGATCTTCATTTCCTCCGTGCTCAGCATCATCGTGGGCACTGTGGCCGCAGTCGGCGGCGTTCAGAGACAACGGATACGGGCCGGACAGGCTCTGGGTGCGCATGGCAGCACCTTGTTTCGCTATGTGATCTTGCCCCACATCCTGCCTGAGCTATTCGTGACATTGCGCCTGTCTTTTGGAATCGGCTGGACGACACTGATCGCGGCAGAGATGATCGCCGCCGATGCTGGAATAGGCTGGATGGTGGTCAATGCCGGCGCCTACCTGCGCACCGACATTGTCATGCTCGGCATCGTCCTGCTGGGCGGCACGGGATACGCGCTGGACCTCGCGCTGGTCGGCTTGCAACGCTGGCTCGCCCCCTGGGCAGGACGCGCCTGAGATGGCCGGCTCTCCACTCATCACACTCAAGGACGTCGAGAAACGCTTCGAGGATGGGCGCGCCCGTCGCACGACTGTTGCGCTCAACGGTCTCTCCCTCGACATCGCCGAAGGCGAATTCGTCTGCCTTCTCGGCCCCAGCGGCTGCGGCAAGTCGACCGTGCTGGACCTGCTTGCCGGCTTCGACCAGCCGACCCGCGGCGACGTCCGGATCGGTGGCAAGCCGGTCGGCCGTCCATCTCCGGACCGCGGCATCGTTTTCCAGGAAGCCACGCTGTTCCCCTGGATATCGGTCTTCGACAACATCACGTTCGCACCCCGCCTGGCCGGGCGTGCTGCGGCAGAGTACCGGGCTCAAGCACAGGAGCTGATCGATGTCATGGGGCTGCGTGGCTTCGAGCACCATGCCGTCTATGAGCTCTCGGGCGGAATGCGTCAGCGCGTCGCCATTGCCCGGGCCTGGATCTCGCAACCGTTGCTCCTGCTGATGGACGAACCCTTTGGCGCACTGGATGCCCAGACCCGGCTTGCCATGCAGGAATTGCTGTTGGCCGCGCGAGAGAAGCGCCGCTCAACCGTATTGTTCGTCACCCACGACATCGAGGAAGCACTGTTCCTGGCCGATCGCATCGCCGTCATGAGCAGCCGGCCCGGACGCATCGTTCAAGAGATCGACGTCCCATATGAACGGCCCCGAATCTATCAGGACATCGTCGCGACGTCATCCTTCGGAGAGTTGAAGCGATCGATCCTGGCGATCCTGCGCGAGCAAACGGTGTCCCCGCGCGAGAAGACCATTGCACAAGAGTTCGGTCCGACGATGTGATTCCCGGCGATCACCGTCGCTGCACGATCCACCCATTCTTATTTCGCCGCCGATATTGACTGGCATGCGACGAAGATGGCTCGATTGCGCGTCAGTCGTGGAGCGGTCATGCAGTTTCAATCAGGTCCCCAGCAAGCATCGAACGAGAAGCGTCGACGGCGCGTTCCTGCTTCGAATGATCGCCCCTGGACCGCGGTTGAAAAGCACAAGCTGCGAGGGCTTGTCGATCGGCAACAGCCGATACTCAAGATCGCTCGCACGCTCCGGCGGCCGCTCGCTTCGGTCGTTGCCATGGCCTCCGGCCTCGGGCTGCCGTTGAGCCGCTGACCTCCGACATTGTGATCTCAAGGATAACGACACCATGGCTAAGACGACACGGCGCGGCTTTCTGATCGGTACGTCGGCAGTTGCGGGGGCTGCTCTCGCCGGAACAACGGGGTTCGCCGACACGGCCCAGCCTTATGATCTCGTGATACGTGGTGGCGACGTCATCGACCCCAGCCAAAAGCTGCGTGGCGTTCGCGACGTCGGCATTCGTTACGGACAGATCGCGGCCGTCGAGCCGTCGATTGATCCGTCACTTGGCCAAACGCTCCATCGACGCAAAAGGCAAGCTGGTCACCCCCGACCTCGTCGACCTTCACACCCACATCTACGCCTATGGATCCGCGATCGGAATTCCACCCGACGAGCTGGTGCCCTTCTCGGGCACGACGACCTATGTCAGCGCCGGCGACGCCGGTGCAAACAACTTCTCGGGCTTCAAGCGCCAGATCGTCAGCCAGTCCCGCAGCCGCGTCTTCGCCTTTGTCAACATCTCAGTGATTGGCCTCGCCGGCTTTCCGGTTGGTGAAAACGTCAACATCAAATACGCCGATGCAGATGCCACAGCCCGCACGATCGCCGAGAACCAAGACATCGTGCTGGGAGCCAAGGTACGCGAAACCCTTGCGCTGGTCGGCGATAACGGCATCGAACCCTTGAAGCGCGCGATCGAGGCGGTCGAGCTGTCGGGCACCAAAGGCCGCGTCATGTGCCATATCGGAGATGCGCCCGGCGACCTTCAGGTGCTGGTGAACCAGCTCCGTCCCGGCGATATCCTGACGCACCCCTACAGCAGTCTCGGCAACAACACGGTACAAAACGGAAAGGTCCTGCCGGCTCTTCTCGAGGCGAAGAAGCGGGGAGTCATCATCGATGTCGGGCATGGCGCAGGCAGCTTCAATTTCGACATCGCGGAGGCCGCGATCCAGCAGGGCCTGACCTTCGACACGATTTCGAGCGATGTTCACGTCGTCGCCGCGAACACGCCCAGTCAGCCCTATCTGCCCTGGGTTCTGAGCAAATTCCTGGCGCTGGGATTTTCGCTCGAGGACGTCATCGCTGCGGCCACGAACAAGCCCGCGGCCACCATCGGCAAGGTTCCGAAGCTCGGGACGCTACAGGTCGGCGCCCCCGGCGACGTCTCGATTCTTGAACTGGTGGAAGGCCCCGTGCAGTTGCTCGACACCTCGAATAATCCGCGTACCGGCAAAGCCTACCTGAAGGCCGTACAGACTATTCGCGAGGGCGTTCCGAACGGACGTCCCTATCAGCTGCCCTTCACGGTGAACTGAGAGGGTGCGGGCTCAGCGAGAAGCCTATGACGTGAGGCATGGGACCTGATCAAAAGGGCCTTGTCGGCTTACATTTGCGCGAGGAGAGCACAGTACCAAGACACCCACTTCTCGCACCCCGCCTTCTCCCGTTCGCAACGACAACAATACGGTCGCAAGCCCCATTCAGAAAAACGACTAGTCGCGTGCTGGTCGTTCCTGGATATGTCTTGTCCATTTCGAGATCGAGACGTCATACAAGCTCAGCGCGGTGGAACTGAACAATTGACGCCTCACATCAGGGTCGTCGGTCGCTTCCTCGACATTTTGGATTGATTTCACGACCACCGGCGCAGGATCACGAACGAACCTCCAGACCGGTGACCAATCCGTGCCGAATAGTAGCCTGGTCGGGCCAATCACCTGCAATGCACGTCGCAGATGGCTCGATGAAGATCCGGATATCTCCAGATAGACATTTTCGTTGCGCATCGCGACGGAGAGGCATTTCTCAAAGTAGTGATCTATCCCCCTGCCCATCTTGGTCAATACAATACGCGCCGAAGGATACCGGTTTGCGACTTCGTCGACCCATATCGGGTCTCCATAGTAGAGACCACCGGGAAGCTGCGTCCATGCCGTTGGAATTTGAACGCTGGCCTCGTGGCGAGCAATGACGTCCATCATCGGGGCCAAATCATCGGCTATATCCTCGGGATGCAGCTTCCGCGACAGACGTCTCAGGAATATCTCACCAACGCCGACCATTCCGAGTTCGGCGATGCAGCGCTCAAGCTCAACCGCAACCTCCTTGGGCGACATCATGTTCTGCGCTTGCCGCGGATCATCTGTCGGCGTCAGCCACGGTGTCGGCACGGCAAGCGGAATGAGCCGGTTGGGATGGCGGGCCGCGATCCTCGCTACAAAATCGTTGCTGATCCCCGGCCGGCTCTGAACAATGGCCTTCGCGATCCCGTATTTGTCCAGATCCTCGATCAGCGTTTCACCGTTGTCGAGCGGCTCCTCATGCGCGAAACGCTCGTAGAGTTCCCGATGGCGCGTACGAAAAGCAACAACGTCCGGCACCGTCGATAACAGCGGCCCGGCACTCTCGACCGAGGGAAATGTTCCTACGTGGACGTGACTGTCGATAATCATGATTGTTCCGCCTAAGACCCCACCGCCACCAGGTTTTTTAGTATGCCGCTTATCCGCACGGCGTAACCAAAGAACGCAGCGCTCTACGCCTGCCAATTCCAGACGGCATCGCGAATCTTGATGGCCTTGGGGATGAGCCCAAGTTTGAAGAACAGGTCGGCCACCTCCTGCTGGCTCTCGATGATGTCGTCTGTCACGGGGGCGATCGCATAGTTCGCGCGTTCTGCCGCCATGCGCTGCGTCTCGAGTTCGATTCCGGTTATCTCGGCCAGCTGCTGGGCGATTTCGTTCCGGTGATTCTGGGCCCAGCTCCCGATCGGCCGGAGTTGGGTCAAAACCTCGTTCAACGCTTCGGTGCTTTCGCTCGCGAAGCCCCGTCGCACAACCAGAAAATTAAAGGATTTGATGTCCGGGCCCAATGCCTCGATTACGCGCCCGCCAAACTTCTGCTCAGCCAGGGCAAGATAAGGGTCCCAGACAACCCAGGCACTGACATCGCCCCGCGAGAGCGCGCCGGGCGCGTCGGAAGGCGCCAGGAATACGGGAGTTACGTCTTCATATCCGAGGCCGGCCTTCTGCAGAGCAGCCACCAGAAAATAATGAGAGCTGGTCCCTTTCGCGACCGCGACCTTCTTGCCCTTCAATTCTCCCACATGCTTGATCCCAGATTGTGGAAGGACAACGATCCCCTCGCCGCCGTCCCCTGACCGTTGCGCCGCAACGTACTGAACGTCAAAGCCAGCCGCCTGCGCAAAGATGATCGGGGTGTTTCCCGACGATGAGAAGTCCATGCTGCCGACGTTAACGGCTTCCAGCGCGGGATTGCCGTAGGAAAACAGCTTCCATGCAATCTCAGTCCCAAGCGGTTGAAAATATTTCTCAAGAATCTTCTGCTGTTGCGCGATAACCAGAATGCCGCCGCGCTGGTAGGCAAAGCGAATTTCTTTTGGCTTTGTCCCACGATTCTCAATTGATCGGCTTTGCGCGAAAGCCACCCGCGGCGTGAACATGGACGAGGCCGCCAGGCCTTGCAACAGACGACGTCGCGGCAGATCCATTCGATCGGTTGAAAGCGAAGGGTGTATTCTTCTGGGCATCGAATCCCTCAGGCAGCTTGAATTGACGGCGACAGATTTTCCGTAAATGCTTTTCTGCAGGCGTGAATTCGTCGCATGATCCGACCTGAGTCAATACATCCAGGAAATTAAGACAATTCGCCCTGATTTCGTCGACGAGGGAGTTGCCGAACATCGTAAAACGGCACGGATCGAAAGAGCCATTCCACTCCGGCGCAGGTCGAACAACGATAGCTCGACCAGACGCAAGCATTGAATGTTCGCACTCCGTCAATATAGATTTTGACGGACATCGGCTTCAATCCGCGCCTCAATTTCCTGCACCGTGAGATTCGCAGGCATCGCCTGATCGGCAATCATCTGTCCGAGCGACGGCAGTTCGGCGCGGTTCAGCCGATAGTCGTTCTTCCAAAGACGGCTCCGCTTGAGCGCCTTGGTGCAATGGAGGAATGCTTCGGTGACCGTGACGACGATTGCCAGCCTCGGCGGCTTGCCATTGGCCGGCATCGTTTCGAGTAGTTCTTGCGAGCAGGTGAGACGCGCGGTACCGTTGACTCGCAGCAGCTCGTCGATGCCGGGGATGACGAACAGCAAACCGATCGCCGGGTTTGCGAGCAGATTTTCGAAGGTATCGAGGCGATTGTTTCCAGGACGATCCGGTATGGCCAGACGATGGGCATCGAAGATGCGCACGAAGCCCGGCGCATCCCCGCGCGGACTGACATCGTGTCCACGTTCCGGATGCGACGAGCCGACGATAACGAGTGGTGCACGCTCAATGAAACTTTGGCAGTGCCGATCGAGGCGGTCGAGTTGCTTAGCCCGCATGAGTGACGAGGGCGAAGGATAGGGTGGCCTCAATGCGTCGACTGACGTGAGATATTCCAGATTCTCGAACATCGACCGCCCTTCCCGAGGTCTTCAGTCTTTGACGTTGCGCGGATAGGTCTGTTTGGCCGCGTCGGCCAGCGACAGATCGATATCAAGCCAAATGACCGGGATTTCCACGCTGGTGCGCGCCAGGATGTCGCCGTCGGGCGCGACGATCCAGCTTCCACCGGCGAGGCTGCCACCGCGGCGGTTGGCCGTCACGACGAATGCGCCGGATGCAATCGCCGCCATCTGCGTCGCGACTTCCCAACGCGCATGCCCGCCCGTCGCGCGCGGCGTCGCAATCAATTGCACCCCAGCTTGCCCGAGACGGCGTGCTGCCTCGCTGACGATGATCTCGGTACACACCAGTTCGGCATAGCAGAGCTCGTCATCTCGCACCGCCGGCACGCTCTGCGGCCCACGATCGAACCAGGTCGCTTCCCATCCCCCTTCCTGCTCCGGGAGCCATGCCTTCGGCCGGCCACGCCGCAAACCAGTCTCTGGCTTCCAGAGAAAAGTCTCGTTCCAGCGAGGCCCGTCGACGTCAATCGCTCGCGTGCCCAGGATACGCCTTGCCCTGATGCGCTTCAGATCGTCGGAGAGGTTTGCATGAATAGCGACCGCGTCACGCCAAGCAACCTCATCGAACTTGGGGTGTGCCCAAAAGCTGTCGACCCCGGCAAGTTCGGGAAGAACGAGAAGATCAACCGGCTCGTCCGGAAGCTCATCTCGAAGCCGTTGCCAAGCCTTCCGCGCCGCATCGGCCCGATCCGGAAACTCGCAAGTCGCAATTCGAAAGCTCATGTTTTCCTCCACGCTGGAGTGATGTTGCGACGAACGCAGCGACGTTGACCAGTGGCACGAATGCCGGATATCGTGAAGATTATGCCAACCCGTCGACTAGCCGTCTCCCGCCGCAAGTCTCGCGTCTCACGACAGAGGCCTGTCGTCGCCATCATCGCTTACGAAGGTGTCAACGCTTTTGAACTGGGGCTGGCGGTGGAAGTGTTTGGCCTCACCGAAATGGGCGCCGACTGGTATTCCGTCGTCGTCTGTTCCGAACATCCCGGACGGCCGCTGGCCACGAACAACGGCATCGCCATCATGACCGGCAGCAATCTTAACATCCTGCGCCGGGCGGACATCGTCATCGTGCCCGGCTGCCTCGACACGAAGGCTACGCCTTCGAGCTCCCTCCTCGACGCTTTGCGCCGCGCACATCGGCGCGGTGCCCGAGTCGTATCAATCTGCTCCGGCGTATTTGTCCTGGCCGCAGCGGGGTTGCTCGATGGCCGCCGCGCTGCGGGACATTGGGCCCAAACCGACGAGCTCTCGCGGCGGTATCCCGCAATCAACGTCGATCCGAACGTGTTGTACGCCGACGAGGGAGATATCATGAGTTCGGCCGGCCGGGCCGCAGGACTTGATCTGTGCATCCACATCGTCAGATGCGACTACGGAGCGGAGGTTGCCAACCGCGTGGCTCAGCGACTGATCGTTCCGTCGCATCGCGAAGGCGGACAGGCCCAGTTCATCCCGAGCCTGGTCCATGAAGCCGAGGACAATGCGCTCGCGCCTGTGTTTGCCTGGGTGGAGCGCAACCTGGATCGCGACCTGAAGATCGCTCGCCTCGCTTCTCGGGCCAGCATGAGTCGGCGAACCTTCATCCGGAGATTCGAACAGGCAACCGGCATGTCACCCGGCGAATGGGTCGTACAGGCGCGGATCCTTCGAGCCAGAGAACTTCTCGAAGGGACGCAAATGTCGATCGAACACGTCGCAAGCGTGACTGGGTTCGGCTCGGCCGACGCGCTCAGGCATCACTTCAGAAGAAAGCTGGGCACGAGTCCGGCGCGCTATCGCACCAATTTCAGGCATCTCTCCGCCCGCAGGCTGGCGTAGGTTTTGCCCGATCATGCCGACCGAACTCGCTCACAATCAGCGTCCCTGCTTGCGCTTCCGGCGATCTAGCGATTCACGAAATTGGCAATCTCCCGCAGCGCTTCCGTCGCCTCTGGAAACAGCCCCAGAAACGCGTGCCAGACGTGCGGCAGCTCCGGCCAGATGCTCAGGTTGGTCCTCACACCGGCCTCATCGAGACGTGCGGCAAGTTTTCGACTGTCGTAAGCGAGAGCTTCAATCGCGCTCGCCTGTAGCAATGTCGGTGGGAACTTCGCCAGAAGTTCGCGCGGCGCATATACCGGCGAAACGCGATAGTCCGAGGGTTTGTCATTCGGACCGAGATAAGCGGCGGTGGCGGCGGCCAGGGACTCTGGCGTCGCGATCTCATCATCGATAGCGCCCCTATCAGCCGGAGACAAATTGTCCAGGGTACCCGCTATTAGTACGAGGCGATCTGGAAGCCGTTCGCCCTTGGCCGCCAGTTCCAAGCAAGTCGCCGCAGCCAGGTTTCCGCCCGCGGAATCGCCGACCAGGCTCAGGTGCGTGGCCACAGGGCTCGATTGCCGCCCATCCTGCTCATGAGCCGGCCCGTTGAGCGCCGCCCAGCGAAAAGCGCCGACACAATCATCGAGCGCTGCAGGAAAGCGGTGCTCTGGCGCCAATCGATAATCGACGACCAGAACAGCGGCACCGCTTAGGCGGGCAAGGGTCGCTGTTAGAGGTCGGTAGTCAGTTGGCGAGCCCCCAACCCAACCGCCACCGTGCGTGTAGACGATGCGACGCACGGGATCGACACTTTCAGCGGTCACCCACTCCGCCGCCACGCCTCCCGCATTGACCGGCGCGAAGGTGACACCATCAAGGCCCGGTGCTTGACCTACGTCACCGTAGCGCGGCATGAGGGCGCGGATGACCGCCACAAACTGCTGGAGCGGGTCGGGCACACCGCTCAAGTCCGCCGAAGCAGCCAGCCCAGCGAGGTGCGAAAAAGCGCGTTCGAGCTCAATCCTCCGCGTGCGCGTCGCAACAATCTCGTCCATCAAGTCACTCCATGGATCTCGCGAAAACGTGCCAGCCTAGCCCTCAGGACGGCGCCGGGCACTGACCGAAAGATGCAGATGAGGGGGACCAGATCGATCAATCTGACCGATCGGGCCAAGCCTTATGCCCAATCACCAAATTGCGAGCGACCGCGATTGCTACTAGGATCGGCCTCGCAGCTCGATCTTTGCGAGGTTTCATGCGTAGCTGGATGCCGCTTGACTGGATCACCCGGCACGTCGACGGCGTGGTCCGCCAGGGCCTGCCCTTCGAACAGCTCATGGCGGCGTCACTGATTGAGCTGCGTCACGGCGACAATCGTGACCTCGTCGCCCCCGCCCAGTATCTGCTGCTATGCATGAACACCGCGGTCGGCATCTCTGACGCAGCTCACGGGCTGGCGCGCTTCCGCATCGATCCGGTCTACACCGCGCTCGGCCTTCGCGTGGCGCTTGGCTGCACCACCCTGGAAGATGCGATCCTCGCGGTCGCGCAGCTCTATCGCACCGCGTCCTGTGCCGTTCATATCGAGATGAAGACGACGCACGATATCGCAGTCCTGAACGTCCGCGCAGAGTCCGCTCGGGACGCTGACGCAGTGCTGCTCGAAGACATCTATCTCAGCTGGATTTTCATGCATTGCATGTACTTTCTTGGCGTTGCGATGCCGGTCATCGAGATATCGACCCGTGATCCTCTCCATTTCAATCTGGATCGCAAACATTTTGCCATCGATGCTCCCGTGCGCTACGGCGCGGTCACGGGAATGCAGTTCCCGCGCGCGTTGCTTGGACGCCGAGGCCTCAACCGCGCCGGCGCCAATCCGCATTGGGAATGCTTTCGCTTGTGGCTCGATTTCATCGAACAAGGAGGTGGCACGTGGACCGAGCGCGACAGCCCGCTCGATGGCGGCCGTTTGCGCATGAAGGATGTGGCGGAGCGCGCAGGCGTCAGTACTTCCACGATGCGGCGTCGAATGTCGAGCGACGGCGGATTTCGTCACGTGCGCGAGCGCAAGCTGGTGACGGCAGCCATCGGCAGGCTCCGAAGCAGCGACGACAGCGTGGAATCGATCGCCGCGGAGCTTGGCTATTCCGATGCACGAAGCTTGCGTCGTTTTCTGAAGGCGACAACCGGGGCGACGCCGCAGCAGCTTCGTATTGCAGGCTCCTCTCCGCAGCCCGACGACAGCGAGATCCGATTGCGCTTGCAGGCAATCGGCGCGGCGATGGCCCACGCCTAAGCGCGGGCCGAGATCGCGCTTACCTTAAGCCGGCAGCTCAGGGCACGACCGTCACGATGTGATCGCGAATCGCGGCACGCCGCGGGAGCAGGTTCTGCGATACTAGCCAATCGTTCAGGCTTTCGAGCGCCACCAGCTCTTTCTCTCCAACCGTCACCGGCTCGCTGATCTCGTAACGGGAGATCTGATCGGCCACGGCCGGACCGAGCTTGAGCTCCTGCACCCACAGTTTGGCCGCCTCATCGCGATGATCGCGCGCCCAGCGAGCCGAGGCCTGGAGCTCGGCCAAAAGCTCGCGCAACACCTCCGGATGATCCTTGGCGAACTGGGTGCGCACCGCATAGATCACGGCATTCTGCGAATCGAGATCCTTTGCCGTAATGAGAAGGCGCGCATTCTGCTCGACCAGCGCGATGGTGTAATAGATGCTCCAGGCAGACCAGGCGTCGACATGCCCGTTGACAAACGCGGCCGCGGAATCCACCGGGCTGAGGAACGCACGTGTCACGCGATCCGACGGCACACCGGCTTTCTCCAGCGCTTTGGTCAGGTGATAGTCGCCAGTGCCCCCGCGGTTGACCGCAATGCGCTTGCCGGCCAGGTCTTGCAGGGTTTTGATCGGCGAATCCTTTGGCACGAGGATTCCTGAAGAATCACCTGCATCCCACTGATAGGCGAACAAGGAAATCTGCGACGACCCTACGACCGAAGAGATCGCCGCGCTCGAGCTCCCCACCGTAACGTCAATCGAGTCAGCATTGAGCGCCTCGGCCTCCGGCGCATATGCATTGAACGGTCCGACCCAGGAAACCTTCACATTCCTTGATGCCAGCCTCTGCTCAAGCGTCCCTCGCAGGCGGCTGATCGACAGGGGTTCGGGTCCGCGCAGCACGCCGATACGGAGCGTAACCGGCTCGGCCGCAACAGACGCATACGTCACAAGTGTGAGCGCAGCGACAAGCGCCGTTAGAAGGTGACCGGGTCTCATCAAACTCGTCCTCGCGCCGTATTGTGGTAGGGACCAAGGTTCAGCTGCGGTTTCTCGACTGCGCTGCGGTCAAATGGCAGGAGCGGAAGCAGGAGATCGGCGACCCGATAGGTCTCTTCCAGCAGCGGCTGGCCGGAGACGATAAAGGTGTCGAAACCGATATCCTGATACTCGCGGATTCGTGCAGCCACGGTCTCGGGATCGCCGACGATAGCCGTGCCCGGACCGTTACGGACCAGGCCGAACCCGGCCCAGATGTCAGGATAGACCTCGAGATCGCGCGCAAACTTCGGCTTGCGATCACCAACGATCGCGCGCATGCGGGCCTGACCGACGCTGTCGGAAGCCGTATTGCGACCCTGCGCCAACGCCACCGTCTCATCGTCCATGCGGTCGAGCAGCCACTGCGCCGCAGCCCAGGCCTCCTCTTTGGTCTCGCGCACGATCAGATTGATGCGGATGCCGAATTTGATGTCTCGCCCAAGCGCCTTGGCCCGCGCGCGTACCGCCTTGATCTTCTCGGCCGCCTGCGGCGGGGGTTCGCCCCAGGTCAGATAGGTGTCGGCATGACGTGCGGCAACGTTGAGCGCAGGCTCCGAGGAGCCGCCAAAGAACAGCTTTGGATAAGGCTTTTGCAACGACGGAAGCTTGAGCTGCGCTTCCTTGAGCGAGACATAGCGACCATCATAGGTCACCGTCTCACCCGTCATCAGGCGCCGCCAGACGCCCCAATATTCGTCCGTCAGCGCGTAGCGCTCGTCGTGATCCAGCGTGATGCCGTAGGGCGGCATCTGCCTATTCTCGCCGGTAACCATGTTCAGGATCAGACGGCCGTCCGAGAATTGATCGAACGTCGCGGTCTTCTGGGCCAGCATCAATGGCGCGACGATACCGGGATGCACCGCGATGATGAACTTCATCCGCTGCGTTATCGGAATCAACGATGATCCAAGCACCCATGCATCGTGCTCACCGCCGCCGGTCGCCAACAGCGCACCGGTATAGCCGAGATGATCGACTGCACGCGCGATTTGCGCCAGATAGCTGTAGTCGATCGTGCGGCGGCCCTTCGGGTGCCACGGATAGGGCCCGTCCTGCGGGATCAGATACCAATAGATTTCCATGATGCCTCTCCTGCTCAGGCCTCGCGGCGTCCGGTCGCGAGCGCGAGCGGCCGCGGATCGATCCAGCTTTCAACGTCGAAGTCCGTCGGGATGAAACCGTGGCGCAACAGAAAGTCCTTTTGCGCAGTGAGGCTACGACGGCGAAGCGGCGAGAGATCGAGACCGAAATTGAAGTGCGCCCGCGCGCCATAGGCCCCACGTGCCTCGTCAGCCGTCCGACCGACCTCTTGGCCGATGATATCGAAGACCGGATCGGGATTGTCCCTCGCCCACTCCGCCGCGCAGATCAGCACCGTGAGATAGCGCGCGACGATGTCGGGCCGTAGCTCGGCCGTCCGACGATCGACTGTGACGGGCCGTGGATTGCCGTTGTTGATCCGGCGCGTCGGATCGCGATGGCTACCGATGTCGATCAGTACGCGAAAGCCGTGTTGCCGCGCACTGCCAAGGCCGGGTGCGCCCTTGGCATAGATCGCGTCGACCACGCCCTCTTCCAGCGCCTTGGCCTCGAGCTCGTGGAAACGGCCGTTGCCGACGCTTGCCGCTGCGAACGCCGGCTGCACGCTTTCGATGTCGCGTAGGGTGACATCATCTGTCGAAAGCCCGGCAAGGTCGAGCGCGGTGACAATGCCGCGCAGCGACATCGCACGCGCAAAGTCGACGCGCTCGCCCGCCTGACGCGGAACACCAATGACGCGACCAGCAAGATCGGAAAGCTGCTCGATCGGCGAATCCTTCCGCACCAGGATCGCTTGAAATTCGTCGACCCAGGTCAGCGCAACAACCACCGTGTCACGCCCCGTAGACCGCGCCCAGATTGCCGGGATGTTGCCGCCCTCGCGGAATAGGCCTGGCAGCGTGTGGCTGAAATGCGAGATCTGGACTTTTGGATCCTCGGAATCGCGAATGGACTTCAAGCCGATTCCAGAACGGCCAAACTCCTCTGCGAGCCACCCGAGATCAAGTGCAATGCCTGATGCGGTCGGCACAGGACAACGCGTATACCAAAGCGCCTCAATCGGAACATTTCTTTCAACGTCTTCGTTGGCGGACACTGTAACAACGCTCATACGACGATGCTCCACTCGAAGATACATCGATACATTAGACAATATGCGCTTGCAAAAATAGTGTTCGTTTACAGTTGGCCATTTGTGAGCACGCATGGCTCGCGACGATCGCCAATGATGGTGGAGAGCAATCGATGTCTAAAACGCTTCGTATCGGCGTGCACGCCAACAACCCGACACTGCTGGTGGCGAGCCGCACCGGCCACGTGGAGAAGAACGTTTCGTCGTTCGGCCTCGCCGTGGAATGGCATCACATCGCAGCCGGCGCTCGCACAGTCGATCTGCTCGGCGCCAACATCATTCAGATCGGCGGCACTGGTTCGACTCCTCCGATCACAGCGCAGGCCAAGGGGATTCCGCTGGTCTATCTCGCGAGTTCAGCGGCGCGTCCGGTCGGCGGCATCTATGTCCGCGCCGACGGCGCGATCCGCGCACTCGCCGATCTGAAAGGGCGCAGCGTCGCGCTCGGGGCCGGTTCGTGGCATCAGACCCTGCTCGCCACCGCGCTCGACCGAACCGGCCTGACTTGGCGCGATATCGTTCCACTCGATCTCACGGAAGCCGAAGCGCGCGCGGCACTTCTGGCCGGAGATATCGATGCCTGGGCATCAGGAGGTGGGCTATTCGATGGCGCTGATCAATTCCGTCTGCTTGCCAACACAAGCGACCTCGTCACCAATCCGTCGGTCTTCTTTGCACGCCGCGATCTGGCCGCAGCGCGTCCCGACGTGGTGAGTGCAGTCGCCGGAGCGCTGCACGACGTCGATGGCTGGATCGCCGCCAATCCGGACGATGCTGCTCAGCATCTTGCCGCTGCGGCCAAGGGCCCGCTCGGCGTCTCAGAGTGGCGGAACCATATCGCAAAACGCCCCTGGGGATTGCAGATCATTGATGACGCCTTCATCGCCGACCAGCAGCGTGCCGCCGATCTGTTCGTCCGTTTCGGCCTCCTGCCCTGGGCGATCAATGTTCGTGACGCCGTGCTTGCGCAGAGGTTGACCATCGGCCATGCGGCTTAGGCGGCATATCACGACCGCGGAGGTCCTGCCGCCAGATAGTGGCGATAAGCGATAGGGGTCGGTCGTAAGACCGGCTCGGAGCGGCTTGGGCTTATTGTATCTCAGGATAGCCAAGCTCGGCGGCTTCGCGCTCATATTCGGCCAAACATTCGTAGGCGGTCACGTCTGGTACAGACAGCGCGTTAAGCTCCAACACGCCTCGTATGTCGGCGGTCTGTGGATCTTTCATGATCTCGTACAGCGCCTCGGCGAGTGCGAGCGCCTCGGATTCCGTCGTGTCCACCGACGTTACGAAAGGCAGCGACGGGCTCGGTGCGGTTTCGGCGAGTATCCGGTAACGCTCGGCGGCGATGGGACGAAACTTCTTGAAGAACCCCCATGTCACGTTGTCGATCGAGCAAACATCGACATCCCCCTCATCAAGGCGTTCGAGACTGGTGACGTGCGCGCCTGTCATGACGACGGAGGAAAAGAAGGGCTCGCCGCCGGCAATCCGAGCCAGTGACAATCGTGGCAGATTCATGCCGGAATTTGATAACAGGCTATTGCAACCGAATATCCGCCCGCGCAAGTCCTCCAGGCGCTTCGCCGGGTCGTCAGCGCGCACCATGAGGAACGCCCGATGGCTGGATCCCACACATCCCGGTATCGTATAGTGCGGTGTGGCCAGCATACGGTACTGGTCGCGATAGTGCTTGAACAACGGATAACCGCAAATCTGGGTAAAGAGAATTCCGGGCCCGCCCGCATCGATACCCCTCGCACGAGGCCGCCGCTGCAACGCAGCCAAGAAGGCGGAATTCGCGGCTTCCATCTCGGGAAGACAGTACATCGGCAGGCTTGCCGTCGGCGCCGCATCGCTGTTGGCTCCCGGTTTCGACTGGTCAAGCATGGTGGCCGATGAGATTGACATATGGTCCCGTCAGGATGCCGAATTCCTGCTGGCGAAGCTGGGTGGATGAATCGGAATGAAGTTCGGCGTTACGAGCCATCGTCGCGCGATCTCGCCATAACCTCGAAAGACGAATCCACCGTTATACGCCTGGATGCGCTCACGATGTTGTCGCCACACCCGAGGGACTTTCCACCAGGGCAGCGTCGGGAAGACGTGATGAACGACGTGAAGGTTATTCCAGAGAAACAACAGACCGAAGACCCAGTTGGATTCGACCACGGCGGTGCGCTCGCTTGGCCGCTCACCCCAGCGATGCTCGGTAAAGCTGCGCATCATCCCCAGGACGAGACCGGGGTATACGAACTCGGCAAGGTACTGCAACGCGGACATCTCAAACACCTCCGCCATGAGAAGCAGGACCATGGCTACTCCGATGAAGTGGCGAATCCAAATGCCGAGATCTGCAAAGTCGCCGGTGACGATCTTGCAGGCCTCCTTGAAGACGAAGTGCGGTGTGCGCAGGAACGGTCCGACAAACAGGCGCCCCAGAAAGGTCTGGTTCACGACGAGCAGCCATCGCGACAGATCGCCATAGTCCTCCCAATCCTCCTCCTCGTGATAATACGATTCCGTATCTTCCCTCGGATAGGTGAGATGGTGGTTGCGATGGTGCCTTGAATGCGATCGGCTATACAGCTCAAAAGGGAACCAGATGCCGATCGGGGGCCAGACAAGCGCACGACGCAACCAGCCCGGCATTCCCCGCAGGCTATGAATTGCCTCGTGCTGCAAAGAGAAATGCCACTGCACAACATAGCCCGCGAGCGGCGCCGTGATCCACCAGGGGATATGGCGATGCAAGGCGAGCAAAGACAGCCAACCGGCGTAGATCGCGGCCGCGACGAGAAGCGTTGGCCCGTCGTGTCGTTCGAACCACGATTCAGAAGCCCGGCTGCCGATAGCGGCAAGCAACAAGCGCCTTGTCGTGCGGTGGGACCCGCCGGATCCGGCATTGTTGCCGACGAAATTGTCCGCAATTACGGCTGAATCGCTCGACGACATCTGTTCTCCGTCATGGGCGCGACGGATCGTGCGCGGACTGCGCTGCCCTCACCTCGCTGTCATCACCAATTGAATTCCGTGTCGCACGCCTCGAACAGGCATGGAGGACACTCGAGACCTTGAAGCTCGGAGTCAACGAGGTCAACGGAATGAATTTTTGAATGCAGGAAACGAAGGAGAACCTCGCTTCACGAGAACAGTGGTTCCTAGTCTTTCATTTGCACGCAGAAATATATCGATCGCCAGAATGCTAAATTGGAAAATAGGTTTCTCGTCAGGTCGATAGAGTCCAGTTCACGCAACCGTCGACAGTCCTTTCCGATTCCGTTCGTCGACCACAAGTTCCGATATCGACCGGCCAAGTCGAGAAACCACTATTGCGAAAGTGATCCTCAATTCAACGCAGATGTTCTGCGCGGCAGTCTCACTTTGAAACGCCAACCCACGCAATCCAGCAGATTTGTCGATATCATCGGCGTTGTCTGTCCCTGAGAGAACATTATCCAGTGCAATTGCGAGCGGCGGAAGCGCCAACACGAACCTTGCCCGGCAAAGGACTCGAGGTCCGCGGTGTGTCGAAGCGGTTCGGTCCGACCGTTGCACTGGACGATGTTGGCCTCACCGTCGCGCCGGGTGAGATCGTTGGGCTGATGGGTGCCAACGGGGCGGGTAAATCGACCCTCGTGAATATCCTTGCTGGTGCGCTTCACGCTGACACTGGCGATATCTGGCTTGACGGAAATCCATTTGAACCAGCGACGCCGAGGGCCGCGATTGAAGGAGGCGTGGTCGCTATCCATCAAGCCACGGACCGCGCCGGCGTGCCGGGGCTCACGGTCGCGGATGCACTCCTGCTCGACCGCTTTGCCGATGGCCGCGCCGGCATTTTCGTCTCCCCACGGTCGATTCGGGCGGAGGCCGAAACCATCGCCCGCAGAGCCGGCTTCGATTTGCCGCTAGACAAGGACTTTGCCGACATCGGCACGGCCGAGCGGCAGCTGGTCGCGATTGCCCGCGCGCTGTCGGCCAAGCCGAAGCTGCTGATCCTGGATGAGCCGACGGCAAGTCTGTCCGCGACGGAAGCTGATCGCCTCTTCACGATCCTCGAGGACCTGGCTGCGGGCGGCCTTGCCATCATCTACATCTCGCATCGCACGGCGGATCTGGAGCGCCTGGCCGCCCGTGTGATCGTGCTGCGCGGTGGCCGCGTGGTTGCGACCCAGTCGCGCCCGGTCGACTTTTCCGTCGCCATCGAAGCGATGATCGGCCGTCCCGTGGCGAGCGTCAGGCCCTCCGCGAGGAATGGCGGCGCGGTCCGGCTCCTGATCCGAGAGTTGCGCTTTTTCCCCGACAGTCGCCCGATTGATCTCGACATACGCGAGGGCGAAGTCGTGGCGTTGATCGGCCCGCTCGGCTCGGGCAAGAGCCGGCTTCTGAACATCCTGTTCGGCGCCGAGGTGGCTCATTCCGGCAATGCCTCGCTGGACAGCGCGCCCTTGCGCCCGCGCTCGCCGCGCGATGCGATTGCGGGCGGGATCTTCCTGGCGGGCGAAGACCGCAAGCGATCATCGTTCGTGCCTGCCGACTGGCCGGGAGGCACTGTCGCGGCCGCCATCGCGCAGCCTCATCTCCGCCGCTGGTTTCCCGTCGGCTTCCTCGTCGGCCGTAAGGAACGCCAGGCGGCCGAGCACGGGATTTCGAGCCTGGGTATTCGCGCCTCGAGCCCGTTTGCGCGGCTGGATACGCTGTCCGGCGGCAATCAGCAGAAGGTGGTTCTCGCGCGCTGGCAGGCTGAGCCCGCACGGCTCCTGCTGCTCGACGAGCCGTTTCAGGGCGTCGACGTTGGAGCGCGCGCCGACATCATCGCAGCGATCCGCGCCCAGGATCGCGCGGCCACGCTGATCGCGACCTCCGATGCCGAAGAGGCCTTCGAAGTCGCCGACCGTGTGCTCATCCTCGACAAGACCGGCCTTCATGCCACCGGCGACACCACCGCGCCGTCCACAGGACACTGACCTATGACCATCGCAACAGAACAGCTCCCCGTAGCGCCTGGTCGTCGGACCATACAGCCTTTGTCACAGCTCATTCGCCGCTGGGCCGTCTTCGCTCTTCTCCTTGGTCTGATCGCCGTCTTCTCGGCTCAGGAGCCGGCCTTCCTGACGCTTCCCAACGTCATGAGCGTTCTCCAGGCCGTCTCGGTGGTGGCAATCATCGGCGTCGGTGTGACGATCTCGATCGCGGTGGGAGGCTTCGATCTGTCTGTCGGTGCGATCGCGGCATCGAGCGTCATGGCGGCGAGTTACGCCATGGTCGTCTGGCACTTCAACGCAGCAGAAACGGTTCTTCTCGTGCTGGCGCTCGGCTTGGCGGTCGGACTTGTCAATGCAACCCTGATCGTCCGCTTCAATGTGCCCGACCTGCTTGCAACGCTTGCCGTCAATTTTCTCCTGACCGGGCTCCAACTAATCCCCACCGCAGGTCGCTCCATCGCCACCGGTCTCATCCTGCCCGACGGCACATCGGCCAACGGCGTGTTCGATTCCACGTTCCTGATCCTCGGGCGCACGCGGCTGTTCGACGTCGTGCCGGTGCCGGTTCTCATCATGCTGACGGTGGCCGTTGCCGCCGGCATCTTCACTGAACGAACGAGATTTGGCCGGTTGATCTTTGCCGTCGGCGGCAACGAGGTGGCCGCGCGACTTGCCGGCGCACGGACCGGACGATTGAAGGTCCTGGCCTACAGCCTGTCGGCGAGCCTCGCCGCGCTCGGCGGCGTCATCGTGGCAGCGCGCGTCGGTCGCGGCGATGTGTCCTCGGGCGCATCGCTGCTGCTCGATGCCGTCGCAGCGTCCCTGATCGGTTATGCGGTTCTCAACGCGCGGCGCCCGAACGTACTTGGCACGGTCGTTGGTGCCATCTTCGTCGGTATCCTGCTGAACGGTCTCACCATGCTGAACGTACCCTATTACACGCAGGATTTCGTCAAGGGCGTCGTGCTGGTCGGCGCGCTTGCACTCACCTACGGCTCCGCCCGACGCGGACGCTGACCTTCAACTCCAAACCAAACCGGGGACTGTTACGATGATTACACGCGAGTTTCGATCCGCTGTCATTCTGGCGGCAAGTCTCGCTATCGCTCCCGCGATCGCCGCGGGCATTGCCGGCGCGCCGGCTCCCTTCGACAAAGGCAGCGTAAAGGTGGCGCTCGTCAGCTACATCTCCAGCGGCGATTTCTTCGAAGCCTATCAATCGGGCGCGCAGGCGCAAGCCAAGAAGATTGACATTGATCTGCGCGTGTTTCCCGGCAAGCAGGATGCCGCGGAGCAGCGTTCTCAGATTGAGCAGGCGATCAATCTGGGCGTCAAGGCAATCGTGATCGACCACGGTCTGCCGGAATCGCTGAAGGATGTGGCGCAGAAGGCCATCGACGCCGGCATCAAGGTCGTCGCCTTCGATGTGAACCTCGACAATGCCAAGATTCCGCAAGTGGAACAGAGCGACCATCAGCTCGCGCGCCTTGCCCTCGAACAGGCACTGAAGGAGAACGGCGAAAGCTTCAATGCCGGCTATGTCTACGTCGCCGGTTTCGCGCCGCTCGACCGACGCCACGAGGTGTGGGAGGAGTTCGAGAAGAAATATCCCGGCATCAAGGAAGCCGCCCGCTTCGGCATCGTCAACGCCACGACGGCGGCCGGTGTCGCCGATCAGGCCAAGGCCGTGCTCCGCGCCCATCCGGAAATCTCGGTCGTGTTTGCGCCCTATGACGAATTCGCACGCGGCGTGAAGCTGGCTGTCAACGAATTGGGACTTCAGAGCAAGGTGAAGATCTACTCTGCCGACGTCTCCACCGCCGACATCCGCGAGATCATCGAACCGAACAGTCCCTGGGTGGCGACGGTGGCGACTAACCCGGCGGTGGTCGGCGCGGTGTCGATCCGCGCAGCAGCCCTGGCGGTCGCCGGCTCCGATCCCGGCCATGCGATCACGGTGTCTCCCGTGCTGCTGACCCAAAAGGCGCTCGCCGAAAGCGGCGTGAAAACCGTCGAGGAACTGTCGGCCAAGATTCCAGCTTTCGGCGCCTCAGAGGCCGCTACCGCCGCCTGGATCTCCCAATAACTCTCGTAGCTTCTTAAAGGATACAAACGATGAGCCGACTCAAATCCATTGCCATCACCGGAGCCGCGGTCCTGAGCTTGGCCACGGCCGGGCACGCCGCCGGATTGTCGGGAGCACCTGCTCCCTTTGATAAGGGCGACGTGAAGATCGCCGTGGTCAATTTCATCGGCGGTGGCGATTGGCTCCAGACCTTCGAGGCCGGGACCAAGCGGCAGGCCGATGCCCTGAAGGTCGATCTGCGCATCTCGGAAGCCCGCCAGGATCCTGATGCCCAGCGCCGGCTGATCGAGGATGCGATCAACCGGAAGGTCGATGGCATCATCATCAACAACGGCAAGCCCGAAGCGCTGAAGGACGTGGCGCAGAAGGCAATCGATGCCGGCATCAAGGTCGTCGCCCATGACGTGAACCTCGACAATCCGAAGATCCCGCAAGTGGAGCAGAGCGATGCCGAAATGGCGCGCCTTGTCCTGGATCAGGCGATCAAGGAGCAGGGTCACGGAATCAAGGGCGGCGTCGTCTATGTCGCGGGCTTTGCCCCGCTCGATCGACGCTATGCGGTGTGGAAAGACTTCGGCAAGACGCACGGCCTCGAGGAACGTGCCGTCTGGGGCGTCGTCAACGACTCCGTGCCGGCTTCCGTCGCGGATCAGACCAAGGCGGTGCTACGCGCACATCCGGAGATCACCGCCGTCTTCACGCCCTGGGACGAGTTCGCACGCGGCGTGAAACTCGCCATTGACGAATTGGGCGTCGCCGAGAAGGTGAGAGTTTACGGCGTCGACATATCGACCTCGGACATCCAGGCGATCATCGAGCCGAGGAGCCCGTGGGTGGCGACGGCGGCGACCAATGCCGCCGTGGTCGGCGAAGTCTCGGTGCGCGCGGTCGCACTGCTGATCGCCGGTCAGGATCCGGGGCACTCCGTGCTGGTCAAGCCCCAGCTCGTGACCCGCGCCGATCTCGTCGAGAAAAACGTCAAGACCATCGAAGAGCTGGCGGACAAAATTCCAGCTTTCCGAACGAGCGAGGCGGCGACGGCGCCGTGGATTCCGGCGGTCAAATGATCGGAAGATGACGCGGACGGCTGAACGTCCGCGTCATCACAAGCATGGCCAGAATCGGGCACATGTATTCGTTCCGCCACGGCGCCTAGCCCATCGTCTTGCTTGCACGAGATGGAGTTGATAAGAATCTGTATCTTCAATCTGAAAGAGAGGGGAAGCTGGTGCTCCACCATAGCTTCCAAAATCGAACCCGCGGACCTGTCTCCGCCCCGCGCTTGATCTCGCGGGGCTGACGGGAGCGCATCGCCGTCTCGTTGTCAGCCTTTCCGGCGCGCCCAGTTGCGCCCTCCTGACACAATGAGACTGCAATGTCCCTTATCGCCATCCAAGACCTTTCTTTGGCCCGTACTGAGGTTCTTTTCACCGGGGTCTGTTTCACAATCGCCAAGGGAGATCTCCTTGGCCTTGTCGCCGCCAATGGACGCGGCAAGTCTTCCCTGCTGCGCATCCTGGCGAACGAGGAAGACGCCACGACGGGAAGCGTGACCCGGGCGCGGCAGACCGGAAGCAAGCGTTCGATTACCCGCGACCAGTACGATGCCGTGTTGTCGGTCATGATCGATTTCAGCCCGCTCCCCGAGACCAGCCAAGTCACAGGTCTCACGGGCGCGCTGCAGGGGGCTCGTAAAAATTCGTGCGAACCTCACCTTCGCCAGAATCGGTACCAGATGCCTCGACAGCGTCCGGCCATTCTCCGTGAGCGGAATATCCGTGGTGCCTGTATGCTGCCCGCTCAGGCTCCAATCCGTCTCACCGTGCCGTACGAGAAAGACCCGCTGAACTGACATATGCCACCGCTCCTTATCCCGTGACTCTAAGCCGACGCTTTTCGGACACCATGCGTTCTCCTCAAATGCTGACTCACGGGGCCGGCCAAGATACCGTGCCGGGCGAGTGAGTGCTCGCGGGCACGGTGGCTTTCCCCATCATCCGCTTGCCGCGCTGGATGTTCAGCGGGGAAGCTTCGCAGGTGCAGGCTCGATCGCGTGGGCGAGGCTCCGATTGCTTGGCCTCTCTACATCATCCTTTTCGCTCAGGTCTTTCGCGGAGGGAGCGCGGCCGGACGGCAGGTCCGGCGGGATAACATTGTCTTCTGCCCACAACCGAAAACCGCCGCGGAAAGCGTTGGCATTGTCGCCCCGGCGACAATGCGGCGGCAGCGCTTCGAGCTTGGCGACGTTGCCTCCCCCGATCACCGTATCGTCCGGCTGCAGCGCAGCGATGAGGCGCTTCACGACATCGATCACGTGCCGCCGCCACTTTGTCTCGCCGTCGCGTTCCAGCGCAGCGCGTCCTACGGTCGGCAAGGAAATTCCAACTGGTTGACCAATGGACGTCGTAACACGGGAGCGATCGATGCGTCTGTGATGATTGAGGCCATGCTGGACGTGCGGCGGGCGCTCTTCGAGGGCTACGAAAGATTGCATCGCGTGCTGCTTCAGGTGGTTCAGCACGACGCTGTTTGCCGCCGTTTGATGACGGTGCCTGGCGTCGGTCCCGTTGCCGCCCTTTCGTTCAAAGTGGGGGTAGGCCATCTCCTATTGCGTGAAGCTCATCAATGCGCAGGCTTTCGTCGTGATCTCTTCGGAGATGGCGACGGATGAACCGAGCGCGCGCACCGTGGTCGATGATCCGCGACAGACAAGAGTCCTCTCAGGTCGGGTGCTCCATCCGCGAGCCAGCTATTCGAAAGACCGTCGCATTGTGCTATGCCATGCGACCGAAAAGAGCCACCTGACCGTGACATGTGTCACTGAGAATGCGCTAGAGACCTCCTGCCCTAACACCTACAAGACGGTCCACACCCAGGACTTCGGCCAAGTTGCCTTCACGATCGAGGGCCAGCCCGGCTGCCCGATCCAACTCACCAAATACATGGTCTATCACACCTCTCGGACCGTCATTCTCGCGCAGGCCGTGCTGTTCCGCGGTGCTGGGCTTGATGTAGTTTGGCCGCAGCTCGCCGCGCTGCTGGTGATCGGAGCGATCCTGTTCTTCTTCTCTTTGCAACGATTCAGGGAGTTCTTGCGCTAACGGACGTTTCCCCCGATGCCATGCCCCGGAAACGTCAATCGATGGTGCGATAACCACCGTCGATATGGAAAATGCCTCCCGTCATTGGCCTTGCGTCATCGAGGGCAGGGAAAGCCGTGACCTTTCCAGTTCGTCGCGACAGCAATGGGAGCAGTACGCGTCTCCCAGAGGATCTCACGGTCAAGTGTCCCCGACTTCAGATTGAGCCGCCGGTCGTAACCCAAGAGGTTCGCATGGGGCAGCCAAAAAGGCTCGTCGTCTACGAAGAGCTTGATAATCTTGCTGTCAGTCACATTGCAGATGGTCTGGCCAGTTTTTGCAAAACCGTAAGCGTCTTCTCGCTACTCTGAAATCTATCCGGATAAGAGCGAAGACGCGGAAGGAATCCAGAAGTTCTTCAAGCAGTTCTCGTTTCCCGGCCACATCGGGAGCCACGTCACGCCGGAAACTCCGGGCTCCATCCACGAAGGAGGAGAGCTCGGCTACAGCCTTTCGCATGCTTACGGCATGGTGCTCGACAATCCCGACCTGATCGTCGCCTGCGTGGTCGGCGATGGTGAGGCCGAGACCGGGCCGCTGGCCACCGCGTGGCATTCCAACAAGTTCATCAATCCCGTGCGTGACGGGACTGTGCTGCCGATCCTGAACCTGAATGGCTACAAGATAGCCAATCCGACAATCCTTGCACGTGTCAGCCACGAGGAGCTGGAAGCGTTGTTTGTCGGATACGGATACATTCCGCATTTCGTTGAAGGTGACGACCCGGTTCTGATGCACCAGAAAATGGCGGCCACGCTGGAACAGGCCATCGGAGATATCCGTGCTCAGCAGAAAACCGCGCGGGATTCGAACAAGCCCTTCCGCCCGCGGTGGCCGATGATCGTACTGCGATCGCCCAAGGGATGGACGGGGCCGAAGGAAATAAAGGGACACAAGGTCGAGGGTTCGTGGCGCTCGCACCAGGTGCCCTTTGCCGATGTGCGTGACAATCCGGCGAACTTGAAACTGCTCGAAGACTGGATGCGCAGCTACAAGCCCGAGGAGTTGTTCGATGCGAACGGCCGGCTCATGCCGGAGCTCAAGGCGCTGGCGCCCCGCGGGAGCCGACGCATGAGCTCCAACCCGCATGCTAACGGTGGGTTGCTGCGCAAGGACCTCAAGCTACCTGACTTTCGCGAGTATGCGGTGGAGGTAACCGCACACGGCACAATCATGCACGAGAACACGAAGCCGCTCGGTGAGTACCTTCGCGACGTGATGAAACATAACCCGACCCGCTTCCGTGTCTTCGGCCCTGACGAGACCGCCTCGAACCGGCTGCAAGCGCTTTATGAAGCGAGCAAGAAGACCTGGATGGCGGAGACGCTGCCTGAGGACGCCGATGGCGGCGAGCTCGCGCCCGACGGGCGCGTGATGGAGATGCTGTCGGAGCATACGCTCGTCGGCTGGCTGGAGGGCTATTTGCTCACGGGTCGACATGGATTCTTCCACACATACGAAGCTTTTGCCCATGTCATCGATTCGATGTTCAACCAGCACGCCAAATGGCTGGACATCTCCAAGAACCATGTGGCGTGGCGCGCCCCGGTCGCGTCGGAAAACATTCTGCTCTCATCGACGGTCTGGCGCCAGGACCACAACGGATTCTCCCATCAGGACCCCGGATTTATTGATCTGGTGACCAACAAGGGGCCGTCCGTCACACGCGTCTATCTGCCACCCGATGCCAACACCCTGCTATCGGTTGCGGATCATTGCCTGCGCAGCACCGACTACATCAACGTCATCGTCGCCGACAAACAAAAGCACCTGCAGTTCACCACCATGGACGAGGCGATCGTCCACTGCACCAAGGGCCTCGGCATCTGGGGGCGTGCAAGCACCGACGCGGGCGAGGAGCCCGACGTTGTGCTGGCCTCCTGTGGCGACGTGGCGACCATGGAAGCACTGGCCGCGGCCGCCATCTTGCGTGAGCATGTGCCGGATCTGAAGCTGCGCTTCGTCAATGTCGTGGATCTATTCAGGCTTCAGCCTGCATCCGAGCATCCGCACGGATCGACGGAGCGCGAGTTCGACGGCTTGTTCACTACGGACAAGCCGATCATCTTTAACTTCCACGGTTATCCCTGGCTCATCCACAAGCTTTCATACCGGTTCAAGGGGCACGAGAACCTGCACGTGCGAGGTTACAAGGAAAAGGGCAACATCAATACGCCACTTGAGCTGGCGATGCTGAACGACACGTCCCGCTTCCACCTCGTCATCGATGTGATCGATCGAGTGCCGAAGTTGCACACGAAGGCCGCTCACCTCAAGGAGGCCATGAAGAATGCCATCATCGACAATCTCCGCTACGCGCACGAGCACGGCACTGATCGGCGGAGATTGTCAACTGGACCTGGCCGTACTGAGTTTTGCCGCGCGGGCGCTTCGAGGCGTTCGGAGCACGCCCGCCGATCGACACTTTCGGGAGGCACTCACGTCCAGAGGCATGACCATCGACGCTTCGAGTTCGACTGCGAGGGGCTGCAAATGCTTCTTCGCTTTGTCGTTCAAGTAGGTCACGGCCAGATTGGCTCCCAAGGCGCGGAACGCCTTCGCAGGCGATCGATTGACCGTTGTTGGCGTCCCAACGATCACTCCCTGCTGCCTTTAAGCACGACCTTGGTTTCTGGAGAAATAGCACTGGTCAGGGCATCCTCTCCTGCTTTGGTTGCGTTGTTGGCGCGTTTGACAGCAGCGCAACGGTGTGTCGCGCAATCATCAGTTCCTCGTCGGTTGGCAATACGTAAACCGCGATGCGGCTCTCTGGCCGCGAAATCAAACGTGCGTGTTTCGAATTTGCGCCCGCATCAAGCGAAACTCCAAGCCAGGTCAGCCTTTCGGCGATTGCTGTCCGAACATGGGCGGAGTTTTCACCAATCCCTGCCGTGAATACGAACGCATCCAACCCGTGCAGCGCAGCGGCCAGCATTCCGGCGTAGAGCCCGATGCGGTAGGCGAAATGTTCGATCGCAAAAGCCGCATCGGGGTCCTCGCTGATCTCAAGCTGCCGCACGTCGTTGCTGATGCCTGACAGGCCCTTGAGGCCACACTCGTGATAGAGGAAGTTCTGAACGTCGGCAGGCGTCATGCCTTTTTCGGACATGAGATACAATATGACGCCCGGATCGATCTGGCCGGACCGCGTGCCCATGGGAAGCCCATCAAGAGCCGTGAAGCCCATGGTGCTTTCGATGCTGCGGCCATTGCTGAGGGCGCACATGGAGGCACCGCTGCCGAGATGCGCGACGATCACCCGTTTGAATGCAATGTCCGGCGCGACTTGGGGTAGCGCGCTCGCAATATATTCGTAGGAGAGGCCGTGGAAACCGTAGCGCCGGACCCCTTGAGCATGCAGATAACGCGGGATCGCATAGTGGTCCGCCTGAGCATCGCGGCTGCGATGAAAGGCGGTATCAAAACACGCGACCTGCGGCATATCCGGAAAGCGAGCGAGGATTGATCGGATCGCCGCGAGACAATGGGGCTGATGAAGCGGTGCCAGCGAAACGTATCGTTCCAAGCGGGTCAATACGCCGTGATCCACCCGGACGGGCTGACCGTAATCCGGACCTCCATGCACGACGCGATGCCCGATGGCGATTGGATCTATGTGAAGCTCATCTCGCAACCATGCGTCTGCCGTCGCAAGCGCCGTCGGAACATCATGAACGATTTCGCTCTCGTAGACGCGGTCGACCAGCACGGCGTCATCGACGGCGGAGGCGCGCAACCGCGGTCGGCTTCCGACCCCGTCGAGCTTGCCCTTGATCTGACACTTTAGACTGCCGTCCCGTTCGATCGCGAAGGTCTGAAACTTGACGCTCGATGAGCCTGCATTGACGACAAGAATCGTGTCCATGGCAGTCACGCGGCTGGAATGACTTGGGCGCGGCGGCGGGCATCGGCTTAGAGGCGGAGGAGCCCCTCTTGATGCGGTAGTTCAATACGAACCATTTTGAACAGAGAGACCCGCAAATTCTGCGCGCAACGAATTGCGATTGCAAGTGAGCGACGTCATTGACGATGTGACACGGATGATCTGACACAGCCGCAGTGCAACGCATCAATGAATCCCGTGTATTGTAGATGCAATTGAATCGCCTATGTCGAAGGCTTCGTGTCGCGAGACGAGGGTTCCTTGTTGTCAAAAAAGCGCCATCACGTTATAGTAGCATGAAGTTGTCGCGACAACCGCACGACATGAGCGGCCAGGCTGCTGACTAAAGCAGCGTGCAAAGTGTTGCGCGCGTTTTTGCGGAACCTCGTATGGCGTCGTCGCAGTCGATAGCCACCCATGACATAGCACCGCGCTCGCCGGCACCGCCCCACTTGAGCCCGCGTCTTGCTTCGAGTTGTCCTGCCCCTGGCAGGAATGTTCCTCTTGGACGATGTCACGCTCGCGCCGCTTGTCAGCAGGGCATTCATCGCGGTCATAGCGATTGTGCCGGCGCCTTCGAAATCGTCAAGGCCCTCCGGGCCATGAGCGGCCTCTGGGCTCGCGTCCTTCTCTTCGGCCGCGACCTCATACTCAGAGCGTCACGTGGCAGCGCGTTGCGTCCTGCCAGGCCGGAACGAATGGATGGCGCTGATCGAGCTGGCTATATCGAAACTGCAACAACAGGGTGAATCAGATGCCGAAAATGAAAGCCGCCGTCTTTGTCGAGCCGGGCCGAATCGTGCTCGAAGAGAAGCCCGTGCCAGATGTTGGTCCGCTCGACTCACTGATTCGGATTACGACAACAACCATCTGCGGCACGGATGTTCATATCCTTAAAGGGGAGTATCCGGTCGCGAAAGGTCTGACGATCGGCCACGAGCCTGTTGGGGTGATCGAGAAACTCGGTTCGGAGGTTAAAGGATTCCACGAAGGACAGCGCGTCATCGCTGGCGCCATCACGCCGAGCGGCTACAGCAACGCGTGCCAGTGTGGCCGCTGCTCCCAGGATGGTCCTGATGCCAGACATGGATGGAAGGCAGCGGGCGGATGGCGCTTCGGCAACACGATCGACGGCTGCCAGGCTGAATATGTCCTCGTGCCTGACGCGATCGGCAATCTCGCGCCTGTTGCTGACGAACTCACCGACGAGCAGGTCCTCATGTGCCCCGACATCATGTCAACCGGTTTCAGCGGCGCCGAAAGCGGCAGGATCAAGATCGGCGACATGGTGGCGGTGTTCGCGCAGGGGCCGATCGGACTTTGCGCTACCGCTGGCGCAAAGCTCCTCGGCGCCTCGACGATCATCGCGGTCGACCGGCTGCCGGAACGTCTCGATATGGCGCGTCGTCTCGGTGCCGACTACGTCGTGGACTTCAGTAAAGTCGATCCGGTCGCCGAGATCCTGCGCATCACCGACGGACGCGGGGTAGATGTGGCCATCGAGTCGCTGGGCACCCAGTCCACGTTTGAATCGTGTCTTCGGGTGTTGCGGCCGGGCGGGACCTTGTCGAGCCTTGGCGTCTATTCATCCGATCTGAAGATACCGTTCGACGCCTTCGCGACGGGACTCGGCGACCATACGATCGTGACAACGCTCTGCCCGGGTGGGAAGGAGCGCATGCGACGATTGATGGCGGTGATCGAATCAGGACGCGTCGACCTGAGCGCGATGGTGACGCACCGGTTTAAGCTGGATGAGATCGAAGCCGCCTATGAACTCTTCGCGAACCAGCGTGATGGTGTGTTCAAGGTCGCGATCACGCCGTGACTGGAAACGCCGCTTTTCCTACAGTGGAAGTGGAATCGATGGAAGAGATGACACGCCTGAGCATGCAGGCAGTGCAAATGGCGGCCGAGAGCATCTCCGTGGCAGCTTGCTTCACGCGAAATGCCAGTTGCCGCTCTGCGTAGAGCCAAAAGTACATTGCAGCGATTCTCATTACCGGAGAGGGCCACTCGTTTGTTCGGTGTGTGGCCTCAGCCTACTCGGTTCGCATCGGATCTGACTTCAACACTGGCAGCCGACAGGCGGCGGTAGAGCTTTTGCCGACGCACCAGCGGCCACCACTCGTACAAGAATATCTCTATCGGCCTCCAATTCGCCACCCAGCCAAGAATGATCAAACCTTCCTTGAAGAACTGTCTGAAATACCCTTCTTCAAACAGGCCACCTACAAACCGGCCAAGAATCATGCAGAGCGCAAGGACAGCCATGCCGATTAGAAGTGACCAGCGACCGATGCGGAAAAGTTCACTGAGATCGAGATCCAGACGATCAGCGCGGTAGCGAAAATAGGTTGCGAATGCATTGCCGAGTTGCTGCGCAGCCGGACCTGTCGCTTCAGCCGCCGGAACATGCACCACGATTTCGATAGGCTGCGCCCTCGGCAGTTCGCGGGCCCACCCAACGATGAAGTTCTCGGTCGTCTCGGCAAGATCCTTCTGTGGATATGGGAGCGGATCCAGCGTGTCGAAAAGCTGCATAATCTTTTCAGCGCGTATCTCGATCGAGGCACGGGAAACGGAATATCTCATGTGGTCTCCTCAACGCAGACTTGGCCGATGGGGAGAGGAGCACCGGCCTGCAAAGCAGCTAGAGCTCGCTCCGTCTGCTGGAAATAGCCCCATCAGCGCATCAAGCGGCGAAACGATGCCGACCGACAGCGCAAATGTGCCAAGCTCACATGTTCGGACTTTCGACAGTTCGTCCCCGCGTTCAAGCTCAATCCACTGCAACGTTCAACTTGCACTGAAGCGAAGATCGGGCATTGCGGCGAGCGCTACGTATTCGATATCTGGCCGCGGATTCTTGTCGCGAATTTTCCTCATGTCTTTTGGATGTGTCGGTTTGGCAACATCGTCCGAAATTACCAAGGGAACCGATGGTTTGACACTACTTTTCGTTGTGATGGCAAGCAATAGTCATATGATCGCAGCTAGATTGGCCGAGGTATCTCTTACTTGGCGACGATTTCATCATCAGACTCGTTGGTTTGCTAAGAACCGGTTGTTCTGGGGGAGGAACGGATGCTCCGGACCGTGGCCCGCGAGGTACTTCGCGTTTCGCTGACAATGCACTTCTCGTGCAAGGCGGGCGTCGGGCCCGACATCCAGCGCCGAGCAGTTAGTCCCGGGCGAAGACTTCAATGCTGGCTGGCGCGGTCCGGTTTGGCGTCGCTCAGCGCATGGTGTTTCATGACGGTGCTGGCCTTGGTCTCGCTGGCGTCCGAGGCCGCCCGATCGCAGGACATTGGCCCAGGCCCGGTAACCTCGACCATTAGCTTGGGCTCTAGCAGGACGGTCCTCGGCTCAACACAGTGGATGCCACCCTCAGGCTCCGTAGCGGCCAATGTCGGTGGTCCCGGTACCCTGACCTTTGGTCCGACCGCAGGTAACAATCCTGGGCCGATTACAGTCAGCACTCAGAATGCCAGCGCCATCGTTATTTCAGGTAGTGGCCAACTCGTGATCAATCCCAGCGGGACTTCCTTTACCACCACCATTACCACCACGGGCACGAACGCCTACGCGATTAACGTTACGTCAGGTCAACACGCGGAGCCGCTGAACAACGTATTCATTACGACCTCCGGCGTGAATTCGGACGGAATAAGAATCGAAAACCCAAACAACACCGTCAACGCGACCGACGTAAGGGTGACCACCACAGGGGTCGGTGCCAGTGCACTCGCCTTGATCAGTGGGGGAGGATCGACGGCGAATTTTGCAAATAGCACGCTGACGAGCGAAGCTGGCCCTGTGATCCGTGTCCGGGGCGGGAGCAACAAGAGCATTAATTTGACTGGCACCAGCGTCACCGCCGGCGGCAGCGACGGGCGGTGGCTATATGTTACGGGCGGTACCAGTAACACTAACATTCCAGCATCACACTCTACGCTGACCGGTGCTGCGATCACCGACAGCGGCAGCACATCGAATCTCACGCTGACGAATGGCACCCGCTGGGACATGACCGGCACCTCCAATGTCACCAATCTGATAAACAACGCCAGCCAGATTGATTTCGCCGCTGGCAGTGCATTCAAGACGCTGACGACGGTGAACTACGCTGGCGTCGGCGGCACGATCGGGCTCAACACGTTTCTCGGCACGGACAGCTCGCCATCGGACCTGCTGGTCATCAATGGCGGCAGCGCGACCGGAAGTTCTTTCCTGCGCATCACCAATGCCGGAGGGCCGGGAGTGCAGACCACCGGCAACGGCATCCTGGTGGTGGAAGCGATCAACAACGGCACGACGCAGGCGGGCGCCTTCACGCTCGCCGGCGAAGCACGCGGCGGCGCCATCGACTATTTTTTATTTCGTGGCGGCCTCAACGGCAGCGCCCCGGACAACTGGTTCCTGCGTTCGAGCTTTAACGGAGGCAACGGCGGCGACGGCAATGGTAACGGCGACAGCGGCAACGGCCCGGTCACGCCGCCGGGCGTGCTGCCGCCAGAGGCACTGCCGGAAGATCTGCCGCCGGTGCTGCCGCCGGGTGTCTACCCAATTATCGGGCCGGAGATTGCGACCTATGGCGCGGTACAGCCGACTGCCCGGCAGCTTGGGCTCTCCACGCTCGGCACTTTGCATGAGCGCATCGGCGACACGCTCCCAATCGCAAATGCAGGAAGCGGCGGCGGCTGGGCCCGCTCCGGCTGGGCACGTGGCTTCGGCGAGCAGATCAACAACCGCTACCGCGCCTTCGCCGATCCACGCACCGATGGCCAGTTGGCCGGCTTTCAGAGCGGCATCGACCTGTGGCGCGGCAGCTTTCTGCCGGCTCATCGCGATCTCGCCGGCGTCTACTTCGCCTACGCCAATGCCAACGTCGATGCGACCGGCCTCGTCACCAACGAGGCGGCGACCAACTATGTGCAGCGCAAGACCGGCAGCCTCAATCTCAATGGCTGGTCGGGCGGGGCCTATTGGACGCATTATGGTCCGACCGGCTGGTATCTCGACGCGGTGTTGCAGGCAACCGCCTATGAAGGCACGGCATCAACGACATTCGCCAGCCTCTCGACCAATGGCGTCGGCTTCGTCTCCTCGCTGGAGGCGGGCTATCCAATTGCCCTGCCGGCGCTCGGGCCGGGCTTTGTGCTGGAGCCGCAGGGCCAGATCGTGTGGCAGCATGTGTCGTTCGGCGACGCCAATGACGGCTTGGGTGACGTCGCGCTCGGATCGACATCCGGGGCGAGCGGGCGGCTCGGCCTGCGCGGCCGATGGACCATTGTCAGCGATGGCGGACAGGTCTGGCAACCTTACGTACGAGCCAACCTCTGGAAGGATTGGGGTGCGCAAGCGACGACGACGTTTTCCGGAGTCGATCGGGTTCCGTTGCTGGAGCAGGCGACGCGGCTTTACCTCGCCGCCGGGTGACTGCCAGGATCAATGCCGGGCTAAGCCTTTACACTCAGGCCGGCTACCAGTTCGTAGTTGGGGACACCGATGGCCACAAGCGCGACGGCGTCAAGGCTACACTTGGTGAGTGCAGTGCCGCCGCCGGCATGCCGCATATCCGCACCAACGCCGAAGCGCCGGCATCGCTGCTGGAGACGATCGCGCAGCCGGTTTCGCAAGGCCAAAAACTGTTGCGGGACGCCGCCGAGACAATGAAACTCACCGCGCGCGGCTATCACCGCGTGCTGCGGGTCGCACGAACGCTCGCCGACTTCGACGGTGCGAAAAAAATCTGCCGGCTGCATCTGGCGGAGGCGTTGTCGTATCGCGCACTCGCCGAGGATTTGAGGCGGGCGGCGTAGGCCTGCCGCGGGCGGCCAGCCAGGTAGTTCGAAGGAAGTGCCACGGCGGATGATGTCCCGTGAGGCGACTGCCAGGGCCTGACCTGCGCGGACAGGTTGTCAATGGAACTATAGCAGCCAGGGCGCGTTGTGGCTCTGTAGATCGGCTTCGTCCCCCCGACGCCGGGCAGGGCATTTCAACATGATCGACACGTCACAAAATGAGACGCCGCTGCGTGGATCCGCCGCAAACAGTCGACGTGCCGAACTGATCGTATTTGCTGTCATTGCCGCCTTCATCTGGCCGGTGGTCGCCGTGGGCGTGGTCGGCGGGTATGGTTTTCTGGTCTGGATGTCCCAGTTGATCCTGGGGCCACCCGGCCCTCCGGGGGCATGAGATCGCCATGGAAAACCAGGGACCTTCGCGCAGGGCACTGTTTTGCGGTCAGCTCCTCTCCAAACCGGTCGCGGTGATCGGCGGCGACTGCCTCGCTGAGGCCGGCATCGTATGCCGTTCCTGCGGCGATGCATGTCCCGAGGCCGCCATTCGCTTGCGTCCCAGAATTGGATTGCCGCCCCAGGCGATCGTCAATGA
Organism: Bradyrhizobium nivariense; assembly: GCF_029846715.1. Classification (GTDB taxonomy): domain Bacteria; phylum Pseudomonadota; class Alphaproteobacteria; order Rhizobiales; family Xanthobacteraceae; genus Bradyrhizobium. The sequence continues at coordinate 157,027 of NZ_JARVWW010000010.1, forward strand.
AGCCGCCTGCACCGGATGCGGCGAATGCGTCGGCACATGCCCGGGCTCGGCCATCACGCTGGGCGCGGCGCAGCGAGAGGCGGCGTCATGACGGACGAAGCCACCATTCACATTTCGAGCGCGGTGGTATCGGTGCTGCCGCAGCGCCGGGACGAAGTTTTGCGCGCGCTCGCCGCCTTGCCCGGCGTTGAGACACATCAAGCCGACGCCTCGAAGATCGTCATCGTGATGGAGGCGACCGAGAGCGGAATCCTCGGAAGCCGCCTCGCCGAGGTCGCATCCTGGCAGGGCGTCCTGTCGGCCAACATGGTGTTCGAGCAGGTCGAGCGGCTCGCCGATATCGGAGGCTAGAACATGTCACTCTCGCGACGAGAACTATTGAAGGCGCAGGCCGCCGCCCTCGCCGCTGCGGCCGCCGGCATGAACGTTCCAGCGATGTCGCAGCCGGTCGCGGGCGGCATCGGATCGCTGGAGATCAAATGGTCGAAGGCCCCCTGTCGCTTTTGCGGCACCGGATGCGGGGTCATGGTCGGCGTCAAGGCAGGCAAGGTCGTCGCCACCCACGGCGACACGCTCGCCGAGGTCAATCGCGGGCTGAATTGCATCAAGGGCTATTTTCTCTCCAAGATCATGTATGGCGGCGACCGCCTGACAACGCCGCTCCTGCGCAAGAAGGGTGGCGTCTTCGCGAAGGACGGCGAACTGACGCCGGTGACGTGGGATGAGGCCTTCGATGTGATGGCCGCCCGCGCCAAGGCGACGCTGAAGGAGAAGGGTCCGACCGCGCTCGGCATGCTCGGCTCGGGGCAATGGACGGCCTATGAAGGATATGCCGCCACCAAGTTGATGCGGGCCGGCTTTCGCTCGAACAATCTGGATCCGAACGCCCGCCACTGCATGGCGTCGGCGGCCTACGCTTTCATGCGCACCTTCGGCATGGACGAGCCGATGGGTTGCTATGATGACTTCGAAGCGGCGGACGCGTTCGTGCTTTGGGGCTCGAACATGGCCGAGATGCACCCGATTCTCTGGACGCGGCTCACCGACCGGCGGTTGAGCCATCCGCATGTAAAGGTGGCGGTTCTCTCCACGTTCACCCACCGGAGCTCTGACCTCGCCGACATCCCGATCGTGTTCAAGCCGGGCACGGATCTAGCGATCCTGAACTACATCGCCAACCACATCATCTCGACCGGACGGGTCAATCAGGAATTCGTCAAGAATCACACGACGTTCGTGAAGGGCGCGGTCGATATCGGATACGGGTTGCGCGCGGATCATCCGCTCGAAATCAAAGCCAAGGGCGCGGCGGACCCCGGCGCCACCCAGCCGATCGACTTTGACGCCTACGCAGCCTTCGTGAAGGATTACACGCTCGACAACGTATCGGAGCTTACGGGAGTCGAACGCGGCTTCCTGCAGGAGCTCGCCGAGCTCTATGCCGATCCGAAGCGCAAGGTGATGTCGCTCTGGACAATGGGATTCAATCAGCATGTTCGCGGCGTATGGGCCAATCAGCTCGTCTACAATCTGCATCTGCTGACGGGAAAGATCTCCGAGCCCGGCAATTCGCCGTTCTCACTGACGGGACAGCCATCGGCCTGCGGCACGGCGCGCGAGGTCGGCACGTTCGCGCATCGTTTGCCTGCCGACATGACCGTCACCAATCCGGAACACCGCAAGCACACCGAGGAAATCTGGCGCGTCCCGCACGGCATCATTCCGGACAAGCCGGGTTACCACGCGGTTGAACAGGACCGGATGCTTCGCGACGGCAAGCTGAATTTTTACTGGGTCCAGGTGAACAACAACCTGCAGGCCGCCCCGAACTGCTCGCGCGAGACCTATCCCGGTTACCGGAATCCGGACAACTTCATCGTCGTCTCCGACGCCTATCCGACCGTTACCGCGATGGCCGCCGATCTCGTTCTTCCCGCCGCCATGTGGGTCGAAAAGGAAGGCATGTATGGCAATGCCGAGCGCCGCACCCATGCGTGGCGGCAGCTCGTCGACGCTCCCGGCGAGGCGCGCTCTGACCTCTGGCAGATCATGGAGTTTTCGAAGCGCTTCACCACCGACGAGCTGTGGCCGGCGCAGATCCTGGCCGACAACCCCAATTACCGCGGTAAAACGCTGTTCGAGGCGCTGTTCCGGAACGGCAAGGTCGACAAGTTCGCAACCACCGAAATCCCCGCCGAGTACGAAAATAGCGAGGCCAAGGCATTCGGATTTTACGTGCAGAAGGGTCTGTTCGAGGAATACGCCGAATTCGGCCGCGGCCATGGCCACGACCTCGCGCCCTTCGACAGCTACCACGAAGTACGGGGATTGCGATGGCCCGTCGTCAACGGCAAGGAAACGAAGTGGCGCTATCGGGAAGGCCTCGATCCCTACGTCAAGCCGGGCAAGGGAGTTGACTTCTACGGCCAGCCGGACGGACGCGCCAGGATCATTGCGGTGCCCTACGAGCCGCCGGCGGAATCTCCCGACAAGGAATACGATATCTGGCTGGTCACGGGCCGCGTGCTCGAACATTGGCACTCGGGGTCCATGACCATGCGGGTGCCGGAGCTCTACAAGGCGTTTCCCGGCGCACGGGTATTCATGCATGCGCAGGACGCGCGCTCCAGAGGCCTCAATCAGGGGGCCGAGGTCCGCGTAGTTTCCCGGCGCGGCGAAATCCGCACCCGGGTGGATACCAGGGGACGCAACCGGATGCCGCGCGGCGTCGTCTTCGTTCCCTGGTTCGACGCCAGCCAACTCATCAACAAGGCGACGCTCGACGCAACCGATCCCATTTCCAAGCAGGCGGACTTCAAGAAATGCGCGGTCAAGATCATCCCGGTCTGAAGAGATTTCGCTTGTCGCTGGCGGGCGCGCTGCTCGGCGGCATGCTGGTGTTCGTCTGCGGTGCAATCTACGCGCAGAACGCGCCCCAGATCGTGCCGCGGGTTACCGGAGCCGCAGCGCCGATGGGAGATGTGCGGACACCGCCCTTGGCGCGGCCGATCGTCGATGACAAGCGGCTGATGCGCAACTATCCGGAGCAGCCGCCGATCATCCCGCACTCCATCGAGAACTATCAGCTTACGCTCAAGACCAATCGTTGCCTCGACTGCCACCGCCGACAGTACACTGAAGGCTCGGGTGCGCCGATGATCAGCGTCACCCACTTCATGGACCGCGACGGACAGGTTCTCGCCGATGTAACGCCTCGGCGATACTTTTGCACCGCGTGCCACGTCCAGCAAACAGATGCACGGCCGCTCGTTCCAACCACGTTCAAGGATATGCTTCTCGTCGGTTCCGAGAAGAAGTGAGCAACTTCGATGCGGCGGATCAAGGCACTCCTGATCTGGTTCTGGCGCATCGCCAGCCGCCCAAGCGCGCATTTGAGCCTCGGGTTTCTTGCGCTCGGAGGCTTCGTCTGCGGCGCGCTGTTCTGGGGCGCCTTCAACACCGCGCTGGAGGTCACCAACACCGAGAAGTTCTGCACGTCGTGTCACGAAATGCGCGACAACGTGTTCGAGGAATTGCAGCGCACCCCGCATTTCTCGAACCGCTCGGGGGTCCGCGCGACGTGCCCCGACTGCCACGTCCCACACGACTGGACCGACAAGATCGCCCGCAAGATGCAGGCCTCGAAGGAAGTCTGGGGCAAGATCTTCGGCGTGATCGATACCAGGCAAAAGTTTTTGGATCACCGGCTCGAACTCGCCAAGCACGAATGGGCGAGGCTGAAGGCCAATGATTCACTGGAGTGTCGCAATTGCCATTCCTCTGCGGCGATGGACTTCACGAAGCAGACCAGACGAGCCGCTGAAATCCACTCCAGGTTCCTGGTTACGCGCGAAAAGACCTGCATCGATTGTCACAAGGGCATCGCACATGAATTGCCAGACATGACCGGTATTGAGCCGGGGTGGCGGGCGCCTCCGGAACAGCGGGATCGGCATAGCTTCCATGACGATGCCAGCGAAAATCTTCGCCGATACTTGGCTTCGACCGGCGACAATGCGCCGAACTGACTTAACAAGGAGCGTCCCACATCGAGGCCAGCGCACCCCCTCGGCATGCCACCTCCTCCTAAGGACGCCCCGGCTTCCCTTGAGGTTGACGTAAATCAAAACTGGAACGGCAAGTTCGAATTACGGTTCTCCAAACCGGGGGGCCCATGCGGTTCTATTTCAACATACCAAGACCTTGGCGAAGCTTCTCATCGCCGATCTGCACGGTTCGGTTGACGAAATCGACCTCGTCGGCAGTAAGAGGCGGCGGAGGCGATCCGGGCGCTGGTTGAGAAGATTACGCTGCGCCCCGGTCCGAACCGCGGCGAAATCGACGCCACCCTGCACGGCGCATTGGGCACGATCCTCGGCTGGATCGAAGCACAAACCGTTGGAAAGACTCGGAAATCGGGATAGGGGGAGCCTCACGGCTCCTCCCCTCCCACACCACCGTACATACGGGTCCGTATACGGCGGTTCGCTGGATTGAGCGGCAATAGTTGTTGCTATTGACGCCGTGGTTTGGATGCCAGCCATCGTCGCGCCAGCTCCGACTCGTCCGATCAGCGTCAGTCAGGGTTTCACCCCTTCCCGCCGTTCCGAGGCCGGTTGCCCGGAATTCGGTCGCTTGGCCGGTGCGAGATCACTGCATCTACTCGTCACTTCCAGCGTTCAGGCCTTCAGCGAAACTCGTTCCGCCTACTATGCCCTCTGCTGACTTCTGCGCTGCGGTCAGATCGCCTTGCGACAACCTCAGTCTCGTTGCCGGGACGCAGCGCAGATCTCCCGAGGTAAGATCGACCGCCTTCACCGCACGCCCGCCGGATTTACCACCCCGATCCTTGATGACCGTGGACTTCGCGATCACGTGCTCGCTCGTCCGATCGGGTAGGCCTCATTATCCGGTTCTTGTCCATCGGGCCGCGGCTTTGCTCCACGCTTCCTTCAGACCCCACCTCGCGGTGACGCCCTTGCGCTTCGCTAATCCTTCGCCGCCATCAGGCTGGATAGAGGACGTCCACCTCCAAGCTGTCGATCATGGTCGGCACACACGCGAAACTCCCGCAGCTTTCGCTACGGGAGTGTCGGTTACGCTCAGGCCGGTTACCAGTTCGCGGTTGGGGACACCGATGGCCGCAAGCGCGACGGCGTAAAGGGCGATCTCGGCCTGCGCTACAGTTGGTGAGTGCGGTACAAAATCGCAGGGCACCGCAGATTTGCCGGTCAGAGCGTGTGCCCGCCACCACATCATAGCGCCACGGCCAAGCAATAGTTCCCCATCTCCATCGCTCAAGGCGCGCCGTTCAGAAGAAGACTGCGAACTCTTATGTAATTGAAACTGCGATATAATCTTGACGCCGGTCGAAGCAATAGGTGTGAACCGCGTGACGCGGCGCACCGATCCGAGTGGACGCGCGCCCGTGGAATACGATCGCGAGTTCGACGGTCTGTGGGACTCAATGACTAAGTCGTGAGCGTCTTTGTCTCATACGCGCGGAGCCCGACGCTTGATGCGGATCAAGACACCCTCCGGGTGTTCGGTCGTCAGCGGCTGATCCCGGGTGCGGGCCGGGCAGGTGATGTTGGCTTGTCGGCCTTCTTGGACCAGGAGCGGTAATAAGCGACTGCGGTCAACAAGGCGATACCAACCACACTGACCACGATCTGCATCCAGATCGCGTCGGAGATTTCGACGAGCATGACGTGGGCGCCCACCGCGAGAAAGACACCGACACAGAAGACTTCGAGCGATTGCTGGCCGCACTTGATGAGCGGCCGGAATATCGGCCATTCGAGGCCTCTCCAGTCACGCGGCAGGAACCTGTTGATGAAGAAGGCAAGCACGACGCAATGGACGAGACGGTAGGGTGCGAGGTTGGTTTTGTCGTTGGGATTGAACGCATCGTAGAGCCGTGGCGGCATTAGGTGAGCGATCTCCGGAAATCGCCCCGCCATCGTCATGACGAACGCAAACAGCAAGTAGGCCCTGCCGAGCCACAGCAACACGCGCGACCGGATCAATGGCCTCGCCTCTATCGAGCCACCTAGCGCGAACCACCCGCCGAATACGAAAAGAAACTGCCAGCAGAACGGATTGAAGTACCAGGATCCCGTCGGAAAGGCGGCCAGGTTCCAGCCGAAATGGCGTGCAGCCAAATACAGCAGGAACGAAGCCGCCAGCGTCAGGTTCGGCAGTCGCAACATCGTCCAAAGAACCGGCGGAAAGGCGACCATGAGCAGGATATAGAGAGGCAGCACGTCCATGTTGACGGGTTTGAACGCGAGGATCAGTCCCTGGTAGAGGGTCTCTGCCGGGTTGGCCATGAAGCCGGCGACGTTGAACTCATTCGCGAGGTTCGGATCGTCGTAGCGATGCGCGAGATACCCGATCTCCGCGATGTACATCACGAACAGGACGATGTGCGCCACGTAGATTTGCCATGCACGCCTGATGAGGCGAGTTCCTCCGATGACGAATCCTCGCTCAAGCATGATTCGCGCATACACGAATGAGGCGGTATATCCGGAGATGAAGACGAACAGATCGGCCGCGTCGCTGAACCCATAGTTGCGCGGGGTGAGCCAGTTGACGATGTTGTTCGGTATATGGTCGAGGTAGATCGCCCAGTTGGCGAAACCGCGCAAAAGATCAAGCCGATAATCGCGGCCCCTGGGCGGCAGCACAGTCCGGATCGACTTCATCTTCTTTGACCTTGGCCGCGTACTCATAAAGCCGGTGGCGGTCACTGGCTCGCGCCTAAGCGAGTCCAATCTGCTTCATGAACGACAGGTTGTCCTAGAACAGGTACTCTTCATCCATCACGCCGTCTTTCCGGTGTCCGACGGTGCACATCACGATCTTGAATGCTTTGCCGGTGGGCGCAATCGCTTTTCCGTCCTGCGAGGGCATCGGCTTACCGTTCCTTCCATTTCGCCGATGACACTGGTCCAGTCGCCAGCAGCTATCTTGACCGGATGAACCTTAATGCGCGTATCCGGCGCATAGACAAACATCGCGCCCAAATCATCGATGTGTTGTTTAATGCCTCTCACCTGTCGCTCGTCGGGCCAGTGCACGAGGACATCCTCGGCATGGCTCTCGTGCAACCGCACCCAATCCTGGTTGGAGAAGACGTTGAAGTCCAGGTCATCGAATTTTGCGGGGTGGATATTGGCGAGTTGCTCAGCTTCTTCGTATTTTCGGATATTGGCTTTGATGGGATTGGATATCTTCCGATGTGCTTACGGCCATGGGTATCTCCCGTCGTTCCTCGACAACGTCGAGCCCCGCGGAGCGCGGATAACTCAAGAAGACCGCCCGCGACGGTTAGTCCATCAGGGCGATTCCGATAGAAGACGGGGGGAGAACCCTGATTGACACGTCCAGTTGTGGTCAACCTAATGTCGGGTCCTGCCAGTGGCACGCTCGTGCCACACAATGGCTCAGTGTTTCGCTCGCACATCGACGACGATGGCGCTATGCCCGACGATGGAAACGTGCGGCCAGTCGCTCAACCAGAGGCGCCTACGGGGGTCGATCTTCGCGAGTTCGGCTTCGACGATCTTCGCGATCTCGGACTTGGACACGTCGGCCGTGCGCCCGACGTCCTCGTTGATGACCGCCGTCGATCACCGCGCCGGCCGCAACTTCGGCATGCCCCGGCACGCCGATCTTGCGCACCAGCAGCAAATCGAGCGGCGCGTGTAGCGCGCTGGCCACCTCGATGCCAACGGGAACGCCGCCACGCGGCAGCTCAAAGGACCAGCGGCTGGAAATGCTCCAGAAATGCGGGCTTTTGCGCCAATTGGCGGCCGGCATCGCTACGCAGTGATTTCCTTCGACCGGCAAAACCGCGTCAGCAATCACGGCAGTACCTCACCAACCTCGCCGCCGGGGTGACAGCCAAGATCAATGCCGGGCTGAGCCTTTACGCTCAGGCCGGTTACCAGTTCGCGGTTGGGGACACCGATGGCCGCAAGCGCGACGGCGTAAAGGGTGATCTCGGCCTGCGCTAAGTTGGTGAGTGCAGTACAAAATCGCAGGGCGTCGCAGATTTGCCGACCGGAGCGATGTACCGGGCTACCACATCATAGCGCCACGGCCAAGCAATAGTGTCCATCTCCATCGAGCCATGGCGCCCGGAACGATTCGAACGTCCGCTCCTCAGATTCCTAGTAAAAATATCAACGAGGATTTTCTCTTCTACATGTATATGCTGCCCTCACTCTTTGGTTGAGAGTGCGCGAGAGAGTAGTTTCTGTGGATGTTCTGTCGAGAGTAGAAGAGCAGATGTCTACCCTTCACTCCGGATGACTTGGTAATGCTACTCGCAGCCGGACCTGCTCTGTCCCCCGGTCCCTGATTCCCCAAGATCCGTCCCGGCGGTTAGACCGGGACGGTGAGTGAGTTGTAACAAAAGTGGTTGCGGGGAGGCGCAACCACCGATACCGACATTCGCTGATGGTGGCCAACTGACGGATTCGCACCTAGCCTGCTGCCCGGTCGTAGCGGTGTCCATGGATTGCCGGACAGCCAAAACTCTCATGTCGGCGTTTTGTCGGCCGCGTCCTGAAATGCCCAATCAAGCGCTGCCGCGATTTCGCCGATCAATATAATCGCTTCCGGGACGACCTTTCCCATGGTGATAAATCCATGGATCTGGCCGCCAAAATGGCGAGACCGCACGCTCACACCGGCCGCCCGAAGACGTTCGAGATAGGCCTCGCCCTCATCATGCAGCGGATCGAAGCCGGCGGTTGCGACAAAAGCGGAAGCCACTCCTTTCAGATCGGAAGCGAGTAGCGGGGAAGCCCGCCAATCCCAGCGGTCCGTCTCATCACGCAGATATTGCTTCTGGAACCAGCGCAGCCGTGCACGGGTGAGCGGCGGCTGATCGGCGAGCGCAGCCCAAGACGGGTGCTCCACGGAGAAATCAGTGGCCGGATACGCGAGCACCTGAAGAGATAGCCGTGGACCGTCGGCGTCGCGGGCAAGCAACGCAAGCGTCGCTGCGATATTGCCGCCAGCGCTGTCGCCCCCTACCGCGATCCTCGTGACGTCCAGCTTGAGGCGCTCCTTCGGTCACCACGAACTTGAGAGCGGACCAACCATCCTCGATCGCCGCCGGAAAGCGATGTTCGGGTGCGAGGCGGTAGTTGACAGCGATCATGGCGCAACGTGCAGTCGTCGCGATCGAACGGCAGACGGCGTCGTGCGTATCGAGATCACCTGATACCCAACCGCCGGAGTGGAAAAACAAAAGCACCGGGAGGCGGGTCTCAACGCCGGTCCCCGCGCCACGATAGAGGCGCAAAGGAATATCGACGGCCACGCCAGGCGCCTTGAGATCACCCACGAACGCGACTGCCGGCGCCTCGATCCGACGCGGCCGAATAACGGCCTTAAGCGGTCGGCGGACGATGTTCCCGGAATGCGGCTGCCAACACGCCCAGCGCGGCCCGGGACCGGCGATCCGTCAGGGATGAGTGAAGCACGACTTCGGACGAAGGAAGTTGAGGAAGGCCAAGGCGCTCCCCGACATCGATCGTGCCGACCGGTGCTATCCGATACGACAGTGGTGCTATCGCCAATCCGGCCGATACGGCAGCGTGGACAGCTAAAGATCCACCTCCAAGGAACACCTCGGTCCATTTTATTCCGGCCGCATCCAGCGCTTGCGTTGCGGTGTTGCGGACGCCGCAAGTCGGGGCGAGAGCGGCGAGGCGCAAAGGCTCGCCCTGCCTGTGTTCGAAGCCCTGCGACGCGAACCAGCCAAAACGCTCATGAGCCAAAATCTCGCCATCGCGGCGGTCGTCCTCGCGCTGGACGATCGCCGCGTCTAATCGCCCCTGGTCGAACAGGTCCAAGAGATTGCGCGAGTTGTCGAGCTGAACTTCGATCGTCAAATTCGGATCATAGGCATGGAGCCGCGACAGCAAGGCCGGCACCTCCGGCCCTGCGACGTGCGCCGCAATACCAAGGCCGAAGTGACGGGGCGGCGCGTTGAGCCCGGCAATCGCGCGTTCGTGAGCTGCGATGAAGTCCCGCGCGCCTTGCAGGAAGGCAGCCCCTTGCGCCGATAGCCGCACCGATCGCGGCGTCCGTTCGATCAGCCTGTGTCCAACGCGGTCCTCGAGCCGCTTCAGCTTCACGCTGATCGCGCCTTGCGTCGTGCCGAGCGCTTCAGCTGCGCGCGTAAAGCTATGGAGATCAGCAACCGTCACAAAGGCTCTGACGGCGTCGACATCGAGCGAGAGCATTCCATCATCCGAGTTTGTTGTCTCTGAAATCTATATCGATCCGGTTTTGTTGTGTTCAAGGGGTCCCTATGTTCGCCCCGCCTGACGCGGGGCAGCGCACATGAAACCAACGTTTCCTTGTTCGCGAACCTCTTTGCCTGCGCGTCAGCCATTGGCATCAGGCCTGGAGGTAACAGCTGTGACGATCCCGACATCACGACGAAACACGATCGCCCTGGCAGCCGCGTGCCTCGCGTCCCTCATGTTCGGGCTGGAGATTTCCAGCGTCCCGACGATCCTGCCGACGCTGGAAACGGTGCTGCATGCCGACTTCCAGCAGCTCCAGTGGATCATGAATGCCTACACGATCGCGGTCACGACGGTGCTGATGGCAACAGGCACCCTGGCGGACCGCTATGGCAGAAAACGGGTGTTCGTCGTCAGCATTCTCGTGTTCGGCCTTGCCTCGCTGATCTGTGGCCTGGCACAGGACGCTCTCGTGCTCATCCTGAGCCGCTTCCTTCAGGGCATGAGCGGCGGGGCGATGCTGATCTGTCAGGTCGCCGTTCTCTCCCATCAATTCCAGGAGGGGCCGGAGCGCGCACGGGCGTTCTCGGCCTGGGGGATCATCTTCGGGATCGGCCTCGGATTCGGTCCGATCGTCGGTGCGGCGATCGTTGCGATCTCGGGCTGGCAATGGGTGTTCCTGGTCCACGCCGTCATCGCCGTCGTCACGACCTCGCTCGCAGTGACCGGGGTGCAGGAGTCGCGCGATCCCGATGCAAAGCATCTCGACATCGCGGGCATCGCGACGCTGTCCACGTCGGTCTTTTGCGTGGCGTTCTATATCACGCAAGGTCCTGATTTCGGTTTTGCCAGCTCGACCGGTCTTGCGATCATTGCAGCCGCCGTCCTGAATTTCCTCGCCTTCGTGCTGGCAGAGACGCGCAGCGCCCGGCCGATGTTCGACTTCTCTGTTTTCCGGATCAGGGCATTTTCGGGCGCACTCATCGGATCGGCCGGCATGAACTTCAGCTTCTGGCCGTTCATGATCTACCTTCCGATCCTCTTTCATGGCGCCCTCGGCTACGGCAATTTGGCCTCCGGCGTGGCACTTTTGGCCTACACGCTTCCGACGCTCGTGATCCCGCCGATTGGCGAGCGCATCTTGCTGAGGTTTGGCGGAGGCATCACGATTCCGGCCGGCCTCTTCACCATCGGTCTTGGCTTCGTGCTGATGTGGGTAGGCAGCGGCGTCGCGCACGTCACTTGGTTGACGCTTCTGCCGGGGTGCTTGATCGCGGGCACAGGTCTCGGTCTCACCAACACACCGGTCACCAATGTCACCACCGCCTCGGTGTCGAGTACGCGGGCCGGCATGGCCTCGGGCATCGACATGAGCGCGCGCATGATCTCTCTGGCGATCAATATCGCCGTGATGGGATTCATCCTGATCGCAGGTATTTCCTCATGGCTGAGCAACACGCTGCCCGTAGCGCTCGATGCAGGCCGGCTACAGGATCTCGCTCAGAGGATAGCAGGCGGTACCGCCCGCGCGTCCGACTTCCCCGAACTTGCCTTCCTGCCGGCGGCAGACAGCGTTCTACAGGAGGCGCTAATCCATGGCTTCAGGCTGGTGCTGCTCTATGGCGGAATGTCCGTCTGGATCCTGGCGTTGGCCAGCTTTCTGATCTTTCGCGAAGACTACACCGCACGCAGCTCCCGCTCGTCGAACGAGGCTGAACCAGACTGTCTTCCTCGTTCATCGCCGTGATCGAGGGCGCAACCGTCGCAACCCGTTACAACAACACTTTCTGGTCGAGGTAAGGCTTGCCGCCCCGCGAATGCTGCACCCGTCCGCCGCGCTGCTCGATGACGGGCAGTTCGGCCAGTGCGTTCACGACGTGGTACATGGTCGGCAGGTCCGCCCAGGCGGCGCGATGGAAACGCACGGCGCCGTGGCCAAGTTGTCGCGATTCGACGATGCTGTCCGGGTCGGCCGCCGGCGTCAGCGTCACCTGGCAGAGGTCGTGCTCGCCCCAGGCACCCGTGCGCGGGACATATTTCAGCATCAGCGTTCCGTCGGATGAGGGCGGCGCCTGCTCGATCGGCGCAGCGCGCAGATCGGCCACGGAGAGTTCGAGGAACCGAAAGCCCATCCAACCGGCCGTGCAGAGTTGCACACCGTCCCATTGCCGGGGCGCGTCGACCTCGGCGTAGAGTTTTGGATGCCCGATCTCATCGCGCCCGGTGATGATCGGGTCAGCAAGGCTCTCCCAGACCACCGCAAGGAAGCGTCCTGACGCGCGGTCCCGCGCGCCGTCGAACCGCGCGGGCAAGCCGACGTGGATCATGGTGTAGCCCCGCCCGGCGAGCCAGTCGATCTCCGTCATGTAGTGGAATTCCACAGTGACGACTGCCTCGCCGGCCAGCGAAAATCCCTCCGGCAAATGACGCTCGAGCTGCGCGGCATCGGTCAGAAAACTTGCCGCAACCGAAAGCCGGCGGGGACTCCTGCCTCGATCGCCGACAACGCCGGCTGGTAGTTGACGCGGGCCCGGAGCCGGCCCGAAATGGGTCGGCATCCGATAGATGCGTCCGGCTTCGAACCGGTAGCTCATCGAGAGCTCGCGGACGGCAGCGAATCGAGAAGCGGACGAGCGAGGTGCAGGACCTCATAGGCGACTGCATCTCCCTCTCTGGTCGGCTCCTGTTCAGACACCAGGATGCGCGTGATTGTCCAATTCTGAGGATCCACCCCAACGACCGCAGCGACCGTTCCGGTCCGTTCCGCTGCTTCGCGATTGCGCGCGATCTCGGCGGCGAAGGCCGCGGTCAGATCGGCATCGACCGGAATGCTCAGCTCCTGCTTGTAGATGAAACGGGGATTATTGGCCCTGCCGCGGCGCGCGTCGAGCGAAAAGCGGGTTTGAATGTCCGCCCGGCCAAAGCTGTCAGTCACGACCTTGTAGCGGCCGCTCACCAGAAAATTCCGGAAGGCTTCATCCGTTCGCCAGAGATAAAGCGACGAATAGCTGCTGGCGATCGCGCCGAAGCTTCCCCGCTCGCGCAGCAAAAATCCCTTGAAGTGCAGCTCAGGAACGTCGTTCCACAACGCGCCGCGCTCCTTGGCGCGGCTGCGGATGGTCCCGATGTCGTAGTCGGCAGGAAGCCGGTGAATATAGTGAGCGATGGTCATTTGGCATTTTCTCTTCGTTGAACTTCAGCCCCGCGAAAAAGATAGCCCGCCATTGATCATTTAAAAACGATATGGAATGATGTTTCAGTGATTGAAAATCGGAATGATTGCGATGAAGACGCTGGACATCGAGGCAGTGCAGGCCTTCGTGCTGACCGCCGACCTGAAGAGCTTTACACGCGCGGCCGAGGCGATGGACACGACGCAGTCGGCCGTCAGCCTGAAGATCAAACGGCTCGAGGACGAGCTCGGGCGCAGGCTGCTGGATCGGACGCCGCGGCTGGTGCGCCTGTCCGCGGATGGCGACGCCTTCCTTGCACCGGCGCGAACCCTGCTTGCGGCCCACCATGGTGCATTCGGCTGCTTCGGCCGGGAGCGGCGCCGGCTCGTCGTCGGCATCAGCCACCATATTGTTGGCGCGGAGTTGCCGATCCTGCTGCGACGCATGAAGAGCGCAGAGCCGGGACTCGTGCTCGAGATCCGCGTATCCACCTCGCGCTCGGTGCTGGATGACTTCGATCGTGGCGCGATCGACGCCGCGATCGTGCTGCGCCACGACAACCGCCGGCGCGGCGGTGAAATCATCTTGAAGGAGACGTTCGGCTGGATGGCTTCCCCGGATTTCGAGCATCATGACGGAGAGCCGTTGCGGCTTGCCACGCAAGCCGACCCCTGTAGCGTGCGCAGTATGGCTGTGGACGCACTCAACAAGGTCGGAATCGCCTGGACCGAAGTCTTCGTCGGTGGCGGCGTCGCCACCATTGGCGCGGCGATCTCGGCCGGCCTTGCCGTCGCAGCCCTCGGGCGGCGGGTCGCTCCTGTCGACACAATCGATATCGGTAATCAGCTGGGCCTGCCTCCGCTCCCGTCACGGGACGTGGTGCTGCATGCGAGCCCCAGCGACCAACGGACCAAGCAATCATTGCGGACACTGGCCGCGGCGATCCGTGCCACCGCGGCCAAACACTAGCTGCGATCGACAATTCTATTCTGCGATCGTGGCTCACGAGAGAACGTTCATTTCCTTCTGCGCCTGACTGCGAAATTGCCACGCGACCTCGATTGCCCGCAAATTGAAGGTAGCAGCTCAGCCTCATTGAACAGGAACTCTCAATGCATCATTTCGCGTCCCGCCTGCGGGCCCTCGCCGCAGCTGCGCTCGTTGTGTCGTCGTTCGCCTGCCCGGCCATGTCCGAAGAGCTCCGCATCGGCTACCAGAAATCCTCGACACTGACGGCAATCCTGAAGACGAACGGAGAGCTCGAGAAGGCGCTTGCGCCGCTTGGCGTCACCATCTCCTGGCACGAATTCACCAGCGGCCTGCCGCTGCTGGAGGCCATCAACATCGGCAGTATCGATTTCGGTGCCGACGTGGCCGACACGGTGCCGATCTTCGCGCAGGCCGCCGGCGCCAAGCTCGCCTATATCGCGGCGGAAGCCGCCTCGCCCGCGGCGCAGGCGATCGTGATTCCGCAATCGTCCCCGCTCAAGACAATCGCCGATCTCAAGGGCAAAAAGATCGCGGTGACCAAGGGAGCCGGCAGCCACTATCTACTGCTCGCCGCACTGGCGAAGTCCGGGCTCAGCTTTAAGGACATCACGCCCGCCTACCTGACGCCAGCAGACGGCCGCGCGGCCTTTGTCAGCAACAATGTCGATGCCTGGGTCGCCTGGGATCCATTCCTGACCAGTGCGCTCCATCAGTCCAACGGTCGCATCCTAGCGGACGGCAGCAACGGCCTCGCAAGCTACAAGCGCTACTATCTCGCTTCGGCGGCGTACGCCGACAAGCATGGCGACGTCCTCAATGTAATCTTCGCCAAGCTCTCCGAGACCGGAAAATGGGTGAAGGCCCAGCCGAAGGACGCGGCCACGTTGCTTGCCGGGCTCTGGGGCGTCGACGCAGCAACTGTCGAAGAGGCCAACAGCCACCGCTCCTACCAGGTGGGCGCGGTCACCGGCCCGGGCCTATCGGAGCAGCAACGCATTGCCGACGCGTTTCACGCCGAAGGCCTGATCCCGGTGAAGATCGACACCACCGCGATCAAGATCTGGTCACCGAAGGGGTCCTGAGCCTCGCTGGCCGCTAAGCCGCGGTAAAGCCGTCACTTAGTCCGCGCTGGATATCCGGCACGGAGGCCAGCAGGGTCTGGGTGTAGGCATGCTGCGGTCGCCCAAGCACCGCTTCGGTGGCGCCCTGCTCGACAATCCGGCCGTCCTGGAAGACGAGCACGCGATCGCAGAGGTGCTCGATGACACCCAGATCGTGCGAGATGAAGAGCAGCGCGGTTCCAAGCCGCGATTGCAGCTCTGCCAGCAGATCGAGCACCTGAGCCTGGATGCAGATATCAAGTGCGGAAACCGGCTCATCGCAAACGATAATGGCCGGCTCGGCCGCGAGTGCTCTTGCGATCGAGACCCGCTGACGCTGGCCGCCCGACAGAGAACGCGGCGGGCGATCGAGATGATCGGCGCTCAGACCAACCAGTTCGAGCAATGACACGATGTGGTCCAGGCGTGCGATGCGGCTCCCGTGTGACGGAAGATTCTCGGCGATGATGTCGCTGACGCGGTAGCGCGGATCGAAGCTGCTTAGCGCGTCCTGGGGAATGTATTGCAACTTACGGCGAAGTGGACGGCGCCGGCCCTCTGCGACGGACGACCAAGGTTGTCCGAGCAATCGCACCTCGCCCTCGTCCGGGGCAAGCAGGCCCAGAACGATCTTCGCACAGGTGGATTTGCCGGAGCCGGATTCTCCGACAATGCCGAGGACCTCGCCCGACCTGACATCGAAGCTCACGTCCTGCAACACGACCGTCGCCGCGCGTCCCGCGGCTTTCGCGGAGACGAAGCTTTTCGAGATCTTCTCGACTTCAAGCACGACCTCACCGGCGGCCCGGCGCGCGGGCAGAGGCTCGCGAACGATGGCCATCGCTCCTCCGCTCGCGGCAGCGTCGAGCTCAAATCGCGCGGAAGCAAGCCGCGATCCCCGCGACTGCGTTGAAGGCACGGCCGCGATCAATTGCCTCGTATACGGATGTCGCGGATGCGTGAGGACATCGCGGGTCGGTCCGCTGTCGACCACCCTGCCATCGCGCATCACGATCACGCGGTCCGCAATCCCCGCCACCACGGCGAGGTCATGGCTGATCAGGAGCAGGCCCGCACCCGCGCAAATTCTCTCGGCGAGGACCTGCGCCTGGACGGTAACATCGAGCGAGGTCGTCGGCTCGTCCGCGATGATCAGATCCGGATCGGCCGCGATTGCGGAGGCGATCAGCGCGCGCTGCCGCAGGCCGCCCGACAATTGATGCGCATATTGCAGGGCACGATCGGCCGGATTGGGGATGCCGACCTTACCGAGCGTCTCCAGGGTCCGGTCGCGAATGGCGTCCGGATCGGTCAGGATACGATGGGTCGAAATGACCTCGGCGACCTCCTGGCCAATCGTGCGCAGGGGATCGAGCGAAACCAGGGCATCCTGCATCACGAGCCCCGTCACGGTCCCGCGCAGCTTGCGCCAGTCCGCTTCAGTGAGATTGCGGGCATCGCGACCCTTGATCTCGAACCGATGCGCGGCGGTCCTCGCTCCATCGCCGGCTAGATTGAGCAGGCTGCGCGCGGTGATGCTCTTGCCCGAGCCGGACTCACCGACAAGCGCAACGCATTCGCCGGGCCTGATCGTCAGATCGAAATCGGTAACAATCGGCTTGCCGCCATTGGCGCCAGCAAAGCCGATGCTCAGCCCCTGCACCTCGACGATCGGCGCCGCGCGATCCTTCTGCGAAGCCACGCTGCTCATGCGAGCCGCCCGTCAAATCTCTGTTGCAAGTGATTGCCGATCACGCTGAAGGCGATCACGGTCGCGGTGATGGCAAGGCCGGGAAAAACACCGGGCCACCAGGCGACGCGCAACACGTCTCGGCTCTCCGCCAGCATCACGCCCCATTCCGGCGTTGGCGGCTGCGGTCCGAGTCCGAGGAAACTCAGGCCTGATACGATCAGGATCGTGCTGCCGATGTAGACGGTGGCGATGATCGGGATGGCAACCAGGACGTTAGGCAGCACGTGCCGGACGAAGACCTGCCAGCGGCTCAATCCGTAGACCGCGGCTTGCGTCACATAATCGGCGTCCCTGATCAGCTGTGTCTGCGCCCGCACCACGCGGCCGAATTTCGGGATGCCGGCGATGCCGACAGCGATCGCGATATTGAGCATGCCCTGCCCGAGGAAGGTCACGATCAGCATCGCAAGCAGGACGCCAGGAAACGACGACAGCATGTCGAACAGGCGCGACACCGCCTCGTCCAGGATGCGGTTGCGCTGTCCGGCAAGGATGCCGAGCACGATGCCGAAGGCAAGGCCTACGGCGACACCGCCAAAGCCGATCAGGAGCGAGTAGCGGGTGCCGAAGATCGTTCGCGCGAATACGTCGCGGCCCAGGCGATCCGTGCCGAACAGGTGGGCCCAGCCCGGCGGCTTCAGGCCTTCCGTGAACTCTCCGATCAGCGGATCGAAATGCGTGAACAGCGACGGTGCCACTGCGGCAAAGATCAGTACGGCAACAAACAGAAATGACAGGATCAGTCCGAGCGGCAACCGGCGGCGCTCACGAATTTCGAACGCCTGTGTCTCCAGACCGGCAACATCGTCGGGCGCATCGAGCGCGACAGCGCGGTCGAACGAGCGGTGAGATGGCGCGGTCATTGAGCCCTCAGCCTTGGATCGATCAGCACATAGAGAATGTCGAGAATCGTTGAGGCCGCGACGTGGATGAAGGCCGCGAGCAGCACGACTGTGAGCACCACCGGCACGTCGTGGGTCAGCACCGCGCCCAATGTCACGGTGCCCAGCCCCGGTCGGCCGAACACCTTCTCGGTGATCACGGCACCACCAAGCAGGCCGCCAATCAGCCAGCCGCCGAGGGTAACGACCGGGAGCAGCGCATGCCGGAGCACGTGGCGCCAACGGATCACGAACTCGCCGACGCCACGTGCGCGCACGGTCGTCACGAAGGGCTGGCCGAGTGTCTTCTCCATGGCCTCGCGCAGCACCTGTGTCAGCAGGCCCGCCGTCGGCAGCGCCAGGGTGATCGACGGGAGAACGAGCGAGCTCCATCCTTCCGCGCCAGATACCGGAAACCATCGCAAATTGAACGAGAAGGCCATCAGGAGCAGGATGCCGAGCCAGAACACCGGCGTAGAGGCGAACACCAGCTCGACGAACGAGGCCAGCTCCCGCGAGAATCGCCCGCGCCCTGCCGTCAGAAGCGCGATGGCACCGGCGAGGACGATGGCGAGGAGACCCGCCGTGAGCGCGAGTTCGACCGTCGGCAGCAGCTGCGACCCGACGACCTCAATGACCGGCTGACGCAGCACATAGGACGTCCCGAAATCGCCGCGCAGAATTCGGAGCACGAAATCGAGATACTGCGCCAGCAGGCTGCGATCGAGGCCCCACTCGGTCGCGATCGCCTCGCGCAGGCCGGGATATTCAAGATCGCCGGCCAGGATGTCCTGGATGCGGCCCGGCAAGGCGTGCAGCGCGAGAAACGTCGCCGTCACGCTTGCCCAGGCCACCACCAGGCTGGTGAACAGCCTGGAGATGATGCGGGACCACATCGGCCTACTTCTTCGCGATCCAGAAATCGTAAGCGCTGGACGGTGAGTCCAGGCCGGCCTCGAAACCCAGACCGTTGACATTGCTCTTCGCCGCCAGGAACCAGCTCGGCGCGAACAAGGGCACGATGAAAGCCTGATCAACACCGCGCTTCTGGATCGCGTCAGTGAGCTGCCGCTTACGAACCGGATCGGTGGTTTGCAGCGACTCGTCGATCTGGCCGGTGATCTCGGCATCTGGATTGGGAATGTTGGAATAGAGAAAGCCCTTCGATCCCAGCATGTCCCAGAGCTCGCGCGCCGGGTCCGACGGATTGTCTGTGTTGGGGTAGATTGTCCAGGTGCCGTTCGCGTTGTTCTTGGCGTACTCGCCCGCCGTGATCAGCCGCAGGTTCAGATCCAGACCGACATTCTTGCGGAGCGCGGCCTGAACGCCCTGGATCAGGATATCGCGGCTGTCGCGCACATAGGGCTGGGGATAGCCGACTTCGATCGACAGGCGCTTGCCGTCCTTGGTGCGGAATCCTTCGGAGTCGCGCCCGGTCCAGCCGGCTTCATCGAGCAGCTTGTTGGCACCGGCGACGTCGTTGCCCCAGGAGCCGACCAGCGCCTTGTTGTAGGCTGGGTTGGCCGGGCCGATAATCGACCAGGCGCGCGGCACCGTGCCGAGATAGACCTGCTTCACGATCGGCTCGAGATCGAAACCGTCGCGCAGCGCCCGGCGCACGCGGACGTCGTCGGCCGGAGCCTTCGTGTAGTTGATGTTGAACGTGAACGAGGTGCTCGCACCCGACGGACCAGTCAGGAGCTTAAAGCCCGGCTGCTCCGCGAACAGCGGCGCGTCGGTGGGCTGCACGCCCTCGATCAAATCGACCTGCCCCGACGTCAATGCGCCGGTCCTGACGGCGTATTCCGGAAGGAAGCGGAACGTCACGCGGTCGAGATAAGCCGCGCCGTTGTGGGCCGCATTGCCGGGCGCCCAATTGTAGGCCGGATTGCGCGCGAACACGGCGGACTGGCCGCGCGTGTAGCTCTCGAACACGAACGGACCGGTGCCGGCCAAGGCGGCGCCGCCACCGCAGAGGTCACCCTTCTCGAGCGATTTGGGCGAGATCAGCCCCAGCTTCACGTTCGAGGTCGATTCCAGGAAGCTCGAATCCGGGCTCGCGAGCACGAGCTTGACCGCGTAGGGCGACACCACCTCGGCATGATCGTAGTTCGGAAGTAGCGACACCGCCGTGACGGCGTTTTCCGGCTTCTTGATGAAATCGAAGTTCGCCTTCACCGCGGCGGCATCGAACTTCTCGCCGTCGTGAAAGACGACGTCCTCGCGGAGCTTGTAGGAATACTCCTTGCCGTCGGCCGAGACCGACCATTCCGCGGCGAGCCACGGCGCGAAGGTGCCGTCGGTCTTCTTGGCGATCAGCGAGTCGATATAGTTGCGGGCGACGAAGAACGCCGCCTGCTGCGACGAACGATGCGGATCGAAGCAGGCCGGTTCGGTCGTGACGCCCCATTTGAGCGCGCCACCGGAGACGGGCTGCTCCGCGGCAAGTGCCGCATTCGTCGCGAGCAGCGCAATCGCCACGCCGCCCATCAGCAAATTATTCTTCTTCATCCGCATCACCCGCGCTCGCTTCTACTGCCGCCCGCGCGATCGGCGCATCGAACATCACCAAATGAGAGACGATGGGCGTTTGCGCTTCATTCGATCCACGCGAGGCGTTATCTCTTGTTGCATCGCGATGTAATTCGCGGTCGCGCGCAAACGCAACACGCAAAGGGTCGCGACGACGCGCGCGAACGCAATTTGAAAAATAATTCGCGCAGCCGCGTCGCCGATGGATGAAATCAACGACATCACACGCCAATCCGACAATTCGATGCTGCCCGCTTGTTGCGCATCGCGATCGACCAACACACTGAACCCGGAAATGCCATGCCGCCACGTCAACTGCATCTGAACGTCAATTTGCTTCACTCCGGCGTCTATCCGTCGGCCTGGCGACTGCCGGACAGCGATCCGCGCGCCTGCTTCGATCTCGGTCATTACGTTCGGGTGGCCCAGATTGCAGAGCGCGGCAAGCTCGATGCGATCTTTCTGGCGGATTCACCGGCGGTCAACGATCGCATCGACTACCGCTCCTTCACATCGCTGGAGCCGACCATCGTGCTGGCGACGGTCGCGGCCGCGACGAAGTACATCGGCCTGATCGGAACGGTATCGACGACCTACAACGAGCCCTACAACATCGCGCGCCGCTTCGTGACGCTCGACCACGCCAGCGGCGGGCGTTCGGGCTGGAACGCGGTCACCACGGCGGACGCCGCGTCAGGCCGGAATTTCGGCCTCGCGGCGGTGACGGAGCACAAGGCCCGCTACGAGCGCGCCAAGGAGTTCACCGAAGTGGTCCATGCGCTGTTCGACAGCTGGGAGGACGACGCCTTCGTCGGCGACAAGTCGAGTGCGCGTTTTGTCGATACATCGAAGGTGCACCCGATCAACCACCGCGGCCCGCATTATTCGGTGGCTGGTCCCCTGAACGTCCCGCGATCGCCGCAGGGACGGCCGGTCACGGTGCAGGCGGGCGGGTCGAACGACGGACGCGATTTCGCGGCCGCCTATGCGGAAGCCGTGTTCACGCTGGCGCAGTCGATCGAAGAAGGCATCGCCTATGCGCGCGATCTGCGTACGCGCGCCGCCGCGTATGGCCGCCTCGCTGACTCAATCGTCATCCTGCCGGGACTCGCCACCGCTATCGGCAGCACCGAAGCTGAAGCCAGGAAGCGGCAGGACGAGCTCTGGGAGCTGGTGCCGATCGAGTACAGCCTAGCGCGCCTCGCCGGCACGCTCCAGATCGACCCGGCACTGCTCGAGCTCGATAAACCTCTGCCAGATCCCCTGCCGCTGCCGGTCAACGCCAATCACACGATGTTCCAGGGCACCGTCAACCTTGCCCGGCGCGGCAATCTCACCGTCCGCCAGCTGATCCGTGCGCTCGGCGGCGGTGTCGGCCATCGCATCATCGTCGGCACGCCGGAGCAGGTCGCCGACGACATCGAAGCCTGGTTCAAGGCCGGCGCCGCCGACGGCTTCAATTTGATGCCGGATGTGCTGCCGTCCGGGCTCGAAACCTTCGTCGATGCCGTCGTGCCCATCCTTCAGAAGCGCGGGCTGTTCCGGACCGAATACACGGGATCGACGCTGCGCGATCATTTTGGCCTGCCCCGACCGGCGAGCCGCTTTGCGAAACAGGCGCCGGAAGTGGCCTCGGCCTAGTGTGAGGACCGGACCAGCCGCTCCGCAGGCCCTGCCGATTGGCGCGCCCGGACGCGCGGGATCACCTCCAGCGCAAAGCGTCGCATCTCGGCCTCGAACGGCTGGAATTGCAGCATGAAGAGCTCGATGCCGGCGGCATGGAACGCCTCGATGCGGGCCGCGACCTCGTCATAGCTGCCGACCAGTCCCGCCGCCGTGCCGCCATTGCTGCCGACGCGCGCCGTCTTCTGCATGGTCTGCATCATGACAACCTTGGGGTCGGTATTCTGCTTCTGGATCGCCTTCATCGGCGCATCCTTTGCGGCAAGGCTGAGCAGCCGCTCATGATCGGCATCCGCCTGCTCCCGGGTTTCGCGCGCGATGACAAAAGCAGAGAGGCCGAAGCGCAATGGCGGCGCCGCACCGCGCGGACGCGCCGCGACATCGGCGATCAGGTTGGCCACATCCTCCAGCGGCTGGCCGTTGATGAACCAGACGTCGCCGTGGCCGGCGACCAGATCGCGCGCTGGCTCGGATTCACCGCCGACATAGATGGCCGGGCGCTTGCGATAGAGACTGGTCGGACGCAGCGCATAATCGGTGACGCTGAAATGTTCACCGCTGAAATTAAGCCGCTCGCCCTCCATCAAGCGGGAGACGACCGAGATCCACTCCTTGCCGTAGGCATAACGGGCATCATGCTCCGGGAAGCCGATCCCAGCTTTTTCCAATTCGGGGCGGTTCCAGGCGTTGACCAGATTGATCGCAAACCGGCCGCGGCTGATGTTCTCGATTCCGAGCGCGAGCTTTGCCAGCACCACGGGATGATAGAGATAGGGCTTGATGGCGGCGATGGTCTCGATCCGCTTTGTCAGCGCCGCGATCGCCGCGGCAGCACTCCAGGCCTCGAGCTGATCGAGGTCTTCCTGATGCGGATTGATGGTGTGCTGCGCGATCAGCGTGGAGTCGTAGCCGAGCTCCTCGGCCGCCAGCACCAAGTCCCGATTGCGCTCCCAGGACGCATCATAAGGCTCTTCCGGGTCCTGGTGTGCGGCCCGCGGGCCATGCACCAGCGCCCAGATCCCGAAGCGAAGCGGCGCAGTCGCCATCGTGCTCTCCCGTGACTTTCCCAACTCATGCCAGCAAGCTTCTGCCGGCCATTGTCATGCCTTCTCGCCAATGCTTGAGGCGAGATCAAGCACGCCCGAGACCAAAAGATGTTCTTTGTCGCGGACCCGCACTGCGACGGCAGCAGATCACTCCGGAGCGAACGACAATTGAAATAGCGGTCTATTTCTGTGGGCGCAAATTCGTGGGACATTTTACAGAGAACGAGGTCGCACGTCTTGAGCAATATCGAACTGAGCCAAATCGACCGCACGGTGATCGGTGCGGATGGCGGCCTGCCGTCGCAAAGCAGCGACAAATCGCGCGCATCGGCAGATAGGCTTGGCGCTCGCGGCCTTTTGCTGCTGTCCTGGCTTGCACCCGTGCTGCTGGTCATCGTCTGGGAAGCGCTCGCGCAGGCGGGATCACTCTCGCCCCAGGTGCTGCCCGCGCCGAGCAAGGTGATCCGCACGGCGTACAAGCTTGTCACCACCGGAACCCTACTGAACGATCTCGGCGTGAGCCTGCTGCGCGCGGCGGCGGGATTCGCGCTCGGCTCGGCGGTCGGCGGCGCCCTCGGCATCCTGGTCGGCTTCTCGCGGATCGCGGAAGCTGTGATCGATCGCAGCGTGCAGATGATCCGGGCCATCCCTTTTCTCGCTTCGCTGCCTTTGGTCATCGTCTGGCTCGGCGTCGGCGAAGCGGAGAAGATCTTCCTGGTGGCGCTTGGCGTCACCTTCCCGATCTACATCAACACCGTGCTTGGTATCCGGCAGGTCGACCCCAAGCTGCTCGAGCTCGGTCGGGTCCAGGGTCTAAGCTCGCTTCAACTGATCCGCCGCATCATCCTTCCCGGCGCGCTGCCGTCGATCCTGACCGGCGTGCGCTATGCGCTGGCCACGGCGTGGCTCGCGCTGGTGGTGGCGGAAACCATCGGCGCACAATCTGGCATCGGCTTTCTCGCGATGGATGCGCGCGAATTCCTGCGTACCGACGTGATCATCCTGACGATCGTGATCTATGCGCTGATCGGCATCGCGGCCGATTCCATTGCCCGCTTGCTCGAAAGGCGCCTGCTCGCCTGGCATCCGAACTATGGAGCGGCGCGATGAACGTTCATGTCGCTCCGCGTCACGCCGCGTCATCCGAATCCGGACCGGCTGTCGTCGTCAGCAATCTCGTGCGCAGCTATGGCAGCCGCGTCGTCATCGAGAAGCTGAACCTGCGCATCGAGCGCGGCGAGTTCGTTGCCTTGCTGGGCGAAAGCGGCTGCGGCAAGACCACGCTGCTGCGGGCCCTCGCCGGCCTCGATTCCATCCAGGGCGGCCGCATCGCTGCGCCCCGGCGGCCGGCGGTCGTGTTTCAGGAACATCGGCTGCTGCCCTGGGACAATCTCTGGCGCAACGTGGCGCTCGGCATGCAGGCATCGGACGCGCGCGAACGCGCCGCTGAAGCGCTGACAGAGGTCGGCCTCGGCGATCGGCTCGACGACTGGCCGCGCAATCTCTCCGGCGGACAGGCCCAGCGCGTCGCCCTTGCCCGCGCGCTGGTGCAACAGCCCGAGCTTCTGCTGCTCGACGAGCCGTTTGCGGCGCTCGATGCGCTCACCCGCATCCGCATGCACGAGCTCGTCCGCGAACTCGTCGCCAATCATCAGCCGGGCGTCCTGCTCGTCACCCACGATGTCGACGAGGCGATCACTCTGGCCGATCGAATCCTTGTGATGCGCAACGGCGCGATCGCCTTCGAGCATCGCGCGGCGCGCGACGGCTCGACATCCATCTCGCGCGCGGAGCTCCTCGTTGAGCTCGGTGTGATTTCTCATTCTCCCAACTAGGTTGCCCCGAAAGGCCGATATGTCCGACTCTTCAATCGCCAAACCATCCCGGCGCAGCTTCCTCGGCTCCGCAGCCTTCGGCATCGGCGCGCTCGCCGGCATGAACATCAGCGAATTCGCCCACGCCGCGCCCGGCCGCACCACCGACACGGTCCGCCTGACCTGGGGCCTGGGCGGCCTCAATCTGATCGCCAAGGAGCGCGGCGAGTTCGAGAAACAGCTGGCCAAGGACGGCATCAAGGTCGAATGGCTCGGCCCCTTCCCGAACCATGCGCCGACCTTGCAGGCCGTCACCGGCGGCAGCGCCGACTTCAGCTTCGGCGGCAGCACCACGCCGGCGCTGGCCGCCATCATTGCCGGCTCGCCCTTGGTGTTCACGCAGTTCGTGGTGTACGAGCCACGCACCACCGCGATTATCGCCAAGGATGGTTCCGGCATCGACAAGATCGAGGACCTCGTCGGCAAGTCGGTCGCGGTCAATCGCTCGGGCCTCGGCGAATTCCTGCTGGTGGCCGCGCTCGAGAAACACAAGGTCGACCGTTCCGCGGTCAAGTTCGTCTACCTCAATCCGCCCGATGCCGCGCCGGCACTTGCCGCCGGCAAAGTCGACGCCTGGTCGATGTGGAGCCCCGGCGTCGACATCGCCCGGCTCGAATACAAGGCGCACGATATCTTCCTCGAAGGCCGCGACCTCGAATTCCAGATCGACTACACCTCCTACCTCACCACCCGCAAATTCGCGACCGACAACCCTGCGCTGGTCCGCGCCGTGACTGACGCGTTCCGCGCCGAGGGCAAGTGGGTCTCGGAGAACAGCAAGGACGCCGAGTACATCGCGCAGAAGGCGGGGAAATACAGCGACGAGGTTCGCGACCAGTTTATCGCGCTGAAACGCCAGTATCGCTACTTCGCGGTCAACGACGAGCAATTCATCGGCGAGTTGCAAAAGGCCGCCGACTGGCTCGTCGCCCGCAAGGTTTTGCCCGAGCCGGTCAAGGTGACCGATCATCTCGCCCAGCTCTAAGACCATTCTAACAGGCCAAGACAATGAACAAGACCGTATCCGCCCCCTCCCTGAACGCGTCCGAGCCGCTCAAGACCGGCTCGCCGGAACTGGAGGCGCTCCTCAACCAGATCGCGGAGGGCGCGAGCGATCGCGAGCGCGACCGCGTGCTGCCTTTCGACGTGATCGATCTCATTCGCCGCGCCCGCCTCGGCGCCTTGCGACTCCCCGTCAGCGCTGGCGGCGCCAACAGCACGATCCGCGATCTCTTCGCTTTCGTCATCCGGCTCGGCGAGGCCGACGCCAATGTCGCGCATATCCTGCGCAACCATTTCAGCGTGGTCGAGCGGCTGGTGCGTAACCCCAAGGACGAGCAGAGCCGGCAATGGCAGAAAGCGGTTGCCGAGGGCGCCATCATCGGGCTTGCGACGACCGAGCTTGAAAGCCCGCGCGTCGGCAATGTGACGCCGGGCACGACCTTCACGCCGGACGGCAGCGGCGACTACCTGCTGAACGGCACCAAATATTACAGCACCGGCACCCTGTATTCGGACTACGTCCTTGTACGAGCGGCCGATCCATCCGGCGCGACCGGTGCCACGATCGTGCCGATCAAGCGCGACGGTATAGAGCTCGTGGACGATTGGGACGGGCTCGGGCAGCGGCTCACGGCGACCGGCACCACGCACTTCCGTAACGTCAAGGTCAAGCGCGAGGAGGTCGTGTTCGACACGCCGGACGGCGGCTATGGCGTGCCCTATTCCAACACGTTTGCGCAGCTGTTTCTGACGGCGATCGTTGCGGGCATTGCGCGTGCGACGCTGCGGGATGCGACAGCCCTGGTCCGCTCGCGCAAGCGTACGTTCTACTATGCACCGACCGAGATCCCGACCGACGATCCGCTCCTGCAACAGACGGTTGGTCAGATCGCCAGCGGCGCCTTTGCGGCCGAAACCGTCGTGCTCGCGGCCGCCGAGGCGCTGGACATCGCGACCGACGCATTCGATGCCGGCGCTGCGAACGCGGCAGACTCTGCGCACACGGCCGCCCTGCTCTCGGCCAAAGCAAAGATCATCGCCGACGATTTCGCCATCCGCGGCGGCAGCCTGCTGTTCGACGTCGGTGGCGCGTCAGCCACCAAGAAGGTCACGAACTTCGATCGTCACTGGCGCAATGCGCGGACGCTGTCGTCGCATAACCCGACGACCTACAAGGCGCGCTCGATCGGGGAACACGAAATCAACGGCACACCATTGCCGGCGAAGGGCTTCTTCTAAGCAGGAAGGCGCCGGCATTCGACGGTCCGACGCAAGGAGAGACAATCATGGGAAGGTCGGACATCCATCTCGTCACCGACAGCAACGAGATCGAAGAGCAGTTTCGCGGAGTCATGCGCCGCCTCGCCGGCGGCGTTAGCATCATCACCGCCGGGCGTGACGAAGACATCACGGGAATGACTGTCACGTCCCTGACATCGCTCAGCGCGAGCCCGCCGCGCCTGCTCGTCAGCGTCAACAGGCAGGCCTCGTCATTTGCCCCGATCGAGCGTCATCGGGTGTTTGGGGTCAACATCCTCGGGTCCGAGCAGCAGGAACTGGCGAGCCGGTTCAGCAATGGCCGGCTCAAGGGGGCACAACGCTATGAAGGCGTATCCTGGAGGGCCGGGGCATCGGGCGTGCCTCTGCTCGGCAATTCACTGGCAACGATCGAGTGCCAGGTCGAGGAGATCATCGAGCGACACTCGCATGGGATCATCGTCGGCAGCATTCTGAGCTTCGAACTGTCGCCCCAGCTGTCGGGGCTGGTATACTGGAACGGCCAATACATCGAGATCAAGCACGACGTCGATCTGGATCTGCTCGCCGAGATCAGCATCCCCCTGGCGCATGTCAGGTAGCGACGATCCTGCCGCCTCTCGATATTCGGAATCGCTAAGCGAGGGCAGCATGAAACGCGGAATTCCACCGGCTGATCACACCGCGCCGGAGTCGACACCGAGGCGATGGCAGCTCGACCGGATCGTCGCGGAGCTGCGCGTCTCGCGTGAGGAAACCCACAGCATTCGCAAGGACGGCGAGGCGCGGCAAGCCCCGTCGCGCGAAGCGCTGGAGGCGATCCTCAACGGCCTCACCGCAGCATTGTTTCCACGGCATTACGGTCGTTCCGAGCTCGATGGCGAGAATATCGACTATTTCGTCGGAAATAGCCTCAGTGTTGCCCTGGACTCGCTGTGCGACCAGATCCATCGCGGCGCCCTCTTCATCGGCGACGAGCTCACCGCCGGCTTCCGGCGCGAGGACGCGGTCGAACTGACACGGACCTTCGCCTCGCGACTGCCGCCCGTACGCGGGCTCCTCATCAACGACCTCAGGGCCGCCTTCGTCGGCGACCCCGCCGCCAGGAATTTTCCGGAGATCCTGATCGGCTATCCCGGAATGACCGCGATCATCCACCATCGTCTTGCCCATATCCTGCATGGCCTCGGTGCCCGGCTTGTCGCTCGCCTCGTCGCCGAGATTGCGCACACTCGCACCGGGATCGACATTCATCCCGGCGCCAGCATCGGCTCGGGCTTCTTCATCGACCACGGCACCGGTGTCGTGATCGGCGAGACCGCCATCATCGGCGACAACGTCCGCGTCTATCAGGCCGTCACGCTGGGCGCCCGTCACTTTCCGACGGACGAAGAAGGTAGTTTGATCAAGGGCGACGCCCGCCACCCGATCGTGGAAGACGACGTTGTCATCTATGCGGGCGCGACGATTTTGGGCCGGATCACCATCGGCCGCGGATCGACGATCGGCGGCAACGTCTGGGTGACCCAGGACGTGCCGCCGAACAGCATCGTGACCCAGGCAACGGCCCGCAACAAGCCCGGCTAGGCCGTCGCCGGGCTCTTCCAGCGCATCAATCGGCGCTCCAGAGCCTCGAGGAATGCGTTGAAGACGAGACCGATCACGGTAATGCCGAGGATGCCGAAGTACATCTGCGGGATCAGAAAGCTGTATTGGCTATTGATGATCAGGTAGCCGAGCCCGGACTTGGCGCCGATCATCTCGGACGCCACCAGCACCAGCATCGCCGATGCGCTCGCCAGGCGGATCCCGACGAAGATCGTCGGCAGCGATGCCGGCAGGATGACCTTCCGGAACAACTGGCTCGGCGTCGCCCCCATCGTCCGCGCCGACTTGACCAGAAGCGGATCAACCTGGCGGACCGCGGCAATCGTGTTCAGCAGCAGCGGCCAGGCGCAGCTGTAAACCACCATGGTGACTTTCGACAGTTCGCCGATACCAAGCAAAAGGATGAACACTGGCAGCAGTGCCAGCGGTGCAGTGTTGCGAGCAATCTCGATGATCTGGTTCAGGAAGTTACCGAGCCGAGCGTACCATCCGGTGACCAGCCCCAGCGGAACCATTAGCGCCACCGCAATCAGAAAGCCGCTGAGCGCCCGGAGCAGACTTGCGGCGACATCGTCGTAGAGCTCTCCCGACTGTGCAAGCTGCCAGCCCGCCGCGATCACCTCCGAGAACGGTGGCAGGAACGTTACGTCCACCAGCCCGAGCCGCGGCACGGCCTCCCAGACCGCCAGAAACAGCAGCACCAGCAGCGATCGTTGCCCGATGACGCCGAACCATCGCACAATGCCGCCCGTCGCCGCGGTGATCGCACCGCCGCGCAGCGCGGCCCGATCCTTCGGGCTCCCCTCGGCCAGCTCCAGCAGCGTCAGCATCTCCAGATTAGACATGAACCAGTTCCTTCGCCTTGGCGACCTGCGCGCCGTCAGGTGCTGAGCCCGGGATTCCTTGCGCCTTCAACACTTCATCGCGCAACAAGGACCAGACCTCGTGCCGCACCTCCCCAAACGCGGGAAGCGAACGCACATCCTCGGTCTCGCTGTGCAGCTCATCGGGAATATCGACGATCTGCTTGATGCGTCCGGGCCGCGACGTCATCACGGCCACGCGCTGGCCAAGGACAACGGCTTCGTCGATACCGTGAGTGATGAAGACGATCGTCTTTCCGGTGCTGCGCCAGATCCGCAAGAGCTCACCTTGAAGGGTCTCGCGCGTCTGCGCGTCGAGCGCCGCGAACGGTTCGTCCATCAGCAGCACCTCGGGGTCGTAAGCGAGGCTGCGAGCGATCGCAACACGTTGCTTCATGCCTCCGGAGAGCTCGTGCGGATGGCGGTCGGCGAAGCCGGACAGCCCGACCAGATCGAGGTAATGCAGCGCCTTTTCCCGCCGCTCCCTGGCTCTCACGCCCGCGATATCCAGCCCGAACTCCACGTTCTGCGCGGCCGTTCGCCAGGGAAACAGCGCATATTGCTGGAACACGATGCCGCGATCGCGCGCCGGTCCCACGATCGGCTTGCCGTCGAGCAGGATGCGCCCGCTGCTCGGCGCCGTCAGGCCGCCAAGCAGATCCAGCAAGGTCGACTTGCCGCAGCCGCTCGGCCCGACCAGCGCCAGAAATTCGCCGTCACGAACGTCCAGCGTGATGTCGTCCAACGCGGTGAAGCTCTGCGCCGACCCGCCATCCCTGCCGCGAACCAAGAACTCCTTGCGGACATGCTCGAAGCGGATCTTGGCCGTCGTCATTTGACCTCCGCGGTCTTGCCCGGGCGGAAATAGTTGAACGCGTTGGTATAGAGGTCCGACGGCTTGAACTGGTCCTGCTTCAACAAGCCATCCTTGACCAGCCAGTCGATCCACACCTGGAGCTCCGCATCGCTGATCACGCCTCCTTTGGTCGCTACGCCGGTGCTCTTCCAGTATTTGATCGGCGTGGCGTCCTCGTTCCGCTTGCGCTCGGCAATGATGCGCTCGAAGCGGGCGCGGACCTCCTCCGGCGGCGTCGTCTGGGCCCAGGCGATCGCACGCGAGACGCCTTCGATCAGCTTGCGAGAGGTGTTGGGATTGTCCTTGATGAACTTGTCCCGGAGCACATAGGACCCACCGGTAAAGTTCCCGAACAGGTCCGTATCGGC
This sequence comes from Bradyrhizobium nivariense, assembly GCF_029846715.1. Taxonomy (GTDB): domain Bacteria; phylum Pseudomonadota; class Alphaproteobacteria; order Rhizobiales; family Xanthobacteraceae; genus Bradyrhizobium. Next base: position 188,287 of record NZ_JARVWW010000010.1, read on the forward strand.
AAACAGTCTGCGAATTCCGCCGCGCTCCAGCGCCTTGTCGCGCAACACGCCGGCCAGCGTGGTCACCTCGACCTGTCCTTGTCGCAGCGCCTGCTCGCCGGTGACGGGCGGGATCGCGACCAGCGTCACCTGCTTGGCTTCTGCGGGCGTCAGACCGTTGCGGGCGAGATACTCACGCAACACGAATTCGAGGTGAGCCCCGAGCGTGTTGACCGCAACCTTCTTTCCGATCAGGTCCCGTGCGGTCCTGATCGGACTATCTTCCTTCACATAGTAACCATTGTAGGTGTTGTCGTCCGATCCGTAGTAGCCGACCACCGCCTTGATCGGCGCCTTGGCGGCGATCAACTTGATGATGGCGCCATAGAACGCGCCGCCAATATCGATGTCGCCGGTGACCACGGTCTGGATGTCCTGCGGACCGCTGATGGTGTTCCCGACCCATTTGAGCTTGAGCGGCGCGAGATAGCCAAGATCGTCGGCCAGTTCGACGAAGGTCACCTGCCCGGCCCACCCCTGGTAACGAACCTCGCTCTTTTCGAGCTGTGGCTCGGCCGCAGCGCTGCCGACCAGACCCGCCAACGCGACGCTGGCAAGGCCGATTTGCCGGACCCTTGCCCGTGCACGCAAGCCGGCCGCCAGCCGGCGCAAGGCAGAAGCGACGATTTTCATTGTATTCACTCCCTTGCTGTTTCAGGCAGCTTTTGCCTGCGGCTTGGCCGACTTGATCCGGGTGACGCTGTGGCGGCCGTCGATGCCGACCGGCACCTCGCCATCGATCGTGGCGCGCCGAACCACACGGTGCTGGTCACCATAATCATTCACTGCGTAATGCTGCGTCGCGCGGTTGTCCCAGATCACGACGTCCCCTTGCCGCCAATTCCAGCGCACAGTGTTCTCGGGCGCGGTGACGTGGGACTGGAACAGATCGAACAGCTTCTGGCCGTCGTATTTTGATAGACCGACGAAACGCTGAACGAAGTTGCCCAGCACCAGCGTCCGCTCGCCGGTCTCGGGATGCACGCGGACGACGGGATGTTCGGTCTCGTAGACCGTCGCCGTGAAGACCTCTTCGAATTGCTTCCGGTCAGCTTCGCTCGCGCGCGTCTTGACCGCGTAGTCGTAGGCATTGCTATGCACCGCCCATAGCTCGTCCGCGAGCTTGCGAAGCGGAGCCGGGAGATCGAGATAGGCCGCCGCCGTATTCGACCAGATCGTGTCGCCGCCGAACTCCGGGATTACGACGCCGCGCAGCACCGAGATCTTGGGATAGGCGTCGACGAAGGTGACGTCGGTATGCCACTGGTCCGCACGACCGCCGCCTCGCCCGGAGTCGAGTTCGAGGATCGATGCCGTTCCCTTGGTTGCGCCGACCGTCGGATGCGGCACCAGCTTGCCGAGCCGAACGGCGAACCGCTCCTGCTCAGAATCGTCGAGATGGTTCTGATCCCGGAAGAAGATGACCTTGTGCTCGAGCAGCACCTGGTTGATCGCAGCAATTGTCCGGTTTGGAAGGTCGCCGGAGAGCTTGATGTTCCTGATTTCGGCGCCGATACGGGCTGTCCGCTTGACGATATCCGCGCGCGGAATGACGTTGTCGATGGTGATTCCGTCTGTCATGTCATCTTCCCCGAGACCGCGATCCATTTTGACAAGGCTCCGCCGTTCGCCGATCGCTGGTGCGATGGCGGAGCAAAAGCAGGTGATGAGAGTAATCGATCCTCTTGCGGTACTGCCGTCTGCTCTGGCGGCAATCACGTCTGGCGGGATCTTTCCGTGGAGGCCGCATCAATGCGGCCTCTTGTTCAGTCACACTGATGCTAACTCAAGCACTTCGGAAATAGCTTCCAAAGTTCAAGGCAGTTAAGAAACAGACGCGTCCGCTGTGATGGCGTGCCCGGTTGTTATTTGCGCTCCTCATCTACTCTGCCGCGACGGTATTCGGCGAACGCCAGACGGACGACGCATACAGCGCCGGCTCGAAATCATCAGCGATGTGCCCGTTGATCCGCGCCTCATGCGCCGGAAGATCGTCAAGGAAGAGATCCCGGCTGATCCGCGCGACGACGCCTGGAATATCTCGCTTGAAGCTCGGCACGTCTCCGATCGGCAGGCCGAAGCTGACGAACGCCGCGGGGTTGAAGACGTGGATGTTGCGAAGATACGGCGCGTGGCCGGGCTGCTTCTCCAGAAATGCGTGGCCGAGGCCAAGATAAGGATGCGCACCCAAGATATCGTCCGGTTGGTCGGCCGGCGGCGAGAAGCGGTCGCGCCATAGCAGGATCTCGTCGGAGAAGGCGGCGAGCTCCGGACGGCGGGCGAGATCGACCTGATAACCCGTGCCCACGATTGTGAAATCGAAGGCGATGTCCCCTGCGGCGTCGTCGCCAGCAGCCGCTGACCGAACGACTTTGCCGATGTCCACGGGGTCGCCAGATGGAGATGGAAGTTCGAAAATTTAACGGCACGCGCAACTGCATCGGGGGGCGGCGTCGAGCCGGCGCGGCGAAACCGGATGGCCTGGTGCCAACGAACCGCGTCAGGAAGCGAACCGTAATTGTCGTATGCCCCGGGATATCCTCGCGTCCTGATGACGGGTTCGGATGCCAGCGCGTCACGACGGGCAAACAGGTGCACCTCCCGCGCTCCGGTCTCCAGCGCGACCGCCGCGGCATCGAACGCCGAGGCCGCACTGCCCAGCACCGCGACCGACTTGTCGCGCAGGCCTTCGAAATCAATTGTTTCAGACGTGTGTGCGTAGAGCGCCTTCGGCAGATCGCGTGAGACCACATCCGGAACAGCGGGGCCGCCGTTGCTGGGGAAACCGCTGGCGAGGATGATTTTGCGTGCGATCTCCGTTCTCACGGCGCCGCCGACGTCCAGATGCAGCCGCAAATGCCCGTCCTGCGGCTCAATACGGATCAAACGCGTCCGATAACGCACTTCGATGCCGAGCGTCTTGCGGTACCAGTCGAGATAGGCCGCCCACTCCACCCGGGGGATACGGTCGAGCACATCATAGGCGGCGGCGCCGCGATGCGCTTCATACCAGGCCTGGAAGCTCAGCCCCGGCAAACCGAGCTCGGGTCCCGGTAACCCTTTCGGCGTGCGCAGCTTATGCATGCGCGCGCTGGTCAGCCAGGGACCGGACGAAGCGGCGTCATCCGCGGCGTCGATCACCGTCACCCTGCCGATGCCGGCACGACGCAAGGCAAAAGCAAAGGCGCTTCCGGATTGCCCGCCACCGATGATTGCGACGTTGTGGTCGACGCCGTCGCGGTCCGGCACCCAATTCTGCGGGTCGGCGCCGATCAGGCGCAAAGTCTCACGAGCGGCAGCATCGACATCGGATTGGGACATATCGCACCTGGAGTTGACGGCATCAGATGCTGTCAAATCGTAGAAGCGAACGACATTCAGTCAATGAAATGGAATTGGCTTTGTTTGACGCGCCACATAACGAATTCGTCGCAACCTCGCGGCGCGTTGAAAGATTTGCCTTGATAGGGTGCAGTGGCTCGCGCACGACGACGGGTGCATCAGCTGCGTAACGTTCAGCAGACGAAAGTTTCTGCTCATGGCTTCGTCTCTATTCCGCAGCGCTTTCGTTATATTCATGCTCGCATCGATCCCAACAACGTAAATTCATTTCATCGACATTTCCGTCGCCGGAGACATAGAGTCCTGCACGATCGAGCCGCATTGGCGGCCTCTTGGAGAGCTTGGACAGCACATGTCGTCGCATGACGTCATCAGCCTCGAGCGAGACACGCCCGAACTCGCGCGCACCTACGAGCAGGCTGGCATTCTGCAATTTCACCACGGCAAATTCCTGATCGGCCCCCTCGCCGTGAAGTCCGGCGATCGTGTCCTGGACATCGGCGCAGGTACGGGCCGGCTTGCCGAATTCGTCGCCGGATTGGTCGGCCCTGATGGCCGCGTGACCGGCATCGATCCTCTCGAAAACCGGATCGCCATCGCGCGCCTGCGCGAGTCAAACACGCTGGCCTTCGGCGTCGGCCGCGCCGAGGATCTGCAGCGCTTTGCGCCTGCGGAATTCGATGTGGTGTATCTCAACAGCGTCTTCCACTGGATTGCAGACAAGCCGCGGGCGCTGCGCGAGATTCACCGCGTCCTGAAGCCTGGCGGCAGGCTCGGGCTGAATGTCCAGGACCCGTCGAAACCACACGAATCGCGCAGTCTGCTTCGCCAGGCCATTGAGCTCGCCGGCTTCGCCGAAAGGAGCGGAGAGTCGAACCGGGTTTTGGGCGCAACAGACGAGGAGCTAGGGGCACTCTTCATCGGGGCAGGCTTCGTCGACTACCGGAGCGACCTGCGAACATTGGTCGATCTGCACGGCGACGTGAGTACAGCGCTCGGATGGTCCGAAGCCAGCGCATTCGGCAATTTCCTCGGCGCCTTTTCCGCGGCGGAACGGGAAGCCATCGACAGAGCCTTTGCCGTGTTGGTCGAAGCCAATCGCACCCCAGAGGGTCTCCGGCTCGAGCGATATCTGCGTTTCGCTTTCGCGCGAAAGCCAGCGTCGCAAACTATCCCGTCCGTCTCCTAGTCGCTTCGCGTCCTCCCTGGCCATCGCATCCGGATATTCGCACCATGAGCAACCCTCGGCAGCTTGTTCTCAATGTCTTCATCTATCCGGGTGGCCACCATGAAGCCGCGTGGCGCCACAAGGACTCGGAGCCGGATCGCATTCTCGACATCACTTATTATCAGGAGCTGGCGCAGCGGGCCGAAGCCAGCAAGTTCGACGCGATCTTCTTTGCCGACGGGCCGGCCCTCGCCGACAACGTCCGCTACGCCCAGCGCTTTCGCTTCGAGCCGATCACCTGGCTGGCTGCGATCGCCGCAGTAACGAAGCGCATCGGCTTGATCGCCACCGCATCGACCACCTATACCGAACCCTACAACCTCGCGCGCCTGTTTGCCTCGCTCGACCATCTGAGCCATGGCCGCGCCGGTTGGAACATCGTGACGACCAGCGCGCCGCAGGCCGCGCAGAACTTCGGCCTGCCCGAGCATCCCCCTCACCACGAGCGCTACGAGCGCGCCCGCGAATATCTCGACGTGATCTCGCGGCTCTGGGACAGCTGGGAGGACGATGCGCTCGTCAACGATCCCGTCTCGGGCGTGTTCGCTGAGACGAGCAAGATCCACGCGCTTAATCACGTCGGAAAGCACTTTCGCGTTCGTGGACCCCTGAACATCTCGCGGACGCCTCAGGGACGTCCAGTTTACGTGCAGGCCGGATCGTCCGATGACGGCCGCGCGTTTGCCGCGCAGTTTGCCGAGGCGATCTTCACGGCTCACCAGACGCTGGAGTCGGCCCAGGCGTTCTATGCCGATATCAAGCGCCAAGCACGCGCCTTCGACCACGGTCCCGACGAGATCAAGATCCTGCCGGGCATCAGTCCGTTCATCGGCAGCACGCAAATTGAGGCCGATCGCCTCCAGGACGAATTCAACGAGCTGATCCAGCCGGAATATTCCCTGACACAGCTGCGCCAGATGATCGGCGTCGATCTCACCGGCTACGATCTCGATGGTCCCGTGCCGCGCCATTTGATTGATACCGCGAGCGCGCGCGGCGTCGCCAGCCGCTTCAAGCTGGTGGTCGATATCGTCGACCGCGAGAAGCCGACCATTCGTCAGCTGGTGCAGCGCCTCGCCGGCGCGCGCGGCCACTGGGTCATTGCCGGAACGCCGGAAAAGATCGCCGACAACATCCAGAGCTGGTTCGAGAGCGGCGCGGCCGACGGCTTCAACGTGATGCCGCCCTGGCTGCCGGGCGGCTTCGACACATTCGCCGAGCAGGTCGTCCCGATCCTGCGCAAGCGCGGCTTGTTCCGCGAGGACTACACCGGCACGACCCTGCGTGAGCACTACGGCCTCGCGCGGCCCGCGAGCGTCTACTCCAACGCGGTCAAGGCGATCGCCTGACACCGTTTCCGCGCTCACATCCAAACCGAAGATCAATAAGCAGACATGAAGACAGCGTCGTTTCTCCTCACCGGCCTTTTGGCTCTTTCCCCGTTCGCAGCCGGAAATTCCCTTGCACAGCAGCCGGCCAAGCCGGAACTGAGGGTCGGCTTCGTGCCGGGCCCGTATATCGATGAGTTCAAGATCGGCGTCGAGCCGGAGCTGAAGAAGAAGGGCTACAAGATCCGCTATGTCGAGTTCTCGACCGGCCTTGAAGCCAACAACGCGGTGTTCAAGTCCGAGATCGACCCAATGTAATGCAGCATACGATCTTCCTCGACTCCTACAACGAGCGGCAGAAGACCGACCTCGTCGGCATCGTTCACGTCCCGACACCACCGATGGGTCTCTATTCAAAGAAGCACCCGCTGGGCACGCCGATCAAGCCTGGTTCCAGCGTCGCGGTGCCGAACGATCCCGTCAATTTGCAGCGCGCGCTGTGGGTGCTGCGCGACCTCGGCCTGATCGAGATCCGCGACAGCAAGCCGGTCGAAGTCTCCGAGCTCGATGTCATCAAGAATCCCGGTGGCATCAAGATTGTCCCGCTCGAGGCCGCGCAGGCGCCGCGGGCGCTCGACGATGTGGATTTTGCCGCCGTCCAGGGCAATTTCGCCATCTTCAGCGGGTTGAAGCTGACCAACGCCTTTGCGTTGGAGAAGATGACGACGCCCTACATCAACGTGCTCGCGGTGAAGAAGGCCAACGCCAACGCCGAATGGGCCCAGGACATCGTCGCCGGCTACAAATCCCCGACGTTCAAGACGGCGATCCAGGCAGACCGGTTCTATGACGGGTTTACCTTGCCTGACTACATGAAGTGAGAGGCTCACAGAGCAACGGTGAGACACGGCGCAAGCATGTTCGACTTCACCCTGGAATGGACCGGCCTTCGCTCTCCGGCCGAGCGGGCGATCGAGGCGAGAGCGGTGACGGAGCGCATCGGCTCGCACGAGGCATTGATCCTGCCGCTGGTCCTGCTGATCGCGTTCCTGTTCGTGCTCGGCATCATGACGGGAGCGCACCTGCATGCGCGCGCCGACCGGAGCCTGCTCTATGCATCGTTCGGCAGCATGGGCATGCCCATGCTTTTCGCGCTGCCCGACTCCTGCCGCAAACCGCTGAACGTCGGTTCCACACCGCGTCTGCAGCACGCCGACGTGCTTGCTCTGCTCGCGAACGACTGATCCAACGCCCCCGCTCTCCGTGGAACACACGAAAATCGTCCCTTGCGAAACGGCGCCATGGAATGTTCTGCTTGAACAGATGACAGCTTCAGCACGATCCAACCAAACTGATCGTCGCCAACGCCTGGCGATGTTCAACGTCTCGTCGCCCGTGATAGCCTTGGCGGGTTCTCGCCCCGCAATGTTGTCCGGAGTGAACATGAGCTACGTCGTCTCGCTGCATTCAGGCGTCGCCAGCTGGCTCGAGCAGGCGCGCGGATGGTTCCGGCGCTCGCTGCGGCCGCAGACGGGCGGTGAGAGCAACGATCAGGACGACCTTTACGAGATCTTCCTGTTCGGGCCCCACGGCTGACAGTCTTGCCCAAGCGCCGGCCGTCGAGCTTCCCCTGACACAAAGGTAATCCGACATGACCGACGCTGCGTTGCAGCTCGCCGAGACGGGCCGCCGCCTCGATGCGATCGACCGCAAGATCCTGACGGTGCTTCAGGAGGACGCCTCACTATCGGTGGCCGAGATCGGCGACCGCGTCGGCCTGTCGTCCACGCCGTGCTGGAAGCGCATTCAGCGGCTCGAGGCCGACGGCGTGATCCAGAAGCGCGTCGCGCTGGTCGACCAGAACAAGATCGGCCTCGGTCTCTCCGTGTTCGTCTCGGTGGAAAGCTCCGATCACTCCGACGCCTGGCTGAAGCGCTTCGCAGCTGCCGTCAGCACCATGCCCGAGGTGATGGAGTTATACCGGATGGCCGGCGACGTCGACTACATGCTGCGCGTCGTGATCCCAGACATGCAGAGCTACGACGTGTTCTACAAGAAGCTGATCAACGCCGTCCCGCTGAAGAACGTCACCTCTCGCTTTGCGATGGAGAAGATCAAGTCGATCACGGCCTTGCTGGTGCCGGCCGTTTCCGTCGAATAATGAGTCACGCACAATCCATAGTCCACCTTTCGAAGTCGAATGGAGAAATGCCATGGCAACCTGCATCGTCATCGTGCAGTTCGATCTCCCCAAACGGACCGAAGAACAGGCCATCAAGGGAGGAACGAGCACCGCCCCCACATACCGCGAACTCGCGACGAAGGGACTGATCCGGAAAGATTACCTGAACGGAGACACCGGTACTGGTGGAGTTTATCTCTGGGAAAGCCGGCAGGCGGCCGAGGCGTGGTTCACCGAGGCCAAACTTGCCGAACTCAGTGAACGCTTCGGGGCCCGCCCACGCCTGACCTGGTACGATACCTACGTCACAGTCGACAATATCAAGGGCGAGACGCGGGTTAATCGGCCCGTCCCGGCTCTCGCCGTTCAGTAGCCTTCTCCAGACACGCCGGAAATCTCCGGCGCCCGCTTAGGGTTATTCAGCCCGCGGGCCGGGGAAGCGCCAGCGAGTCGCGCAACGTCGAACCGTCGTACTCGGTCCGGAACAGGGCGCGACGTTGCAATTCCGGCACGAGGCCGTGGACCAGCTGCTCCAACCCGCCTGGAAGGTACGGAACCTGCAACATGAAGCCGTCACAGGCGCCGGCCTCGAACCACTCCTGCATCCGATCGGCAACCGTACCGGGCGTGCCGGCAAATCCACTGGTGGTTCTCCCCGCGCCGTAGCGCTGTCCCAGTTCCGCAAGGCTCAAGCCCGAGCGTCGCGTCAGTTCGGAGACCTCGCGGTAATGACCTTCGACACCGGGCACGTCGAGATTCTCGGGCAGGACCTGATCCTGCGGGAAGCGCGAGAGGTCCACGCCGAGATGATAGGACAATGTCGAGAGACCGGATTCCGGATGAGATAATTCGTGGAGCTGGTCGTGCAGCGCCTTGGCCTGCTTCTCCGTGTCGCCGATCACAGGGACAATGCCGGGCAGCACCTTGATCGTATCGGGGTCGCGACCGAAACGCACCGCGCGAGCGCGCAGGTCATTGCGGAATTCGACGGCGACGTCGATCAGGCCCGGGGTCACGAAGATGATCTCGGCCCATCGCGCGGCGAAGTCACGTCCGTGATCGGAAGCCCCGGCCTGAATGAAGACCGGACGCCCCTGCGGCGGCCGGCTGACATTGAGGGGCCCGCGCACATTGAACCATTTGCCGGAATGGTCGATCCGGTGCACCCGCGCAGGATCAGCGAACAGCGGCGCCTGGCGATCGCGGACCAGCGCACCATCCTCCCACGAATCCCATAGCTTGGTCACGACCTCGAGAAATTCGTCAGCGCGTTCGTAGCGCCCCTCGCGTGAGAGCTGCTCAGTCAGGCCGAAATTGCGAGCCTCGGCCTCCTGGAACGAGGTAACGATGTTCCAGGCGGCGCGGCCACCGCTGAGATGATCAAGCGTCGCGAGCGCGCGCGCCAGCACATAGGGCTGGGCGTAGGTTGTTGAAATGGTTGCGCCGAGACCGAGGTGCTTGGTTGCACCCGCGATGATCGAGAGCACCACCAGCGGATCGAGCCGCAGCGCTCCCAGTGCGCCGTAACGAAGCTGGCTGTCGATGCTGCCGCCCAGCGTGTCCGCCGCCGAATCTCCCGAAGTCGCTCTCGATCTGCAACCACGGAGCGGTCCGATCATGATCAAGATCGAATACCAAATCTCGCCGGAAAACGTCGACGCGTTTCTCGGTCTTATGCGCGATCGCCGCCGCGTTCAAACTCGTGTCGGCGCGCGTCAATGGACGCTATTGCGCGACCTCCAAGCCCCTTTTCGGTGGACCGAAACATTTCGTAGCCCAACTTGGTGAGTTATCTGCGATTAAACCATCGGCTCACGGCTACGGACAAGCAACTCGAGGGTCGCGTCGCCCAACTGCACAGGGGAGCGAGTCCACCATCAGTGGACCTTCTGATCGAGCGACCAACGGGACCAGCTCGGAAGACTGCTCCACTGCGGCCCATTGTTCCTCAGCTGGTGAGAGAAGCGCGCCATCATCTGATGTGGATATAAATTCCGTGTCCTCTCGTCACGCCGCTCGCCCCTTGTGGCAACCAGTTCGAGTGTTCGTGAGTGCGCGCAAATCCAAAACTAGAGAAAGGGTACGTGGAGGTGAGTGGCAGGGCGCCGTCGTTGGCCACGCGATAACTCGAGTTGTTATTCAACGCGAGGCTCGTCGCGAGCCGCCAAGGACATGCAGAATCTTCGTTTTGTGCCAAGTGCCGGGGCCCCGGGCGCTGATGGGCCGCTTGGTGTCGTCGCCGCGCAATCGGGAATCGGCCGAGCGCAATCCCTAGCGCTCTCGCGTCTGGGTTCTTGCCCGTTCACCATGACGCGGTCCGTCTTTCGAGAGCCCCGGTCTATGGCGCTCATGAGTCGGGTCCAGAACTGTCGCGCGCGCAAACGTCTGTCCGCGCTCGAGGTGGCCCACAATGCGGTCCTTGACTGATTCCATGATGCTCTGTCGCGCGCGTTCATCCTGCGGAAGTAAGCGTTCCAAAACCTTCTCAATAACCACCATTTGCGATTGGGCCGCCACCAACTCTGCATCACTTGCCGCCGTCTGCCGATCGGCTGAGCGAAATGTCTCCGCGGTTACCCGCCAGCGGTTGCGCGGCACCTGACGTCGCTCGGTTCGTGCACTTCCGGTTGCTGGATCTATGACCTTGATAGTTTTGAGGACGCGCTCTACGCCCTCCCGACGCACTTGGATTCGGTCGCCAGGCCCTGCCTTGCTGTCGGCAATCGCCTTTTCCAGACCTACGCCCCACACCTTATGCCGCTGGCCGTTGTCGAGCTCGATGGCCACGTAGGTCGACGTCTCGGCATTGTTCCGATTGCCGTAGGGTGCCCGGCCGAGCTCGATCACACGTCCCGAAACGCCTTCATCGTAGTCAAGTCTTGCCGTGGGCTCATCCCTGTCAGAAGCTGAACGAACCTCCTCTTGGCGCGCGCGAGGACGCGTTCGGTTCCAGACTTCTTGCCGATCGGCAAGTGCCTGCCGATCGAGTTCGGTTGGCTGATAGCCCTGAACTTCGATACCGCGCGCGCCGGCTTCAAGCCAGGCCTCGCGTCGAAACTCTACAGAGCCGCGGACGTGAATTGCCTCCCACTGCCGATGTTGCGCCACGCTGACCATGTCGCGGATCACTTCCGCTGCGGCAAGCCGTGTGATCAGACGATCTTCGGTGATCTTGAAGGCGAGATATTCGCCGCGTTCGTCAGCGTAGAGCCGCGCCTCGCCGTCGGGCCCATCTTTTCCGGCCTCATTGGTCACCACGTAATATTTGCGGCGGATACGCTCGGGAAGCGCATCGTGATCGAGGGTCGCGGAGGCTGACTTGTCGACGGGCGCCGACTTCGTTTCGGGATGGTCGACCGGTCTATCCTTACCCGGATCGCTCCCAGTGCGATCCTGCCGCTCAAGGCTGAAGTCCTCGCGGTCGTTATTCCTGTCGTGCATGCTGCTGCCCGCTCTGCTTGCGGCTGGACCGTCGCGCTGGTGGAATGGCCTGCGCGTCGATGTAGTTCAGGGTCCAGGCCTTTAACTCTTCCTCAGAGAGCCCTTCTAGGTCTACGTCGACGTCGCCGAAGTCGAAACTTGCGCCGGCAGGGATCGTCGAGGGATCGGCGACCTCCTCGTCGGTCATCGGTCGCGACCGAAATAGCATGCGGAGCTCAGCGACTTCGGACCGAAGCTCTTTGATCTCTGCCTCAATCAGCGCATTCGAGCGGCCTTTGGGCATCTCCGAAACAGGCGGCGGGAGCAGACGCCGCAGGAAAGCCTTGTCTTCGTAATACACGATCTTGTCGGCGATGACGGGCGGCAGCCCCGAGGCTAGGATGAAGGCCTTGGACCTAGGCAAGAGTTTCAATTCCTGTGGCAACATCAGGGCGCGACGATGCTCGGAGATCGTCTCGCTGGTCGAGCGCGTCGCAAGCCCTTTTGGTCCGCTGCGGCTGCGCGCCTTCACGGTGTCGTAGCCAATGCGCTCCGACAGCTCATTGGCCACATCCTGTTCCTTCGGCGCAAAAACGACCTCGACGGCGTGGTTGGTCATGAAATTGCGTGCGGCATCGATTCCGTAGATCGCGCGCAGCTGCGCCGGACTCTGCACCACAGTGAGGAGGCGGATGCCGTATCCGGCAATAAATGCCACCGATTTCGCAAGCACATTGACATTGCCCAGCGCTGGAAACTCGTCCAGCAGCAACAGCACCTTGCGATTGAGCTTGGAATTCTGCTCCGGCAGTTCGCGGGTATTGAGATCGACCACCTGCTGAAAAAATAGATTAAGCAGCGGCGCCATGCGGTCGAGATTGTCAGGCGTGACCCCAAGATAGATCGACATCGGCCGTTGCCGTAGCTGCCGCAAATCAAAATCATTAGTCGATGTCGCCGCATCGATGCGCGGGTTGAGCCAGAGACCGAGCCTCGCGGTAACGGTCTTGCGCACCGAGTTCATGGTGTTTTCGGAAGCCGCGAGGAAGTCGTTCAACGCCGTGATGCAATGCCGCGACAGCGGCGAAGGGCCGGACTTGCGAGCGGCGATGATTTTCTCAAAATGGGACTTGAGGTCGCTGGCCGCCGACAGCTGGTGCAGGATCTCGCCGATCGTCAAGGGCAAGCCAGGCGTTTCCGCGACGTAACCACCAATGGCCACAAAGGCCGAACGTGCCGCCTCAAACCAGAACGGATCACCGCGGCTTTCGGCCGGAAACAACATCACCGCGATCCGCTGCAGATCGTCATAGAGATCGGCGGGATCGCTGCGCACATAACCTAGCGGATTATAGCGTGCCGTGCGGCCGCTCTCCTCGAGAGGGTCGAACAGATGGACCTCCTGCCCATGCGCTGCACGAAAGCCCGCCGAGCGATCCCAGTTCTCCTTCTTCACATCCAGCACGACAACTGAATCCGGCCAATTGAGCAGGTTCGGAATGACATAGCCGACACCTTTGCCGGCGCGGGTTGGGGCGTAGACCAGGACGTGTTCCGATCCGCCAAAACAGAGCAGTGCGCCGTCTTTGCGGCCGAGCAGCACGCCTTCCTTGGATCGAAGGCCGGCGGCCTTGATCTCGCGCTCGGAAGCGAAACGGGCGCTGCCGTGAAGGGGGAGAGGCCGGTGCCGTAAAATGGCGCCGAGCAGGCCAAAGACCACGATCACCCCGGCCAGCGTTGAAAGCGTCAGCCAGCGGTCAAAGCGTGGGTCAGTGCCGTATCGGGGCCAGCCCGTGGCGATCTCGGACCAATGGATGCCTCCGTCGTGATGCCTGAGCCCGAGCAGCAGAACATTCGAGGCGACCAGCAGAAACAGCCCAATGGCGCCGAGCGCAAGCGCAGTACCAAGCGCGAGCCTAGTGGGCGTGGTCGCGTTTGCGAACGGGGTCATAATAGATTTCCGAGATGCGGTAGCGGCCATCTCGCTTCTGCATCTGGACGACGACGTCGACCAGAAGCAGCAGAAGCGAACGGATATCGTCGCGGTGAAGGTCACGGCCTTCCGCGCTTTCCTTCACCAACAAGGTGAGTTGCTCGAAGGCCAGCCGGGAGCTGTCGGCATGGACCGTCGTGATCGACCCCGGATGGCCCGAGTTCACGTTCCTCAGATAGAAGAACGCCGTCCCATCCCGCAGTTCCTGCAGCAGGATGCGATCCGGCCGCATCCGCAGGCAGGACTCAAGCAGTTCGCGCGGCCCAATTTTGGCGACGCCCTGCCCGTCCTTGGCATAGAGCAGCCGCACACAATTCTGGTGCGGGATGACAAGCTCGGCGGTGTCCTCAATGGTGATAAGCCGCTCCTGCGCTGGAATTGCCGCGATCAAGGCCTTGGACAGAGTGGTCTTGCCGGAACCGGTCGCTCCAGAAATGAGAATGTTGCGGCGGGTCCGTACCGCAAGCTCGAGAAACTCGCGCCAAGCGCCGGCTTCTTTCAAGGCAAGCAAGCGATGCTCGTCAGGGCGGAGCTCATTACCGGTGACACGGATCTCATCGAACAGCTTTGCTTGCTCGAAGGCGTCAAGCGTCATGGTCAAGGTCGAGGGCTTGCGGATCGTCAGACTGATCGTCCCGGCCGGCACAGCCGGCGGGACCACGATCTGACACCGCTCCTCGCCGATCAAGCTGGTCGAGACGACCGGATGCTCCGGACCGATGTCCTGGCGGGTGTGACCGGCGGCGGCAGTTGCCAGATGCGAGAGGTAGGCATGCGTCAAAGCCGGCGCCTCATGCCGGGTCCAACCGCCCGGCCCTTCCACGAAGATCTCGCCCGGGCGGTTGACGACGATCTCGGTCAGGGTCTTGTCCGCAAGATATGGTGCCAGCGGCTCCAGATAGCGCTCTAGGACCAGGCGGCCACCGTCGCGTTCGCTCGATGCACCCGCGCTCATTTCGTCACCCCAGCCGGGGCCACGATGGTTCCAGGGATGGTGCGGTCGAGAATCTGGGTCCGGGTCTCAATTCGCCGAAGTTGGTAGACCGAGGAGAAATCGACGTCGCGCGCGACAAAGATATTGACGAGCTCGCCCTGGTTCTTGTTCAGCGTCGGCGGGATGTTGATCGACTGCTCAACAGCGATGGCGGCGGCGGTGTTCGTGGCACCCGTGCTGTTGTTGATCTGGATAGAGCTGTCCTGCAGCTGCTGGCGCCCGATCGAGGAGGCATCGCTGACGATCGACAGCAGGAGCGCCGAGCCGAAGCGCTCAAAGAAGTGTTTGTCGATATCACCGTCGAAGCCGGCGCGGCCCAGCGCATCAGTGGCCGGCGAGGACAATGCTGCAATCACGCCAGTCGGCGTCTTGGCGCGGGTCCACAGCACGAACAGGCGTTTTGAACCGCGCCGCACATTACCGCGGTACTCGCCAACCACTTGCGTGCCCTTTTCCATCAAGACCACGTTGCCGGAGTCCGACATCACGTCGCGTATGACGACGCAGGAGACGAAGCCGGCCACGTCCGAGGACATCGCGGTTTCCAGCACGCACGGGATCGAGGTGCCCTGGGTAACCAGCAGATTGCGGTTGGGAAGCCGCGCCGCGCGCACGCCCTCGATCGGCGTGGGTTTCAACTTGTCGGCAAGCTCATTGCGCGGTTCCCCCTGTCCAAACCCGTAGGGATCGTTGAGGACGCTTCCGGTCACGCTGTCGTGGGCCGGACGGCCTGCAGAAATCGGCCGGTTATAAGCCAGCACTGGGGCGCGCCGGGCACTCTCCAGAAGCTGGTCGGAAGCGGGCACGGGTGCCGCTGGCTTGACTGCTGGCGCCGCTCCAATCGAGGCCGTGGTGATCGGTGCCGACGGCGGTTCCGGGGCGGGCTCGAACGCCGCCGCCGGCCGGATCACGAGCTTGCGGGCGGAATCGCTCACTGGCTTATCGCTTTTCCAGGTGCTCCAGATGATTAGAAAGGCAAAGGCGGTCAGCGCCAGCGCGCCGAAGCCGCGCTTGAGCATCGCCGCTCGACCATTGTCCCCGCCTCCCACGGGGGTAATGCCGCGGTCGCCGGCAATCGTCTCATCGTGATGCTCGGTCATGTCGCGCCCGCCTATCGTGACTTCACGGTTGGAAGTGATTTCTTCGACCGCCGCTCAATCGAGGGGCTGGTGGTATTGGTGCCTGGGTTGATTCCCACCGCGTCGAACGCCTCGTTGAAAATGCAGAGCACGTTGCCTCCTTTGCGCAGACGAAACTCTCGTGCTGTGGCATGAACGACCACGAGTTCGCCTCGGACATCCTTGGGCACCAGGCTTTCCGAGCCGTCGGAGTTGATCAGGTAGATTGCCGGGATTTCGCGGTTGCCCGCGAAGCGGAAGGTGGTCTCCTTGCCGTCGTCGAATACGGCTTCGGGCTCAAGATCGATCGAGCCCTGCGCTGAAAACCGCCAGTTGCGCGCGCCATAGGCATGATGCAGGTCGAAGGTCTGGTCGATCAGCGCGCCTTCCCGCTCGGCGCCCCGCGCGGCGGCTTCCATGCGTCGGCGCTCTATCTCGTCACCTGGATAGGCGAAGCGGACAACAAAATAACTGTCCGCCAGCGTGGTCTCGGCGATCGACAATTCGAACTGATAGGAGCGCTTGCGGCCGTCGGGACGGGTGGTCACAACCTGCAAATTGGTCGGCGGATGCTTTTCGCGCGGCTTGAGGAACAGGATCGAGCCTGCCGGGGCAACCTCCCATGCGACGGAGTCGCCGATTGCGACATGCGCGACCTCCTCGTCATCAGCAAACAAAATCTGGGTTGAAGCCCGGATGACACCGTTGACCCGCACCACGTTGGCCGGATCGTACGTGACCGTGCGGACGCGAGCGTCGCGTTGACCAGGTGCGGGCTGCTGAAGTGCCAGCACCGGCCCCGCGAATCCCAGGGCAACCGTCATCGAGAGGACGAAACGTTTCATGGCACGACCTCCGGATCGGCGCGATATTCCGAAACCAGGAAGCCGAGGGGGTTGATAAGACGGTCGGCGGAGGACATTGGCGCGCTGGCGTAGGAGAACGTCAGGGTCGAGACCCAATGGGTGATGCGGGTTTCCTCGCCCTTGCGGCTCTCCTTCATGAACCGCACGGATGCGACATTGTCGGCCAGGAGCGAGATCGCCTTGATGCGTACGGTGGCGACCCCGAAACGGCCTTGAACGACCTGCGGGCTTTCGGGATTGGAGCCGCGGTACCACGCCGCGAAGCGGGCTTGCTCGCCCGCCCCGGACAGCAAGGAAATGGTTCGAAAGTTGGTTTCCGCCTCCGGATAGCTGTAGCCCTCGCGCGCACGCACATAGCGGCCGAGAAAATATTTGGTCACGGCCTCATCGTAGCGCGCCGGCGTCGATTTGAGCGCGGAGACCGTATCAACAATGCCGGTGGCATTATCGACCCGGATGACGAACGGCTCGACTGTTTTGAGTGGCGCAAGTGCTGCGACCGCACCGACCGAGGCGGCTGCCAATACGCAGGCACCCGCGGCGATCACCCATGCCGTTCGGCGCGAACGATGGGCCGACAGCAACAGATCCTGTTCCCACCGGCGCGCGTTGTCGAAATAGGTCTTCAGATCATCGTGCCGGACCATCTCACGCCTCCTTGCCGCAGGCGCGGTAAGAGGCTGCAATGTCCAACCGAGAGCTCGAATTGGCGGTATGGCTGGATGGCGCTGACGGCCCGATCTCGCCCTTGCGGATGATGGGTGCTGGTGCCGACGGCGGAATTGGCGCTTCCGGCGCTGCCAGCGGCGTGCCGTTCTCCCAATCCCAAAGTGAACGATTGAGTGGGCGGCGAGCCAGTCCATCACAGGACGGCGGCCCCTTTGACCAGTTCGCGCAGCCGCCAAGCTGAACTGCGATTACGCACAAAATGAAAAGTCGATGCCACATCGTTCTGATGCCCTGCTTTGCGTGCCGTCGCCTGCTGCTGACGACTTCTTGCATTCGCGTTCACGCAGGAGGTTCTGGCTAGCCCGACTCACCGGCGATCGCGCTTAAGTTACAGAGCCAAAGCTTGCCGCAATGGTGACCTGTCAGTTTCGGCAGGGTATTCGAGAGTTGTCGGTCTGAGCACAGGCGCTGAGATCGCAAGACAGGCGCACCGAGGAAAGGCAGTATGCGGTCTTGAGGTACAATCGAAGTATTATGAAAAGGCGCCAATCAGAGCAAACCTACGAATTTTTATGTCGTTGAAAAAGCTGTATAATTTCTACAAAGACCGCCGGCCGAACTATCAAGGGTCGCTCATCCGTGGTCTTGCCCCAAAGTCATAGAAAATTGCCCTACGGGGTCAACTATCGGATGGCCTATAGATTTGCTCGCTGGTGTGCGCGCGCGTGCAATCTTAAGGACGCGCGAATATTCGCTGGTCCCGCTCCAGCCGCCGATACCTGAGAGCTGAAGACCGTATGCAACATGGGGCTGTGACCAAGTGCTGCAAACCGAGTTATCCACTTTGTCCCTGAATGCGGCCCGGGAAACTGAGATGCGATGGATCGCTCGAACTGCTGCCATGCACGGTGGGCTTTGGAATTCCGACCCTTGTTACAGGTGGTGGTGGTATGTCTGGCCCACCGCAACGGCCCTCATGGTCGCGGGTTGGATCTGCGTCGATAAGCCTATGCGGGAGACGATGCCCGGCATCGCACTGAGCAAACCGTTTGTTACTGGCGCAGCGGTGAGGAATGGCAACGACCCAAATTGGGCGCAGAATCAACTGAACCGATGCCTTTCTAAGACCCTTGAGGTCTCTCAGTCGGTGACGTCGTGCTCGGCGCTGATCAACACCCCGCAGGTCAGAGGCCAGCAACTGGCGGCCGCCTTTAGGCAACGTGGATTTCTCCAACGCGAAAAAGATCCTGACCGCGCAATTGCTGACTACGACAACGCCTTGAAAGCTCAGCCCGACTCCGCTGACGCGCTCACCGGCCGCGCCTGGATTCTTATGACGAGCCGCAACTATGAGGCGGCGCTTCAAGATTTAAGCAGGGCCATCGATTTGTCGCCTACGATGGCGACGGCGCGCTACTACCGCGGCTACGCCTATCTAAGAATCAAGAAATATCCACAAGCGCTGACCGATTTGAATGAAGCGATCAAGCTTGATCCAGGTAAAGCCGATTATTATCTGGCGCGCGGCGAAGTTTGGCAGAGTTTGGAGAACTATGAGGCGGCCTTGCATGACTTCGATGAGGCTAGCAAGCTTGCTCCTAAAGACGTCGGGGGCTTGATTTCAAGTGGTGCAGTGCTTGAAGCGATGGGCAAGCCTCGTGAGGCATTAGCAGCGTTCGAGCGCGCAGTCTCGTTGGCGCCTAACGACAAGGATGCGGTGTCGGAGCGTGACCGGCTTAGGTCAGAAGCGAGCGGGGCTGACCCGGCTGGAAAGCCGGATAGTCCTTCGAGGTGAGTATGGAGGTCATGCTCCGGTTGCGTTTCCGGCGCGTTGTTTAAGCGGCAGTGCAAGAAGTCGTCGGTTGCTCGTTCATTCGCATCTCTCCGACGTACGTTCATCCACCGAAATTCCTGCTTTCATCCGTCGGGCACATTCATTTGGTATTAGGCTCAACTTTTCGTTATAGACACGCCGCCGCGACGGCTGCGGAACGGGATAGCTTCATCTAAACGCGCTTCGTGATCAACTTGCAACCATCCGCGACGTAGTCTAAAAGTCGTATCGATTGGTACATTGGACGAGCTTTTGCGTAATTGACAATGCAGAACAGAGGGGACGGAATTCAGCGTCCTGATTTCCGTGATGGCCAAATCGCCCCTGCCCGGTCGAGCGAGAAATCTCTCTTGGTTGTGGGGTCACTTCTGCTGGGGGCGATAGCCGTTGGAGGTGCCAGCGGATGGTTTTTCTCCTCACAGACCTCGCGCAACGATCCTTCCGTCCCAGTGATTACTGAGGTCTCGCCCCAGGATATTCCTGACGCCATCGGCACGCTGACCCCGATGGCGCAACAAACCGCGCAGGCCGACTCTCGCGAATGCCGCTTCCCGATGGGCTTCATCACCGCCGCTACGCCCGGAAACCCTGCGGGCGGTGACGTGATCTTCCGCACCAGCAAATATCGCTCGCCCCCGTTTCACGTCACCGACCAGCCGCAACGAATTGCCATCCCGAACCCGCAGCCGGAGACCGGCGGCATCGACCTGCTCTCGGCCGACGGCGAGGCGAAGGGCCTGATGGTCTCGCTCACGCCAGCCGCGCGAATGGAGCCCGTCAACGGAACCTCGGCCGTCAAGGTGATCTGGCACCGGCGGCCGGCCTGCAAAACATGAGTCTTCAAAAATGCAGACCTTTCTGACGCCGCGTTTCATCCTCACCTTCATCCTGATCGGCGTCGCGTCGGCCGTCATCAGCGCTATGCTGTTCAGTCCGCAGCTCGGCGTTCTGAGCTGGATCGGCGGCTTCTTCGCCGCAATGACACCACTGCGATTTCTTGGACTCACCGTGACACTGCTGGCCGCCAGCGGCATCGGCTACACGGCCGCCCGGATCGGCGCAGATCCGGTTTCCGCGGGCTTGGTCCCCGTCGGCAGCGGCTACACCTATGGTCGCCGGCTCGTCGTCAATCCCACAACCGGCGAAAGCAAGCTGGTGTCGCGCACAGCGGACGATGCCCTGGACGATCTGGCAGTCATGGTCGGACTCGGCAACGTCAAATCCGAGATCAACAAGCTCCTGGCGAGTCTCGAGGTCGAACGCCGGCGGCGTGAACAGGGCCTGCCGGTCTTCGCCACCAGCCGGCACATGGTGTTCACCGGCCCGCCGGGCGTCGGCAAGACCGTGGTGGCACGCGCGATCGGCGACGTCTACCGCTCGCTCGGCGTACTGCGTAAAGGCCATCTCATCGAGGCGGACAGGAGCACACTGGTCGCCTCCTATGTGGGTCAGACAGCGCCGAAAACGCTCGATGTCTGCCGCACCGCGCTCGACGGCATTCTCTTCATTGACGAGGCCTATAGCCTGGCGGGCGCCGACATGCGAGGCGATTTCGGACGGGAGGCGATCGAAGCCCTGCTGAAATATATGGAAGACCATCGCGACCGGCTGGTCGTCATCGTCGCTGGCTATCCCGCGGAAATGCACCGCTTCATCGGCAGCAATCCTGGACTTGCGAGCCGGTTTACCAAGACGATCGACTTCCCAGCCTACGAATCCCACGAACTCTGCGAGATATTCCGCACTATGGCGACCGAGCAGCAATATCTGCTGCCGCTCGGCTTCGAAAGAATGCTGTCGCCGTGGATCGAGTCACAGCGTCGCGATCCGCAATGGGGTAATGCACGATCGATGCGGACCTTGCTAGAGAAGGCTCGCGAGGCGCATGCACTTCGGACCTCGAGCGATCCCGGCGCCAATCTGGCCGAATTCGAGCTGTCCGATATCGAAGCGGCGATCCGGGATCGCTGATCTATGACTTGGGTCTCTCGCATCGCTGCTGTCCATAGCGCGTTCTGGATTGCTGATCGTTGGTATAGGATCTGGTGGATCATCTGGCCCGCGGCGCTGACCTTGCTGATATCCGGCTGGATCTATTTGGACAAGCCCACCTGGGGCGAGTCGACGGCACTACAAGGCAACTGGGCGAAGCCGATTGTGCTCGCGACTCCCATACCTACCCGAAATTCGCCGATTCTCGCCAATTGGCCGGAAAAGCTTCACAACGATGTCGCTGCATGTTTCACCCGGGCGCCCGACATCAATCCGATCGTCGAAGCATGCTCGCGCCTTATCGACAGCGGAGAGATCGGCAATCCACAACGCTCTTCAGCCTATAATCAGCGCGGATTTCTGCGGCGCGTGAAAGATCCGGCCCGAGCTCTCGAAGATGTTGAGGCTGCTTTGAAGCTCATGCCTAATGTCCCCTACGCGCTTACTAATCGCGCTTTCATTTACATCGGACAGAGCAAATTCGATGCTGCTCTTCAGGATCTGAACAAGGCGGTCGAGCAGTTTCCACCGATGGCATCAGGCCCCGCGCACCATCTCCGGGGCATCGCCTATTTCAAGCTAGGAGACTACCAAAAAGCACAAATCGAGCTAGACGAGGCCCTGCGGGTCGATCCCAATAACCCCGACCCCCTTATGGGCCGCGGTGAACTGGAACAGGCTCAGAAGAACAATGACGCTGCCCTCCGTGACTTCGACGAATATAGCAGGCGTGTGCCGCGTGACCCGCGGGGTCTTATCGGTCGAGCGACGGTTTTGGAAACGACCGGCCATCCTCAGGAGGCGCTCGCTGCCCTCGATGGCGCGCTCGCCATCGATCCTTCAAATCTGCGCGCGGCGACACTCCGAGACCGCATCCGTAAGCAGGGCCTTAGGGTCGATCCCTCAAAGCCAGGCGATACTCTTCGATAAGCACCCGTTTGAGACCGTTTTGAACTTCGCTCTTTGGCTGCGAGTCTCACTGATGGACATGGTTCAAGGCCCTATCCTCACGATGGATCGCAACCAGATCCATGCGCAATTCGAATACCTTATAATCGAAGCATTCGAGAAGAGACTTTAGAGCGCCTTTATCCGATTTGATGAATTCGGCAACCACGATCGGCTTGCACTGGCGTAGGATACTGTCGGCGCCTGTAAGCGCTTCTTTTTCCATGCCTTCGATATCGATCTTGATTAGATCGACACGCTTCAACCGAAGGGAATCCAAGGTCAGGCAGGACAGCTCCTGAGTTGCGTGCTCCGAATAGTCGACAGGCTGGCCGACGAATTCCGTGGTGTCTTTTCGATCGAGTTCCAGGCTACCAAAGCTCGCCGGACGGGTGTGGTCCAGCACCGGCACCCTTATTGATCCGCTTTTGTCTCCGACTGCCGCCAGCATCGCGCGCGCGTTAAAGCAGTTGTTCAGGGCTATGTTACCGGCCAATGCGTAGAAGACGCGCTCTTGGGCCTCAATGGCAATGACCTCGCCCCAGCCCGTCATGGCTCGCGCCCATTCTATGGTATGCACGCCGATATTCGCGCCACAATCGATCGCCACCACTCCATCACCGAAATAGCGGCGGCGCAGCTCAAGCATCGAAAGTGCGAGGTTGACTTCGTTGCACGAAAACGACGATGTTTCGAGGAGATCAAAGCCGACACCGAAACTGCCGCCATCGGGAACCGTTTGATAGTCGAACCGGTTGACGATCATCGGACCATGATCCGATGCCGCCAGAACGAAGGCGATTTTGCGCTGGATCCACTTTTTCACACGCCACTCTCGTCGGACGTCATGCCAGGTACTTCAGGAGCGACCGTCGCGCCGAAACGCCGGAATTCGGGCGATTGCGGCCTTTACCTGGTCAGCCGTGATCAGCCGGGTGCATTCGAATTGCCGGGAGGTATCCTTATGGCGCGGGCACCACAGGAAATCCTTGTGATCGAACCGCACCCGGACATCGTTCCAGCAAGAGTTGCAGGCGTGGTAGTTGATCACCCGATAAGGCGTATCGAATTCGTTGGTCGGATGCGTGAAACCCGAGATCAGCACCACGGGCACGCCCGCGGCCCAGGCGAGCCACGACAGGCCGCTCGACAGTCCGATGAAGAAGTCGGCATGTGCCAGCCATCGCGCGCGATCCGCCAGAGGTCGGTCACCGGTCTGATCTTCGGCGCCGTAGGGGATGTGATTCCAGAGGAGCCCATGCCCGTGTGTCGGCTTCTGGTCGATGCAAATGACGCGATAACCAGCCTCCTTCAGGAAGGCGACGATCTCGCGCCAACCGTGCGGGTTATTCCAATATTTGCACTGCGTGGTGCTCTGCGCGGCGATGCAGACGTAACGGTCGGCGATCGGCCTGCCCGCATCCGCCAATGCGAGACTCGGAGGTACCTCCGTTGGATCGACGCCGAGGATATAGCCCGCGGTGCGATGCAGGCCGACATGACGGAAATCGCACGGCTGCCGCACGCCATCCGTGTCGTCGAAAAACAGGCCCATCGAATAAGTGGCATAGTAGCGGTTCGGTTCGACCTCTTCGTGGGGCACAAAAGTGATGTCCGGGTAGGCTGGTGCCAGCAGTGGAATCAGCTTTTCGCCGATAGCGCAGGTCAGCTTGCAGGCGTGCTTGTCCTTAAACTTGACCGCGTAAGGAAACCAACCGAGCGAGTCGCCGAGCGTCCCGACCGGAAACTGCACCATCACATCGCGGTTTTCGGCTGAATAATGGTGCCTCAGGACTTCCTTTCCATCGGCCCAGACCTCGATGCGCGCGCGCACAAAGTAGCGCTTGGTGCTGTTGATCCGTCCGGCTTTCAGATCCGTCTCGAACAAGATATTCCCTGTATCCAGATCGCTCAGGCGTACCCGCCAGGGATGTTCGGCTTCAGGGAGAAGGACACGACAGCCATCATTGAAGTCGTACAGAATCCCCACCGGGCCCTGCTGGGTGGGCGTTTCCGCGGGAACCGGATAGGGACGGGTCGATGGCGCGCTTGCAGGTTGCGACGAAGAGGCCTGCGACTTCTCAGGTTCGGGGACTGCGGTTGGAAGTTCTTCGTCCGCTTGCAACTGTTTGAGATCGAGTACCAGGTTCACGTCAGGCCTCACATACTATGTCGACGTATCGGCGCCGAGGAGATCTCACCTCGGCGCCACTTCGGTGCTTCTCAGCCATGCCATGCAGCAGCAAGCTGCCTCTGAACGGTGGTGTCAGACTGTGACGTTTGGGATAGCGCTGCGGGATCCGGTCCGGCCCCCGCGCCCTCATACCCTGCAATCGCACTGATCAGTCTCGACAGATCAGTTTCGAGCTGGACGCCGGAATTGCTCGCGCCTCCCGGCGGTTGATGCGACGTGGCGAAGTCGAACCATTCCGAGAGGAAGGATCGTCCACCGGGACCTGGAATGGCGATGTCTGACTGAGCCGAGCGCAGAAACTTCTCGATCGGTGTCAGCGCCTCGGACTCGGAGGACGTTCGGTCGATCTCGAAGCCCGACGACTCTTTGGCAACCGTCGCGGCCTGGTGGATCGGGGGATCGCCGATCAACGTGCCGCCATGACCATCAGTCGCCGACGTGAACTGCGCCGTCACATATTGGCCGAGCAACGTAACGTGCGCGGTGTGAACGCCATCACTGACCGTCAAGGTGCCGCTGGTGTTGCTGGCGGCCTCCGCAAAGGACAACGTTGTGCTCGAGTTGTAGGCGATATCGACAAGGTCGATATGCTCCGGTTGCCCAAACCCGGAAATGCTGCCGGTGAAGGCCTGCGATGAATCGAGCGTCAAGGTTCCGCCGGCGCTGACCGTGAAGCCCACGGAGGCTCCGACTGAACCCCCGCTGGCGACTTCGAGGGTCCCGGCGCCAACGGTCGCGCCACTCGCAACGCCGCCAGAACTGACATAGAGGAGACCGCCGGCGCTGACGTAAGTCGAGGAAGCGATACCGCCAGCCGAGATCGTTTCAGTACCTCCGCTGCTGACGATTGTGCCGCTCGCAGAGCCGCCCGAAAGGACGATCTGGCTGCCGCCACTCGAAACGACCGCCCCGAGTGTGGTGCCTCCAGATTTGACGGATTGTGTCCCAGCAACCGTGGTGCTCGTCGCCGTGCCGCCGGAGCTTACGATCTCCGAACCGCCAGCATAGACCTTGGTCCCGCTATCGATGCCGCCGGCGGACACCGTCACGCTACCGCCGCTGCTCACGATCGTGCCGCTCGCGACACCGCCTGATGACACCACCTCTGCGCCGCCGCTCGATATCGTCGTATTCTTCGCGGTGCCGGATATCAGGATCCGTTCAATTCCGCCGCTCAATACGGTCGCAGCATTTGCGATGCCGCCGGATAAAACCATCTCGAGACCGCCGCTCGAAACGATAGTGGAATTGGCAGTTCCAGAGACCTGGTTGGTGCCGCCCTTCAGCTGCGTCGCACTGACTGTTCCGCCCGCTAGCTCAAATTCAACACCGCCCGCGTACACCGTCGTGCCGCTGGCCAAACCAGAGTAGACCGCTTCGGTGCCGCCACTGCTGACGATCGCGTTGATCGCCGTGCCGCCCGATTCAACGTACTCTCCGTTGTGCGGGCCGCCCAATACGACGGTGCCGCTGGCTACGCCAATCACCACCTGGTTGCCCAACAGCTGCGTTCCACTCGCCACGCCACCAGACGATACGGTCAGGGTACCGCCTAAGAGGACCGAGTCGCCGACCACGGAGCCACCGGACAGAACATAAGCCTGCCCTCCGCTGGTGACTGTCCCGCCACTCGCAGTTCCCCCAGACGAGACTGTCTCAGTGCCGCTGTTGCCGACTGTCGTGCTGGTAGCCTTGCCTCCGGAGCGGATGATCTCCGCGCCACCAGCATAGACGGAGGTCCCGCTGTCGGTGCCCCCTGCGGACACCGTCGCAACACCACCGCTGCTGACTGCCGCATTGATCGCCGTGCCGCCAGACGACACCACCATCGTGCCGCCCGCGACGACCAGCACGCCCTGATCGGTTTGCCCGGACAGAACGTTGAGCGTGCCACCGCTGGACACCACGACAGAGCCGCCCGCCGCAACGTTAGCACCGCTCGCAACGCCGTT
Organism: Bradyrhizobium nivariense; assembly: GCF_029846715.1. Taxonomy (GTDB): domain Bacteria; phylum Pseudomonadota; class Alphaproteobacteria; order Rhizobiales; family Xanthobacteraceae; genus Bradyrhizobium. Next base: position 214,386 of record NZ_JARVWW010000010.1, read on the forward strand.
GATCAGCAATTGACCACCGGCGGCAACCGTCGTCCCACTGGCGACACCGCCCGAGGAGATGACCATCGCGCCGGCATTGGCGACGGAAACGCCGCGCACCGTCTGGCCGGAGAGCACATTCAGGTTGCCCCAGGCTCCAACGGACACAGTGCCTCCAGCTACCTGGTTGACGCCAAAGACCGCGCCATCCGCGACCAGTGTGCCACCACTGCTCACGGTGGCGTTGGTCAACGTCCCGCCGTAGAGCACATCGAGCGCCGTGCCGCTGTTGATGGTCGCACCGTTGAGGGTTTCGCCGGACCCGACCTCAAGCGTGCAATTTGCATTGGTCGAGTACCCACTGGTAACTCCGCCCACGATCTCCAGGTAGCTGCCGGGAGTAAAGCCCGCGGAATTGGCGTTGCCGCCGCCGAACACCTCGAGCGTTCCGCCACTGGAAACGATCGCCCCGTTGGTTGTGCCGCCCGAGAGCACTTCCAGCGTGGTGCCGCTGGCGATGGTGTAACCGGTCAACGTATCGCCGGCCCCGACCGCCACGATTCCTCCGCTACTGACCGTCGTTCCAGTCGCACTGGCGCCCGTGAACAACTCGAGGGTGCCGCCACTCGAAACAACCGTCCCGACAGCGCTTCCCCCGGAAGCCACCGTGAGCAGTCCGTCACCGGCAACCTTGACGCCGCTGACCGTCTGCCCCGCACCGACATCGATCTCGCCGAAGGCGGAAATCACGGCCACCGATCCGCTGAGGATGTTCGCGCCCGCAAGATCGGCGTTGTAGACCCCGAGGGTACCTCCGCTGCTTACGGTGACGTTCGCCCCGACTCCGCCCGAGTCGACCAGGAGCGTGCCTCCGTTGCTGACGGTGACACCGCTCACGGAGAATCCGCCTATGTCCAGCAATCCGCCACTCGAGACAACGGCGCCCCCGCTCACAATCGATGCGTTGACGACGGTGCCATCGACGATCAGCTGCCCCCCGCCATCGACCACCGTATTGCTGACCGTGGCCCCCGACGAAACGACCAATTTTCCGACGCTGGTGACCGACACATTCCAGTCAGTCTGGCCCGAGGTCACCGTGAACGTACCACCGGCGACCGTAGCGTTTCCGCCGCTAACGATCGATGCGCCAGAGACTGTGCCGTACGTGGTCAACTGGCCACCACTGCTCACCAGAGTATTTCCGGCCGTTGCGCCACTCGACACGACCAGCGTCCCACCGGTCAGGACGGCGCCACCGTTGACGGTCTGGCCCGACGCCAGATTGAGAACACCACCGCTACCGACGAAGACGGTCCCATTTGACGAAGTCGCGCCATTCACCGTGCCCCAGACGTCAAGCTCGCCGCCGCTATTGACCGTGACATTGCTGACCACGGCGCCACTGAACGCGCCTTCCACAACACCGCTGCTGACGATATAGCCGCTTTGAGTGGCCCCGGCTTCGATGAGGAGTTGGCCGCCAGCCTTGATCGTCGCACTGGTCGCGGTGCCGCCAAACAATTCCAGCACACCGCCGCTCGAAACGGTCGTGCCGGAGATTGATGCGCCCGATGTCACCCCCAGCGTTTGCCCGGCAGAAACGGTTGTGTTGCTCAACGAGGCTCCAGAGCCGACGTAGTAGACGGCTCCAGACGTCAAGGTGAGGTTGCTGGTGGTCGCACCGCCGAAGACCTCGATCGCACCACCGCTCGATACGACCGTCCCGTTCGCCGTGCCGCCGGAATAAAGGGCAAGAAGGCCGCCGTTCTGGACCGCGCCGCCCTGCAAGCTCTGCCCTGCCGACAGACTCAGGACACCGCCGTTGCCAATGGTCACGTTGGCTCCCGCGACGGCACTCGCTCCGTCGACCGCACCATAGAGGGTCAGGCTGCCGCCATTATTGACACTGACGTTGCTTGCGACGCCACCGTTCGCGACAGTGATTGCATTGCCGCTCGTGACCGTTGCGCCATTGACCGTCCCGCCGGATCCGACATCGAGGGTAACACCATTACTGGCGGTGTAGTTGCTGAGGGTGTAACCGGCCGAGATCTGCAGATAGCTGCCCGAGGTGAAGATCGTTCCGTTCGCAATCGCGCCAGAGCCAAGGATCAGCATTCCGCCGCTCGAGACGGTCGTTCCGCTGACAGTACCTCCGGAGTCGACCTGGAGAATCCCGCCATCGGGGACGACGAAGCTGCTCTCGGTGAAGCCGGATCCGATCTCAAAGTATCCGCCGGATTGGAGCGTAACGCCTGTCACGCTGGCGCCGCCAAAGACTGCCAGATCACCGCCGCTTAAAATCGTGGTATTGCTGGCGCTTCCGCCCGACGCAACTTGGATAAGACCGCCATCGACAATCTGGCTGCTGCTCACCGAGCCAAAGACGACCGCCGTGCCGGATCCAAGCACATTAATGATCTCGTTGCTTCCGCTGACCTCGACATAGGCGCCAGTCTCGACATAGATGAGATCATTATTGCCGATGATCTGCGCCGGATCGGTGTAGGTGCCGACATTCGGGCCGATCGTGATCGTCGCGTTTGACGCTTGCGTGATCGGAGATGCGCTGGTGTAGGCAAAGCCGCTCAGCGTGCTGCCGGAACCGACGAAGATCTGGTCACCGGTCCCGGAGGTCAGGGTCAATGATGTCGGACCGACCTGGGCGATCTGATTGTTGTTCCCCGACACCGTGGCGATGCCGCCATCCTCCACGGTGATCGCCGCATTGAACGCGTTGATCGTCGCCGTCACGCCGGGGATGTCGACCGCGTTGTTATAGCCGTTCAGCGTAAGATTGCTGCCGTTCAGCGCCAGCACCACGTTGCTATTGCCATTGACTGTCACGGCAACGCCGCCTGTCCCTGCAGCGAGATTGCCATCTTCGAGCCACTGCCCCGAGTAAGCATAGGTGCCCGACGTCGTCAGCGAGACGATCTTGCTCGCCGGGTTAATCCACTGCGGCGCGGTCGAGACGAGATCCTGGTTGCCATCGACTAGCGTTCGGTTGTCTTCCGCGCCTCGGTCCGCCGCATATTGGGCAACGGCAACCGCCATGTTTGCCAACTCGCTCGGTGTCGGAGCCTGATCGTGGACGAACTGGCCGAACGTTCCCATCTCCAACGCCGTCGGAAGACGTCCGAAGGCATTCTGGAACGCGGCGGTGACGTCGAAACCATACCAATAGAAGGTCCCCGGGGTCGGGCCGGGAACGCCATAGTTCGATTGGTAACCTGTCGTCAGCAGAATACCATTAGCAAGACCGACGCGATCCAATCGTCCCGCATCAATGAAGTTGATGAGATGCTGGGTTTCTGAGTTATCCATCGAGCGCCCGAGCAACGTTCGATAGATCTCATTGGCGATCGCGACATCCTGCTTTTCGGTTGCGACGTCGATGGTGATCGTGCGCGTACGGGTATACCCGTCACTGACCGTCCAGGTATCGATGCCGTTTGCATCAATAATATGCGATGCGGTACCGCTGCGAACTCCAGAGACCGCTTCCGGGCTATTGGCAACGACCGTGCGCGACCATTCGTAACTTCCGTTGGCGCTCGGCAGGACAACCGTCGTGTCCGTCACCCCCTGTGAATTCGCCAGGGTCGAAACCAGGCCGTTTGCACTGACAGAGTACGTATTGATACCGAGGATGGTATTTGCAGTAGCCGTCGTGTCACCATAATAGGTCGAGACTTCTGTCTTGGACCCGTCCGGTCCGACGGTCGTGGTATCGACCTGATTGAAGATGCCGTTGCCGTTGTTGTCGACCTTGGTCACGGTCGTAAGACCATTGGCACTGGTCGTCTTGATCGATTCTGAACGAAGGTTGGCAAAGCTGTTGCCGTAGGCCGTTGTCATCGCCTCGGTCTTGGAGCCATCGACATTCAAAGTGGTGATGTCCGAGGCGACAATGTCGGTCGACAGCAGCGAGGATGGCAAGCTGCCGCCATTGAGGATCGCGGTCGCCGCCGAGTTCAAATTCGCCAGCGTCTCCAAGCCCGTCGTGTCGTAGACGAAGCTCTTGGACAAGCCATTGCCGGACACGTCGGCAACGATCTGGCCGACAGTGAGCCATCCCGTCGGGTCGTAGTTTATCGTCGTTACCGTTTTGCTGGCATCGGCGTTGGTGCTCGTGGTGATCGTCTGGGTGAAGCCGATCGAACCGAACGATCCGGAACCTGTCCGGGTTTCGGTCGTCGTGTTATCGGCATTCTTGACGAAAGTATCGGTGACGATGTTGTACTGGCTACCGTCATAGTCGCGGTAGGACGTTTCCGAGATCGTCCGTCCGTCGAAGCTCGTCGAGACGATGTCCTGGCGTTCGATGAACGACGGCGTCGACGAGTTGAAGTAGGTGGTCGTATCGGTCTTCGAGCCGTCGAGTGCGGTGACCTTGGTCTCCTGGATCAGCGCGGCGCTCTGCCCGGCGAGTGTCACCGTCGAGGTGGTAGAAAGGCCGTTGGCCGAGGTGACGATCGTCTGCGTATCGCCGATGCCTTGATAACCGCTGGTCGTGACCGCAACCGTCTCGGTGGTGTTGCCGAAATCGTCGATCGCAACGCTGTCGTTGGTCGTCACCGTGGCGTTTTGCGCGAGCAGTTGGGACAGCGCTCCGGTCAGTACCATCGTGGTCAGCTTGGTCTGTGCGTTTCCGGATATCTGGGTCTTCACCGACGTCTTGAGTGTCGTCGCGTTGACGACATCCGTGTCTTCCCAATCGATCAGACGGCCACCATCGCCGTTGGAGTCGTACGTTGTCGTCTCGCTTTGGGTATCATCGGTCGTTCCAGCGCCATTCTTGTAGACCATCTGAACCGACAATCCATTCCCGCTGGCCGTCTTGACGATGGTGCCAAGCAGCGCGTGGTTGGAATCGTAGCTCGTCAGCGTATCGACGATCGAGCCGTTGGCTTGGGTCTGCGTGGTTTCGGTCTGGTCGACCGTCGAAATGGTCCCCGTTTCATTGAAATAGCGGTTGGCCGAAATCGTCTGCTTGTCGGCGCTGACAGTGGTGACGGTCTGGGTCGTCATGCCGCCGTTAGCGTTGAACGTCGAGACGGTTTCCGTACGACTGCCGTCCGTCCTGTTGAGGACGGTATTATCGGTTGTCACCAGATTGAAAATCGGCGAGCTGCCGTTCAAAGCACCATTGGCGTCGACCTTCGTCGTGATCGACAGCCCATTTCCCGACGTGATGGTGACGGTCTCGTCGAGCAATCCCGACTTGTTCGAACTGCTGATGGTTTCGGTCCGGCTCCCGTCGGCATTGAGCACCGTCGCATCCGTTGTCGAGAAGTCCGCCGTCGTGTCGCCGTTGACAGCTGTAGCCACCGTCTTGGTCAGGCCCGTCGCATTCGTCGTCGCGATGGTTCGAAGCAGGAGCGCTCCGCCCGACGTCGTGAAATAATCGGTCGTATCGGTGGTGCTGCCGTCGGTCCCCGGCAGGATGGTCTCGCTCTGGTACGTGGCCACCGAACCGTTGGATTGCCGGGTGATGGTCGTTTCCAGGCCGGCGCTGGTGACGATGATCCCACTGTGGACCGTGGTGACGTCCCGGACTGTTCCCGTGGTGGTGCCGGTATAGTCGGTGACCACCTCGGTCCGGCTGCCGTCGGCGTTGACGGTCGTCATATCCGTCGTCGACCGATCGGTAACCCCATCACCATCGAGGTCGTAAGACACGGTGCTACCGAGCCTGCCCGCGGCGGTCACCGTCTGCGTGGAATCAATCTTCGTGGCGTTGTAGCTGTAATCGGTGACGCTCTGCGTCGAGCTGCCGTCGGCATTGAGCGTCGTCGCTGCCGTCGTCTTCGTTGCGTAATGAGTCGTCGCATACGGATTTAGGGTTGTGGTGGCCGTCAATCCGTTGGCAGTCGCCGACGTGGTCGAGGTCGATAGCAACGTGCCGTTCTGCGAGGTGGTATTGGCGGTCGTGCTGCGGCTGCCGTCGCTGTTGATTGTGGTGGTCGCCGTCGTCGTCCGATCAAAGGCGAGACCGCTGGATGAGTAGACCGCAGCTGTCTGCCCCTGAATGTCCGTCTTGACGGTCCTGACGAGACCATCGGCGGTGGTCGTCGTCAGCGTCGCACCGAGGACGTCCCCCTGCTGGTCAAAATTGACGGATTGATCCTGCACGGTGCCGTTGTTCTGCAACGTCACGGTCTCGACCTGCTTGACGAGGCCGGTCGTGCCGAGGGCCGTGGTCCTCGTGACAAGCTGGCGGTTCGCGGCGGTGTTGGTCTGCACCGTCTCGAGAGTGTGACCCGCACCATCCGTGACGGTCAGCGTCTCGCTCAAGGCGCCCCCGGCGCTGATCGTCGTCAGGTCGGTCGAAACCTGGTCCCAAGTCCCCGCACTCGCCAGTGAGGATGCCACGAAGGCGCTGGAAACGATGGTTTCGAGACCACCGGACGTCACCACGATCTGTGACTGGTCAATCTTGTAGCTCGTGGACGATCCAAAGTGGGTCACCGTTTCGGTCGATGTTCCCGCCGAGGTCGTGGTATTATCGGTGGTGATATGATCGAACACCGGCGCAGCAACCGTTCCGCTGCCGGTCGAATCGATCTTAATCGTCTTGGCTAGGCCGCCGCTCGTCGTCGTGGTCACGACCTCGCCCTTGAGCGAACCGTTACCATTAAGAAGTTCGGCGGTATCCGTCGTCGTTCCCGAGCTGACGGTCACGGTCTCATATTGCGTGATCTTGCCGTCGCCGTTGCCATAGATCGTTGTAGTCCGCGCCGCGCTGCCGAGCGTGGTCGAATTAATGCTCTTCGAGCGCTGCGTGCCGTTGGCGCTGTTGTCCACGATGGTGGTGGTTTGGGTCCCGCCAGCATTGGAGATCGTCGTGGTTCTGTTATCGACCACGATGAATGCGCCGTTGTCGAGCTGCGACGTCACCGCCGACGTGACGAGTCCGCCGCTGCTCTGTGGGGTCTGAGACGTGACGATCTGATCGAGTAGTGTGTTGTTCGCGCTCCGGTCGGTCGAGGTCGTGACCGAGCCGCCGGAATTGGTCACGGTTTGATCGACCGAGGTCCGATTGAGGGTCACGCCGTCGGTCAGGTCGCTGCTGGTCGTCCGCGTCACGGTATTCGACGTCGTCGAGGTCACGGTCTGGACCAGGCTCGTGACCGTCGATCCCGCAGAAGTCGTCACGGTCTCTGTCCGCGTTCCGCCCGAGGCAACCACGGTAGCATCGACCACCGTCGTCGCCATGGTGCTGCTGCCGTCGACAAGATCGACCGTCGTTCGGGTCAAGCCGCCACTGACGACCGTCGACGACGTGACATGGCTGACTGATCCGTCAGAATTGACATTGGAGATGACGTAGGTCGCAGGCCCCGACGCGCTGGTTGTCGAATCGACCTCTTTCTGGGTGGTCCACCCGCCGCCCAGTTGGTCGCGCAGGATCGTGACGACGGCACCGCCCGAGGCCACGACGGTCGTCGTGGTAGTCGCATTCAGCTTCTCGGAGTTCGACGTGCCGGCGCTTGTCAATTCGCCCGTCGAGGTGATTGCACCGGCCGAATAGTTGACCAGGGTCTCCGACGTCGTGCCGTTGGTGGACGAGGAGATATTGTCGGTCTGCAAGGTCAGGACGACGCCGCCATTGTTGACCGTTGCCAGCTCCTTGGCGGTCGTCGTGGTCGTGACGCCGCTGCTCACAGCCGAAGTGACGAGTGAATTCAGGATGCGCTGATGATCGACGCTGCCGTCCGCGTTCGAGGCCGTGTTGGCGGTCGTGACCGAACCGTCCGCATTGGTCGTTGTCGTGTTCGTCACCACGTAGCCATTGGCATCGGTGGCCAGAGTGACCGTGGCGGCCGTGCCGGTCGTCCCGCTCGTGGTCGTATAGGTCGTCTGACCGTCGATTGACGAGCCGTCCGGCTGAGCCACGTGCGTGGCGTCCTGGTTGAGGTTGATCGAGGCGATGCCGAGCGTGGCCAGCGACTTCGCCGTCCGCGTGCCATCGGCGTTGGTGACCATCACGTAGAATTTGCTGAAATTGGCATCGCCCGAATCCAGCGCGCCGTCGTGATTGGTATCGAAGACATCGAGCAGCGCCTGCATGTCAGACTTGGCGCTCGGATCCCAATCCGTGAAGATGGCCTGATTCGCCTGGGTCAGCTGGCCCGTGCCGGTCGAATCGTAGAACAGAACACCGCTGCCGGTGCCCGCCCATGCCGTCTGGTTCTGCACGCCGCTGCCCGTCGAATCGAAGAAGACGTTCGATGACGATAGCTGGGTGATGTTGATGCCCTTGCCGGAGAGGTCGAGCATGACCGGCCCGATGCTGGAGTCCCCGCCTCCGAAATCACCGCCATAATCGGAATAGCCGCCGGTATCGGCGCTCGCCACATTGTAGCTGCCCTGCGAAGAGTAGCCGTAATCATTATAGGCCTGCGCTTGACCGGACCACGGGTCGGCCGCCGGCGCGGATGGCTGAACGTCTGCGAAATTAGTGTCCCCTGAACCGAGATCGCTGCGCTGAGTACTCCCACCCCAATTCGGCGACGATTGAGGATCAGTAATGGGCGAAGACGCCTGCCCCGACATATAGGTGTCAGTGACATCACTAAACGAGCTGCCGGACTGGCTGCCGAGCGACGTCGAGTTGTCGGAGGGGAGATAGCTCGGCTGGGACCAGCTTGAGGAGTTCTGAAGGTCTGTGAAATCTTGGCCGACAGTACCGTAAGTTTGGTTGGCGGAGCTAACGACCGATTGATTCAACGCGACCATGTCGTTGAGTCCGCCATTCAGCTGGTCGGTCGCAATCAGATCGGAGAATTCTTGGCCTTGCTGAAGATAAGAGACCCCAGATGTTGTCGGCGCCCCGGTTGGCACTCCGTTTGCGGCATCCGGCGACAGAACATTCGGCGAGCCGGAATTGCCCGATTGAAGCCAACTCATCGCTCCCAGGGATGTTTCTGCGGCCTGCGTCTCGTTGACGTAGGCGACGCCCTGAGGCGACGAATCGGGACCGCCGGCCAGCGCGACCTGGTCCGATCCTCCTGCCATGGCAATGTCATATACCGCCGTCCCAGCATTCAGCCGGTTTTGAAAGTTCACACCAGGGATGGCCTGATCGGACGGTCTCTCATATTGGGTCAAGGCAATCTGTTGCGCATTGTAAGCCGCAGTAGACTCTGCCGGCGACGATGCGTCCACATTGTTGAACTTTTTAATTAGACCTTGATCCTGCAACTCGTGAATGGTGAATTGCGAGGACGCGTCAAAGGCACTTCCGTTGGGATCCTGCCCTGACAAATAGTTTGAAAGATCGTCCTTCCTTGATTGCGTTGTCCATTGAGATAGTCCCACACCTGTGCTGTTGCCCGGCGAGTTTGGATACTGGCTTAACGTGTACATCAAATCCAAATTCTGCGCATCCGGCTGATACGCCGTGCTTTGTCTCTCCACCTGAAGCGGATTGAGATTGGGGTCTTCTATCAACTGCCCCCCAATCACCTGCGCCGCCGCGATCGGTGGAAGTCCGGCATCGGTATAGGTGTTGAAAAGCTGCATCGCGCGGATGCCAGTGGGCGTCAGCTCGCCGTCAGGGGTCGTCAGACTTCTCGTAAACTGATCATAAGAGATCGGACTGGCCATTCGTCAATTCCTCGTTCCGGTGACGTCGAGATAGCGTGTGCATCTGGCTTCCAGGTCCGGGCGCGTCGAATACTGAACCACGAACTCCTCCAACGGAGGATGGAAGTCCTTTAGAAACTTGAAGCTCGAAATTCTGTATTTCGTCTCGTAGGCGATTTTTCGCGGATCGCGAAGAATGCTCGTATCGGATCTATTTTTTCTGAGGTCTTCTGGCGAACTGAAAGCAGACGTATCAATCTTGTCGATCAGAGCCTGGTATTTCGCGTAGAATCTCGCGTAGATGAAATTAGAGCAATCATGGTTGAGCCCCCCCTCTGCACGAAGTGCAGGTGAGTTTGGATCGGTCTTCGATTGCACCTTTTTCCTAAAATCGGCATAGATGGCCCCAAGGCCAGTTTCAATTCTGACGCTCGCCGCCACCATTTCTTGAGTTTTTGCGTCACGAGATCGCAGAGGATTGTCAGCGAAACTGGGCGCAGCTAGTCCGGAACATAAAAGTATCGAGACGATCAACAGCCGAACGCCCCGCGCCCAGCGCGTTCCTATCCAACCTGCAAGGGTCTCTAGCGGCGAAGGCGCGTGATCTACAAATGCTAGGACTACCGAGAGCAGAATCATGGCCACACTTCTCGGGGAGGATCTTTGACTCGTGGCGAGAGCGCACATAAGCTCCCCTCAAGCTTGGACCGAACGCCCAAAATCAAGCTCAACATGCGTAGATTGGGCACAGGCCATCTGATTGACCATTAGATCAATTCCTCGTTCCGGCTACGTCGAGCCAGCGCAAGCACTTGCTAGAGTGTCCGGGCTGGCAGAAGTGATAAGAGCTCGCCCAGATACCTCATTAACCAGCAATGCTATCTGCGCGTCACCTATCAGGTCTGAGAGTTGCAATTTGGAAATAATGTGATCCTATTTGCTGTCGGCGCCAACCGAACGCGACAGCGGGTTCCCGGCTGCCGGCTGGATCAGGCCGAGTTCGATGGCCTTCACAGCCGCGAGCGTGCGGTTGGCCGCGCCGAGCTTGCGCATCGCGTTCTTGATGTGGAACACGACGGTGTTCTCGCTGATCGAGAGAATCCGGCCGACTTCCCAGGACGACTTCCCCGACGCCGTCCAGCTTAGGCAGGCCTTCTCCCGATCTGACAGTTCGCCGAACATTTCGCAAAATCTCCACAACACCAATTCAACATCATCGATGGGCCTGCTGCCGATTGAGGCAGCCTGCCCACCGCTCTTCCAAGCATCCTGACGACCTCTAGCATCGCAGACCGAACATCACCTCTCGCGCAAACTCTCATGCTTGTACCGCATCAGCGGCGATAGCAGATATTCGATGATCCTTCGGCGGCCCGTCTTGATCTCGACGGTAACCGCCATGCCAGGCTCGACGTCGACCATCCGGTCGTCAACCCGCATCTGCGTCTGGCTGAGCGCGATATGCGCCACGTAGAGGAGCTCCTGGCCGGCGGGCTCGCTGGTCGCCGCGAGGTCGCTCGGCTTTTGCGCGCTGGCGCCGCCCTGCGAGACCGGCCGATCGCGCGCGACGGCATCGCGTGAAACGCTGGTCACGCGGCCATCCAACAGACCGTATTTCGTGAAATTGAACGTATCGACTTTAATTTCGGCTTCGTTGCCTTCGCGCACAAAGCCGATATCCTTGTTGGCGACCATGGCCTCGATTTCAAGTGTCGACTCCGCCGGCACGATGACCATCAGGGTCTGCGCGGGCGTGACGACGCCCCCGACGGTGTGAATGACAAGTTGTTGCACCGTCCCGTCGATTGGAGCGCGCATGACCTGGTCGTGCAGACGCCGTTCGGCCTTGACGCGGTCTTCTGCGAGTTGCGCTACTTTCTGTTCGGCGTCCGCGAGATCCGACGACAGCCCACGAGCGTAATCGGCCCGTGCCTGATCGAGCTGGGCGACCAGCGATCGCTCGGCCGCCTCGGCCTCTACCGCATGGTGCTGTTGCACCACCAATTCATGGCGCTGCTCGGTCAATCGCATTTGCGCTTCGAGATGCGCGATGCGATTACCGTATTGAATCTTCATGGCCTTTTCGCGAATGTCGGCCGTCTCGATCAGGAGGGGCAATTCGGCCTCGATCTTCTCGACCGTCGCGGAAATGCCATCGACCTCGGCACGCCGCTGCGCAATCTGCTCGCTCAGCCCGTTGACCTTAGCGATCTGTTGCTCGGCCTGGGCAACCATGGTCGCCCGCGCCCGCGCAACCTCATGGGAGGGAATGTCGGTTGGTGGGGCGAAGCCAACCGGCCGCAAATCACCGGACAAGCCTGCGGTCAAGGCTGTCAGCCGCGCCACATCCAGCCGGGCGCGCTGCAGCTCTGGCAGAATGCGATCGCGTTCCGCAGTGCTGGTCGTCTGATCAATCTTGACAAGGACATCACCCTGCTTCACCCGATCGCCGTCCTTGACGTTGATGGCGGCGACCACGCCTGTTTCGAGAGGCTGCACCTGCTTGACACGGCCGGTCGGCACTACTTTGCCCTGCGCGGTGGCGATGACATCGATCCGGCCCAGGCAGGCCCAAGCCACTGCAATCACCAGAAATGCGGTCATCGACGCTGCAACGGCACGCCCTAGAGGCGAAGGTGGAGTTTCGACAATTTCCAGCGCTGCGGGCAGAAACTCAAGCTCGTTCCGCCCGCGGAAACGGGGGCGCAGCTCAACGACCTTCGCTGCTGTTGCCTCAGCCGACTTCATGGAGCCCTGCCTGCAACCGGTGAAGATTGGCGTAGCGGCCATTAACGCGGATCAGCTCGTCGTGATCGCCGTCCTCGACCAGACGACCATGGTCGAGCGCAATGATGCGGTCGGCCCGCCGGACGGTCGATAGCCGGTGGGCGATCACCAGGACGGTGCGGCCCTGCGCAATCTTGCGCATATTGTCCTGGATGATGCGCTCGCTCTCGTAGTCGAGGGCCGATGTCGCCTCGTCGAGAATGAGGATCCGTGGATTGGTGACCAGCGCCCGCGCAATGGCGATCCGCTGCCGCTGGCCGCCCGAAAGGTTTGCGCCGCGCTCGACGATGACGGTGTCATAGCCTTGGGAAAGCTGCAGAATAAATTCATGGGCACCCGCGAGCTTCGCCGCGTTCACGACGTCGGCCATCGGTAGAGAGGGATCGGCAAACGCGATATTGTCCCGGATCGAGCGGTTGAACAGCATGTTCTCTTGCAAGACAACGCCGATCTGGCGCCGTAGCCAGGCGACATCGACCACCGCAAGATCGACGCCATCGATGAGGATACGGCCAGTCTGCGGAACATAGAAGCGCTGGACCAATTTGGTGAGTGTCGACTTTCCCGACCCGGAGGCGCCAACGATGCCGAGCACCTGTCCGGCCGGGACGCGCAAGCTTACATCCTTCAGGACGGTCGGCCCGTCGACCTGATAGTGGAAGCTGACGTGGTCAAAGACGACCTCGCCACGAATGGCGGGCAAGGCCGTTCGCCCAGGCTGAGAGGCCGGCTCAGGCACTGTGTTGAGAATGTCGCCCAGCCGCGCGACCGAGAGCCGGGCCTGATGGAAGTCCTGCCACATCTGGGCAAGCCGCAGCACCGGCTGCGCAACACGTCCCGCCAACATATTGAAAGCAACGAGCTCACCGACGGTCAGGTCGCCGTCGATCACCAGCCGGGCACCAAAATAGAGTGTCGCCGCGCTGACAATCTTGCTGACGACCTGGACACCTTGGCTCGCCCAATTGCCCAGCGAAAGCACCTGAAAGCTCGCGTGGACATAGGCGGCTAGTTGCTCTTCCCAGCGCCGCTGCATTTGCGGCTCGACCGCCATGGCTTTCAGGGTCTGAACCCCGGTGACGCTCTCGACCAGGAAAGCCTGATTCTCGGCGCCGCGATTGAACTTCTCGTCGAGCCGCGCTCGAAAGAGCGGTGTCACACCCGCCGAGATCCCGGCATAGACGGGGATCGACGCAATCACGATCCATGTGAGCGTCGGCGAATAGTAGAACATCACGGCGATGAAGACGGCGGTGAAGAGAAGATCGATCACCAGCGTAAGCGCCGAGCTCGTCAGAAAATTGCGAATGTTCTCGAGCTCGCGCACTCGCGCGACCGAATCGCCGACGCGCCTCGCCTCGAAATAGGCGATCGGAAGAGCGAGGAGATGCCGATAAAGCCGCGCGCCGAGCTCGACATCGATCCTATTGGTCGTATGGGAAAAGATATAGGTGCGCAACGCGCTTATGAGGCTTTCGAAGACGGATACGACAACAAGCCCGAAAACGAGCACATCGAGCGTCGTCAATCCTCGGTGGACCAGCACCTTGTCGATGACCACCTGAAAGAACAGCGGCGAAATCAGCGCGAAGACCTGCAACGCAAACGAGGCAGCAAAGACTTCAGTGAGCAGCCAGCGATACTTATGGATCGGTCCAAGAAACCAGCTGATATCGAACCTGCGCGCAAGCGAATGCAATGACGCCCGTCGGGTGGCAAGAATGAGCTTGCCGCTCCAGGTCGCCTCAAACTCCGAACGCGAGACTGATCGCGGACCGCCTGCGGCCGGATCATGCAACAGGAGCTTGTCTTCCAAGGCCTTTGCGATGATGACAAAGCTCTGATCCGCTTGCACCGCGATGCAAGGAAGCGCGGTCGCTGAGAGGCGCGACCATTGCGCGCTGGCAAGCCTCGCCTTGAGACCATACTCACGAAGACATCGGATGATGTCGGCGGTTGAGACTGTTCTACCGCCCAATTGATGTCGGACCTGATCTGGATCGATCGGAATGTCCTGGAGGCGAAGTAGCAGTGTCAAGCAGGCTAGGCCCGCATCGATACTCGCTCCATCTCCCGACATACTTCCGCCTCAACACCAGATATGCACATGTCGTCGCAGCTGGCGAGCATCTGGCACATTGGGCCACGCACAACGTATCGTTGTTTCAACTGTGCATATTGTCGCACCCTTGGCAACACCCTAGGGGTAGCTTCCGAGAATTTTTTCTAACACGTTGCATGAGCGCGACCTATTTGGTCGCGTGCACCCGCGGGACTACTTCGAAACATGCAACGTTTCGGAATCTGCCGCGTCGCCGTCACGAGGTTGTCTTACTCCGTTGCATTGGCGCACGGGGAAGGAAATGTCGTCCGTTCATATTAGGGCCAGCAGTCGAAGTCCTTTCCTTTCGCCTAGCCTCCGAAGTCTGTTGCTCCACGTATAAATCAACGGAATATTGTCTGATCCACTCCTGCCCAAAAATCCGGCAGCGTCTGCGTCAGAGCCTTCATTCAAAATCTGCCGAGGGATGGCTGGTCGGGCAGATGGCGCCCAGAACGTTCAATACGCAAGCTCGAGTAGCCAGTCCGTTCGTGCGTTCTGAAGCGCCATCTGTTGTGCGCGGCGGTTCCATTCGCGGATTGCTACATCCTGAGAAGGCGGTATGCGCATGGCCGCAATCATGCTCACCCGTATCGCAAACCGCCGCAACATGGCGCGATTCTACAAGCAGGATGTTCAGCCGACGCTATTTGACGAAGGGCGGTTCTTCGAGAATGGGGCGGTTTGGGCGCCCGGCGGCCTCGCATTGAAGGTTAGCCGCTTGAAGCTGGTGGTCGACATCGTCGATTGCTAAAGTCCGATGATTCGCCAACTCGTGCAGCTCCTAGCTGGCGGCACGCGGAATGCGCGCCTAACTTACATTATGGAATATCCGAAGCAGTTTTTGCTGGCGACTTTGAGTTATGCACCGAGTTGGTCCGTTAGGCGAAGTCGTGGTGAACAGGACCGCTCACTGCAGCTGTGGGACTTCGCCAGCTCTAGCCATGACGGGCTTTGCGCTCGAGCCAAGCCTCGGGCGACGCGATGGCCTGCACTGGCCCAGCGAATAGACCGAGGCGCCGGCGGCCGCGCTGGCCGACACGGCCCCATTCCCGCAGCAATGCAGTGTCACGGTCGGCTCGATCGTGAGGGGCTGTCGAATCGACTAGAGCGATTCAACGTGTGCCCCTAGCAGGTCAACCGTCTCGATCAGTCCCGCAGCCTCCATCACGAGCAATAGCTCCGCTGGCGTCATTTCTGGTTTTTTGAAGCGTTCCCGCATACGTCGAATGGCTGCAACGGCGCGAGCTTCGTCGAGTGCGATGGTATCCGCAATGAAAGCGTCGGCGGATTTCGCCTGCATGTTTAGGTCGGAAAGAACTGCCGCCGGAAAGTCCTTAAGGTTTTCCGTTACGATCATCGCGGCTTGCGTCTTGGCCGCCGCAGCAACGACGTGGTGATCGCGGGGATCGGGCAGACCCGCCGCAACCGGCAAGAAGTTGTCAAAATCTGTAACCATGGCGTCTTCGAAGGCGGCTTCCATGCTGGCACGCGCCCGCTCGGCGCGCGCCGTCGCATCCTCAAAGCCTTTGCCGCTCAAGATTTCCTCAATAGCTGCTTCGGTCTCATCCAGGACGCGGCTCGACCAGCGGAGGCGGAAAAATTCCGCCTCCGCCAAGGAGAGCAGCAGGTTCCTTTTGAGCGCGCTTGCAAGCGAGCACGCATCGACGAATGCGGTGAAACGGTTTGCAAACAAGCTTACAGATGCTCCGCGTCCAGCTCAGCGAGATTCGCAAGCGCGTTGCCTCGCTTCTCATCACGCGTGCGCTTATAGGCGAATAGGTCCTCTGCCCGAATTCTGCGATGACGCCCCACTGTCACGTGCTGAATTTCGTTCTTCTCAAGCAGCGAGACTAGAAACGGACGTGAGACATTCAGGATGTCGGCAGCTTGCTGCGTGGTTAACATCTCATGCACAGGCACGAGCGTCACCGCATCGCCGCGACCGATATGCCGCAGCAGTTCCATCAAGAGGCTCGACAGGGCCGGCGACAATGTTATCTCAGCGGCCTTTTGCGCATCATCGAGCACGCGCAGTTTGGCGTCTCCCGTCGCATGCGACGCGAGTATCTGACGAAGCTGGTTGGCTGCCGCCTTCTCGCTCGCGGAAGGCAGGCGAGTACCCCCCAGCTCTTCGGCGTAGGCTGGCATGGTCATCGTATCTTCTCCCCTGTACTGCTTTGTATGTACGCCATATTCGAAATAAACGCAACAAGTGAAATAAACGAAACCGCCTAAAGTTCCTGGTCAGCCGGGTTCCCTCGGGCAGCAGGCGGCCCAACACAATGGTCGCCTGGAGACGATCCAGGGCGGATCGATGCTCATCTGCGGTCATCAGCTACACGATTGATGTGGATCTGAGGGCACTGCGGCGCGACGTCGGGATCGTCTTTCAGAGCTACAATCTCTTTCCGCACCTGACTGTCGCGGAGAACATCATGCTGGCACCGCGCCTGGTCAAGGGCATGAAGCAGCGGGACGCCCAGGAAATTGCGAACACGGTGATAGCGAAGGTCGGACTGCGCGAGAAGATCGACTGCTATCCGGAGCAGCTCTCCGGCGGGCAGCAGCAGCGCGTGGCAATTGCACGCAGCCTCGCAATGGAGCCCAAGCTAATGCTGTTCGACGAGGTCACGTCGGCGCTCGACCCCCAGCTCACCGGTGAGGTCCTGCGCGTCATGGAGCAGCTCGCTGCCGAAGGGATGACCATGATCCTGGTGACGCATGAAATGGCGTTTGCCCGCAAGGTAGCGGATCGCGTGATCTATATGCGAGACGGCAAGGTCCACGAAATGGGGTCTTCGGACATCCTGCGCGCTCCCGCAACCCTCGAGCTGGCCGCGTTTGTTTCGGAATCAGCGGAACACTAGAGCCTTTTCGGTTCTCACTGAATCGGAACGGGGCTCTTGAGTCTTACTTTGTTTGAGGAGCTTTGCATGAGCACGAGTCCTCAGTTGACGGCCGGTGCCGCCCGTCTTGGCTTCTCTGCGTCGGCGGGCGGCCGCGTAACCTTGCTCGAGCTGTGCAGCAGCAATCGGGACGAGTTGGCGAAAACTGTGTTGCGTCCGTTTCCGGATGGGGTCGGCCCGGCACGGTTACTGCACTGGCCCAAGGGCGGAATCTATCCGCTCATCCCGTACAGCAACCGCGTCAAGGACAGTACTCTTGATTTTCACGGCAGGTGGTACGGTTTGCCGTCGCATCCCGACGCCCATCCGCATACGTTGCACGGACACGCCCACCGCATGATCTGGGAGATGACCTCGCTGACCAAATCGCAGGTAACGATGCGATACGTCCATGCGGGAGGCACAGAGTGGCCTTGGCCGTTCAGTGCGACGCTGGACATCGATCTCGAACCCACCCGCGCCCGCCTCTCCTTGTGTCTTCGGAACGATGGGCAAACACCGATGCCAGGAGGGATCGGCCTTCATCCCTATTTCCAGCACGACCGACGGCGGCATCAAAAACCCGGTCTCACGATCAATTTGGCGAAAGTTGCTCAAAGCAGAACCCAGACATCGAATCAAAATCGGTCCCGCGATTCTACCCAATAGCCCGCCAATGCGTTAAGTCCGACGGGCTGCTAGGGCCTGACGTGACTCAGTGAGACTGGCGAGTCCAGCTTCGGCCTGTACCAAAAGATCATAAGCCTTACGGTCACGGTGGGGCGTGCCAGATGCGAAGCCGCCAAGTCGCAAACGATCAATCTGGGGAATTGTTCGCGGAGCCGCGCGCTGCCAAGGCCGAGCCTATCGGTCGCTCCTGGGGCTAAATTTTGCACAAATAAGTCGGCATTCGCCAGCATGGTGCCAACAAGTGCGAGATCGCCGGGGTCCTTCAGATCGACGGTACAGGACTCCTTGCCTCGATTGTTCCAGACGAAGTAGCTCGACTGAGGCTTAATTTACTGACCTCGACGAGAGTCCAGCTATTTTTTTCGTTAGCTGCCGAATACGAGGTCACAAGAACGAGTCTTTCCGAAAACAGGTCGATGGTATCAAGTTTGTTGGGCGCGCTCGGCTTATGGGTTAGCGATAAATCAAGCTTTCCCTTACGCATTAAATTCTGAAGGTCGCCGCTATAGGCCTCAACAACCGAAAGCGCCACATTCGGATGGTTGTCTCGGACATAGGCCTTAAGACCATCGAGAAAAAACGACGAAATTGTGGGACAAACACCGAGCACGAATTGGCCCCTTAGCGCAGGGATCGGCTTCGGATCTCGTGCACCAAATTGTCCAGTTCCGCGATATGCTGACGCGATTTTTCGAGCAACAGCCGTCCTTCGTCCGTCGGCTCAGCTCCGCGAGCCTTTCGGTTGATCAGCGGGAGTCCAATTTCCTTTTCCAGCAGCTTGATCTGTCGCGTCACCGATGGTTGAGCTATCCCTATAGAGTTTGACGCTCTTGAAAAGCCTCCGTGCTCGCAAACTGCGAGGAAATATCGCAAGCGTCTGAGATCTATTTCGGCCTTTTCCAATTCCGACGTCCGTATTGTCTTGATCCGTAATTGACCGCACCTACCGCGCAACAAGTCGGCCGACAAGCCTTGAAATCCATGGCGGCGTGCCATGCTGAGGAAGCTTGTTCGCCGACAGCTTCAGCGTCAGCTTTCGAAGCGGTGCGACCTGGATGACCGACATGCCGCCGTAGTATGCCAGCCACCACAAGATGAGCACGCCGAAAAACCAGAACACGATTTGCCATACGAACAATGAGGGAATACCCAACGTGACGGCGCCGCCCGCAAAAATCGGTCGACTGAAGAATGAGTTTCCCAGGATCGCGCCGGGACCAAGGGCAAAGAAAGCCCAAATAACTATCACTGGCCATTTCCCGCCTACGGCGACACGGGATCCAGACTCGGCACGATGGTTGTCATGAAATTCATCGTGCAGTCTCTGGCGGTGGAGACGCTCGTCTCCCGAGCGAGTAAAGAGGGAGATCAGTAGGCACGCCCCAACGTTGGCGATCAACCCCCAGCCAGCAGAATGAACTGTCAGCGGCCAACGACCCCATGGCAGCTCGACAAAAAGGCCCTCAAACAGGATCAGTCCGAAGGGCTCCGTGAAGACGACGAGGATAACTCCAAGCAGAAGCCCGGTTAGAACGCCGCTGCGACTGATCCAGGGAAGCCAACAAAGTCCAAGGAAGGCCGGCAATATCTGGGTGGAGAGACTCAGGGTGAGCGAGGACACAATTGATGCGCCAAGCGGCGTGAAACTCGCCGTGGCAGCGATCAAAAAGTAGATGACCGCCAGCACCACCCGCGCGGAGAGTCTTTGTCCGGTTGCCGTCAGGTCGGGCAGAATAAAGCGCTTTACCAATTCAAGCGTTACAATACTGGCGCCCGAGGCGGCGAAGAAAGCCACC
Source organism: Bradyrhizobium nivariense (assembly GCF_029846715.1). Taxonomy (GTDB): domain Bacteria; phylum Pseudomonadota; class Alphaproteobacteria; order Rhizobiales; family Xanthobacteraceae; genus Bradyrhizobium. Next base: position 234,224 of record NZ_JARVWW010000010.1, read on the forward strand.
CCGATCTGCAACGACGCGACGAGTAACAAAAGGAAGGCGATCGCAACAAGTTGCTCGATCGACCCGAGGCGCGATATGAACCCCGCAATCGCATTCGCTCCCCCGGTGGAATTGACAGGGCCGGCGATCTCGGCGCCTACAAAGGGGCCTACCAGCAGAAGTGCACCGGTGGCGAGCCCACCCGTCATCCATACCTGATTGAATGAAAATGCTTTTTTAGTATTTGTGCTGATGCCAAGAAAACTGAAGCCGGGGCTGAGCACAACGCCAATCATTGCGATCGCGAACGACAGAATTGCCACCGCAGTCCAGATACCCCCGACGGGCATTTCCTTGCCGATTCCGTCCGTGAACTGTATGACACCCGGAATCTGGTCAGGCAGCATGCCCGCATGGGCGACGATGCCGCGGGAAATAAAGGCGAGATTATCAAAAGTGACGCTCGCAAAGGCGGCAGTGAAAACAATCAATGTCAGGATGAAGAAGGCCTGCGTTGCAACGATGTAGATAACGCCTCGCCATCCACCAATGACGGAGTAAAGAAAGAGAAAGAATGCCGTCACCCAAATCACTGTGCTGGACGTTATGCCGGTCGCCATACGTACCAGTTCTCCAATCTCAGAAAGGCTACAGGCGGCGAAGGGGATTGAGAATAAAAACAGGACAGCCAAAAGATAGATCCTGATGGACGTACTGTCGAAGTATTCGCCCATAAGGTCACCGATGGTGCGAAGTCCCGTAATCCGCGACGCGAGCCAAATTCGCTTCTGAACAAGTGCTCCGCAGAGGGATACAACGATCAGGCCGACCACGATGTGGTTGTACTGCAATCCATAGCGTGCAACCAGGTCGATGTGGTCGCATAGCCCAATTGCGGAAAGCACCACCCCCGTACCCGCGAAAATATAGGCCCAGGACGGAATTTCCAATCCCGCATCAATGAAATTCACGCTGCTGCCTCCAAGCCGCGCGCAGACCGTCGCGATGTAGATCGCGTAGAAAAAAAAGAAACCGAGTACCAGCAGAAGGAGTGAGGTCACCACACAGCTCCCTGGTCCGGATGGCTGCCGGTTTCCCGTCGTGGCCTGAAGTCACGGATAACGTCAAAGCCCTCGAATGTCCGTCGCACTCCGAAATGGACCACCATGTAGAAGATGACGATCACGGCCAAAATCACCAGGCCAAGACCGGTCGGCATAAAACTCCGGTCGACAAATGTTGTCGAAACAATCGTCGCGATACCGAATGCCACCAGTGCGCCAGCATAAAGCACCAGACCCAACGCGAGTTCGCCCGACGTGAAGGTGCATTCGTACACCGTGTTTACGATGATATGGCTAACGAAAGAGGTAACAATCACGCCGAAAGCAGCAATGATGAAGACTGCTTCGCCAGTGTGAAGGCCGTAATCGAATAAAACGACGGCCACGAACCCAAACGACAGCCAAATGGCCATCACCAGTGTATGCCGATCGAGAGCCTGAGTTCCTGCGAACAACTCGGCATAACCGCGTCGCAGCGCCAGCGCGATTGCCACCAGCGTTCCCCAGGAATGGCCGAGCGCCACGGGATTGCGCACTCCAAGCTGATCAAGAGCCTTCGCGAACAAGGAAGCTTGCGTTGTGGCGTCCAGATGCGCGTGCGCGGACGGTCGCTGTAGCCAAATACTGGCCGGTCGAAGCAAACGGGCCAGTCGGTCGACCAAACCGCTTAGGACGAGATCCTGAATCATGGTGCCGTTCCCGTGAAACAGGACCACGCAAGGCGCGGCGGCATCGCCCCGTTCGATATAGTGAAGGCGCACTCCGTCGCACTCGGTAAAGACGCCGATGGGAGGATTCTGTCGCTCTGCTGCCACCTGAAACGCGATGTTGCCGAGGACCAGAACGACAAGTCCGGCCAAAACGATCAGCAGCACGGCTTCAGCGGTGGACATGGTGTCAACCTATATTCGCGATGGCGGGTACCTCGGATCGGCGGCACCCAGCCAGCTAAGAGCCGATGCTTCCGCTCCCTCGTTGTGAGCCGCGCTCCCCAGCCGAAAGCAAGCAACCGCGATCGGCGCGTGCGTGATCCGCGTTTGCGTCCATCCTTTGCCGCAGCGGGTACAGCTCGCAGTTATCGTCCCGGCAGAGCCGTGAGCTCTTGGGGCGGATTGATGCGCCAGAACGGATATGCCGCCAGTTCTTTCGAATGCTGCCCGAACATATCGACCCGTCTTTTTGTAAACTCCGTAATGACGCCGAAAAATTCAGTTGGTGACCTGATCGTCGCAAGTCGGAGGCCGAATTCAAAAGCAAATTGCGCGTTAGCCACGGCTATCTCAAGAAGCTTCGCTTGGCGTCGCTAAAGCAAAGCCTTTCGTTGGATCGCTATCCGTCATTCTCTGGCTGAGGTCATCTGGTAAGGTATCCACCCGAGGCTCAATGAGAGGAACCTCGTGTTTAGGGTCATCATGAGGCCCAAGAGGCGGTTCAATCGAGACTGCCGCAACAGAACGAAGTAAATCCTCTTTCGGGCTTCGAACAATGGCCTGCTTGTTCCGTTGGGCCCGCGCAGCCATTTTCGGATTGCGGGCGCGCTTCGGCGCTGTCGCCGGTTTGCGTTTGCTCATCTGACGCTCCAAGAAAATGGGGGTGCGACCACAACGGTCATTTCTGAAAGGACAACGGGCTTTGTGACGTGGCGTTCCAAACCCGTGCATTGTTGGACTCCCGCATGAACTGCGATCAATCGCGCGTTCTGCGATGTCGACGATGATTTTAGGTAGCAACTCCAACCAACAAACGTCTAGCTGGCAATCTTCCAGACCTATGCTCAACGGGTGTCAGTCTGAGAACAATCAGCCCTCCGCGTGTTGGGCTCTCCAAAGACCGCTTTATCGCCGACGTTCTCATCGCGGACGTCAAGCTGCCCGGAGGCATCGACGGATGGCTGATCGCCGAGCGTTGCCGAGAGGATGATCCCAAACTCCCAGTGATCGATGCGACCTGTTTCTCGCCCGTCGCGCCCGCGCTGGCGGATAGTGGTCGGCTTCGGCGACGCCAAGCTGATCCGGAAGCTCGGCGACGTGCTCGAGGACAACCTGAGCGCCCTGTGAAGCCAGACTACCCACCGAGGGAATGCTCGAGGAAGAAGCGCAGCATCTCCCTCGTCGCATCCGGCCCTTGCGGATCAGTGTAGGACCCGACGGGGCTGCCGCCTGACCACGCGTGTCCGGCGCCATTGATGGTCCAGTGTTCGGAGATCGCCCGACCGGCGCCGTCGATCAGGACGGTGCGAGTATAGGCATGCCCGTGGGGTACGCGTCCGCGAAGTACCTTTGTCGTCGGCCTCGTTGCCCTGGCGGACTGCTCAATAATCTGATCGCCATTCGTTGGATGCACCGTAGTGTCGCTTTCCTCGGTCCGTGCCGGGTGACGACCATCGGTCACTGTGCAACGTCCGGGCTGAATGCCTGCTCAAACTAGCACATTGCAAGCTCAAAGGGGGCCTTAGGTACCAGTCGTTGGGGGCCAGCGAGCACTCCGCAAAAAGGGGCAAGACGCGACCTCGCGGGAAGGGCAGCTATTGGCGCGCGAAGCGGAAATTGGAGCTGAAGACGAGGTCGCCTAAGGCGCATTTTGGCCGATTCCGGCGTCTCCGCCGCAGGTCCGGTGCCGGAGTTGATTGCGGACGTGCCGGTTCGAGGCTGATGATGCCCGCAACAGTCTTTGCTCAAGCAGGGCTCAAGCAGGCCAGTTCGCATGACCCGCGTTAACCCTGTCTCTGATCTTGTCCCGTAACCGCGCCGACTGGTTCACTTCTGCCGCTAAGCCGCCTTACTGGACGTTTGCAATTGATCTCCGATTTTCGGGAGCTTATTTCCGGCAGGCTTTGAACGAGGCTTCTCGTTCGGAAAGCGTGAAATCAGATGAGAGTCGCTCCCATCCTCGTTGGCTTCGGTACACTCGCGGTGATGGAGCTTGAGACATCGCCGCGCATGACAAAGCCTGTGAACGAGCCGCCCGTTCAGGCGACCATCGGGTTACGCGCCTCACACGATACGCTGACGACGGCAGACCGGCTCGATACCCCGCACATGCAATTTGAAGCGCCTCCGCGGCCGGTTTCCTCGAGCGAACCGATGCCTTCGCCGGATCAAACAGCGACTGATGCGCAAGAGCCTTTGAAGATCATCGAGCCACACAAGCGCACCGCGAGGGGGGAAAATCCGCGGTCATGCTGCCCAGACCTCGGCCCTGGCAGGGAACTTCCAAGGCAATTGCGGATGCCAAGCGCGCCAAACCGGTCGCGGAGGTCAAGCTCTGCCGGTCAGGTGTCTTCGATGGCCTATTCAAAGCATTGAACCTGTCAACGGGATGTCAGACCTAGCCCCACGATTCCTCTGCATCGGAGAGATGGCCGACAGAAACCCGCGGCTCCTCGCGCATGCGTCAGGGCGAACAGGCCGTGCCGACGAAATCCGGCCGCCTCGCCCGGACGAGCGCGGGTCGGTTGTCGCTGCGCGCGGAACTGGCTGTCGGCGGAGTCCATTACGCTCGCTCTTGGAGTGGCGCTAGGCTTGGCTTTCGTCTCAGGTTTCGTCCTGTTCCGCGACGCTCATTTGAAGGGGAAATCGATCGATAAGACGACCGCAAAGGCATTGGTCGAGCGCATCATCATAGCCGAGTCCAATGGTGACCCGAATGCAAGGAACAGGCGGTCGAGCGCGACCGGCGCTGCCCAGTTTCTCGATGACACTGGCGCGAAGCCGTTCGAAGGCACCGACGCGATCTGATCCAGGGCCGCAGCGACAAGGAAGTGTTGGACTTGCGGCGAGATGCCGAGCTTGCGCGAGAGATCGCCACACGGTTGGTCGAGGAGTATGCCGCGATGCTGAACAGGCGCGGTCTGCCGATCACGCCCGGTTCTCTCTATCTAGCCCATTTCGCGGGACCCGGTATGAAAGCCTTGCATGAGCGGCATCCGGCAACAATCCCGCAATGAATCCATAGCGTTGCCCGATTTCAGCCGCATCGCGGCCCAGGTGGCGGCGAAGGGTAATGCGGGGTGGGCGCAACACCGGGAGTCTTCGATGTCCGGTTATTTGCGATTTTACTTCGCTGGTTTGGTTTTTGTTGGAGCTCTTTCGACGGCGGCGCCTGCGTCCTCCAATCCTCTTGGGGGTATCTTCAACACTGCTGCGCCTCAACCCGCGGTAACCTCTCCGCCGCAAGCGGAATGCTTGGGGCGCCCCGGCAATTTGCCCCCCCAAGGCCAGCATTGGGTCTATCGAATGGACGGTCACCGTAAATGCTGGTTCCTGACCGAAGTTATCGCGAAGGTGAAGAAGACAGTTCGTCATCGGGCCGAAGATCGCACCGCACGTTTGGACGAGAACGGGACTGCGCGGCCCAGGCAGAGCGCGGTGGTTGATGCGCGCGCGGAGTTGCTGCGCTCCGCACCGGCCGAGCCGTCTCAGCCGCCTGGAGCCGAAATCAAGGTGGCTGATGCCGCTTCCGTGCTCGATATGGGCACCACCATGACGTCAGCGGTACCCACCGATCTTTACAGCCGGCGGCCTACGCCTGAGCACTCCGTGCCGGACCAAGTTGACGTTGAGCAGCTCCTCGCGCCCGCGCTCGCCGGCTCACCTCCAGCTATGCCAACGGGCGCGCGCGTTGCAGAGGCGCACGACGAGGCACGCAGCTGGACGGCAACTTGGTTAGGTGTGCTGCTGATCATGCTTGGTGGCTTCTCAATCCTAAGCTCGAACCGCACGCTTCGGCACGCGGTGAGATTACGCCAGTGAGGTAACGCAATAGGCTAGGCACGCACGCGCGCCGCCGCGCGCTCGATGAATTCCAAGTATAGCCGAATTGCCACACGTACAAAGGTTCCGCGCGCCCACACTTCGTTTGCCCACCGCCTTAGACGGACATCCGATTACGATGATGGTCCCTGTTGGGATCGGATTGTGTAATGCGGTACAAAGCATTCGTGGTGGACAGCAGCCGGCAAGTGATCTGCGTGGCGAAGCTCGACTGCATTGACGAGCAGGCGGCGAGGCGTCGAGCCGAGCAAATGCATGGCGAGCACGACGTTGAGCTTTGGGAAGGCGATCGATTTGTTGCTCTGTTCCGAGGTGCAACGCCGAACGAAAGCCAGGGTGACCGCGCGATTCTGAATAGACGGCCGGTCTCTCGGCCGCGGTAGTTCGAACATTGTGAGGCACGCCGGCTTGGCAGGTTGCCGACATGTCGCAGGCCGCAGTCGCCGCGGCTCGCTACTGCGCGGGATGAAGGCGCCAGCCTTCCTCCAAATGACGGCAGACGCGAGGATGGCCGGCAATCCATGCATGGAAATCACGCGAGTGAGCCAACGCGGGTCAGCCTTCGGACCCGGCGGGTCCTAAACGGCTCTTGCTCTGCTGCCCGCTTTGGTACGCCGCCTTCTCTCGATCGCTCTCGCGCCTATACGTTGGAGCTTACTTCGAAGCTTCTCCACCTCTCTAAGCTCCGCCACAAGCGTTTGGAGCCGCTCGCTCAGAACAGCACAAGTATAAATCTGACGCGTCCTGGACATTTCCTGCCTCAGAATATGATTTGAAAGAAGTGGATGAAGTGAACCGCCCCGGGTTTGCCGGAGGCTCCAACTCCTGAGAGGATGGAGCCATGACGAGCAAGACGACGAACAAGTTTTCACCCGAGGTCCGGACCCGCGCGGTTCGGATGGTTCTGGATCACGCCGG
>NZ_JARVWW010000110.1 GCF_029846715.1 Bradyrhizobium nivariense
CGGTCCAGGATGGCGTCGCCGAGGGTTGGGTCACCGAACACGTCAGAGTACCCCTATTCTCGAGCGGGTCGTGTCTCACGTCACGATCACTGACCCGCATCATTTTCTGTTCGGGCACCGGCTCGAGGTGCTGAAGGAGCGGTCGGGGCGCGGTCCGGCCTACGTCGTTGTCGCGCTGCCGGACGGCCGGCCGCGGGCGGTTCGGATCGCGTCGACGGATCTTGTCGAGACGATAACTTCTGGCCCGAACGCCGCCGATCTGCCGCGCATCAGCGCACGTACGCTGATCCCATTGATGCAACATTTGAGCGCGAGTCTGAGCCTTCTTGACGAGAAGGTGATTCGCGATGACCCACCGACCGCTTCCAGGTCGCGTTGCGTATCGACCCATGCCGACGTTGGCAAATCCACCCGGCCGTCCGACGGACGACATTTCGCGCCTGTGGCCGAATCTGTCGACCGCGACGCAAACTCAGATCGCTCAAATCCTCGCCACGCTGCTGCGGCGGATGCAAGCGGCTCCCGGCACGCCCGGAAGGGGACTGGGTCGTGCTGATCAGCTTGAACGTCGCTGACGAGCGGCTCACGACTGCGCACCGAGCCAAGTTGGCCTATGTTTACGTGCGGCAGTCATCCGTGAACCAGGTGCGCCAGCATCAGGAGAGCACGGAGCTGCAGTACCGGCTCGTCGATCGCGCCATCGGTCTGGGCTGGCCGCCAGAGCGCGTCCAGGTCATTGACGAGGATCTGGGCAAGTCCGGTGCTGGCGGTGTGGATCGTCATGGCTTCCAGAAGCTCATTGCCGAGATCGGTCTTGGCAACGCCGGTCTTGTGGTGAGCCTGGACGCTTCTCGCTTGGCCCGCAACAACCGGGACTGGCATCAGTTGCTCGAACTGTGCTCGGTGTTTGGTGTGCTCATTGCGGATGGCGAGCGGCTTTACGATCCGCGCGCCTACCACGACCGCCTGCTGTTGGGCTTGTCCGGCATCATGAGCGAGGCGGAGTTGCATCAGCTTCGGATGCGCCTTCACCAAGGGGAACGCCAGAAGGCGGCGCGGGGCGAACTGCGGCTGCCTCTGCCAGCCGGGCTCGCCTATGATCGCGCCGGCACGATTATTCTCAATCCTGATGAGGAGGTACAGGCCCGTCTTCATCTCGTTTTTGCCAAATTCCAGGAACTGCAAAGCGCCCGCCGTGTGATGCGGTACTTGGACCGGAACGGATTGTCCTTGCCGGTTCGGCCGCTGCTTGGACCAGCTCCACACGAGACCGTCTGGCGTGTGCCAGATAGTGCACGCGTCCTTAGTATCCTTCAAAATCCGGCTTATGCTGGGGCGTATGTTTATGGCCGCCGGCAAAAGGATCCGAGCCGATGCCAAGCCGGATCGCTGACGGGAACGGTCAAGGTGGCGATCGCCGACTGGGCGGTTTGCCTCCGCGCTGCTCACCCGGGCTATATCAGCTGGGAGGAGTTCATGGCCAACCAGCGGCGACTGGCAGATAACGTCGCCCACTTTGACGCAGGACACGCTGGCGTGCCGCGCAAGGGGGCAGCCCTGTTACAAGGAATTGCGATCTGCGGCCGTTGCGGACGGCGCATGAGCATGCGCTACACTGGCCCGAATGCCGACTATCCGGTCTATTGCTGCCGGTCGGATCGGGATCAGGAAGGCAGTGCATTGTGCCAGGAAGTCCGGGCCTTAGCGGTTGACGCCTTGGTCCAGCGGGTGGTCCTCGACGCTCTGTTGCCGGATCAGATTGAGATCGCACTCGCGGCGGCGAACCAACTGGAGCAGGAGAGCCGCCAGCTTGAGCGCCAATGGGCGCTTCGCGTAGAGCGCGCCCGCTACGAGGCCGAGCGCGCTCGACGTCAGTATGACGCCGTAGAGCCCGAGAACCGTCTCGTGGCGCGCTCACTTGAGCGGGCTTGGGAAGAGAAGCTGCGTGCCGTCGAGGCGGTCGAGCAGGAGCATGCGCGTTGGCGCGGGCAAGAGCCGCTTCTGATCGGCCCGGTGGAACGCGCAGGGCTACAAGCACTCGGCGAGAACCTGCCGCAGATTTGGAACGCGGCCACCACGTCGGCAGCCGATCGCAAGCGCATTTTGCGATTTGTCATCCGCGAAGTCGTTCTTGATCAGAAGCGGATCCGAGGTCAGGTGTGGCTCAAAATCGTCTGGCAGACCGGCGCAACCAGCGAGCATCACGTGCAACGGCGCGTTCACACCTACCGCAATTACATCGACATTGATCGATTGCGGCAGCGGATCGTCGATTTGAATGCTGAACACAAAATGGATGCCGAGATCGCGGCAATACTCAACCAAGAAGGCTTCGTCGCGGCCCGAGGCTGCGCCTTCAAAGGCGAGAACGTCTGGCTGTTGCGCACCCGCTGGGGCATTCCCACCGTCAAGATCAACGGCGTGGACCAGAATCCAATGCGCTGGCCCGACGGCAGCTTCTCCATTCAGGGGGCAGCGGCTGAGCTTGGATTAACCGCGCAGACCGTGTTCGATTATCTTGCGCGCGGATTGCTGACAGGTCGTCAGTTAGCCAAAGGTCAGCCATGGCAGATCGAGCTCTCAGACGAACAAATCAGTCAGCTTCGTCATCGAGTACGACGCACCAAGCGGTCGAAGAAGGAGGCATCATGAAGTCATCGGCTCGCCGAT
>NZ_JARVWW010000111.1 GCF_029846715.1 Bradyrhizobium nivariense
GTGAGCGTCATGCAGGGACCACGCGCTGAGGGCTGATCTGGTCGGCTAGAAAGATCTCGCGGAATGGTTTGTCGCGAGGTCACAATGTCCAAGGATAGTCGTAAGGATAGCGATAAGGGTAGGCATACGCCTATCCTTGAAAACGGCGCCGACACGCTGCAGCGTGTCGAGATCATCACCGGGACGGGCCGGCGTCGGCGCTGGTCGACCGATGCGAAGGCGGCGATTGTCGCGGAGAGTTTTGCGCCGGGTGCAAGCGTGTCCGCGGTGGCGCGGCGACACGACATCAGTCCAAGTCTGTTGTTTCTCTGGCGTCGCCAGGCCACGCGGGCGCAGGTCGTGGAGCGCGGGGACAGAGGCATGCCACCTGGCTTTGTGCCGGTCGCGATCACCGGCTGCGGGGGCCAATTGCCGAGTGAGGAGCAGGCGGCGATCGAGATCGACGTCGGCGCGGTTCGCATCCGTGTCAGGGGGCAATCGACCGGCGGGCACTGTGCGAGGTGCTGGCGGCAGTCGGGACGGTTGGTCGATGATCGGGCTTCAACCTGGGTTGTCGATCTGGATTGCGACGCAGCCGGTCGATTTCCGTCGTGGCATGGACTCGCTGGCGATGCTGGTGAGCGAGGCCTTTGGAGCCGATCCGTTCGACGGCGGACTTTATGTCTTCCGCTCCAAGCGCCGAGATCGCGTGAAGATCCTGACTTGGGATGGAAGCGGGCTTGTCCTTTACTACAAGAGAATCGAGGGGCAGTTCACCTGGCCGCCGATCAAGGAAGGCGTCATGCCGCTGTCTCATGCTCAGCTCTCGGTGCTGCTCGATGGCTCGGACTGGAAGCGTGTGCCGATGCGAATTGTGGATCAGCCAGTACGAGCTGGTTGATCCTTATCAAGAGTCGTTCGTCACTCATGCGGAGTTGTTGTAGAATCACTTTGCATGAGTGATTTGCCTTCCGATCCAGCATTGCTTCGGCAAACCGTGATGGCGCTATCGTCACGGCTTGCGGCGTTGTCGGCGGAATGCAGCTCGCTTTCGGCCGAGCGTGATGCCGCGATCGCCCAACGCGACGCTGCGATCCAGGAGAACGACAAGCTCCTGATGATCCTGTCACAGTACAAGCGCACGATCTTCGGTCCCCGCTCCGAGACACTGGATCTCGGACAGCTGTCTCTCTTCACCATCACGGCACAGGCGGCTCGTGCCGCCGCCAACGACGACGTGACCGGAGGCAGGCTGCCTGACGGAGCGGAGGGCCGTGGAAAGCGACCGGCGCGACGCAACCGGGGGAAGCTTCCGGAGCATTTGCCGCGCATCGATGTCGTGATCGATATCGAGAGCCACATCTGCCCCTGCTGCGGCGAGCGGCTGCACAAGATCGGGGAGACCGTCAAGGAAGCCTTCGACGTCATTCCGATGCAGTACCGGGTCAAGCGCATTGTGCGTCCACGGTACGGCTGCCGGGGATGCCGCCAGGGTGTGCTGCAGGCACCCGCGCCGGCCCAGGCGATCGACGGTGGAATGGTGACGGAAGCCTTGCTGGCCCACATCGCGGTGATGAAATACGGCTACCAGTTGCCGCTGTATCGGCAGGAACAGATGTTCGCCGCGCAAGGCATCACGCTCGACCGGCAAACGCTGGCCTCGTGGATGGGCCGCGCCGCCTGGTGGCTGAAGCCGCTTCACACGCTGTTGCGCCGCGCAGTGATGTCCTACCCGCGGCTGTTTGCCGACGAGACGCCGCTGCCAGTTCTCGATCCCGGCCGTGGCAGGACCAAAGTCTGCCAGTTCTGGGCGATCGCGACCGACGACCGCCCGTGGGGCGGCCCGGCGCCGCCGGCAGTGGTCTACGTGTTCGCCGAGGATCGCAAGGCGATCCGCGCCAGGCAGCTGTTTGGAGATTACGACGGCATCCTGCAGGTCGATGACTATGCTGCCTACAAGGGCCTGATCAAGAACGGCGGCCGTCTGATGCAACTTGCGTTCTGCTTCGCGCATGCGCGGCGGAAGTTCTGGGACGTTCACGTCGCGACGAAGTCGCCGATTGCCGCGGAAGCGCTGCAGCGGATCGCGATGTTCTACGCCATTGAGGATCGCATTCGCGGTTTGTCGGCGACGCAGCGAGCTACGGTGCGGCAATCCGACACTAGGCCGCTGATCGAGGACTTCAAACCCTGGCTCGAGGCGCGACTGCTGGAAGTCTCGAAGAAGTCCGGTCTGGGCAAAGCCATCCGCTACACCCTCAACCATTGGGACGGCCTGACGCGCTTCATCGATGACGGACGCATCGAGATCGACAGCAATACGGTCGAGCGCAGCATCAAGCCAATAGGCCTGGGAAAGAAGAACTACTTGTTCGCCGGCAGTGAAGGCGGGGCCGAGACATGGGGCATTCTCGCGTCGCTCATCAACACGGCAAAGCTGCACGACAT
>NZ_JARVWW010000112.1 GCF_029846715.1 Bradyrhizobium nivariense
GCCTTGACGACCGCACCCCGGATCAAGCCTACTTCGATCTTCCTCCGCTCCGCGCGGCGGCCTAACACCGGCAGAGTCTCCACTTATCGACGCGGAATTTTTGTTCAGACAATCGGGACCGGCTCTCATGGGGCGCACCAACTTGCCCAAAATTCGACGATGTACAATTTCCCTGGCTCGAAGTTCGTGAGGGGCTCGCCACGCAGCCAGTTTTCGACTTTGAGCGAAGGAGCAGGGGACGCCAAGCATAGCATGATGTTTTTCTTCCAACGTTACTGTTGCGCGACCTTGTCGGTTCACCTTAGTTAGCAATGACCGTGCCAGGCCGTCCGCGCGCACTAAGCACATGACAAAACTTTGAAAAACATCCACACGCCCTGTAGGGTCCCCTGTCGGTAACCTGACATTGCTTTGCGTCGGCGTCGGATTTCGGGCACGCATCGCCGCCTTTGTGCTGCAGATCGTCATGCGAATGCGCATCCGTGAGCCGCGCTGCGCCAGTAGGGAGACGCGCGAGAATCCGGATGGTGCCCGCTGACCGACAAAGTCCAAGGGGGCCGGTCGTGGACAACAACGGTCAGCATCGGATACGGCACCAGCTTTCCGAACCGAGTCAGCAAAGCGGCCTGTTCGGCGCGTTCCAGATGACCGCGGAAGCCGATGACCTCGTGCGCGTGCCGCTCCTTCGGAATCGCAAGCACGAAAACCAGTGCGAGCCCTGCTTGAACATAGGAAGCCAACTTTACCTCGCCAAAGCGGCGCAGTTACTTCTGTCGCCGTGTTGATTTCCGTGCATTCCGGTTCGACTAGTCGCGGGTGAGACTAATGCAACAGGAGGGCTCAACAGGATAGGTCGGAGATTGGAGATGGTACTGACCGCCTCGGGGCCACTTCCGCCACATCCGCTGCACGATGGTGTGGCCAGGACAACTTGCGAGCGACATCCTTCGCATTGGTGTTCGCAATAGCGCTAGGGCAAATCCGCTCCAGTCTTGCGTGTTTGGTAATTGACGCAGGGAAGAAAACTCTCACAGAATACGTGAACCGCGCTCGCGAAAAACGGCTCAACGATGACACGTAATCAGGAACGCCTGGCTTACAACGAGGCGCCGGAGGCGGAGAATGTTAAATTCGAACCAGCAGCACATTGGCGTCCACGACCCGCAAATGGACACCGTGGAGGCGGTCTGCCCGGTTGAAATTCACTCCACATCCTCGAGGACGCGTGGTGCAGGTTGACTGAAGACTCTGTGCGATGAATATGTCGAACGACCTTGAGTTCCCGTGTCAACGCCTTCAGTCCCCGCGTGAATAAACCGACGACTTCGCGGCGCTAGGCATCAACCATTGACCGTAGAAGAGCCTCATGACTCCATTAACGCTCGCATCGAATCGGCCAATGGAGCTCAGTCCTGCTAGATGCGTGCAGCTGCGCTCCTGGTTAATGTGCCGCTCGCAGGTCTGGTCGATCACCCGGGAGATGCACCTGACTGAGCCCTTGTGCTCACGGCCTACTTGAGAACGGCATGACAGTTAAGATCATGAACTTCGGCGGCTCGTCGTTTCGGGATGCGGGTTGCTTACCCATACATCGCACTAACTACGACACAACTAGATCCGCATTGGTCGCGATTCTGTTCGGTATGTGCTAACAGAATCCGCTAAGATCGTTGGCGTATCTGTAGATGGACAATGCGAGGGTGCATTATCACCTAGTGGAGAGAGCAGAGCTGGTCCGGAAAATCTCTTCTGTCAGCCGCATTGCGCGCTGCATGCTAGGGTGCTTCACCACAGAGGGGATGAGTATGCTTCCACCCCTGGAAACGTGATCTCTTGTAAGCAGTTGGCGCCACACGAGATTGTCGGAACGTGGTCCGACATAGGTGATGTTGCCACTGTTGCGATCAATCCATCCGCAAAATGGGTAAACTTCAGCACCTGTTCTGAACAGCAGTGAGCGCTAGCTCTCCTGGATGCACTCGGCATCACGTGGGCTCAAGGCGGATCAGGATGAACGGTGTGAGGTTTATTTTACCCGCGACGTAGACTTGCCCTCAAGAAGCTTGCACAAGCCGAAATCCAACCTCTACGTATTCGGAAATAGTACTAGTTGCCGAGATCCATGAAGACAGACAAGAACGCACCAATTTCAGGGTCCGAAATCTGCTGTTTCGTGCGCTCAAGGGTACACACGACTCTGAGGACGAGCAACCGGCTGCCGCGCTGTGAAACCCTACCTGCGCTCGGGGAGCCACAACGTGTCAGATGGAAGGTAACCGGTATGAGCTCCCACGTCTGCGGCGATCAGGGGGCGCGTGCGTAGCGGATCGGCATCCAGTATTGGCGCGTGGCCTCGACAGCTGCTGGAATATCGGCGTTACGGAGAAAGTGCCCGGTC
>NZ_JARVWW010000113.1 GCF_029846715.1 Bradyrhizobium nivariense
TACATCGCCGAAACACTCGAGACGATCATCGACGGCCATCCCCATAGCCGTATCGAAGACCTCATGCCATGGCGATTCCGGCAAAACGTCAAGCCAGCCTCAATAGGGTTGCGGCTAAGCGCTTACCAAAATGGCGGCAACCGCAGATTTCTTCGCTCAGCCCGCGCTTTGCGGTCGCCAACTCAGTTGCGGATGGCGCCAGTCGATGCCCTCGAGCGATTACCCATAACGATACCCCTCGTCCCGAGGCAGATATTCCCTGAGATCGAGCCGATTGATACCCTGCTCGCGTAGAGTACGGATCGCGTGCATGGCTGCTTCATTGTCTGAAAAGAGATAGCGGCCAGCCGGGTCGGATACAGCAAGAAGAGAACCGCTTCTGAGTTGGGTGTAGATCCACTCCGTTGGGACACGAAGCCGTATAGGCAATTCTGTTACAGCTTGCCTCAGGCCATCCAGAAGCATCACGCGCATCTCAAAGCCGTTTGTACTGGCCTGAGGAAACGGCATTGGGGCGCGACAGCTCAGCGCGAAGTCCAATATGCAAATCAAAATAGGTGCCGAGCACGAATGTGGTGTGCCCGCCTTCACCGTCTTCGGTCTCCGTAGGATCGATAAGGTGACAAGACGGTGCGCGGCATTACCCCCATTTGCTGAAGGTGACGTGCCATTGCCGGCGGAAGTCGAGGTAATCGATCCGGTCACCCCCCTTTCGACGTCGCTTTCGAATTGCCGCTGTCATACGCGAGTCGCGTGCCGATTCCATCGTGCGCGGGGAATGGCGATTCGGCCCAGCATTGCTCTTACCCCTGCGGACCTTAGATCTCGACGGAGGTGAGGAGCCGCGCGCCATGCGCACCAGGCTCAGCGTCGAAGCATTGGAGGATCTGGTTGCGGTAGCCGAAGCAAGCGAGGACGCATGTCCCTCGAGGTCTGGCGCGCGCTGCCGGCCGAACTCCAACAGGCGATCATCGACGATCTCGCAACAGTGCTCGGGAAAGTGAACGATGAGTTCGGATCTCATCGCGTCGCGCCATCCTCGGGCGGAAGGCGCTCGTCAACATTCGTCAGTCGAGCCCACATCAGGTATTCAATAACCATGAAAGCCTGCGGCGCGCTCAGCCAGCGCGCCCGTGACCTCCGGTGGCATGAATCCAACATCGACGTCATCGATGCCCATCTCGGCATGAGCGGCGCCGCCGCGACGCATCGGCGCGGCTTCAAGGAATTGTTTGCACGTCTCGCGCTCGGGGAAATCGGCCTCATCCTGTCGATAGAGCTGACACGGCTGGCTCGCAATTGCTCGGACTGCTATCAGCTTTTTGATGTCTGCAGTCAGCGTGGCTGCCTGATCGCGGAGCGTGACGGCATTTACGACCGAGGCACGCCCAATGGCAGGCTCCTGCTTGGCCTGAAGGGAACGATTTCCGAACTTGAATTGCATACCATCCGAGGGCGGTCGACGGCCGGCCTTTTGGAAGGCCCAACGCGGAGAATTAGCGCAGCGATTGCCGGCAGGCTTTGCGCGTGATCCCAGTGGTATCGTCACCAAGGATCCGGAGCAGGAGGTGCAGGATCGCATTGCCCTGGTCTTTGAAGGCTTCCTATCGTTGCGTACCGCAGCGCAGGTGACGCGGATGTTATCTGCGAGAAACCTGTCGCTGTCGCGGCGAGATCCGCATGGTGAGGTACGTTGGAAGCGGCCAAGCGTTGCAGCAGTGACCGACATGCTAAAGAACCCGGCCTATGGTGGAGCGTTCGTTTACGGCCGGAACCAGCTTCGGCCAACGAACCAGGCGGAGACGCGGCCCTCGAAGACACTCAGGCCCATGTCGGAATGGAGGATCGTCGTGAACGGCAAGTATCTCGCCTACGTAAGCTGGGACACCTTAGAAGGTTCAGGCCGCCCTACGAGACAATCGGAGCGATTATCCGAGCATCAAGGGCCGAGAGGTTCCACGCGACGGCGCCGCTTTGCTGCATGGCATCACCTGGTGCGGGGAATGCGGGCATAAGAGATTGTGCGCTACAAGGGCGGAAGCCAGTACGATTGCAACCATCTGCGCCAACGGCCCGATGTTCCGGAGTGCCCGTGCTTGCGGGCCGCCCCGATCGACGGTCAGGTCGCAGCCGCATTCCTCGAAGCGGTCGCCCCAGCCGAGATCGTTGCGCTTTCGCAAAATGCGCCGTCGCGGCACTGATGCGCTTCGCCATGCCGGGGAAGAGCAGGTTCAGCGCCTGACGTAATCAGGCGTCTCGTGCCGAGCGCTAGTACCCACTTTTCTTGGATCGTGAGTCGTGATTCAAGATATGGATGATCCCCGAAGCAAGAGAAGTCCACCTTTCGCGGAAAGATCGCAAGGTGCTTGAGGCGTGTTGTCGTTCGCCGGTGACG
>NZ_JARVWW010000114.1 GCF_029846715.1 Bradyrhizobium nivariense
GCGTCCCTGGTGATCGGGCAGGTCATGCAATGGCCGCCTCCCCGGCCACGCCCCAACTCCGCACCGACGATGGTGATGACCTCGATCCCTTCCTTGCGCAGCAATGTGTTGGTGTAAGTGTTGCGGTCATAGGCGAACACCACGCCCGGGGACGCGCAGACGAGATTGGCGCCGCTGTCCCACTGGGTCCGCTCGCGCATATAGGCGTTGCCGCCGGTCTCAATCACGCGCAACTTCTTAAGACCGAGCGCATCGGCCACGACATCCACGAACGGCTTTTCGTCTCTGCGCAGATCGAGTCCGGCGGAATTGTCGGCCGGCCGGTAGGAAAAGGCCGCGATGCTGTTGACGATGTCTGGATAGAGCAAAATGCAATCCCGGTCTGCGAACGTGAAGACGGTATCGAGATGCATCGCTGCACGCAGCTTCGGCATCGCAGCCACGATCACACGCTCGGCCGCCTTTCTCTCGAACAAGGCCGCAGCGACCTGGCTGATTGCCTGCCGCGAGGTGCGCTCGCTCAATCCGATCAGGACGTTGCCCTTGCCGATCGGCATCACGTCGCCGCCTTCCAGCGTCGCGAGACCGTGGTCCTGCGTCGGATCGCCCCACCAGACGTTGACCTTGCCGGCGAAATCCGGATGGAACTTGTAGATGGCCGTGGCAAGGATCGGCTCTTCATGCCGTGCCGGCCAGTAGAGCGAATTCAGCGTGACGCCGCCGTAGATCCAGCACGTGGTGTCCCGCGTGTACAGGGTGTTGGGAAGCGGCGGTAGCAGATACTCGGTCATCCCGGCGGCTTCGCGGACCAGCTTGAGCATCTCGCCGCCATGGGCATCCGGGAAGTCGTGAGTCGACACTCCACCGATCAGCGTTTCCGCCAACTCGCGCGGCTTTAGAGTTTCCAAATAGCCGCGCAGCTCGTTGACGAGGCCGAGACCAATTTGATCGGGAACAACCTGATTGTCGAGGATCCACTTTCTGGCCTCGGGTATCGCGACCGTCTCGGCCAGCAGGTTGTGCATCTCAACGACCTCGATCCCGCGGTCACGCATCTTCTGCACAAAATCGAAATGATCGCGCTTGGCGTTATCGACCCACAGCACGTCGTCGAACAGCAGGGTATCGCAATTGGAGGGCGTAAGGCGCTGATGGGCTCGCCCGGGCGAACAAACCATCACCTTCCGCAACTGGCCGACCTCCGAATGGACACCGAAGGGAACCGAGGTGTCCGATGTCTGCTTTACCATGGGAGTTCTCCCTGGAGTTTGCTGTGCCTAGATGGTGATGTAGCCGGTAGCCAATCCATGGATCCCGACTGCGGCGCCGATGGCGGCTGCGATGAAGATGCCCCACTCGACGGCCGTGAAGACCCTCGCCTTCCGCTCAAGGCGAGCCCAAAAATACAGGACCGTGCCCGGCGCGTAGAGGATCAGGGACAACAGCAGAAATTTCATTCCAGCGGCATAGATCAGGAACAGCGTGTAGATGAGCGCGATGCCGGCGAAGACCATGTCGCGCGTTCGGTCACTGCGGCTCTTCTCATAGGTCTCGCCGCGCCTGACGAGCAGGAGGCCATAAGCTGCGACCAGGAAGAACGGAATCAGTGACATCACACTGGTCAGATTGAGCATCAGCGCGAACGCATCCTGCGACCAGTAGGTGCTGATGACGAAGAGCTGAACGATCACATTGGTCAGCCACAGCGCCGCAGCCGGCACCTTGTTCGTGTTTTCCCTGCCGAACAAGGCTGGCATATCCCTGGTCCGGCCCGCAGCGGAAAGCACCTCGGCGCAGATCAGGGACCAGGCGAGGTAGGCTCCCAGCACCGAAACTAGGAGTCCGACGCTGACGAAGATTGCGCCCCAATGCCCGACCACTGCTTCTAGCACCGTCGCCATGGACGGCTGACGCATGCCTGCGATCTCCGCGCGGGCAAGCACCGCATATGGCAGCATGGTGACGAGCACCATCAGGCTCGTAACGAGCGCAAACCCCAGAATGGTCGCAGCGCCGACATGCGCCCGTTCCTTGGCATAGCGTGAATAGACGCTGGCGCCCTCGATGCCGAGAAAGACAAACACCGTGACCAGCATCGTCGCGCGAATCTGTTCGAACAGACTCTT
>NZ_JARVWW010000115.1 GCF_029846715.1 Bradyrhizobium nivariense
TAGCCGTCGGCCAGCTGACCTCTCAGGGTTATCGGCATTGATGACTGGGCTTGGCGGCGCAATCACCGACACCCAGCATCATCTGCAATCTGGAAAAGCGCAGGGTAGTCAGCCCGCGACCACCCCAGCCTGGCTCGCTGCTCATCCCACCATCGCGATCGTCGCCCGTGATCGTGGCGGAGGATATGGCGAAGCCGCGGCGAAGGCCGTGCCGCACGCGGTACAGGTCGCAGATCGTTGGCATCTGATGGAGAATGCCAGTCTGGCCTTCCTCGATGCCGTCCGCAAATAGATGCGCCAGATCCGCAGCGCAATCGGGGCGACGACAACCGATCCCAAGCTGCTAACAGCCGTCGGGCCCTCTTCCAAGTATGAGGGCAATTTGCGCCGCGAGCCGACCAACGCCATCCTGGCTCTGAATGACACCGACCAGCTCCGACGGCGCAATCGCTGCCGGCGTGTCACTGGAGAGAAAGAATGGTAGCTTGACAACAACCCGCAATTAAAGGGCCGATTGACAGTGCACTGACCGAATCGCCGGCCCCAGGCGCGAGATCTCCACGCGCCTGGCGCGCAGCCGCGTCTTCAGGCCTAACTGCGGCCATTTGGGGAACGATGATACCGGACAGCTTGATGACGGCTGTGAGAACATCGGAAGACGTTGGCTCCGAAATCGCCCGTCGGGCTCCTTCGCCGTCTACGAAAACAGCCTTAGTCCGGCATCCGCTCCACATTGTGAGCCACCATGATGCTCTGCGAGGCGCTGATTTCGCATTCTGGTCGGGTCGGTGAGAAGCCGCCCCAACCAGCTGGGCGCGCACGGTCAGTCGAAGCCGGCATCAGCCCCTCAGTCGGTTTTGCAGTGCCTGCCGATCGACGACGAGATTGTCAAGGTTCAGGTCTACCTGCCGTCTTACCGCCAATCGCCCAACCAGCGCCCGGGTGCCATCCACTACGAAGACGCCGCAATCATAACCGTTATTCTGCTGGCGCATGCTGGCGGCTTGCAGGTTGGCGCCCAGCCGTTCTGCGAGCCGTTGTGCAGGCCGATCATTGAATCCCCGGGCGGAGTCGTAGTGATAGGCAACCGGCCTCTCCCGATCGCGGCGATCAACCAGCAGCAGCGACCAATGTTCGCCGCGGCGAGCGCGGTCCGTAGGGCTGGCATCGCTAACTGGCAAGAATAGGAAATCGGCTATATCGTTACCATTCCGATCATCGACAAGGCGATGGAACGCGCGTAGCGCGTCGCTATCGGCGCCATGGCTCAGCTGAAAGGCGATCAGGGGATCCACGAACCGTGTCCGGGTGGCGAGATCCGGATTACTCCCCCGCAACTCCTGCGCTAGGAGCTCGTAATCCCGCTGGATATGCTCGTCACCCAGCCATTGCTCGGCGTCGAGCACCCGTCCGCTGCGGTCGCGGGAAGAAGAGGCACCCGTAGCCAACGCGCCGATCTGAGCATCCGGAGCCGAGGATGGACGAGGATGATGGATAAATTGAGAATCGAGGCGCCCTCGCGGTCCCAACATGATCGAGTAGGTCTCACCGTTGATAGAGACCGGCTGTGGAACGATGCGCAAATTCGGCAACAGCATTCTGTTGTCCAGCACATCAACCAGGAAATCCGGGACGGGCTGGGTACCATGCTGCCAATCCCTACCGACGAGATGTCCGATATCCTCTAGTTCCTGAGGTGCGCCTGATGGCCCGATGAAGAACGGCGATCTGACGCCGGAGCTAGGCGCCAGCGCAGACTGAGCATCGTCACGCATCTCCTGCGGAGCGGACGGCAGATCAACCAGGGAATCAAGACCGCCGTAGATCTCTGACGTCCGATTCTGCGGTGTGGACGGCAGATCAACCAGAGAATCAAGACCGCGGTAGATCTCTGAGGACCGAGCTGGCGCGGCATCCGGAATTGGCCGCATGCTCGCCTCATAGTCGGACGACAACGACAGCCACTCACTTGGACCAAAGTCAGGCGGCGTCGGCAAATCACCGAGGCTGAATTCGGACGGGGACAGCCCTCGCGGCGACCAAGC
>NZ_JARVWW010000116.1 GCF_029846715.1 Bradyrhizobium nivariense
CCTGTGAGCTGAAGCGGCCTGGCGTCAATCTGATGGTGCTGTGGGAGGAGTACCGGGCGGTCCACCCGGAAGGATATGGCTACAGCCGGTTCTGCGATTTATTCCGGGAATTCGAGCGGCGGCTGTCGCCGACGATGCGGCAGGACCATCCGGCCGGCGACAAGGTCTTTGTCGATTACTCCGGCAAGAAGATCATGATCGTCGATCGTGCAACCGGGGTCGTGCGTGAAGCGGAGATCTTCGTCGCCGTGCTTGGCGCCTCCAATTACACCTACGCCGAGGCGAGCTGGACGCAGAAACTGGCGGACTGGATCGAGGCCCATGTCCGCATGTTCCGGTTTTTTGGCGGGGTGCCGCGGCTTGTCGTCCCTGACAATCTGAAGTCCGGCGTGCACCGGGCCTCATTCTACGACCCTGAAATCAATCGCAGCTACGGGATGATGGCGTCCCATTACGGCGTGGGCATCCTTCCGGCACGGCCAAGAAAGCCCCGGGATAAGGCAAAAGTGGAGGCTGGAGTGCGTTTTGCCCAGACCTATATCCTCGGGCGACTTCGCCGGCAGACCTTCTTCTCCCTGGCCGAGGCGAACGCGGCAATCGCCGCCGCGCTGGAGCGCATCAACGCGCACGTCATGCGCCGGATTGGCGTCAGCCGCCGACAATTGTTCGAGACCGTCGAGAGGCCTGTCCTGGCCCCGTTGCCGGATGCCGACTATCAGTTCGCGGAATGGCTCTTGGCCCGCGTCTCGCTCGATTATCACGTCGAGGTCGACGGCTTCTTCTACTCAGTTCCACACGGCCTGATCCGGGAGCAAGTCGACGTTCGCGCCACCACCCGGACCATCGAGTTGTTCCATCGGGGTTTGCGTGTTGCGGCTCACCAGCGCCGTTATGGTGGCCGCCGGCACGGCACTGACCCCGATCACATGCCCAGTGCGCATCGGCGTTATGCCGAGTGGACTCCCGATCGATTCCGGCGTTGGGGGCGGTCAATCGGGCCCAACACCGAGGGGCTCGTCCTCGCCATCCTGGCCAATCGGCCTCATCCCGAACAGGGATTCCGGACCTGCCTGGGCGTGCTTCGGCTGTTCAAGGATATTGATCCCGAACGCGCCGAGCTGATCGCGGCCCGAGCGGTTGCTGTCCGCGCGCTGACCTACAAGAGCATCGCCTCCATCATCGCCAACAAGCTCGAACGCGGTTCTCGCGACACCGAGGACGCGATCATCGAACATCCCAATCTGCGCGGCCCCGGTTACTTCCATTGAAAGGATTACCCAGCATGCTCACCCATCCCACCCTCGACCTGCTGCATAGCCTCGGTCTCCACGGTATGGCCAAAGGCTTCAAGGACCTCGATGCCCAGTCCGAAGCGCGCAGCCTCGAACACGCTGAATGGTTGGCGTTGCTCCTCGAACACGAGAAAACGCTGCGCCAGCAAAAGCGGTTCGAAACCAGAGCTCGAGCCGCCAAGCTGCGCCATGCCGCCTGCGTCGAGGATGTCGATTACCGCGCTATCCGCGGCCTCGACCGCGCGCTCTTTCTAAAACTCGCCGCCGGCGACTGGATCCGGGCACGACATAATCTCCTTGTTACCGGGCCGTGCGGCGTCGGCAAGAGCTGGCTCGCTTGCGCCCTTGGCAACAAGGCTTGCCGAGACGACTTCTCAGTTGCCTACCATCGTGTACCGCGTCTCTTCGCCGCGCTCGCACTCGGCCGCGCCGATGGCCGTTACACCAAGATGCTGCGCGCTATCGCACGACTCGATCTGCTGATCCTGGACGACTGGGGACCAGAACCTCTCGACGCCGACCAACGCCGTGATTTGCTCGAAATCGTCGAGGATCGATACGAATCCCGCTCGATTATCGTCACCAGCCAGCTGCCCGTCGATCGCTGGTACGAAATCATCGGAAACCCCACCATCGCCGACGCGATCCTCGATCGCCTCGTCCACAATGCCTACCGCATCGAACTCAAAGGAGAGAGCCTCA
>NZ_JARVWW010000117.1 GCF_029846715.1 Bradyrhizobium nivariense
GTAACCGGTATGAGCTCCCACGTCTGCGGCGATCAGGGGGCGCGTGCGTAGCGGATCGGCATCCAGTATTGGCGCGTGGCCTCGACAGCTGCTGGAATATCGGCGTTACGGAGAAAGTGCCCGGTCTCGGGGTCCCTTGCTGGCAGTCCGAGCAGTGGGTGCCCCTGATCGTCGCGACAGTGCAGCAGGATGGGCAGAACCAGGCAGTGATTGAGGTTGCCGGCGTCCAGCAACGGCGCCCACGCCGGCAGCCTGAGCCGCATCGCGGCGTAGAATCCCTGACACCAGGGTCGCGGATCGACGCCGCCATTGGGTTGGCGCCGGTGCATCGGCTCGAACTGGTCGGGCGCGGTCGTAAGGACGTTGCTGATGTCGTTATGGCGCAGCGCGACGGCGGAGAGCGCCGCGAACTCCGGGGTGCCGCCGTGGTTGAAAGCGTCGGCGTCGATGGCGAGCAGCGGGCAGATCCAGTCGAGCGGGCTCATCGACACTGGTCCGGCCACGATCGCGGCGACATAACCGTCGAGCATGGGGATGCTGGTGGCGGCAGGATGCCGATCGACGCGAGCCTGCAGCCACCGATCGAGCTCCGCAATCGGCATCGCGGCGGCGGCCATCGACGGCGATGCTTTATGGCGAGGTGGGCTCACGCGGCGGCCTGCGCAGTGCGCTGGCCGGCCGCCTTCCAGTTCCAGGCCAGCAGCTCGTGCAGTTGATGGCTCTTGGTTCGCCCGGACACGATGCGCTCCAGCACGTCGGCGAGGTAGGCCTGCGGATCAAGCTCATGGAGCTTTGCCGTGTTCACGATCGATGCCAGGATTGCCCAGCTCTCAGCCCCGCCCTCGCTGCCGCTGAACAATGAGTTGCGTCTTCCCATGGCAATCGGGCGCATTGAACGCTCGACCGTATTGCTGTCGACCTCGACGCGGCCGTCGCGGAGGAACAGCGTCAGCCCGTTCCAGTGATTGAGCGCGTAGTTGATCGCCTCCGCCAGCTTCGACTGCGAGAAGAGCTGGCCGACAATCGCGGTCAGTCGCGCCTTGAGTGCCGCCATCAACGATGCGCTCCTGGTGCAGCGGACGGCCAGCCGCTGCTCGGCAGTGCTGCCGCGGATCTCCGCCTCGATGGCATAGACCGCCTGCAGGCGTTCGATCACCTCGCGCGCGAACGGCGACTGGGTCGTTTTGAACACCTCGACGAATTTGCGTCGAGCATGGGCGAGACAAAAAGCAAGCTGGATCGCGCCGCCATGATCGCGGGCGAGCGCCTTGTAGGCAGCATAACCATCCACCTGCAGAATACCGGAAAAGCCCTTCAATTGTCCGGCGATCTCCTCGGTGCCGCGGCCGTTGGCGAACACGTAGGCCACCGCCGGCGGCGCGGGGCCGCCCCATGGCCGATCATCCATGGCATGTGCCCAGAACTGGCAGATGCGGGTGCGATGTCGTCCGGGATCGAGCACCGGCATTGGTGTCTCATCGCAGAACAGGCGCGTCGAGGCCTGGATCGTGCGCAGCTGAAGCTCATAGAGGCTCCTGAGCCACCAGGCCGCACGCTTCACCCAGCCGGCCAGCGTCGCGCGGTCGAGATGGACACCCTGGCCGGCCAGAATTTGCACCTGTCGGTACAGCGGCAGATACCAGGCGAACTTCGAGACCACCACGTGGCTCACGAGTGCGGTCGAAGCCATGCCGCTCTCGATCAGGCGCGGCGGCACCTTCGCTTGGACCACACCATCGGTGCAGCTGCGGC
>NZ_JARVWW010000118.1 GCF_029846715.1 Bradyrhizobium nivariense
TGGCCTGCACCAGGGTGCCGCCAATGTTGAGCTGCAGCTGCGGGGTACCCGTTACCGTCACCGCCTCGCTGAATGTTGCGGTCACGCTCACCACGTCGCCCGCATTGAGCGTGCTGTTCTGGATCCCAGTGGCGCTGGTGATCGCCTCGGTGCTCAGCGTCGGCGCGGTGGTGTCTATCGTCGCCGCATAGTTGGCAGACGCAACACTGGTGTTGGCCGCCGCATCCTTCGCGATTGCCGAGTATTGATAGGTGGTGGCATTCGACAGCGTGGTCGCGTCGACAAAGTGCCAGACCCCGGCGCCATTCGCCGTCGTCGTGCCCTGCGAAACGCCGTCGCGGAACACCGTCACCGTGCTGTTGGCCTCCGCCGTGCCGTCAATCGTCAGCGTGGTGTCGTTGGTGATGTGGTCGCCAACCGTGCCGCTGTCGGTGGTGAAGCCGGTGATCACCGGCGCCGCCGGCGCCGCGGTGTCGATGGTGGCCGCATAGTTGGCAGACGCAACACTGGTGTTGGCCGCCGCATCCGTCGCCGTTGCCGAGTATTGATAGGTGGTGGCATTCGACAGCGTGGTCGCATCGACAAAGTGCCAGACCCCGGCGCCATTCGCCGTCGTCGTGCCCTGCGAAACGCCGTCGCGGAACACCGTCACCGTGCTATTGGCCTCCGCCGTGCCGTCAATGGTCAGCGTGGTGTCGTTGGTGATGTGGTCGCCAACCGTGCCGCTGTCGGTGGTGAAGCCGGTGATCACCGGCGCCGCCGGCGCCGCGGCGTCGATGGTGGCCGCATAGTTGGCAGACGCAACACTGGTGTTGGCCGCCGCATCCGTCGCGATTGCCGAGTATTGATAGGTGGTGGCATTCGACAGCGTGGTCGCGTCGACAAAGTGCCAGACCCCGGCGCCATTCGCCGTCGTTGTGCCCTGCGAAACGCCGTCGCGGAACACCGTCACCGTGCTGTTGGCCTCCGCCGTGCCGTCAATCGTCAGCGTGGTGTCGTTGGTGATGTGGTCGCCAACCGTGCCGCTGTCGGTGGTGAAGCCGGTGATCAACGGCGCCGCAGGTGCGGTTGCATCCACAACGTGAATGGTTGATGTAGTTGTATTGCTGTTTGCCGACCCGTCGTTCACGACAACGGTGATATTGCGATCGGTTGTATCTGGATTGACGCTGGTGCTGAATACAATCTGATTTAACGCGGCGTCATATGATGTCTTCGAAGCAGAGCCTGATAGCGTGACGGTGATCACACCAGCGGTGGCTGTATTAATTGTGTATCCGATACCAGCCGGTAGCGATCCATTAATTGCAAGGACATCGCCCGCCTTGGCGTTCGTCAGCGTCACCGTCGCCGATGCCATGTTGGCGTTGTCAGGATCAGTGATGCTGACGTCCGAATCGACTATCGCGACTGCGGATCCCGTATCGGTGAACGTCGCAGCGTAGTTAGAACCCGTCGCAGTCGAATTGTTCGCGTCAAGGTCGATCACCGGCGCGTCGTTGGTGCCCGTGATCGTGATCACAACGTCCTGGGTCGCGGTCGCGCCCTTGTCGTCCGTCACGGTCACCGTGAAGGTTTCGGTGTGGCTCTCGCCCGCCGCCAGATCCTGG
>NZ_JARVWW010000119.1 GCF_029846715.1 Bradyrhizobium nivariense
AGCAATTCCGGGGCAACGTAGAGCGTGAAGAGGTCTGCGCCGACAAAGATCGTGTCCAGCGCCGCCCAGATCGCCAGCAGCAGGATCCAGAATGCGAATGGCGCGCGCGTCGCCGTGTCCTTGAAATGGGCATAGACGGCGACCGCGCAGATCACGACCGAGGTCGCCGCGAGCATCACCGCAGACAGTCCATCCGCGCACAGAGCCAACCCCAATGGGGGTGGCCAACCGCCCAGCAGGTAAACGAGAGGTCCGCCGCTCTGCCGAAGGGTCACCAGAATCGTCACTGCGATCGCCAGTCCCAGCGGGATTATCGCGTATGCGACCGGCCTGAACGTGTCGGTCGCCAAGAACGAAGGCCAGCACGACGCCCATAAGGGGCATGGCGATCGACAGCACCAGCAGGAAGCCGCTCGGGGTTGTTGTCGCCTCAAGCGCGGAGCCAGGGGACAGCATCAGCTACCCGCCTGATCTGGATCGTCGCCCGGCGAGACGCGACTGCTCGGTTCCGGAGAGGCGGTCGTCTGGAACAACCGCAGCAGGAGAGCAATCGCTAAAGCCGTTGCGGAAAACGCGACGACGATGCCGGTGATCACCAATGCCTGCGGCACCGGATCATTGCGGAGCGCCAGCTGCGCATTCAGGTCGACCAGGATGAAGCGCGACGTCTCGGACTGAGCTCGCAAGCGATATCGAGCGCGTTGAACACGGTGATATCCGGCGCAATCGTCACCCAGGTTCGCGACGACATCTATCTGGTCAATGTGGTGGCCCGGGCGATCGATGAACAGCGCATTTCGCTGGCCAACCTGCGTACCCTTCAGGTGCCGTTGCCTAGCGGAAGGACGGTATCGCTCAGTCAGTTCGCGACTTTGGGCTTTGTCACCATTCTCGGCGTTCTCGCCTTGCTCGGCATGATCAGCAGAACGCGGTGATTCTGATCAGCCAGATCGACGCGGAACGGGCAGAGGGCAAAAGCCCCTGGGAGGCGGCGGTGGATGGCAGCAGTTCCCGGTTCCGTCCCATCATGTTGACGGCCGTGTCGACCGTTCTCGGCATGATCCCGATTGCTCCAACCGTATTCTGGGGCCCGATGGCCGTCGCAATCATGGGCGGTCTGCTGGTTGCAACCGTACTGACCCTGGTGTTACTGCCGACACTGTACGTGACCTGGGTTCGGGGAAAAGGGAGCCGGGGCTTCCGCTCCATCGTCGTCTTGAGCGGCTGTTTCCAGTGAGGGAAATCCTGACCCTCGACTAGGTAATCACCTGATATTGCAGGCGCCGCCCCAGGTGCATTGTGAAACTGCCGGTCAAATCGACTGGCCAGGATGTTGCGCACGCTCGTGCCGCGAGGTCTTCGCATGACTGGGTCTCCGTCAATCCAAAAGCTCTCGCTGTTCGCGTTGACTGCGATGGTGGTCGGCTCGATGGTCGGCTCGGGTATCTTCTCACTCCCGCGAACCTTCGGCATCGCCACCGGTCCGTTCG
>NZ_JARVWW010000011.1 GCF_029846715.1 Bradyrhizobium nivariense
AGGTGGCGATCAGGGTGATGGTGCCGCCGAGCGCCGTGGTGCCGTCGCCGGCCGTTGCCGCGGTACCCGTGAAGGTGCCGATGGTGGCGCCGAGCGTCGTGGCGCCGCTTGCCGCCGTGGTGCCGCCAGCCGTGCCGTTATACACGACGTTGCTGCTCGCGGTCGCGCTGGCGAAGCTCGTGGTGCCGCGCAGGTCGGCCGCCGTCGCACCAGCGATCGAGGCGGAGACGTTGGACTTGGTGGAGTAGCCGACGGTGGTCTGCAGCGCCTGGTTGGCGATCGACTTGGCGCTGTCGATCAGCTTCTGCAGCGAGGTGATGCCGGTGTTGGCGGCCTGCAGCACCTGCACGCCGTTGGCGATACCGTCGAGCAGGTTGTTGATGTCGCTGGCGCGGTTGTCGAGCGACTGGGCGGTGAAGAAGTTGGTGGGGCTGTCCAGGGCCGAATTGACGCTCTTGCCGGTCGACAGACGGTTCTGCGTGGTGGCGAGGAGATCAGCGGTGGACTGGAGGGAGAGCAGGTTCTGACGAACCGACGAGGAGAGAACAATACCGGACATGACTCTGTTACCTTTCTGGTAAACGACGCTTACTGTTACGCGTCTGCTTGGATCGAGCTTGACCCAGCGACCGGCGGACCGTGGGGCGGAGTCCTCTAACGAAACATGAAATGAAATCGGCGCTTTTGCTGAGTCGGCGCGCGATTCGGCCGCTCCGCACACTCGCGAGGCCGCGCCGCCGGGCGATTTCGGCATTGATATGATTGCGTTTTTCCGCGGCATCGGCCGGGATTTACAACTCGTTAACTAGTCTTGATGGAGTATTGCGCCCTGATCCGCCGCAACACACGCTCGGTTACGAAAGCGTTGATGGAGAACCAGGCATGGCCCTCAAGGTCGAGCTCAGACCGCACGAACGCATCATCGTCGGCAACTGCGTGATAACCAACACCGACCAGCGCGCCCGCCTTCTGATCGACGGCGACAACGTGCCGATCCTGCGCGAGCGCGACATCCTCACGCCGGAGACAGCCGACACGCCCGCCAAGCTCGTCTATCTGGCGGTCCAGCTCATGTACATCTCGCCGGATCCGCAGACCCAGCACGGCACCTATTTCAACCTGGTGCGCGACATCGTCACCGCGGTGCCGAGCTCCTGGCCGATCATCGAAGGCATCAACAACAACATCCTCAACGGCGACCTCTATCGCGCACTGAAGGACGCCCGCAAGTTGATCGCTTATGAAGAGAAGTTGCGGGGCCAGTTCGAGGCCACCCATCCCAAGACGGAAGCGGACCAGGACGTTAGCACCGCCGCCTGAGCATACGCGTTGGCGCGGCCACGCCGCGCGAACGACCAAGCCGCACCAACGACAACGGCCCCGGATCGCCTCCGGGGCCGTTGTCGTTTCGGGCCTGCATCAATACGACTGCGCCGCGAGCGGCGGCGCCTCGACCTCGATCACTCCCCCGCTCCGTCGTCCGCCGAATTCCAGCACGGCCGCGACCAGCGCGTCGATGTCGCTCTCGTCGGTGCGGTGATTGACGATCGCGGCGCGGATCGCAAACCTGCCGTCCAGCGTCGTGCTCGACGGCGCCGCGACGCCGGACTCCTGGATGTCTGCGACGATCTCGCGATTGACCTCATCGGCGGCGCGGTAACGGAAGCAGACGATGTTGAGATTGACTGGTGCCAGCAATTCCAGCCGCGGCTCGGCGAGAACGCGCGTCTCCAGATATTTCGCCAGCGCACAGCTTCGCGCGATCACCGCACCGAGCCGATCAGTGCCGAACGTCTTCAGCGTGAACCACGTCTTCAGCGCACGGAAGCCACGTGACAGATCGGGGCCGAGATCGCACGGCCAGACCGCGCCCGCCGCAAGCCCCCTCGCCTCGCGGCGCAGATAGGCTGCCGGCTGCGCAAAGGCCTGCCGATGCCGCTCGCCGTCGCGCACCAGCAGGAAGCCGGCGTCATAAGGCACCTGTCCCCATTTGTGGAAGTCGAGCGCGATGGAATCCGCAAGCTCGATGCCGCCGAGCAGCGGCGCAAGCTCGGGCGACAGGATCGCGAGCGCACCGAAGGCGCCGTCGACGTGAAACCAAATTCCCTCCTCGCGGCACAGCTCCGCGATCGCCTTGAGATCGTCGATCGCACCGATATCGACCGTACCGGCGGATGCGACGACCAGGAACGGCTTGAAGCCGACCTCGCGATCGATCGCAATCTGCGCGCGCAGCGCGGCGACGTCGATACGATGATCGGCATCGACGTCGATCTTGCGCAGCGCATCGGTGCCGAGCCCGGCAATGTCCATCGCCCTCGAGACGCAACCATGCGCGGCCTGCGATGTATAGGCGGCAAGGAGTGCACCGTCATTGCCGATGCCGTACTGCCGCGCCAACGTGCCGAGGGCGCTCGTACGCGCCACCAGCACCGCCATCAGATTGGCCATCGACGTGCCCGTGACGAAGATGCCGCTCGCGCTTTCCGGGAAGGCGAACAGGTGGCGCATCCAGTCGACGATCTGGCGCTCGACCTCGATCGGCATGTGGTCGCGGCCGCCGAGATTGGCGTTGAGGCCTGCCGCGAGCATTTCCGCGAGCATGCCGACCGCGGTGCCGCCGCCATGCACCCAGCCCATGAAGCCGGGATGGACGTTACCTGTCGCATAGGGCGCGACATGTTCGGAGAAGTCGCGATAGACGTCGGCGAGATCGCTTGCCTCGCGCGGCACGTCGGCCTTGAATGCCGCACGGACGCCGTCGGGGATCGGCTGCCACACCGGACGCGCGCGAATGTTGGCGATGTCGTCGATCGTCTCGTCCAGCATGCGATGGGCGAGCGCGCGGAATTCGTTCCAGTCCTGCGGATCGAGCGAAGTGTGCGTGACGGAGCTTTGCGTGTCGCGGATGATCTCGTTCATGCTGCACTCTTCTCGTCCGCTCTTGCATGCCGCGACAGCATCGCCGTGAATGCCGCAAAGATCTTGCGCATCTGCGGCGGCTTGTACGGAAACACGGCCGGCGGATCCATGTTGTGCACGACGGCGGTGTTGTCGCCTTCGAACACCAGCAGCTCGCCGTTCGGGTTTTCCGCGCAATCGACGATGAAATAATCGAGACCGACGCGCTTGCTCATCTCGTCGAGCGCATTGCGATGACGCGCAGCGAAGGCGGTATCAAAGTCGAGCATGAAGGCGGCTTCTTCAGCCCGCTTCTCTTCGCTGAATGCCATGTAGGCGTTGAGATACCAGATGTCCCAGCGATCGGCGATCGCCATGTGGCAGGCGTAAGGCTTGCCGTCGACCATGGCGAGACGATATTTGCGGTAAAGCCCGTCCGGGCTCGCATAGTCGACGAAGCGCGCCACGAAGAAATCCTGCTCCTGCCGCTCGGCAAGATAGGCTTTGAGCGCCGCAGCGTCGTCGATCTTCGCGAGCCCGACGCCGGCATGCGTGCCGCGTGGCCGCACGATCATCGGAAAGTGCAGCTCGCCCGTGATGCTCTCGCAGGCGATCTTCGCTTCCGAAAGCTCCGACAATTGCGTGCGCGTCGCGGGGGCGGTCACGGGAATGTCCAGGCCGGAGATCCCCGCCAGCAACCGGTACAGCTTGTCGCGATCGAGATTGCCGATGAGATCGGGGCGATTGAGCAGCGGCCGCGGCCAGCGCGGCGCGGCCTTCTCGATCAGCGCGAGCGCCTCGCGGCATTCCTCCGAATCGGATGCAATCACGATGGCGACGTCGTGCTCGGGCAAATTCTCCGGCAGGCCGATGCCCTTGACCACGTAGAGCGTCAGCAGCTCGATGTCGGAGTCTTCGAGCAGGAAGTCGATCGGCGTGTTGCCGCCCATGTCGATATCGGCCGCAAGCGCCAGCACGCGCAAGCGCGGCTTCGATATCGCGCAAGGCGTACGAAACAATTGATGGAAGGAGAGCACCTCGGTCTGGATCACGAGCCCGGCTTCCTTTTCGCCGAGAAGCTGGGCGATCAGCGACAGATCCAGGCCTTCGCCCGCCTCCGCCGTTCCCTGCTCGATCCGCCCCAGGAGATGCTCGCGCAACGGATGCAGATCGCCGCCCTCGAAGGCCCGGCGCGTCAACTGCGCAAAGCCGATGCGGTCGGAATAATTCGGCGCGGTCACGCCGATCGGCGCGGAAACTGGATGCTGCATCTCAAACCTCGAACGCGGACTTTGCCGGCACGGCCGCGACCGCGCCACGGTCAAGCAATAGCTCGATCTTCGCCAGGACATGGGCGATGCGATCGAGAACGTGTTGCACATTGCGTTGCGCCTGCACTGTATCCGGCGACCAGGTCTCGGTCACGAGCCGCGCGCCGACGCAGAGGCGCAACACGGCCTGCGGCGCATCGTCCTGCCGCTCCAGCCGAACCGGCTGACCGATCAGGCAGCGCTGCACGGCGACCTGCCGGTCTGCCGCGCTGCCGCTGATCTCCTCGTTCATGTCACGCGCCAGCGCCCGATGCACGGCGCCGGTCTCGGCGATCGACACCGGTTTGCCGCCGCGCAGCAGCGTGAACGGAAAGATCGTGGCTTGCGCAAATTCCTCGTCGTCCGCGCCGGTTGTCTCGATCGCAGTTGGAACGGGGCGAAGCGACGGCGACAACGCGATCATGCTCTCGATGCCGGCGGCAAGCTCGGCCAGCACTTTTGCGCGGAATGCCCCGGGCACGGCATAGTAGTTGCCGATCTCGGCCAGCGCCGCCTCCCAGCGCAGCCATTGGCCGAAATTCGGCCGGCGCTCGAAACGCGCGCGCAGCGCCGTCCACGCCGCCGGCCAGTCGCAGCGGCCGGCATAGTCGAAGATACCAGGTGCGATCCCGCCAATCCGGTCGATCGACCGCGACAGGCCTTTCGGCACCAGCAGCGCACCGCTGAAAGCGGGTCCGCCGAAGAATTTCGAGCCGGTGATCAGCACCATGTAACCGCGGTCGAGATAGCAGCGCAGCCGCCGGCGGCCGAGCCGCGCCTGACAAGCATCGACGACGACCTGAACCTTGCGCGGCCAGCGCCGCGCGATCTCATCGAGACAGGCCTCGCTTGGGGCACGCCAACCGAGTTTTGACGAATCCATGATCTGCAACAAAACGCGCCGGCCTTGCGCGAGGCTGGTCTCGACCGCGCGCAGCACCGCGGCATCGGCATCCGGACGCATCGAAATGCCGGCCGCCATGTCGATCAGCGGCACCGCAATGCTGTCGCCGGCGAGCCCCGTCACCGCACCGTCTTTGCGCACACCAACGCCGCCTGCCGTCATCGTGCTGAAATGGTGGCCGCGTGCGGTATGCGGCGTCCCGCTTCCGGTCTGGTCGGCGCCGACCACGATCGTCACAATTGGCGCGCCGAGCACCGCACGCGCCACGAACAGGGCGTGAAGCTGGGAGTCCGTGCCGGACGGCGAGAACACGATTTCGACGCGCGACGGGAGCTGAAGGTGGCCGCGCAGCTCCTCGCGCATGTCCTCGCAGCGCGCATCGAAGGCGATTTCGACCTCGTCGAACAGGCATTTGTGCATCAGCTCTTCGCGCGCCAGCGCAGCGCGGTCGTAGGCCATCTGCGAGATCGTCGACGCGGTCGAAGAGGCGAAATTCCAGAGCTCCGGCTCCGGCGAGGCCGCGCAGCCATAGGCGTTGACACGGTCGTTCGGATCGAGCGCCAGCCGCGGATCTCCGCCGGAGGCGAGCAGCGTATCCAGCGGCGTGAAGAGATCGCGCAGGCGGTAGCGCGAGCCGCCGTCGGGCGCGCGCTCGGTGGCTGACAGACCGGATGCGCCGGCGCTCATCCCGAAAGCCTCACGCCGCATCGGCCGCCGCCGCGGGCGCCGGTGCGAATTGCGAGGTGATGTCGCCGTGGAACACCGACGGCCCGACGTGATCGAGCGAGCTCTGGATGTCGGCCCAGATCTCGCCGCCGATGTCGATCCAGCGCTTGCAGAAGGCGAAGTCCTCGGACAGATAGGTGCCGGTCGCCGGATCGATCATGCATTCGAACAGGGCAAACCGGTTCTGGCTCGCGGCCAGCGTATCGTGCGAATGCTCGCGGAAGAATTGCAAGGCCGCGTAGTCCGGATGGCGGCACATCGCCTCCAGCACGTGGCGCCGGATCATCAGGAAGCCGGTGCCGGCGTAGCGCACCCGGGTAAAGCCGTTGACCACCACGATGCGGTCGGGGTCCTCGATCTCGAGCACGTAGTCGAGGGATGCGGCCGGCACGTCGCTGCGGCCGGCTTCGATTGCGCGCTTCGCCTTGTCCCAGTTGACCCGCTTGATCGGATAGCAGCCGGCGACGACATCGGCGCCGCACTCGATCAGCCGGAACACCTGCTCCGGCTTGAAGCCGATGTCGGCGTCGATGAACAGGAAATGCGTCGCCTCGGTATCGTCCAGGAACATCGCGGCCAGATTGGCCCGCGCACGCGTGATCAGCGCATCGCCGTCGCGCAGCAGCACCTTGAGCTCGAGATTGGCCATGCCGTGCACGGCGCGCTGGAGCGCGAAGATCGAGCTCGCATAGATGCTCGTCACCTGCCCGCCGAAACATGGCGTGGCCACCACCAGCTTCATCCTGTCCGACATCGGCAGCTCCGCCCCGCTCCAATCCTCACCAAGAGGTAAAGAGGCATGGTTAACGGCGCCTTAACGTCCGCTTACAGGAACTTGACGAGCGAGAGCTGCGACAGGTTCGAGGTCACCTGGTAGGACGCCTGGAGCGCATTCTGGAGCGACAGGATCTCGCTCGCGACTTGGTCTGGCGGGGCCGATTCCGCCTGGTCGATGATGGTCTGGAGCTGCGCCTTGGCCTGGGTCTGGCGCGAGCTTGCGTCCTTCATCGTGTTCTGGGCCATCGCGATGTCGGTCTGGATGTCCTCGATGCGCTGCTGGCCGGGCTGCTTCGTCAGCGACTGCGTCACCCGCAGGCTCAGAGCGGCGACCTGCCCGCCCGAATACTGTCCGGTCGGCGAGGTCGAGAACGTCCCGAACACGGCGACCGCCTGCAGCTCCTTGCGGATCGCCTCCTCGTTCGCCTGCGCGCCATACTGCACCGTGACGGAATCGTCGACCCGCGCCATCGCGGTGGAGCGCGGCGAGCCGGGCCCGTCATTGCCCAGGTACCATTTCACGGTGGTGGCCGAGCCGTTGACCAGCGTCGTCGCCGAGCTTGCCGGCGACGAGCCGACGCGCAGCGGCGGTTGCGTGGCGGTCACCGGCGTCGAACCGAAGCCAAGCGAACCCAGCGCTGCCGTATTCGAACTCGTGATGTCGAGGCTCGCCGCATCGTCGGTGTTGATCGTGATCGAGCCGCCATGGACCGTCGAGGGCTTCGAAGTCCCCGTGATCTGGTCGATCTTGCCGAGCAGGGTCTGGATGCTGTCACCGACGTTGAGCTGGTTGCCGGTCGCGCCCGAGCTGACGAAGGAGAGCGTGGTGCCGTTGACGGTGATGGTGTCGCCGGCGACGAAGCCGGGCGAAATCGAGTCCGAAGGGCTCGCGCCGGACAGCGCCGTCGCGCCGGTCACGGGCGCCGGCGTCGCCGCCTGGTTGTTGACGGGCGTGCCGATCGCGGAGCTTGCGGTGTTGAAGAAATTGTCGCCGGCGACGATCGCGGACGCCGCCACGAGCGAGGTGTTGGCGAGCTTCTTGATCGCGGTGTCCAGCGCGGTGTTGAGATTCGTCGCGGTGTTGGTCGGGTTGACCGGGACGCTGGCATCGATCGCAAAGCTGCCGAGCGGCGTCGGCGTCGCGCTCGACGCGGTCAGGTCGATCTGCTCGGTCGTGCCGTCCGGCAGGGTGAACTTGACGCTCAGCTTGTCGCCGTTGTTCGGATTGACACCGTTGAGGTCGACGGAGAACGACACCGGCGAGCCGCTCGGGCCGGTGACGGTCGCGCCGTTCAGCGTCGAAGAGACCGCGCTGATCTTCAGCCCGAATGGCGATGTCGCGCTGTCCTCCACCACCTGTACCGAGCTCGGCGTCGGTTGCGTCTGCACCAGACGGCCCTTGCCGTTGGCGCCGAGATCGGCGGCCTGGCGCTCCGCCAGGACGGTCTTGAAGCCCGCCTGCGTCGTGGTGCCGTTGATGATGTCGCCGGCATCCGCGACCGACTGCGTGTTGACGGCGGTTCCGGAGAACAGATAGCGGTTGCCCGACTGCGTGTTGAGCACGCCGACCATCGAGCCGAACTGGGCGGCGGCGGTGTTCTGCGCGACCGTCTGGCCGTTGACGTTGAGATCCTGCGCGGTGTTGGCCGAGCCCGTCTGCACGGTGTTGCGGATCGTGGTCAGCGCCTGCAGCGCGGTATTGGCAAGGTTGATGTTCACGTTCACGTTCGTGATCGTGTCGGTATAGGCCGCGATGTTGGAAAGCTGCGCGCGCCCGGCGATCGCGAAGCCCTCGTTGGTCCCCATCCCGGAATAGTTCTGCGACAGCTTGCCGGTCGAGAGCTGCGTCGACAGGTCGGTAAGCTGCGTGTTGATGTTGCGGATCTGCGAGCCGAGAACCGACGAGGCGTAGTTGATGCTGCTGATCGACATGTTTCAGAGCCCTGTTACTTGTTACACTTGAGCCTGGAGCAACGTATTCATCATGCTCTGCACCACCGACATGACGTGGGCGTTGGCGGCATAGGCATTCTGGAGCTGGATCAGGTTCGACATTTCCGAGTCCAGATTGACGCTGGAGGTCGAGTTGAACTTGGCCTGCAGCGTCGAGACCACGACGCTCTGGCCCTGCTGGAGCTGGGTCGCCTGGGTCGCGGCATTGCCTTGAATGCTCAGGAACTGCTGCAGATAGTTCGAAACGCTGCCGGTGAAGGGCTGGCTGGCCGAGCCGAGACCGCTCTGCGGCGAATAGGAGAACACCGCCGAGGTGAGCTGCGAATAGAGATAGTCCGAGCGCGTGGTGTCGCCCGCGGGCGTCACCGGCGAGGTGCTGTAGACCGACAGCCTGGTCGGGTCGGTGGTCAGCTGCGTGTTCACGGCGATGCGCCCGGCAAGGCCGGTCATCTGCGAACCGGATGCCGTGATCGCGCCGGTGTAGAGCGCCTGCCCGCCGTCGGTGAACAGCGGCAGTTGCGGATTGCCCGAGGTCAGCGACGAGATCGTCTTGGTGATCGAGGATGAATTGACCTTGGCGAGGCCGGTGTTGTCGTCGGTCACCCGCAGCGTGGTGGCCGTCGCCGGCGACGGGGCGGCGGCGAACGACAGATGCGAGCCGGAAAGCGCGGTGTTGAGCGCCGAGGCGATCGCGCCCATGCCGCCGGAGAAGTTCACCCCGATCTGCATCGGATTGGCGTTGGTCGCGTTCTGGAGCGGCAGCGCCGCCGGATCGGTCACGTTGACCAGCGTGACCTGGCGCTTCGTGTTGGTGGTCGTGTCGGTGTAGGTGATGTTGACACTGTTGCCCGGCGCTGCTCCGGCGAGGTCGAGATCGAACCCCGCCGGCGGACCGGAGACCGTGCTGCCGGCCGTGGTCTTGTCCGACAGCGCGCTCGACATCGTCGCGGCGAGCTGGTCGATCTGGTTCTGCGCCTGCACCAGCGTCTGGTCGCGCAGCTTGAGATCGGCCGCGATCTGCCCCGAAGATACCACGTTGTTGGCGACGACGTCGACCGACGATCCGTTCGGGAGCTTGATGTTGAACGCGCCCACGCCGGACTTGGCCGGATCGATGTTGTAGAGCGAGGTCGCCGACAGCGCGCCGGCAGACGCAAAGGAGAATTGCGAGGCGAGTCCAGCGCCGACCAGCTGGATGCCGGTGGTGGTGTAGATGTTGGCCTGGTTCGAGCCGTCGGTGGTGACGCGGACGTCGACATATTTCGACAGCGCGTTGATGGCCTGGTCGCGCTGGTCCATCAGCGTCGCAGCCGAGGGGTCGTTCGCCGACAGGCCCTGGAGCCTGGTGTTGATGTCGGCGATCTGCTGCATCGACGCGTTGGCAGCTAGCGCCGAGGTGCCGAGATCCTGCTCGACGTTGGAGCGCAGCGACTGGATGCCCTTGGTGGCGAGGTTGAGCTGCTGCGCCAGCGTCTGCGCCGCGCCGAGAGCGACCGTTTGCGCCGACGACGAGCCCGCGCTGGTCGACAGCGCCTGCAACGCCGTGGTGAAATTGTTCAGCGCGGTTTCGAGCGTGCCGCTATTGCCGGGCGTGCCGTAGACATTCTGAAGCTGCTTCAGGATGTTGGCCATCTGGTCGGCGTAGCCGCTGCCGCCGGTCTCGGTGCGCAGCTGGTTCTGCACGTAGGTGTCGAGCTCGCGGCTGACGCCGGTCGTCATCGCCGTCGAGCCGAAGTCGCCGGTGGTGACCTCGATCTGGTTCGGCGTCTGGACGACGTAACCCGGCGTCTGCGAGTTGGCGACGTTCGAGGAAACGATCGAGAGCGCAGCCTGGTTGGCACGCAGACCGCTCATCGCACTGGCGAGGGCTGAACTCAAACCCATGTTGACATGCCGCCTTTGGTTACGTCACGCGCCGATCAGCGCAATACGTTCAGGAGGTCCTGCACCATCGAATTCGCCGTCGTGATCACCTTGGTGTTGGCCGAATAGGCCTGCTGGGTCACGATCAGCTTGGTGAACTCGTCGGCGATGTCGGTGTTCGAGCCTTCCAGCGACGAGCCGCTGATGCTGCCCGACGCGCCGTCGATCGCAGCACCCGACTGTTCGGTCGCAGCATAAGCGCCGCCATCGAGGGCCTTGAGGTAATTGGTGCCGTTGAAGTGCGACAACGAGACCTGTGCGAGGTCGAGGTTCTGGCCGTTGGAGAAGGTGCCGACCACGAGGCCGTTGTTGTTGACGGCGACCGAGCGGAGCTGACCCGCGGCGTAGCCGTTCTGGGTGATGGTGTTGATGGTCACCGCGCCGCTGGTGCTGGCATATTGCGTGAGCCCGCCCGAGGAGATGTTAAAGGAGACCGAGCCGAGCGACTGGCCGCTGACGTTGACGTTGTTGATGGTGATGCCCGAGCCGCTCGGCGAAGTGAGCGAGCCGTCGGCGGCAAAGGTGAAGGCCTGGCCGGTATTGACCCAGCCGACCGTCGTGCCGGTCGCATTCGGATCGCTCTGGTAGAACATGTTCCAGGTATCGGCATGGCCCGCGCCCAGCGACGCGCTGTCGGTCTTGGCCCAGCGCAATTGCAGGTTCACCGGCGTGCCGGCGGCGTTGTAGGCGGTCACGGCGCCACCGCTGATCGATTCCTTGGTGAAGGTGGAGATATCGTTGCCGATCACACCGCCGGTACCGGCGGTGCCGCCGCCGTCACGATTCTTGGTGATGGTCGAGGTGAAGCCGAGCGCGGAGAAAGCGGCGCTGTTGGAGCTGGATACCGACAGGTTGGACACCGTCCCTGTGTTCAGGGTGATCACACCGCCGGTGCTGACCGACGATCCCGACGCACCGGAGAGAGCGTCGATCTTGCCGAGCAAGGTCGTGAGGTTGTCGGTGATGTTGATCTGGTTCGCAGTCGAGGCACCCGAAGCCATGAACGTCAGCGTCTGTCCGTCGACCGTGATGGTGTCGCCGGCCGCAAAGCCCGACGAGATCACCTCTGCGCCGCCGGCGCTTGCACTGCCGCTCAGCACCGTGGAGCCCGAGATTGCGGGCGAGGACAGCACGTTGCCGCCGCGCGTCACGCTGCTGATGCCAAGCGCGGTGGCTGCTGTGCCGCTGTTGACCGCCACGTCGGTGCCGGTACCGCTCGAGATCTGGATATTGCCGCTGGCGGAGAGTGAGGCCGTGACGCCGGCGCCGCCGGCGGTCTGGATCGCGCTCAGGATGCTGGCCACCGTCGCGGTCGTGCCCGCGCCGAGACCGATCGTGGTGTTGCTGCCGACCGTCGCGACGGTGGTGCCGCCGTTGAAGGTGATGGTGTTGCCGTTGATGGTCAGCGTCTGCCCGCTGAGCGCGGTGAGGATGCTGGAAGCGAGATGCGTGCCCACCGTGTTGTCGAGCGAAGTGGTGCCAGATGCCACCGCGGACGAGTTGTTCTGGAGCGGGACAGTGCCCGTCCCCGTCGTCGACGAATAGGCCGAGCGGATGTTGCCGGTGGCGGCCGCACCGGAAACCGTCGCATTGGTGTAGGGCGCGGGCGGCGTGCCCACGGGCAGCGGGTTGGCCGAGAAGTCCGACGGATTGAGTCCGCCAGCGGCCAGCAGCGTGCCGGTCGCCGCAGTCGTGCTCGCCACGGTGTTCGGCTGGGTCGGCAGGTTCGCCGCGTACTGGATCGAGGTGGTCGCCTGCGCCGGGATGAAGTTGTTCTGGAATTTCAGGACCGTCGCAACGTTGCCTTGCGGGTTGCCGGTCTTGGGGTCGACCGTGACGCCCATCAAATAGTAGCCGGCGCCATTGACCAGATTGCCGTTGGCATTGAGCTGGAAGTCGCCGCGCCGCGTGTAGTAGGTAACGCCGCTGAACACCGGCGAGTTGTCGACGATGCCGGTTGCCTTCTGGATCGAGAAGAAGCCGTCGCCGGTGATCGCCATGTTGGTGGCGACGGTGGAGCCCGAGATCGTGCCCTGCGTGGTGATGGTGGCCTTGGCGTTGGCCGTCACGCCGCCCGCGACCTGCTTGCTCGGCACCGAGGAGTCCGGAATGAGATCGACGAAGCTGGTCCCGATGCCCTTGTAAGCGGTGGTGGATGAGTTCGCGATGTTGCCGGAAATGTTCTGAAGCGCGTAGGACTGCGCCTGCAGGCCACCCACCGAGGTGTTCATTGCATCGAAGATACCCATAACTTTGTCTCCAGATCCGATCTCGGCGGCCGGTCGACCATGGCCGCAGTCGGGAGAGACTGTCGCAAGGGCTATGCCAATGCGGGTTTCGTCAGGAAATCAATGACTTAAATAGGAATGCCCCGGTCGGATGACCGGGGCACAATTGCCGGGCCGGCAACAATTGCCGGGATCTCATGGCGTTTTCGAGCGAAGCGGCGACCGGTTCGCGTGAAGAAAACGCGTCAGATAAAGAGCCTCACGTCGCCGACGCCGCAGCCGGGTGGAAGACCAACCCGAAACCGTCGATGCAGTAGCGCAATCCGGTCGGCTTCGGACCGTCGTCGAAGACGTGACCGAGATGGCCGCCGCAGCGCCGGCAATGCACCTCGGTGCGGAGCATGCCGAAAGTGCGGTCCTCGGTCTTGCCGACATTGCCCTCGATCGGCTGGTAGAAGCTCGGCCAGCCGGTGCCGCTCTCGAATTTGGTGTCGGAGGCGAACAGCGGCAGGTCGCAGCCGGCGCAGGCGAAGACGCCCTTGCGGTGCTCCTTCAGCAGCGGGCTGGAGCCGGGCCGCTCGGTGCCCTCCTTGCGCAGGATCTCATATTGCTGCGGCGTGAGCTGGGCACGCCATTCGGCGTCGGTCTTCTCGATCTCGAATTTTTGCGCGGCTTTCTCTCCAGCCTCCGCGGGCGATGCTCTGAGCCAGCGGAAGGCCGCAAGGCCGAACAGGCCGGCAACAGTCGTCAACAGGATGCGGCGATTAAACATCTCATTCTCCGTGCGGGAGCGTCCACGCCCTGAGATACGGGCTCTAACGGCCGACGTTACACTTCCGGGCGGGATTTTTCTCGGGTCTGTTGCGAGACGCTGTCATCGCGCGAGGCCGGTTCCACGGCTTCGACCGCAGTTTTAGGCGGCTGAGCAAGCCGCGGCCGGACGCCTGACGGCGGACGGCGTGGGCCGGTGCCGGCGGCCCGGTTGGCTTCGGCGAGGCGCGCCTCGCGTTCGCGGTCCTTGACCCTGGCACGTTCACGGTAGCGGGCGAGCGAGCCTGCGGCAGCGGAACTCGCCCTGCCCCAGACCCCGACCAATTGGCCCGCGACGCGCCCCGTGGCGCCGCCCGCCCAGACCAGCTCGAACGGCGAGAACAGCCGCCAGCGCTCATCGCCCCACAGGATGCTGCGCGCGATCATCTGCCCGGCCATGGCCGAGGTGTTCATGCCCTGGCGGCCGAATCCGCTCGCCACCCAGAGGCCTTTGCGCAACTGGCCGATCTGCGGCATGCCGTGCACCGTCTGGCCGGTGACGCCGCCGAACGTTTCGGTGATTTCGACATTGCCGAGCTGGGGGAAGATGGCCCGGACCCGCCGCCTGACGGCGCCCGCAAAGCGTTGCGGTCGCGCCGCCCAGGTGGTCTCCGGGCTCTCCCACATCAGGCGGTCGCCATCGACGATCCGGAAATGGTCGACGCCGTCGGAATCCATCACCGATCCCTTGAAGGCGATGATCTCGTGCACGCGCTCGCCGAGCGGCGCGGTGATGCCGGCGTAGCGCCAGACCGGCAGCAGCGTTTCCGACAGGCGCCGCAAGGGCGCACCGAGATGGATGTTGCCGGCGAGCACGATGTGGGTGGCGCGCAGCCGCGCCGAGGGCGTGACGATGCGCTTGCGGATGCCGGAATGATCGATGCTGACGACCGGCGTATCCTCGAAAATGCGCGCTCCCGCCCGCCGCGCCAGCGCCGCGAGGCCGTGCACATATTTGCGGCCGTCGACCTGGAACGCCCTCGGATAATACGCGCCGTGGAAGTAGTGATCGGTCTTGAGCACCTCGCGGACGCGATCGGCCTGCCAGCCCTCGACCTCGGTGTCGAAATCCTCGGTGAGCATCTGCAACCGGCTGATCAGCCGGTCGCCGGCATCGACGTTGGAGACCTCCAGCACGCCGTCGCTCGGGCCGATCCCCGGCATGTTCGCTTCCGTGGCGTTGGCCCGGACGAATTCGGCGCCCTCCTTCGACAGCGTCCACAATTCCCGCGCGTCCTCGAAGCCGATGCGCTCGATCAGGTCGGTGAGCGGCAGGGCGAAGCCCGGCATCACGGTGCCGAGCTGGTTGCCCGAGGCGTTCCAGCCGATATGGCGGCCCTCGAGCACCGCGACGCTGGCGCCGAGCCGGGCCGCCTCCAGCGCGATGGAGAGCCCGGCAAGCCCTGCCCCGATGACGCAGATGTCGGCATCGAGGTCGAACGACAGCCGCGTGCGGTCGCGGAAGCCGGCTTCTTCCTGGGACACGCTTGTGAAAGTCTCGCTCATGTCGTTTCCTTAAAGGACTGAACGGTCGCTTGTCACCTTGTCCTCAACCGACGCCTGTACATTATCCTGGACGCGTAACGATTCGAGAATGCCATGCGCCGTTTGCTGCTGCTGCGTCACGCCAAGACCGAGACCGACGCGCCGAGCGGCCGTGACAAGGATCGCCGTCTCGACGACCGCGGCCGCCGGGATGCCGCGCAGATCGGCGACTGGATCGCCGCCCGTCCGCCCTTCCCCGAGACCGTGCTGGTGTCGCATGCCGTCCGGGCCCGGCAGACCTGGGACATCGCCTGGGAGGCGATGAAGGGCCGCGTCGCAGCGCCGCGGGTCGAGGTCCTGCCGGAACTCTACGGCGCCGATTCCGCGCAGATCCTGGAGACCATTCGCACTGCAACCGTCCCGGCCGACCCGAAGCAGTTGCTGCTGGTCGGCCACAATCCGGGCCTCCATGAGGTCGCCTTGATGCTGACGGGGGGCGGCGATCCGGCCGGAGCCAGGGCGATCGCCGACAATCTGCCCACCTCAGGGCTTGCGATCTTCGACTTTGACGTCAAGGATTGGGGTGACGTGGCCTACCGCCGCGGCAAACTGGTGCTGTTCGTCAGCCCCAGGCTGCTTCGATCGAAATGAGACGCGCGGGGCGCGCCGTCTCGACCGGTTGATCCAGCCTGGTCACAAGACTTCCTGACCGGAAGATTGGAGGCGCAGATGTTCAAGTCCATCCTCGTGCCCATCGACCTCGCCGACACCGATCTGGCCAAGCCGGCGATCGCGACCGCGGCAACGCTGTCGCAGACCTGGAACGGCGTGGTGCGCCTGCTCAACGTGCTGCCGATGACGCCAGTGATGCTGGCCGAATACGTGCCGGCGGATTTCGACGAACAGCAGCGCCAGACCTCGGAAGAAGCCCTCGCGATCGTTGCGCGCGAATCCGGCATCGAGCCTTCTCGCATCTCCAGCGTGGTGCGCCAAGGCGGCATCTACCACGAGATCCTGGAGGAAGCCGTGCACATGAAGGCCGAGCTGATCGTGATGACCTCGCACCGACCGGCGATGCGCACCTATTTCCTCGGCTCCAATGCCGGGCATGTCGTGCGCTATGCAAAATGCTCGGTGCTGGTGGTCAGGCACTGAGCATTGCGCCTTCATGGCGAGCGCAGCTCGTAGCCTGGGTGAGCGAAGCGATACCCGGGACCACTCGCGCCGCGAATCCCGGATGTCGCTTCGCTCATCCGGGCTACAAGATATGGCGTTGCCTGTCGGGCAAAACACGCGATCGATGGGTCAATTCACGCGGTCTAAAATATTCCACTTTACCGAAATTCGGAAACGGCGTATGTGTCGCCGCAACCCGGCCCAAGGAAGAGGGGCGTATCGCGATCGTCACGAACGCGGGCCGGACGGCGGCGGACGCTGGGCCACACCGGCGCGAACGGCTTCGCAGGGCGGGCAACCGTGAGCGAAGACATCGCGCACACGACCGGTGCGGTCTGCGTACGGCAAAATCGTGTGGTCCTGGCGCCCGGGGTCTGTGCGCCAAGTCTTGCGGTGATGTCG
Source organism: Bradyrhizobium nivariense (assembly GCF_029846715.1). Lineage (GTDB taxonomy): Bacteria > Pseudomonadota > Alphaproteobacteria > Rhizobiales > Xanthobacteraceae > Bradyrhizobium. The sequence goes on from NZ_JARVWW010000011.1 coordinate 16,596, forward strand.
CGGCCCGACCGGGTCCGCACATCAGCCATCCGTGAGGCGACGGGGGCAATAGTGCATCGCTCCCCGGGGAGAGCACGGCATAAGCCGTAAAACCGCTGCGCAGGGAAGGCCGGTTGTTTGGCTTCACCTGTATGCCGCTGTGCAGATTTTTGTAGCGCAACCTTCGCACAGTGGACCGCGGGTGCCAGCCGGCACCCGGTCTTCCCTGCGCCTTCTTTCATGAGAGGGCAAGGCGACCAGCAAAGCTCGGGCGAAACAAGCCGCGAGGATGAACAGCTATGTCTATCGATGAACAACGGTCTCGTGCCCCGGACGCAGCGCAGCGCTACTTCAGCGGTGCGCTGCAGAGCCGGGGCCCACGCGTCAGCGAGTGCCGTGGCACCCTGGGTCCCGGCTCTGCGCAGCAGCGTAAGAACGCTGCAGCGCGTCCGGGACAAGAGCGAAAGCGGCTACAAATACCGCGTCAGCTCTGCTTTGGCCTGACCGTAGACCGCGTCCTCGATCTGGCTGCGCGTGATCCCGATGTCGCGCAAGGCGTGGTCATCGAGCTCGTTCAGCGTCTTGATGGCGGAGCGGCGCTCCAGGCGGTCGAACAGCGCATAGGCGCCGTTGGCCAGCTTGCGGAAAAATCCGTCCGACGAGGATGAGCGTAAACTCCGCCCGGCAGCAGTCAGCGAGATCGTGGTCATTGTCCTTCTCCGGCCTGTTGTCCACGCGGCGAAGCGGATGCCGTTGGCGCAAGCGCCCGAGCGCCTGCACCTCATTTTGCCGTCGGATTGCTCTCGCTCTCCTCGGCTCAATCGTGGACCTTGATGGAACTTAAATGCTTCAGTACACTGCTCGGAGCAAGTAAAACATTGCTCTCGGTGCAATAATGTCCAAGTTCGAGTACGTGAAGCTTGCCGATGCCATTGCCTCGGATATCTCTAACGGCACGTTAAGGCCCGGCGACCGGCTGCCGCCGCAGCGCAATTTTGCCTATGACCGTGGCATCGCGGTCTCGACCGCGAGCCGGGTCTATACGGAGTTGCTCCGTCGTGGCCTCGTCGTCGGCGAGGTCGGCCGCGGCACCTTCATCTCCGGCGACATCAGGCGCGAGGTCGAGGCGCTGAGCGAGCCGCGCGACGCGCGGATCGATTTCGAGGTCAACTACCCGCTGCTGCCGCAGCAATGGGCGATGATCGCCAAGAGCCTTGCCGGCCTCGAGCGCGTCGACGCGCTCGAATCCGCGCTGCGCGTCTCCACCAGCACCGGCACCAAGAGTGCGCGCAATGCAGCCGCCGCCTATCTCGCGCGCAAGGATTTTGCGCCGCAGGCCGAGCAGATCGTCTTCACCGCCAACGGCAAGCAGTCGCTCGCGGCAGCCCTCGCCGCCCTCGTTCCCACCGGCGGCCGCTGCGGCGTCGAGGCGCTGACCTATCCGTACGTCAAGAGCATCGCCGCGCGGCTCGGCGTGACGCTGGTCCCGATTCCGATAGACGAATTTGGCGCGCGCCCCGACGCCATCCAGAAGGCGCATCGCGAGGCACATCTGTCGGCGCTGTATCTCCAGCCCATCATCCAGAACCCGCTCGGCGTCACCATGAACGCGACACGGCGCGCGGACATCATGCGCGTCGCCGAAAAGCTCGATCTCACCATCATCGAGGACGCCGTCTACGGCTTCCTCGCCGACGACACGCCGCTGGCCGCGCTCGGGCCTGACCGCTGCATCGTGATCGACAGCCTGTCCAAGAAGGTCGCCCCGGGCCTCGCACTCGGCATCCTCGTCGCGCCGCCGCAATTGCGCGAGAGCGTGATGAGCGCGGTCCGCACCGGCGGCTGGATCGCTTCCGGCCATGCGCTGGCGTCCGGACAGCGGCTGATGGCCGACGGCACCGTCGCCGAGCTGACGCGGCTGAAACGCATCGACGCCGCGCGCCGCCAGCAGACCGCGGCAAGGCTGCTCGCCGGCTACCAGCTCGCCGCCGATCCGCGCTCCTATCATCTCTGGCTGACGCTGCCGGCACACTGGCGCTCGCAGACCTTCGTCGCCGCCGCAGCCCGCCGCGGCATCGCGCTGACGCCGTCCTCGACCTTCGCGATCGCGCATGGCCATGCACCGAACGCGGTGCGCCTCGCGCTCGCCCCGCCCTCGTTCGAGCAGCTCGATTCCGGCCTGCGCACGATCGTGTCGCTGCTCGGCACCAAGGAAGAGGATTTTGACTCGACGGAGTAGCGTTCGTTCTCCCGTTCAGGCTTCCGGCCATTCCGCGATGAAGCCTTTCGCCTTGTACGGCTCGATCTTGTCCCATTCGTGCAGCATGCGGCGGCGAAATTCGGCATCCGTGTGCCAGAGCGCACGCGGCGTCGCGAAGCTGTCGACGGTCAGCAGCATTTTCTCAACCTCCGGCCAGTGCCGGTGCAGCGTCATTGGGTAGCGGCGCGCGGTCCAGCTGTTGCCGAGGCAGATCACGCTGCGGATATTCTGCAGTCCAAGCGCCGCATCGATGATCGGAAGCGAGAAGATCACGTTCTCGCCGGTGTTCATCGCACGATGCTCCTCGAGAATGCGGTCGGCCGGCATGCCCGCCGCGGTCATCGCCGCCCTGATGATGGTGCACTCGGATTGCTCCGAGCCCGGCGTCACGCCACCGCTGACAATCGACCAGCGGAAAAGGCCCTCGCGCCACAGCCTCGCGGCGGTCTCGACGCGTAGCGCAACGTCCTCACGGGTGCCGAACATGAACAAGAGGTCGGCCGGCCGGAGTGGTGTATCGATCAGATGCGCGCGGTTGATCCTGGCAATCTCATCTGCCGTAGGCAGGCGCATGCTGCGGTCCAGAACTGACATGGCCGCACGGTGCAACACCGGCGCAACGGCGCGAAGTCACATTTGATTGCGGCCGATTGCACCTAAGGCAGCAAGGCTCGCGGCACGTGATCGAAGCTGTAGCTCCGCGGCTGGTTACGGCGCACGAAGCCGCCGACCTGCCAGGCGAACAGCGCGGCAAAGCCGATGATGAACAGCACGCCGGCGAACTCGCCGATCACGAGCGCGCGGATCAGGAGCCCGGTCATCGCCACGGTCAGCACCGCCAGAAACGCCAGCACCGCGGCATAGGTCTTGCGGCCAAGGCCTGCGGTCAATTCGGCGCGGCTGCCGGCCTGCGCCATCCGCGCGTGCAATTCGACAATGAAATCGCGAAAGCCATTGTCCTGCGGCGCCATCAGGGCCGCGGTCTGCCAGCTCGTCGACAGGATCGCGATGCGGCCGCCACCGGTATGGCTGACATCGGCGCGAAAGCGGTGCTGCTGCATCGACACCGGCCGAAACGACAGCCGGATCGCCGAGATCTCGTCATAACGCCACAGCGAGGTGCGTCCCGAGATGTGCCAGGACAGCCCCTCCTGCGTCAGCTCGAAGCGATGCGCCGAGCCGATCAGCGACGCCTTGTAGGCATAGCTCGCACCCGCAGCCGCCTCAGCTCCCGAATCCTGCATCTTCACATTCAATCCAATCCGCGCGATCCAGTCTGCGATCCGCTTGCGCGATCGCCCTGCCCCATCCTACAAGCGAGACATGGCTGAGACGATTTTTTTTCCGCGCCGCCTGATTCTCGGCGCCGCCGTGATCTCCGGCGTGCTGCTGGCGCTCGCCGTGCACATGCTGGGCGCGCGCTACGGGCTCGACCTCGGCGGCCTCTGGCACTCCGACACGAATGAGTTCATACCGGCGGGCGCGGCGATCGCCTGGTGGCTGATCGCCAGCGTCGGCTTCTCCGGCGGCTATTTCACGGCGACATTGATGCAGAGCGCCGCCTCCGGCCAGATCCCGCAACGGATGCGGCAATTCCTGATCGCGGTCGGCGTGCTGCTGCTGGCGGGTGCGGGCCAGGTGGCCTCGGCGCCGAGCCCGGTCCCGACGGTCTCGGGCGTGCTGGCCGGGCTTGCCGCGCTGGGCCTCGGTGCCGTGATGGCGTTCTGCGGCGCGCATTTCGCACTGCGCCGCGGCTAAAGCATGATCCGGAAAAGTGCGCAGCGGTTTTCCGACAAGATCATGCTCAAACAATAGACATCACGCCGACGCGCGCAGCTGCGGCCGGCCCAGCATGATCGCGACATCGGAGGCGGGGCGCGGCCTGCTGAACAGATAGCCCTGCACCTGGGTGCAACCCTCGCGCCGGAGCAGCTCGAGCTGCGCATCGTTCTCGACCCCCTCTGCCGTGGTGACGATGCCGAGGCTCCGTCCCAGCCCCGTCACGGCGCGGATGATCGCCATGGAATCCTCGCGCGTCGCCAGCTCCGACACGAAGGAGCGGTCGATCTTGATCTTGTCGAAGGGGAAGCTGCGCAGATAACTCAACGACGAATAGCCGGTGCCGAAATCGTCGAGCGAGATGCGCACGCCCATGGCGCGGAGGTCATGCAGCGTGGTCAGCGTTGCCTCGCTGTTCTGGAGCAGCACGGATTCGGTGATCTCGAGCTCGAGGCGGCGCGCGTCGAGTCCCGAAGCGGCCAGCGCCTCGGTTACGGATGCGATCAGGTTCGGATTCTTGAACTGCACCGGCGACAGGTTGACGGCGACGTCGACATCGTCGGGCCAGGTGGCCGCGTCGGCGCAGGCGGAACGCAGCACGAACTCGCCGAGCTGGATGATCAGTCCGGTCTCCTCGGCCAGCGGAATGAAATTGATGGGTGCAATCAGGCCGCGCTGCGGATGGTTCCAGCGCAGCAGCGCCTCGAAGGCGACGACGCGACCGCTGGCGACGTCGCGGATGGGCTGATAGTACGGCTCGAACTCGTCGCGTTGCAGCGCCGCGCGCAGGTCCATCTCCAGCAGGCACCGCGCCTGCGCGCGCGCATCCATGCCGGTCTCGAAGAACCGATATGTGCCGCGGCCGTCCGCCTTGGCGCGGTACAATGCGAGATCGGCATTCTTCAACAATTCGTCGGGATTGCTGCCGTCCTGCGGCGACAGCGAGATGCCGATCGAGACGCCGATGACGATCTGATGGTCGTCGATCTCGTAAGGCGCCGAGATCACCTCGACGAGGCGGCCGGCAAGGGATCTTGCCGCGGTTTCCTCGGAACGTCCGATCTGGACCACGGCAAACTCGTCGCCGCCGAGCCGCGCCACGGTGTCGCTCTCGCCGACGGTGGCCTTCAGCCTGCGGCCGACCTCCTTGAGCAGCGCATCGCCGATGGGATGGCCGAGCGAGTCGTTGATGTCCTTGAAGTGATCGAGATCGAGACAAAGCACCGCGAGCTGTTCGCCCGAGCTGGTCCGGCGCAGTCCCTGCACGAGCTGCTCGTGAAACAGCACACGGTTCGGCAGGCTGGTCAGCGCGTCATGGCGGGCCATGTGCGAGATCTTGGCCTGGGCCTCCAGCCATTCGGTGATGTCCTCGAAGGTCGCGACCCAGCCGCCGCCCTGCATCGGCTGGTTGACGACCCGGATGGACCGGCCGAACCTCGTCACGACGTCGGTCGTGGTACGGCTCTCGCGCGCGTCGGCGACGAGGCGGGCGAAGAATTCACCCGCATCGCCCTGCCACTGGCCCTTGGCCTGCTCCTCCCGCAGCACGTCGACCAGCAGGCGGCCGGTGAGCAGTATCTCGGTACGGCCGAACATCGCGGCATAGCGCTCGTTGAACAGGATGATCTTGCCGTCCGCGTCGAACATGCACAGTCCCTGCGACATGTTCTCGAGCGCCGTGTCCAGCACGATCTGCTGACGGCCCAGTTCGCCCCTGGCGCGGCGGTCGAGCAGCGCGGCCACGAGCGCAATCGCGATGATCGCGACCGCGGCACCCGCGGTGAGGAAGGACAACGAGGCCGGCGGGATCGATAACCCGCTGATCGCGAGCGTCGGATCCGGCGTCAGCACAACCGCGCCCATTGCGGTGAAATGATGCGCGACGATGGCGACCGTCAGCAGGATGCTCGCGGTCAGCGCATGGAAGCGGTCGTCGCGCCGCGCGGCGACGAACAGCGCGAGCGCTGCAAACACAACTCCGAACAGCACCGAGGCTGCAACCGTGCTTCCGATCCAGTCGACGCGTGCTGGCATCTCCAGCGCCGCCATGCCGGTGTAATGCATCGTCGCGACCCCGGCGCCGACGATGGCACCGCCGAGCACGATCCACAGCGCGCGCGAGGAGGATACCGCGAGGCTCAACCCCACGAAGGTCACGGAGATCGCGAAGATCAGCGAAAGGATCGTCACCGGGATGTTGTAGGCGCCGGCGCCGCCCGGTCCGTAGGCGAGCATTGCGATGAAATGCGTCGCCCAGATGCCGCATCCGCTGACGGCGGCATCCAGGGCGATCCAGACCAGACGCCCGGGGCCATGCGTCGCGCGCGCCCGGTGAAACAGGCTGATCGCCGCCGCGCTCGCGAGCAGACACACCGCGCCGCCAAGCGCGACAAGACGCCAGTCGTGCTCGCCGGTGAGACAGTAGAGAACTTGATACATTGCGGGCCCCTATCGACCCGCATTTGAACCGACAGAGATGGACAGTCGGTAACCGGCTCCGCGCCTATTTCGGGGATGGTGAACGGAAGCAGTATTCATTCACTCGGATTGTTCATCCGCGCGCCGGTGCGCCGAGGCCGATCACGGCGCCGGCGAGCAGCAGCACGGCCGCGGACACGACCAGCGACAGATGCAGGCCCGTCATGAACGCCCCCTCCGACGCCACCAGCGAGCCGAACAGCGCGACACCGAGGACGCTGCCGGTTTGCCGCGTCGCGTTCAGCACGCCCGCCGCGATGCCGGAGCGCGCCTTCTCGACGCTGCCCAGCAAGGTCGAGGTCAGCGGCGGCACCAGCAGCCCGAGTCCGCCGCTGATCGCGATCATCTGCGCAAAGATCGCCCAATAGCTCGTGCCGGCTTCGATCCAGAGCAAGCCGACGCAACCGAGCGCCGAGACGCAGGCGCCGGCGACGATGGTCGGGCACGGGCCGATACGCTCGGCGAGGTGCGGCGCCAGCAGATTGACCGGCAGCACCGCCCCCATCATCGGCACGAAGGCAAGACCGGTCCACCACGCCGACAGCCCGTTGATCCTCTGGAAATACAGGCTGAGCACGAAGATCAGGCCGTAGATCGCGATGTTGACGAGCAGGCCGACGAGCGAGGTCAGCGCGAACAGCCGGTGGCCGAACAGCGACAGCGGCAGCATCGGCTGCGCCGCGCGGCTCTCGCGCCAGACGAAGAGCACGGCGAGAATTGCGGCTGCGACAAAGGCTGCGATCACGGCTGGATGTCCCCAGCCAAGCGCGCCGCCTTCGATGATCGCGCCGGCGAGCGCCCCCAGCGCGCCGATGGCGGCAAGCTGGCCGGGCAGATCGATCTCGCGCGAGCGTGTACGCGTAGTTTCGGCCGCATAGCGCCAGCTCAGCCACAGGCCGGTCAGCCCGATCGGCAGATTGACCAGGAAGATCGCACGCCAGCCGACCAGCGTGATCAGCCCGCCGCCGACGAAGGGGCCGGCAGTGAGCGCAAGGCTCGCACCGGCGGCCCAGATCGCAACGGCGCGGCCGCGCTCGCGGTCATCGGGATAAGCATGATTGAGCAGCGCAAGAGAGTTCGGCACCAGGATCGCCGCCGCCAGCCCCTGGGCCAGCCGCGCTGCGATCAGCACGGCCGCATTGGGCGACAATGCGCAGGCGAGCGAGGCCGCGGTGAAGATGGCGAACCCCGCCATGAAGACGCGCTTGGCCCCGATCCGGTCACCGAGCGCGCCGGCCGTCAGGATGAAGGCGGCAAACGCAATGGTGTAGGCGTTGACCACCCATTGCAGCTCGGCGACGCCGCCGCCGAGCGTCCTGCCCATCGCATCGAGCGCGGTGTTGACGATGGTGACGTCGAGCTGCACCACGCCATAGCCGAGACTCATCGCGGCGAGCGTGAGGGATGTCGCAAGACGCGACGAGGCGCGCGGTGCGCCTTTGGCGTTGTCGAAGGATTCGTATTTGAGTGTATCGGCTCGCATGCTGCACCTCGATCGCAGCCCCACGCGAACTCTAACGCGCGATGCGCGCCATCATGATTCGATTACGATCGAAACGTCATCGCGCGAAAATCATAATCCTTGCGGACAGCGTCAAAGCTGCGCGCCCTGCCCTCCATGCAAGCCCGGTCCGAACGGAAGCATGGGAACAGCGCGAGACAGCTTCGTGTTGACCTATCCATTTCTTCTTCAAGGCAGCGATCTCCATGGCAAGAGTTGGCAACACCTCGGTTCCGTCAGGCACGCGATCTGAATTCGGCAAGTCCGCAACCATCGTTGCCGTCGGCTGCATGATCGGCGCGCTGTTCGCGGGCAGCACGGTCGCAACCCCGCTCTACGTCATCTACAAGCAGCAATTGGGCTTCTCCCAGATCACCTTGACCCTGATCTATGCCGTCTACGTCGTCGGAAACCTGGTCGCACTTCTGGTACTTGGCGGGATGTCGGACGTGGTGGGACGGCGGCGCACGGCGGTCATTGCCATTGGCATCGCGATCTTGGGCTCGTTCGTGTTCCTGTTTGCACACGGGCTCGCTTCGCTGTACGCGGCGCGGGTGCTGAGCGGCCTCGCGATCGGGATTGGCGCCGGAACAGGCACTGCATGGCTTGCGGAACTGATAGCTGAACAGGACCGTTCCCGCGCCACCGTGATCGCGACGATCGCGAACTTCACCGGCCTCGGCCTCGGGGCGTTGATCGCCGGCCTGCTTGCCGAGTATGTCGCATTTCCGCTGCGAACGCCATTCATCGCCTATCTCGCGGTGCTGGTCGCGGTCGTGGCACTTCTCGCCTTCGCGCACGAGACCGTGGATCGACCGCTGAGCGCGTTCGCCCACCTGTCGATCCGGCCGCGCGCCAGCGTTCCGTTGTCGATCCGACCCCGGTTCGTGGCGCCCGCCGTCACCGGTTTCGGTGCCATGGCCCTCGTTGCTTTTTTCGCCGCGCTCGCGCCGAGCGTCCTCGTCAACGAACTGCATGTCGCCAGTCACGCTGTCGCCGGCGCGATCTTCCTTGAGCTTGCGGCTGCCGTTGCGCTCATCATCGCCTTGACCCGGTCACTGTCGAGCCGCACCGCAATGCTGTGGTCGCTCGGCCTCATGTTGCCGAGCCTCGTCCTGCTCGTAACCGCACAGTTCGCCGGATCGCTCGGCGCCATGATCGCAGCGACCGCGACCTGCGGGGTCGCAGCGGGCCTCGGCTATCGCGGCAGCCTGCAGGTGGTGAACCAGATCGCGCCGGATGATCGCCGCGCCGAAGTGGTCTCGGCCTACTTCATCTGCTGCTTTCTCGGTAACGCGCTTCCGGTGATCGGAATCGGCCTCCTCTCGACCCTGATCAACTCGACCGTGGCGAGCCTCGTCTTTGCCGCGACGATTGCGACCTTTGCGGTAGTTGCCCTGGAGTTCGGCTTGAAATACCAGGACGAATAGGCGGCGTCGCAAAAGGAGACACCGTGCAAGGTGCACGGCGTCTCCTGACCGCGTATTTCGTCTTAGCTCGCCGCGCGCAGGTTCACCTTGCTCTCGGCGAGTGTGGTCAGCTTCTTGTCGGTTGCCTTCTCTTCTTCCAGCGTCTTGGCGAGCACGCTGGCGCAGTCGGTGCGGCCGAGCTGCTTGGCCCAGGCGATCAGGCTGCCATAGCGCACGATCTCGTAATGTTCGGCGGCCTGTGCCGCGTTGATCAAGGCTGCATCGAGCACCGCCTTGTCGGCGACTTCGCCGGCGGTCTCGTCGGCTTCCTCGATGATGCCGTCGATCGCGGGGCAGTCGACCGCCTTCACCTGCACACCGTGCATCTTGAACACTTCCTCGAGGCGCTTGACGTGCTGCCTGGTTTCTTCGAGGTGCGTCAAAAAGCCCTGCTTCAGCTGCGGATCGGTCGCCTTATCTGCCATTTTCGGCAGCGCCTTGGTGAGCTGCTGCTCGGCGTAATAGATGTCCTGGAGCTGATGCACGAACAGGTCGTTCATGGTCTTGATGTCTTTTGTGAACAGTCCCATCGGTCCGATCCTCTCGGTTTTGGGAACACGGAGGCATCGGCTTGCAGGAGAAGCCGCATATTCCGCCATGTTCGATTGCTGATGGGGCGCTAACCAGCGCACGGCATCGTCGTTCCAAAAAAGCCCGCGTCCCTTGCGCTGGAACAATGCCGGCCGTGTAGGATCTGAAACCATGTCAACATACGGACGCGACCGATCCACGACTCATATGCTTAACGCGCGTCCGATGTGAACCGCGTATGACAAAATGGCCGCTCCAGCGCAGAACCTATCGTTGTCAAGGGCTGCACAAGTCACTGTTTTTGCCTTAAATGAGCTACATCATGCCTAGCAATCGACGTCGAGCTTTGGCCTTGATCGTACCCGACCGGCCAATGTCTGGCCTGATCGGTCTTGCCCCCGCCGGGAGGATGAATGCACGGACTGCTGACCGCGCTGAAACGCGGCTTCACAAGATGGATCGGCTGGCGACGGCTCGGCGTTGCCGCGAGCCTCTTCATCATCGCCTTTGCGATCACCACGCTGCTGCGGACCCTCAAGGGCATCGATACCGGTGTCATCCTGACCGCGTTAACCGAGATTCCCCGCGGCAATATCGGGCTGGCGGCGATCTGCGTCTTCTTCGCGTTCTGTACGCTGACCTTCTACGACTTTTTTGCACTGCGAACGATCGGCAAGAAGCACGTGCCCTATCGCATCGCAGCACTCTCCAGCTTCACGTCCTATTCGATCGGCCACAATATCGGCGCTACGGTTTTTACCGGCGGGGCGATCCGCTTCCGGATCTATTCGGATTACGGGCTGAACGCGATCGACGTCGCAAAGATCTGCTTCCTGTCGGGCCTGACCTTCTGGCTTGGTAACATCTTCGTGCTCTCGATCGGCATGGTCATCCACCCCGCCGCCGCCTCCTACATGGATCAGCTCCCCTCGTCGATCAACCGGCTGATCGCGCTCGGCGGCCTCGCCTCGATCGGCGCCTATCTGGTCTGGCTCTGCCTGGGCGAGAAGCGCCGCGAGCTCGGCCAGAAGGGCTGGAAGGTGGTGCTGCCGTCGGCGCCGCTGACGCTGGTGCAGATCCTGATCGGCGTGGTCGATCTCGGCTTCTGCGCGCTGGCGATGTACCTTCTGGTGCCGGCCAATCCGCAGATCGACTTCCTCTCGCTCGCCGTGGTGTTCATCCTGGCAACGCTGCTCGGCTTTGCCAGCCACGCGCCCGGCTCGCTCGGCGTGTTCGACGCCGCCATGCTGGTGGCGCTGCCCGAATTCGGCCGGGAACAGCTTCTGGCGACGCTCCTCGTCTTCCGCATCCTCTATTTCGTGATCCCCTTCGGTCTTGCCATCTCCATCATGGGCGCACGCGAGCTCTGGATGAATGTGGTGGAGCCCTGGCAGGAGCGCCGGCGGCTGGCAGAGGCCTGCGCACAGGCCAACCTGCCCAACCTGCCCAAGCAGGTGGCAGCGATGGAGCGCGAGCGGTCGCTTCGCCAGGCCAGCAAACGCTAGACGGCGGCCCGCAAAACCGTCAGACCAAGGTTGCAGGCGGAGAGAGCAGTTCCTCTCTTATTTCCGCCTCAACTTTGCCGTTGAAGACGCGGGCCATGATCCCTGTATCCCTTCGCCGTTTCCTCGCTGGCGCCCTGCTGCTGGCCGGGCTCCTCACCGCCTTGCCGCTGGAGCGGGCGGCCGCGCAGGACGCGGGCGCCATGCAGATCAGTTGGGAGGTGCGCAACCGCTTCCGGCTGTTCCGCGAGGAGCGCGACTTCCTGCTCCATGTCGAGAACGCGCGTAACCGCAGCATTCTCGCCGCCGAGCAATCGCTGGAGCTGCAGAGCGAGGGCCGCGGCTGGGCCCGCAACATGGTCAACCGCCTCTGCATCGACCTCCAGGGCCGGGTCAACCAGCCCTGCACCCGCGACAACGTCAAGGAAAACTACATCACCCCGGTTGACCACCCCGTCACCGCGCGCCTCGCCGGCGCGGTGCCGGTCGGGGCCACCTGCGCCTGGTCGTTCGACGACGGCGACGGGTCGCAACAATCGACCTTCGACTGCGCCGAGCCGGTCAATCTGCGGGTCCGCTACGGCAAGCAGACGGTCGCAACCGTCGACGTCTCCTCAGGCTCCGATCCGACCCAGCGCGTCCAGACCGAGATCCAGGTCCGCGACATGTTCGTCGCCGGCTTGGGGGACAGCATCGCCTCCGGCGAAGGCAATCCAGACCGGCCGCTGCCGCTGTCGGACGAAGGATTTTGCTTCCGCTCCTATCTCGGCACCGCCGGCGCGCAGTACTACCGGCCGAGCCGCGGCGGCTTCAAGGGCGGCCGCGCCTGCGAGGCGCCGGATACGCTCGCCAACTGGCAGCGCTACAGCGCGCTCTGGTTCAACTCGCCCTGCCACCGCTCGCTCTACAGCTACCAGGCCCGCACCGCGCTGGCGCTCGCGGTGCGCTACACCCACGTCGCGGTGACCTTTCTGCCGCTCGCTTGCACTGGCGCCAGCATCAGCGACGGGCTGCTCGGCTCGCAGCGCGCCCGCGAATGCCCGCCCGGCAAGACCGGCGTCTGCAACACCAGCGTGAACGCGCAGGTCGCCGAGCTGCGCGAAGCGCTCACCGAGGCGAAGAAGCGCCAGCCCGACCGCACGCTCGACCTCGTGCTGCTCTCGGTCGGCGCCAACGACGTCTACTTCTCCGGCCTCGTCGCCGACGTCATCGTCGAGACCGCGACCGAGCGCGCGCTGTTCCGCCGCTCCGGCGTGATGGCGAGCGTCGACGATTCCCGCGACGCGCTGGCGCGCGAGCTGCCGCGAAATTTCGTCAAGCTGCGCGAGGCGCTGAAGCCGCTGGTCGGCGGCGACCTCTCGCACGTGGTCTACGTCTCCTACGCCAACCCGGCGCTCGCCGATGGCGGCGTGCCCTGTCGCGGCGGCCGCGCCGGCTTCGACATCCATCCGTCCTTCAACGCCGATCCGCAGCGCCTCGCCCGCGTCTCGACCTTCGTCGACACCGAATTCCTGCCGCAACTGAAGGGGCTCGCCACCTGCACCCGCGGCGCGTTGTGCCGCGATCCCGAGGCCGACCGCATGACCTTCGTGGATTCGCATCAGGCAGCGTTCGCCGATCACGGCTTCTGCGCGCACTCGGGCAACGATCCCGAATTCGACCGCACCTGCTTTGCCGAGAACGGCCAGAGCTTCAATCCAGATATCGTGAGCGCGGCGAGCCAGCCGATGCTGTGCGGCCGCGGCGCCTCCGAATTCCGCGCCTATTTGCCGCGCGCGCGCTGGATCCGCGACGCCAATGACAGCTACTTCGCCGCGATGACCTATCCGCAAGGCTTGCCGGCGGCGAGCCAGCCGACCGACATCCACGACGCGACCTGGGGCGTGCTCTCCGCCGTCTATGGCGGCGCCGTGCATCCATCGGCCGAGGGCCACGCCGCAATGGCGGATGCAGCACTGCCGGCCGCGAGCGCAGTGCTTGGTCTGGACGCCGTCCCGCCGGGCGTGACGCGCGGACTGCTGCCACAGCTGCTGCCAAGCGCGCAGCAGTAGCAGCGAGAGCGAGCCCTCTCCACACCCGTCATCGCCCGGCTTGACCGGGCGATTCAGTACGCCGTGAAAGACGTGATTGAATCGAGACGTCGCGGCGTACTGGATTCCCCGCTTGCCGCCTTCGCTAAAGCTTCGGCGCCCCTGGACCTGAACCCCGGCGAAGCCTTGGCGTAGCCGGGTCGCGGGGAATGACATTGGAGCGCGTGGCACCTGCCGTTCCATCAATCCAAAAACAGCATCGATCGATACCCCCTTGAACTTGGACACCTTGCCGCGCGCGCCTCTAGGAGTCGCAGTGAGGAAACATTTCGAGTTCTAAGGAGGCGCGTAATGAGCGCAGTGGTGTCCGCAGCGGACGTGAGGAGGTCTCGCGTCAGGCTGTTCATCGTGACCATGTTGTTCCTGGTCACGACCGTCAACTATGCCGACCGCGCCACGCTGTCGATCGCGGGCCCCGCGCTCTCCAAGGAACTGCATCTCGATCCCGTCGCCATGGGCTACATCTTCTCGGCCTTCGGCTGGTCCTATGTGATCGCCCAGGTGCCGGGCGGCTGGCTGCTCGACCGCTACGGCTCGCGCCTCGTCTATGCCTTCAGCATCATCGTCTGGTCGCTGTTCACGACGATGCAAGGCTGGGTCGGCTTCTTCAGCGCCGGCACCGCGGTCGTCGTGCTGTTCGGCCTGCGCTTCCTCGTCGGTATCGCCGAAGCGCCGTCTTTCCCCGCCAACGCCCGCATCGTTGCGGCCTGGTTTCCCGGCAATGAGCGCGGCACCGCATCGGCGTTCTTCAATTCCGGACAGTATTTCGCGACCGTGATCTTCGCGCCGCTGATGGGCTGGATCGCGCATGACTACGGCTGGCGCTACGTGTTCTTCGTGATGGGCGCGCTCGGGGTCGTGATGGGTCTGGTCTGGATCAAGACCATCTACGGTCCGAAGGAGCATCCCGGCATCAACGAGGCCGAGTTCGACTACATCAAGGAAGGCGGCGCGCTGGTTGATCTCGACGCGCCCAAAGACGATCTGAAGCATGAGCGCGCAGCGGCTTCCGGCCCCGGTTGGGATCACATCCGCCAGCTGCTCTCCAACCGCATGATGCTCGGCGTCTATCTCGGCCAATACTGCATCAACACCCTGACCTATTTCTTCCTGACCTGGTTCCCGGTCTACCTCGTCAAGGAACGCGGCCTGTCGATCCTGCAAGCCGGCTTCGTCGCGACGCTGCCGGCGCTGTGCGGCTTCATCGGCGGCGTGCTCGGCGGCGTCATCTCCGACGCCATCCTGCGCAAGACGGGCTCGCTGACCATGGCGCGCAAAATCCCGATCGTCGGCGGCATGCTGCTGTCGATGTCGATCATCGCCTGCAATTATGTCGACGGCCAGGCGCTGGTGGTCGGCTTCATGGCACTCGCCTTCTTCGGCAAGGGCATCGGCGCGCTTGGCTGGGCGGTCGTCTCCGACACCTCGCCGAAGGAAGCCGGCGGCGTCTCGGGCGGCCTCTTCAACACCTTCGGCAATCTCTCCTCGATCAGCACCCCGATCGTGATCGGCTATATCCTGGCCGCGACCGGCTCGTTCAACGGCGCGCTGATATTCGTCGGCGCCAATGCGCTGGTGGCCGCATTCGCCTATCTCGTGGTCGTGGGCAAGATCGAGCGCGTGGTGCTCAAACGTTCCTCCTGAGGGCTCCCATGGGAGCTTGACCAGGCAACTTAACGGCGGCTTCACAGCCGCCGTCTTTGTTTTGGGGATAATCGATGCTAGAAGCGCCGGGGAAACGCCTTATCCATCTAAGGCATGTATCGATGTTCGACCTCAACCAGCTCCGCTGTTTCGTCACGGTGGCGGAGGAATTGCATTTCGGCCGCGCCGCGGCGCGGCTGAACATGACCCAGCCGCCGCTGTCCCGGCAGATCCAGGTGCTCGAGCACATCATCGACGCGCCGCTGCTGGAGCGCACCAGCCGCTCGGTGCGCCTGACGCCTGCCGGGCGCAGCTTCCTGCCGGAAGCGCGGCGCATCCTGAAGCTTGCGGAAAGCGCCTCCCAGGTCGCCCGCCGCATCGCGCTCGGCAAGACCGGCTCGCTGAAGATCGGCTTCACCGCGGCCGCCGCCTACGGCTTCCTCCCCGAACTCGTCGCCGCCTGCCGCGCCAAGCTGCCCGAGGTCGATTTCTCGCTGAAGGAGATGGTGTCAGGCGACCAGTTCGAGGCGCTCAGCTCCGGCCAGATCGACGCCGGCCTGCTCAGGCCCCCGATCGCGCGCCCCGAAGTCGCCAGCCGCCGCGTCGTCGCCGAGCCCCTGCTCGCCGCGATCCCGAAAAAGCATCCGCTTGCGAATGCCGAGAGCGTCACGATCAAGGATTTCGACGACCAGCCCTTCGTGATGTACTCGCCCTATGAGAGCCGCTACTTTCACGACGTGCTGGTGGCGCTGTTCACCCGCGCCGACATCCTGCCGCGCTATGTCCAGCACCTGAGCCAGATCCACTCGATTCTCGCCATGGTGCGCGCCGGCCTCGGCCTTGCGATCGTGCCGGCGGCGGCGGCGAGCCTGAAGATCGCGGATGTCCGCCTGCGGCCGCTGAAGCTGCGCACACGCGTCCCCGTCGAGCTGTTCATGGTCTGGCGGCGCGACGACGAAAATCCGCTGCTCTCGGCGCTCGTCAAAATCGCGAGCGAATTGTCCTCGGCGGGGGTGATGGAAGATTGATGCTGATTTCGCATCGGTCGATATAGGCTTTGGCTTGGACCCGCATCGAACGGTCTCCTAAACCACGGCGCATGGACGCGCAGGATTTGCGTCCTCCACAACACGAGACAAGGGAGCAGCGCCCATGAGCAAGATGACCCCGCAGGAAATGGCCCAGAAGATCGGATCCGGCCTCCTGTCCTTCCCCGTCACGCCGTTCAAGGCGGATTACGCCTTCGACGAGGCGACCTACCGCGCCAACATGGACTGGCTGTGCGGCTATGACGTTGCCGGCCTGTTCGCCGCCGGCGGCACCGGCGAGTTCTTCTCGCTGACGGCGGCCGAGGTTCCGCAGGTGGTCAAGATCGCCGTGGACGAGACCAAGGGCCGCGTCCCCGTGCTCGCCGGCACCGGCTACGGCACCGCCACCGCGCGCGAGATCGCGATCGGCGCCGAGAAGGCCGGCGCCGACGGCCTGTTGCTGCTGCCGCCCTATCTCACTCATGCCGAGCAGGACGGCCTTGCTGCCCACGTGGAAGCGATCTGCGCCTCCGTAAAGATCGGCGTCATCGTCTACAACCGCGACAACGCCATCCTCCAGCCCGATACGCTCGCCCGCCTTGCGGAGCGCTGCCCGAACCTCGTCGGCTACAAGGACGGCATCGGCGACATCGAGCTGATGACCCGCGTCTATACCAAGCTCGGCGACCGCCTCACCTATATCGGCGGCCTGCCGACCGCGGAGACGTTCGCGCTGCCCTATCTCGACATGGGCGTCACCACCTACTCCTCGGCCGTGTTCAACTTCGTTCCGGAATTCGCCACCAACTTCTACGCCGCCGTGCGCAAGCGCGACCACGCGACGATCCACGCCGGCCTGAAGGACTTCATCCTGCCGCTGATCGCGATCCGCAACCGCAAGAAGGGTTACGCGGTCTCGATCATCAAGGCCGGCATGAAGGTGATCGGCCGCGATTCCGGCCCGGTCCGCCCGCCGCTCACCGATCTCACCGAGCAGGAGATCGCGGAAGTGGCCGCGCTGGTGAAAAATCTGCCCGCCATCCGATCGTCACAACAGGCGGCAGAATAACAGACGACAACAGGGAGGAGCGCGCGATGACCGAGACCAATATCTCCGGCGCGTCAGTCGCCGGCGCGTCAGTCGCCGGCGCACCGGTCGTCACAGCGATGCAGGTGATCCCGGTCGCCGGCCGCGACAGCATGCTCCTCAATCTGAGCGGCGCGCATGCGCCGTTCTTCACCCGCAACATCGTCATCCTCACCGACAATGCCGGCCACACCGGCGTCGGCGAGGTGCCGGGCGGGCAGAAGATCTGGCAGACGCTGCAGGACGCCCGTGATCTCGTGATCGGCAAGACCGTCGGCGCGATGAACAACATCCTCGCCGACATCCGCGCCGCCTTCGCCGACCGCGACGCCGGCGGCCGCGGCAAGCAGACTTTTGATCTCCGCGTCATGATCCATGCCGTCACGGCGGTGGAGTCCGCGCTGCTCGATTTGCTCGGTCAGCATCTCAACCTGCCTGTCGCCGCGCTGCTCGGCGAGGGCCAGCAGCGCGAGAGCGTCGAGACGCTGGGCTATCTCTTCTTCGTCGGCGACATCAGCAAGTCCAGGCTCGACTATGTCAGCGGCGAGACCGGCAAGCCCGAATGGTTCAACCTCCGTCATCAGGAGGCGATGAC
This sequence comes from Bradyrhizobium nivariense, assembly GCF_029846715.1. Lineage (GTDB taxonomy): Bacteria > Pseudomonadota > Alphaproteobacteria > Rhizobiales > Xanthobacteraceae > Bradyrhizobium. The sequence goes on from NZ_JARVWW010000011.1 coordinate 34,539, forward strand.
GCCGGAAACCGTGGTGCGGCTCGCGGAAGCCACCCACGACCATTACGGCTTCGCCGATTTCAAGCTGAAGGGCGGCGTGCTCCGCGGCGAGCAGGAGATCGAGGCCGTCACCGCGATCGCCAGGCGCTTTCCGAACGCGCGCGTGACCCTGGATCCGAACGGCGCATGGTCGCTCGACGAGGCTGTCAGCCTCTGCAAGGACATGCACGGCATCCTCGCCTATGCCGAGGACCCCTGCGGCGCCGAAGGCGGCTTTTCCGGCCGTGAGATCATGGCCGAGTTCCGCCGCGCAACTGGCCTGCCGACCGCGACCAACATGATCGCCACCGACTGGCGGCAGCTCTCTCATGCATTGCGTCTCGGCGCGGTGGACATTCCGCTGGCCGACCCCCATTTCTGGACCATGCAAGGCTCGGTCCGCGTGGCCCAGACCTGCCGTGACAACGGCCTGACCTGGGGCTCGCACTCCAACAACCATTTCGACATTTCGCTCGCCATGTTCACCCATGTCGGCGCCGCTGCTCCCGGCAAGGTTACCGCGATCGACACCCACTGGATCTGGCAGGACGGCCAGGCGCTGACCAAAGAGCCGCTCCAGATCAAGGGCGGCAAGATATCGGTGCCGGAACGGCCGGGCCTGGGTATCGAAATCGACAGGGCCGCCATCGACGCCGCGCATGACCTCTACAAGCAGCATGGACTCGGCGCCCGCGATGACGCTATTGCCATGCAGGACCTGATCCCCGGCTGGACCTTCGACGACAAGCGTCCTTGCCTCGTGCGTTAAGAATTCAGGCATGATCCCGGAAAAGTGGACACCGGTTTTCCGATAAGGATCATGCTTCTAAAATAAGGAGGACAACATGACTGCTATCCTGAAGAACTTCATCGGCGGCGAATGGGTCGACGGCTCCGGCGTCACCAAGAACATCAATCCCTCCAACACCAACGACCTCGTCGGCGAATACGCCAAGGCCGACAAGGCGCAGACCGAGAAGGCGATCGCAGCCGCCAAGGCCGCCTTCCCCGCCTGGGCGCAGTCAACGCCGCAGGTGCGCTATGACGCGCTGAACAAGATCTCTCTCGAAATCATCGCCCGCAAGGAAGAGCTCGGCCGCCTGCTCGCCCGCGAGGAAGGCAAGACGCTGCCGGAGGGTATCGGCGAGGTCGCCCGCGCCGGCCAGATTTTTGCGTTCTTCGCCGGCGAAGCACTGCGCCTGATCGGCGAGAAGGGCGCCTCGGTGCGTCCCGGCCTCGACGTCGAGCTCACCCGCGAGCCGGTCGGTGTCGTCGGCATGATCACGCCCTGGAATTTCCCGATCGCGATCCCGGCCTGGAAGATCGCCCCGGCGCTCTGCTACGGCAACACCGTGGTGTTCAAGCCGGCTGAGCTGGTGCCGGGCTCGGCGCATGCGCTGTCCGAGATCATCACCCGTTCCGGCATTCCCGCCGGCGTGTTCAACCTGGTGATCGGCTCCGGCTCGGTGGTCGGCCAGACACTGCTCGAGCACCCGGATGTCGCCGCGATCTCCTTCACCGGCTCGGTGCAAACAGGACGCAAGATCGCGCAGGCCTGCGTGCTGTCGAACCCGATGAAGAAGTTCCAGCTCGAGATGGGCGGCAAGAATCCGCTGGTCGTGCTCGACGACGCCGACCTCAAGACCGCCGTCGAGGTCGCCGTCAACGGCGCCTATTTCTCCACCGGCCAGCGCTGCACCGCCTCGTCCCGCCTGATCGTCACCGAAGGCATCCATGACCGCTTCGTCGCGGCGGTGGCGGAGCGGCTGAAGGGCCTCTCGGTGGACGACGCGCTCAAGGCCGGCGTGCATATCGGCCCCGTGGTCGACCAGAGCCAGCTCGACCAGGATCTGCGCTACATCAAGATCGGCCAGGACGAGGGCGCCAAGCTCGCCTGGGGCGGCGAGCTGCTCAAGCGCGAGACGCCCGGCTACTACCTGCAGCCCGCACTGTTCACGGAAGCCAACAACAACATGCGTATCGCGCGCGAAGAAATCTTCGGGCCAGTGGCTACCGTCATTCGCGCCAAGAACTACGAGGAGGCACTGGCGATCTCGAACGACACCGAGTTCGGCCTTGCTTCCGGCATCTGCACCACGAGCCTGAAATACGCATCGCATTACAAGCGCAACAGCGAGTCCGGCATGGTGATGGTCAATCTGCCGACCGCCGGCGTCGACTATCACGTGCCGTTCGGCGGCCGGAAGGGTTCGAGCTACGGTGCCCGCGAGCAGGGCTCCTATGCCCGCGAGTTCTACACGACGGTGAAGACCGCCTATACCTATCCCGGTTGATAGGCCGACATCGCAGGGTGGGTTAGCGTAGCGTAACCCACCTCTTCTGGTTCGACGGATGCAGACGGTGGTGGGTTACGCTACGCTAACCCACCCTACACTTCGGAGTCCTCCCATGGACCAGGACGTCGCAGCGAAAGAGCAGCCCCGCTACATCAAGCTCAACGATCGCGACAATGTCGCGATCGTGGTCAATAATTTCGGGCTTCCCGCCGGCTCCCGCTTTGCCTGCGGGCTGACGCTGCGCGCCTTCGTGCCGCAAGGACACAAGACGGCGCTGGTCGACATCGTGCAGGACGCTCCGATCGTCCGCTACGGCGAGGTGATCGGCTACGCGCTTTCGCCGATCCTGGCCGGCGAGTGGGTGGATGAAGCGCGCATCCGCATGCCGGAGGCCCCTGCCCTCGACAAGCTCGAAATCTCGACCGCCGTGCCCGCGCCGCTGCCGCCGCTCGATGGTTTTACCTTCGAGGGTTTTCGCAATTCCGACGGCTCGGTCGGCACGAAAAACATTCTCGGCATCTCCTCCTCCGTGCAATGCGTCAAGGGCACGATGGAATATGCCGTCAAGCGCATCCGCACCGAGTTGCTGCCGAAGTACCCGAACGTCGACGACGTCGTGCCACTGACGCATGCCTATGGCTGCGGCGTCGCCATCTCCGCGCCCGACGCCGTGATTCCGATCCGCACGCTGCAAAACATCGCGCTCAACCCGAATTTCGGCGGCGAGATTCTGGTCATCAGCCTCGGCTGCGAGAAACTGGCGCCCGAGCGGCTGGTGCCGGAAGGCGTCAGCGACGCCATCGTGCGCATGCAGGACGAAGCCTTCGACGGTTTTGGCGCCATCGTCGACGCGATCATGACCCAGGCTGAAGCCCGCCTGAAAATCCTCAACAAGCGCACCCGCGAGACCTGCCCGGCCGCCGATCTCGTCATCGGCCTGCAATGCGGCGGCAGCGACGCCTTCTCCGGCGTCACCGCGAATCCCGCCGTCGGCTTCGCCGCGGACCTGCTGGTGCGGGCCGGTGCGACCGTGATGTTCTCCGAAGTCACCGAGGTGCGCGACGCGATCCAGTTGCTCACCCGCCGCGCCATCAACGAGGACGTCGGCCGCGCGCTGGTGCGCGAGATGGCCTGGTACGATTCCTATCTGGCCCGCGGCGGCGCCGACCGCAGCGCCAACACCACGCCGGGCAACAAGAAGGGCGGGCTTGCCAACATCGTCGAGAAATCATTGGGCTCGATCGTCAAGTCCGGATCAAGCGCGATCACCGGCGTGCTCGCGCCCGGCGAAAAGGCGACGCAGAAGGGCATGCTGTTCGCGGCAACGCCGGCGTCCGACTTCATCTGCGGCACGCTCCAGCTCGCCTCCGGCATGACGCTGCAGGTGTTCACCACCGGCCGCGGCACGCCCTATGGGCTTGCCGCTGCGCCCGTGATCAAGGTCGCGACCCGCAGCGAGCTTGCCCGGCGCTGGAAGGACCTGATCGATTTCGATGCCGGCGGCATCGCGACCGGCGAGAAGACCATCGAGGAAACCGGCTGGGACCTGTTCCGCCTGATCCTCGACGTCGCCAGCGGCCGCACGCAACCCTGGTCGGATCGCTGGGGCATCCACAACGATTTGACGCTGTTCAATCCGGCGCCAGTGACCTGAGAGCGAACCGTGGCCGAAGCGGCAACGAAGAGACTGGCGACGCGCCGGTCAAATAACTCCGTCTCCCGTCAACGGCCCCTTTAGAGCCCCTCCAGTGCCCGCGCCTCGCGAGCCGCGACTGCCACCAACGGCCTGATGGCACGATCCTCACGGCCAACCACCACGCCCGACGCGAACGCGCCGGCGCGCCCGTTCCGTCGCGGCATGTGAAGTGCGGCATCGACGGCCATCTCGCGATGCGCGATGAAGTCATTGAGCGTACCCAGCGCGTCCTGAATCCTCTTCAAGTGCTTCGATATGCGCGCAAGCCGTTTCCGCTCGCCCTTGCCGTCGAAGAGGCTGCCGAAGAACTCCGTCGCATATCTGATCTTCTTAGCTCGGATTCTGAACTTGTGCCGCGCGCCGGGAGACATCCTGTCGAGATGGCGACCATCCTTACGCGCCTTCCTGATACGGCGATCGAGCACGGCAGATACGAACTCTGCGATCGGCATCTCCGCTCTTTCGGTCGCAATCGTTCGGTCCGATTCGATCCATTCGAGCGTATCGATCAGCAGCGAACGAAAGCGTTCGGAATTCACCGCCTTCCTGGCGCGGTCGAAGGCGAGATCCCGCCTATCGCAAAACTCCTGCTTGATCGCCTTGCCACCGCGGCGCAGCAATGCGTCACGGCTTGCCGGCTCGATGTTTTCCTTCACAAATACGTCGATTTCACGTGCGGGAGCGAGTTCGCCAGTGAGCCATTTCAGTTCGGACTTGATGACTTCGACTTTTGTGCCGGATAGGACTTTCGAGAACAGGGAGACCGCCGCACGCAATCGACGCAACCCCACGCGCATCTGATGGATACCTTCCGCATCGCCATTGCGGACCGACTCGGTATTGCCCGAAAAATGGCGCGCCGTCGCAACAGCAATGGCCCGGAACGCCTCGCCCGCGCTCATGTCGCCCTTCAGCTCAATGGCGCCGGCAAATACGACCGGATGCTCTTTGCCATGCGCAAGCGCATAGCCACGATCCGATTTCGAGCGGAGGTCGAGTTCGGCCCGCGATTTTCGCTCGATCCTCCTCGCAACACGGAACAAGTCCGCGAGCCGACCGCTCTTCAGCTCGAGTTCGAGTTCCCCGATCGGGCTCGCGCGATGCCCGGCGACGATGCGGCCGCGATCGACAGCAAGCTCGATCTCGCTCCTTCTGGTACGAATCGGCAGCGTGATGCGCCGTACCGACGTTTCGAACACCGGTTTCAGCTTGCGTCGCAACTTCTTTGAAGCGATCGGCGCCAGCGGCGTGCCGCGCGCTCTGCCGAGATCAGGCGCGTCGTCGGCAATCTCCGTTTCCCATTCACCGCGGCCGAGCCGCGCCCCGTTCGCCGACTTGACGGTCTGGAGACGCCTATCACCGTCGCGGCGCACGCGAAGCGTGAGGCCGTGCTGCTTCAACTTGCGTTTGCGGGTATCGAAGTAAGTCGACACCAAGTCGCAACGCGCTTGCTCACCGACCCTGCCGCCGGCAACGCGTCCGCTCGCGACCGTTCCGAGATAACGTGCGGGCACACGAAATTTCAGTTCCGTCTCGACAGCCATGGCTCACTCCACCGTCCTCGCCGCCGCCGGCTCACCGAGGATAACGCACGAGAAGCGCTCAAGGTGCCGCGATGGCGGCATCGCGACCGGCGAGAAGACCATCGAGGAAACCGGCTGGGACCTGTTCCGCCTGATCCTCGACGTCGCCAGCGGCCGCACGCAACCCTGGTCGGATCGCTGGGGCATCCACAACGATTTGACGCTGTTCAATCCGGCGCCGGTGACCTGAGAGCGACAAGCCGGCCGGTCATCGACTGTCGATCAGGTGCATGTCGCCCAGCGTGACCGGCAGGCTGCGCGTAATGAGATCCGCAATCGCCGCGCGCAGCCGCTCGCTCGAAGCCGGACCGTCGAACGCGTCGTCGACCGGTCCGCTCGGACCGGCGAGCCGCATCGTCCCGGTGTTGTCGAGCGGCGCGGCTGCCCTCTTCTCGATCACGTCGAACGTCTTGCCGTCGATGACGCGGACTTCGTACAGGGTATGGATCAGGCCGTAGGATGCGAGCAGCGTCCGATATTCGGCGAGCCCGACGCCCTCGACGTTGCGGCCGTTTCCGAGTTTCGATCTCGCCCGGGTGATGACGATGTAGGCGTCCAATCCTTGCGGGGCTACATCGGTGCGAACCAACTCCCTAAACGGATCGCTGCGCAGGAGATTGACGGGCGCAACCGGTGAATCCCTGATCGCGGCGAACGCGGCGCGTCTGTAGCTCACGGCCTGCACGCGAAAGCGTCCGCTCAGCAGCCTCGCGGCCTGCTGGACGATCAGCTCGTCCAGACCCCATGCGCTGATCGAGACGCTTTGCCCGGTATTGCCCAGGCCGGTCAGGCCGGCCTGCGTCAGGCTCATCTCCTCGCCGATGGCCGAGACGATGCCGACGGTCTTGATCGCCTGGAGCCGGCTCGCGCGCGTCTCGAACGCGGCGGCGGCACTGAGGACGACGGACGCGACCGCGAGGCCGACCCATAGAATGACAATGCGGCGCATGGCGAGCTATCGAATCCTGAAGTCGAATGAATAGGAAGCGCCGAGGCCGATCGTGGTCTGGTTCGACGATCCACGCAGCTTCACGAGCGGGCTGGCCGCGGCATCGCCAAGCAGCTTCTCGTACTCGACATAGGCATGGACCTCCCACTGCGGATTGATGCGGTAGGAGATCTGGCTGCCGAAGCCGACCGAGTGCGCGCCGCCCTTGGCATCGTACATCGGCAATCCGGACGCCAGCGCCTGCGCGGCGTCGACGCCGAAATACGGTGCGGTCGCCTTGGTGCTCTTCCAGGTGAAGCGCGGGCCCGCCGAGATCGTGAGCCTTTGAATCAGCGGCACGATGACGTCGGCGGAGAGATCGGCCACCGTGCCGGTATGGCCACCCATGCCCTGGCGCAATTCGCTGCGCAGGCGCAGCCAGTCGACCGGAAAATACTCGACGAAACCACCGAGCTCGTATGCGGCCTTGACGTCGCCAAGGCCGGTCAGCTCCGCATATTTGTCGCTCTTGCGCGACGAGACGTATCTGAACGCAGGTCCTGCGCGAAAATTGCCGACGTCGAGCAGCGCAATGCTGGCGCTGTCCCGAGGCCCGCGAAACTGGTCGACCGATCCGGCGCGGCGGATGGAGAAGATCGGGATCGGGAGAAATTTCCCGTTCTTCGAGCCAACGAAATCCGGCGTGTACTCTCCGCCGATGCCGACCATGACGGTCCAGTTGCCGGAGGGCGAAGGCAGCATCGACAGGTCGAACGGCGGGGCCGGCAGCGTGAACGCGGTTTGCGCCGATGCGGATGGAGGGATCGCCATGATCGCGCCCAGTGCGGCAAGGAGGGCAGTCAGCAAAGTCTGCCGCGCGCTCGCCGCGTGCTGGAGAGCGGCTTCGTCAAAATGCTTCATTACGGGACCCCGGACCGGCCTTCCCGGCCTGGTCGACTGATGTGGTTGGAGCCACAGCATGTGGTCCGGCAAAATTGCCCCAAGATTGCAGGGCGAAAGCCGTTGCCCCCAATCCGTTCCCGGCGCGCGTCGGGCGCGCCGCCGGATCAACATTGCCCGAACATTGCCGGGCCGCGCTCACGCCCCCAAACTTTGACCGCCAGCGCCGGTGAGCGCCCTCGTCCTCGCCTTTTATTCGCCAAGCTCGCTGCCTTAAAGGGAACCTCGCGCACGAACCGAAACGCCGGACTTCGGCCAGAGAGCGTCAAGGTCGGGGTTCAATTGCCCCAGCAGAGTCAAGGACGACCCGCGTGCGCTCCCTCGTGATCGAAGACGAACCGCAGATCGGTGCCTATGTCAGCCGCCTACTCGGGCAATTGCACGGTATTGTCGACCTCGTCGGCTCCGTTGCCGATGCCCGTCAGGCGCTGGACAACTTCAAATATGATCTCGCGATCGTCGACCGGATGCTGCCCGACGGAGATGCGCTTCAGGTGGTCGCTGCGCTGAACCAATCGGCTGAACGTCCCGCCATCATCATGCTGACGTCCAAGGACGCCAAGGAGGATGTCGTCGACGGCCTCAACGCAGGTGCCGACGACTATCTGGGAAAACCATTCGAGCCGCAGGAGCTGATTGCGCGGGTGCGCGCCGTGCTGCGGCGGCCCCGGCTGCTCGCGCCCTCGGTGCTGTCGCTCGGCAATGTCGAGCTGCATCTCGGCAGCAACGAGGCCGTGGTCGCCGACACGAAGATCCTGCTCAGGCGGCGGGAGGCACTGATCCTCGCGGCGCTCCTGATGCGCCGCGACCGCGTCATCACCCGCGCCGCCCTGATCGAGGAGATCTACGGTTTCGACGACGAGATCGAATCCAACACGCTCGAAGCGCAGGTCTCGCGATTGAGGAAGAAACTGGCTGCACTCGGCGGCGACGTCGAAATCCGCAGCATGCGAGGCATCGGTTACATCCTGCGGCTGGCAAATCCTCGATGAGGTCGATCGCCTGGACGTTTGCGCTGTCGCTCGGCATCGCCGCGACGACGATCTTCCTGATCATGCTCAGCATCTTCATCTGGCGCTATCCGATGGAGGAACGCGAGTTCAGGGCCTGCCGGGTCGTGGCTGCCGTTCTCGATCGTGCCACTGTTACCGAAGGGCAAAACCTGACGGTACGCCCGACTCCCGCCCTCAAGGAATTGAAAGCGGACAGCCCAAACCTCTGGTACGTCGTGTCCGCCGGCGATCTCGTCAGCGAGTACGGCAGCGAACACCGGCCCGCCCTCCCCTTCGCGTTTCCCTATCACGGGCCGGTCGGCTCGTCCGTCTTCAGCACACTCGACCAGAAGAGCACCTTCTGTCTCGCCGCTGTGCAACGGGGGTCGTTGCAGCTCACGATGATAGTGGGCGAGCCTCAGGTCCGCTTCGGCCGGATTGCGAGGAACTTCCTCGTCCGCAGCATTTTTTCGATCATCCTGCTGGCGCTGGCGTTTGCGGCGACCGTCGCCATCGGCTCGGCGCTGGCCGCACGGTTCGTCTCACGCGGCATTGAGCGGGTCGCGCGCCGCGCGCTCGCGATCGATCCCTCGGCCCCGCAAGGCTTGATATCCTTGTCCGAAGTCCCCTACGAGCTGAAGCCATTGGTCGAGGCGCTGAACCGCGCCTTCGGCGAGATCGACGCCTATATCAGGATGCAACGCCGCTTTCTCGGCAATGCCGCCCATCAGCTCCGCACGCCGCTGACTCTGCTGCGCGCGAAGATCGAGGACGTGCGCGAGCCGGCACTGAAAGTCGAGCTGGTGCGCGACGTCCGCCGTCTCACCTCGCTGGTCTCCGCCATGCTCGACCTCGCGCGTTTGCAAAACCACGCGATCGAGAAGCGGCCGATCGATCTCGGCGAAATCACGCTGGACGTGCTGGCCGATTTCGGTCCCTCGGCACTGGACGCCGGTATCGAGCTTGCGCTGGACCATGACGAGAAAGGCCCCTTCCTGGTGCAGGGCGTCGACGCCGCCGTTCGCAGTGCGCTCGCCAATCTCGTCGGCAACGCACTCGTCCACGCCCATGGTGCGCGACGCATCGTCGCCACGCTCGGTCGCGGCAGCATCTCGATTGACGATGACGGTGCGGGCCTGCCCGACGGTGCGGAGCACAAGCTGCTCGAACCGTTTCAGACCGGCAACAGTGCGGGCGACGGCGCCGGCCTCGGCCTGTCGATCGTCCGCGAGATCATGGCCGCGCACGGCGGCGAGTTGGTCATTTCCTCAGAGCCGGACCGCGGCACGACGATGAGCTTGCGTTTTCCCGAGGCGATGGCGACGGCCCAATCTCCGCAGTTGGATCTGCAGGCGCGCTAGCGAGGCGCTTCGCGAAGCCGTCCGGAAACATTGGGCGCGGAAAACTTCTTCCTCATTTCGTTCTGTCGCATCACGCAATCAAATATATCTGCGGGTGGCGGCGAATGTTCGCACACAAGCGAACCTGTCGCGGCATCGCCGCGACAAAACCACCGATTGCCATTTTCCACGGAGATTTTCCAATGCGTATTCTTTCGATGATTGCCGTTGCCGCAGCGATGATTGCCAACTCGGCCGGCGCATTCGCTGGCGAGCTTCCCTCTTACGAAGTGAAGTCGTTTCCGATCTCGGCGACGCAAGTGCAGGTGCTCGGCGGTGCCGGCGTCGAGGAGCAGTCGGCCGCGCCCGCGATGATCGTCGCCGGCATGCCCGCCTCGCCCGCGCAAATGTCTGTGCTGTCGCCGCGCGTGAAGCGGCTTGCGAGCGCCGTCACGGCGAGCGAGCGGCGTTGATCGCCAACGCGGAGACGCACCACCTCATTCTTTCTTTCACGCATCCGCGCGCCGACATCAACCGGCGCGCGCTCGATTTATATGAATACTAATTCCAAATCCGACGATTGAGGGACGTTGCGTCTCTCCTGCACTTCAAGCGCCAGATCACGCTTGTTAGTCGTCCCGTCGCAAATGATGGGGTCGCGAATGACAACATATCTGAGAACGACGGCGAAATTGATCGGCGGCGCCCTGCCGCTGTTGGCAGGCTTGTTGGACGCGGCGCCGGCCGACGCGCAATCATCGGCGCAGGAACTGCCCGCCGTCGTCGTCGAGCAGTCGTCGTCGCGGCCGACCGCACGTATCCGTCCGCTTCGCTCCCGGCAATCAGCGCAAGCCGCGAGCCGCCATCGTCAGGCCGAGCGCGCGCCATCGAACGCCGATGCGTCGGCCGCCGGCGCGGGCGCGGAGACGGCGACAGGTCCCGTCCGCGGCTATGTCGCAACCCGCAGCGGCACCGGCACCAAGACCGACACGCCGCTGCGCGAGACGCCGCAATCGATCAGCGTGGTCACTGCCGACCGCGTCACCGACCAGGGCGCGACCACCGTTCAGGAGGCGCTGCGCTATGTCCCCGGCGTGTTCGCCGATGCCTACGGCGCGGATTCGCGCGGCGACTATCCGCGCATCCGCGGCCAGGACCCGAACATCTATCTCGACGGCACGCGCATGGTGAACACCAACAACTTCAACGAATGGCGGCCCGAGCCCTACACGCTGGAACGCATCGAGGTCTTGCGCGGGCCCTCGTCCGTGCTCTACGGCGACACCTCCACGGCCGGCTTGTTGAACCTGATTTCGAAGCGGCCGCAGGCGGAAGCCGCCAGCGAGATCGGCGTGCAATATGGCAGCTTCAACCGCAAGCAGGTGCAGCTCGACTCCACGGGAAAGCTGACCAAGGACGGCGAGTGGCTCTATCGCTTCATCGGCGTATACCGCGACAGCAACACGCAGACCGATTACGTCAAGGACGACCGCATCCTGCTCGCGCCGTCACTGACCTGGCGGCCGACCAACGCCACGAGCTGGACCGTGCTCGGCACCTATCAGAAGGACACCACCGGTTCGTCCACGGCCTTTCTGCCGCATGAAGGCACCCTGTTTGCCGGCCCGAACGGGTTCATTCCAGTGCGGCGCTTCGCCGGCGAGCCGGGCTTCGACAAATACCAGACCGAGACCGGCGCAATCAGCAGCCTGTTCGAGCACAGCTTCAGCGATGGCCTGAAGATCCGGCAGAATCTGCGTTACGCCCATGTCGAGGGCATCTACCGGTCGACCTGGCCGGATCTGAACTTCGTCGATCCCAGCGATCCGAACTATCCGTTTCTCGATTCCAGCCGACGTACCGTGGCACGCAACGTATGGAGCCGCGAGACGGTCAAGGACAGCCTGACCTCGGACAGCAATGCCGAGCTGAAATTGCACACCGGGCCGGTCGCACACAAAGTGTTGCTCGGCACCGACTACCGCGAGGTCAGGGAGCGCGCGCAATCGGGCTTTGCTACGGACCCCACGCCGTTCGATCTCTACGCGCCGGTCTACAGCGGCGTGACCGCGCCGGCGATGTCACCCGAGCCGGATCTCCGCCAGAGCCAGCTCGGTCTCTACGCCCAGGACCAGTTGCGGCTCGGGCCGTGGCTCGCGGTGCTTGGCCTGCGCCACGACTACGTCACCAGTGACACGCAGGGCTCTCCGGTCGAGAATTATCAGGCAACCACGGGCCGCGCCGCGCTGATGTACGAACTGCCGTTCGGCGTCACGCCTTACGTGACCTATGCGCAGTCGTTCAACCCGGTGTTCGGCAGCGGTGTCTGCGCCACAGGAGCCTGCGCGCCGCAGCGCGGCGAGATGGTGGAGCTCGGCTTCAAGTACAATCCGACGCCGGGCAATGCGATCAACGGTGCGATCTTCGACACCACCGAACGGAATCGGCTCGCCAACGACCCCGACAATCCGATGTTCTCGATCCAGACCGGCAAGGTCCGGATCCGCGGTGCCGAGCTCGAGGTGCTGGCGCGCATCACGCCGGAGCTCGATTTGATCGGTGCCTACACCTATCTCGATGCCCGCGTGGAGAGCGGCGACAACGCCGGCAAGCATGTCGAGACCGTGCCGGACCATCAGGCCTCGCTCTGGGCGAAGTACCGCCTCTCTTTGCTCGGCCTGTCCGGCGTCACGCTCGGCGGCGGTGTACGCTACATCGGCACCTCCTGGGACGGCACCGACACAATCCGCACGCCCGATTACACCCTGTTCGATGCCATGGTCCGTTACGACAACGGCCCCTGGCGACTTCAAGTCAATGCCAGCAATCTCTTCGACAAACGCCATGTCACCACCTGCCTGGCGCGCGGCGACTGCTTCCTCGGCATCGGCCGCACCGTGCTCGGCAGCGTCACCTATAAATTCTAGCAGCGGGCCCTTACGTCATGCTGCCCGGCATGAAGCAGCGCACGCGCGGATGGCCGTCGATATAGTGCTTCCACACCATGGTGCGGCCGATCTTGTTCGGCTCGGTGATGACGGCGCCGTCCGGCACGACGACCCATTCGTCGTCGAGATGCACGCGATAACGGCCCTTGTCGGATTCCCAGTCGACATCGGCGATCACATAGCCGTCGGCATCCGAGCAGCATTGGCCGTATTCGCTGTGCAGGCTCTCGAACCAGGGTTTTAACGGCGAGTTCGCGTAGCGCCCGTCGTCGCGTGCCAGCGTCGGGGTCGTCAACAGCCCCAGCAGTGCAGCGGCACATAGTCTTGCAAGTCGCATGTCGTCTTCCCGCGGATCGCAATTCTCGCCGCGAGGGATAGACGACGTCGGCCGCCTTCTGCGCCTTCAGAAGGCACAGAGACCGCGACTCGCTCCCCAGCAGCTTTGCAACAGCTATGCAAATCCGGCGCCAGCGCGCATTCCGGAGAACTACTGCCGCACGGCGTTGCCCAGACCGGCGGGCACGTCCTGCATGTCCAGCGCGCCGTCGATCTGCCGCAGCTCGTTTGGAGGCTTTCCTTGTTGCGCGAGGACGTGTACGAAATTGCCGCGGGCACAACCGTATCGTTTAATCAACTGTTTCAATTAGAGAAATCGGGTGTTGGCGTGACCGGCATTATACCGTCAGCGCTATGAGTTCGAGAGAGTTGCTTCCTGGCCAGCAGGACCCGACCGATTTGCCCGCAAACGAGGTGCAGTTTGCGCTGGTGATTTCGCGCATGCTCGAGACGGTGAAGGACGACCCGGAAGCAAGGCGGCAGATGGTCTACGATCTTGCCCGCTACAAGCTCCAGGAGCAGTTCACCTACGCCGACGCCAGGAACATCGACCAGATGAAGCGGGCCCTCGATGTCGCAATCGAGGAGGTCGAAAAATTCTCGCGTGAAGAGGCGCCCCTGGAGCGCTTGCCGCATCAACAACTCACATCGTCGAAGGCGGCCGAGACGGGCGGACTTCTGGTGTCCGGCGACGCGACCGTTCTGCGATCAGGGATCGGGATATCCCGCAGCAAGCTGCCCGCGACCTCAGGCCCGCTCTGGCCGATGATCAAGCGTACGGCGGCCATCCTGCTTGCCGCCGGCGCCGTCATTCTCATCGTCTCGCAACGAGACAATATCGCCGCGCTGCGCCGGCTGATTTCGTCCCAGCCTCCGGAGATCGCGCTGGTCGCGCCCAAACCGGAGTCGACCATCACGGTCGCCAAGCCGGAAATGGTAACACCTGCCGCCTCTGCCGCGACGCGCGTACTTCCGACCGACTACGGCATCTACGCCCTGATCGACGATCAATCGCTGGCGGAGTTGAACGCGACCGGCGTGATGGCGCCCGACATGCGGATCGCGATTTCACCGGAGTTCAAGAAGCCCGATCGTCCACATTTGCCGAACGGGCGCGTCAAGTTCATCGCGTTTCGCCGCGACGCTGCGAGCTCCATCCCGGAGCGCGTCGAGGTTCGAGTCGTCGCAAAGATCGCCAGAGAGTTTTCGACCGACGCCGCAGGCAAGAATCTGAGTGGCGGAGACGATGTCGGCGTCATCCGCAACTTCGCCTATCCGTTCCGGGTGTCGCCGATTGCTGGGAAACCCGAGATGTACGAGCTTCACTCTGGCGCCTCAGAGCTCGAGTTGCCGCCGGGACATTACGTCCTCAGTCTGGGAACGCAGGCCTATTATTTCCAGGTCGACGGCGAGATCACCGATCCCCGGCAGTGCCTCGAGCGCGTCGTCGCCGGCAACGGCACGTTCTATGCGCCTTGCAAGAAGGCGCGGACGTATTGATGATCTCGTAGCGCGGGTGAGCGCAGCGACGCCCGGGGAAGCGGGGAACGCCCTACTGCTTCGGCGCAGGCGCCATCATCGCGCCGCCCTTCTTCGCCGCAGGCGCGGGCGGCGGCTTGGTCGCAGCGGTCGCTTGCGCCGGGAGATATTTCGCGACGATGGCGGGATCGACCTGGGCGATGTTGGCGTCGGGAAGACGCGTCCAGGTCTCGTCCTTGCCGAACAGGGAGATGCCGAGGAAGCCGCGCATCGTCAGCGTCTGCCCGTCCGGGCTGACCGTCATCTTGGCCTTCCAGATGTTGCCGTCGCGCGGATTGACCACGTTGCCGCCGTCATACTTCAAGCCGTCGCGCTTCATGTCGCGGATGAAGGAGAGCCCGAGCACCGGCGCGTTCTTGCGATCGTCCGTGCATTTCGCGCAGATCTCGTTCGGATCGTCGCCGGGCCGCGGAAAGGTTTTTGCGATGACGCCTTCGAACACACCGCTGTGGTCGATGAAGAGAAACCATCCCACCGTCTTGCCGTCTTCCACCTTCTGCCAGAGGCCTGCGGCGGTCGGCTGCTGCACTTGCGCGGCGGCCGGGCTCAACGCACCGAGCGACATCGCGAGCGCGAGGAGCGAGAACACCCGAAAGCTGGAAAAGAGATTCCGCATTATCATCACCTTGCTGAGCCAATCACCCTGCTAAGCCGCCAACTGCAATGGCCGCAGACTACGGCGATTTCGCGAACCGTTCCAGCACCAGAAACATGGGGCATCGCCGCCCCGCAGGCCGCCGTCAGTTGACACCGAGCTTCTTTTGCAGGCTGGACGACGAGGTCGTGTACTGGAACACGAGCCGCTTCTCCGGGTAGACGTAGCGATGGGCTTTTTGCGACATCAGCGCGGCCTCGTGGAAGCCGCACAGGATCAGCTTGAGCTTGCCGGGATAGGTGTTGATGTCGCCGATCGCGAAGATGCCTGATACGTTGGTCTCGAACGCGGATGTCTCGACCGGCACCAGATTGTTCTCCAGCGAGATGCCCCAGTTCGCGACCGGACCGAGCTTCATGGTCAGCCCGAAGAACGGCAGCATGGTGTCGCAGGCAATTTCGGTCACGCTGTTGTCGTTACCCTTGACGGTGGCGCCGCTCAGCTTGCCCTCGGTGCCTGACAGCGCGGTGACCTGGCCGAGCCGCAGATCCATCTTGCCGCCAGCTACCAGCGCGCGCATCTGCTCGACGCTGTGGGGGGCGGCGCGAAAATCGTCGCGACGGTGCAAGAGCGTGATGCGCTTGGCAATCGGATGCAGATTGAGCGTCCAGTCGAGCGCGGAATCGCCGCCGCCGACGATCAGCACGTTCTTGTCGCGGAACGTCTCCATCTTGCGCACGGCGTAGTGCACCGAGCTTCCTTCATAGGCTTCGATCCCCGGCACCGGCGGACGCTTGGGCTGGAACGAGCCGCCGCCGGCAGCGATCACCAGCACCTTGCATTCGAACACCTTGCCGGCATCCGTCGTGCAGCGGAACAGGGGGTTGCCGATCTTCTCCACGGTCTCGATCATCTCGCCGAGATGGAAGGTCGGATGGAACGGCTTGATCTGCTCCATCAGCGCGTCGGTGAGGCCTTGCCCCGAAACGTGCGGAATGCCGGGAATGTCGTAGATCGGCTTTTCCGGATAGAGCTCGGCGCACTGGCCGCCGATCTTGTCGAGGATGTCGACGAAATGCGCTTTCATGTCGAGAAGGCCAAGCTCGAAGGCGGCGAACAGACCGCAGGGGCCGGCGCCAATAATCAGCACATCGGTTTTGATCGCGTCGCTCATGTCGTCTCTTTATCGGTTGGACGGCGCCCGGCGGGCAGAGGTGACCCTGCCTGTCTAGCCAACGGGGATGGATCAGGGAAGGCATAAAAGCGGGAGCGCCCCGCAGCCGCGCCCACTTGCCGGGCCAAAATAACTGGGCTGTAACGAGGAAGGATATGACGGAGATCAATCGGTGAACGCACCAAGCCGCCTCGATACGACGCCGCGCCTGGAGGACTACCCCTATCGCATCAGCGACAACGTCCGCTTCGGCGATCTCGATCCGAACCAGCACGTCAACAACGCGGTCTACGCCACCTATTTCGAGACCGGCCGTGTCACCCTGATGAAGAGCCCGGAGTACGGGCTGACACCGCCGGGGCTCGCCTGGATCATGGTGCGGCTCGACATCCATTTTCGCGCGGAGCTGCATTGGCCGAGCACGATCGAGCTTGGCCTCGGCGTCGCGAAGCTTGGACGAACGTCAGTGACCTTCGAGCAGGTCGTGTTTTCGGAAGGGAAGTGCGTCGCGTCTGCGATGTCGGTCGGCGTGATGATCGACGAAACGTCGCGCCGACCAACGCCGCTGACCGCGGACGTGCTCGACAAACTCAGACCCTGGCACAAGCGCGGCATCGAGGTCGTGCCGCCGAGTTCATAATTCAATCAACGAGGATCAGGCTTGTAACGGGGTCAGGCCTGGCGTTCCGGCGTCGCCACGACCAGCCCGTCGAGGTCGTCGGAGACCTTGATCTGGCAGGACAGGCGCGAGTTCGGGCGCACGTCGAAGCCGAAGTCGAGCATGTCCTCTTCCATCGGCGTCGGGCTGCCGACCTTCTCGCGCCAGGCTTCGTCGACATAGACATGGCAGGTGGCGCAGGCGCAGGCGCCGCCGCATTCAGCCTCGATGCCGGGGATGCTGTTGCGGATGGCGGCTTCCATCACGGTCGCGCCGTTCTCGACGTCCACCGTACGGGTTTCGCCCTTGTGATCGACAAAGTGAATTTTGGCCATGTGTGCTCGTGCTGCCGCGATCTTGGGAATGAAGGAGGGTCCGGGCTGTCCTATAACGGGTCGGTCAGCCCGGCGCCATAGCGTTTTGATAAGACCTAAATCCCCGCCTTCGCGGCAAGAAAACCCGTCAAAACAAAAGACTAGAGCACGGTTCTGGCCCCTTTCGCCCTAGTGCTTCAGGATCGCCTCGATGGCGGCACGAGCCTCTGTCACCGCCTCTTTCAGCGCGGCGAAGGCGTGGGGCCGGCCCTGGCCGGTCCGGATCGCGGTCTCAAGGCTGGCTGCGGCATCCGCCACCGCAAAGGCGCCGATCCCGCGCGCCGAGCCCTTGAGCTTGTGGGCGAGTGCGCCCGCCTCGGCCGGCTGCGCTGCCATTGCCGCGATCAGGCGGACCGCCTGCTCGGCAAACATCGCCAGCACTTCCTGTTCCAGCTCGGAATCGCCGAGCGTCATGCGGGAGAGATGATCGAGGTCGAGCGGGCTGTCGATGGGTGCAAGCGGGGGCGAGGGCATCCAGTCCATCCGTTGCAGTTCAGGCGTCATGCGCAGGCCCCGGCATCGCGCGATGTCCGCCGGTCCGGCGGTCAAGTTCCCTCCACCCAAGCATGGAAATGGTTAACGAAATGTTCCGGCTGCTTTGCGCGAATCTGCCTGTTTATTGACGAAAAGTTGCCGCAATCCGGCGAGTCCGGTGGAGAATTTCATTTATTGCTAAGGCGTTACGGCGCGATCCTGTTAACGATGATTAAGAATGTCTTAATCGCAGGCATTTCATTCGCGACGCTCTGCCAATAGGATGTTTCGGAAATTGGCGGACAAGCCGTCCGGGCGGGGACGGCTCGGGGATCCGCTCAAGCGGCATGATCCGGACTGTGGGCTTGCGTAGCGCGCAGAGCTCGCGGGGGACACGCGTACAAGTAACGAGGGCTCGGACTGAACATGGCGAACACTCCGAAAAAAGTCAAAGACCCCACAGAAGTTGCGCTTTCTGCGATCCAGGAAGCCCTGAACATCAGCGACACGGCTGCGGACACCAGCCGCAATGCCTCGATGCGCAACGAAACGTCGCCTCCGGGAGCGCCGCCGGCTCCCCCGATCTTCGACGAACCGAGTTTCGAGCCGCGCGCTGCCGCGAACGAACGCGCGATGTTCGACCCGATCGAGGAGCCGCGCAGCTCGCGCCGCGCCGCCAATGACGATCGCGAGACCATCGGCCAGTTGCTCCAGGCGCTTCAAAAGGGTCGCCCTGCCCGCAGCGTCTACACCTTCGCCACCATCTTCGCCGGCGTCTGGCTCGCAGCCTGCGCCGCGCTGACGGTCGGCTTCCTGCCGTCGATCCAGGCCGCCATGGGCCAGAGCGGCGGCGTGCTCGTCATCGCCGGCCTGATTGCGATGTTCTTCGCGCCGATCATGCTGTTCTACTTCCTTGCCAGTCTCGTCTGGCGCGGCCAGGAAATGCGCATGATCGCCCAGGCGATGGCGCAGGTCGCGATCCGCTTCTCCGAGCCCGAGGGCTCGGCCTCCGATTCCATGGTCACCGTCGGTCAGGCCATCCGCCGCGAGGTCGCGGCGATGGGCGACGGCATCGAGCGCGCGATCGCGCGCGCCGGCGAGCTCGAGACGCTGGTTGCCAACGAGGTCGCGGCGCTCGAACGCGCCTATTCCGACAACGAAGTACGGATCCGCGCCCTGCTCCAGGACATCGCGCATCAGCGCGACAATCTGGTCGGCCAGGCCGAGCAGGTCCGCAGCGCCATCTCCGGCGTGCAGATCGATTTGCGCCATGACATCGCGCTGATCTCGGACGCGATCGCCTCGCGCGTCGACGAGGTCGCCAAGAGCATCACCGGCGCTCTCGAAGAGCGCGGCGCCCACATCACCGGTGCGCTCAGCAACGCCGGCGACAACATGATCCTCGCGCTCGGCGAGCGCGGCGGCGACCTGCTCGACCGCCTCGAGGAGGCCAGCAATGAGACCACGCGCGCCGTGCTCGACGCCAGCGAGCGGCTGACCACCAGCCTCAACTTCAAGACCGGCCACGTCCACGACGAGTTCGTCGACCTCGCCGACCGCGTCCACGAGATGCTGAACGAGCGCATCGACCGCATCACCGGCGAGTTCGAGCAGCGCTCCGCCGCGATCGTCGACGGCATCTCCGAGCGTACCGAGCAGGTGCACGACAGCCTGAAGAATTCGTCCGACTCGCTGCTGCTCGAGCTCGAGCTGCGCTCCAACGACCTCTCCGCCAAGATCGACGACGCCGGCAACCGCCTCGCCGGCCAGATCATGACCTCCGGCGACAAGGCGAGCGAAGCGCTCGACGCCACCGTCAACACGCTGGTCGCCAAGGTCGTCAGCCAGACCGAGACCGCGCACGACTCGCTGTCGCTCCAGATGAGCGCCTTCGACGAGCTGGTGAAGAACCAGGGCACCGAGCTGGTCGAGAAGTTCGCCCGCGACTCCGGCACGCTGGGCGCGCTGATCACGCGCCACATCTCCGAATTCGACCGCACCGTGAAGACCTTCGGCGGCGAGATCGTCGATCGGATGGGCCAGCGCACGCAGGACATCCATGAGTCGCTGAAGAGCTATGTCGACAATTTCGACACCCGCTTCACCTCCAACGGCGGCGCGATCACGGCTGTGCTCGACCAGCGCCTGGTGCAGTTCGAGACCACGATCGGCGAACGTGTCACCAACCTCGATGCCTCGCTGAACGGCAAGATCTCCGGCCTCGACTCTACGATCGACGGTCACATCAAGACCTTCGACGAGCAGCTCGTCGGCCGCGTCGCCGCGCTCGAACAGTCGTTCGATACCCGTGCCAAATCGGTCACCGAGACCATCGACGGACGCCTCAACACGCTCGCCTCGTCGCTGACCGACGGTGCCGCGCAGGCGATCCAGTCGATCGACTCCCGCCTCACCCACCTCACGACGTCGCTGACCGACGGCGCATCGCAGGCGATTGAGACGATCGACACCCGCCTCAACTACCTCACGACCTCGCTGACCGATGGCGCATCGCAGACCATCCAGTCGATCGATACGCGCCTCACGCATCTGACGACCACCCTCACCGGCGGCGCGTCGCAGGCGCTCGAATCCATCGACACGCGCCTCACCTACCTGACCACCGCGGTGACGAACGGCGCCGCGCAGGCCGTGCAGTCGATCGACACCCGCCTCACGCTCCTGACCTCGACGCTCACGGACGGCACCGCGCAGGCGATCGAGGCGGTCGACCGCCGCATCACCGGCGTCACCGAGATCATCGACGGCCGCAGCACACACCTGACCGACACGGTCACGGCGCGCTTCCAGGACATCCACCAGGCCATCGAGACCAAGGTCGGCTCGGTCGCCAGCGACATCGACGTGCGCGTGGCACAGTTCGAGGACCTGCTCGGCTCGCGCGTCGAGGCCGTCGCCGGCCGCATCGAGAGCAGCGGACGCCAGGCCAGCGAGGACATGATGTCCCGCGCCGAGATGATCTCGACCGCGATCCGCTCGCATGTCGAGGACGCCGAGCGCTCGCTCACCAACCTCGTGGTCAACACCAGCGAGACCATCCAGACCGGTGCGCGTACCGCGCAGCAGTCGCTGATGACGGTTTCCTCCGACGTCAACGCCCAGCTCAAGATGACCTCCGCCGAGGTCGAGCGCGCGCTGACCGCGGTCGGCACCGGTGCCGCGAACTCGATCCTGAGCAGCGCCCGCGAAGCACAATCGACGCTGGTCGCAGCATCCGGCGATGCCTCCAACCAGATCAAGTCGCTGTCGGCCGACGTCGAACGCACACTGTCGTCGGCGGGCTCGGCGACCGCCGCCTCGATCCTGGCCGGTGCCCGCGAGGTGCAGACCACGCTCGTCACGGCGTCCTCGGACGCGGCCAACCACGTCAAGACCCTCACCGCCGACGTGCAGCGCTCGCTGTCGATGGCCGGCTCCTCCACGGCGGAATCGATCACCGCCGGCGCCCGCGATGCGCAGAGCGCGCTGATCGCGGCTTCGAGCGAGACCGCCAACCAGATCAAGGCGCTGTCCTCGGACGTGCAGCGCTCGCTCTCGATGGCGGGCACCGCAACGGCCGAGACCATCATGACCGGCGCCCGCGAAGCCCAGAGCACGCTCGTCAACGCGTCCTCGGATGCGGCGAGCCAGGTCAAGTCGCTCGCGGCCGAAGTGCATCGCTCGCTCTCGCAGGTCGGCCAGTCGACCGCCGAGACGATCACGACCAGCGCCCGCGACGCCCAGAGCACCCTGCTGGCGGTCTCCGCTGAACAGACCGGCCAGGTCCGTTCGCTGGCAGCCGAGATGCAGCGCGCGCTGGCGACCGCCGGCGGCGCCACCATCGAGGCGCTCACCAGCGGCGTGCGCGAGGCCCAGGGCACGCTGATCTCCGCCTCGACGGACGCTGCGAGCCAGATCAAGTCGCTGACCACGGACATCGAGCGCACGCTGACCTCGGTCGGCGCCGACACCGCCTCGACCATCCTCAACAGCGCACGTGAGGCGCAGACCTCGCTGACCTCGACCTCGGCGGACGCCGCGAGCCAGATCCGCACGATCTCGAGCGAGATCGAGCGCACGCTGAGCACGGCCACCGCGAACGCGACCAACGACATCCAGACCAGCGCGCTCAACGCCCAGAACGCGCTGATCAACGCCTCCAACGAGGCGAGCTCGCGGGTCAAGTCGAGCTCGGCGGATGTCGAGCGCTCGGTGCTCGCCGCCAGCAGCAGCTTCGGCCAGGCCATGACCGGCAAGACCGACGAGATCGTCACCTACGTGCAGCAGCAGTCCGACCGTCTCGCGAACATGATCGACGCCAAGCGCGGCTCGCTCGTGGACGCGATCGGCTCGAAGACTAGCCAGCTCACGCTCGACATCGACCGCGTCACGTCCGACGCGCTGAAGTCGATCGAGACGCGCGGCCACGCGTTCTCGCAGACCATGATGGGCAACGGCTCCGAGGTGGCGCGGACCATCAACTCGGCGAGCGAGATGGCGACAGGTGCCGTCAACAAGTCGCTCAAGGACCTCGAGCAGGCCTCGCGCGCGGCGATCGACCAGTCGCGCCAGGTCTCGATCGCGGCCGTCACCGAAATGCAGGAGACCAGCAAGATCCTGCGCACCGACACGGTCGCCCTGTTCGAGCGCCTGCGCGAAGGCAACATCCTGCTGCAGGAGGTGCTGACCGGTGCGCACGACAACCTCAACTCGCTCGAGCGGGCGCTGGTGACGCGTGTCGCCGACTTCGTCTCGGCGATGAACGACGTCACCTCGCGCAACGGCGCTGCGACGCAAAACCTGGAAGACCAGCTCAACGTCTTCAACAGCAAGACCACGCGGGCGCTCCAGGATCTCGGCGAGCTGTCGACCCAGTTCGACGCGCACGGCAAGGCACTCGTCGAGGCCGCGCAGGTGGTGGAGCAGAGCAACAAGAACACCACCGCCTCGCTCGCCGAACGCAAGCAGGCGCTGGAATCGCTCGTCACCACGATCGACCTGCGCACCACCGATCTCGACCAGCGCCTCTCGCGCTTCACCGGCCTGCTCGATGAATCGCTGGCCGCTGCCGAAGAGCGTGCCCGCGACATCGCCCGCGTCGTCGCGGAGACCGCAGGCGCAGGTTCGGCCGCGATCACCCGCCAGTTCGAGGCGGTACGGTCGGCCTCCGAAGAGGAGCACCGCCAGACCATCGAGTCGATGCACGACATCTACCGCCAGACCACTGACGAGGCGGATGCGATGTTCAAGCAGTCGGCCGAGAAGTTCGGCAACCTTGTCTCCAGCATGAAGCAGATGGCGTTCGAGATGCACAACGAGCTCGAAGCCACCCGCAACGAGCTGCGCCGCGGCGTGCTCGAGATGCCGCAGGAGGCCGCCGAGAGCACCGCGCAGATGCGCAAGGTGATCGTCGACCAGATCGAGGCGCTCGCCGAGCTCAACCGCATCGTGGCCCAGCACGGCCGCGGCCTCGACGTCTCCACGGCGGGCCGCGCTTCTGTCGCCGTCCAGCGCCAGGAAGAGCCGATGATGGCAACCGCCGGCGGTCGTGGTACCGAGACCCGCATGCGCGACACCGGAAGCGCCTCGACGCTGCCGCCGCCGGACCTCGGCATGCCGGCCACCTCGCGCCGCACCGAAGCCCCGCCGGTCGCGCCGGCCGGCAACGACCAGGGCCGTGACGGCTGGCTCTCGGACCTCTTGAACCGCACGGACGCCAATCAGGGCGCTCCGACCGGACGCGAGGTCCCGCGTGGCCGCGCCGCGGCACCCGCGCCGCAGCCGCAGGCTCCGCAGAGCAGCGGCAATCCGCTGGAATCGCTGTCGCTCGACATCGGCCGGCTGATGGACCGCAACCTCGCCGCCGAGATGTGGGACCGCTACCAGCGCGGCGAGAACAAGGCCTTCACCAAGCGCCTCTACACGCCCGCCGGCCAGAAGGCCTTCGACGAGGTCGCCCGCAAGTATCGCTCCGACCGCAACTTCAAGGGCACGGTCGACCGCTACGTCGCCGAGTTCGAACGCCTGCTCGACGAAGTCGCCCGCGACGGCCGCAGCCCGCAGGAGCTGCGCAACCACCTGACCTCGGAAACGGGCCTGGTGTACACGCTGCTCGCGCACAGCGCGGGCCGGCTGGGGTGAGACGCAGCGAGCAAATGACGAATAAGGAAACGGAGGCCTCGCGGCCTCCGTTTTGTTTTAGGCGTCATTAGGAACGAAGCGATCGACCAGACATTCGATGTCGTCCTGGCGAAAGCCAGGACCCATTACCCCAGGGAGGAGTTTGGCGAAGATCAGTCGTTCGGTACTCCCATCGACCGCAATCGATGGACCTCGCGGTATGGGTCCTGGCTTTCGCCAGGACGACATCGGGGAAGCACTGTGCGCTATTGCCGCTTGCGCTCGTTCGTGGCGGGCTTCGACGGCTCCGCCGGCGGCGGAGCGGCCGCCGGTGCGCTGTTGCTGGCGCCGAACAGCACGCGGGTCGGGTTGCGGTCAAAGTTGTTCACGGCGCGGCTGATGTCGCCCAGCGTGCGGCGGCCGTCGGTCATCAGCGCGCCGGAGCGTTTGTCGAAATCGTCGGCCAGTTCGCGGATCGACTTCACCGCCTGGAACAACTCGCCGCCATCCTTGCCGCCGGCCAGCGTGTTGAGGCCGAGCACGAGATTGTCGGCCTTGTGCATCACGCCGTCGACCTTGGCCATCACGCCGTCGATCTTCTCGGAGTTGCGGGCGAGCGAGTTGGTGAAGGTCTCGAGATTCTTCAGCGAGTTCTTCACCGATTCCTGGTTGTCGGCGACGATCTTGTTGATGTTCTGGAGCGTGCCGCGGATCGCCTCGGTGACGTCTTGGAGCTTGTTGGGATCGGCGGTCAGCGTGGGGATGCCGTCCTCGTCGAGCGATGGCGCAGGTGCCGCCTCCTCGCCGCCCTTGAGCGAGATTGCGGCGACGCCGGTCAGGCCCTGGAATTCGAGGCCGACCAGGGTGTCCTTGCGGATCGGGGCGTTGTTCTCGACCATGGCGAGTGCGACAACCCGCCGCGGGTTGTCGAGCTTCACCGAGACCACCTCACCCACCCGGATACCGTTGAAATTGACGCTGCCACCGTTGCGCAGGCCCGCGGCCGGGCCCTCGAACACGACGCGCAGGGGGCTACGCTGCTTGGTGGTGTGCAGCGACTGAAACCACAACACGAAGCCGATCGCGGCGGCGATCACCGCCAGCGTGAACGACCCGATCAGCACGTAATTTGCGCGCGTTTCCATCAGCTACTCCGGCACCTCAGCCCATCACCGCGCGAGCGCGCTTGCCATGGAAATATTGCCTCAGCCAGGGATGCTGCGAGGCCTGCATGTCGGCGATCGACCCTGCCGCAATGATCTTACCGTTCCCTAAAACGGCGATGCGGTCACATGCGGTGTAAAGGCTATCGAGGTCGTGCGTTACCATGAAAACGGTCAGCCCCAAAGTGCGCTGGAGGGTCCTCACCAGCTCGTCGAAATCGCCGGCGCCGATCGGGTCCAGGCCCGAGGTCGGCTCGTCCAGGAAGACGAGATCCGGGTCGAGCGACAGCGCGCGCGCCAGGGCCACGCGCTTGATCATGCCGCCCGACAATTCCGAGGGAAAGCGATCGGCGACTTCGGGCTTGAGGCCGACCATGGTGAGCTTGGCGATGGTGATCTCGTCCATCAGCCGCTGCGACACCCGCAGATATTCGCGCATCGGAAACTGGATGTTCTGCCGCACCGTGAGTGAGGAGAACAGCGCACCCTGCTGAAACAGCACGCCCCAGCGCCGCTCCACGTTGCGACGCTGCGACGTATTGGAGGCATCCAGATCGACGCCGAAGACCTCGATGCTCCCTGCGACCTTCGGCACGAGGCCGATGATCGTGCGTGTCAGCACGGACTTGCCCGCGCCGGAAGGGCCGACGAAGCCAAGGATCTCGCCGCGCTTGACGTCGAGGTCCAGCCCGTCGAGCACGCGCGTCGCGCCGAACTGCACGGTGATGTCGCGGACGCGGATGATGGGGTTTTGAATCCCGTTTTGGCTGTCTTGCGCCATCGTCACATCCCGATCGAGGCGAAGAAGATGGCGAACACGCCATCCATGACGATGACGAAGAAGATGCCCTTCACCACTGACGCCGTCGTGTGCTGTCCCAGCGATTCCGCGCTGCCTTGCACGGCGAGACCTTCGACGCAGGCGACGATGCCGATCACGGCGGCCATCACCGGTGCCTTGACGATGCCGACGATGAAATGGTCGATCGAGATGGCGTCGCGCAGGCGCAGCAGGAAGGCTTCGGGATCGACGCCGCCATAGAGCCAGGCGACGAGACCGCCGCCGTAGAGCGCGGCCATCGCGCCGAGGAAGGCCAGGATCGGCAGCGCCATCACCAGCGCCAGCATGCGCGGCAGCACCAGCACCTCGATCGGGTCGAACCCCATGGTGCGCAGCGCGTCGATCTCCTCGCGCATCTTCATCGAGCCGAGCTCGGCGGTGTAGGCGCTGCCCGAGCGGCCCGCGACCATGATCGCGACCAGGAGGACGCCGATCTCGCGCAACACCAGCACGCCGAGCATGTCGACGACGAAGATGTCGGCGCCGAACCTGCGGAAATGGAAGATGCCCTGCTGGGCAATGATACAGCCGATCAGGAAGGTGATCAGCACCACGATCGGCACCGCACGCCAGCAGACCTGCTCGAGATGATGCACGGTCGAGGTCAGGCGGAACGAGCGCGGATGAATCAGGGTGCGCGCCCCCGCCGCGAGCACCGCGCCGAGCATGTCGATCAGGCCCGCGACCGTGCCGGCAACACCGGCCACGGCCCGGCCGATCTGCTCCAGCATACCGGTGATGGTGACCGCACTGGTGTCGATGACGGGCGTCGCCCTGACCCGCCGCACCTCGTCGACGAGGCTCGAATAATTGGCGGAGAGCCCCGCGATCTGAGCCTCGACGGCGCCTTGGGTCAGGCTCCGGCGTAGCCGTTCGATCAGCCAGGCACCGAAAGTGTCGAGCTTGGCCACCTCGGAAACGTCGATGAAGATGCTTTGCGAACCGCCGGCGAGCTTCTCGGCGTCGGCCACCATCCGCTCCAGGACCGGCGCGAAGCTCGCGGTCCAGGTTCCGGTGGCGCAGAGTGCCAGCGCATTGCCTTTCGCAATCCGTTCCAGCTTCGGATCGCCGCTCAAGATGTCCGCTCCCGTGCCGGGGCGCGAGAAACGGATGAAATCAGATGGTTGCGCACGCGCCCTTACCCAGAGAAGGTATCCCCAACGGGTTAACGTTAGTTGCTAGAGGTAACTAGCAGGTTCAGATTTCGCCAGAGTTCAAAATGACTTCCAGCAAAGTTCCGGTCCTCGCCGCGCGAATCGAGCGCTTTCCCATCGCCGGCAGTTTTACCATCAGCCGGGGCGCCAAGACCGAGGCCGTGACCGTCGTGGCCGAGGTCAGCCGGGACGGCCTGACCGGCCGCGGCGAATGCGTGCCCTATCCCCGCTATGGCGAGACGCCCGAGGCGACCTTTGCCGCCATCCAGGCCATGCAGGAGGCCGTGGCCGACGGCCTCACCCGGCGGGCCCTGCAAGCCGCCATGCCGCCCGGAGCGGCCCGCAATGCCCTGGATTGCGCCTTGATCGATCTGGAAGCCAAGGCGGCCGGCCTGCGCGCCTGGAGCCTGCTCGACCGCCCTGCGCCGGGCGAGCGCACCACGGCCTACACGATCTCGCTGGGCACGCCCGAGGCCATGGCGGCGGCGACCGCCAAAGTGGCGCACCGGCCGTTTCTTAAGATCAAGCTCGGCGGTGACGGCGATGGGGAGCGGATCGCGGCTGTGCGCAAGGCCGCCCCCGAATCCGAGCTGATCGTGGATGCCAACGAGGCCTGGACCGAGGCCAATCTGGAGCACAATCTCGCGGCCTGCGACGCCGCCGGCGTCACCCTGGTCGAGCAGCCGCTGCCGGCCGGCAAGGACGACGCGCTGGCGCGGATCAAGCGCCCGTTCGCGGTCTGCGCCGACGAGAGCGTGCACGACCGCTCTTCGCTTGCGCCGCTCCGCGCGCGCTACGACGCCGTGAACATCAAGCTCGACAAGACCGGCGGCCTCACCGAGGCGCTCACCATGGCGGACGCGGCGCAGGCGCTCGGCTTCGAGATCATGATCGGCTGCATGGTCGCAACCTCGCTGTCGATGGCTCCGGCGATGCTGGTGACGCCGCAGGCGCGCTTCGTCGATCTCGACGGCCCGTTGCTGCTGGCGCGCGACCGCGAGCACGCCCTGCGTTATGACGACAGCCTGGTCTACCCGCCGGATTCTTCGCTGTGGGGCTGAGCCTTGAGCCGGTGCCGCGCCGACCAGATGAGCAGTGCGCCGGCAGCGGCCATCGCGGCCATGACGTAATACAAGCCGTCGCCAATGCGGGCATAGATCGCGCCTGACGCGATCGAGGTCGTCGCACCCAACAACCCGTTGCAGGCGGCGTAATAGCCCTGCCCCCGCGCGATCTGATGCGAGGGCACGCGCTGCACCAGCAGGTTCATCGTGCCGACGATCGTCATGCCGAAGGAGAGACCGTGGCCGAGCTGCACGATCGCGAGCAGCGCGAGCGGCGGCTCCTGCGCGGTGACGATCCAGCGCACCACGGCGCTCAGTCCCCCGATCGCAATCAGCGTGGACGGCTGCAGCGAAAAGCGCGGCGACAGCGCGAACACGACGATCTCGGCGATCACGCCCAGCGTCCAGAGCCCCGCGATCGTCAGCCCGCCGAGACCATGGAGCTGCCAGCTGATGGCGGAGAAGGTGTAAAAGGCGATGTGGCTGCCCTGGATCAGCGCGGCCGAGGCGATCACGGCCCAGAAGCCGCCATCGCGCAGCAAGGCCTTGCCGGCATGCGTCGCGGTGGCCCTTCGCCTGACATCCTCGAGCGGCTGGAGCAGCAGGCTGGCGAGAACCGCAACGACGGCCCACGCGACGATGACCCAGATCAGATCGCGCGCCGCGATGTGGTCGACGAGATAGCCGCAGGCGAGCGAGCCGGCGGCGAACGCCGCCGAGCCCCACAGCCGCAGCGGACCGTATTCGAGCCCGTAACGGGCGACACCGCGCAGCGCATAGGCATCGGTCAGCGGCATCGTCGGCGTCCACATCATGCAGGTCAGCGCGTAAATCAAAAACAGCGCCAGCGGCTGCTGCTGCAGGCCGGCCGCCGTTAAGCCCATCGCCGTCGCCAGCACCGACACCATCATGGCAGCGCGAATGGCATGTCGCTTTTCGGCCAAGGCCGTGATTTGCGGCAGCGTGGTGAAGCGCGTGATCGACGGCAGCGCGTTGATGAGGCCGATCCATGCAGCATCGATGCCGATCGCCTTCAGCCAGAGCGGGAAGAACGGCATATGCGTGCCCGAGACCGCAAAGATGGCCGCGTAGAACAGCGCGAGGCTGACGGCGAATCGCCGCTTCACGGGTGCTGGTGTGGGGATTTGTGATTCGGGTGCCATCAAACCAATTGCGATTCGGTCGATATCGTGGTGATCGTTACTGTAACGCGCCGTGATTTGCGCGACGAGATTGACATGGCCAACGAAGCATTCGCCCTCTCGCCTATGTCTGCCCGCGCGGCCGAGCCGAACGAGCAGGATTACGACGCGATCCGCGAAGCCTTCATGGAGACCGCGCGCGGCCGCTGGTTCCTCGGCGAATATGCCAAGCGCAACCGCAATGCCGACACGCGCATGGTGCTCGACGCGGTCGCGAAAATCGAAGAAACCCTTGCGGCACAGCGCCAACCCGTGGTCGAGGACCGCCTGCCCGAGGCGCTGGTCGCGATCCGGCACGCGATCCGCGAAGCCGAGACCATCGCGATCGCGGCCTTCGATCCCGCGGCGATCGAGGCGAGCCTCGCGCCGATCCCGCGCGGCCTCCGCATCATCAGGGAGATCTCCTGGCGCTGGCGCGAGATCGGCGCCGACGGGCGAATCTGCGACCTGATTGATTCGCAGCTCGCGTCCATCGAGGCGGCCTGCGCGCAAGTTTCGACCATCGACCCCCGCGCCGACCTCAAGGCCGCATTCGATCTGCTCAAGGAGCGGATCGACCAGACCGACGGTGACGCAACCCCGCAGGCTGCGCGCCCCTCGCCGGCCCCGGTGCAGGAGGCACCGTCGTCCGTGGCGGAAGCTTCGCCTGCGGAGGTCGCGCCCGCGGCGATGGCCAGCGAAGTACCCGTGGCTTTTACGGAGGCGCCGCAGGACATCGCAGAGGCGATCGAGCCCGAAGCAGAAGCGGAAGCGGCGATGGACGCCGCCCTGGAGCCGGAGACCGTCGCCGAGAGCCAGATCGCGCCTGACGACGCCGCTTTTGAAGAGCCGGCCGCTGAGCCCGCCGCCTTCGCGGAGGTGATGGACGAATTTTCGCTCGACGCCGCCGCGGAAGCCGAGGACGAAGCCATCCTCGAGGCCATCGCGCTGGAGATGGCCGCGCCCGATCCGGAATTCGACGAGATCATCGAGCCGGTCGAGATGGAGGCGGCCGTTCCGGAGCCGGTGGTTGCGGAGACCGCAGCGCCCATCGCAGCCGAGATGCCGGAGCCGATCGCACCCGAGCCGGCCGCCGCGCCGGTCGTGGAGGAGCCCGTAGAGGAAGCGCCGATCGCGATGGAATCGCTTGCGCGCCTCACCAACGCCATTGCGGAAGCCGCCGCCGAAGTGATGGAGCAGCCGGCGCCGGTCATGGCAGCCACCGCGCCATTCGGCGCAGCGCCGAGCACGACGCTGCCGATGCCCTCGCCGGTCCCGGAAGCCTCACTCGGCGCCACCATCCTCGCCAGCGGCATCCTGCAAAAGCCCCGCGCCGCCGCAAACGATCCCATGGCGCCAATCCGCCGCATGACCCAGGCCGAGAAGATCGCGTTCTTCTCGTAAGGGGGCAACCATGTCCTCCATCGCAGACACCGTCACCCTCTGGCGCCCCGTCGGTCCGAAAGAGCTGGAGCTGATCCAGCAAACGGGCATGCGCACGTTTCCGCCGCGCCTGCCTGACCAGCCGATCTTCTATCCGGTGCTGACCGAAGACTACGCCATAAAGATCGCGCGCGATTGGAATGTCCCGGCGAGCGGCTCTGGCTTCGTGACGCGCTTCGAGGTCAAGCGCAGCTTCATCGAAAGATACGATGTGCAGGAAGCCGGCGGGCGCTCACACCTGGAGTACTGGATTCCGGCCGAAGACCTCGATGCCTTCAATGCCGCAATCGTCGGCCTGATCGAGGTCGTCCGCAGCTTCCCCTAGCCGCCGCGCGCTCAGCCGATCACCCGCAATTCCAGACCGCGCCGATCGGCGTCCGCGTCCAGCACGGCCCAAAACTGCCGCCATTGTAGCGGCCGCCGCCGAAGCCGGGCCGGCCGAAATAGCGCCACTCGCCGTCCCAGCCGTAATATTGGGGAACGGGGTCGATGTACCAGTGACGACGGTCGCTACGCGACATCCGCCGCATCGCTTCCTTCTGCTTATAGAGCGGAATGCTGTTGCTCAGCGGCTGGCGATAGCCCGGCAGGAAGCCATAGCCATGCCAGGCTTGCGCCGGCCGTTTCTTGATGGACTCCGCCGGCGCAACAGCCGGCAGCAGCGACAGGATGACAGCAACAGATAGACATAAAAAGCGTGACATGGATGGACGATAGACGGCCGCTTGCGGAATGACCATTCAAATTCGAGTGCAAATTTGATCGAAGCAAGGCGCGGCCAGTGCATGAGCAGAAACTCGCGTGTCGCGATGTAACAAAGCCCGCCACGAGACCGAACAACAGATCGAGCGACAGGAATTCTATCGACGAAGGTATGGAAACATGATTGGCGAAGTGATTGTCATTGGTGATCTACAGCTGCGGAACGGCGCCTCCCTCGAGGAACATGACCGATTGGGCGAGCGCATGTACGATATCGTCAGCCGTCTCCCGGGCTTTCTGTCGATCAAGTCGTTCAAGGCCGATGACGGCGAAGAGCTCACTGTGTTCCGTTTTGCGTCCGAGGAAGCGCTCGAAGCCTGGCGCACGCACCCCGAACATGTCGAGACGATGAAGCGAGGACACGCCGAGTTCTACTCCAGCGGATTCCTGCAGGTCTGCAAGGTGATCCGCGAAGTCGGACCATTCGAGCACGCGTGACGAGGTCCCGCATCGTTCAATGGTGCGGTCCTAGCTGATCACACCCTTCCTGATCAGGAAGCGACATGATGGCGCGGATCGCGGTCTCCATGCGCATGCCCGGCAGCTGGATCAGGCGCTGCGAATTCGTGCTCTGCGCGATGCGGGTCGCAGGATGATTGGCATCGGCAGGTTCCAAGCGTGATTCAGATCACGCAGCCTACCATGGTGATGGCGATCACGGACCTCAAACTCGAACGCGGCCAAGCTCCCCGGCAACCAATCTCGTATCGAGATCAGTGCCAGAGGAGCACGC
Source organism: Bradyrhizobium nivariense (assembly GCF_029846715.1). Classification (GTDB taxonomy): domain Bacteria; phylum Pseudomonadota; class Alphaproteobacteria; order Rhizobiales; family Xanthobacteraceae; genus Bradyrhizobium. The sequence continues at coordinate 66,912 of NZ_JARVWW010000011.1, forward strand.
CATGTTCCACCTAAAGCCTTTCCTGATGACTGCGGGCCTGCTGGGAAGCCTGTTCGGCTTCGCCTGCGGCCCTGTTTCCGCGCAAGTCGCCCCGGTCGAGCCGGCTCCCACCGCGCTGCAAGGCCCTGAGCAGCGGGTCGCGCTGGTGATCGGCAATTCGAACTACCAGAACGCGCCGCAGCTCGCCAATCCCGACAACGACGCGGAGTCGATGGCGAAGTTCCTGAACTCCGCCGGCTTCGAGGTGGTCGCCGCGACCGACCTGACCCAGAACGACATGCTCAAAGTGGTGCAGGACTTCTCCGCAAAAGTGTCCGCGCGCGGTCCGAACACAGTGGCGATGGTCTATTACGCCGGTCACGGCGTGCAGCTCGCCGGCGAGAACTATCTCGTTCCCGTCGATGCCAAGGTCTCGAGCCAGACCGAGCTCGTCAACAATTCGGTCCGTCTGGTCGACGTGATGTCGACGCTGGAGACGATCCCGAGCCGCATGCGCATCGTCATCCTCGATGCCTGCCGCAACAACCCGTTCCCGAACGTGAATGACGCCGGCCGCGGCTTGGCAATCGTCGATGCCCCGAACGGCTCGATCGTCGGCTACTCGACCGCGCCGGGCGCCGAAGCGCAGGACGGCAGCGGCGGCCACAGCCCCTACACGCAGGCCTTCCTGAACGTCGCGCGCGAGCCCAACGTCCCGATCGAGCAGCTGTTCAAGCGCGTTCGCCTCGAAGTGAACCAGACCACCAGCGGCGCGCAGATCCCGTGGGAGAGCTCGTCGCTGACGTCTGACTTCACCTTCTTCGGCGACACCGCTGTTGCCGCCAACCGCGCGCCGGTGAATGCGCCGGTGGTGCAGATGGCCTCCAACCTGCCGAGCCGCTCGACCCGCCAGGCCTATGACTACGTCGTGTCAGAAGCACGGCCGGAGTACTATCAGGAGTTCATCCAGATGTATCCGCACGACCCGCTGTGCGATCACATCCGCTGGCTGCTCTCCAACCTGCTGCTCACGCAGGCCTGGCACAAGGCGGTGCTCGCGAACTCGCCGCTCGGCTACAAGAGCTTCTACGACAGCTACGGCAACACCCCCTATGCGCAAGTCGCGCTGAAGCTGCAGATGCAGCCGAAGCAGATCCCCTTGATGCAGGCGACCAAGTTCCTGGCGCCGCAGAATATCGCCCCGACCTTCAAGATCGGCAATCTGGGCCAGCCCAAATACATGCCGCTGCAACAGGGTAATGGCGGCGCGCAAGTGAACGGCAATTTGCCGATCGTGCAGAAGTCGGGCGACAACAACGCGATCGGCAAGCTCGGCAATGGCGGTCAGATCGTCAACCTGCCGGCGGGCAACAATCAGCCCAGCCAGCAGAACGGCACGCCGTCGCAGACCCCGGGCAAGATCGTCACCCTGCCTGCGCCGACCAACACCACGACCACCAATGGCGGCATCGGCAAGATCGTGACTTTGCCCACGACCAACAATACCCAGAATGGCGGCAGCAATTCCGGCACTGCCTACGGCACAACTGGCAAGATCGTGAGCATGCCGGTGAATGTCGGCAAGGGCGGCACCAACGTCGATGCGAAGCCGGTCAATGGTCAGGTGCAGAACAACCCGATCCGTATCAACAACGGCGCGAAGATCAACAACAACCCGGCGAACAAGGTGCAGGTCCAGAACGACAACCACCCGCAGTTCAACACGACCAGCCGGATCGGCAATAACGGCAGCAACAACTTCCGCCAGTCGATGAACCAGTCTTCGAACATGGGGGGCGGCAACAATCACCGCGGCTTCATGCACTGATCGCCACGCAGAAGATGTACTCCCTCTCCCGCTCGCGGGAGAGGGCGGGGGTGAGGGTTTCTCCGCAACGGGACAGTTAGCGACTTACCGAGAGTATCCCGCTTGGAGAAAGCCCCCACCCGGCGCTTCGCGCCGACCTCCCCCGCTAGCGGGAGAGGTTGCACCGAGCAAGCGGCAACTTCGAGTTCACCAAACGACAAATACACAAAGGGGCAGAGCGGTGACGCTGCCCCTCTTCATATCGGGGAATAGACATGATCAGCTGGACTGCGGCCAGTCCTTATCATGTGGATCATGTGGCCTTTGGGGCGGTCTGAGCGCGCGCCTCGTCCTTCGAGACGACCGCTTCGCGGTCTCCTCAGGATGAGGCTAACCAGCATCGGTACCGGTTGAAACTGCTGCCGCGCACTCCGTCCTCATCCTGAGGAGCCCGCCAAGGCGGGCGTCTCGAAGGATGGGCCACAGGGAAACTGCTCTCAGGCCACCAGCTCGGCGAACAAATCGGCATCGACATTGCCGCCGGAGAGCACGATGACGACGTTCTTGCCGGCGACGTCGAGGCGTCCCGCCAGCAGCGCGGCAAGACCCACGGCGCCGCCCGGCTCCACCACGAGCTTCAACTCGCGATAGGCGAACGCGACGGCCGCGCCGACTTCCTTGTCCGACGCGGTGACGCCGCGCGCGAGCAGCTTGCTGTTGATCGCAAACGTCATCTCGCCGGGGATCAGGGCCATCAGCGCATCGCAGATGGTGCGGCCTGCCGGCCCGTGCGGCTCGCGATGACCTGCGGTCAGCGAAAGGCCGTGGTCGTCGAACGCCTCGGGCTCGGCCACGACGATTTGCGCCAGCGGATAGCGCGCCTTCACCGCGGTCGCAACGCCCGCGATCAGGCCGCCGCCGGAGGCCGGGGCCACCACGATGTCGGGCGTAAGGCCGAGCGCTGCCATGTCTTCCGCAATCTCACGGCCTGCGGTGCCTTGGCCGGCAATCACGAAGGGATCGTCATAGGGCCTGACCAGCGTCGCACCGCGCTTCTCGGCGATGCCGCGCGAGATCGCTTCGCGGTCGTCGCGGTCGCGGTCGTACAGCACGACCTCGGCGCCATAGGATTTGGTGCGCTCGCGCTTCGAGAGCGGCGCATCCGCGGGCATCACGATGGTCGCCTGCATGTCGAGGATTTTTGCCGCCGCCGCCACGCCCTGGGCATGGTTGCCGGAGGAGAACGCGACCACGCCGCCGGCGCGCTTGTCCTGCGGGATCGAGGCGACCTTGTTGAAGGCACCGCGGAACTTGAACGAGCCGGTGCGCTGGAGCATTTCCGGCTTCAGGAACACCTTTGCACCGACGCGCTCGTTGAGCACGGGAAAGGACAGCAGCGGGGTGCGGACGGCGAAGGGCGCGATCACGCGGGCTGCGGCATCGATATCGGCAGGGCCGATCGGGAGGAGCTGTTCGGTCATATCAGATGTTATCGCGGCGGATGAGGCGCGGGCAAGACATCTCCGCGCGAGGATTAGGCTCTCAGGCGACGAATCGCGCCGGCTCCGCCCCATTCCGGCCCGGCAGCACCGCGCCGACCGCCCAAATGCTGTCGATAAAAGCCCGGGCCGAGGCCTCCCAGGTGTAATTGGCGGCGAACGCGACGCAATCCTGCCGGGAGACGTCGAGCGCGGCGAAGCAGGCGCTGCGCAGACCGTGATCGAGCGCGCCGACCGGCGCATCGCCAATGACGTCGCGGGGCCCCTTCACCGGGAAGGCCGCAACCGGCAGGCCGCTGGCGAGCGCTTCGAGCAGGACCAGGCCGAACGTGTCGGTCTTGCTCGGAAACACGAACACGTCGGCGGCAGCGTAGATGTCCGCCAGCTCCTCGCCGTGCTTTTCGCCGAGGAAGATCGCGTCCGGATAGGCCTCCTCCAGCGCGACGCGCGCCGGACCGTCGCCGACGATCACCTTGGTGCCGGGCAGGTCGAGGTCGAGGAACGCCTCGAGATTCTTCTCCACCGCGACGCGGCCGACCGAGAGGAACACCGGTGCCGGCAGACAGAGATCGATCGCGCGGGGATGGAACAAATGGGTGTCGACGCCGCGCGGCCACAGCACCACATTGTCGAAGCCGCGGTCGGTCAGCTCGCGGGCAAGCGCAGGTGTTGCCGCCATCACGGCGCGGCTGGGGCTGTGGAATCGGCGCAGCGCCCGCCAGATCAAGGATTCCGGAACTGGCATACGGGCGCGGACATATTCGGGAAAGCGGGTGTGGAAGCTGGTCGTGAACGGCAGCTTGCGCTGGCGGCAATAGCGGCGGACCATCAGGCCGATCGGACCCTCCGTCGCAATGTGGATGCTGTCCGGGTGCGCCTCTTCGATCAGCTTCGCGATTCGTGCCGGGCGCGGCATGGCCAGCCGGACGTCCCGATAGCTCGGCATCGCAAAAGTGCGGAACGATTGCGGCGTCAGGAACGTGAATTCGACCCCGAGCCCCTTGGCGGCGTCAGCAAGCTTGGTCAGCGTCCGAACCACACCGTTGACTTGCGGGTGCCAGGCGTCAGTCGCGACCAGGATGCGCATCAGGCTGCCCTTGCCGCGACCTGCGGGACTTGTGCCGGCTTCTGCGCCTGGTCCGCCCAGGTGATGATCTCGAAACGGCCATCGTCGTGCTCGACCAGTGCCGTGCAGCTCTCGACCCAGTCGCCGCAATTCATGTAGCGGATGCCGCCCTCGTCGCGGATCACGGCGTAGTGGATGTGGCCGCAGATCACGCCGTCGGCGTCGTGGCGCCGCGCCTCGGCGGCGAGCGCCTGCTCGAACGCGCCGATATAGTTGACGGCGTTCTTGACCTTCTGCTTGGCCCATTGCGACAGCGACCAATAGGGCACTTTGAACATGCGCCGGAAGAAGTTGACGAAGCGATTCATCTGGATCGCGAAATCGTAGGCCTTGTCGCCGAGATGGGCGAGCCAGCGTGCGTTCTGCACCACGAGGTCGAAGATGTCGCCGTGGATGACGAGATAGCGCTTGCCGTCCACGCCGGTGTGGACGGTGTTCTCGACGACGTCGATGCCGCCAAAATGCGTGCCGTAATAGTTGCGCAGGAATTCGTCGTGATTGCCGGGGATGTAGATGACCTTGGCGCCCTTGCGTGCCTTGCGCAAAAGCTTCTGGACCAGATCGTTGTGCGATTGCGGCCAGTGCCAGCTCGATTTCAGCGCCCAGCCGTCGACAATGTCGCCGACGAGATAGATCGTGTCGGCATCATGGAAACGCAGGAAGTCGAGCAGAAGGTCGGCTTGAGAACCGCGGGCCCCGAGATGAACGTCGGAGATGAATAAGGTGCGAAAGCGCCTTTCAGGGCTCTCGTCACTCACATCGTAACTTCCCATGCGACAGCCTGTAACAATATCCCGTGACAGGGGGATGACAATTGAACCTTTGAGGCACCCTCAGATACGAATCAAACCTCGCCTCGCCCTCCCCGCGAATATCAGTCGCATGCGACAATCAGGCGACATGAAGCCGCAGCGACCTCCGCAAGAACCCGGAACTGCATGGCTGGATGGGTTAACAGCCGCGCGGTCGCGGCCGGCGTCAGTAAAATCGGTGGAGATGATGGATCGGCCCGTGGCCGTGACCAACGCTGAAGCGGTCGGCGGCCGCGATCGCCGCACTGATCCAGGCCTTGGCGTTGCGCACCGCCTCCTGAAGCGTCTCGCCCTTGGCGAGACCCGCAGCAACCGCCGACGACAGCGAGCAGCCGGTGCCATGGGTGTTTTTGGTGGCGACGCGGGGTGCGGCGAGCGCAATCGTGTTTTCGGAATCGACGAGATAGTCGACGCTCTCGGCACCCTCGCCGTGCCCGCCCTTGATCAGGACCGCACGGCAGCCGAGCGCGAGCAGGCGGCGCCCCTGGCTCGCGATGTCGGCCTCGCTTGCCGCGACTGGCTCGTCGAGAAGAGCCGCGGCCTCCGGCAGATTGGGCGTGATCACCGAGGCCAGCGGCATCAGCCTCGTACGCAGGGCGTCGATGGCTTCGGACGCGAGCAGGCGATCGCCCGACGTCGCCACCATCACGGGATCGAGCACGATGTGCCCAGGTGCCCAGCGCGACAGCGCGGCTGCGATCGCATCGATGCTGGCAGCTTGTGCCACCATCCCGATCTTGACCGCGCCGACATTGAGATCGGAGAACACGGCGTCGATCTGCGCGGTGACGAACTCGGCCGGCACGGCGTGAATGCCGGTGACGCCGCGCGTGTTCTGCGCCGTCAGCGCCGTGATGGCGGAAGCACCGAAGACACCGAGCGCGGCAAAGGTCTTCAGGTCGGCCTGGATGCCGGCGCCGCCGCTCGAATCGGAGCCTGCGATGGTGAGCGCCACGGGGGTCGTCATAGGGCGATTTTCCGCTTCCTGGGGACCATGGCCCGTCCTAGCGCGCACCCCGGTGCCCCGCAAGTTCGCTTGCCAAATCCGGCCGGTTTTGGCCTATTAGCCGGTCAGATATGCCTTCGGAGTGACTGCTATGGTTCCTTTTTTCGTCCAGATCAAATGCAAGCTCGGCCAGTCCTATACGGTCGCCAATGCGCTTGCCGAAGCCGAGATCGCCTCCGAGATCTACTCCACGGCCGGACATTACGATTTGCTGGTGAAGTTCTACGTCGACAACGACACCGACATCGGCCACTTCATCAACGAGAAGGTGCAGGTGCTGCCGGGCATCCAGGACACCCTCACCATCATCACCTTCAAGGCGTTTGGGACGACCTAGCTGCCTTGAATTGACGCAAGCCGCACGATTGCGCGGCCGGGCGCCTGTGCTAGCGTCCGGGCCTTGAATTGAAGTTCTTGGGAATTGAAGCGAGTACCGAGCAAGTCATGGCCCTCACCACCACGGTGCCGCTGCTGATCAGCCAGCAATTCGATAGTGAAGTGGTGTTGGCCAACTATCAGAATGGCGTCTACTACAACCTCGACGGCAGCGCTGCGCAAGTCTGGCTCGGCCTCAAGGCCAACCGAACGGTTGAGGGGATCGCGAGCGCTTTAGCTGCCGCGACCGGCGGCGATGCCGCCTCCATCACGCCGCAGGTGCAAGCCTTCGTCGACAGCATGCTGGCAGAGGGTTTCATCGCTGAAGGCGCGGCCGATGCGGACGTCGACGCGCGCCAGGCCTGATAGGCGTCGATTGCGGTCTGCCCCTGGCCGAGGGCGGCCCTGAAAAGCGTGAGATAACGCGGCTTCAGCGCGGTCGGGAGTTTTGGCGCCATCTCAACCGAACGGTTGAACCGTGCGGCCCGCTTCGTCTGCCCCTGCAAAATCACGAGTCGAAACGATCAGCCGCAACCGCGCAAAAACTCGACACTCCATCGTGACGCACTTCCAATTCCCAACCGGCAACAAAGGATGCGGGCGCAGTCCCGGCGTGTCAATTGGAAAGGGTCGGCTTCAGGCGCCACCCTCCTTGCGCTTCGGGCGCGGCGGACCGTCCACCGGCGGCAGCGATTTGATATAGTCCGCCATCGCCGCGAGATCGTCATCCGACAATTGCGAGGTGTTCTTGATCACCCGCGTCATCGCGCCGCCGACACTGTCGCCGTCGGGCAGTTCGCCGGTCTTCAGGAAATAGGCAATATCCTTCGCGCTCCACTCGCCAAGGCGCTTCTGGGTGATGTTGGGCACCCATCCCTCGCCTTCCGGATTGGGCCCGCCGGCGAAGCGTTGTCCGGCGATGATGCCGCCAAGCGCATTGCGCGGGCTGTGGCATTCCGCGCAATGGCCAAAACTGTTGACGAGATAGGCACCGCGATTGAATTGCGGCGACTTCGCGCTGTCGGCGACGAAGGGCTTGCCGTCCATGAACAGGAATTTCCAGATGCCGACGTTGCGCCGGATATTGAACGGAACGCGCACATCGTGGTCACGCACCTTGCCTGCAACGGCCGGCAGCGTTTTCAGATAAGCGAAGAGATCGAGCACGTCCTCGCGCCTGGCATGCTGATAGGACGTGTAGGGAAAGGCCGGAAAATAATGCTGTCCGTCCGGCGAGACCCCGTGCATCACCGCGTTGACGAATTCCGCGTCGCTCCATTTGCCGATGCCGTAGGTCGGATCGGAGGAGATGTTCGGCGCGTAGAAGGTTCCGAACGGCGACTTGATCGCGACGCCGCCGCCGAGCCTGAGACGATCGGGCTGGTCGGGGACGGCATGGCATGAGGCGCAGCCGCCGGCGTTGAACATCACCTCGCCATTGGCAAGATCAGGCACGTGGGCAGGCGCGGTGCCCGCGGCCGCCACCACCGCCGCGCTGAGCCACCAATAGACGCCGGCTGCGGCGAGTGCGGCGAGCAGGGCCACGGAGATTGTTCGTCGCAACATGCGGTCCTTTCGTCGTCGCGGCGAACCTTATGGCCGATGTCTTCGTCGCTCCAGCCACGAAGAATTTAGCCCACCGCGGTCTGAAACGGGAATAAACTGAAATGCCGGCTGTTGGAAGTTTGGCAGCCCAAACGGGTTTCAGCAGGGAGAAGAGTCATGAACAAGACCGTCATCGCCGTGTCAGTGCTCGGCGCCGTTGCCTTTGCGGGTTCGGCCAACGCGGAAAAGCTGAAAGCAACGCTCGACGCCAAGTCCGAGGTGCCCGCAACGACCAGCAGCGGCACCGGAACGGCCGATCTGGACTACGACCCCGCCAGCAAGAAGCTGTCCTGGAAGGTCACCTATTCCGGCCTGTCCGGCCCCGCCACGGCCGCCCATTTCCACGGACCTGCCGAGGCCGGCAAGAACGCCGGCGTCGCGGTTGCGATTCCGAATGCGGCGTCCAGCCCGGCCGAGGGCTCGGCGACACTGACCGACGCGCAGGCCGCCGATCTGCTCGCCGGCAAGCTCTACGTCAACATCCACACCGCGGCCAATCCGGGCGGCGAGATCCGCGGTCAGGTGACGAAGTAAACTTCGCACTGTCCAACAAAAGGGCGGCTGTTACACAGCCGCCCTTTTCGATTCCCGTAGCCTGGATGGAGCGCAGCGCAATCCGGGAAGGACCGCTCGGTTAGCCCCCGGATTTCGCTGCGCTCCATCCGGGCTACGCGCCGGCGCAGGCGTCACACGTCAGGTTCGGCCGCGTTGAGCGCCTGCGCGAGGTCGGCAAGCAGATCCGACGGGTTTTCGATGCCGATCGACAGCCGGATCGTGGAATCGAGCACGCCGATCTTCCGGCGGATGTCGGCGGGAACGCCGGAATGAGTCATGGTGGCAGGCAGGCTCGCAAGCGACTCCGTTCCACCAAGGCTCACCGCCAGCTTGAGGATCTGCAGCGCGTTGAGGAACTTCATGGCCGCCGCCTTGCCGCCGACGATGTCGAACGAGAACGTGGATCCTGCACCCGAGCATTGCCGCGCGAACACGAGTCCGGCCGGCGAAGCCGCCTCGTGATGACCGAGATAGTGCACCTTGGCCACCTTGGGATGATCGCGCAGATAGTCCGCCACGACGTGTGCATTCGCATCGGCCTTTTCCATGCGCAGGCTCAGCGTCTCGAGCGACCGGTTGATCATCCAGCAGGAATGCGGATCGAGCTGGGTGCCGATGGCGCCCCGGAGCGCCTTGATGCCTTTCACGACCGCCTTCGAGCCGAGCGCGGCGCCCGCGATCAGATCTGAATGGCCGCCGACATATTTCGTGAGCGAGTACAAGGAAATATCCGCGCCGTGCTCGATCGGCCGCTGAAACACCGGTCCGAGCAGCGTATTGTCGCAGGCGATGATCGGAACGTGTCCTTGGGTCTTTCCGATTGTCTCGGCGACACGGCGCATCATCGCGACGTCGACCAGCCCATTGGTCGGGTTGGCCGGAGTTTCGATCAGGATCATCGAAACCCGGCCCTTGCGCATGGCCTCTTCCGCGGCCTGGCTGACCACAGCTTCGTCAACGCCATCGGCGAAGCCGACGGCGCCGATCGACAGACGCGCAAGCGTATTCGTCAGCAGGGTTTCCGTCCCGCCGTAGAGCGGCTGGGAGTGCAGAATGACATCGCCAGGGCGGACGAAAGCCAGGATCGTGGTCGCGATCGCCGCCATGCCGGATGAGAACAGCGCACAGCTCTCGGTGCGCTCATAGATCGCGAGCCTGTCCTCGACGATTTCGCTGTTGGGGTGATTGAAGCGCGAATAGACCAGGCCCGCGCCCATCCCTTCCGGCGGCTCGCGCCGGCCGGAGACGAAATCGAAGAAGTCCTGCCCGTCCTCGGCCGTCTTGAACACGAAGGTCGAGGTCAGGAACACCGGCGGCTTGACGGCGCCTTCCGACAATTGCGGATCATAGCCATAGGTCAGCATCAGCGTTTCGGGATGCAGCATATGGTTGCCGATGTGCGTCTTCGACGGGAACGGTTTTACCATGGCTTGTCTCGCTGTTCTAAGGTTCAGGTGCTCGCCGCGCGTTACAGCTCTCGCGATGGTGAAGCAATCAGAATCGGGTGCGCCGGTTCCGACAACTCTCATCAACCGGCGCGGAATCTGTTCTCGCTCCCGAACACGCAAACGTGTGGGCCGGTCCAACCTTCAATGCGCCGGCAATGGCTTCAATCCGGCTTTCGTGATGACGGTTGCGGCCTCTGCTGAGGAAAGGAAGTTCAGCAGGGCGATTGCGGCCTCGAGGTGTTGCGAATTCTTGGGCAGCGCGCCAACAAAGAGAGTCGGCGGCTGAACCTCTGACGGCACCGTGCCTACGAAATCAACGCCCGGGACCTGGATCAGTTCGGCGACCTGCTGGAAACCGATTTCTGCCTCGCCGCGGGCGACGACGGCGGCCACGGGTTCACCCGAAGGCGGACCGGGCACTTTACGCGTCTTGCCGGAGATTTCGTCGGCAACGCCGAGCTTCCGAAATCCGACCGTCGACAGATAGGTCCCGCTCGAACTGTCCGAATAGGCGATGGATCTGGCCGCGAGCAATGTCTTCCGCAGCGCGTCCATCGTGCCGATGTCGGGCTTGGGTTGACCTGCTCGAACCACCATGCCGATGAACGATTCCGCGAGCGGCATCCTGCTGCCGGGACGAGCGAGGTCGCGCTTGTCGAGAGCATCGCCGCCGACCCCGTCCATGATCACGACGTCGGCCTCCTCGCCACGAGCCAGTCGCGTCGGGATTGCTTCCGGTGAATCGCCGATTGAAGGTCCCCGCGTGGTGACGAGCTTATGCCCCGTCGATTTCTCGAACGCGGGACCGAGCTCCTTGTACACGCTGAAGAACCCGGCCGAGATCATCACCTTGATATCGGCGGCTGTCGCGCCGGGCGTCAAAACGACAGCTGTCAGAAGGGTAAACAAGCAGACGACAAGTCGCGGCACGATAAGGCCCCCGAGGAGCATTCACGCGCAGTGTCCTACGAAAGTCAGTCTGCGTCCAGCGGCTACACGCGACGCAACAAAAGGGGCGGCAGCTTGCGCCACCGCCCTTTCTGAATCTTGGTAGCCCGGATTGCGCTACGCTCCGTCCGGGCTACAAATCCTTTTCTTCCTCAGCCGTTCTTCACACGAAACGTTTCGTGGCAGCCGCCGCATTCCTTGCCGACCGCGGGAAAATTCGCCTTGAGCGAATCGATATCCTTGATCTTGCCCTTGGCCTCGGCGACCACCTTGGCGAAGCTCGCGATCTTCGTATCGAACCCGGCCTTGTCCTGCCAGATCTTCGGCGAGGCGCTGTAGTCGCCCTCGGGCTTCATGCCCTTTGCGCTCGCCGGAAACAGGTTGGGCAGCTTCTTGGCGGTGTCTTCGAACTGCGCCAGCGCGCTGTCCACCGTGGCCTGTTCGTAGGGTTTTTCGCCCTTCACCATCGCTGCAACCGCGCCGGCGTTCTTGCCGTTGCCCTTCATGAGGGTCTGGACCTCCTTGACGGAGTCCTGTTGCGCCCAAACCGCGCCGATACCGAGCAGGAGCGCGCCCCCGACAACCAACACTCGCTTCATTCGCAAAATCCCTTTCCTTGATGCAGGATCGCCTTGATACAGGACCGTGCCGACCCCTCAATGGGGCCAACACCGCTTGGCAGGTTTCATTCCATGGAAGATTGTCAGAGGCTGTGACGGCGATGGTGCTCGTTGATGGCGATCCACACCCGCTCCGCGGTCGCCGGCATGTCGATGTGGTCGATCTTGTACTCGCGCCAGAGCCCGTCGACGATGGCGTTGACGACGGCCGGACAGGAGCCGATCGCCCCGGCCTCGCCCGCCCCCTTCACCCCCAGCGGATTGGTCTTGCAGGGAACGTTGGCAGTCTCGAACACGAAGGCAGGTCCGTCCGCAGCGCGCGGCAGCGCGTAGTCCATGAAGGTCGCGGTGATGAGCTGGCCGTCGCTCGCGCCATAGACCACCTGCTCCATCAGCGCCTGGCCGATGCCCTGCATGGCGCCGCCATGCACCTGGCCTGCCAAGAGCAGCGGATTGAGCGTCTTGCCGAAATCGTCGACGATCACGTAGTTGACGATTTTGATGATGCCGGTGGCCGGATCGATCTCGACCTCCGCGACATGGGTGCCGTTCGGATAGGTGCCGTCGGCACTGGCAAACGTCGCACTCGCGTTGAGCTTCGACGGATCGACGCCGGGACGCTTGGCGAGCTCGGCGAACGAGATCGAACGGTCGGTGCCGGCGATGCGCACCAGGCCATCGGTGATCTCGAGGTCGCCGGCGCTGGCTTCGAGCGCCTGGGCCGCGATTTCCTTGAGCCGCGCGCCGAGCTCGCGGGTCGCACGTTCGACGCTGACACCGCCTGACGGGATCGAAGCCGAGCCGCCGGTCCCGAGGCCGGTGGCGATCATGTCGGTGTCGCCCTGGTGGACGTGCACGCGCTCGGGCGCCACGCCGAACTGTTCGGCAACGATCTGCGCATAGGCGGTCTGATGGCCCTGCCCGCTCGACTGGGTGCCAATCAGGACAGTGATATCGCCATTGGGATCCATCCGCACATTGGCGGTCTCCTCGCCCATGGTGCCGCAGACCTCGACATAGCTCGCAAGCCCGATGCCGCGGATCAGGCCGTTCTTCTTGGCCGCCTTGGCGCGCTTTCCAAACTCCTTCCAATCGGCAATCTCCATCGCGCGCTTGAGATGCGCGGCGAAGTCGCCGGAATCGTAGACCTTGCCGGTCGCGGTCTTGTAGGGCAGCGCCTTCGGCTGAATGAAATTCTTGCGGCGGATGGCATCCACCGTCATGTCGAGTTTGCGCGCACATGCGTCCACGAGGCGCTCGATGACATAGGCCGCTTCGGGCCGCCCCGCGCCACGATAGGCATCGACCGGTACGCTGTTGGTGAAGATGGTGCGCACCCGGCAGTGGAACGCCTGGATGTCGTAGAGGCCCGGCAGCATACCGGCGCCGCCATGCGGAATGTAGGGCCCGAAGGTCGACAGATACGCGCCCATGTCGCCCATCAGGTCGCAGTCCATCGCGAGGAATTTGCCGTCCTCGGCCAGCGCCATCTTCGCGGTGGTGACGTTGTCGCGGCCCTGCGCATCGCCCATGAAATGCTCGGTGCGGTCTGCCGCCCATTTCACCGCCTTCTTCAGTTTTCGCGCGGCCACTGCCAAGAGCGCGTATTCCCGATAGGGAAACAGCTTTGTGCCGAAGCCGCCGCCGACGTCGGGGCAGATCACCCGCATCTTGTCGGTGGGGATGTTGAGCACGTTCTGGCAGAGGATGTCGCGCAGGCGGTGGCTGCCCTGGCTGCCGACAGTCAGCGTCAGATGGTCGCGCTTGGCGTCGTATTCGCAGACGGCGGCGCGCGCCTCCATGAAGCTCGCGACCACGCGCGGATTGACGATGGAGATCTCGGCCACCGCATGCGCTTTGGCGAATGCGGCTTCGGTCGCAGCTTTGTCACCAATCGAAACGTCGAACAGCACATTGCCGGCCTTGTCCGGCCAGACCTGCGGCGCGCCCTTCTTGATGGCGTTGACGACGCCGGTCACCGCCGGCAACGGGCTCCATTTGACCTCGATCGCCTCGATCGCGTCGCGAGCCTGGTCGATGGTCTCGGCGACCACGAAGGCTATGGAATCGCCGACATGGCGCACTTCATCTTTCGCGAGGATCGGGTATGGCGGGCCGGTGAACGGATCGGTTTCGAGGTTGAACAGGCACGGCAGATTGCCGAGATCCTTCACATCATCGGCAGTCAGGATCAGCGCGACGCCGGGCAGCGTGCGGGCGCGGCTCGCATCGATGGTGTATTTGGCATGCGCATGCGGCGAGCGCAGCATCAGGCAGCGGAGCGCGGCCTGCGGCGCGTAATCGTCGGTATAGCGGCCCTTGCCGCGGATGAGCGCGTCATCCTCCTTGCGCAACACGCTTTGGCCAACGCCGAACTTGATGGGAGCCGCCATTGTCTTGTCCCGTTTCTCATGGTTGTTTTGCCGCATATTGCCGTGGAAAAACTGCCAAGGCAAACGGGTTTCCGCAGCCACGGCCCGCGAAAAAATCGTCCTGTGCTTCAGTTGTCAGAGCGGGATCGGACAGAAGGGTCGCAGCGCACTCATTTCCCTGTGAACATCGATGATTCTGCACCGCAGCGCACGCCTAAGAACAAGCGGCCGCACTTATCGCCGCTTGTTCTCAGGGCGCATGTCCGCCTCTCGCAATTGATCATCTACATCCCGCCACGGCCCAAGAGATATCGGGTGCTATCTCTCAGCCTGTCGATCGCCCGTTGAGGGGTGAGGTAGTCGACCTCGCCGCGTGTCAGGCCGATGTCCCTCAGCTCGCTGTCGCTCAGGTCCTGCAAGTTGACCTGCGCGCTCTGGCGCCGCTCCAGAAACGCAAGCCAAGCTCGCTTGAGCAGACCGAGAACGCCCTTTGGTCCGGCAGCACCCTTGTCCGGCAAAGCGCCGTCCAGCGCCGCGGCGGACGCCTTGAGGCGTGCTGCCAAAGCTTGGTCGATCGCGTCCTTCGCCTGCACGATCGAGAGGTTGAGGCCGCGCCTTGCGGCCTCGCCCTCAATCCCGGGTGAAATGTCCGTTAGTTGGGGTGGCATTGGATGCTCCTGCTACTGTGCCGGCAGGGAGCGTGGCCAAACAAAAGGCCCCGTCCGATGCCGGCGGGGCCTTGGTGAAAAGATGTCGTCGTCGAATTCTAGCGCGCGACTCCTTCCACGGCCCAGCCGAAGCGGGTCATGTGAATGCAGTTGAGTTTGCGCACTGATTTGATCATGTGCTGCGATTACCATAGCAATCGCGCAAAAGCAAGAGATGTGTTGACGTCGGTTGCACCCTGGAGGCGAGCCGGTTCAGTTTCCGTCGGGTGCTGGGCGCCGAAGCCGACGACGCCCGTCAGGACCCTTCTAAACGCCCTTCATGACTTCTTCTGCTTCGCTTCCACGTATCGTGCGAAGTTGTCGAGGATTGCCTGCCAACCGCCTTGCTGCTGCTCGACCGAGTGCGTCGATTCGCTATCGAAGACAACCCGGACCAGAACGCCCTTCGGGCCGGGCACAAACTCGACTTCGGCTTTACGCTCGCCGAACGCGTATTCGATCCGCTTGTGCTCGACGATCTCAGTGTAGGTACCGGCGAAATCAAAGCCCATGCTGCCGTCCTTGGCCTCCATGCGCGATGAGAAGACACCGCCTTCTCGCAGGTCGACGGTCGCCTTGGTCGTATGCCAGTCGTCGGAGGCGGCGTTCCACTTCATGATGTCGGCCGGCGTCGTATAAGCGCGCCAGACCTGATCGATGGGGGCTGCTACATTGGTTTCGACGGTGATCCTCATGGGCATTGTTCCTGGTTCGATTTGGACGGCTCAAGGTGACCGCATCACTTCACGTGTGCGGGTTCATCCACAGCACTGGGATGTGTCCATCCAAGGACGATCGATACTGGTCCCAGCCGACAAGGTCGACCCGTCAATGCATTGAAAAATACGAAAAAGGTGACGCGCTAGCCGCGCACCAGCGAGACCAGCCAGCGGCGGCCGAACAGCGCGAGGATCGCGAGCGCATAGACGATGGTGCCCCCGACGGCCAGCAGGACCAGCGTCAATTCGTCCCGGAACGCCTGCATGGAGGCGAAAGACGTCGCGCTGAAACGCGCGATCAGCCAGAAGGCCGCGGCCAGGATCAGTCCGGTCAGCAGGAATTTGGCGAGCGACAACAGCCAGGCGCGGTCCGGCACGAGAAAGCCTCGCCGCACCGCGAAGAACAGCACCAGCAGCAGATTGGTCCAGACACCCACGGCGGTTGCCAGCGCCAGGCCGATCTGGGCCAGCGATCCCATCAAGGCGAGTTTCAGGGCGACGTTGACCGCGATGCCGGTCAGCGAGGCCCGAACCGGCGTCGCCGTATCCTTGCGCGCATAGAAGGTCGCGACCGCGCTGCGGATCAGCACGAAGGGGATCAGGCCGATGGCATAGGCCGCGAGCGTGGCGCCGGCGGCGGCGGCATCGGCTTTCGAGAACGCCCCGCGCGCGAACAGCGCACGCATGATCGCGTCGGGCACGGAGAGGAAGGCGGCGACGAACGGCACCGAGAACAGCAGCGTGAAATCGAACGCGCGGCGCTGCGCCTTCATCGCGCCGTCATGGTCATTGGCGGTGATCCGCCGCGACATCTCCGGCAGCAGCACCGTGCCGATGGCGATGCCGATGACGCCGATCGGCAGCTGGTTGAGGCGATCGGCATAGTAGAGCGCCGACAGCGCGCCTGCCGGCAGGAAAGTCGCGATGATGGTGTCGGCAAACAGCGCGACCTGCGTGCCCATCGAGCCCAGCGTCGCCGGACCGAGCGCCCTAAAGAAGCCGCGGACGTCTTCGTCGAGCCTGAGCGGGGCAAAGCGCGGCAGGCCGCCATGGCGGGCGAGATCGCCGGCGAGCAGGAAATATTGCAGGAAGCCCGAGATCAGGACGCCCCAGGCGGCGGCGTGGCCCGCGCTGGGAAACCAGGCGGCGAGCGCCAGCGTCATCATCATCGAGATGTTGAGGAAGATCGAGGCGGCCGCGGCGCTGGCGAAGCGCTGCATCACGTTGAGCATGCCGCCGTAGAGCGTCACCAGCGTGATCAGCAGCAGATAGGGAAAGGTGATCCGGGTCAGCTCGATCGCGAGCCTGCGCTGCTCGGCGTCCTCGGAAAAGCCCGGCGCCAGAATGCTCATGGCTTGCGGCATGAACAGCCAGGCGACGATCAGCAGCATAACCTGCGAGGCCAGCAGCAGCGTGAAGATGCGGTCGGCGAACCCTCTTGCCGCCCCCTCCCCGCGCTCGCCATGGACATGCGCATAGGCCGGCACCCAGGCCGCGTTGAAGGCGCCCTCGGCAAAGATCGCACGGAAATGGTTGGGCAGCCGCAGCGCCACGAAAAAGGCGTCGGCCACGGGGCCGGCGCCGAGGATCGCCGCGAGCATGATGTCGCGGGCAAATCCCGTCAGCCGCGAGAGCAGCGTATATCCGCCAACCGTGAAGATACGTCCGAGCATGCGTCTGTTTTAGAGCATGGCGAGATTTGGTCTAGGTGCAAGCCGCGACAAAGGTGCGCCCCCTCTCCCGCTTGCTTGCGGGAGAGGTGACGAACAACGGCAAAATCAGGTTGAAAGCGCGCCGCGCACGGCCGCGATGATTCGCTCTTGATCGGCCTCGGTCAGATAGGCATGCATCGGCAGGCTGATGACGTCCTGCGACAGGCTCTCGCAGCCTGGCAGGCCGCCCTCGGCGACCGGGTACTGCTTGTAGGCGGTCTGCTGATGCATCGACTTGCCGTAATAGATCGCCGTCGGCACGCCCTGGGCCTTCAGCGCGGCGGCAAAGCCGTCGCGGTCGGTGCCCTCGGGGAGGCGGATCGTGTATTGCGCCCAGACCGAGGTGTTGCCGGGCGCAAGGCGCGGCACGGTGACCACATTGCTGAGACCGCGCGCGTAGCGCTCGGCGACCCTGTTGCGGGCGGCGATCTCGTCGTCGAAGATCTTCAGCTTCTCGATCAGGATGGCGGCCTGCATGGTGTCGAGCCGGCCGGTCAGGCCAAGGCGGACATTGTCGTATTTGTCGACGCCCTGCCCGTGCACGCGGATGCTGCGCAGCGTCGCCGCGAGCTCGTCGTCATCGGTGAAGATCGCGCCGCCGTCGCCGAAGCAGCCGAGCGGTTTTGCGGGAAAGAAGCTGGTCGCGGTGGCGAGTGCCAACGTGCCGAGCTTGCGGCCCTTGTAGCTCGCGCCAAAACCCTGCGCGGCGTCGTCAAGCACGAACAGGCCTTCGGCCTTGGCGATGTCGGCGATGGCGTCGTGATCGGCCGGCTGGCCGAACAGATCGACCGGAATGACCGCGACGGGCTTGAGGCCGGCCTTGCGGGCGGTCGCGATGCCGCGCTTCAGAGATTGCGGGCTCATGTTGAAGGTCGCCTCGTCCACGTCGACATAGACCGGCGTCGCGCCGGTCCGCGCCACCGGCGAAGCCGTCGCGATGAAGGTGAAGGACGGACACAGCACGGCATCGCCCGGCCCGACATTCTTCGCCATCATCACCATCAGGATCGCATCGGTGCCGCTGGCGCAGCCGATGACGTGCTTGGCGCCGCAATAGGCCGCAAGCTGCTTCTCAAGCTCGGCGACTTCGGGGCCGTTGACGAACTGGCAATGGTCGAGAACGCGTTTGACGGCGGCATCGAGCGAGTCGCCGAGCCGGCGGCGCTGCGAGGCGACGTCGACGAAGGGAATGGGTTCGGAGCGCAGATGCTGGTTCATGGTGCCTTCTTGAGTGGTCGGCATGGAAAGGGATCAGCCGACGACGCGGCGCGGGCCCTTGCGGGCGGAAGCAGTGGCCGCGGGCCGCGACGGCGTTTCCAGGCACTGCGTGGCGATCTCGAGGCTGGCGACGCCTTCGTCGCCCGTGACCGCCGGCGTCTCGCCGTTACGCACGGACTTGAGGAACGCGATCAGCTCGGCGCGGAGCGGCTCGTCATGGCCGACCGGCAGATGCCGCATCGAGTAGCTGCCGTCAGGCTTGAAGCCGAAGCATTCCGTGACCTGGCGCGTCAAGAGATCGCCCATCACGTATTTGCCGCGGGTCGCGACCGTGACGCTGCGCGCCTTGAACGGCGTCAGCCAGTTGGTGTTGATGTGCGCGAGCACGCCGTTGGCGGTGCGGAACTGCAGCAGCGCGATGTCCTCGCGCTCGGCGATCGCGCTCGACAATTGCGGCTGCACCTCGACGATGTCGGATTCGGTGAACCAGCGGATCAGATCGATGTCGTGCACGGCAAGATCGATGACGACGCCGACATTGGACATGCGCGGCGGGAACGGGCCGACGCGCGTGATCGCGATCGAGAGAATATCCTCGCCCGCGATCGCCTGCTTGACGGCGGCGACCGCCGGATTGAAGCGCTCGACATGGCCGACCATCAGCGTCACGCCGGCCTTTTGCGCAGCGGTGACGATCTCGCGGCCCTCTGCGACCGTGGAGGCGATCGGCTTCTCGACCAGCACGTGGATGTTCTTGGCGATGCAGGCGAGCGCGACCTCGTGATGCAGATGGGTCGGCGCCGCAATGGTGACGGCATCGACGCCCTCGGCGAAGAGCTGGTCGAGCGTCTCGAAGCTCGCGCAATTGGCAAGTTCCATGGCGCGCGTGCGATGTGCCGGCGAAGGATCGACGACCCCGACGAGGCTGACGCCGGGCAAGCCGCTAAGCACGCGCGCGTGGTTGCTGCCCATCACGCCGGCGCCAATGACGCCGACGCGCAAGCCGGCCTTTGCCGGTGCAGATCCTTTGGAACTCATTTGAGCAAACCCCGATTCAACGCAAATCCCCGGGCGCTTCTAGCACGGACGCCACATTTGTGGCGAATGCCACCCTCGCGGGCCGGACACGATTTGATTCAAAAAGTTACACGTTCCCGGGCCTTAAGCCTCTGAAAGAGACCACTCTTTTGGCCCGGGCCGCGTGATTCGGAGCGTGCTGGTTACGACCTTTGATAGTCGTCTTCAATCCGGATGATGTCGTCTTCCCCGAGATAGCTTCCAGTCTGGACCTCGATCAGTTCCAGCATGATCTTGCCGGGGTTCTCCATCCGGTGCACCGCGCCCATCGGGATGTAGATCGACTCGTTCTCGTGCACCGTCTTGACGGTCTCGTTGACGGTGACGCGGGCTGCGCCGCGGACCACGATCCAGTGTTCGGCGCGATGATGGTGCTTCTGCAGCGATAGACGTCCGCCCGGCTTCACCACGATGCGCTTGACCTGGTGGCGCTCGCCATTGTCGACCGACTGGTAGCTGCCCCAGGGCCGATGCACCTTGAGATGCTCCTCGGTGACCTTCGGTGCGACCGCCTTGAGCTTGGTCACGAGCCGCTTCAGGCCGTTGGCATCCTTCTGGCGCGAGACGAGGACTGCGTCTGCAGTCGCCACCACGATGAGATCGTCGACGCCTTCGAGTGCGACCAGTGCAGAGTCGGTGGTGACATTGCAGTTGCGGGAGTCTTCGAACACGGCGGTGCCGTGCGCGGCATTGCCTTGCGCGTCCTTCTCCGACAATTCCCACACCGCGTGCCAGGAGCCGACGTCGGACCAGCCGCAGGACACCGGCACGACCGCGGCGCGCGAGGTCTTCTCCATCACCGCATAGTCGATCGAGATCGCCTTGGCCGCGCCGAACGCCTCGGGCTCCACCGTCACGAAGCCGAGATCGCGGCCGGCATTGGTAACAGCATTGGAAATCGCCTCCACGCTCGCCGCGTCGACCTTGCGGTATTCGTCGAGCAACACAGTGGCCGGGAACATGAAGTTGCCGCTGTTCCAGAGATAGCCGGAATTGACGTAGTCGGCCGCCTTCACGGCATCCGGCTTCTCGACGAAGCGCGTGACTGCGTGCACCGTGCCGGAGATCGCCTCGCCCGGGCTGATATAGCCGTATTCGGTCGCCGGCCGCTCCGGCTTGACGCCGAAGGTGACGATGCGCCCGGCGCTCGCGGCGGTGAGGCCTTCGCGGCACGCCGCGACGAAGGCGGCATTGTCCTGCACCACGTGGTCGGCGGCGAGCGCGAGCACGATGGCTTCAGTCGAGCGGTTCTGCGCGAACACCGCGCCTGCGGCGATCGCCGGACCGGAATCGCGCCGCATCGGCTCGAGGATCACGTCGGCCTCGATGCCGATCTCGGCGAGCTGATCGAGCACCATGAAGCGATAGGACGCATTGGTGATGACGATCGGACGATCGAACAGCGAGGCCTCCGAGACGCGCAGCAGCGTGTCCTGGAAGGTCGAGCGCGTGCCGAACAGCGGCAGGAATTGCTTGGGGCGCACCTCGCGCGAGGCCGGCCACAGCCGCGTTCCGGCACCGCCGCACATGATCAGGGGGATAATGCGTTTGTCCATCGTCATTTCAAACCTTGAAGTAGTCCCGATACCAGGTGACAAAATTACGAACCCCGAGCGCGATCGGCGTTGACGGTGCAAAGCCGGTGTCGCGCATCAGATCCTCGACATCCGCGAACGTTTCCAAAACGTCTCCCGGCTGCATCGGCAGCAATTCTTTGACCGCCGTCCGACCCAGCTCCTGCTCCAGAAGTCCGACGACATGCATCAGCTCTTCCGGATGGTGGTTGCCGACATTGTAGACCTTAGACGGCGCATTTGCGGCAGCCGGGTCATCCGCGGGCACTCGATCAATCAGCTTGGATACTACACGAGTGACGTCGTCAATATAGGTGAAGTCGCGACGCATTTTGCCATGGTTAAAGAGCCGGATCGGCCTGTCGGCCATGATGGCGTTCACGAACAGAAACATGGCCATATCGGGCCGACCCCAGGGGCCGTAGATGGTAAAGAAGCGCAGGCCCGTGACCGGCAGCCGGTAGAGATGGCTGTAGGACTGCGCCATCAGTTCGTTCGCCTTCTTGGTCGCGGCGTAGAGGCTCACGGGATGGTCGGTCCGGTCCTGCACGGCAAATGGCAGTTTTGTGTTGGCGCCATAAACGGAGGATGACGAGGCGTAGACGAGATGACGGCAGCCATTGTGCCGACAGCCCTCCAGCACGTTGAGAAAGCCCTGGAGATTGGAATCGGCGTAGGCGTGCGGCTGCTCGATCGAGTAGCGCACGCCGGCCTGGGCCGCGAGGTGGACGACTTTGGCAAATCGGTGTCGCGCAAACAGTGCCGCGATGGTCTCGCGGTCGGCGAGATCAGCCTCGACGAAGCAGAAACGGGAATCGCCGCGCAACAGCGCAAGGCGCGCCTGCTTCAACGCCGGGTCGTAATAGCTGTTGAGATTGTCGAGCCCGACGACCGGCCGGCCTTCGCCCAAAAGCTGCCGGGCGACGTGAAAGCCGATGAAACCGGCGGCGCCCGTGACCAAAATCGCCTGATCCGTCATCCTGTTCCCAAGGAATCCTTCGCCCGATCCGTCGCTCGATCATTCGCCCGCGGCGCCTCTTTAACCGCCGCATCGAAGGGGTCGCAATAGCCCCGTCGCCCTGCGTGAGGGTTGCTCATGAGAGCTCCTAATAACCGCTATTGCAAGATCGGCGCCAAAACCATACCAAAGCGGCCGAATTCGGCGCCCTGCGTCGGGTTGCTCAAACCCTGGTTCATGCGGGCGAAATGCGCCGAATCCTGCTGTCGACGGCCAAGATCCTGATTTCCGGAGCGCTGCTCTACCTGGCGCTGCGCAAGGTCGATCTGTCCGAACTGTTTTCGCGTTTCACCGTGACCAGCCTGTTCTGGATCGGGTTGGCGATCGCGATCACGTTCCTGCAAATCTTCGTCGGCGTGCTGCGCTGGCGCGAGATCAGCGCCGCATGCGGCGCCCCGCTCGAGCTCGGCCGGGCCATGCGCTACAACGTGATCGGATCGTTCTTCAACCAGACCCTGCCGTCGGCGATCGGCGGCGATGCGGTCCGGCTGTGGCTCGTCGCGCGCGCCGGCGCCGGCTGGCGTGCTGCGACCTACTCGATCTTCGTCGACCGCGCGATCGGCTTGATCGCGCTCGCGATCATTATCGTCGCGAGCCTGCCCTGGAGCTACGCCCTCATCGCCGATCCGCACGGGCGCTCGGCGCTGCTGCTCGTCGACCTCGCGGCGCTCGCGGGTGGTCTCGGCTTCCTGGTCTTCGGCGGGCTGAAATGGCGTTGGCTGAGAACCTGGTGGGCCACCCATCACATTCACGCCTGTGCCGTGATCGCCAACCGCGTGATCTTCAGCCGCTCGCGCGGACCGGCCGTCGTGATCCTGTCGCTCGTCGTGCATGTGCTGGCCGTCGTGGTCGCCTGGTGCGTCGTGCAGTCGATCGCGGCGCCGGTCGGCTTCAGCGACGTCTTTTTGCTTGTGCCGCCGGTGATGCTGATCACGATGATGCCGATCTCGATCGCCGGCTGGGGTGTGCGTGAAGCCACCATGGGCCTCGCGTTCGGCTTCGCGGGACTGGCCGCAAACGAGGGCGTCAACGTCTCACTGCTGTTCGGCGCCGTGTACTTCATCGTGGGCGCGGTCGGCGGCCTGGTCTGGATCCTCAGCGCGGAGAAAGCCGCGCAGGGGTCGGCGCCGCTCGGGGTGCCGGAGTGAACGCGGCCGTTGACGCGCTCGGCGCCGTACCCTCGCTGCTTGCTGTTGCGCTCGCCGCGCTGGTGTCGGCCGTCATCACCTGGACCAGCCGCCCCCTGCTCCAGCGTTACGCATTGGCGCGACCCAACGCGCGGTCCTCGCATCGTATCCCGACCCCGCAGGGTGCGGGCATCGCCGTGATATCAGCCACGCTGCTGGTCGCATCAGCCTGGGCGGCCTGGGCGAACGTCGCGATTCCGCCGGCGCTGGTCGCTGCGACGGTCTTGATCGCCCTGGTCGGATTTGCCGACGACATCATGTCGCTGCCGGTGCTCGTGCGCCTCGTGCTGCAGGCCGCAGCCGTCGGCGCTGTCGTGTTCACCGCGCCCGAGGACGCGCGCATCGTGCCGGCGCTGCCGCTTGCGCTGGAGCGCAGCCTGATCGTGGTCGCCGGAATCTGGTTCGTGAACCTCGTCAACTTCATGGACGGGCTCGACCTGATGACGGTGGCGGAAGTGGTGCCTGTCACCGCGGCGCTGCTGCTGCTGGGACTGCTCGGCGATTTGTCGTGGCCGGCCGCGCTGATCGCCGCGACGCTGTGCGGCGCCATGCTCGGCTTCGCGCCGTTCAACAAGCCGCTCGCAAAAGTCTTCCTGGGCGACGTCGGCAGCCTGCCGATCGGCCTTTTGCTCGGCTGGTGCCTGCTCGAGCTCGCCTGGCGCGGGCAGCCCGCCGCGGCGCTGCTGCTGCCGGCCTATTACCTCGCGGATGCCACCATCACGCTGTTTCGCCGCATCGCGCGCCGCGAACAATTCTGGTCGGCGCATCGCTCGCACTTCTACCAGCGCGCCACCGACAACGCCTTCACGGTCCCGCAAGTGATTCGCGAGGTGTTCGCGCTCAACCTCGTGCTGGCATTGCTTGCCATCGTCACCGTGCGCGCCGGCTCGATGACGATCACGATCCTCTCCCTGCTCGCCGGCGCGATCGCGATCGGATTCGTGCTGCGGCGCTTCTCCCGCCCTCAGGCGTCCTGAGCCGACAGCGCCAGCCGCAAGCCCTCGTCGAGGGAGACCTGCGGCTGCCAGCCGGTTGCGGTCACCTTGGTGAGGTTGAGCTCGAGCGAGCCGATCAGGCTGTCATGCGTATCCTGCCGGCCCATCATGCTCAGCAGCGTGCTGAGCAAGTCCGGCGGCATGCCGAACAGCCGCGAGTTCTTGCCGGCAGCTTTCGCCAGCCGCTCGATGAATTCGGGCGTCGAGACCTGCTCCCTGTCGGCCACCAGGAAGATCTCGAAATTGCTGGCGGGATCGGGATGAGAGAGCCGGCGCAGGATGAACGACGACAGGTTCTGCACGGCAAGGAAGGCGCGGTGATTGCGGATCGCGGCAAAGGGCAGTGGCAGCCCGAGGTTCACGGCACGCGTCAGCAGCGCGAAATTTCCCTTGGCGCCCGCACCATAGACCAGCGGCGGCCTGATCACCGAGATCTTCATGGCGCTGTCGCGCGCCAGCGTCTTCAAGCCCGCCTCGGCCGCGGCCTTGGACATGCCGTAGAGGCCGCGCGGCGTCAGGATATCGTCCTCGCTGAACGGCGCGCGGCCCTCGTTGCTGCGGCCATGCACGAGAACGGTGCTGACGAAGATGAACTGGCGCACGCCGGCCGTCGCCGCACTGCGCGCCAGGTGCAGCGTGCCCGCGATGTTGACGTTGCGGTAGAGCTGGACCGCATGCTCCTCGTGCTTGTGATGAACCCGCGCGGCGAGATGAACGATTGCGTCGACGCCTTGAAGCGCGGCCTGCCAGTCGGTTTCGGGGCCGATCGTTTCGATCACGACCTCGTCGTCCATGTCTTCTGATCTGCGCACCGCGCGGCGGACCGACCACCCCGCGCGCGCCAGCTCGGGCACGACATGACGGCCGACGAAACCGCTGGCACCCGTCACCAGCACGATTGGCTTGCGTTCGTTCATCGTTGCTCCGCCAGTTCTGGGTTGCGCAACAATTCGTCGATCAGGGCGGCATAGGCGTTCATCGCGGTGACGCGATCGAACTTCGCTGCCGCCTTCACCGCGCGCTCCGCAATAGTGACAACGTCGGAGCGAGACGCCGCGCGGATCGCCTCGGCCAGTTGATCGGCACGGCCGGGCGTCACGACCCAGCCCAGCCCGTTCTCCACCACCGTCAACGCGGCCTCGGCCTCCGGCTCGGAGACCAGCACCACGGGACGGCCGACCGCCAGCAGATTGTAGAACCGGCTCGGCACCGACACCCCCGCAACGTCCTTCCGGTACGGAATGATCCAGAGATTGGCGGACGCCAGGAATGCCTCGAGCTCGCAATCCTCGACCCGCGCCACGAAGGAGACATTGGAGAGTTTCGCTTCGGCCTGCAACTGCTTCAGCCGCTCGAAACCGATGCCCCAGCCGGAGAGCAGGAAGTGGATACCCGGCTCGTCCTTCAAAAGGCGCGCTGCCTCGAATACGATCTCCGGATCATGGGTGAAGCCGAGATTGCCCGACAGGCCGACGACGAAACCCGCCGAGAGCGCCTTGCGGAACGGATTATCCGCCGTCACCGGCCGGGGTGCGGGCACGAGCGTCGCCCAGTTCGGGATGAAGCGGATCTTGTTCCGCGTCATGCCGGAATAGCTCAGCAGCGGCCGTTCCGCATCGCGGCCGATGGTGATGACGGCATTGAGCGCGCGGAACATCAGGCTGTTGGCGGCGCGCATCGTCATGGTCACGATCGAACCGGGCTTGAGCAGGCCCGCCATCACCAGCACGTCGGGAAAGAGGTCGTGCATGATCAGCGCCGAGCGCGCGCCCTTCAGCCTTGCCGCCGCCGCGACCGCGTAAGGCAACATGAACGGTGCGGTGACGGTGAGCACGACGTCACCTCGCCTCAGCTCCCGTGTCAACGCCAGGAACGTGCGCGCCGCGAACAGCAGCTCGGAGACGCCACGCCGCAGCAGCGCCGCCTTGCCCGCCATCCGGTTCTTGACGGCGACGACGCGCGGCTTGCCCGGGCCGGTCTGCGATGCCGGCAGCGCGCCTGATGAGCCCGACAGCACCACGACCTCGTGATCCCCGGCGATGCGGCAGGCGATCTCGGCCATGATCGCCGCCGTCGTGCTCGGATCAGGCGGGTAATGCTGGCTCGCGACGACGATCTTGCCTCGAGGCTGCATGATCAGGCCGCGGTCGACCCGAATTCCGGAACCGCGTCCTTCAGGATGGTCCTGATGGTGGCGCGATCGTCGCGCGCGATCGCCTGCTCCAACGCCGCAATCCATTTGCGCAGCGTCTGCATCGGCGGCTCGTTCGGCTGCGCGGCCATGATGCCGGCGACGCCGATCTCGCGGGTCGGCTCCTCGGAGGCGAACAGGATTTCGTGCAGGCGTTCGCCGGGCCGCATGCCCGTGAACACGATTTCGATGTCGTAGCCGGGTTGCAGGCCCGAGAGACGGATCATGCGCTCGGCGAGATCGACGATCTTCACCGGCTGGCCCATGTTGAGCACGTACACCGACACGTCCGAACGATGCGTTCCGAGCGCATGCGTTGCCGCCGTGATGACGAGATCGCAGGCTTCGCGGATGGTCATGAAGTAGCGGACCATGTCGGGATGCGTGACCGTCACGGGACCGCCGGCATCGATCTGGGCCTTGAACTTCGGCACCACCGAGCCGTTCGACGCCAGCACATTGCCGAACCGGACCGAGATCAGCCGCATCGACCGCCTGGCGCCGCCGTGGCCCGTCGCAAGATCATGGTCGAGCGCCTGGCAATACATCTCGGCGAAGCGCTTGGTGAGGCCGAGCATCGACACCGGCTCGATCGCCTTGTCGGTCGAGATCATGACCATGGCTTCGGCACCGGCGCTGTGCGCGGCGTCGGCAACGTTGATCGAGCCGAAGATGTTGGTCTTGACGCCCTCGCTCCAGTCGCGCTCGAGGATCGGCACGTGCTTGAGCGCGGCGGCATGGAACACGATGTCCGGCTTGAACTCGGCCATCAGGCGCATGATGCGCTCACGGTCGCGGATGTCGGCGATCCGCCCTTCGATCGAAGCGGCCGTGCCGTGCGCCGCGAGCGCTTCCGTGACCGCGTAGAGCGCCGGCTCGGAATTTTCCACGATCAGGAGGCGCGCGGCGCCGAACGCGACGACACGCTCGCAGATCTCGGAACCGATCGAGCCGCCGCCGCCGGTGACGATCACCGCCTTGCCCTCGATCAGGGCCTCGAGCCGCGCATAGTCGATCGTCTCGCTCGGCCGCAGCAGCAGGTCCTCGACGGCGACCGCCGTGAGCCGGGGCGTATCGCCGCTCTCGAGCGAGGGCATGCGGTTCACGATCACGCCGAGCTTGCGCGCCCGCATCAGGATCGATTCGGGATGGGCCTCCGGCTCAAAAGCGGTCGGCGTCATCACGACGCGCGCGATCGGCTTGCCGCGCTTGGCGAAGTCGGCGACGACATCCTCGATGTCATCGACGCCGCCCAGAACCGGGACGTTGCGGATGGACTGGCCGCGATCGGAACTCGACGGCGACAGCACGCCGACCGGCCAGATGCGCTTGATCGCCCCACTCTCGATTCCGCGCAACAGCACCTCGGCATCCGCAGCGCGGCCGATCAGCAGCGTCGGCGCGGCATCCCCGATGCGGGCCCGACGCCGCACCCGCGTATAGCGGAAATAGCGGTAGGCCATGCGCAACGCGCTGAGGAAGGAGATCTCGAGGAACCAGTAGAGGACGATCGTCACCTTGCCGAGGAAGAAGGCGCCGCGGACGTTGGGGGCGACGAAGATGTAGTCGAGCACCAGGAGCGCAACCGTCAGCACGGTCGCGACGCGGATGATGTTGAGCGCGTCCGGCAGCGAGATGAAGCGCCATTTCGTCGTGGTCAGGTTGAAGACGAAGAACACGACCACGCTGAAGGCGAGGAAATAGGGCAGGATCTGGATCAGCAGCGGCAGGCGGTCGAAGAAACCATCGCCGCCCTCGAAGCGCAGATAGAAGGCAGCGAACAGCGCCGCCGTGGTCGCCAGCAGGTCGTGGAGCGCGATCAGGAAATTGCGCAAGGTGAGATGCGAAAGACGCGTCATCCGCTGACCGATGAAAATCCAGTTAGGTGCAACCTGACCGCGCTGATAACCCATCTCGGCAAGACATGCCAGTCAAGGCTTGCCAGTAAAGGCTTGCCAGTAAAAGCTTGCCATCCGCGCGGCCGTTCAGGAACCGGCTTCTGCCGCCTTCGCCTCCGCCTGCTGGGCCCGGATCACCATGCCGCCGGCAACGCCGACACCGATGACGTACATCCAGCCCTCGTGGAAGTCGAACAGATGGGAGTTGAACAGCGAGGTGAAGACGTTCTGGACCACGACCAGGAGGCCGACCCAGTTTGCGAGCCCGTCACCGCGAAACAACAGCAGATGCAGGATCCAGATGGCGTAGAGAACGGCGACGCCGATGATGCCCCATTGCACGGCAACGTTCAGCGTCTGGTTATGCGGGTTGCCGATCACCTCGGCGGACGCCTGGTTCTGAGCGCCGGACGTCGCGACCCGCTCGAACAATCCGCGCGTCGAGCCCGTGCCGTGCCCCTTGATTGGCGCCTCCGCGAAGAAACCGAGGGATTTCCGCCAGAATTCGAGCCGCAAGCCGGCCGAGGTCGGCTCGCCTTTTTCCACATAGCGTGCGTAATCGCTGGTGAAGGTGTCGGCGGTCTTGCGCAATTGCGGCGAGGCCTGCCAGGCGAGAACCGCGCCCACGAGCAGGGCGGCGGAGATGATCGCAATGCTGCGCCATCTCAGATGAAGCAACGCAAACACGCCGAACATGATCGGAACAGTGACGAGCGCGGTGCGCGATACCACCACGAACGCCATGTTGACGAAGAAGCCGAGCGCAAGCGCCGTGAGCAGCCCGGCGATCCAGTAGCGCCTCTGGCGCAGCAACTGCACGACCGGATAGGCAAGCGCGACCGCGCAGAGCGCGAACTCCTGGCTCTGGTCGATGTAGTTCTTGACGAAGATGCCGCGTTCGACGCGGTCGGATTTGAGCGCGAGGTCCGGGTAGAAGGCGACGAGCCAGGACATCACCGACAATAGCCCGCAGGACACCAGGAAGGCGAGGAACACCCAATGTCCGCGCGGCGAGCGCGCAAAATGATAGAGCAGGACCGGCAGCACGAGCAGCTTGACGGTCGGATTAACCGCGTAGAAGCGCGCGCCCCAGGCCGCGTCCGACCACAGCGTCCCGACCAGCGCGAGCAGGACCAGCGCAATCGGCGCCGCGCAGATCGGACGCTTGAGCGATTGCAGGAGCTCGCGGACGTCGAGGAACGGCACCATGCAGAGCAGCATCAGGGCATTGAAGATCCCTGCAAGCGACGTCGACCATGGCAGCGAGGCCGCGGTCAGGATCGCGAACAGATCGACCGTCTCGGACCAGGCCGCCGGACTGCGCAGACGCCGCCACAGCGCCTGGCCGGTCGTCTCCCCGGCGAGCGTCGTCACTTGCCCTCTCCCCGCGCGCGGTGAACCAGCGCCGTCGTGCTGAAGCCCTGGAGAATGTCGACCAGCACGACCGTCCCGCCCGCGGCCTCGACGACCTCATGACCGACCACCTGCTCGCGGGTGTAATCGCCCCCCTTGACCAGCGCGCTCGGCTTGATCCGAGTGATCAGGTCGATCGGCGTATCCTCCTCGAAGATGACGACGAGATCGACGGCTTCCAGCGCCGCCAGCACTTCAGCGCGCGCCCGCTCGTCCTGAACGGGGCGATCGGTGCCCTTCAGCCGCCGCACCGAGGCGTCGCTGTTGAGGCCCACGATCAGGCGGTCGCAGGCGGCGCGCGCCGCGGTCAGCACCTTGACGTGGCCGGGATGCAGGATGTCGAAGCAGCCATTGGTGAAGCCGACGCGCTGACCCTGCTGCTTCCATTCCGCGAGCTGCGCGTCGAGCGTATCAGGCTCGAGCACGATCTTCTCCTCGGCCGCGAGATAGGCATGCGGCAAGATCTTTCGCTTCAGCTCGGCCGCACTCACGCTGGCGGTGCCCTGCTTGCCGACGGCGACGGCGGCGGCGGCATTGGCCATGCGCAACGCCGTGTCCCAGTCCGCGCCCGTGGCGAGCGAGACCGCGAGCGCCGCGGCAACGGTGTCGCCGGCGCCGGAGACGTCGCGCACTTTCACCGGGAAAGCCGGGACGTGAACGGCCTCGCCGTTGCGCGGCACCAGCGTCATGCCGTGCTCGCCTTGCGTAACCAGGATCGCCTCGCAATCGGCAAGCCGCATCACGTCCTCGCTGGCATCGACGATGCTCTGCGGCGTGTCGGCGCGGCTTCGGGTCGCTTCCGAAAATTCCTTGCGATTGGGCGTGAGCAGCGTCGCGCCGCGATAGATCGCCCAGTTCAGGCTCTTGGGATCGACGATCACGGGCTTGCCGAGCTTTCGCGCGGCGTCGATCGTGTGGCGGATGACACGGGCAGTCAGCACGCCCTTGGCGTAGTCGGAGAGAAGCACGACGTCGGCGCGCGCGATCTGCGGCAGGATCGCTTCGATCAGCTTGGTCTCGATCGTATCGGAGGCGGGTTGTGCCTGTTCCCAATCCGCACGCAGCATGTGCGTGGAAAAATGCTCGGAGACGAAGCGGACCTTTCGCGTGGTCGGGCGCGAGGGATCGCACACCAGCACGCTTTCGATTGCACCCTGCTCCGCAAGCGCCGAGGCGAGCTGCCTGCCCGCATCGTCCGCGCCGACGAGGCCGACGAAGATGCAGCGCGCGCCGAGGGAAGCGACGTTGCGCGCGACATTGCCGGCACCGCCGATATGGATCTCGCTGCGCTGTGCCGCGATGACAGGCGCCGGCGCTTCCGGCGAGATCCGCGACACCTCGCCATAGACGAACTCGTCCAGCATGATGTCGCCGATGCACAGCACCGTGCGGCCTGAGATGGCTTGCGCGAGGGCATCGAAATCGAGAATGGGCGTCGGCATGGTGATGGGCCTCAGCGGAAGCGGTCGGGCCGGTCGAGATAATCCCCGACATAGGCCTTCACCGCGTCCTCGAGCGTCGTGAAACCGCCATTATAGCCGGCGCGGTGGAGGCGATCGACCTCGCTCTGGGTGAAGTACTGGTAGCTGCCGCGGATCTGCTCGGGCATGTCGATGTATTCGATGTTGGGCCTGGCGCCGAGCGCGGCATAGGCAGCTAACATCAGATCCCTGAAGCTGCGCGCCTTGCCGGTGCCGACGTTGAAGATGCCGGACACCGATGAGGTCGCCAGCAGCCACATGACGACGCGCACGACGTCGTCGACATAGATGAAATCGCGGCGCTGATCGCCGTCGGCGATGCCCTCGCGATGCGACTTGAACAATTGCACGACACGGCCCGCCTTGACGTCGTCGAAGCGGCGCGCCAGCACGCTCATCATCGAGCCCTTGTGGTATTCGTTGGGGCCGAACACGTTGAAGAATTTCAGGCCGGCCCATTGCGGCGGCAGCTGCCCGCCGTTCGCTGCGCGCTCGGCGACGGCGAGATCGAACAGGTGCTTGCTCCAGCCGTAGAGGTTCATCGGCCGCAGTTTCTTCAGCGCGGGGACCGAGGCGTCGTCGTCAAATCCTGCCTCGCCGTCGCCATAGGTCGCCGCCGAGGAGGCGTAGATCAACGGCACCGCATTCACCGTGCACCAGTCCAGGAGGCGCATCGACAGGCGGAAGTTGGTCTCGAACACGAGGTCGCCGTCGGTCGCGGTGGTCGCGGAAATCGCCCCGAGATGGATCACTGCGTCGAGCTTGCGGCCGTTAAGCCAGTCCAGCAGCTCGACCGGCGGGACGATATCCACAAGTTGGCGCTTGGCGAGGTTGCGCCATTTGCCGTCGTTGCCGAGGAAATCACAGACGACGACGTCGCTGCGGCCGGCCTCGTTCAGCGCGGCGACGACATTCGATCCGATAAAACCGGCCCCGCCGGTCACCAGCAACATTCCAACTTCCCTGCCAGATTTCGCCTGCCCGAAGTTTTGCGGCCCGGTCCTGCCCTAGCGCATGATCCGCCAAAGTGTAAGCGGTTTTGGGATTGCCGTTCAGCTGGCTTTACCTGCCGGCCCGGAGCGGCTAACCGAACCGCCACATCAGAGCGCACTCGGTCCTATTTAACGAATGAACAAAGATTCACAAATTGGCGGAGATACAGATCGGAGCGACACTCGCCCGATCCTGATCGTCCCGTACATGTGGATCGGCGATTTCGTCCGGAATCACACCGTGATCCGGGTCCTGAAGGAGCGCTGGCCGAACCGGCCGGTGGATCTGCTCACGACGTCCCTGTGCGCCCCCCTGGTCGATTACATGCCCGGCGTGCGCCAAGGGATCGTCTGGGACCTGCCGCGCAGCCGGCTCGCCGTGGGCCGCCAGCTCGGCCTGGCAAAGCTTCTGCGCGAGCGGAACTACGGCACCGCCCTGGTGCTGCCCCGGACCTGGAAGGCCGCCATTGCGCCCGCTTTGGCCGGGATTCCGGAAAGGGTCGGCTTCGTCGGCGAGTTCCGCTTCGGCCTGCTCAACCGCTGGCGCTGGGGCGAAAAGAAGCTGCCCCGCTTCATCGATAAGAACGCCGCGCTGGCCCAGCCTGAGGGCGCCCCCCCGCCCCCGGAATGGCCGGTGCCGCAGTTGCGGGTTCCGGCTGACGACATCGTCCATTGGCGGCAGGCCAACGGCCTGAGCGCCGGGGTTGCCGTAGCGCTCGCCCCCGGCTCGGTCGGGGTGTCAAAACGCTGGACCTACTATCCCGAGGCTGCCCGCTTGCTGGCCGAACGGGGGCTGGAGGTCTGGGTGGTCGGCGGCCCCGGGGAAAAGGGCCTGGCCCAGGAGATCGTCGCGGCCGGCGGCCCAGGGGTCCGGGACCTCACCGGCAACGATTTGCGCAACGGCGTGCTGGCCATGGCTGCGGCCGGCGTCGCAATCTCCAACGATTCCGGGCTGATGCACATCGCCGCCGCCCTGGGCACGCCGACCATGGGCATCTTCGGCCCGACCAGTCCCTACCTCTGGGCCCCCCTCAACGGCCTCGCCGCGACCGTGGTCCAGGACAAGAGCGTATTGTCGTGCCAGCCCTGCCAGAGCACGATCTGCCGCATGAACGACCACCGCTGCATGCGGGATATCGCGGCGAGCGAGGTGGTGGAGATTGCGCAGCGGGTGCTGGGTGAGGCTGGGGCGCGGGCTGAGACGTGAAGGCCGTGGAGGCTGCGCCGATGATGACATCATGCCGGTGTTTTGCCCGACGAGTCAAATCGACTTCGTAAAATCCGCAGCTTCGAGATGCCCGCCAAGCCATTGATTTCGTTGTCCCCGGCTACTGTGCATGGGGTTGTTTTCGCGGTTTTTGTTTGGGGGACGCGACGGCAGTGGCTCAGAGCAGCGGCCGATAGACCTCGCCGATCCGCGCCGCTTCCGCATCGAGGCTGAATTGCGCAAGCACCCGTGCCCGTCCGCGCTCACCCATCGCGGCTGCCG
Organism: Bradyrhizobium nivariense; assembly: GCF_029846715.1. Classification (GTDB taxonomy): domain Bacteria; phylum Pseudomonadota; class Alphaproteobacteria; order Rhizobiales; family Xanthobacteraceae; genus Bradyrhizobium. The sequence continues at coordinate 100,735 of NZ_JARVWW010000011.1, forward strand.
TGGCTACATCGCGCATCAACGGCTCCAGAGCGGCAACCAGTGCGTCCACGTCGCCCGTCGGGATCAGCACGCCTGTTACGCCATCCTCGACCACGAGTTCGGCCGCGCCGGCACGCGCGGCGACAAGCGCGCTGCCCGCCGCCATCGCCTCGATCAGCGTCAGGCCAAAGCCTTCGTTGCGTGAGGTGAAGGCGTAGATCGTCAACCGCTGATACCAGCGTTGCACCGCCTCAATCGGCAACTCGCCGGTGATGACGATGCGCGATTGCAGGCCGGCGGTTTCGATCCGCTTCTTCAGGTCATTCGCAAAGGGTGTCTGCTCGGGGGTGACCTGTCCGACCACGACTGCGGTGAAATCCGGATAGCGCGGCAGCAAACGGCACATCGCATCGACGAACACGTCGGTGCCTTTCTGCGCGCGCACGCGGCCGAAGCAGCCGATCGCGTAGCGGCCCGGCAGCGCGGTTTCAGCGAAGGCAGCAGTGCGATCTGCCGGCGGTGCATAGACGGCGGTGTCGACGCCGTGCGGAATCACCGTCGCCTTCACTTTCAGGAACGAGGCCGAAAGATCTGATGTCGCGATGATCGCGTCCATGCGCCGGATCAGCCAGCGCGTGATCCAGCTATGATGCCGCTGCGCCGCCGAGGTGAAGACGAGCTTGAGCGGCCAACCGAGCGCGCGCAACAGCACGCCTGCGATCATCTCGTTGTTGCGCCGCGCGTGCCAGATCACCGGCGCCTTGCGGCGCCACAACTTCAGGAGATCGGCGCTGCTCAGTCGCGCGATCCCCTCCGGGGCGTCGGAGCCGAACCAGCTTGCGCGATACAGTTTCGCCAACCGCGGGGCCACCATCCGGTTGGTCGCGGTGACCCCGGAATAGCGCCTGTGCAGATTTGGCACGATCACTTCGAGATCGCCGGGGGAGTTCGCCACGTCATGCTCCGCTTCGTTGGCCCCCTATACGCAACATTAAGCATAGTGACCAGTTCACCCGCGCCGATACCCCCTCTTCACCACGTAAACGTTAAGTTGGAGCGTTGATCGAAGACGGGTGAGACCATGACTGTGCTAGTCACCGGCGGCGCCGGCTATATCGGAAGTCACACGGTCCTGGCGCTGGCGGAAGCCGGCGAGGACGTTGTCGTGATCGACGATCTCTCCACCGGTTTCTCGGCTTATCTGCCGGAAGGCGTACCGCTGTTCATTGGCGATGCCGGCGACGAGAACCTGCTCGAAGGCGTGATCGCCCAGCACAACATCGAGAGCATCATTCATTTCGCCGGCTCGGTCGTCGTACCGGATTCGATGCGCGATCCGCTCGGCTACTACCGCAACAATTTCACGACCGCACGCAACCTGCTCAACGTCGCAGTCAAGCGCGGCATCAACCGCTTCATCTTCTCCTCGACCGCGGCGGTCTACGGCAATCCGGACCTGGTACCGGTGCCCGAGCATGCGCCGACACGGCCGCTGTCTCCCTACGGTTCGTCGAAGCTGATGACCGAGATCATGCTGCACGACGTCGCCGCCGCCTACGGCATGCAATACGTGACCCTGCGCTATTTCAACGTTGCGGGTGCCGATCCGCAGGCGCGCATCGGCCTCGCCACCGCCGGCGCCACGCATCTGCTCAAGATCGCGGTGGAAGCCGCGACCGGCCAGCGCGCCAAGATCGACGTGTTCGGCACCGACTATCCGACCCAGGACGGCAGCTGCATCCGCGACTTCATCCATGTCACGGACCTCTCGCAGGCGCATCGCTCGGCGCTCGCCTATTTGCGCAATGGCGGCGCCTCGACGACGCTGAATTGCGGCTATGGCCGCGGCTATTCGGTGCTCGAGACCATCGACGCGGTGCGCCGGGTCTCGGGCCGCAGCTTCGCCGTGCAATATGCCCCGCGCCGGCTCGGCGACATCATGACCATGGTCGCCGACACCAGCCGCATCCGCGGCCTGCTCGACTGGAAGCCGCAATACGACGACCTCGAGACCATCGCCGCGCACGCGCTGGCGTGGGAGGACAAGCTGTTCCGCGAGCGCCACGGCGAACTCCGCCACGCCGCCTCGGCCTAGATTCCATCCGGGCGCAAGCCCTTAATTGGGCTTGAAAAGCGTAGCTTTAGCGGGCACAGAGGCCGTTCGATCCCTGACGCGCGGGCAGGCTTTTCCCTGTGCCGTCAATGGACTACGGATGGCCCAGTTTCCAAAGAAAATCACCGACGATCCCTATGCGGCAGCGGTCCTGATTCGCCGCCTGGTCACGGAACAAGGGATCCTCTACTGGCGGCGTTACCTCGTCGCCTTCGCGCTGATGGCGCTTGCCGCCGGCTCGACCGCGGGCGCGACCTACGTGCTCGGCCAGGTCATCAACCAGGCCTATGTCGACAAGAACATCCCGGGCATCGCGATGTTCTCAGGGTTCACGGTGATCCTGCTGTTCATCAAGGGCGTGGCGACCTACGGCCACATGGTGATCCTGACCAAGATCTCCAACGCCATCCTTGCCACCAACCAGCGCCAGCTGTTCGCCAAGCTGATGCGCGAGAGCGTCGGCTTCTTCTCAGAGCGGCATTCGTCGGAATTTTTGGCGCGGCTGACGGCCGGCGCAAAGTCCATCACCGATGTCCTCAACATGCTGGTCAACGCCGTCGGGCGCGACCTCATGATGCTGCTCGCCATGATCGGCGTGATGGTGTGGCAGGACCCGGTGATGTCGTTCATCGGCCTCGTCGCCGTGCCGCCGGCGATGCTGGTGCTGCGCAAGCTGGTCAAACGCATCAAGGGCCTCGCCTACAACCAGTTCACCGGCACCGCCGACATCCTGGAGACGATGCAGGAATCGCTGCAGGGCATCCGCACGGTGAAAGCGTTCACGCTCGAAGACACCATGCAGAACCGCATCGACGAGAACATCGCGATCGTCGAGCGCAACGCCAACAAGATGGCCCGCGTCGCCAACCGCTCCAACCCGCTGATGGAGATGCTCGGCGGCTTCGCGGTCGCCGGCTGCCTGCTCTATGGCGGCTACAGCGTGGTCGCGCTCAACGCCACGCCCGGCGCGTTCTTTTCCTTCATGACCGCCTTCCTGATGGCGACCGAGCCGGCCAAGCGGCTGGCGCGGCTCAACATCGACCTCAACAGCCAGCTCGTCGGCGCCCGCATGCTGCTCGAAGTCGTCGACAGCCCCGCGAGCGAGCATTCCGACGACGACAAGCCGGCGCTGAGACTGTCCGACGCCCGGATCGAGCTCAATGACGTCAGCTTCGCTTACCGCACTGGCGAGACCGTGCTCAACCGCATGAGCTTTGTTGCCGAGCCCGGCAAGGTCACCGCCTTGGTCGGACCCTCCGGCGGCGGAAAATCGACGGTGCTGGCATTGCTGCTGCGCTTCTACGAGGTGATGCAAGGAGCGATCGTGATCGACGGCCAGTCGATCGGCGCGATCTCGCGAAAATCGCTGCGCGCACAGACCGCCTATGTCGGCCAGGACGTCTATCTGTTCCGCGACACCATCCGCAGCAACATCGCCTTCGGCCGGTCGGGCGCGACCGAAGAGCAAATCATCAATGCCGCCAAGGCGGCCTGCGCGCATGATTTCATCATGGGTTTCCCGCTCGGTTACGACACGCCGGTCGGCGAGCACGGCACGCAGCTGTCCGGCGGCCAGCGCCAGCGCATCGCGGTCGCGCGCGCGCTGATCAAGAACGCGCCGATCATCCTGCTCGACGAAGCCACCGCCGCGCTCGATTCCGAGTCCGAGCGGCAGGTCCAGGAGGCGATCGAGCATCTCTGCCAGAACCGCACCACCATCGTGATCGCCCACCGCCTGCACACCATCATGCACGCCGACGCGATCCTGGTGGTCGAGGGCGGCGAGATCGTCGAGCAGGGCCGGCATGACGAGCTGCTCCGCCGCAGCGGGCGCTACGCCTCGTTCTTCCGCCTGCAGCATCGCGACGCCGGCGCTCTGGCGCCGATCAGCGCAACCGCATAGAGTTCCCTTCACCTCACGAGCAGCGAGACCGCTTCATGAACGCCGCCTCCTACGTCATTCCGCTCCCAACTCAGCCGTCGCTTCCCGTCGTCGGAGAGTCCGGCCGTTATCCGGTGCGCCGCATCTGGTGCGTCGGCCGCAACTATCTCGAGCACATCCGCGAGATGGGCAATGACGAGCGCGCCCCGCCGTTCTTCTTCGCCAAGCACGCCGACATGCTGGTGCCCGATGGCGCCACCATTCCCTATCCGCCGCTGACCAAGGATTTGCACCACGAGGTCGAGCTGGTCGTCGCGATGAAGAGCGGCGGGCTCAACATTCCCGCCGACAAGGCGCTCGACCATGTCTATGGCTATGCAGTCGGCATCGACCTGACCCGCCGCGACCTCCAGATCGCCTCGCGCAAGAAGGAGCGTCCCTGGGAGATCGGCAAGTCGTTCGACTATTCGGCGCCCTGCTCCGCGGTGCAGCCGGCATCCAAGATCGGCCATCCCGCCAAGGGCAAGATCTGGCTCACGGTCAACGGCAAGGAAGCGCAGAAGGGCGATCTAACCGAGCTGATCTGGAACGTGCCCGAGATCATCTGGCAGCTCTCGCAACAGGTGAAGCTCGCCGCCGGCGACATCATCATGACGGGTACCCCGGCCGGCGTGTCGCAGCTCCAGCCCGGCGACAAGCTCGAATGCGGCGTCGACGGCGTCGGCACGCTGAAGGTCTCGATCGGCCAGCCGGAGTAAATTATACGGCGATTGAAAATCGAAAGGCCCCGGACCTGTCCGGGGCCTTTTGCATTTCGATGGCGGACGATGCCGATCTACCAGGCCTTCACCGGCCGATCGGCGTGGCTTGCCTGCGGCACACCGCGATTGAGCGACATATGGGAATGCACACAGAGCCAACCATCGCCATTTCTTGAAAATACCATCGTGGCCCGGCCGGGGCGCGGAAACGCGCTGCCATCGGGATGATAGCCCGTGCTCGTCCACGGCGCGATCACGGTCGCCATCGTGCCGTCAGGCGATGCCAGGATCGAGGCCTGGTCGATGACGAAACGGAAGTCGGCCGTCTTCGGCCAGACGTTGTCCCATTGTGTCGTGACCCATTGGTCGAGGCCGGGGATGACGTCGTTGTGCGTGCCGAAGGCCAGCACATCCGGATGGAACAGCGGCCGTGCCGAGGCATAGTCGACCTCGCGGACATAGCCCGCGAAGGTCTCCAGCCATTGGCGAAAGAACTGCGTGATCTCGGTATTCGCGGTCGGCAAGGAGGCCATCGCCTGCTCCATATTCGGCAACTCAATCGCAGCAATCTTTGTTGCCATGGGGCGAGCCGTCCAGCAAGATATGTGGAGAGCACCGGTGGAGATCGATCAATGGACCCGGGCCGATTTCATGGAGCCAGACTCATGAGACGCCTTCTCCTGCTCGCGGCCACACTAATCATCTCGTGCAACGCCGCCAGCTCGCAATCCAGTCAGCCCTATGCTGGCCTTGAGCAGCGCCCCATCAAGGCGCTGTCGCACCAGCAGGTCGACGATCTTCGAGCTGGACGTGGCATGGGCCTGGCGCTTGCCGCCGAACTCAATGGATATCCCGGTCCGAGCCATGTTCTTGAGTTCGGTGATCGGCTTGACTTGACCGCGGATCAGCGCATCGAGGTTCAGCGCCTCATCGATGCCATGAAGCAAGAGGCAGTCCCGCTGGGTAACAAGTTAGTCGAGCAGGAAACGGAGTTGGACCGGCTCTTCTCTGCCCGTGTCGTGACGTCGGAGTCCCTCAAAGCGACCCTCGTTGCTATTGCGGAAACCCAGGCACTGCTCCGCGAAAGCCACCTCAAATATCATCTGTCGACAACCGCCTTGCTCGATCAGAGCCAAATGCAGCGATACGCGGAGCTGCGAGGTTACCAACGCCCCGATAGCTCCGAAGGACACAAGCACCATCACTAGACGCGATCACCGTAGCGCCGACATCACGATCAGGCCGAGGATCAGCGCCGTCAGCGAATATTTCAGCGTGTAGTAGACGTTGCGATTCCATTCCTTGACCTTGCGGCTCGCAAGATGGATCTCGTAGAGCTTGCCGAACACCTTGTTGAGCACGCCGACACTCTCGCCGTCGACGTTCTGGGTTGCCGACGCCTTGACGATGTGGTGGCTGACCCAGCGGTTGATCGCGGTCATGAAGCCGTACTTCATCGGGCGCTCGACGTCGCAGAACAGGATGATGCGGTTGACGTCGGTGGCATTCTCCGCGCTGTGGATGAAGGTCTCGTCGAACATGAAGGCCTCGCCGTCGCGCCAGACGCATTCGACGCCGTCGACCAGGATGCGGCACTTGTTCGAGTTCGGCGTGACCAAGCCGAGGTGGTAGCGCAGCGAGCCTGCGAAGGGATCGCGATGCGCGCCGAGCTTGCCGCCCGGCGGCAGCATCGCAAACATCGCGCCATGCACAATCGGGATCGAGTTGAGCAGCTCCACCGTCTTCGGGCACAGCGTGCGCGCCGAGGGCAGGAAGTCGTCGTACCATTTCAGGTAAAACCGCTTCCAGCCGCTCTTGAAGAACGAGTAGAAACCCCAATCGTTGTTCTTCGCCGCCGCGCGAATGAAGCCTTCGTCGAACAGGCGAACGGCCTCGTCGCGAATGGTCTCCCAATTCTCGCTGAGCGGTTTCAGCTCCGGAAACTGATCGACCGGGATCACCGGCCTGTTCGGCACCGCCGAGCCCGCATACATCAGCACATTGTAGGGCGACAGATAGGTGGAGTGATCGCCGAGCTGGCGCGCGAAGCGCAGCCGCTGCTTGCCGCGGAAATGGATGTAAATCGTCGATGCCGCCAGCACATAGAGAATGACGAGTTGCGGCGCAAAAAGCTGTTTTAACATCTCCCCGATCCCCGGTGATCCAACCGGGGACGTGATCTACCCCGACGCGGCCCGAGCGGCAAGATATTCACCGCTGGGTTGCAATCACGCTCGGGAGATTAGGACGGGAACTTGAGGCCGAAACGAGCCGAATCAGACCCGCGACAGCGCCTGGAGGCCCTTGAAGGTCAGGCGCTTGGGGTCGGTGACGCCGGCGAGATAGAGGCGGCGGATGAAGGCGATGACGGCGTCGCGGTCGCAATCGGTCAGCGCGACGACGGCGTCGACCGCTATTTTCTGGGCTTCCATTGGGCTCACCTCGGCCTTGCGAGTAACCCCGGCCGAGACAGGCTAGGACTCCGCGGTTAATCCGGCGTTAACCGTTCGGGCAGCATCGCCGATTCCGCCGAGCGGCCGTATACGCAAAACAACGCATTGCCGAGCGCGCAGCGGCTCAACGCGCACCGATGCTCTTCTTCAGCAGCGCAAACTGCTTCTTCAGCCTAGGCACGGCGAAGTCGGTGAAGGCTCGCACTTTGGGCACCGAGAGCCGGCCCTGCGGGCAGATCAAATGCGCGGGCATCTCCGGATCCTCGTCGCCGGCCAGCACGATCTCGAGCTCGCCGCGCGCGACCTGCTCGCCCACCTGGTACGAATACATTCGCGCGACACCGCGCCCGGCGACGGCCGAGGCCACCGCCGCATAGGTGCTGTTGACGACGAGGCGCGGCGTGAACTGCACCGTGCGGGCAGCCGACGAGCCGGCCTGCGGCGCAAAGGTCCAGGAATTGGGAAGGTGCGCCATCGCGACGATCTGGTGCTTGGCGAGATCGCCGGGCTCGGTGATGCGCGGGTGCTGCTTGAGATAGCGCGGTGATGCCACCACGACGCGGCTGATCTCGCCGACCCGCATCGCGACCATCGCCGAATCCGCGAGATGGCCGATGCGAAGCGCGACGTCGACACCCTCCTCGATCAGATTGACCGCGCGATCGAACAGCAGGAGTTTTGCCGACACGGTCGGACAGGCGTCGAGAAACGCATCGAGGATCGGCCGCAGCACCATCTCGCCCGACACCACGGGGGCGGTGATCGTGAGCAGGCCGCGGGGTGCCGTGCGCGGTCCGGCCGCGATGTCGTCGGCCTCCTCCAACTCGGTGAGCACGCGGCGACAGATCGCGACATAGCGCTCGCCCTCCTCGCTCAGCTTGATCGAACGTGTCGTCCGGTACAGCAGCTCGGCACCGACCCGCTCCTCCAGGAAGGCAATGGCGCGGCTCACCGCCGCCGGCGAACGGCCAAGCTTGCGTCCCGCGGCCGCGAGGCTGCCCTCGTCCACCGCAAGGACGAACACCTTCATCGCATCCAGACGATCCATACGCCTCCCACCAGCCCCACGGGGGGCCGATTCAAGCTAGGCGTTCGCTCCTGCCACGACAACCACCGCCGGGCGCCGGTCCGGCATTCGTTCGCGCCGCGAAAGAGTGTCTGCCGGACAGCGCATATTCGCAGCCGGGCCGGCGCGGCGTACCTCAGCGGGCAAGCCAGCCGCTACTCGCAGTTCTCAAGGCAACAACAGGAGCCCGTCATGGGTATCGAACAGAAGGTCGCCATCATCACCGGCGCATCGCAGGGCATCGGCGCCGCCCTGGTCCAGGGTTTTCGCGATCGCAACTATCGCGTCGTCGCAACGGCACGCTCCATCAAGCCGTCGGGCGATGACGATGTCCTCGCCATTGCCGGCGACATCGCCGACCGGAGCACCGCCGAGCGCGTGGTCTCGCAAGCCGTCGCCCGCTTCGGCCGGGTCGATACGCTGGTCAACAACGCCGGCATCTTCGTCGCAAAGCCGTTCACGCAGTACACCGCGGAGGACTATGCGGCGGTGATGGGCACCAACGTCGCAGGCTTCTTCCACGTCACGCAGCTTGCCATCGCCGAGATGGAGAAGCAGGGTTCCGGCCACGTCGTCCAGATCACCACCACGCTGGTCGATCAGGCCAATTCGAACGTGCCCTCGGTGCTGGCCTCGCTGAGCAAGGGCGGGTTGAACGCCGCGACGAAATCTCTGGCGATAGAGTATGCCAAGCGCGGTATTCGCGTGAACGCGGTGTCGCCCGGCATCATCAAGTCGCCGATGCATCCCGTCGCGACGCACGCGCAGCTCGGCGCGCTGCACCCGATGGGCCGTATGGGCGAGATGTCCGATATCGTCGATGCCGTGCTCTATCTCGAGCAGGCCAGCTTCGTCACCGGAGAAATCCTGCATGTCGACGGCGGCCAGAGCGCCGGCCACTGAACGCAGGAGAAACACGATGCCCATCGTCACCATTCAAGTGACCCGCGAGGGAACGACGCCGGGAGCGGCGTCGCTCACCGCGGAGGAGAAGGCCGCGCTGATCGAGGGATCGAGCCAGCTGCTGCTCGAAATCCTCGGCAAGCCGCTCGATTCCACCTTCGTCGTGATTGAGGAAGTCGACACGGGCAATTGGGGCTGGGGCGGCCTGCCCGTGCCGGAATTTCGGCGCCGCCGCGCGGCCCAGACAGAATGATCCGCGCGGCACGCTGCGCAGGGCTTGCAGCAGACCTGGTATGGCCTCGGCGTTCTGTCGGCCCTGCTGACGTTTGCGATCTGGTGGAATTGATCTGCGGACGCAAAGGATGATGCTGCGCGCGCCACGCAGGCGAGTGGCGCTACCTCGCACCGGGCTTTGTCATGTTTTGAGCAAGCAATCTCAGCAACTCGGTTTGCTTCAGGACCAACTCACATTGCTTTCGCGCATGCGTGCTCGACAGCTCAACCAACTCCGCCAGCGTTCGCGCACGGCCCAACTCCCGCGCATACTCCAAAGTCGCGCCAGCATTCACTTTCATCAGTTCGAGCACGACGGCGCGACACTCAGCTGCCGTTCCAATCGCCTCGATAAGGTGGCTTTCCGCGGCGGCGGCTCCTCCAGACTCCGACGTCCCACCGGCTAGCCGTGGCTTGGCGATGTCCTTGGCATAATCCAGAGCAGCTTGAGCACCAGCCTTCATGCCGTCCAAGGCATGGTCCTGAAAATCCTTGGCCATGTCCAGGATGAGATCAGTGGTGGTGCTGCTCGGAGGTTCAGGGCTTGCAACGATGACGCTGGCCGCTTCCTGTGCCGGAGCGGTCATCGGAGCAGGCGCTGTTTGCGCGATCTGCGGCGCATCTTGGAGGAAGACGGTGACCGAGCCCGGGGGCATCGCCAAGCCCTCGTCGACGGCGCGGCTCACTTCCGCCGTCAGCTCCACCAGCGAGCGACGCCTGGCGCGTGCAACGTCAGCAGGCTGTCTTGAGCGCGGCTTGCCCATGATCATTCGACTCCACGATGAGGCGCTCCGAGATCCAATCCCATAGGGCCACAATTTCCTCCGCGGCTTTTCCCTCCGGCGCGAATTCGGTCACGCCCAGCCCTGCCCCGAGCGCATCCTGGTGGTCGTTACGCTGCCCAATGAAGGGGAGCGCAAGCACGCCGAGCGAGTTGAGTGACGTGGCAGCTTCACTCAGCCGGCAACCCCGTGTGGGCGTCTGATTGAGGATGAAGGCAAACCGGCGATTGATCCTGCGAATAGCAATCAGCGTAGGTATTGCGGCTTCGATATCGGCCGGGCTCGGACGCGCCGGGATGAGACAAAGATCGGCACTGGCAATGGCGCGCGTTGCCAAGGCATTGTTCGTGGCGGCTGTATCGATGATTGCGAGCCAGACCCCTTCGGCATGGAGGCGGGATATCACCGGTTCGATTTCGGCGGGATCGGCAACGCAATCGACACGCGGATACGAACCAGCTCGCCGCTCTTTCCACTTCGAGATCGTGCCTTGTGCGTCCGCTTCAATGAGAGCGACGCGCTCTCCGCGCTGCATCGCTGCTACCGCCAATCCAGCGGACAGCGTACTCTTACCGCTTCCGCCTTTCTGCGTGACCAGAGCAAGGACGTACATGTTCCGCGCTCTCCTCAAGACGGCAACAACGTGGAACTCAGACGTCGCCGGAAATAATTTTCTTGCAACGCAACAATGCTACCCTAAGTCGCGATTCGCCTCAAGCGATCGCGAGCCTGCTCCGGTAACTTACGTAGCAACATCAGGAATATTGCATCACGCCGTCGTCCACCTTGCCGAAGCGCAGGGAGACGATGTCGAACGCATAGTTCTGGTAGAGCCGCCACGGCTGCTTCGAGCCCTGCTTCGGCATCTTCGCGACCGAACGCTGCACGTAACCGGAGGTGAAATCGAGCGACGGCTGCGCGGTGATCGTGGGATCGTCATTATGCGGCATGCACTGCCGGAAATTGTGCCGATCCATGTAGTTGATGAGCCGGCAGACATATTCGCAGGTGAGGTCGCATTTCAGCGTCCATGATGCGTTGGTGTAGCCGAACGCCGAAGCCATGTTCGGCACGTCGGCATACATCATGCCCTTGTAGGTCAGCGTATCGGCGAAATCGACGGCGCGGCCGTCGACACTGATTTCGAGACCGCCGACGACCTGGAGCACCAGCCCCGTCGCGGTCACGATGATGTCCGCCGCAAGCTCGCTGCCGTCCTTCAGGCGGATGCCGTGGTGCGTGAACGTGTCGATCTCTTTGGTGACCACGGAGGCGCGCTGCTCGCGGATCGCCTTGAACAGATCGCCGTCCGGCACGAGGCAGAGCCGCTGGTCCCAGGGATTGTAGCGCGGCGTGAAATGGGTCGCGACGTCGTAGTCGGAGCCGAGCGCCATCTGCACGCCCTTGAGAACCAGCTCCTTCACCTTCGCAGGGCGGCGCCGGCTGAGCTGGAAGAAGAACATCCCCCACATCACGTTGCGCCAACGGATCAGATGATAGGCAAGGCGCGTCGGCAGATTGCGGCGCAACTTGTTGGCGACGGGATCCTGCGCCGGACGCGACACCACATAGGTCGGCGAGCGCTGGAGCATGATGACCTGCGCAGCCGTCCTGGCGAGCTCCGGCACCAGCGTCACCGCGGTCGCGCCCGAGCCGATCACGACGACGCGCTTGCCCGCGCAGTCGATGTCATCGGTCCATTTTTGCGGATGCACGATGCGGCCGGCGAAATCCGCGACGCCCGAAAACTCCGGCGTGTACCCCGCCTCATATTTGTAATAGCCCGAGCACATGAACAGGAAATTGCAGGTGAAGCGCACGGTTTCGGTCGCGCCCTCGCCCGTGATGCGCTCGGCCTCGACGGTCCAGCGCGCCTCACTCGTCGACCACGCCGCACGCTTGACACGATGGTGGAAGCGGATGTGCTTCTCGATGCGGTTCTCGGCTGCGGTTTCGCGCACATAATTCAGAATCTGCGCTCCGTCCGCGATCGCCTTTGGATCGGTCCACGGCTTGAAGGAATAGCCGAGCGTGAACATGTCGCTGTCGGAGCGGACGCCGGGATAGCGAAACAGGTCCCAGGTGCCGCCGATGCAGTCGCGCCCCTCGAGGATGACGTAGCTCTTGCCTGGGCATTTGGTCTGAAGATGATAGCCCGCGCCGATGCCGGACAAGCCGGCACCGACGATCAGCACGTCGAAATGTTCTTGGGGCATGGTTTCCTCCGCCACCGAGGATTGTCCGCCCGTCGCTGCTCGCCGTCAATCGGCAATCGGCCTCGCAGCAACTGCAAAGCGAGTTGGATTCTATGCGCCGAAACAACGAAGCCCCGGATCACTCCGGGGCTTCGTGTCGATGATCTATGTAATCGGCAGATCAGTACCGATAGTGATCGGTCTTGTACGGACCTTCCTGCTTCACGCCGATGTAGTCGGCCTGGTCCTTGCGCAGCTCGGTGAGCTTGACGCCGATCTTGGCGAGGTGCAGGCGCGCGACCTTTTCATCGAGCGACTTCGGCAGCACGTAGACTTCCTTCTTGTACTTGCCGTCCTTGTTGTTGGCGAACAGCTCGATCTGCGCCAGCGTCTGGTTGGTGAAGGACGCCGACATCACGAACGACGGATGGCCCATCGCGTTGCCGAGGTTCACCAGGCGGCCTTCCGACAGCATGATGATGCGGTGCTTATCGGGGAATTCGATCTCGTCGACCTGCGGCTTGATGTTGGTCCACTTCAAGTTACGCAGACCCGCGATCTGGATCTCGTTGTCGAAGTGGCCGATGTTGCAGACGATGGCGCGATCCTTCATCGCACGCATGTGCTCGATGGTGATGATGTCCTTGTTGCCGGTCGCGGTGACGAAGATGTCGGCGCGGGGCGCGGCGTCTTCCATCGTCACGACTTCGTAGCCTTCCATCGCAGCCTGGAGCGCGCAGATCGGATCGACTTCCGAGACCAGCACGCGGCAGCCGGCCTGGCGCAGCGAAGCGGCCGAACCCTTGCCGACGTCGCCGAAGCCCGCGACCATCGCGACCTTGCCCGACATCATCACGTCGGTGCCGCGGCGGATGCCGTCGACCAGCGATTCACGGCAGCCATAGAGGTTATCGAATTTCGACTTGGTGACGCTGTCGTTGACGTTGATGGCCGGCCACAGCAGTGTGCCGGCCTTCTGCATGTCATAGAGACGATGCACGCCCGTGGTGGTCTCTTCGGAAACGCCCTTGATGCTCTTGGCGATCTCGGCGAAGTAGCCCTTCGGCTTTTCCTTGAGCTGCTTCTTCAGAAGCGCGAAGAATACTTCCTCTTCTTCCGAACCCGGCTTGTCCAGGAACTTGGTGTCGCCGTTCTCGGCGCGCAGACCGAGATGAACGTACATGGTGGCGTCGCCGCCGTCGTCGAGGATCATGTTCGGATGACCGCCGCCGTGCCAGTCGAACAGCTTGGCGGTGTAGTCCCAGTATTCGGTAAGGCTCTCGCCCTTGACCGCGAACACCGGAATGCCGGCGGCGGCGATCGCAGCCGCAGCGTGGTCCTGCGTCGAATAGATGTTGCAGGAGACCCAGCGGATGTCGGCGCCGAGCGCGGCCAGCGTCTCGATCAGCACGCCAGTCTGGATCGTCATATGCAGCGAGCCGGCGATGCGCGCGCCCTTCAGCGGCTGCTTCGGGCCGTATTCTTCGCACGTGGCCATCAGGCCGGGCATCTCGGTCTCGGCCAGCGAGAGTTCCTTGCGGCCGAAATCGGCGAGCGAAATGTCCTTGACGATATAGTCGGTGAAGCCGGGCTTCGCGTTCATTGCGGGCGTCCTGTTGTTGAATTGGTCATTCCGGGTCGCCCTGGAGAAGCGAGCCCGGAATCTCGATACGATGGATAAGAATTCCGGGTTCGCCGCTGTCGCGGCGCCCCGGGAATGACGTCGGTGATCAGACCGCGCGCTTGAGCGGCTCGACGAGATCGGTCTTCTCCCAGGAGAAGCCACCCTCGTTGTCGGGCGTGCGGCCGAAATGGCCGTAGGCCGAGGTGCGCGCGTAGATCGGGCGGTTGAGGTCGAGATGACTGCGGATGCCGCGCGGCGTCAAATCCATCGCCTCTGCGGCGGCCTTCTCGAGCTGGTCCTCCGGCACCTTACCGGTGCCGTGGGTATCGATGTAGATCGACAGCGGTCGCGCCACGCCGATGGCGTAGGCGAGCTGCAGCGTGCAGCGATCGGCGAGACCGGCCGCGACGATGTTCTTGGCGACATAGCGCGCCGCATAGGCGGCCGAGCGGTCGACCTTGGTCGGATCCTTGCCGGAGAACGCACCGCCGCCATGCGGGGCCGCGCCACCATAGGTGTCGACGATGATCTTGCGGCCGGTCAGGCCGGAATCGCCGTCGGGACCGCCGATGTAGAACTTGCCGGTCGGGTTGATGTGCCAGATCGTCTTCGGTGTGATCCAGTCCTTCGGCAGCGCCTCGCGCACATAGGGCTCGACGATGTCGCGAATTTGCTTGGACGAGATGTCCTCGACCAGATGCTGATGCGACACCACGATCTCGCGCACGCCGACCGGCTTGCCGTTCTCGTACTGCACAGTGACCTGGCTCTTGGAGTCCGGGCCCAGCACCTTCTCGCGGCCGGAGTGGCGCGCTTCGGAGATAAGGCGCAGGATCTTGTGGGCGTAGAAGATCGGCGCAGGCATCAGATCGGGCGTCTCGTTGGTGGCGTAACCGAACATGATGCCCTGGTCGCCAGCGCCTTCTTCCTTGACCTCACCCGGCTGGAGCGCATCGACGCCCTGCGCGATGTCGGCCGACTGCGGATGCAGCAGGATCTCGATGTCGGCCTTCTGCCAGTGGAAACCTTCCTGCTCGTAGCCGATGTCCTTGATTGCGGCGCGAACGACACCTTCGATCTGCTCGTTGGTGACGGATGCGGGACCGCGGGTCTCGCCGGCGATCACGACCTTGTTGGTGGTCGCGAGCGTTTCGCAGGCGGCACGAATTTGCCAGGGATCGATGCCGGCTTTCGGCCCTTCGCGGTAGAACAGATCGACGATCTCATCGGAGATCCGGTCGCAAACCTTGTCCGGATGGCCTTCGGACACGGACTCGCTGGTGAAGAGATAGGACGCGCGCATCAGTAACCCCTTAGTTCCGCCACTAGCCGGCGGTCGTTTGCGATGTTTACCCGTGAATTATGTCAATCTCGCCGGCGCGAGATCACGTAGGATTCGTCGTAGAACCAGAGCCCGTTGTACTTGCGCAACACGTCCCTGGCGGCATCCAGAGTCCGGCCGTTTTGAGTCATTTCTGTCAACCGGTCGTCCTCGATCTGGGCGACGTACACCGCCGCATTCCACGCTGCAAAGGCCGTCGAGGTTCCGATAGTGCCCGTCACCTCGTTGGGCAGAGCTTCCATATCATACCTGAAGATCGAACGGTTATCCGCATATGCATTAAAATTTAAGTCGCGGCCCACCGAGCCGAGCTCGTACTTCACTGCGCGCAATAGCTCATGACGGCTCACTGAGAAAGGATTTTCTCCAGGCCAGATCGCCTGGATCATTTCCATGCCCGGATCCTGCCCGTGGGAGTGAATACCGATCAGGCGGCCGCCTGCCCGCAAGGCCCGAGCCAGGGGCGCAATGATCCGTTTTGCCCGAAAATTGACCGACGACAGCGCTCGGTATGGCTGGGATGCAATAACGAGGTCGAAATTGGCCTCGGTCTGGCCCGGCCGCGGAATGGTCGAATCGAGCAGAAACCGCTGGTCTTCGCGGTAGAGCACCAGCACGACGGGCCGCTCATACAGCGGCATGCCCGTGCGCGGGCTGACCGCCGCGCGCCAGTTCTGCTCCAAAAACGGCTTCAGCTCCGCGATCTGCGTCTCGAACTCGCCCGAGGAAGCGCCCCGCAGGGGAACGTCGTGCCAGACGGTCGCGGCGGCCGCCGCGGGCGATGCCGGCGTGAGCCAGGGCGCCTCCGAGTAGAACATGTTGGTAAAGACGAACACCGAAGCCGGATGCTCGAAAATGCGATCCGGCACCTTCTCCAGCGTCAGGCGGAGGTCCTCGAGGCTGAGCTCCTTGCCGGCGACATAGAACGGCATGTGCGGAAAGCGCTGGTGCATCGAGCGCAGCACGCGCGCCAGCACCGTGCCGTCGCCGACGCCGGCGTCGAACACGCGCAACGCCGGGGGCCGGGGATGGATGCTGGCAAGCTCCAGCGCCACGCGCTCGGCGATCACCCGCTTCTCACTGCAAGTGTGGACGAACAGCAGGTATTTCTGGCGGTTCTCGAAAAAGCGGAAATTGCCGCGCGGATCGCGCTTCTCCGGCGGCACCTGAAGTCCCCGCGGTGGCGGCACGCCGCCGGCCATCGATGCCGCCATGTAGGCCTGGATCCGGTCCAGCGTGTCGATGGTGATGCGCTTGCCCTCGCGCAGGCGGTGCACGAGCTTCCCATCGTTCACCGCGCGTCGGCCAAACGTCGATTCCGCCATGTCCGCCTTGCGGCAGAACTCGGTGATTTGGCTCAGGATTTCGTCGTTTTTCATCAATGGGACGCGGTGGGCAGAGTGGTTGGGTACAGCCTCCTAGCAAAATCTGCCCACTGAGGGAATAGGGGATCGAGGCGCGGGTTCGCCGTTGTGCACAACAGCGAGGCCGTGAACCACCGTCCCCTGCCGGGCAACAAACAGGTTCCTCTCCTCTACGGGACCATCGCCATGCGCCGCCTCCTCGTCGCGCTCTGCCTGCTCGCTGCAACCCTGTGGTCGGCGCCCGCTTTTGCGCAGGCGCGCAGCCAGCTTGGGCCGCTCTGCACCACCGGCACCACGCCGGCGGACCAGATGATCGACGCCTGCACCAAGATCATTGCGCTGAAGGTGTTCAAAGGCGAGCAGCTCGCGACGGTCTACTTCTGGCGCGCGGTGGGCTGGAACAAGAAGGGCGATTACGCCAAGGTCATCACTGACGCCACGGAAACGATCCGGCTCCAGCCGAACCAGGCGGCCTATAACCTCAGGGGATCGGCCTACTACGACAGAGGCGAGTACGAGATCGCGATCACCGATTTCGACGACGCGCTGAAGCTGGGCCCGCCGAGCGGCATCATCTTCCACAATCGCGGCAATGCCTGGCGCGGCAACGGCGACTACGCCAAAGCCATTGCCGATTACGATATGTCGATCAAGGCCGATCCCAGATCGGCGTTCTCGTTCCAGAACCGCGGCATCGCGAAGGAGGCACTTGGCGATCTCGACGGCGCGCTGGCCGACATCAACCAGGCGATCCGGCTCGACCCGACGCTGCCGCAGCCACTGATCAACCGGACCGCGATCTGGCGTGTCAGAGGCGATTACGATCGCGCGATTGCCGACGGCAGCGAGGCGATCCGGCTCGCGAAGGAGAAGCCGCCCGCCAACATCATGACGCCGCCGAACAGCGTGCTGGTCTCGGGCTACACCCATCGCGGGCTGGCCTATGAGGCGAAAGGCGACTACGCGCACGCGAGGGACGACTACAAGGCGACGCTGGCGATCGTGGCTTCCGATGCCGGCAGCAAGGCCAACCAGGCCACCGCAAAGGTGCGGCTGTCGCTGGTCACGGACGCAAGCGTGCCGATCCCGCGCGATGCCCCGTCACCAGTGACGCAGCCGGCGCAGGCGCCTTCTCCGCAGCAGACGGGTGCGGCGCCGCTCCCCTCACCTGCTCCGGCCGCGCGCGGCACGCGCATGGCGTTGATCATCGGCAACGGCGCCTATGCGCATGTCAAGGCACTGCCCAATCCGCCCAATGACGCGCGCGCCGTGGCCAGGAGCCTGCGCGACATCGGCTTCACTGTGTCCGAAGGCGTCGATCTCGACCGCGCGGCGATGCAGAAGATTACGCGTGACTTCTTGCGGGAGGCGGCGCGGGCGCAGGTCGTGGTGGTCTACTATGCCGGCCACGGTGTGCAGGTCGACGGCCGCAACTATCTCATTCCCGTCGACGTCGAACTCAAGCCGGGCGCGAGCATGACGGACGCGATGATCGACATGGACACGATCATGGCTGGCCTCGACGACCAGGTCCGCACCAATATTTTGATCTTCGATGCCTGCCGCAATAATCCGATGGCACAGCAGGTTGCATCAGCCGGCGCCAGCCGCGCCATCGAGGGTGCCTCGGGCCTCGCAGCGCCAACGAGCCTGGGAGCCGGCGTGACGCTCGGCGCCGGCACGCTGATCGCCTTCGCCACTGCGCCGGGGCAGGTCGCACTCGACGGCGAAGGCGCCAACTCGCCGTTCTCCGCCGCCCTCTCGCGCCATCTCGGCACGCCCGGCCTGGAAGTGCAGCAGATGCTGACACGGGTGCGGGCCGAAGTGGTCTCGAGCACGAAGAACAAGCAGGTGCCGTGGTCGAACTCGTCGTTGCTGGGCGAGGTTTATCTGGCGGAGAAGTGAGGCGGCGTCCGTGCAGACTGTCATCGCCCGGACTTCACCGGGCGAACCAGTATTCCATAGACGGCGAGAGATGCGGAAAAGCTGCGGCGTACTGGATTCCCCGCCTGCGCGGGGAATGACAGCGGAGCCAACGAGGCTTTATTGGCCCCACACTTCCTTCGCGATCTCCACCGCAAGGCTGAGCTTGGCCCACTGCTCCTCTTCGGAGAGGACGTTGCCCTCCTCCGTCGAAGCAAAACCGCACTGCGGGGAGAGTGCAAGCTGCTCCAGCGGGGCGAACTTGGCGGCTTCTTCGAGACGGCGCTTGATCGCGTCCTTGTTCTCGAGCTCGCCGAACTTCGAGGTGATAACGCCGACCACGACGACCTTGTTGCCCTTAGGCAGGAAGCGCAGCGGCTCGAAGCCACCGGCGCGGTCGCTGTCATATTCGAGGAAATAGCCGTCGTAATTGGTGCCGGCGAGCATGGTCTCGGCCACGGGCTCGTAGCCGCCTGAAGAAATCCAGGTCGAACGGAAATTGCCGCGGCAGACATGCGTCGTCACCACCATGTCGGCGGGCTTCTCGGCCAGAGCGTAGTTGATAATGCGCGCGTAGATCTGCTGGAGGCCCTCGGGATTGTCGCCGCGCTCGCGCGCCTTCTGCAATTCGTCCGGCGAGCAGAGATAGGCCCACACGGTGTCGTCGAACTGGAGATAGCGGCAGCCGGCGTCGTAGAACGCCTTCACGGCCTTGCGGTAGGTCTTGCCGAGGTCCTCGTAGAAGGCGTCGAGATCGGGATAGACGTCCTTGGAGATCGCCTTGCGGCCACCGCGGAAGTGCAGCACCGCCGGTGACGGGATCGTCATCTTGGCGGTGACGTGGGCCTGATCGGTGACCTTCTTCAGGAAGCGGAAGTGATCCAGCATCGGATGGTCGTCGGGAAAGTCGAGCTTGCCGATCACCCGCACCGCGTCATGCCGCGTCTCGACGCCCGCGAACTGGATGCCCGTGTCGGGGTGGAACATTTCGCAACCGGTGAGCTTGGCCAGGAAGTCGAAATGCCACCAGGAGCGGCGGAATTCACCGTCGGTTGCGAGCTTCAGGCCGATCGAGGCCTGCTTGTGCACGACCTTCTCGATCTCCATGTCCTCGATCTTGCGCAGATCGTCGGCTGAGATCTCGCCCTTCTCCAGCCTGGCGCGGGCTTCCTTGATCTTGGCGGGGCGCAGGAGGCTGCCGACCTCGTCGGCGCGGAAGGGGGCTTTGGTTCGCTGCATTTCTTTTAACTCCCGGGAGTTTCTAGTGGGCGGCCGCTCCGGCGACGCCAAGATGGCGCTCCAGGACCGACGGGTCGGCCTTCAGCGCGGCGCTCGGGGCGTCGTGGACGATCGTTCCGCGCTCCAATATCACAACACGGTCGGCCAGCCCCAGAATCTTTTGGGCATTCTGCTCGACGATGATCGAGCAGATCCCGCCCGCCCGGGTGATGGTCCCGATCGCCTTCAAGAGCTCCTCGACGATGATGGGGGCAAGGCCCTCGGTCGGCTCGTCCAGGAGAAGCACTTTCGGGTTGAGGGTCAGCGCGCGGCCGATCGCCAGCATCTGCTGCTCACCGCCGGAGAGCTGGTTGCCAAAGTTGCTCCGCCGCTCCTTCAGCCGCGGGAACATTTCGTAGACCCTCTCGACGGTCCAGGGACCGGACTGGGCCACCGCGGTCATGTTCTCTTCGACCGTGAGCGAGCGGAAGATGTTGCGCTCCTGCGGCACCCAGCCGATGCCGGCGCGCGCGCGCTGGTCGGGCCGCAAGGTCGTGACGTCGGTACCGGCCAGCCCGACAGTGCCGGAGAAGCGGCGGGTCACGCCGACGATTGAGTTGATCAGCGTGGTCTTGCCGGTGCCATTGCGCCCCAACAGTGCCAGCACCTGCCCCTCGGCGAGGCGCAGGCTGATATTCGGCAGCACCACCGCCTCGCCGTAGCCGGCGCGAAGCGAGTCGATCGCGAGCAGGTCAGACATTGACCGCCTCCTCGCCGAGATAGACCGCCTTGACCTGCGGATCGCGCGCGACCTGCTCGGGCGGGCCTTCGGTGAGCAGCGCGCCGGAGACCAGGACAGAGATGCGGTCGGCAAAAGAGAAGACGAGGTCCATGTCGTGCTCGATCAGCAGCACCGTGACGGCGCGCGGCAGGCTGCCTACGACCGCGAGAATGTCGTGGCGCTCGCTCTCGGGCACGCCGGCGGCGGGCTCGTCCAGCAGCAGCACGCGCGGCTTGGCCGCGATCGCAACCGCGATCTCGAGCAGGCGCTGCTTGCCGTAAGGCAGCGTCACGGTCTGTTCGTTCATGACGTCGAGCAGGTGGAAACGCGTCAGGAGGTCGGCGATCTCGCCGTTGACGTCGCTGCGCGTGCCCATCCGCCGCCACCAGTCGCCGCCATGGCCGAGGCGCTCGGAAACCGCGAGACCGATGGTCTCGAGCGGGGTCAGGTCGGGATAGAGCTGGTTGATCTGGAAGGTGCGCGACAGGCCGCGCAACACGCGCTTGTGCACGGGCAGATCCGTGATGTCCTGGCCTTCGAGCAGGATGCGGCCAGAGTTCGGCTTCAGCACGCCGGTGAGCTGGTTGATCACCGTGGTCTTGCCGGCGCCGTTCGGACCGATCAGCGCGTGGCGGGCGCCCTGCTCGATCTTCAAGGACAGATCACGGGTGACGCGCAGACCGCCGAACTGCTTTTCGAGGTTTTGGGTTTCGAGCGCGATGGTCATGCGTCGTTCTCCGGCACGGCGACGACGGCCTTGCGCCCGGCGATCTGCCTGATGACCAGATTGGGCACATACAGCACCCAGCGATGCAGGCGCTGGCGGCCGACCAGCACGATCACGACCAGCACGAGGCCGATCCAGAACTGCCAGTATTGCGGGGTGATGGTGGAGAATAACTCCTGGAGCATGCGAAACAGCACCGCGCCGACCAGCCCGCCATAGAGATAGCCGGTGCCGCCGATGACGAGCACCAGCATCAGATCCGCCGAGCGCTCGAAGGCGAACACGTCGAGCGAGGCGATCGCGGTGGTTTGGGTGAACAGCGCGCCTGCGATGCCGGCATAGAACGCCGCGAGCGTGTAGATCGCGATCAGGCGGCGGTTGACGGGGATGCCGATCGCGGCCGCGCGCAGCGGATTGTTCTTGATCGCGCGCAATGACAGCCCGAACGGGGAATGCACGACGCGGCGGGCGAACAGGAACAACAGGAACAGCACGGCGAGCGAATAGAAGAAGCCGGTCTTGCCGAACATGTCGAACGGGATCTCACCAAAGATCGGCTGCATCTCGATGCCTTGCAGCCCGTCGGTGCCGCCGGTGATGTTGGAGAAGCGTTCGGCCAGCGCCTCCAGCAGCAACGCGATGCCGAGCGTCACCATCAGCCGCGTCAGGTCGACGCCGCGGATCACCAGGAAGCTGGTGGCAAAGCCGAGCACCATCGCGACAAGGCCGGCGACGACAAGCGCAAGCACGGGCTCGTTGATGATCCCGTGCAGCGCAAGAAGCCCCGCCGCGTAGGCGCCGACGCCGAAGAAGGCGGCATGGCCGAGCGAGACGATGCCGGCATAGCCGAGGACGAGATCGAGCGACATCGCAAACAGCGCCAGCCGCAGGATGTCGGTCATGATCAGGTAGCGCGTGGGAAATGCGAAGCCGCAGGCCAGTACGATCAGCCAGAAAGCGGCCTCGCCATAGTGCCAGCGTGCCTGGCGCTGGGCGTGACAGCCGACGTCGGAGGAAGCGCTCATCAGCGAACTCAACGCGTGGCCGTGCGGCCGAACAGGCCGTTCGGGCGCCAGATCAGGATCACGATCATCATGGTGTAGATCACGAAAGGTCCCATCTTCGGCACGTAATATTTGCCGGCGACGTCGCCGATACCGAGCAGAAGCGAGGCCAGAAATGGCCCGGTGATCGAGGACGAGCCGCCGACGGTGACTACGATCAGGAAGTAGATCATGAACTTCAGCGGAAAGTACGGGTCGAGGCCGAGGATCTCGGCGCTCAGCGCGCCACCAAGGCCGGCGAGCCCGCAACCGAAGGCAAATGTAAAGGCGAACACCTGCGGCACGTTGATGCCGAGGCCGCTCGCGGCGCGGGGATCATCGACCGCGGCGCGCAGGCGGCTGCCGAACCGCGTCTTGGCCAGCACCATCTGGAGACCGATGGTGAGCAGCCCGCAGATCACGATGATCATCAGCCGATAGCGGCCGATGCCGACGCCGAACACGTCGAACTGGCCCTGGAGCGCAGCCGGCAGGTTGATGAAGACCCGCGACGAACCCTGGATGTAATCGACGGCCGCGACCGACATGAACGTCAGGCCGATGGTGAACAGCACCTGGTCGAGATGACTTCGCGCATAGAGGTGTCGGTACAGCGTGCGCTCGAGCACGATGCCGATCGCAGCAGAGGAGACGAAGGCAAGCGGCAGTGCGGCGAAGAATGGCCAGCCCATCCGATTGACCAGCACCATGCAGACATAGCCGCCCGCCATTGCGAAGGCGCCATGGGCGAGGTTGACGAAGTTCATCAGGCCGAGCGTGACCGCGAGCCCGCAGGCCAGCACGAACAGCAGCATGCCGTAGGCAACGCCATCGAACAGGTTGGTGAGGATTGAGGTCATCGTCTCAGCTTAGAGTTATCGTCATGGCCGGGCTTGTCCCGGCCATCCACGTTCTTGGTTCGGCCCTCTCGTGGATGCCCGGGTCAAGCCCGGGCATGACGAGAGTGGCGGGCGCGAGATCCCCGATGCGCGCTAATGCGCGCTCGGGGATGACGCGCTTTCGCGCGTCACTTCTTGGTCTTGCCGAGATCCTTGACGGCCTCGAAAGTCGCGAACTCGACATTGTAGAGCTCGCCGTCGACCTTCTCGACCTTGCGGATGTAGATGTTCTGCACGATGTCGCGGGTCTCGGGATCGATCGAGATCGGGCCGCGCGGGCTCTCCCACTTCTGGCCCTTCATGGCCTCGACCAGCTTGGTGCCGTCGGTGTCGCCATTGGTCTTCTTCAGGGCTTCGTAGATGAGGTGAATGCCATCATAACCGCTCACCGCCATGAAGCCCGGACGGGTGCCGAAGGCCTTCTTGTAAGCCGCGACAAAATCCTTGTTCATCTGCGAGGGATGCGCCGCGGAATAGAGGTGAGCGGTGACCGTGCCGAGCACGGCGTCGCCCATGTTGTTGAGGAGGTCGTCGTCGGTGACGTCGCCGGGTCCGATCACCTTGATGCCGGCCTTGTCGAGGCCACGCTCGGCATATTGTTTCATGAAGTTGCCGCCCTGGCCAGCCGGTACGAACACGAAGATCGCGTCGGGTTTTGCGTCCTTCATGCGCTGGAGGAACGGTGCGAAATCGGGATTGGCGAGCGGCGTCTTCACCTCCTCGACCACCTCGCCGCCGCCGGCGGTGAAGTTCTGCTTGAAGAAGTTGAGCGCATCATTGCCCGGCGCATAGTCCGAGGTCAGCGTCGCCACCTTCTTGATGCCGTTTTTCACCGCCCAGTCGGCGATGATGGTGGAGGACTGCGCCAGCGTGAAGCTGGTGCGCACGATATAGGGCGAGCGCTCGGTGATGATGGAGGTGCCGGCCGCCATCACGACTTCCGGGATCTTGGCCTGCGTCGCGAGCGGCGCGGCCGCGAGGGCGGCCGGCGTCACGCCAAAGCCGGCGATGAAATTGACCTTGTCGTTGACGATCAGCTCCTGCGCGGCCGTCTTGGTCTTGTCCGGCACCGCGCCGTCGTCCTTGAGGATGATCTCGATCTTCTTGCCGGCGACGGTGTCGCCCTTCTGCTGCATGTAGAGCTTGATCGCGTTCTCGATCTGCTTGCCAGTCGAGGCCTGGCCGCCGGTCATCGGCAGGATCAGACCGACCTTGACACTGTCTTCGGCCTTGGCCGGCACGACGGCCGCAAGGCCCGCGACCGCCGCAACGGCAGCGGCCCAAGCAGCCTTATGAGACAGTTGGTTGCGTTCGAACATCAGACGTCCCTCCCCTTCATTCCTGATCTCTTGTGCGCCGGACCGAGTGCCCGGTCCTTGCCTTAATACTAGCTCACGCACGCGTGATGTCGCGCGCCACATGGCGTCTTTCGCGCCCTTATTGTCAATCGGACGTTTGGCGACCATTCGGCGCAAGCCGAGCGTTCCGATTGCCGACAGCAGGAAGCGATGTCGGGGTTACGGCGGGGTAAGCCGGGCATCACGATCGCGGTCACCGTCATTTGTACGATTGTACAAATAAAATGGACCTGTCAACGAAAAAGCCCGCTCGCGACCAAGCCGCTTTGTCGCGAGCCCTCACCACAGTCTAGAAACGCGGCCAGCGGAGTGGGATGGAGGATTTCGTCTTTCATTTGCAGATTTTGGACATCGGAGAGGCCTGGGCCGGCACGACTCGGTAGCTAATTACCTACCTCGAATAAGTCTATTTTACCTTGTTGAAGGCTACTCTCCCGGCGCCAGCCTGACCCGGCGTCCAACACGACTGACCTCGCGCGCGCCCGTACAATGCCCAGATCCCTCCGTTCCCTCCTGATCCTCCTCGCGCTCTCCGCGGGGCTGTCCGGCTGCGGCACCGTCAACGAAAAGCTCTCCTCCGGCATGGGCGACTACGTCCCGCAATGGGCTGGTGGCTTGCCGTCGGACGCCCCGCCGCGGGCCGGCACGCCGCAATACGATGCCTACATGAAGGAGCGCGAGCGCAAGCGGCTGTTGCCGGCGGCCGATCGCGAAAAGGAAGAGCAGGCGCAGAAGGGCGCAACGGGCCCGGCGTCCGGCACCGCGGTGCGTTAGGTCGCGTCCCCCGCCGCCTGCGGGGAGAGGTGAAGCAACATCAATCCATGAACACCACGGTCTTGCGGCCGTTGAGGATGACGCGGTCGTCGAGGTGGTGGCGGATCGCACGCGCCAGCACGCGGCGCTCGATGTCGCGGCCCTTACGGACGAGATCCTCGGGCGTGTCGCGATGGCTGATGCGCTCGACGTCCTGGTCGATGATCGGGCCTTCGTCGAGGTCGCGCGTGACGTAATGCGCGGTGGCACCGATCAGCTTGACGCCGCGCTCATGGGCCTGGTGATAGGGTTTTGCGCCCTTGAAACCCGGCAGGAACGAGTGATGGATGTTGATGCAGCGTCCCGACAGATTCGCCGAGAGATCGTCGGACAATATCTGCATGTAGCGGGCGAGCACGACGAGATCGGCCCCGGTCTTGGCGACGAGGTCCAGTATCTGCGCCTCCTGCTCGCGCTTGGTCTCTTTCGTGACAGGCAGATAGTGGAACGGGACCCCGCCGAAATCGAGCCCGGCATAGACCTCGCGCGGATGATTGGAGACGATTGCAGCCAAATTCATCGGCAGCTCGCCGGTGCGCCAGCGATAGAGGATGTCGACCAGGCAGTGGTCGGATTTCGACACCAGCAGCATCACCTTGCGATGCGCGGCGCGGTCGCGCATCTGCCATTCCATGCCGAAACGCTCGGCTATCGCAGCGAAGCCGGTCTGGAGCGCCGACAGCTCCACGGCGAGATCGGCCGCGGTGAACACCACCCGCATGAAGAACTTCTTGGTCTCGACGTCGTCGAACTGCTGGGCGTCGAGAATGTTCTGTCCGTTATGGGCCAGGAAGGTCGACACCGCCGAGACGATGCCGGGACGATCCGGACAGGACAGGGTCAGGACATATTGATGATCGGGCATGGGCCTTGATGAAGGTTTGGGCAGCGGCTGAGGAACGACCGCGATTTGCGCCCTGCTCTATCACCGACCCCACCTTGCGCCAATCCCGGCCACAGAGTCAGGATGAACGTACCATTGCGATTTATCACCGGAGCACACCCATGGCCGACCGCTTGAACGGCTACCGCATCCTGATCCTGGAAACGCGCGAGGAGGCGCAGTTTTCGAAGCTGCTGGCCGAGCAAGGCGCCGAGGTCGTGCAGTGCCCGATGTTCACCATCCAGGATGCACCGGACCCCGCCCCGGTCGAGGCCTGGATCCGCCGCGCCATCGACAGGCCCTTCGACGATCTCGTGCTGATGACCGGCGAAGGGCTGCGGCGGATCATGAAGCTCGCACGCGAGTGCGGGTCCGACCAGGCCTTTGTCGCGGCACTCGCCAAGTCGCGAAAATTCACCCGCGGGCCAAAGCCCGGCAAGGCGCTGCGCGAGGTTGGGCTGGAGGCGCAGCAGACCACAGAGAAGCCGACAACCGAAGGCGTGATCGAGATGCTAGCGAAGCTCGACCTGAAGGGGCGGCGCCTCGGCTTGCAGCTTTATCCGGACAAGGACCACGGAGCGCTGATCGGCGCGCTCTCGGCGCAAGGCGCCGAGGTCGATACGGTGTTGCCTTACGTCTACGATCCAAAGGCTGCGGACACCAGCATCGTCACCGCCATCGACGACATGGCCGAAGGGCGGATCGATTCCATCGCGCTGACCAATCTCGGCCAGGTCCGCCGGCTGATCGAAGCCGCGAAGGCCCACGGCAGCGAGGCGAAGCTGCGCGCAGGACTCGAGCGCACGCTGATCGCGTCGGTCGGACCTGCGGTCTCAGGCGAACTCGCGGCGCATGGCCTGCAACCCGACATCGTGCCGGCGGAGGACGCCTATTTCATGCGCCCGCTGATCTCGGCGATGGCCGTGGCGCTGGCGGAGAAGAAGCCGAAAGTGTCGGTAAAGTGAAAATCTTCAGCAGGGTCGTGCCGGAGCAGGATTCTATCCACGCACGACACGATACACGCACGCATTTCCTTCGACGCCGCGGAGAGGTGCATCGAACTCAATGACGGCGTGACCGGCGAGGAGACCGCTGACGCCCGGCGCCGAATAAAGCGCTTCCGAGACACAGATTTCGCCGGCATCGGCCAGCGCTTGCACGCGCGCCGCAACATTCACAGTCTGCCCGAAGTAATCCAGATTTTCGTTGAGGGTCACGGCAATCGACGGACCACAATGCGCTCCGATCTTGAGGATGATGCTCGGATCACCGTGCTCGCTGTTGTAGCGTTCTATTTCTCCGAGCATATGCAGCGCCGCGGAGACCGCGTCTGTCGGGCGGGAGAAGACCGCCATCACGGCGTCTCCGATCGTTTTGACGATGGCGCCCGAATGCTCCTGGACGGTCGCTCCCAGTAAGGCAAAAAGCTCGCGGACCAGGGCATAGGCATTCAGATCGCCGAGACGCTCGTACATTGCGGTCGAACCCTTGAGATCCGTGAACAGCAAGGTTACCTGCCGGATGCCCAGGCCTTCCCGCTCGTCGACGCGTTCCGAGCGGAACAGGCGGCGGAAGGTATGCCGCGCAAGCAACATGCCTCCGGACATATACGGTTCGAACTCGAGCGCAGGCTTGGTCGTCTGGGCCAGGACTTCGGCCGGCCAATTGATCAGGAGCAATGAGCCACGCACTGCGCCGGAGTTCTCCACGTCGATCACAATGGGGCCCGGCGGGACGGCGGACAGAGAAGGCGAAAAACGCCGCCCATCATATCGCACTCGCAGGACGGTCGGCGCAGTTGCGGGTTCGCCTGCGACCGAGACCAGGAATGCAGCCTGCGTTTGGACGTTGACGCCGGCCAGGGCACCGGGACCGAGCTCGGCGCGAAGAGTGGTGGTCGAGCCGGGCGGCAAGAACGCGAGTCCGCGAACCAACCCCTGCAGGAAATCGAGAAATCGGACCTGCTGGCCGGGCAAGCGCGCGTCGCCCAAGAAACGAATCTTCCAGTGGAAATCCTCGACCGAGAGGGAATGAGGATCATGAAATGGAAGCCGCCGGAGTTGCGGCGAGACCGTAAACGTAACCTCAATGAAATCGTCGAGGTCGGTTTCACCGCTGACGTCGCATAGACCGCAAACGTAATGGGTCTTCAGGGTGCGCAGAGCGCCAAAGCTGTCGAGCACCATGCCGGATTGGGGACAAACAACGTCCCAACTCATCTCGAACAGCCCACTCCTTGTCGCGTGGAGAAACAGGTCGATGCTTTCCGCCTCGGTGATGGTCCGATCACGCGCGAACGCAAGAGGGTTGATCCGGTAGAGGGAGAGATCGTCACCGCTCCTGATGAGCGTTTCAAATTTCGAGATCACGCGTGGGCTCCAGGATCGGGCCTGCTCAATCTCGGTCATCTTGCTTTCGAGGAGCCGCTCCTGGATGTTGGTCATTGTGCGCCCTGGGTCATTGCAATGTCATGAGCAGGAATGGCCGTGGTTCAAACTGATGCGCATGTCACGCGGCCACTGATCTCGCGATGGCAACAGCGCCGGCGGAGAGGAAGCCGCGGATTGCAGCGCGTTGAGCGCAGCATTTGCGCCGCCAACCAAGCAACGATGCTTAGCCTGCCACCTGCGAGGCGGCCGACATCAACTCCTGCGGGCTCGGCATGCCGAACATGCGCTGGCCGCCTTCAGGAACCTCGGTAAAGGTCCAGCGCACGATCCCTTCCCGATCGAGCAGGAACTGGCCAAACAGCTGGCCCTGGCCGGTTGCCGCCATGCGCTGATCGGCTTCCATCATCTGGTAGCCATCCTTGTTGTTGAGCTGCTCGGCAGCCGCCAAACGATTCATCGGCCCGGACAATTCGCCGGGAATGTCGACTTGCATGCTCATGACCACGTCCATGCCCACTTTGCGCGGCCATTCGGTTTCCTTCTCCGTGAACTCTAGATTGGGTAGGCCGAATGCGCGGTGCGAGACCCGCTCGGGATCGGACGCGGCGAGCAGATTGGGCAATGGATGATAGCGGAAGTAGAGCCGCGCACGCTCGATCGGCGTATTGACGACCGTAAGACTTTCGACACCCTTGTCGCGCAGAGCCGTGTCAAGCTGCGCCTGTGCCGCAATATGGCGGCGGCAGAACGGGCAGTGCAGGCCCCGAAACAGGCCGACCAATATCGGACTCTGCCCGCGAAAATCCTCGAGCGCGATCTTCCCTTCGCGCGTGATGGCGTCCAGCACGATGTTCGGTGCGCGATCACCCGGTTGGAGCAGTCCATCGACATGACGTTCTGACATGATTGAACTCCTTCACATGGCCTAGTCAAGAAATGGCAGTACGATCAATCCAGCGGGATCAAGCCCGTGCCTGGTGCAGACGTCATCCGCCAGTGCGAAATACCGCTCGGCCTCGGGCATGTTGCCGCGATCAAGGTTCAGCGTCGCGAGACCATCGTAGCACGGAAAGAGCTGCTGCGGCTCGCCGGTTTCGCTCGCGACCTCGATGGCCTCATTGTAGCAGCGGGCGGCCTGATCGGGCCGGAAATGGCATTGATGGATTTGCCCGAGCACGATCAAGGGCACGGAGAGATGCTCGCGCTGATCTAGCGCACGGTCGATTTCGATCGCCTTTTCGGCAGCCGGCACCCCCTCCTCGGTGCATTTGTCCGTGAAGGTGCAACAGGCAACGGCAAAATTGGCAAGAAGGCGCGCCTGGAACCCGAGATCGCCGATCCGACGCGCGACATCGAGTCCGCGCCGGCAAACCTCCACGGCTTTCGCCGGGTCGACAATCGTGTAGAGCACACCGAGATTGGTGTAGCCGCGGCAGGTCACGTTGAGGAGACCGGCGGCCTCGGCTGCTGCGACACTTTGCTCCACCTCGCGCACCGCCTCCTGGTGTCGTCCAAGCCGCGCCAGTGCAACCCCCTTGGTGTTGAGCGCCTCCGCAATGGCGCGCGCCGCCTCGAGTCGGGCTTGCCTGTCGGCGTCCGCCGGCACGCATCGGGCATAGCCAAGCGCCTCGTCCGCCCATCTCGCGGCGGCCACGTGATCGCCCGTGCGAAACGCGAGACGGCCGCGCTCTTGCAGCAGGTGCGCCCACTCGATGGGCGCGTCGGCCCCTCCAAGCAGCTCGGCCGCCTCGGCGTAATGCGCCTCTGCCTTGATCCGCTTGCCGGCGTCCCACAACAATCGGCCAAGCTTGCGGAGAATTCGCGCTTCGCCGATGCGGTCCTTCGCATTGCGATGACCTTCCAGTGCACTCTGGTAGTGCTCCTCGGCAGTGATTCTCCGGCCTGCCGCGGCACACAGCTCCGCGATCCGCTCGTACAGAACCAGGCGTTCGGGCTCCCGTTCCCCGCCGGCCAACAACACGGCGAGCGCCTGCTGGTAGAAGCGGATGGCATCGTCATTGGCATAGGTCGCGCGGGCGCGATCGCCGGCCGCGCGCAGATAACGCGCACCTTTCGGCTTGCTCGCGCTCAGACTGAAATGATGTCCGAGCAGGATGAGGTCTTCGAGCCGCTCGGGCTCGTTGCCATAGAGCCGCTCCAGCGCGGCACCAATCCGTCCATGGAGCTCGATCCGGCGCTGCAAGAGCAGGTTTTGATAGATCACGTCCTGAAGCATGGTTTGCGTAAAGCGATAGGATCGCAGCGAGATCGAGTTCGCGCCCGCGACCTCCTCGACAATCTCGGCATCGCACAGGAGTTCGAGCCCCGCTTCCACCTTCGTCCGCTCGGATGCCGTCGCACCGAGAAGAGCCGCATCAAAACGCGGGCCGATCACCGCGGCCTCCTGGGCCAACCGGCGTACTTCATGCGGCAGCCGGTCCAGGCGCGCCAGTAACAGGGCCTGAATGCTTGCCGGGATATCGGCGGCGGCTTCATCCGACTTGATCCGCCACCGTGAGCCGTCACGCCCCAAGGCGCCAGCTTCGATGAGACCACGGATGATTTCCTCAAAGAAGAGCGGATTGCCGCCCGCGCGCTCAAGGATTCGACTGAACAGATTTCCCGGCGGTTCACTCCAGCCGTGGCTGAAGTAGGCCGCGAGCAGCCTTTGTCCGTCAGCATCACTGAGCGGAAGCAATCGAAGGGTTGTATGGCTGATCCGACCCGAACCGAATTGATCCAGTTCCAGCATGGGTCGATGCGTAAACAACAGCATCAGACGTGTACGCTCCAGCCGGTCCATCAGGAATCGCAGCGCTTCAAGAGACACGGCATCGGCCCAGTGCAGATCCTCGACAATGATCAGAAGCGGCGACAGGATCAGGCGCCGCTCGAAGACGGTGCGGATCGCAAAGAATATCTGCCGGCGGAGCTGTTCGGGCTCGACATGCTGCAACACGGCGTCGGGATCGCCGAGGCCAAGAACGTGGACATAGAGGGGCATCAGGCGGTCGGCTTCTTCGGCCGAGAGGCCAAGCTCCGACAGCGCGGTAACCAACTTGGCCTTGGCCTCCGCAACAGTGGCCTTCGGTGCGATGCCGTAAGCGCTGCGCAGCACAGCGGCGAGAGTGCCGTAGGATTGTTCGCCCAGCGGCGAGCAGACCGCGCGCCGGATCGCCACGCCCGTGAAGCGGTCCTCATCGCCGGCGCGTGTGACGAATTCGTCCACCAGACGCGTTTTGCCGATGCCGGCTTCGCCGACCAGCCTTACCAGTTGCGCCGCGCCGCCACAGGCCCGGTCAAGGTTGCCGACCAAGCGGGCAAGCTCGGCGTCGCGGCCGATCATTGGGGCGCTGAGGCCAAGCGTGTCGAGGCCTCGTGTCGCACGCGGTGTCTCGAGCGGCCCCGTCAAGCGATGGACCAGGACACTGCCCATCTTGCCCTTGAGCGCAACCTCGCCAAGAGATTCATACGAGAACGCGTGCCGGGTCAGGCGGCAGGTCAGCGGCCCCACGAACACATCGCCGGGGGGAGCCATCGACTGCAATCGTTGCGCCGTATTCACCGTGTCTCCGGTCACCGAATAGGATTTGGCAGCGCCCACACCAAGTCCGCCCGCAACCACGTGCCCGGTGTTGATGCCGATATGGAGGAGGAGCGGTGAGCCGGCGTACGCCTTCGCATGTTCGCCGAGGCGCGCCGTCCGGCTGATCATGTCAAGGGCAGCTCGAACCGCCCGCTCGGGGTCGTCTTCGTGCGCAGCCGGCGCACCGAACAGCGCAAGCAGCGCATCGCCGATGAACTTGTCCACGAAGCCGCCAAAGTTTTGTACCGCTGCCGTCAGTTCCTCGAACAATTCGTTCTGAAGCGTCTGCACGACCTCGGGGTCGAGCCGCTCGCTCATCGTCGTGAAGCCGCTGAGATCGGCAAACAGCACGGTGATGGTGCGGCGGTTGGCTTCGCTGTCGATCTTGTCCGGCTGCGGTCGAAATGCGTATTGGGAGTCGGCCGTCGGCGCCAGCGGTGGCGAGGAGGCCCGGATCGGGAATGTCACGCGGCTCGCCTGCATTGATGCCTGCCCGTCGGTCTTGGAGGCCTCACTGACGAGGGCGCCGCATTTCGGGCAATACGCGAAATCCGGTGCGCATGCATGGCCGCAACCGGGGCACGCGTTCGGCTGCTTCGTGCCGCACTTCGGGCAGAAAGCAAAGCCGCTCTGAACCTCGGAACCGCAACAAGAGCAGTTCATGGGTCGAGACCCCGCGGGAGCCGCGATGGCGCGGTCTGCTGGACCCGGCCAAATGGGCCAGGATCCCGGCAAGGATGGGCTCGTCGCGCCGGAAGAGCAAGCGGTGGGTTGCGGCGCCCGCAGTTGCGGCCGCGAACGCGGCGTCACTCCTCCCCGTATCCCCTTAGCCGTTCGATATCCAAAATAGTCACGCCACCATACTCCAACCGGAGCAACCCCTCTTTCTCGAGCCGGTTCAGCGCGCGGTTGGCATTCTGGCGGGACATTCCGGAAAGCGCGCCGATCTCCTCCTGGGTGATCTCCAGATGCGCGGTGGATTCCGGATAGAGGATCGGATTGAACAGCGAGGCGATGCTGCGGGCAAGCCGCGCGGTAGCATCCAGCGTGCGGTTGACCTCGAGCATGCCGATGAACTGGCCGAGCCGCTCGTTGAGCTGGCGCACCAGGAAGCGGTTGAAGCCAACGCTGTTCTCGAACAGCCACATGAAGGCGCTACGTTCCATCAGTGCGACGCGGCTGTTGCGCAGCGCGACCACGTCATAGCGGCGCGGCTCGTTCTTGAGCACGCTGCCTTCGCCGAACCAGGCCCCTGCCGTCAGCCCGGCAAGACTCGTCTCCTTGCCGTCGCGCGAGACCCCGCCCATCCGGGCAAGCCCAAAGACCATGCCGGCCCAATAGTCGAACGTGTCGCCGCGCATGAACACGGTCTCGCCGGTGCCGTAGGAGCGCTCGGTGATCCCGGTACGCGCGACCTCGATCTCCCTTTCGGTGAGCTCGCGCGACCAGGCAGCGACTCGCTTCAGTTGATCCTCTGAAATCATGATCCCGAAGCCAGCCGCACCGTTCGTCACTCCTTGCTCTGCTGCATTGCAGCATGACGGTTTCGACCACCATCCGACGAAAGATGGAGGCTGCTCCCGCCCGAAAAACTTTGTCGCAGAATTGTCAGGCGGGAGACATTTCAAAATAGCGCTTTCCCCTATTGAGGACCACCTCGGACGATGCGGCTTTTGATCCCAAAAGGAACGAGAGTGGCGCGGCTCCGGTCGAGACCATCTGCTGCATGGCCTCACCGGCACGGCCGTACTAGGATCGCCCGACAGGAACGGACGAAGAGCGCCACTGAATGCGCCATCACCGGGAGGGATTTGTTTGGTGGCTACCAGTCTTGAAGTGCGCGGCGTGTCCTTGCGATTCGGCGGCGTTCGTGCGTTGACCGATGTCGGCTTCGCCATCAGGGAGGGCGAGCTGTTCTCGATCATCGGCCCCAACGGCGCCGGCAAGACCTCGATCGTGAACTGTATTTCCGGCCGCTACAAGCCGACCGAAGGCCAGCTGTTCTACCAGGGCCGCGACATCACCGGCCTGACGCCCAACGCGCGCGCTTCGCTCGGCATCGGCCGCACCTTCCAGAACCTGGCGCTGTTCCACCATATGAGCGTGCTCGACAACATCATGGTCGGCCGCCATCACCTCCTGAAGAACAATTTCCTCACGGGCTCGCTGTACTGGCTCACTGGCGCGCGCAAGGAAGAGCTCGAACACCGCCGCAAGGTCGAGGAGATCATCGACTTTCTCGACCTCCAATCGGTGCGAAAGGCGCAGGCGGGCACCCTCTCCTATGGCCTGCGCAAGCGCGTGGAGCTCGCCCGCGCCATGGCGCTGGAGCCGCGCCTCATTCTCCTCGACGAGCCGATGGCCGGCATGAACTTCGAGGAGAAGGAGGACATGGCCCGCTACATCGTCGATCTCAACGAGGAGTTCGGCATGACAGTGGTGATGATCGAACACGACATGGGCGTGGTGATGGACATCTCCCACCGCGTCATGGTGCTGGATTTCGGCCGCAAGATCGCCGAGGGCGATCCGGCCGCCGTGCTCGCCGATCCC
Organism: Bradyrhizobium nivariense; assembly: GCF_029846715.1. Taxonomy (GTDB): domain Bacteria; phylum Pseudomonadota; class Alphaproteobacteria; order Rhizobiales; family Xanthobacteraceae; genus Bradyrhizobium. The sequence goes on from NZ_JARVWW010000011.1 coordinate 135,646, forward strand.
CACGTCAGGCGCGCCTATCTCGGCGAGGAGGACGAGGTGCTGGTCGATCCGGACGATGCTCCGCCGGCGCAGGAGAGCGCGGCATGATGGATTACGCAGGGCGCGTCGCGCAGGCAGACACCTACCCAAAAATGCTCCGGCTCAACGCGAAGGAGTACGGCAATGAGATCGCGCTGCGCGAGAAGGATCTCGGACTGTGGCGCCCGTTCACCTGGAACGACTACCAGACGCGGGTGCGCGACTTCGCGCTCGGCCTCGTCGAACTGGGCCTGGGGCGCGAGGATGTCATCGGCATCATCGGCGACAACCGGCCGGACTGGGTCGCGGCGGAAATCGCCACCCATGCGGTTGGTGGATTGAGCCTCGGGCTCTATCGCGACGTGCTGGATGAAGAGGCCTCCTATCTGCTCAACTACGGTGAAGCCCAACTCGTCTTCGCCGAGGACGAGGAGCAGGTCGACAAGCTGCTTGTGCTTGCCGAGCGTGTGCCGAGGCTGAAGCACATCATCTATTCCGACCCGCGCGGCATGCGGAAATATGACGATCCGCGTTTGATGTCGGCAGAGAAATTTGCCGAGCTCGGCCGGGCGCGGGCTACGCGCGAACCGGAACTTTACGATCGGCTGGTCGACGCGACCAAGGGTGAGGACGTCGCTATCCTCTGCACGACGTCAGGCACCACCTCGCATCCAAAACTTGCGATGCTCGCCGCCGGCCGCGTGCTCGGCCATTGCGCGACCTATCTCGCCTTCGACCCGAAAGGGCCGGACGACGAATACGTCTCGGTGCTGCCGCTGCCCTGGATCATGGAACAGGTCTATGTGCTCGGCAAAGGCCTCTTGTGCCGGATGAAGATCAACTTCGTCGAAGAGCCCGACACCATGATGAACGATCTGCGCGAGATCGCGCCGACATTCGTGCTCTACGCCCCTCGGGTCTGGGAATCGATCGCCGCCGACGTCCGCGCCAAGGTGATGGACGCAACGGCGTTCAAGCAGCGCCTTTTCGATATCGGCATGAAGAGCGGGCTTGCCGCGCTCGAGCAGCGCAAGCGTTCCGGCTTTGCCGACGCGATCCTGTTCCGCGCGCTGCGCGACCGCCTCGGCTTCACCCGCCTACGTTCGGCCGCGACCGGCGGCGCGGCACTCGGCCCCGAGACCTTCAAATTCTTCCAGGCCATGGGCGTGCCGCTGCGCACGCTCTATGGCCAGACGGAATTGCTCGGAGCCTACACGCTGCATCCCGAGGGTAAGGTCGATCCTGACACCACCGGCGTGCCGATGGCCGACAGCGTCGAAATCCGCATCGACAACGCCGACGTTCACGGCGTCGGCGAGATCGTGGTGCGGCATCCCCACATGTTCCTCGGTTACTACAAGAACCCGGAGGCGAGCGTCGCCGACATCCGGGAAGGCTGGATGCTGTCCGGTGACGCCGGCTATTTCAACGACAACAAGCAGCTCGTGGTCATCGACCGGATCAAGGATCTCGCCGAGACCTCGCGCGGCGAGCGTTTCTCGCCCCAGTTCATCGAGAACAAGCTGAAATTCTCGCCTTATATCGCGGAAGCCGTGGTGCTTGGCGCTGGCCGCGACGCGCTCGCGGCGATGATCTGCATCCGCTACTCCATCATCTCCAAATGGGCGGAGAAGAACCGGCTCTCGTTCACGACCTACAGCGACCTCGCCTCGCGGCCCGAGGTCTACGCACTGCTCCGCAAGGAGGTCGAGACCGTCAACGTCACGCTGCCGCCGGCGCAGCGCATCTCCCGCTTCCTGCTGCTCTACAAGGAGCTCGACGCCGACGACGGCGAGCTCACCCGCACGCGAAAAGTGCGCCGCAGTGTCATCAACGAGAAATACGAAGGCATCATCGACGCGATCTACCGCGGCGACGCCGACATCCCCGTCGACACCGTGATCCGCTTCCAGGACGGCACCACGCAAAGGGTGCGGACGACGCTGCGGGTGGTGGATCTGGGCGGACCGGGGCATCTGGCGGAGGCCGCGGAGTGAGCACGCTTCCGACACAGAGCGCATTGCCCATCGATGAACCCTCTCCTGCGCAGGCGGGGAGAGGCGAAGGATAGCATATCACATGAACACCGCCTTCCTCATCCAGCTCCTGGTCAACGGCCTCGTGGTCGGCACGCTCTATGGCGTGGTCGCGATGTCGTTTGTGCTGATCTACAAGGCCACCCAGGTCGTCAATTTCGCGCAGGGCGAGCTCTTGCTGGTCGGAGCCTGGGTGTGCTGGACCTTGCTCGCGAAATACCAGGTGCCGTTCTGGATCGGCATGCCGATGACGCTCGTGTTCATGTTCGTGTTCGGCATCGCGGTGCAGGTCCTGATCCTGCGGCCGATGATCGGCGAACCCATCATCTCGGTCATCATGGTGACGATCGGCCTGTCCACCGTGCTGCAGGCGACGCTGAAATGGATGTTCGGCGTCAATCCGCAGCCGTTCCCGCGCGTATTCGAGAGCCAGTCTGTCAGCCTGTTCGGGCTCCAGATCCAGACCGTCTATGTCATGAGCCTCGTGGTCTCGGTCGCGATGATGATCGGCATGGCCTGGTTCTTCCGCGCGTCAAAGTACGGCCTTGCGATGCGCGCCACCGCGTTCAACCAGCAGGTGGCGCAGTCGCTCGGCATTTCGGTCAAAAGCGTGTTCGCGATGGCGTGGGCGATCTCGGCTACGGTGTCGGCGGTCGCGGGCGTCGTGGTCGCGGTCGTGAACGGCGTATCCTCGGGCCTTGCCGCCTACGGCATCAAAGTGTTTCCGGCGGCGATCCTCGGCGGGCTCGATTCCGTCGGCGGCGCCGTGCTCGGCGGCATCATCATCGGGCTACTCGAGAACATCGCGCAATATGTCGACAGCGAGTATCTGCACTGGGGCAATCTCTATGAGATCGCCCCGTTCTACGTCCTCATCATCGTGCTGATGATCAAGCCCTACGGCCTGTTCGGCACCCACGACATCGAGCGGATCTGACCCATGGCCGGCCCTGCCCTCATCCCCGCTGGTGATTTCCGCACCTCTTACGCGGCCGACACCACGATCTTTCCGACCACAACCAGCCGCAACTTTGCGATTATCGGCGTGCTGCTGCTCTGCCTCGTGCCGCAATTCCTTGGCGGTTACTGGCTCAGCATCCTCATCCAGATCGGCATCTTCTCGATCGCGGCCCTCGGGCTGAACATCCTGGTCGGCTTCACCGGCCAGATCTCCATCGGGCATGCGGCCTTCTTCCTGCTCGGCGCTTTCACCTCGGCCTACATCTCCAACAACGCGCCGATCCCGGTGTTCTTCGCGATCCCGCTCGCGGGCGTCGTCACCGCGCTGGTCGGGCTGATCTTCGGCATCCCGGCGGCGCGGCTGAAGGGGCTCTACCTCGTGATCGCGACGCTCGCGGCGCAGTATATCCTGCTCGACTTCTTCTCGCGCGCGGAGTGGTTCACCGGCGGCTCGGTGCCGGCCAGCGCCAATCCGTTCTCGATCTTCGGCTACACGCTACGCGGCGACAGGCAATATTTCTATGTCGTGCTCGCCTATGTGATCGCGAGCTACGTCCTCGTCACCAATCTGATGCGTACGCGCGACGGCCGCGCGCTGGTGGCGATCCGCGACCATTATCTCTCCGCGGAGATCATGGGCATCAACCTCACCAAGTACCGCACGCTGTCATTTGGCCTCGCCGCCTTCTTTGCCGGCATCGCCGGCGCGCTCTATGCGCACTACCAGCTCGTGGTATCGCAAGAGGGCTTCGGTATCGAGCGCTCGATCCTGTTTCTCGCCATGATCATCATCGGCGGCACCGGTTCGATCATGGGCACGCTGATGGGCACCGCCTTCGTGGTGCTGCTGCCGGAAACGATGGAGTTCCTCAGCGTGGCGCTGAAGGGCGGCGCGATCGACAAGGCGCTGTCGCTCAACAACAATATCACCTTCCTGCGCGAGATCGCGATCGGGGTGATCATCATCGCGTTCCTGATGTTCGAGCCGGACGGGCTCGCCCATCGCTGGCGACAGATCAAGGCGTACTGGAAACTCTACCCGTTCTCGCATTGAGCGCGGGCAACTCTCTAACCAACAAATAAACAGGAGGAGGCAACCAATGAAGACAAAATCCATTTTGAGCACGGCATCGATTGCACTGGCGATCGCAGCATTCTCCGCGAGCGCGCAGGCACAGATCGCCATCGGCCATCTCGCCGATTATTCCGGCGGCACCTCCGACGTCGGCACGCCCTACGGCCAGGCCGTCGCCGACACCTTCGCCTGGGTCAACAAGAACGGCGGCGTCGGCGGCAAGCAGCTCAGCGTCGACACCAACGATTACGGCTACCAGGTGCCGCGCGCGATCGCGCTCTACAAGAAATGGTCGGCGCCCGACAGCAAGGTCGCGGCGATCATGGGCTGGGGCACGGCGGACACCGAGGCGCTGACCGGCTTCCTCGCGCAGGACAAGATCCCCGACATGTCCGGCTCCTACGCCGCCGCACTCACCGATCCCGAAGGCGTCAGCGGCAAGGCCAAGCCCGCGCCCTATAATTTCTTCTACGGCCCGAGCTATTCGGACTCGCTGCGCGCGATGCTGATGTGGGCGGCCGAGGACTGGAAGGCGAAAGGCAAGCCCGGCAAGCCGAAATTCGTGCACATGGGCGCCAACCATCCCTATCCGAACGCGCCGAAGGCCGCCGGCGAAGCCATGGCGCAGGAGCTCGGTTTCGAGGTGCTGCCGCCGCTGGTGTTCGCGCTCGCGCCGGGTGACTACAGCGCGCAGTGCCTGAGCCTGAAATCCTCGGGTGCCAATTATGCCTATCTCGGCAATACCGCCGCTTCCAACATCTCGGTGATGAAGGCCTGCAAGACCGCCGGCGTCGACATTCAGTTCCTTGGCAATGTCTGGGGCATGGACGAGAACGCCGCCAAGACCGCGAGCGATGCCGCCGATGGCGTGATCTTTCCGCTGCGCACCGCTGTGAGTTGGGGCGGCGATGCGCCCGGCATGAAGACGGTGATGGAGATCTCGAAGATGTCCGACCCCACCGGTAAGGTCTATCGCCCGGTGCACTACATCGCCGCCGTCTGCTCGGCGCTCTACATGAAGGAAGCGCTCGACTGGGCCGCCAAGAACGGCGGCGCGACCGGCGACAACGTCGTGAAGGGATTTTACCAGAAGAAGGATTGGGTGCCTTCAGGCATGGAAGGCGTCTGCAATCCCTCGACCTGGACCGACAAGGACCACCGCGGCACGCTGAAGGTCGACCTCTATCGGACAAAGATCACCGGTGCGACCGACGGCGACCTCAACGACCTGATGGCCAAGGGCACCATCAAGCTCGAGAAGGTCAAGACCGTCGAGCTGCCGCGCAAGCCGGAATTACTTGGGTGGTGAGCCCCCGCTTTCGCCCCACGCACAACTGTCATCCCCCGCGAAAGCGGGGGATCCAGTACGCCGTGGCTTCTCGGTGAATCTCCGGCGTCTCTGGAATACTGCGTCACCCGCCTTCGCGGGTGACGACATCGAGAGAGTAACTGACCATGAGTGAAGCGGTTAACGTCGAGCGTCCCTCCCCCAGCATCGTGCCCGCGCCGCCGCTGCTCGGGGTGCGCAACATCGAGGTCGTCTATGACGACGTCATCCTGGTGCTGCGCGGCCTCAGCCTCGACGTGCCCAAGGGCGCGATCGTGGCGCTGCTCGGCGCAAACGGTGCCGGCAAATCGACGACGCTGAAGGCGATCTCGGGGCTGCTCAAGACCGAGGACGGCGAGGTCACGCGCGGCGAGATCCTGTTCGAGGGCGAGCGCATCAACGGCATCGATCCAGACAAGATCGTCCGCCGGGGCATCTTCCAGGTGATGGAGGGCCGGCGCATCGTCGCCGACATGACCTCGCTGGAAAACCTCAAGCTCGGTGCCTTCACCCGCAGGGATCGCGAGGTCGGGGCCGATCTCGACATGGTCTTCAACTATTTCCCGCGCCTGAAGGAGCGCACCGGGCTTGCCGGCTATCTCTCCGGCGGCGAGCAGCAGATGCTCGCGATCGGCCGCGCGCTAATGGCGCGCCCGAAGATGATCCTGATGGACGAGCCCTCGATGGGCCTGTCGCCGCTGCTGGTGAAAGAGGTGTTCTCGATCATCCAGAAGATCAACCGCGACCTCGGCGTCACCATCCTCCTGGTCGAGCAGAACGCGCGCGCCGCGCTGTCGGTGGCAAGCCACGGCTACATCATGGAGCAGGGCAAGGTCGTGCTCGACGGCACCGCGGACGAATTGCGCGACAACGAGGACGTCAAGGAATTCTACCTCGGCGGCGCCGGCGACCAGCGCAAGAGCTTCAAGAACCTCAAGAGCTTCAAGCGGCGCAAACGGTGGCTTTGACATAGCGTTTTCAAGCGAAGTGGGAACCGGTTCGCGTGAAGAAAACGCGTCAAAACAACAGACTCTTACTCCAGCACCTGCTCCGCTTCCGCGACTGCGCAGAGAACATGATAGAACGACGACGCAGGAATGGTGTCGATCAGCGATTTGCCGTCGCGATCGAACTGGTCGTACCAGCCGCCCCTCACGGGATGGCTGAGATAATACCGTTCGAGCCGCACCAGCGCCATGCGCGCCTCATCCGCCGCGCCCGCCTCCCCGGACTCGGCCTGCGCGATCCACGCCTTCGCAATTTCGGTCTGCGGCCAAAGCCGGCGCGTGCTGCGGCGAATGTTGCCGGCGTCGTCACCCTCGTCGATCAGGCAGCCGGTGGCCTCGTCGCGATAGCGCAACGCGGTCTCCAGCAGCTCCGCGCGCCGCTGTCGGGTTGGGCAGCCCGTGATGCGTTCGAACCCCTTCAGCAGCCAGACCCATTCCGCCTGGTGACCCGACTCGACGCTGACCGGCGCGATCTTCGACCAGTCCTCCTCGAAATATTCGCCCAGCGCGCGCGTCTGCTTATCGTAGAGATTGCCGAGGAACAGCGCGAAAAACTCGCCGGCGCGGTTCTGGAACGACAGATCGTGGGTCGCGTCGAAGCACGCGATCATCGCCTCGAACAGATGCATGTGCGGGTTCTGCCGGCGCGGCAGCGTGACCGGCAGGCCTTCGTGGACGCCGCCATGCGGCGAACGCAAATGACCGTCGAGAAAGGCGAGCAGCGCGTCGATCTCGACGCGAACCTGCGCGTCCTGGTCGAGCGAATAGACGGTCGCCAGCGCAAACAGAATGAAGGCGTGGTCGTAGGCATCGCGCCGGCCGTCGAGCACCGCGCCCTCCGGAGTCAGCCGGTGCACGTAGCCGGGCCGGCCGTCGGGCGCTTTTGCCTTGGCCAGCAGATGCTCCAGCCCCTTCAGCGCGATGGCGCGCCCCTCAGGGTACCAACCCATCTGCGCGGCCTTGGCATAGCACCAGATCTGGCGGGCCTGCACGAACACGCGCCGCGGCGCGGCCACGTCCGCCTTGCCGTCACGGTGCAGCCGATCGATGAAACCACCCGCGGCATGGTCCCAGCCGACCGTCGACCACAGCGGCAACGCCTCGTCGATCATGCGGCGCTTCAGGCGCGCGACGACGTCCGCCGCCTCGTCCGCCGCAATGATTCCTTCGTCCGCCATCGCGTCCTCTTCAAACCTCGCCAATGGGCGTCTGATACCCATGCCGGCGGCGGCGCGCAACGGACGTCAACCCGGAAAGATCAGCCATGACCGCCCATTACGACGCCCTCGAGACGCGCGAACAAGCCGCGCGCGAAGCCGATCTGTTCTCCCGCCTGCCAGGCGTGCTGCGCTGTGCGATGACCGCGCCCGCCTATGCCGATCGGCTGAAAGGCGTCGATCCGGCCGCTGTGACCTCCAGGGCAGCCCTGGCGGGCCTGCCGGTGCTGCGCAAGTCGGAACTGCCGGCCCTGCACAAGGCCTCCACGCCCTTCGGCGGCCTCGTCGCGGCGGCGCCCGGCTCGTTCGCCCGGCTCTTCACCTCCCCAGGGCCGATTTTCGAGCCGGAGGGGCGACAGTCCGACCCCTGGCGCGGCGCACGGGCGCTGTTCGCGGCCGGGTTCCGGCCCGATGACATCGTGCTCAACACCTTCAGCTACCATCTCACCCCCGGCGGCTTCATCTTCGATGCGTCGGCGCGCGCGCTCGGCTGCGCCGTGATCCCCGCAGGTCCCGGCAATACCGAGCAGCAATTCGAGCTGATCGAGGCCTACCGTCCCGTCGGCTACAGCGGCACGCCGGACTTTCTGAAAATATTGCTCGATGCTGCTGCGAGCTCGGGCCGCGACGTCTCCTCGATCAAGCGCGCACTGGTCTCGGGGGCGGCCTTCCCGCCCTCGCTCCAGGCGGAGATCAAGACGCGCGGCATCGACGCCTACCAGGCCTTCGGCACCGCCGATCTCGGCCTCATCGCTTTCGAGACCGGCGCGCGCGACGGCATGGTCGTGAACGAGGACCTGATCATGGAGATCGTCAAGCCCGGTACCGGCGATCCCGTGGCGCCCGGCGACGTCGGCGAGATCGTCGTGACCTCGCTCGACCCGCACCATCCCTGGATTCGGCTTGCGCTCGGCGACCTCACCGCGGCGCTGCCGGGCCCGAGCCCCTGCGGGCGCACCAACATGCGCATCAAAGGCTGGATGGGCCGCGCCGACCAGACCACCAAGGTCAAGGGCATGTTCGTCCGCCCCGAGCAGATCGCCGAGATCGGCAAGCGCCATTCCGCGCTCGGAAGACTACGCCTCGTCGTCGCGCGCCGGGGCGAGACCGACGCGATGACGCTGAAAGCGGAAACGGCGGCCGCGAGCGACGCGTTGCGCGAGGAGATTGCAGGCACCTTGCGCGCAGTGACGAAGCTCGGAGGCGACGTTGAACTGGTGAGGCCCGGCGCGCTGCCGAACGACGGCAAGGTGATCGCGGACGAGCGGTAACCTCCGTTCGCCTTCGACAGCCGGTCATTGCCCAGATACAGCACGTCGAGTCCCGAGCAGAAATAGGTATGGAGCGCCTCCAGCGGCGCGTTCACCGTCGGCTGCTCGTTGATGTTGAGGCTGGGGTTGATCTGGACCGGCCGCGATGCCCCCCAAGGCGCAGGAACCTTGCATCGTCCCTGCTGCTCCCGTAATACCAACCCCGCTTACGGTATGGCCTGGAATTGGCCCTTCCTGGACCCTAAAACGTGCTTGAACGAACCCTCGTCACCATCGCCGAGACCGAGACCATTGAGGAAGCCTTCCGGCGCCTCAATGCGAACATGCTCGGGATCCTGTTCGCGCAGGACGCGGGCGGACGAATCGTCGGCGCGGTGACCGACGGCGACATCCGCAGGCGCATGCTGACCGGCACCACGATTCAGGACCGGGTTGCGACCTGCATCAATCGCAATTTCGTCTGGGCCCGGAGCGGCGGTCCGCGCGAGCAGATCCTCAAGCTGCTCGACCAGCGCGTGCACGTGGTGCCAATCCTCGATGGCGAGGGACGGCTGGTCGACGTGTTCAGCCGCGAGCTGTTCAATCTGTCCGAAGAGAGCGAAGTGTTCGCGCGCGCGCGCTCGCCGGTGCGAATCAGCTTCTCCGGCGGCGGCACCGACCTGACGCATTATTTCGTGGCAAATGACGGCGGCGCGGTCATCAACGCCACGATCAAGATGTACGCTCACGCGACGCTGCGGCGACGGAACGATCCCAGCATCCGGATCTATTCGCATGATTTCCGCTGCACGATCGAGGCCGACGATCTCGCAGAACTTGGCACGGGCGGTGATCTCGCGCTGATCAAGTCGGTGGTGCGCCTGATCAAACCGACTTATGGATTCGAGCTCGAAGTGTCGGCCGACTTCCCGGTCGGCTCCGGCCTCGGCGGCTCCGCGGTGGTCTCGTCCGCCATCATCGGCTGCTTCAACGAATTCCGCGGCGACCAGTGGGACCGTCACGAGGTCGCGGAGATGGCGTTCCAGGCCGAGCGGCTGATGCTCAACATTCCCGGCGGTTGGCAGGATCAGTACGCCACCGTGTTCGGCGGCTTCAATCACATGGAGTTCTTTTCCGACCAGAACACCATCGTGCCGCTTCGTCTCGATCCCAACATCATCGCCGAGCTCGAGGAGAGCCTGGTGCTCTGCTACGCCGGCTCGGGTCGCGATTCCGGCGCTATCCACCGCGACCAGAAGGCACAGCACGAGACCAGCGACGCCGTGGCCGCGGCCGCCAAGCAGAAGGAAGTGACGCGCGACATCCGGCGACATCTGCTGCGCGGCCAGTTGCTGGAATGCGGCCGGCTGATCGACGACGCCTGGCACGCCAAGCGGAAGCTGAGCTCGAAGATCTCGTCGGACGCGATCGATGCGATCTACGATTTCGCCAAACAGCACGGCGCGGTCGGTGGCAAGCTGCTGGGCGCCGGCGGCGGCGGTTACTTCATGTTCTTCGTGCGTCCGTTCGAGCGCTACCAGCTCATTGCCGCACTGGAACAGCAGGGGCACAGCTGTTCGCGCATCATGTTCGAAGAAAACGGGCTGCGGACGTGGAAGTCGCGCTTTCCCGCACGATTCGCCTGACAATATGAGACGAGAATGTTGATGACATCGCCCAAACAGCCTGCCCCGGTCCGCATCGGCAACCGTCTTCTGGGCGATGGCGAACCCTGCTACGTCATCGCCGAGATCGGCAACAACCACAATGGCGACTTCGATCGCGCCATTGCGCTGGTCGATGCTGCGGTCGCGGCCGGTGCCGATTGCGCCAAATTCCAGATGCGCAAGCTCGACGAGGTCTATCGCGCTTCGAGCCTGTCCGGGAAGGACGACGACCTCGCCGTCGAATACACGCTCGATCTCCTGCGCCGCTTCGAGCTCCCGACCGCGCAGCAGAAGAAGATCGCCGAGTACTGCGCAGCAAAGGGTATCCAGTATCTCTGCACGCCCTGGGACGCAAAGAGCGTCGCCGTGCTCGAAGGATTCGGCGTGCAGGCCTACAAGGTCGCCTCGGCCGACCTCACCAATCTGCCGCTGCTCGCGTGCCTTGCCGCCACCGGCAAGACGCTGATCGTCTCGACCGGCATGAGCACGACGGACGAAATCAAGACCGCGGCGAAATTCCTCGACGACCGCGATGCGAGTTACGTGCTGCTGCACTGCCAGAGCACCTATCCGGCCGCGCTCCACAACATCCATCTGCGTTTCATGGAAACGCTGCGCGAGATCCATCCGGTCGTCGGCTATTCGGGCCACGAGCGCGGCGTTGCCGTTTCAACGGCCGCGGTGGCGCTTGGCGCCGTCGTCATCGAACGCCACATCACGCTCGACCGCGAGATGGAAGGTCCGGACCATGCCGCGAGCCTGGAGCCGGAGGAATTCAAGACGCTGGTCTCGGGCATCCGCGAGGTGGAAGCGGCGCGCGGCGAGAAACTGGCCGAGCGCGCGCTGAGCCAGGGTGAGCTGATTAACCGCGAAAACCTCGCCAAGAGCCTAGTGGCTGCGCGCGACCTTCTAGCCGGCACCGTGATCTCCGAGAGTGACGTCGCCGTGAAGAGCCCGGGACAGGGCCTGTCGCCGCTGAAGATGCCGGCGCTGCTCGGCCGCAAGCTGAGGAGGACGATGGCGACCGACGACTATTTCTTCCAGAGCGACCTCGACGAAGGTACCGCAAAAGCGCGGCGCTTCCGCTTCGACCGGCCCTGGGGCGTGCCAGTGCGCTATCACGACACCGAGCGCTTCCTGGAGATCTGCGAGCCTGATATCATCGAATTCCATCTCAGCTATAGCGACATGGAGCGCGATCCCGCGACGTATCTCTCCGGCAGCTATGATCTCGGCTTCGTCGTGCATGCGCCGGAGCTGTTTGCCGGCTCCAAGCTGATGGACCTCGCAACCCCCGACGAGGCACTGCGGCGCTACTCGCTGGAGCAGACGCAGGCCGTGATCGACATCACCCGCGGTCTGAAGAAATTCTTCCCAAAGACGAAGCGCCCGCCCATCGTCGCCAATATCGGCGGCTTCACCATGGACGAGCCGTTGTCGCCGGAGGAGAAGGCCGAGCGCTATCGCATCTTCGCCCGGAGCCTGAAGGAGCTCGACATGGACGGCGTCGAGCTGACGCCGCAGACCATGGCGCCGTTCCCCTGGCATTTCGGCGGCCAGCGCCACCAGAACATCTTTATCTTTCCGGAGGAATCCGCCGCATTCTGCGCCAAGCATGATCTGCGGATGTGCGTCGACATCTCCCACACCAAGCTCGCTGCCAACCATTTCGGCTTCGACTTCGCACAAGGCTTGGCGCAACTCGGGCCGTACACCGCGCATCTGCATTTCGGTGACGCCAAGGGGCTCGACGGCGAAGGGCTCCAGGTCGGCGAAGGCGAAATCGATTTCGACGAGATCGGGCGGGTGCTGCGCAAGCATGCGCCGACCGCGTCCTTCATCCCCGAAATCTGGCAGGGCCACAAGAATATGGGCGAAGGCTTCTGGATCGCGCTCGAGCGTCTCGAGAGGCATATCTGATGGCGCGCAAGACGCTGGCCGTGATCGCTGCGCGCGGCGGCTCCAAGGGCATTCCGCACAAAAATCTGCTCGATCTCTGCGGCAAGCCGTTGATCGCGTGGACGGTCGAGCAGGCACGCGCGGCGCGCGGCGTCGACGTGGTGGCGGTTTCTTCCGACAGCGACAATATCCTCGCCGCGGCCGAAGCCGCCGGCGCCATCGGCGTGCGACGCCCCGAAGACATTTCGGGTGACCTCGCCTCCTCCGAATCCGCCTGGCTGCACGCGCTCAATGCGACCGACGAGCGGATGGGACGGTTCGAGCGGATCGTCGCGCTCCAGGCCACCTCGCCGATCCGCGAGTCCAGCGACATCGAGAACGCACTTGCGACCTTCGACCGCGAGCATCTCGACAGCCTGCTCTCGGTCTGCGAAGTCGAAGATTATTTCAACTGGCGTATCGGCGCGAGCGGGCCGGAGCCGATCAACTACGACTATCACAACCGCCGCATGCGGCAGCAGATCGAGAAGCGCTACCTGGAGAACGGCTCGTTCTATGTCCTGACCCCATCACTCCTGCGCGAGCAGAACAATCGTCTCGGCGGAAAAATCGGCTTTCACCTGATGGAGCGTCACAAGATGTTCCAGATCGACCGTCCCGAGGACGTCAAGCTTTGCGCCGCCATCATGCGTAGTTACGGCTATGCCTGACCTCAGCGCCTTCTCTCTGGCCGGCAAAATCGCGGTCGTCACCGGCGCCTCCCGCGGCATTGGCGCTGCGATTGCAACCGGCCTGCAAGATGCCGGTGCCACGGTGTTCGGCCTCAGCCGTTCCGGGACCGCACCAGAGGGCGTGATCGCGATTGCCTGCGATCTGTCTGACGATGACGCCATCGAGAGCGCATTCCGCACCGTGGCCGCGCAAGGCGGACGCATCGACGCGCTGGTCAACGCCGCCGGCATCAGTCTGCCTGCCGGAAGCGCCGAGAGCGAACTCGCGCGCTTCCGGGCCACGATCTCAACCGATCTCACCGGCGTCTACGCCACCATCCTTGCCGCCCATCCGCTTCTGAAGAACGCGGGCTCTGCTGCGATCATCAACGTCACCAGCATCAATTCGGTCCGCGGCTTTCCCGGCAATCCCGGCTACGTGGCGGCGAAGGCCGGTCTTGCCGGGCTGACGCGAGCGCTCGCCGCCGACTATGCGCCCGACGGCATCCGCGTCAACGCGCTCGCGCCCGGCTATGTCGCGACCGAGATGACCGCGAAGAGTTTTGCCGATCCAGACATGCACGAGGCGAGGCGCCGCCACACCATGCTCGGCCGTTGGGGACAGCCCGCCGACATGGTGGGAGCCGCCGTCTTCCTGGCGTCGGAAGCCTCCGCCTATGTGACCGGACAGGAACTCTTCATCGACGGCGGCTGGACCACAAAGGGCCTCGCCATCAGCTCGGACAAGCAACCGTGACCGCAACGCTCGAACGCATCGGCTTCATGCAAGGCAGGCTTTCGGCCCTCGTCGACGGCAAGATCCAGGCATTCCCCTGGAATGAATGGCGCGAGGAATTCTCGTGTGCGAAGGAGCTCGGCCTGACGCGGATGGAATGGACCATCGATCAGGAACGGCTGCGCGAGAACCCGCTGACGACCGAGCCGGGGCAACAGGACATTCTGGCGCTGTCGCGCGAGAACGGCGTGCGGGTTCCGAGCCTGACCGGCGACTGCTTCATGCAGGCGCCGTTCTGGAAGGTCGATGCCGTCGTGCGCGACGCGCTTGTCGCCGACCTCGATCTCCTGATCGCCGCCTGTAGCCGCATCGGCATCGAATTAGTCGTGATTCCGCTGGTCGACAACGGCAAGATCGAGCGCGAGAGCGAGGGCGATACGTTGAAGCGCGTGCTGCTCGCTCGCTCCGAGCAGCTTGCAAGACGGAACCTCAAGATCGTCTTCGAATCCGATCTGCCGCCGCGCGAGCTCGCCCGGTTCATGGAGGCGTATCCAGCCGACGTCTTCGGCATCAACTACGACAGCGGTAACAGCGCTTCGCTCGGTTATGACAGCGACGAGGAGGTCGGCGCGTACGCACAGCGCATCCTCAATGTGCACGTGAAGGACCGCATTCGCGGCGGCACCACCGTACCACTCGGCACCGGCAACGCAGACCTTGCCAAGACGATCCGGCTGATCGAGCGATCCGGTTACAAGGGCCAGTACATCCTGCAAACCGCGCGCGCCACCGACGGCGACCACGCCGGCGCGTTGGTGAAATACCGCGACATGACGGTTCGCTGGATCGAGGACGCCGCGCGATGAAGCTCGAGCTGAACGATCGCGTCGCTCTCGTCACCGGCGCCAGCCGCGGAATCGGGCTTGCGATCGCGACGACGCTCGCGGCAGAGGGCGCCAAGGTCACGCTCGCGGCGCGCAGCGCCGATGCGCTGAACGCCGCGCGCGCGGCGGTCGGCGGACGGAGTTCGATTCACGTTACCGACGTCACCGATCCCGCCGCCGCGGCGGGCCTTGTTCAGGACGTCGAAAAGCAGTGGGGCCGGCTCGACATCCTCGTCTGCAACGTCGGCAGCGGCACGTCCGTACCCCCGGGGAAGGAAACCACCGCGGAATGGTCGCGGGTGATGGACCTCAATCTCTTCGCCACGACCAACATGATCGAGGCCGCCCGGCCGCTGATGGCGCGTGGCAGCGGCGACCGCGCCATCGTCTGCATCTCCTCGATCGCAGGCATGGCCGCACTCGGCGCGCCCGTCACCTACTACGCCGCCAAAGCGGCGCTGAATGCGACCGTGCGCGGTCTGGCGCGCCCGCTGGCGCTGGAAGGCATCCGGATCAATGCGGTCGCGCCCGGAAACATCTTGAGCCCGGACGGCACCTGGGCGCGCAAGATCGCCGAAAACAAGCAAGCGGTCGACGACATGCTCCAGCGCGAAGTCGCGCTACGCCGGCTCGGCACTCCCGAGGAGATCGCCGACGTCGTCGCCTTCCTTGCTTCGCCCCGCGCCGCCTTTATCACCGGCAGCGTGCTGGTGGCCGACGGCGGCCAGCTCAGAAGCTGAACAGGAGCCTTCGATGGCAAATCCCTCCTCCCGCTACGACCTGACCGGACGGACCGCGCTCGTGACCGGCGCCGGCGGCCTGTTGGGCAAGCAGCATGTTGCAGCGCTCAGCGAAGCCGGCGCGCGCGTGGTTGTCACCGATGTCGGCTTGACGCAGGCCGGAGCTGCCGTCGCCGCGCTGAAGCAGGTCGCGGCTTCAGCCGATCTGATTGCGCTTGCGATCGACGTCACCTCGCTCGACTCGGTGCGCGCCGCGAACGAACAGCTTGCAGACCGCGGAATCACCGTCGACATCCTCGTCAACAACGCCGCCATCGACCCGAAGGTGACGTCGAGCCCAGGCGTCATGCACTCTTCGCGCTTCGAGGCATTCCCGGTGCCGCAATGGCAGACCGAAATCGCCGTCGGCCTGACCGGCGCGATGCTGTGCGCGCAGGTGTTCGGCGGCGAGATGGCCAAACGCGGACGCGGCGTGATCCTCAACATCGCCTCCGATCTCGGCGTGATCGCGCCGGATCAGCGGCTCTATCGCCAGCCGCAGGTGACGCGCGAAGAAGAACAGCCGGTGAAACCCGTGACTTACTCGGTGATCAAGCACGGCTTGATCGGGCTGACGAAATATCTGGCGACCTACTGGGCCTCTCACGGCGTGCGCGTCAACGCGATCTCGCCGGGCGGTGTCTTCAACAACCAGGATCCCGCCTTCGTCGAACGACTGACGCGCCTGATCCCGATGGGCCGCATGGCCGACGTCGACGAATACCGGGCGGCGGTGCAGTTTCTCTGCTCGGACGCATCGAGCTACATGACCGGGCAGAATCTGGTGATGGATGGCGGACGGAGCGTGTGGTAGCGCGCGCGACTCACGTCGCAGATAACCGCCGGGACACCGCCTCGATCCGCGTCCACAACGCAAGAATGGCACGCTGACGCGACGCATGATCGGCGTCGTCCTCGCCGAGCGATCGGCACAAACGCGCTAGCACATCCACCCTGGGATCGCGCGCGCCCCTGGGATCGCGGACGTTCACCGAGGCCTGCTTCGCGGACGCGAAGGGATCGAGCTGGTCCACGATGACGGGGCCGACTTCGCCGCGCCCGTTTGCTGCAATCCTGAAGCAGGTCTGCGTCGCGCGGCTGTCGACCCGCAGCGCGAACGGCGGCAGGGCTTTTGCGGTGAACACGGCCTCCCAGGACGCCGTCTCGGCATCGGAGGGGCCTGCGACTACCGACGACGAGACATCGTCGTAGCCGAACTCCGCGAGCAGCGCGATCAGATGAATGCC
This sequence comes from Bradyrhizobium nivariense, assembly GCF_029846715.1. Classification (GTDB taxonomy): domain Bacteria; phylum Pseudomonadota; class Alphaproteobacteria; order Rhizobiales; family Xanthobacteraceae; genus Bradyrhizobium. The sequence continues at coordinate 152,458 of NZ_JARVWW010000011.1, forward strand.
GTAGAAGCGGAGCGCGCCGCCACCGCTGGCGTCGAACCGTTTCCAGTTTTCGAGATTGGCGCGGTAGTGATGCGCCATGAAGCTCCAGTCCAGCGACAGCCTGCCGGCGCCCTCGGCGAGGATCGCGCGCAGCCGGTCGGCCCATGGCAGGAAACGGAAGGTGTAACCGACGCGATAGCGCTTGCCCGCGCGGTCGAGCGTGTCCAGAAGCTGCGCCGCGAGTTGCGGCGACGGCGCCACCGGCTTCTCCAGGATGAGGTCGCGAAGCTCTGGCATCGCGGCCAGACGCAGAATCTGGTCGGCCTGGTCGGCCGGGCGAAGCGCTACGACCGCACCGGTCGCGCGCATCAGAGGCTCGTCGGCGTTCGCACACCAGATGACGTCAGGCACGTATTGAGCGAGCTCGCTCCGCCCGCCGACCACCGCACGGTAGCGCTCCGGCAGCGCCACCTTGATCCCGCACTCGATCAGCGCGGGCAGATATCCGTACATCCCGAAACCCGATCCGAGGATCGTGAAGACGGCTGCCTCAGGCATGGAAATCGTCGGCGCCGAGCACGTCGACCACCGGGCCCTTGTAGCCGTTGTCTGAGAGATATTGGCGGATCTCGCGCGAAATGTGCCAGGCGAGATTGAGCACCGGCTTGCTCTGGTCGCCATGTGCGAACAATTCGTCGTCGGACACGATCGGAATGCGAGTGCCCGGCACGTAATGTCCGATCTTGATCGAGCCCGGTTTTTCGTGAACCGCGACGATCTCCTTCTCCGTCAGGCCGAGCAGCTTGACCAGGATGGCGGCACGACCGGGAAATGCCTTGGCGCGAATCGGTCCGTGGGCCGCGATGATCTTCTTCAGCTCTTCGCCCTTGCGGGCCTTCCAGAGCTCGACGTCGCGCGCGAGCTGTGCAAACTCGACCTGAAAATTGTTCTCGCGGGCAACGACATCGGCCGCGACGGCATCGCTCTTCGCCGCGTGCCCGAGGATGACGCGAATGTTGCCGCCATAGCGCGCGGGAAATTCGACATTGACGATATCGAGGCCGAGCGACTTCGCGATGAAGCTGAACGACTTGTACGAATAGGTGCGAGGATGTTCGTGATAGAAAGTATCGAACTGATGCCGGTCCAGCACCGCGCCGAGATAGTGGTTCTCGATCACGATCACCGTGTCGGGCCCAAGCAGCACCTTCAGCGCCGCGAGCACGCCCTCGAGATCCTCGATATGGGCAAACACGTTGGTGAAAGTGATGATGTCGGGCGTACCGACGCCGCGACGGATTTCGGACGCGGTCTCGGTGCTGAGGTAGTTCTGCACCACGAAATGGCCCTTGGCCGCGGCATCCTGCGCCGCGCCGGTCGGCTCGATGCCGGCCGTCCTGGCACCGGCCTCGCGAAAGAAGTCGAGCAGGCTGCCGTCATTGCAGCCGATGTCGAGCGCGATTCTGCCGGTCAAGGACCCCATCCGCTCCGCACAGGTTGCCACGAGGCTCTTCATCCCGGAGAGCACGTCGGCGGTGAAGCGCGAGCGGTAGTGATAATCCCCGGGAAACAGATCCTCCTTCGGGACCTGGAAACGTTGATGGCCGGTGGCGCAGGTCGGACAAAAGTCGATCTTGATCGGGTATTCGCGGCACTGACGCGAATCACCAACCGTCACCAAATCGTCGCACAGCGGGTGCAGGCCGAGATCGAGCACCGGCACGAGCCTGTCGCTGCCGCAGACCTCGCAGCTCTTGATCTCGGTGAGCGGTCGCGTCGACGTGGTGGTCATCAGATTGAATCCAGTTTGCGGCCCAAACGGGCCGAGAGAAAGAAAGCCTATTGTTTGAGCATGATCTTTTCGGAAAACCGCTACACACTTTTCCGGATCATGCTCTGATCCCGCTTGGTGTTCATGAAAGCATCGATCTGGTCAACCATCACCGGTCTGATCGCGGCGCCCTCCTCGAACGCCTTGTACCATTCCACCACGGCGGATGCCGCACGATCGAGGTCCCAGCGCGGCGCCCACCCCAGATGAGCCCGGGCCTTGGAGCTGTCCAGCGACAGCAGTCGCGCCTCATGCGGATGCTGTCCCGGCTGCGGCATCTGCTGCGGCGGAACACCCCAGAGCACAGCCAGGCGGTCGACCAGCCAGCGCACGGTGCGCACGCTGTCGGCATCGGGACCAAAATTCCATTCGCTGGAGAACGCAGCCGGGTCTCGCCACAGGTGCTCGGCGAGCAGAAGATAGCCCGACAGCGGCTCGAGCACATGTTGCCACGGCCGCACGGCCTCGGGATTCCTGACCGGCACCGGCTGGCGGCTGCGGATCGCCGCGATCACGTCGGGAATCAGGCGGTCCTGCGCCCAGTCGCCGCCGCCGATCACGTTGCCGGCCCGGGCGCTGGCAAATCCTATCCGGCTGGTTCCACTAAAGAATGACGACCGGTAGGCCTGCGTCACCAGTTCCGCGCAGGCCTTGCTGTTGGAATAGGGATCCTTGCCGCCGAGCGGATCGGTCTCGCGGTAGCCCCACACCCATTCCTTGTTGTCGTAGCATTTGTCGCTGGTGACGTTGACCAGCACGCGCACGCCCGAATTCCGCACCGCCTCGAACACGTGCACCGTGCCCATCACGTTGGTGGCGTAGGTGCCGACCGGATCCTCGTAGGACGCTCGCACGATCGCCTGCGCCGCCATGTGGAAGACGATCTCGGGCTGGAATCGGTCGAATGCCGCCTTGACGGCAGCGGGGTCGCGGATGTCGGCGAAGACCGATACGATATCCCGCTCGGTCTGCGCCAGATCGAACAGGTTCGGTGTGGTCGCAGGCGGCAGCGCGAGACCCGCGACCTCGGCGCCGAGATGGCGCAGCCACGCGACCAGCCAGCCACCCTTGAAACCGGTATGCCCGGTGACGAGAACGCGCTTGCCCGTCCAGAAACCGGCGTTCATGGCCAGCTCTTCCAGGGCGCCTGCCCACTGTCCCAGAGCTGTTCGAGGTGCAGCTTGTCCCGCAGCGTGTCCATCGCCTCCCAGAAGCCGGCGTGACGGTAGGCCGCAAGCTGCCCGTCCTGCGACAGGCGCTTGAGCGGCTCCTGCTCCCAGATGGTGGCGTCGTCGCCGAGATAGTCGAAGATCGCGGGCTCCAGCACGAAGAAGCCGCCATTGATCCAGCGGCCGTCGCCCCGCGGCTTCTCTTCGAAATGCCGGACCACGTCGTCGCCGATGTCGAGCGCACCAAACCGCGCCGGCGGCTGGATCGCGGTAACCGTCGCATGACGCCCATGGGCCTGATGAAACGCCCGCAGCGCGCCGATATCGACGTCCGCGAGGCCGTCGCCATAGGTCATGCAGAACGTCTCGTTGCCGACATAGTCCCTGACGCGCCTGAGCCGTCCGCCGGTCATGGTGTTGAGACCGGTGTCGACCAGCGTCACCTTCCAGTGCTCGGCGAACTTGTTGTGCACTTCCATCGAATTGTTGGCGAGGTCGAACGTCACGTCCGCCATGTGCAGGAAGTAGTTCGCGAAGTATTCCTTGATGACGTAGGATTTGTAGCCGCAGCAGATGATGAACTCGTCGATGCCATGCGACGAGAACATCTTCATGATGTGCCACAGGATCGGCTTGCCCCCGATCTCGATCATGGGTTTCGGCTTGACGTGGCTCTCTTCGGTGATGCGTGTCCCGAACCCGCCCGCCAGAATCACGGCCTTCATGCTCATACCCGCACAGTAGAAAACATCACATCAGACCGAATAGACCAATCTTGTCAACAATATCTGGCCAGTACCGCCCAAATGCGGGAGCGGTTGAAGTTGTCGCCTTACCTGCTAAGGAAACGATTGAAAGATGGCAACCCCACCACCGGCGCGCCAACCCGCCTCGGGCGGCCGCCATCCGCCGGATTCCAAGCCGCGCGGGACAGATCTCTTTCGATGGGACGCCTGGAGGAGTGATGCCGAAGAAGATCAGCCTTGTGACCCCCTGCTACAACGAGGAGGCGGGGATCCGTGAGTGCTACGCCGTGGTCAAGGACATCTTCGACCGGGAGCTTCCAGGCTACGAGCGCGAGCACATCTTCTGCGACAACGCCTCTACCGACCGGACCGTCGAGATCCTGAAGGAAATCGCGGCCCAGGACCCCTCGGTCAAGGTCATCGTGAACGCCCGGAATTTCGGCGTGCTCAGGAACACTTACAACGGGGTGCTGGCCTCCACCGGCGACGCCACGGTGCTGTTCCTGCCGGCCGATTTGCAGGACCCGCCGGCGCTGATCCCGACCTTCGTGAAGCATTGGGAGGACGGCTACGAGATCGTGTTCGGTATCCGGGCGCGGCGCGAGGAGCCGTTCCTGAGCCGCACGGCGCGGCACTTGTACTACAAGATGATCAGCCGGATGTCCTATGTCGACTATCCTGCCGACGTCGGCGACTACCAGCTGGTCGACCGCAAGGTGCTCGACGCCATGAAGCAGTTCGAGGACGTCCAGCCCTTCATGCGGATGATGCCGTTCGAATGCGGCTTCCGCTCGATCGGCGTGCCCTACACCTGGCTCGCACGAAAGCACGGCATATCACGCAACCGGCTGTCGAGCCTGATTGACCAGGGGCTGCTCGGCGCGATCAGCTTTTCCACCGTGCCGCTGCGCTCGGCATTCTTCTTCGGGCTGATCATCTCATCGCTGAGCTTCGCCTACGCGTTCATCGTGTTCCTGCTCAAGATCGCGGGCTTCGACATCGGCCCGCGCGGCATCCCCACGATCGTCATCGGCCTGTTCTTCTTCGGCGGCGTGCAGCTCTTCTTCCTCGGCGTGCTCGGCGAGTACATCGTCGCGATCTTCAACCAGGTCCGGCGGCGGCCGATCGTCGTCGAGCGCGAACGCGTCAATTTTTGACCGAGTCCTTAGGGGCAGAGTGGCCGAAAGGCGTGCTACGCGGAGGTCTCGTCCCGGCAAGCGTCATCCGCTTCCAGTGCCTTTCCGAGTGCTTCGCTGGCGACGAAAGCGAGCGCACCCAGCGAAGGTATGATCAGTCGCGTCTCGGAAAAATCGGCAATCAGAAAGACGATTCCCACGTGGACCAGGGCAGCCGGAACGACGACGGCGATCGTCCGGGTCAGCGCAAACGTCCGCACGACCGCGATTGCAAGCACGGGGCTGGCGATCGCAACCGCAAGCTTCATGGTCAAGAGGTTACCGACGAGCTTGCTGAAGTAGTCGCCATGAGTGATCAGGAATGATTTGAAATCCGTACCGGGATGCATCCAGATGAGCATCTTCGGCACCGCCATCGAAATGCCGACGAGCAGGCCGAACAAGGCCCATTCCTTCGGCGTTGGCCATCGTCGCTCAAAAGCCGCGAGGCTCAGAAGGACGAACGCCGAGGCGAACACGACATCGGTCCGCCCGAAACTGATGATCAGCCCTGAGATGATCGCCGCGGGATATCGACGCGACACCAGCAGAAAGAGCTGCCAGAACAATCCGCCCGCGATAAAGACGGGGCCCATGCGTCCCGGGTAAATCGCGATCTGCGTGTAGAACGCAAAGGTTAGCAGACATAGCCACGTCGCGGTCGGCGAAAGCAGCAATGTCGCCAGCGCGAACACCGCAAGAAACGACAGGGAATCGAACACGTAGTTGACGACGATATGGGTATGGAACGTCGAGCCTCCTCGGGTGTGGTCGTCGCCGAGGATCTGGACGTAAGCCTCGGTGATCCTGGCAATCAACGGCCGGATGACGCCTTCGACGGCATCGACATGGGCAAACTCGCGCTCGTGATCGAGGCTGAATTGCAGCCGCTCGCGCAGCAGATTGGCTTCGTGCGCGGTGATGGACAGCGCGAGACAACAACTGACGAGCAACCCCAGCACGACCGGATTGAAGAACTTCCTTCTGACCTTGAAGAGCAGCACCAGCGGAGCGAGCGATGCGCCCACGAAGAAGGTTATTCCGGCATACCGCAGCGCTCCCGGCAGAAACCTGTCGGATATGTCTGCCCACCACCAGGCGATGACCAAAACGTTCGAGATTCCCCAGAACCCCAGCACGAGGCCGAGGGAAGGGGTCTTCATGCGATCGTTGAAATTCAGCAATCGGCCAAGACCGCCGGACGATGACAGCATTGACCCACGCTCCGACAATTGATTGTCCATCTAGTGCTGCAAAATGCCGGCGAGGTTCATGTGCGCGGGGCGCGAGTGCTCGATGCCCAGCAGCGTCCGCCGGTTGTCGTTCGTGCGCTGCAAATGCAGGCTCGCGAGCGTGACCCCGGTGCAGGTGGTGACCGTCGTACCCCGGCCGCCGAACGGCTTGAGGAAATCGAAAACGCCGCTGCCGAACATGTCGACAACCGACATCTCGCGCGCACCGAGCGGCGGAATCTCACCGAAGTCGCCCTCGATCTGCTCGCCGTCCTCGCGGATCAGCTTCGACGTCGGCCGCGCCGCATGAGCATATTCGGGATCGGACGAGTGATTGATCAGCATCAGGCTGCTGACGATGTCGCTGGTCGCAATGATCTTCGGATTGATCCCGGTGAAGCCGACATGCGCCTTGAGCCTGCCCTCGTTCAAGGGCCGGGCAAACGCGCCGGTGCGGTAGATCGCGACATTGTCCTGATCGACATAGGTCATCGAATAGCTGGCAGGCGAGGAACGGAAGCCGTCCATGCGTCCGCGCGACATCACGGCGATGACGACATAGTCGTCCTGCGGCAGCTTGAGTGTCGCGAAGAGACGCGACAGCTCGACCTCGACGGTGGCGCCCGGAGCATAGTTTTCCGGGAACTCGTAGGTCGCCCGGTAGTCCCCCTGGCGCGACAGGATGTGCAGCTTGAACCTGAGCCTCTTGCTGAAGCCCGAGGCGACCAGGCTGGCAAGCTCGGGCACGAGATCCTTGACCGTCTCGCGAAAGTTCTTGCGCAGGCTGCCGGCGATGAGGCTGCGCAGATACCTGATGTCTACCGGACGATACCAGGCGGGAATCGAGAAACCCATGCGCGATTCGACACCCGCAAAAGTCGGAAACATGAATCTGGGCTCGTAAGGCTTCCAAGGACTGGACGAGAAACGTGTCACGGACGCGGCCCCTAAAAATGGTGCAAGCTGAACTTGCCGTTGGCAAATTCATAGTAGCTGAACGGACTGGCGATGTTCGTGCCCTTGAACTCGAGGGCAAAACCTTCGCTCGCACCGACCAATCGTTCGGCCTCGGGGAAGAGGTCCAGCGTGCTGATGCGAACCGCGCCCATCGGCGCGATTTCCGGAAGCGCGCGCTCGCCCAATGCGGTGCCGTTCAGAGCCATGAGTCGGGCCGTCCCCACCGAGGCGCCTTCGGACGCCATGCAGGAGTTCACGAGCACCGCGCCAGACTCCTTCAGGAAGCGCGTGAGATAGGACTGCATCCAGGCAGAGGTCGGGAACGGCGCCGCCGCGACGGGCTCGCGCTCATGCGACAATGTTACCGCGCCATGCTGCGAGAAATATTGTGCGTAATAGCCGGTGGTCACCTTCCGCCCGGGACGGAGCTTGGTCTCGTGTTTCGGTACCAGTGACATCGCCACCGTTCCCGACACGTGCGGGCACAGCTCCGACGTCTGCAATTGCAATTGTCCGTTGACGCCGAGTTCCTTGTGGAAATATCCAGCCGGCTTTCCCGCCCCGTCGAAGAACCAGACATGGGCATCCACCTCCGGATTATCCTTCAAGAAAACCGAGAAGTAGTTGAACGCGCAGACTTCCGTCGTGACGATCTCGTCGTTACGCAGGTAGAGCACCGCGGGCGGATAGCCCCTTGCGACGACCTCGCTAATCTGCAATTCACCGGGCATGCGGCGAAACTCGGCGGGAGGGCAACAATCATGCCGGATTGGCCGGCGGATAGTGGAAATTGCGCCCGGATGTTCTCGCCCGCATGCTAAAAACCCCGCACAATTCGACGGATGTTTACGCTCAGCCGCACGCGGAAGCAACTGTGAATAGAGCTGTGCCGGGCCTTCGGAAACCCTGGCACAACGCACCATCCGAAATGACCGGAAGTCATTCGTCGCGTCGAGGCCGGCCTGTCCTATACAGCTGCCTGGCTGAACCGGAAGAGCTTTAGAGATGTTGCAATGTGGATGAGTACATTTCTTCTGACGTTCGTGTTCTTCCTGATTCAGCTCGGCACAGGTCTCTCTATCCTGGCGATCGCGCCGATGGAACTGATCAAGACGAGCCGGCTGACAAAGGTCCAGTTCGTCGTGCTGGGATATGCAATCGGCGCCTCCGCCGTGGGCATTCTCCTCGGAATCTGCTCGGTTGTGGTTGGTGACATCCGGCTTCATCTCGCGATCACGATTGCGCTGTCCGCCTTCGGACTGGCATGGACCTGGCCGGTCTGGCGCCCGCGCACCGGTGACGTCAGGCAGATCGTGCTGTGGGGCCTGTTGTCACTGCCGATCGCGCTCATGACGTGGTGGTGGACGTTCGGTGCGTTTTCTCACTTCCCTTACTCGGACATCGGCGCCGACGTTCACTGGATGAAGACGGCGCAGGAATACGCCGACAGTGGCGTCATCAACCCTTACGCGTCGCAATCCTACGTCGACCTTCGCTCGGCGCTGGCAGGCGCACTTTCTGGAACGTTAGGCCTCGATCTCCTGCACTTCGGTTGGACCTACCGCTACTTCTCGCTTCTGTTTTTCCTTCTGGCCTTCTACGCCTTCGCAGAAGGCCTCTACGCGGAACCGTGGCGGAAATGGATTGCGTTTTTCTTCGCCGCGGCAGGCAACGGCGTCGGGCTGCTGACGAATGGGAGCCTGGCGCTTGCCGGAAGCGTGGCTTTTCTGGGTGTCCTTCTCGGCAATGCCGGGCAGGATGTGAAGGAGGATATCCGGGCGAACTCGGTCGCGTTGCTGATCCTGAGCGTGGCGACCTCGCTTCTCGTTGCCTTCGTGCTCAACAGCAACGCGCTGGTGCTTGCGCTCCTGGCGGGCGGGCTGTTCGTGCTCAGGGTCCGGGGCAAGGCCAATCGGCGCGCAAGCATCGTTTTCGTCGGCTGCATATGGCCCGCGACGCTGCTGCTGGCGCACCGTGGATCCTATCTGTTCATCCCCGCCGTGCTTGCCGCCTGGTTGAGCTACCTGCTGATCCTGCGCGAGACATCACGCCGGCCGGCGCAGACCCTCAGGATTCTACGCGCCCTGTCCATCGCGCTGCCGTTGGTCATAGGAGGAATCCTCGGCGGTATCGTGGCGATGCGCCTCGGCTATCTACAGTCGGCAAACGCCAACATCGTGTTCTCCCACATCACCGGGCTGGTGCTTGGGAAAAAAATTGAAAGTGGCGAAGAGCTGTTCCTCGGCGCCGGCCCGCAAGTCGCGGTGATCGAACTCGGACGGGCCGTGGGCCCGTTATTCGCCGTCTGCCTCGCGCTGGCAATGGCCTGGTGGTGGATCGATCGCTCCACCGCTACTTTCGACACTGCTTCCAACCCTGCTCAAACCCCACGCGTGTCGAAATTGCTGTGGTCGTGGACGATCGGCTGCACACTCGTCGTCGCCGTGCTGTCAGGTTTTCCGTTCCTGTATCGCACCATCATGATCGTCTTGGCCCTGCTCACGGTCACGGCGACCGAGGCGTTCTGTCAGCTGCTCATTGACCCCTCTCCCGCTTCCTTCCGCCGGCGAGCTTCCGCCGCAATCACGGTTACGCTACTCGCTGCCGGCCTCGTGCTGTCGGTCTATACTTTCACCTGGCGGCCCGACCTGCCCTTTGCGCGGTACCAGGACTTCCTTCGGCCCACCGAGATCGCGGGAGCGGTTCTCCTTGTGGCACTCGTGCCGATGACGCTCATCCGGTCGAAATGGATTCACGTCTGCGCGCTCGCGGCGATCGTCGGATTGGGCATCGCTCTCGACCGCGCCGGACTGGCTGGCATGTTCAAGAGTTACAGCTACGGAGCCATTCCGAACGGCGCCGCCGCCATCACGCACTATAATGCCAGCGACCTCGACGCCGCGCTCTGGGTGCACAGCAACCTAAAGAAGGGCATCTTGCTGTCCGATCCCTACACGCTCGGCATAATCCAGTCCCTGACAGGTGCTCCGGCTGCCTATGTGTTCTCGAATCTGGACACCTTGAACGAGGGCACCGCCCGACGGGCGCGCGTTGTCGTTTCCGCAATCGTCGAGCCGAATGGCGGACCGCAGCGGATTGCCGAAGCCTGCGCCTCCGTCCGGTCACTCTTGCAAGAGATCAATCAGGAGACGTATTTCCAGATGCACAGGTCCGACGTCCTGGGTGGAATTTTACGGCCTGTCCGCACCAGCAAAGCGCCCGTGCCGGAGACGACGACGCCATCGGCGACGGCTCCGCAAGACAGGGAGGCAACGGAAGAATCGAATAAATACACGATCCAGGGTCTGCTCCATACCGGCACTGATACCTGGCAGCTCGTCGCCGTGATCAATCCTCGTACGATCGAATGGATTCATCTCGATGCCGGTGAGCGGCTCAGCTACTTTCCGCCAACAGAGCCGCTCGATTCCGCCCTCGTCCAGTCGCTCCGCGCAGGGCGGCCATTCCAGGTGCTGTTCGCCAACAAGCAGACTGCTGTCGTTCGCATTCCATGCGAGCGCTGACCTCTTCGGCATTATCCGTCACGCTGAAAGCGCATCTGGCGCCGGGATCGGTGTCGCGGTATGGACATTGGGAATGATACTTGCTTTTCACCGGCAGCTTGACCGATGTCGCAAAACAACCCCTCCATGTTGAGACAGGCCGTCATCCTCGTCGGCGGCCTCGGCACCCGGCTCGGCGACCGCACCAGACTGGTGCCGAAGCCGATGCTCGATATCGGCGGACGCCCGTTTCTCGACACGCTGATCGACGAGCTCGTACGCTATGGCGTGTTTGATGAAATTCTCCTGCTTGCGGGCCACAAGGCGGAGATCGTCGAGACGCACTACGCTGCGGCTGCCAGGGGGCAGGCGCGAATCGTCGTGTCGCGCGAGACCGAGCCGCTCGGCACCGGCGGCGCGCTCGTGCACGCGCGCGATCTGCTGCACGACCGGTTCCTGCTGCTCAACGGCGACTCGCTGTTCGACTTCAACCTGCTCGATTTGATCGCGCGCGCGCAGGGTGGGCGCGTTCATATGGCACTGCGCGACGGCGTCGTCGGCGATCGCTATGGGCGCGTTGTGCTCGACGGTGACGTGGTGCGTGACTTCATCGCTCCGGGTGCCGGCGCCACGGGGCCGGTCAACGCCGGCATCTACGTCGTGGACAGGTCCGTTCTCGCCGACATCACGACGCTTCCCGCCTCGCTCGAGCAGGACGTGTTCCCCGGCCTCGTCAAGTCCGGTGCGCTGCGCGGCACGGCCTATCGCGGCTACTTCATCGACATCGGCATTCCCGATGATTTCGCGCGCGCCGATCGCGAATTGAGGGAGAAACTGCGCCGGCCGGCCGTGTTCTTCGACCGCGACGGCGTGCTCAACCACGATTCGGGATACACTTTCGAGGCGCACAAGCTCGAATGGATCGAGGGCGCACGCGAGGCCGTGAAGGCCGTCAACGACGCCGGCTACTTCGCCTTCGTCATCACCAATCAATCCGGCGTCGCGCGCGGCTACTACGAAGAGCATCATGTCGTCGCCCTGCACCGCTGGATGGCAGACCAGATGGCGCTGGTCGGCGCACATATCGACGCGTTCGAATATTGCCCCGATCACCCCGACGGCACCGTCGCGCACTATTGCCGCACGAGCGACCGGCGCAAGCCGGCGCCCGGCATGATTACCGATCTTGCGCAGCGTTTCGCAGTCGACATGACGCGCAGCATGGTGATCGGAGACAAGGAAAGCGACATGGAGGCGGCGCTGGGCGCAGGCCTTGCGGGCCATCTGTTCGAGGGCGGAAATCTGGAAGCATTCGTGAAGCAACGCCTGCCCCCAGCCCAGAAGGCCTAGGCGCAGATCCCAAAAGCGCAGCATCCCCGGGGATTTGGCGGATATCGAACGGTGCTCTGTTGCACGCGAGCGCCAGTGTGCTATAGCGCCATCTTGTTGCGAACACTGGCTTAATCGCCCTTTGGGGTCCGGCATGGCAGATCTGAGGGACGCCCGCGTCCTCGTTACGGGCAGCGACGGCTTCATCGGTTCGCATGTCGTCGAGGAACTGGTGAAAGCCGGTGCCCGCGTCAAGGCGATCGTCTATTACAACTCCTTCAACTCCTGGGGCTGGCTCGACACGGTGCCGGCCGACATCATGACGTCGGTGGAGGTCGTGGCCGGCGACATCCGCGATCCGCACTTCATGATCGCGGCCGCGAGCGGCTGCACCGACGTGCTGCATCTGGCGGCGCTGATCGCGATCCCGTTCTCCTATGTCGCGCCCGACTCCTATGTCGAAACCAACGTGCGCGGCACCGTGAACGTGCTCCAGGCCGCGCGCATGGCCGGCGTGCGCCGCTTCGTGCAGACCTCGACCAGCGAGGTCTACGGCACGGCGCAGACCGTTCCGATCAAGGAGAGCCATCCGCTGGTCGGACAGTCCCCCTACTCCGCCTCGAAGATCGCCTCCGACCAGATGGCGCTGTCGTTCCAGGCCTCGTTCGGCATGCCCGTCGTGGTGATCCGCCCGTTCAACACCTTCGGCCCGCGACAGTCGGCGCGCGCGGTGATCCCGACGATCATCAGCCAGATCGCGACTGGCAAGCGGAAGATCCGCCTCGGTGCCGTCAGCCCGACGCGCGATTTCTCGTTCGTCACCGACACGGCGCGCGGCCTGATCGCGGGCCTTACGGCGCCTGCGGAGCAGGTCGTCGGCCAGACCATCAATCTCGGCAGCGGTTTTGAGATTTCGGTCGGCGCGACCGCGCAGATGATCGCCGATGTCATGGGGACAACCATCGAAATCGAGACCGACGAGGCGCGCCTGCGTCCCGCCAACAGCGAGGTCGAACGGCTCTGGGCCGACAATTCCAAGGCACGCCTGCAGCTCGGCTGGAGCCCTGAATTCGGCGGGGTCGACGGCATGCGCCGCGGGATGATCAAGACGGTCGACTGGTTCACCAATCCTGCAAACCTCAGCCGCTACAAGGCTGACGTCTACAACGTCTGAGGCGATAGTGGACAGTCCAGTGACCAGGTCAGACTTCGAACCAAAGACGATCGTCGATGCCGTACAGCGCGCCGTCGGAACGCCCAACGGAATCCTCGGCCTGCACGAGCCGGTGTTTGCCGGCAACGAGATCGCCTATCTCGAAGAATGCATCAAGAGCACCTTCGTCTCCTCGGTCGGGCCGTTCGTCGATCGGTTCGAGCGCATGCTGGAGGAGGTCACCGGCGCCAAGCGCGCAGTGGCCGTCGTCAACGGCACGGCCGCACTGCATGCCTGCTTCCGCCTCGCCGGCGTCGAGCCTGGCGACGAGGTCATTTCGCCGGCGCTGACTTTCATCGCGACGACCAATGCGATCGCCTATTGCGGCGCAACGCCGCATTTCGTCGATAGCTCGCTCGTCACGCTCGGCATGGATGCGCGCGCGCTCGCCACGCGGCTCGACGAGATCGCCGAGCGAACCGCCAAGGGGGCGGTCAATCGCGAGACTGGACGCCGCATCGCCGCGATCACGCCGATGCACACGTTCGGGCATCCGGTCGAGCTCGACGAGATTGCCGCGACCGCCCGCGACTGGGGCATTGCGCTGGTGGAGGACGCCGCAGAATCGCTAGGCTCGACCTACAAGGGGCACGCGGTCGGATCGCAGACGCGGCTCGCGGCGCTGAGCTTCAACGGCAACAAGATCGTCACCACCGGCGGCGGCGGCGCCATCCTCACCAATGACGAGGAACTGGGACGCCGCGCCAAGCATCTCACCACCACCGCGAAGCTACCGCACAAATGGGCGTTCGTGCATGACGAGATCGGCTTCAACTATCGCCTGCCCAACCTGAACGCGGCGCTCGGTTGCGCCCAGCTCGAGCAGCTCGAGGGCTTTCTTGCGAGCAAGCGCAAGTTAGCTGCAGCCTATCAGCGCGCCTTCGCGGATATTCCCGGGATCCGATTCTCGCGCGAGCCGAAGGACACGACGAGCAACTACTGGCTGAATGCAATCCTGCTTGACGAAGCCCATTCCGGTCGGCGCGACGACCTGCTCGCCGCGCTCAACGACGCCGGCTTCGGCGCGCGGCCGGCCTGGACCTTGATGCACAAGCTGCCGATGTTCGCGCAAAATCCGCGCGGCGATCTCTCAGCCGCCGAGTCCATCGAACGCCGGTTGATCAACCTGCCCAGCAGCGCCAGCATCAGGGTCCGCGATGAGTAGCGTTGCGCGAAAAATCTGCTTCGTCACCGGTAGCCGCGCTGATTTCGGGCTGCTGATCTGGCCGATGCGAGCAATCCGCGAGACGCCCGGGTTGACACTTCAGCTCGTCGCCACCGGCATGCATCTCGCACCGGAGTTCGGCTACACCTTCAACGCCATCCGCGACGAGGGGTTCGAGGTCGACGAGCGTGTCGAGACGCTGCTCAGCAGCGACACCGGGGCCGGCGTCGCGAAATCCGTCGGGCTCGGTGTAATCGGCTTTGCCGATGCTTTCACGCGGCTGGGACCGGATCTCGTGGTCGTCCTCGGCGACCGCTTCGAGATGTTCGCGGCCGCGCAGGCGGCGATGTTCATGCGGCTGCCGATGGCGCATCTGTTCGGCGGCGACGTTACCGAGGGCGCAGTCGACGAGTCCATTCGTCACGCCATCAGCAAGATGTCGCATCTGCATTTCACCAGCAATCGGGGCTCGACGCAGCGGCTGATTCAGCTCGGCGAGCATCCGTCGCGCATTCACACCATCGGCTCGGTCGGCATCGACGCCATCAAGCATCTCGTCCTGATGGACCGCGACGGCATCGGCCGCGCGGTCGGGATGCCGCTCGGCGAGCGCAATGCGCTGATCACGTTCCACCCCGTCACGGTCGAGGCCGGGCGCTCGGTGGCCGAACTGGACGAGTTGTTCGCGGCACTGTCGACGCTCGATCCCGCCTTTCGTTTCGTGTTCACCCTCGCCAACGCCGATGCCGAGGGCCGCGCATTGAACGCCCGGATCGAGGCTTTTGCGGCTGGCCGGCCGAACACGATCGCGGTCGCCTCGCTCGGGCAGCTTCGCTATCTCAGCCTGATGAGCCAGGTGGACCTGGTGATCGGCAATTCCTCGAGCGGCGTGCTCGAAGCGCCCTCCTTCGGAGTTCCCACGATCGATATCGGCGATCGTCAGAAGGGACGTGAAGGTGCGGCCTCGGTATTTCACGCAGCGCCCAAGCGCGATTCGATAGAAGCCGCCATCTCGGCGGGGCTCCACCGCGGCCCTCAAGCCACCGTCAACCCTTACGGCGACGGCGAATCCAGCCGGCGATTTGCCGACATCGTCGCCGGCATCCCCGATTTCAGGCAGCTTCTGGCGAAGGGCTTTTACGAACTTCCGGCAAGTGGAGCGCGGCCATGACGACGCACACGCTGATCATCGCGGAAGCCGGCGTCAATCATGACGGCAGCCTGGAAAAGGCGCTGGCGCTGGTCGACGCGGCCGCCGACGCCGGCGCCGACATCGTCAAGTTCCAGACCTTCAATGCGAAGGCATTGGCGGGCGATGCGGCGAAGAAGGCCGAGTATCAGCAGCGCACGACGAACGCCGCGGAGAGCCAGCTTGCCATGCTGGAACGGCTGGAGCTGCCGCAAGCCGCGCACCACACGCTGATCGCGCGCGCCAAGGAGCGCGGCATCGAGTTCCTGTCGACACCGTTCGACGACGCTTCGCTCGCTTTCCTGCTGTCGCTGAAACTGCCGCGCATCAAGATCGGATCTGGCGATCTCACCAATGCGCCGCTGCTGCATGCGGCGGCGGAGGCCGGCGCGACGCTGATCCTGTCGACCGGCATGGCGACGCTCGGCGAGATCGAGGAAGCGCTCGGCGTACTGGCTCATGGCTACGGCCAGCGCAATGATCCGCCCGGCATTGCCTCCTTCCGAGCGGCCTGGCGCGATCCGGCGGCACGAACAGCGCTCGCGCGGCACGTCAGCCTGCTCCATTGCACGACCGAATATCCCTGCCCCATCGCGGATGTGAACCTCGCCGCATTGGCGACAATGCGCTCCGCGTTCCTGCTCCCGGTCGGCTATTCCGATCACACCGACGGCTTCGAGGTTTCAGTGGCCGCGGTCGCGCTCGGTGCCACAACAATCGAAAAGCACCTGACGCTCGACCGCAATGCCACGGGCCCCGACCACGCGGCCTCGCTGGAACCGGACGACTTCCAGCAAATGGTTGCGGCCATCCGCAACGTGGAGCGTGCACTCGGCGACGGCGTGAAGGCGCCGAAGGAGTCCGAGATCAGGAACGTTCCGGTCGCGCGCAAGAGCATCGTGGCGGCGCGTGCGCTGAAGGCCGGCGAGACCATCGGCCCGGCCGATATCACCGCCAAGCGGCCCGGCGCGGGCCGGCCGCCGATCGACTACTGGTCGCTGATCGGGACGGCGGCGCCGCGCGCGCTCGAGCCGGACGATCCGGTCTAACCTTTCGGCTTTGCCGGAATGCCGCGAAGGACAGACCCCGGCGGGCATCGGGCCGTGACCACCGATCCCATCGCAACCAGCGTGTCGTCGCCGATCGCGATGTGGTCCCTGACCCGGCTGCCGAGACCGAGGAAGCAGTTCGCGCCGATCTCTGCACCGCCGCCGACCACCGTTCCCGGCGACAGATGCGTGCAGTCGCCGATCCGCACGTCATGCTCGACGACAACGGCGGAATTGATGATGCAGTGATTGCCGATCCGGCTTCGCGCATTGACGATCGCGCCCGGCATGATGACGGTGCCTGCACCGATCCCGGCTGAGGGCGAGACGATCGCGCGCGGATGAATCACGGACGCCCAGCGCTTGACCTGCATGCGACCGATCATCTGCCGGCGCGCGGGCCCCGCCTGCATCGTTCCGATCCCCATCACGAAGGCCGCATCCGGATACTTCGGCGCAGCGTCGTCGGTTCCAAGATAGCTGATGCCGCCCAGTGCTGCGGGCTGGCGATCGAGGAAGCCGACAACCTTGAACTGGCCGGACAACAGCGCCGCCTCGTAGACCATGAAGGCGTGCTCGCCGCCGCCTATGATGATAAGATCGTCCATGCCGATTCCCCTGCGCGGGACAATCTTAACGGCCGGAGGGCAGGTCTTCAAACCGTTGATTCGGACCGCGAAAAACTGAGGTTAACGGGGCTGCCCGAGGAAACGCGGTTGGGGTTGACGCCGCGTCTCGCAGCCGCGATATAGCAGACCTAAGCCGTGGGCGGCCCCCGACATCCGGCGTATACGAGGCAGATTGCCATGAAATCCTGGCGTAAGGCCGTCGTTGGAACGCAGGCGACCGTGGGCGAGGCCATTGCCGCCATCGAGAGCGGAAGCATTCAGATTGCGCTCGTGCTCGACGACCAGAATCGCCTGCTCGGCGTGGTCACCGACGGTGACGTGAGGCGCGGCCTGCTGCGCGGCATCCCGCTCGCCGGACTTGCGACCGACATCATGAGCCGTGCGCCGGTGTCGGCTCCTGCGACGCTGCCGCGCGAGGATCGCCTGCAGCTGATGCGACAGAAGTCGATCAAGCAGCTTCCGCTCGTCGACGAGGGCGGCCATCTGGTCTTGGTCGAGACGCTCGATGAATTGCTCGAACCGAGCCATTATCCCAATCCGGTCCTGATCATGGCGGGCGGCCTTGGCGAACGCCTGGGCGCGCTGACGCGCGAGGTGCCGAAGCCGATGCTCAATGTCGGCGGCCGGCCGTTGCTCGAGACGATCGTCCGCAACGTCGTGCAGCAGGGTTTTGGCAACATCTTCATCTCGGTCAACTACAAGGCCGAGACAATCAAAGACTACTTTGCCGACGGCACCGCCTTCGGCGCCAGTATCCAGTACGTGCACGAAACGGAACGCCTGGGGACCGCAGGCGCGCTCGGGCTCTTCCCGACGCCGCCGGCTCTGCCGATGATCGTCACCAACGGCGACATTCTCACGACGATAAACTACCGGGCTCTTCTCGACTTCCACAACGGAACACCGGCGGAAGCGACGATGGCCGTGCGCGAGCACAAGGTGCACGTACCTTATGGCGTGGTTTCCACGTCGGAGGGCTTTCTCGATGCCATCCGCGAGAAGCCGACCGAGAGCTGGTTCGTCAGTGCCGGCATCTATGTGATCGGCAGCTCCGTCTTTAGCCATGTCGCGCCCGGCGTCAGGATCGATATGCCGACCGTGCTGGAGCGCGTGATCGCCGGCAAGGGACGCGTCGCGGTCTATCCGATCCGCGAATACTGGCTCGACATCGGCCGCCTGGAGGATTTCGAGCAAGCGCATGCGGAGTTTCACGAGGTCTTCCCGTGACATCGACTAGCGCCGTCGTGATTGGCCTCGGCTCGATCGGCACAAGGCATGCACGCGTCCTGCGCGAGCTTGGCCTTCGGGTCGCGACCGTCAGCCGCCGCGAAGGCGGCGACTACGGGTCGATCGCGCAGGCCGTCGCCGGCGCGCATCCGGACTATGCAGTGATCGCCACCGAGACGGCGCGCCATGCGGACGATCTGAAAGAGCTCGCGCAGGCCGGCTTCCATGGCAAAGTCCTTGTCGAAAAACCGCTATTCGCAACACCGGCACCGCCGCCGAAATATCCGTTTTCCCATGTCAGCGTTGGATACAATCTGCGCTTTCACCCCGTGATGACGGCGCTGGCCGAAAGATTACGTGGGCGCGAAGTGATCACGGTCGCCGCCTATGTCGGCCAGGACATCAGGGACTGGCGCCCCGGCCGCGATCATCGTGCGACTGCATCCGCCACGGCTGACGCCGGGGGCGGCGTGCTGCGGGATCTCAGCCACGAACTGGATTATCTCTTGTGGCTGTTCGGACCGTGGCATCGCGTCGCAGCGCTCGGCGGCGCGTCCGGCGCGCGCGATATCGACGTCGACGACCACCTCGACCTGCTGCTCGATATGCAGCGGGCGCCATCGGTCCACGTCCACATGGACTATCTCGACCGTCAGGGAATCCGCCGCATTCGCGTCAACGTCGACGACGACACCATCGAGGCCGATCTCGTCGGCAGCCGTCTTGCGGTCAACGGCAAGGCGACGGAGATCCCCAGCGAGCGCGACCAAACCTATCGCGACATGCATGTCGCGGCGATGCGTGGCGCGAGCCCGGCCTGCTCTCTGCCCGAGGCGCTCGGCGTCGTACATCTGATCGATGCCAGCGAGCGCGCTCTGCGCACCAAGACCTGGATATCGCCATGAGTCTCTTCTGCACGATCTGCGCGCGAGGTGGCTCGAAGGGGGTTGTCGGCAAGAATGCGCGCGATCTCCTGGGCAAGCCTGTGCTCGCGTGGAGCATCGAGCAGGCGCGCGAGACCGGCCTGTTCGACGCGATCGCCTTCAGCAGTGATTCTGACGCTCTGCTCGACGCGGCGCTGAAGGCCGGCGCCGACATCGCCGTGAAGCGTCCGGATGAGATGGCGACCGATACCGCACCGAAGCTGCCGGCGATCCGCCATTGTCTCGAGCAGGCCATCGCGCAAACAGGCAAGACGCCCGAGATATTCGTCGATCTCGACGTCACCTCACCGCTCAGGCTTGCCTCCGACATCGCCGGTGCGGTGGCACTGCTGCGCGAGAGCGGCGCCCGCAATGTCATCACCGGCGCGCCGGCGCGCCGCTCGCCCTATTTCAACCTGGTCGAGCAGCACACCGATGGCAGCGTTGGCCTCTCCAAATCCGCAAATCCTCCGATCACGCGCCGGCAGGATGCGCCGCGTTGCTTCGACATGAACGCGTCGATCTATGTCTGGCGCGTCGCGCCGTTCCTGGCGCAGCCTGCGGTATTCTATCCAGACACGCGCCTGTTCGAGATGCCGGAAGAACGCTCGATCGACATCGATTCCGATCTCGACTTTGCGTTGGTAGAGCTGTTGCTGCGCCAGCGACTGCCGGCCTGAGGGGGCTTAAGCAATGACCACGAGCTTCAAGGCTCTGTTCGATCTCACCGGCCGCACGGCCGTCGTCACCGGCGGCTGCGGCATCCTCGGCCGTCGCTTCGCCGAGGGCCTCGCCGAGTTCGGCGCCAATGTCGCGATTGTCGATCTCGACCAGGCCGCGACCGATGCGGCGGCAGCCGACGTCACGTCACGCCATGCCGTCCGCGCCAGGGGTTATGGCTGCGACATCACCGAGCCCAGCTCCGTCCGCAACACGGCCGATGCGATCGAAGCCGACCTCGGACCGGTCTCGATCCTGCTCAACAACGCCGCGAGCAAGACCCGCGACGTCGATGCCTTCTTCGCGCCGGTCGAGCAGTTTTCATTGGCGACCTGGCGGGAGATCATGGCGGTCAATCTCGACGGCATGTTCAACGTCGCCCAGGCCTTCGGCGGTCGAATGGCTGAGCGCGGCTACGGCGCCATCGTGCAGACCGCCTCGATCTACGGCCTGATGGCGCCCGACCAGCGTATCTACGAAGGCTCCGAATATCTCGGCCGCGCCATCAACACGCCTGCGGTCTACACGGCTTCCAAAGCCGGCGTCATCGGACTGACCAAGCACCTCTCGACCTATTGGGCGGCGAAGGGCGTTCGCGTCAATACTCTCACCCCGGGAGGGGTGGAGAGCGGGCAGAACGAGACCTTCAAGGCGCGCTATGCTGCCCGCATTCCGCTCGGCCGCATGGCCCGCGCGGACGAGATGGTGGGGACGATGCTGTTCCTGGTGTCGGATGCCGCGTCCTACGTGACTGGTCAGAACATCGCCGTCGACGGCGGCCTGAGCGCCTGGTAGCAAAACATCGATGATCAAGCGCCTGATCCAGAATACGGTGATTTCGGCGTTTGCCTTCGGCGTGGCCGCCTTGCTGGGCCTGGCAGTCATTCCACTGATCATCCGAACCTGGGGGGTGACCGAGTTCGGCCTCATCGTGATCTCGCGGCTGCTGCTGCCCGGCAGCATGATGGCGGTGCTGGATCTCGGTCTGTCCGAGGTCGCCACCCAAATCGTCGCGCGCGCGCGCGAGCACCGCAATTGGACGCAGGCAAGCCGCCAGATCGCTTTTTTGGGAGTGGTCTCCATCGCGCTCACCTTGATCCTGAGCGCCGCCATTTGGCTCGCGACCCCGCTGCTCGTCATCGTGATGAGGATTGACGCCGCACATCTGGAGACGTTCACCCGGATTATGCACTACACGGCACTCGCGAATCTGATCTTCGTTCCGGCGCTGGTGTGGGAAGGTATTGTCAAGGGCTTCGAGCGCTACAACCTGCTCCGCTTCGCGGAGGTCACGTCAACGGCTGCCTATGTCGGTCTGACATTCGCGGCCTCGTGGGCGGCGACAGGCTTTGAAGTGGTGGCTTACATCTATCTCGCCACTCTGGTGGCCCGCGCCGTCGTCATCGGAATTGCCGCGTTCGCCGCCCTGCGGCACAAGCATGTGCGGCTGCTGCCGTGGACCCCGGACATCCGGCAGGATATTCTGCATCGCTGCCTGCTGCTCCTGCAAGGCAAACTGTTGGGCGGCATCTCCGGGCCGCTTCAGCCGTTCCTGATCGGATTGCTGTTCGGGCCCAAAGCCGTCGGCATCTACGACGCGCTTGTGCGATTGTCGCGGGTCTCCAAAGTCGTTGTCAGCCTTCTGACATCCGCCTTGCTTCCCGTTGCCAGCCGTCTCGATGAGCGCGGCAGCGCAACGTCGTTCCAGCGCCTGGGCGACCTCGGCCTCGTCATGATGCCCATGTTCGTAGTGCCGCCGCTTGCCGCGACCGCGATCCTCTCGCCCGAGATCATGAACATCTGGATCGGTCCTCTTCTTGCCCCCTATGCGTTCTGGATGGGCCTGAGCTTCCTGGTACCGATCTGCGCCCAATACGTAGCGATCGGCAGCCTGATCTTCCTGACGCGGCCCGAGGTGCAAGCCCGGCTCAACCGGCTGATGGCCGTCCAGCTTCTGATCTGGGCGGTAGTCTCCGCCGCGACCTTGCATCTGTTCGCGGAACGCGCCCTGATTCTTGGCCAGGTCATCGGCAGCATCGCTATCCTGCCCTGGCAGATTGGGGAGTTGCGCAGTGCACTCGAACTCGACCGCAATCGCTTCGCGAAGGTGGTCGGAACCCAGTTCGCAATTCTTGTCCTGGCGAGCATTTCTCTAGCAATAATTGCAGGTTACATTCAGTTCGACAGCGTGCTAAAGCTCACGCTCGGTTCTATGGTTTTCTGTCTGATCACCTGGGCGCTCCAATACTTCCTGGTCCTCGAAAAGCGGCACCGGACTGTATTTCCCGCGGTCGGACAACTGATGGGACTGACATCCAAAAGCAGTTGAATGAACATCCACGCGACAGACACGAAAGCCGTCATCACAAGTTTCGCTCCGGCGTCGTTGTCGGACAAGGCGGCGACCTATGCGCTCGATGCGGCCAGGAGCATCGGCCGTCTCGCAATGCGCCGCATCAAGCGCACTGCCGACGTCGTTGATTCCGAGTACAATCTGACGCACTGGCAGCGAACCCTGTCGGAAAAGGCCTGGACGACGGCTGCAAGCATCGACGAATTCCTGGTCCCGAACAATCGCGCGCGAGATCTTCGCAAGGTCGACAATCGGATCTGCAGGGTCGCGGCCGACGACTATTACCGCTATCGCGCCAGAGCTCTCGGCGAACTGCTCGCGCGGCACACGGGCGGCGCCACGGAGATCGTCGAGCTCGGCGCGGGCTGCGGCGTCAATCTGCTCTCGCTTCACCTCAACCATCCCGACTGGAAGCTGCGCGGCTTCGACATCGCGCCGAACGGCATCGCCGCGGGCCGCGAGATCGCGGCGCATTATGGCCTGTCAGACCGGATATCGCTCGACAGGATTGATCTGACCGACGGCAACGACGCAAACTATTCCGCCATCAGGGATCAGGTCGTCTTCACCTATTTCTGCATCGAGCAGATTCCGTATGACGTGCGCAAGGTGGTGGACAACATCATCGCGGCGAGGCCCAAGCGCATCATCAACATCGAGCCGACGACGGAGCTGCTGAATCTGTCGAGTCCGCGCGATATCGTCAGCTTCCTCTACATCCGCTCAGTCGACTACCAGACGAAGCTGTTCTCGACGCTCGACGATTACGAGCGGCAGGGCCGCGTCCGCATCTTGGCACGTGAACGGATGCCGTTCGCGCCGACGATCCACAATGATGGCTTTTTGTATTGCTGGGAGCCCACATGACAACCATCAACACGACGGCTGATCGGCCTGCGCCGAAGAAGGCGAAGATCAGCCAGTTCCGCCGCCTGTTGTGGCACGTCAACCGCACCGATCTCGGATGGGTGCTCAAGGCGGCCCTGACCAGTCTGCAATTGCCGGCACGCGCCAAGCGTGTCGCGCTCCTGAAGCAGCTTCCGACCAAGCCCGAATGGGCCGAGGCGAGCCGCAAGCTCGACGAGGACGGTTACGTCGACGTGTCCGCGCTGGTCGATCGCAGCCTGGCGGAAGCCGTCGCTTCGTTCGCCGACGGCAAGGTGAACCGCCTCAACGAGCTCGTCGGCCAGCAGAAGGAACGGCACAAATCGTTCTGGGTCAGCCTGCTGGACGAGGACCTCGTCAACGGCGCCTTTGCGACCGACCATCCCTTCGTGCGCAACGCCCTGCAGCCGGCTGCGCTGCGCATCATCGGCGATTTCATGCACGACCTGCCGCAATTGTCGGACGTGGTGCTGACGTTGTCGCAACCAAGTCCGAACCAGGCGTTAAGCTTCTCCCAGTTGTGGCATCTCGATCACGACGACAAGCGCGTCTGCAAGCTCTTCATCTACCTGACCGATGTGCGGGACACCGCCGACGGCCCGTTCACTTTCATTCCGGCCGGACCGTCGAAGCCATTCCGCAACACGCTCAAGAGCCACATGAGCGACGCGCAGGTGTTCGCCAAGACAGGTCCTGACGCGGTCAAGGAAATGATCGCGCCCCGCCTGTCGTGCTTCATCGTCAACACGGCCCGCTGCCTGCACATGGGAAGCCGGATCCAGTCGGATCACAGCCGCCTGCTGTACACGGCAACCTACATTCAGCAGCCGCGCATCTATCCCGAACCGCCGGCGCGCTTCCGCGCGGCGGGCGCCCTGACGGACCTCGAGCGCAGCGTGATGCGGCTCTGACACGGACCTGCCGGGAGCTCACATCTTGCGCATAGGCCTGGTGGTCGATCACCCCAAGCGTGACCTGCCGGGCGCAGTCATGCTCGGTTATCAACTCGCGCGGCGCGGCGTTTCCGTCGTGCTGGTACCGATGTACGAGCAGGCGGTCGATGTGCCACGGCTCGGGCTCGACGCGCTGGTGGTCAACTACGCACGTCCCGTCAATCTCGACCTGATGCGCAGCTTCGCCAAGGCCGGCCTAGCACTGTACGTGCTCGATACCGAAGGCGGCGTGCTCGCGGAAAAGGGCGGCAACTCGCCGCCGGCGATGGCCGCGCACATCAAGGACAGCGGCTACGCCGACATCCTGGCGGGCTATTTCTTCTGGGGCAGCCGGCTGCACGACGCCTTCCTGACGGCCGGAACCATGCCGCCTGAGCAGCTTCACCTCACCGGTTGCCCGCGCTTCGATTTTGCGGCGCCACGCTGGCGCGCGCTGCTCGACGGCGAGCCGCACGGCTATCTGCTCGTCAACGCCAACTTTCCGCTGGTCAATTCGCGCTTCACCGGCAAGCCGGGCGGGGAGCGCGAGGCGATGGTGCGGGCCGGTTGGGACGGCGCTTATGTCGATCGCTTCATTGCGGACCTGAAGCAGGTCTTCACGAACTATCTCGCCGAGATCGAGCGGCTCGCCGCAGCGCGGCCGGACCGGCACATTCTCGTGCGTCCGCATCCCTTCGAGAGCGACGACGTCTATCGCAATGCGCTCTCGCGCCATGCCAACGTCGTGATCGACGGCACCGGCAGCGTGCTCGACCGCATCCGCAATGCGGCCGCGGTCGTCCATCTCAACTGCGGGACGGCCGTCGAATCGGTATTGCTCGGAAAGCTGCCGCTCCAGCTCGAATATTTGAACACACCGACCACGGCGGGCCATGCCGGCCTGCCCGCGCGCGTGAGCCGGCAGGTGACCTCGTTCGACGAGCTGCTTGGTGCGATCGACCACGTCGAGCGCGAGACCGGGACCTTCGACTTCGCCGGCGTTCACGCCGCAGACATCGAGGCTTTCTTCCATCGCAACGATGGACAGGCCGCTGAACGAGTAGCCGACGTCCTGACCCACGCGACCGGCTCCCGCCGGCCTTACGTGTCGCTGCTTGCGACCGTGAAGGGCACGCGCGCCAAGCCGAGCCTCGGTCAGATCGTCAAGGGCGCCGCGAGCGCCGCGCTCGGCTCGGCCGTCACCGAGCGGTTGCGCAGCCGGTTCAATCCAGCCCGGCGCGACAAGCGGATCGAGCCGGCCTTCGTCAAAACCCTGCTTCAGCGGATCGCAGCTCATGATTGCGCGAGCCCGTCGCGATTCGCGGCGCGACGCGCGCATTGCGCGACGACGGGCTTGCCGCTCGCGAGCATTGCGATCGAACAGGTCCAATAGAGCCATGACCACATCTGCAAAGACCATTCTCATCACCACGCTTGCCGAATACCAGACCCGCTTCTGGATTCCGGTCGCGCAGCGGGTGCGCGCGGCAGGCCATGATGTCGAGTTGCTCGCCTTCGACGATCGCAGCGCCGAGATTTCGGCCGCTGCTGGCGTGCCGGTCACGAACATGTACCGCGACGGCCTCAAGGCCGGCCCTGCACCCGACGACCGCAAGGCGTTCGACGCGCGCGTTGCTGCCTACGGACTCGACGGGACAAATTTCCTGTTCAGCCATGAGCGCTTCACTTTCGGCATCCGCGACACGGCCGCGTTGCGCCGGCGCTTCATGATCTATGCCAACGCCATGGAGGCGCTGCTTGACCGGCTGGAGGCGCAAGGCACGCGCGTCGAGCTGGTGCAGGAGCTCGGCGGCTTTCTCTCCGTCATCGCGAGCTTCTACGCCGCAAGGCGCCGCAACATCCGCAACTGGTTCATCGAGCCGTCGTTCTTCCGCGGCCGGATGTATTTTACGCCCGACAGTCTCGCAGCTCCCGACGTGATGCCGGCGGCGGCAGACACGGTATCATCAGAGGTGCGCGCCTATCTGGACGACACGCTGACGCAGCGTGCGATCGTCATCCCCAAGAAGGACCAGCACCATTATTCGGCGGCCTTCAAGAAGGTCGTCAACCTGCGCAATGCCCATCGTCTTGCCGAAAAACTCTGGGACCAGTTCGCGCTCGGCAAGCACCAGGAGTTCGGGCACAATCTGCGCCACGCGCGAGTTCATGCGGCAATGGCGCTCAACGCGACGCGGCTGCGCAAGCTCTATCGTCCGCTCCCTGAGACGCCCTTCGTCTACTATCCCTTCCACGTCCCGGCCGACATGGCGCTAACGCTGCGCTCGCCGGATTATCTCGACCAGGTCGCCACCGTCGACTTCCTGCTGCGCACGATCCCGGATTCGCATGTGCTCGTGGTCAAGGAACATCCCGCCCAGATCGGCGCGATCGCGGCTTCGCGCCTGTTCGAGCTCGCGCGCCGGTTCGACAATTTCGTGCTGCTGCCGCCGCAGACCAACAATTACACCGTGCTCAATCGCGCTGACGCCGTCATCTCCGTCAACAGCAAGTCGGGCGCCGAAGCGCTGCTGCTCGGCAAGCCTGTCGTTGTGATGGGCGATGCGTTCTACAGATCCTGCCCGCTGGTATATGCGGTCGACCGACTGGCCGACGTGCCGGCGCGGCTGCGCGAAGCGCTTTCCGCCGGGCCGTTCGATCCGGCCAGGGGGGCGCCCTATTTCGAGTCTGCCTGGCGCCGGTCATATCCGGGCGAGCTTTATATCGGCGATCCCAATCTGCTCGACACGTTTGCGGCCTCCTTGCGCGCGGCAATCGCCGAGCCCGCCGGTACGAACTGAACGGACCCATCATGCCGCTCGTCTCGATCATCACACCGTCCTGGAACGTCGAAGGCCTGATCGAGGAGACGATCCGCTCGGTGCAGGACCAGACATTCGCCGATTGGGAGCTCTTGATCGCGGACGACTGCTCGACCGACGGGACGCCGGCGATCATCGCGGCGATCGGCGAGCGCGATCCCCGCGTCAAGCTGCTCCGGCAGGCCCAAAATGGCGGCCCGGCGCTCGCCCGCCAGGCCGCGATTGACGCCGCGCAGGGCCGCTATCTGGCCTTCCTCGACAGCGACGATCTGTGGCTGCCGGGGAAGCTCGAGCGCCAGCTCGCCTTCGCCCGGGAGAAGCAGGCCGCCCTCAGCTACACCGCGTTCCGCCGCATCGACGAGAGCAACACGGTCACCGGACGGCTGATCGAGGTGCCGGCCTCGCTCACCTATGGCCAGCTCCTGGAGAACACCGCGATCGCGACGCTGACCGCGATGGTCGACCGCGAGATCGCCGGTCCCATCGCGATGAAGAACGAGGGCTACGACGATTTCTGCCTGTGGCTCTCGATCCTCAAGCGCGGCCATACCGCATACGGCCTCAACGAGGACCTTGCGCGCTACCGCGTCAGGGGCTCGTCGGTCTCCAGCCGCCCGGCGCGCTCCGCCAAATGGGTCTGGCAGATCTACCGCAACGTCGAACGCCTCTCCGTGATCAGATCGGCCTGGTGCTTTGCCCATTGGGGTGCGCGGGCCTGGCTGAAACGGCGGGAATTCTAGCCAGCGCCCCCCCCACAAAAATCGCGAAAACAACCCCATGCACAGTATAGGTATTTAGATACCTTGGACCAAGGCATTTGGCTATTGGCGAGTCCGGCCGTTGCCGATACCACTCAGCGCGCTCCGCCGCGGATAATCTGGAACCGATCATGCCGTTTGAAAGCTACAAGAACAGCCGCATCCTCGTGACCGGAGGCGCCGGCTTCATCGGATCGCACCTCTGCGAGAGGCTGCTCGATACGGGGGCCGAGGTGGTGTCTGCCGACAATTACTTCACCGGCAGCCGGCGCAATATCGCCCATCTGATCGCAAATCCGCTGTTCGAGGCGGTCCGGCACGACGTCACCTTCCCGCTCTACATCGAGGTCGACGCGATCTTCAACCTGGCCTGCCCGGCCTCGCCGATCCACTACCAGCGCGATCCCGTACAGACCACCAAGACCTCGGTGCACGGCGCCATCAACATGCTCGGCCTCGCCAAGCGGCTCAAGGCGCGCATCTTCCAGGCCTCCACCAGCGAGGTCTATGGCGATCCGCTGATCCATCCCCAGACCGAGGACTATTGGGGCAACGTCAACCCGATCGGCATCCGCTCCTGCTACGACGAAGGCAAGCGCTGCGCCGAAACGCTGTTCTTCGACTATTGGCGCCAGCACGGCCTACCGATCAAGGTCGCGCGCATCTTCAACACCTACGGCCCACGCATGCAGCCCAATGACGGGCGCGTGGTGTCGTCCTTCATCGTCCAGGCACTCAAGGGCGAGCCGATCACCGTGTTCGGCGACGGCGGGCAGACCCGTTCGTTCTGCTATGTCGACGATCTCGTCGAAGCCATCATGCGGCTGATGGCGACCGGCGAGGACATCACCGGACCGATCAACATCGGCAACAATTCCGAGTTCACCATCCGCGAGCTCGCCGAGAAGGTGATCAAGCTCACCGGCTCGCGCTCGCAACTGATCTTCCAGCCGCTGCCGCAGGACGATCCGCGCCAGCGCCAGCCCGACCTGACCAAGGCAAGGGCCGCGCTGGACTGGGAGCCGAAGGTCGCGCTCGAGGACGGGCTGAAGGAGACGATCGCCTATTTCAAGCGTACGCTTGAGCTGGCCTGATCCAACTCACACCTTTCGTCGGCCGCAAGCGAGCGTCCGCAATGAGCGCACCGCCAGAGGTGGGTTACGGCCGGGGCATCGGCTACGGGCCGGCGAGAGGATACGGTTGACCGGTTAGCTCGTGCCCGTCATTCTGCGGCAGCCCAACCGCCCAGCCCATAAATCCAAACAGTAGCGCCGAGTTCGTCATCGAGCCGCTCATCAAAAACTCAATCCCGACGAATACCAGGCCAGCAAACACAAAGGACGCGGCGGCATCAGAGCGCGCACGCTTTGCTACCGACATCAAAGCCGAAATAAACGCAGCAGCCAAAAGCAGCGCTGCGGCAACACCAACCTCGACTGCGACTTGCAGTACAACGTTGTGCGGCTCCGTCTTGTAGCAAGATTGTTGAGCGAACGTTCCGATACCCTGGCCGAGAAGACCAACCTTCGGCAACAGATTCAAGGCTTCCTTTGTGAGTATGATTCGAATCGCAAAGGTATCCTCGGTATCGCACGCCACGACCGGCTTCTGCGTGTTCTCCAGGACAAGCCCGATGATCTTGCCGGACATCGCGGGACGAGCAGCCAAACCAATGACAATGCTCAGACACACTACGCCGGCTACCGCAATCTGGCGCCGGCTGCCCATCCTGGCCGTCGCAACCAGCGTGAGAGCCAAGGCGATGAAAGGGTGCCGCACCATTGCTGCGGCAAACACGAACGCAGGCAAGGCGATCAATCCGCCGACAACACGCCATTGCAGCGACGATAAGTTCATCGAAAGGAAAGCAAAGACCAGGAAGCACCACGTCAGCGAAAACACGGTCGGACCTTCGTGGAAGCCCAGAACCAGCGGCTTGTACTCGCCGCTCCGGTCGTAAACCACCGCCCAAGCCGTCAGCAGGGTCCCGACCAAAACGAGCGCTGCCGTGATGTAAGAGAAGCGCGAGAGATCAAAACGATGACCCACGGCCCGGAACGCGGGATAGGCGGCCATCGAAAGGGCGAGCAGCGCATAGTCGCGATCATTCGTCGTTCGACCGTTGACCACAACCGACGCCACCATGAGCGCCGCCAATGCAGCGAACAAATAGTCTGCTGGTAGCGGCCGAAACTTCCTCGATATGACGAGCAGCGGCGCGATCATGACAGCCGCAGTTATGGCTGCATGGCCCTTCGTGCCACTCATGCCATACAAGAGGATAAGGACTGAGTTAGTTGAGATCCAAACCGCTATGGCTGCGTTCGTCAACCAGGTCTTCGTCATCGGTTTGATCGCTGACACCCGATCGCCGCCGAGACGATCAATAAGCCTGTCGTTGTGACGAGAGGTGCAAAAAGCCCAATGGCATCGATATCATCATGACTACAACTGAGCAAGCACCGACGCGTTACTGCGCGTATCTGCTAGCACTGCGGCATAAACTTGTAAATATCGTTGCCAAACCTCAACCGAGCAGGCCTGGATCGGCGCGAATTCGTCGAGCACCGAAGGGTTCGGTCGCTCCGACAATCGTGGCCGTGCGACCAGGCCGCGCGCATCCACGCTTCCAATCAGGCTTAGCCGCGCCGTGACGCCATCACATCCCGAGTCAGTTGGATGAAATCCGCAACGAACGCCTCTACGCGCTGCTCCAGGTTCGGCAACAAATCGCGGACGGTCGCGGGCCCGGCGGTTTGCACAACCTGCAACATCTGATCGGCCAGCGACTTGGAATCGCGGATGCCGAAGTATCGCGCGCTGCCCTCGGTCTGTTCGCGATGGACATCGATGTCGGACAGGATCATCGGGACACCAAACGACTTTGCTTCTTCGACAGTCGTGCTCCACCCCTCGCACTCCGAAGGATTGATGAGAGCCATCGATGCGCGCAGGAGGGCGTAGACATGATCCAGTGGAATCATTCCGAGATGCCTGAAGTTCATCTCGAGACCGCGCGACCTGACGTCACTCATGGTCCTCTCGAAAAGGCCGGATTCACGGAAGTCCTGCGTACTTCCGGATGCCGCGACGACGACGTCGAGCCCCCGGCATTTCAGCAGATCAAGCGCATCGACCACGATCTGGTGATTCTTGTGCCGCCAGAACTGGTTTGGCAGGTAGAAATACCGTGGCGGAAGGCCATAATGTGCAATCACCTCGAACGGCTGCGTGGCGAGCAGACTGACAGGAGGCTCCGTCGCAAACCGGACGACCGAAACGCCGTTCGAAATGCCCGGAAAAAACCTCCTGAGATCGCCGAGCGCGCTGGCGCTGCTCAGCATGATGTGCCGGCCGGACGCGATCTGAACCCGAAAGCCGAGATCGCGCCGCCAATATGCACTCCTGGAGAAGAGATGCGGGAGCAGGCGGTGCTGAAAATCCGGGAACCAGGCGATGGCCGGAAACGGAAGGCGCCAGCCAAAGAAGCGGGCGGACTCGAACACCATGTCGATCCGCCGCGCGCGGAACTCGGCCCCTGCCGGTCCGTCGCGCCCGAGCGCGAGCGCACCGAAGAGTCCCGTCCCGGAGCGATCGAACGCAGGCGATTGAATGAGCTCCACCGCCGGGATCCTGGCGAGCGCCGCGATCTCCTCGGGATCGTCCTTCGTTCCGGCGAACAGCACCGGTGTGACCGTCCCCGGACTGTACCGGTTCAGAACCTCGAATAGATTGCGCTGATAGTTGTGACCGCCCGCCCATAGGCGACGCGGGATGTTGGTGAACGCGATCCGCAGCGGCGCGCGCTCAGGCACGGGCCACGCTCCTGAACCATTCGACGTAGTCGGCGAGACCGCGTTCCAGCGGAAGGCGCCAATCGAAATTCATCTCGCGCAAGCGCCCGTCCTCCGCCAGCAGGCTCATTGGGTCGCCCGGCCGTGCCACGCCGGAATAACGCACAACAGTATTGCTTCCCCAATTCCGGATCAGGGCGTCGGCGATGTCGGCCACGCTCGTCCCGCGCCCCGAGCCGCCATTGATCAGGCGAAAATCATCCCGGCGCACGTCCTCCGCAACGCGCACCAGCAAGCGGACGACGTCGCGAACGTCGGTCCAGTCCCTTATCTCGGCCCCGGTCCCTCCGAGATTGAGAGACCGTTCCTCGCTTTTCAGCCGCGAGCAGATGTCCCAGAGAAGTTGCTTGCGAAGGTCCGGACCGTAGACCGAGAACAATCGCACGACGGTGCAGCGAAGGCCGAAGCTCTGGGCATAGCTCCGGCACAGCTGCTCCATCATCAGCTTATGATGGCCATAGGGCGACATCGGCGCCAGCGCCGCGCTTTCGGCAATCGGACCGGCATGGTCCGCGCCGTAGACTGCCGCGCTCGACGCAACCACCAGCTGGCTCTCGGGCGCAAAACTTCGGAGCCATTCGAGCAGACGGGCCGTGCTCGTCACGGTCCGCGAAAAATCCTCGAACGGGCGCGCGATCGACAGCCCGACCGACGACCCCCCGGCCAGATGGAAGACTTGCGACGGCAGGCCGTGCAAGGCGGCGAGCGCATTCAGATTGGCAGCGTCGACTTCACCATTGACCCATGTCTGCAAACCGAGAGCGCGCGCATCGGCCGGATCGAGCGCACCGTGACCGACGCCATGGACCGTATGCCCGACACCCGCCAGTTCGCGAACGAGATGACGTCCGATGAATCCGTTCGCACCGGTAACCCACGTGGACATGCCTTAGACCTTGTGACAGACGAACGAATAGAGCCGGCCGGGCCGGTGGTCAAAGCGCTCGGCAAGCGAGAGCAGGAATGCGAAGACATGCTGCGAAGCAAGCGCGGCGCGCCACAGCGGACCGACGGGAATCTTCCGCGTCAGTTTTTCGACGACCGCGGATCGCAGCGTCTGCATCGTATACGGGAACAGATTGATGGCGCTCTGCAGCGGAGCCAGTGTCTCGACATTGGCAAAGCCGGCCGACTTCAGCGCGCCGGTATAGCGGTCGAGCAGGTAAGCATGCTCGCCTCCGTAGAGGTGATGCAGCGGATGCTGATCGAGGAATTGCTGAAGATCGCCTTCCTTGCTGATCACGTGCTCACGTGCGGCGATCAGCATACCGCCGGGGCGAAGCACGCGAAACATCTCGCTGCAGGCACCATCAAGGTCGCGCGTATGATGCAACACGGCGCGCGCGAAGACGAGATCGAAAGTGTTGTCGGCGAACGGCAGGCGCTCGGAAAATTCCTCGACCACGTGGATGGGCAGCTGCGCGCGCGCCGCAAGATCCCGGATCGCCGCCGCGCCGACGATGGCGCTGCCATCGGGCTCGAGTGCGGTCACCTCGAATCCGCCGCGGGCCAGCGCGTAGCTGGCAATGCCGCGACCCGCGCCTACATCGAGTGCCGAGCCGGAGCGTCCGGCCAGGAGCGCCGTGACCGCCTGCCATTCGGAGCTCTGAAAATAGCGTTCGGCGGCCGCGATCAGCGGATCATCGTAGAAGGCGTCACGCACGAGCTGACCCTGATCCGGCTGATTGCGCAGCCAGACTACGGCGTCCTCCCACGTCGTGAACTTCCCGTCACCGCTCATCGGACCGGAGCTCCCTGACCAGCACCGCCGGATTTCCGGCCACGATCGAGAAGCCCGGGACGTCCTTGGTCACGACCGCGCCGGCCGCCACCACTGCACCTTGCCCGACCGTCACGCCGCGCAGCACCATGGCACCCGCGCCAATCCAGGCATCATCGCGGATCCGGACCGGACTTTCGTCAAGCGAGAGTTCGCGCGGATGACCGCTTGTGAATATCTGCTGGACCTGCGCGTGCCGCGCGGCCGCCCCGATCGGATGGGTCAGACTGTCGAAGACATTCGCCGAATGGGATATCAGAACCCGGTTTCCGATCTCGATGGAGCCGGCCGACCAGATCCGCGTTCCCTCCCCGACATAGCACCATTCGCCGATCTTGATCTCGCCGCCATGAGCGAAGGTCATGAGTTCGCCGAGGATCCGGCTCTGTGCGCCGATGACGATCCTGTCGGTGTCGCCGCGGATGTTCCTGATCCTCGCGCTGGCTCCGAGCGCTGCCCCGTCGTCGAGACGGCAAGTCGCCCGGCCCATCATGCGCTGGATCAGGTAGTCGGCATTGCGGCCGGTGAGCCGCTGGATCAGGAAGTTGAGGTTCATGCAATCAACTGAAATCGCGTCGTTCTGGACGCTCTAGCACGGCTAAACCCGTCCGACGAGGTCGCCGAACTGCTTCCATTGCACGTCCTTGCTGTAGATGTCCCGGATGCGGGCCCGACCAAGCGCGGCGATCTCCGCCAATCTGGGCCAGTCCTGCAGACTACGTGAAATGACCTCGACGGCCTGTTCAGGGGTATTGTAGGTCTCGATGGTCACACCCTCCTGCATGCCGGCCGGATAGCTACCGGCGTCGGAGACAAGCAGTGCGCCGCATCCCATCGTCTCGAAGCAACGCATGTTGCCGCGATCCGTGCCGGCCATGTCGATCGCGCCGTTGAACACGATCTTCGACGAGCCAATCAATTCGTAGAGGGCTCTGCCGAACACCGGGGGCCTTGCAATGGCGGCGATGGCATCGGGGCGCCGGTGCCGTCGCAGCGGCAGCAATCGCCCGATCGTGCTCTCCGCGAGCCTGGTCAGGCGCGATGCATCGAGACAAAGCACGATATTGCGGCTATCGGCGAGCAGCGCGACCCGCTCCAGCGTCCTGGCGCGCACGCGATGGTGCCGCGAGTAGCCGCCGGCGAAGGCGACGTCGATAGGGCGCTCGCCGTGGCCATACTCGTCCATCACCGGATCATGCGCCGGAAAGAACGATTCAACCCGGCATCCGTTGCGGCGCCAGATATCGAGGATCGAGGGAGCGTTTCCGAGCACGGCGCGATAGGCCGTGAAATCGGCATTTCCCGACGGCGCGGCACGCCAGCACAGCGCCTTCTTCACGCAGCCCGGCAGCTTGGCAACGAATGCGCTCGGGTAGCGCACGGGATCAAGATTGTAGAACACCTCGGTGGCGTGATGCTCGATCTGCGCGAGCAAGATGGCTTCGAGCGTCGGCTCGCCGGACATGCCTTGCTCGCGCGCCCAGCGGCGCTGCAGAATTTCGTCGTCCCCATTGGTGAAGAAGGCCTCCGGCGAACCGTCGAGCACCGGCTGGAGGAAATGCGAAGCGCCGAACCGGTCGTCCAGAAACACGCGCCGCCGCTCCGCGAAGCTTTGCGTGTTAGCCGCGAGCTGATTCAACCGCGGCAGATAAGACGGATATAGGGCGCTATTCTGGAACAGACGCATCGTTTACGCGTACCTCGCCAACATCCATTTCATGTTCAGATACGGCCAGATCCGCCCGACCGACTCCCAATCCCAGGACTTCGACGCCGTCAAGCGGCTGACCGCCGCGCGCAGACCCGCTTCATCCACCAGTTCCGCAAACGCCGGCACGTTCCTGTCCAGCAGGTCGGCCGTCCAGCCGGCCAGCGGTCCGTTCAACCATTCCGGCATCGGTGAATTGAAGCCGACCTTGCG
Source organism: Bradyrhizobium nivariense (assembly GCF_029846715.1). Classification (GTDB taxonomy): domain Bacteria; phylum Pseudomonadota; class Alphaproteobacteria; order Rhizobiales; family Xanthobacteraceae; genus Bradyrhizobium. Next base: position 187,799 of record NZ_JARVWW010000011.1, read on the forward strand.
GCGCGCGGTGCGAATGGACTCCGGCATCAGGTTGGCCATCGCCCGCCGGGCAACAGCCTTGGTATAGCCGTCTGACGACTTGCTGCTTTCGGGAAGCGCCATCGTATAGGTCACCAGCCGCCAATCCATGAAGGGCATGCGGACTTCGACGCCGTGCGCCATCGAAAGACGGTCGAAGTTGCGCAGGATGGTGGGCAGCACTGTGCTATGAAACATCCGATAGAGGCGCTTGTTCAAGCCACCCCATTCACGCGGCAGCACATCGTCCTCCGCTGTCAGCGGGAGCTGGGCGGGAAGATCGCGGAGGCCGCCGCGCAGAAAATACACGCCCTTCCGCTTGAGGGCCAACGCACGCAGGACATCCACGCCGCGCCGGGCCAGTTTCGAACGCGAAGCGAGGTCTTCAGCCGCGTTCCGTATTCGAAATGCGCGCGCTTGTCCTTCCTGCAAATAGGCGCCCATCAACTCGTCCGCCCCGTGGCCGTCGAGTGACACCGTCACGCTGTTTCGCGTCAATTGCCGATAGAGCAGCCATATGGCGCTGGGCAACGCGATGTAGACGTCATCGAGATCGTCGAGAATCTGATCGATATCCGTCAGCGCATCGGCCTGTCCGATTTCAAGAAAAGTAGGCGCGACATTGGCCCAGGCGGCGGCCTCCTCGGCCATCGGCCTCTCGTCGTTCGAGGCGCCGGGGAACGCCGCGACAAAGGCGTGACGCCATGCCGTGCTGTCGCGCGGCCCCATGCCTTCCTTCTCATGCGCCGCCATGGCGCAAATCACCGCCGACGAATCGAAGCCGCCGGAGAGGCATGTTCCGATCGGCACATCGCTGCGCATGCGCAGGGCCACGGCATCCTGGAACAGCTCGCGAAAGCGCGCGACACGTTCGGCTTCGGTGGCCGGCACGGGCGGCAGATGATCCACGGTCCGCCACCAACGCTTGACGCTGACCTTGCCCTGGCGAAGCCACATGCAGTGGCCGCCCTGCAGGCGGCGAACTTGCCGAAACAGGGTCCGCTCGCTTGCTTCGATCCCGAAGGCATCGAGCAGCAGGCGGCGCGCAACCTCCACGTCAACGGAAGTATCGATCAGTCCGCTCCGCACCAGCGCGCGCTGCTCGGAGGCGAAGATGAATCGTTCCGGCGACGCGGCATAGAGCAGCGGCTTGATGCCGAAGCGGTCGCGCGCAAGAAACAGCTCGCGGGTGCTGGTGTCGAAGATCGCCAAGGCCCACATGCCGTTGAAGCGGGGCAGCATGTCTTCCCGCCAGGCCTGCCAGGCGGCCAGGATCACTTCGGTGTCGGATTGGCTGCGGAACACCGCGCCCTGCGCCTCGAGCTCGCGGCGAAGCTCGAGGAAGTTGTAGATCTCTCCGTTGAACACGATCACGTGGCGGCCGTCTGCAGACAGCATGGGCTGATAGCCGCCCTCGCCGGGATCGATGATCGCCAGGCGGCGGTGGCCGAATGCGAGGCTTCGGTCTGCGCTGAACCAGGTCCCCTCGCCGAACGGACCGCGATGCGCGATCAGGCCCGTCAGCCGCGAGATGTCGGCCGGTTCGACCGCATTGCCACCCAGATTTACGATGCCAGCGATTCCGCACATGTCCTAGACAGCCTTGACGGGCAAGAAGCGACCGACGATCGAACGAATATCTTGCCAGCAGGCCCTTCGATACGGACCCAATTGCGACGCGGCAACCGCGATCACGAGGATGACCGCGGCGGTCAGCGAGGAGACAGCTCCCACCGACCACCAGGACGGCGCGGGCTGGAATGGCGCGCGGTCGAGACCGTATCGCACCGCCAGCGCCGTCGCGATCCCGATGCCAAGCGGCATCAGCACGCAATGCACGATGCGCGACCACATGCCGGCGAGGTCAAAACTACGGTGCAACAGGAAGACAATGGTCGCCATCTGCGCGATCATTCCGGCGCATGCGCTCCAGCCTGCGGCTTGCCATCCGAAGCGTGGCAATGCGATCGCGCTGGTCACGAGTGTGACGACACCGGTGATCAGGGCGATGAGCGCGTTGGAGCGCGACTGCCCGTGCGCCAGCAAGTAAAAGCCGAAGACGTTCGCGCTCGATCCGAGGATCCCGGCAATCGACAGTACGACGAGAACCCGTGCAGCCTCGGCTGCGACCTCGGCGCCGGTCCAAACATGCAGCAGCGGGCCAGCCACGGGGATCAGTCCGCCCAGGGCACTTGCGGCCAGGACGTTGAGAATCCACGACGATCGGAACAGCAGATCGACCTTGCGGTCCTCGCTCTCCCCCTGCAGCGTGCTGAAGAAGGGAAACAGGATCTCGCCGACCTTCAGGATACCGACGTAGGTCGCCTCCTGCAGGCGCTGCGCAACGCCGTAGAAGCCGACAAACTGCGGTTGCAGCAGCGCACCAAGCAGATATCGATCGGCTTGCCCCGCAAGCAGCGCGCCGCCCTGTGCGGCAACTTGCCATCCGCCCAGCCGAACCAGTCTGCGGAGCGCCTCGCGATGCAATGCTGGAGGTGCCAGCCACTGACGCATTTGGCCGCGGCACCAAGCCAGGGCCAGCAGCAGGCCGATCGCCAACCCCAGCGCCTGGCAACCCAGGAATGTCGATGCGTGTGGCGCGGCGGGGATCAGGAGGAGCATCGAAAGAGTCGAGATCACGGTGCTGACGACGCCGATCGAGGCGATCCGGCGATAGTCTTGCCGCGCGGTGAACAACGAAATGAAGACCGCCGATACACACTGGCACAGCCAGCCGATACCGGCCAGCGCGAAGGCCAGTGCGAGATCGTCGGCGGCCGGACCGGCCAGATGAAATCCGAGACGCGCAAGCGGAGCCCCGGCAACCAGAAGGAAAATGGCGATTGGCCCGCCCGCGCCGACCGCGAGCATGACCGCGGTCGCGAACAGGCGTCGCGCATCGTCGCGGTCGGATGGCTCCAGTCGCTGTGCAAGCTCGCGCGACGTCGACAGTCCGAGCGCGTTGCTGAACACCAGTGCTGGCGCAACGCATGCGGTGACAAGACCCGCGACGCCGAATGCAGCGAGACCGAGGTGAGTGATCACGAAAGGCAGGACGGCCAGGTTCAGCACCACGGCCACCAGGAAGGCCATCGCATTCCACGCCGAATTCCCCAGCAGATCGGGCGGTGTTTTTCTCAACGTCATGCCAGCCACCCGGCCATCACCTCACCAAGCCTTTGCCCCGCGCCGATCAGGGGTCCCCCTAGGCATCGCGAATTCGGGCTAGCAGTCAGTTCACGGAATGTCGATAGCCGGCAGGGACCGCAGCCGGCCCGGCTGGGCCGGACCCGTTCAACCGTTGTTTCAGGGCTCAATCCGAGGCTTGCCAGGACAGATCACGGACGCCTGCGGCTCGATCTCGGGAAGGCACGCTCAGAGCCCATCCGACTCGCCGTTCTTCGGCGTCGAGCGCGGCGCGAAAGGCGAGAACGCCGGATCGGCCGGGCCCGGCATCGTCGGCTTGCCACTGGCATCCGCAGGCGGGCCCGCGGGAGCGGCTGCGTCCGGCCGCTGGAGCGCCAGCACCTCGCTGCGCTCGCCCTGCTTGAGCGTCACCTCGCGTGGCTGCACCGAGGTCAGCGACCAGCCGCCGAGCGATTCGCCCTGCCGCAGACGCACGACCTTCTGATCGGTGCGGTTGACGAGAATCGCGATGGCGTCGCCCTCACCCACCACGGCTCCGACCAAAAATAGCGGCGGCAGCGCCTCGACCGCCTTGGGCGGCGGTGCGGAAATCTCTTCGACCGGCGATGCCGCGACCGCGCGGGGCGGCGGCCGGCGCATGGCCGAGAAGATCGGGCGCTCCTGGGTCGCGGTCAGGGCCGAGAGCGGCACCGACCACAGCGGATTGCCGCGAGGAACGGGCCTGGTGGGAGCCTGCTGCGCGGGCCGTGCGATCGGCCGCATCGTTCCAACATCGACAATCTCGGCGGGGCTGCCCGCAGCATCGTCGGACAGGACATCCATCCGCGACGAGGTGGCGGCCATGGTTCCGGCAGTGCCCAGAACCACGCACAGTACGGCCACTCCTGTCGGCCTCAACCACCCGACCATCGACATTCCCCTGCCACCACCGGCCGCGCGAACAAACGGCGAGGTGTCCCTACCAAACTAGTTCCGATCGGGAGCGTCATCAACCCACAGCGTCCTGCCGAACCCGACGGCACACCCATTCTGTTCGGCACGTGTTGCAACGCATAAATATGTTGCCCGATGGCCACGATCGCTGAAAATGCAAGTCGGAACAGGCCGGAACCCGGCGCAGATGGATATCCGTTCATTGCGGCACGCTGCAACGCCATGAGATCATGACATCGCGCGGGGCCTGCCACGTTGCCGCAGTTGCACGCTTGCGATGATTTCTTTGCTGATTTGAGAAGACCGGATGGCTGGACCGACAAAGGCTGGTGGGCGGATCAGATACGGGCTGCGATCCGTCGTACGCCACTCCCTTGCGACCCTGCTGGCGACCACTGCGCTCGGCGTCGTCGCCGCTCACGCCCTGGACGGCGACTGGGTTGGCGGCAGCAGCGACTGGACGGATGGCACGAACTGGTCATCCAACCCGTTCGTGCCGGACGGAACCGCGACATTCACCAACACCGGAAGCACGGCCGTCGACAACAACAACGGCGTCGTCGTCATCGGCACGATCCAGTTCGCCAACATTTCGCAGGCCTACTCGGTCACGATCGGCAACCCGTTCATCGTCAACGGAACGGGCATCATCAACAATGACACGGTCAATACGCAGACCTTCGAAGTCACCTCCGGCAACAATCTGGTGTTCCAGAACAGCAGCACCGCGAGCGGCGGCGCCGGGGCGGTGACCATCACGAACGATGCCGGCGGCACCGTCAACTTCCTCCAGAACAGCACCGCTGGAACGGCAACCCTCGTCAACAACAACTTCGTCACGTTCGAGGATTCCAGCTCTGCCGGCAGCGCCCAGATCACCAACAACGCCAACGGCCAGATCGATTTCTTCACCAGCGCCTCGGCGGGCAACTCCACGATCAACAACCTCGCATCGGCGACGCTGAACTTCCACAACACCACGACCGCCGCCACTTCGACCATCACCAACGACGGAACGGTGAACTTCGACGGCTCCAGCACCGGCGGCAGCGCGCGTTTCGTTAACAACGCGGCGGGCACGATCGATATTTCCGGCCTGACCAGCGGCGGGATGACCGCAGGCTCGATCGAAGGCGCCGGCAACTTCGTGCTCGGCGCCAACACGCTCACCACCGGCAGTCTCAACACCTCGACCCAGGTCGACGGCGTGATCTCCGGCACCGGCGGCGGGCTGACCAAGGTCGGCACCGGCACGCTGACGCTGACCGGCGTCAACACCTACACGGGCGCCACTACGGTCTCGGCCGGAACGCTAGCGCTGTCCGGCTTCACTAGCATCCAGAGCTCCAGCCTCGTGACCGTGAACGCGACGCTCGACATCTCCGCGGTCTCCTCTAGTTTTGCCGCCGTCTCGACGCTGGCCGGCAATTCCAGCGGCGTCGTGAGCCTCGGCAGCAAGGCGCTCGTCGTCCTCAACGCCTCGACCGAGTTCGCGGGCATCATTCAAGGCACTGGCGGATTCGACGTCTCCAACGGAAGTCAGACGCTGTCGGGCGTGAACACCTATACGAACGCCACCCAGATCGACGTGGGCGCGACGCTGGCGCTAAAGGGTAGCGGATCGATCGCGAGCTCCGCGTTCGTCGGCTTCGCCAATGTAGGAGCAACGCTCGATATTTCCCAGACCACGTCCGGTACATCGGTTGCAGGGCTCTTTTCCCTGGCGCGTGAGGGCATCGTCGCGTTGGGATCGAAGACGCTGACGATCACCAACGGCAGCTTTTTCGGTGGCGTGATCCAGGATGGCGGCATCGCCGGCGGCACCGGCGGCAACCTTGCGATCGCCAACGGCGCCACGCAACAGCTTTACGGCACGAACACCTATACCGGCACCACGACGATCGCGAGCGGCGGCGAGCTGGATCTCATCAGTTTCGGCGGCGGCGACGGCAGCATCGCGACCTCGAGCAACGTCATCGCCAACGGCTTCTTCGACATCACGGGCCTGAGCGGCGGCACCTCGATCAAGTCGCTGTCGGGATCCGGCAACGTCAATCTCGGCGCCAACACGCTGACCATCACCAACGGCAACGGCACCTTCGCCGGCGTCATTGGCGACGGCGGCGCCGGCGGCGGGCTCACCCTGGCTGGTGGCACGCAGACACTGACCGGCGTCAACACCTACAGCGGCGTGACCACCGTGAACGGCGGCAAGCTCGTGGTCGACGGCTCGATTGTGAGCGCGAGCACCGTCAATGCCGGCGGCACGCTCGCGGGCTCCGGCACGGTCGGCAATGTCGCGGTCAACGGCGGTACACTGGCGCCGGGCAGCGCCGCGAGCCCGTTCGGACCGCTGACCGTGAACGGCCCCCTCAGCTTCACCGCGGCCTCGACCTATCTGGTGCAGGTCTCCTCCACCAACGCCAGCCTTACCAACGTCCTTGGCGCAGCCACGCTCGGCAACGCGACGGTGAGTGCGAACTTCACCTCGGGTACAGTCCAGAAGCAGTACAAGATCCTGTCCGCGACCGGCACCCTCGGCGGCACCAGCTTCAATTCGACTGTCGTCTCCAACGTGCCGACGCTCAACGCGACGCTGAGCTACGACACCAACAACGTGTTCCTCAACGTCAACGTCAACTTCGCGCAGGCGGGCGGCCTCAATGTCAACCAGCAGAACGTCGCCAACACGCTGACCAATTTTTTCAACTCGACCGGCGGCATTCCGGCAGCCTTCGCCGCACTGACGCCGGCGGGGCTGACGACGGCCTCGGGCGAGCTCGGCACCGGCATCATCCAGTCCGCGATCAACGCCGACGGCCAGTTCCTCAATTTGATGCTCGACCCGACCGTCATCGGCCGCTCGGGCGGTTTCGCCAAGGCGGGCAGCGTCGCGCAATTCGCCGAGAGCGACGACGCGGCCGCCTATGCGTCCATGCGTCCTGCCAACGCGCGCGAGCGCGAGGCCTATGCAATGGCGACCAAGGCGCCGCTGCTCTCCTTGCAGCCGGCCAGCCGCTGGAGCCTCTGGACTGCCGGCTATGGCGGCTCGGCACAAGTCGGCGGCAATGCGCCGGTCGGCTCGCAGGACCTGACCGCGCGGGTCTGGGGCGGCGCGGCCGGCGCCGACTACAGGATCTCGGTGGACACGCTGGTCGGCTTCGCGCTCGGCGGCGGTGGACTGAGCTACTCGCTTGCCAATGCGATGGGCTCGGGCTCAGCCGACCTGTTCCAGGCCGGCGTCTATGGCCGGCACAATTTCGGACCGGCCTATGTCTCGGCCGCGCTCGCCTATGGCTGGCATGACGTCACCACCAACCGCACCGTGGCGCCCGCCGGCTTCGACCAGCTTCAGGGCCGCTTCAAGGCCGACACCTTCTCGGCCCGCTTCGAGGGCGGCTACCGCTTCGCGACGCCGATGATCGGCCTCACGCCCTATGCGGCGGCGCAGGTGACGAACTTCAACCTGCCCAACTACTCCGAAGTCAGCCTCAATGGCGGCGGCCTGTTCGCGCTGAACTACGCCTCGCAATCGCTGACCGACACCCGTTCCGAGCTCGGCCTGCGCACCGACAAGTCGTACGCGATGCAGAACGGCGTGCTGACGCTGCGCGGTCGCGCCGCTTGGGCGCACGACTACAATCCGAACCGCGCCGTCACCGCGCTGTTCCAGACCCTGCCGGGCACCAGCTTCGTCGTGAACGGCGCCCGGGTCGATGCCGACTCCGCGCTCGTCAGCGCCAGCGCCGAGATGAAATGGCTGAGCGGCTTCTCGATCGCCGGCACCTTCGATGGCGAGTTCTCCGGCAACGTCACCAGCTATTCCGGCAAGGGCGTGTTCAAGTACGCCTGGTGAGTCGACGTGGCGAGTTGACGAGGCCGCCTACCTCCCCGCCTGCCATTGGCCGGAGACCCCCAAAATCACCCTGACGCGGCCGGCGCCGGCATCACTCAGCGCCGTGGTCTGGGGCACCTGGACGTCGAGCTGATCGATGAACAGAAACGGCATGCCGGCTTCGAGGTCGTAGAGCAGCTTCTGGAGCGCGGGCTGCTCCAGCTCGCAGCTGACGACGAGCCCGACGAAACCGTCCTTGGTCTGCGCGCCCGAGACGTCGACCTGCGAGGACTGGACCGAGCCGCCGACATCGGCGACTGCGGCGGCAACCCGCTGCAACAGATTGGCGCCCGCGACCGTTACGGTCGGCCCTTCCAGGAACGGCGTGCCGGGATGCTCGGCCGATAGAGCCGCGGCGTTCTTGGCGCCGCTCTTGCGGCCGCGCAGCTGGTCGAGCAGGTCGGAGGTCTGCGCCAGCGCCTGGCGGTGGGCGATGACATCGGCGATCGACAACCCAGCCATCAGCAACAGCCCGCCTGCGATCGCGAGATAGAGCGTGACCGCGATCAGGGGCGAGCCGGCGAGCGCCCGCCCAACCGCATTTCCGTTTGCGACCTTGGCGCTGCTCACGATCTTGTTCATGGCGCGTTCCTCGGTTCGATCTGCGCCTCGATGTGGAAGCGTTCGCCGGGATCGGACGGGCTACGTGTCGTCGGGGCGTAGAAGGTCGCGCGGGTGAAATGCTGGGACTGCTCGATCAACGGGATCAGCGAGGGCGCATCGCGGGTGATGCCGCCGATCTGGACCTTGTTGCCGGCCAGATGCAGCTCGGTGACATAGGTGTGGTCCGGCAACAGCCGGCTCAGCGATTCCAGCACGATCACGCTCGCCGGCGTCTCGTACTTTCGGCGCTCGAGCAGCGCGAGCGGCGAGCGCTCGCCGCCGTCGCTGCCGCGAAGCGCGGCGCGACGCTGGGTGATCTGCCGTTCGAGCTCGCTCTCCTGCGCGCTGAGGCTGTCGGCCAGGTAGCTTGCTGCGACCGATCCGATCACCGCGGCGACCGCAGCGAGAGCCAGCACCGCTTGCAACGTCCGGCTCAGCCGCACAGGGTCGATCGCGCCGCGCGATCTTTGCTCGAACACCTTGATGCGCCCGCCCTCGGGCGTCTCCGTCGCGATCGCGATCGCGGTCGGATGGAAGGGCGACACCGCCTCGACATAGCTCATCGCCAACCTGCGCGGTGCCGCCGCGATCTCCGTGGAGATGCTCTCGCTGCCATGCGCCACCGGAACGCTGCAACCGAATACGGCTTCGCTCGCGCTCCAGGGCGTCAGCCGGTCGATCTGCGCCCGCACGATGCCGTCCAGGAAATCGGCCGCGCGCGCCGGCAGCTCCAATGGACGGAACAGGAAACGCGTCGGCCGCAGCACGATCTCGATGCGGCTGCCGCGGACCATCTGCGCGAGATCGGCACCAATGAACCTGCCGTCCTCGAATGCGATTTCCTTCGGGACATTCTCCGACTTCGCCGCATCGAGCGCGAACACGCCGCTCTCGGTCTCGACCAGCCGCACCACGCGCGGCGATACCATCCGCTCCAGGCCGGCAACGACCGTGCCGGCCACCGTGCCGGTCCATGCATCGACAATGGCGCGAAGGGAATTGAGCGAACTCATCTCACAGAGACTTTCCGGCGGAGCCGTCGTAGGCGTTGTGCCACGACAATACACGATACGGCTCATCGCCGCTTTCGAGAAGCAGGATGACGATCTCGGCCGAGCTCCGCCGATGCGACGGCGCCTCGACCGCGACCGTCAGGCGGTACGCCTTCGAGCCCTCGACCGTCGCGTTGGTGGCACCGGCGAGCCCGATCAGGGATTTCGGATCGACGTTGGGATCGGCGCGGTCGCGCAGCACCTGTTGCAGCATCTCGGGCGTCATGCCCGGCAGTGCCGCCACCACCTGCGGCGCGGCGTCGAGCACGTTCACGGTCCGCATGTTGCTGAACACGGTGACGAAGGGCAGCGCGCGTTCCAAGACGGCGGCCGGAATGCCGCGCACCAGCCAGAGCTCGTCGCTGTGCGGAAACGGTGCGTGGCGCGGCAGATAGGACGCGCCGAGCGTGCGGTAGTAGGAATCCTCCGGATTGTCCTGGCCGGGCTCCGTCGACGAGCGCCAGGCGAGGATCCGGTCGGCATAAACGGGCGCGTCCGCCGCTGGGACGCCGAGCGCCATCATCAGCCCTGCGAGGATCGGCTTCGGCGCCATGTTGAGATCGATGCGCGCGGCCTCCGACCGGAAGGTGACGCTGACACGTCCGGCGCCGACTCGGGCATTGAAGGTGCCGCTGGTCGCACGCGTGGCCTCGTTCTGCGCCGTCAGCCGGTAGGCCGCGAGTTCGAGCCCGGCGTTCACCAGCGCATCCGCCTGCAACCGGTCGGCGTTGACGGCGACCGTGATCGCGGTGTTGGTGACATAGGTCAGGTAGATCAGCGCGAGCGCAGCCAGCGCCGCCAGTATCCAGAGCACTGCAACGACGATGAAGCCGCGGCCGTCACGAAGCCTCGCACGGTCGTGCCTCGCTCGGCTCACAGCTGCTTCTCCTCTTTTTCCGCCTGTTGCGGCCGCGTGCGCGCCGTCACGCAGGTCGTCGGATTCTTCGCCCGCGCACATTCGGCCGGGGCCGTAATGTGCGGGGTCACCGCGCCTGAGACCGAGAGGACCTGGCCGGTGGCACTGTTGCGTACCGTGATGCGAATGCGATCCGGCAGCTGCGCCTGGCCGCGCCAGGTCGGCAGCCACTGACCATCCGGCCCGGCATAGGCGAAGCTCACGCGGAATGGCGCGCGGATCAGCACGACCTGGTCGACGAAGCGGATCTGCCCGTCGGTCGGCATCGGCTGGAACGGCGCGCGCTCGCGCACCAGCGCGAGCCCCTGCGCGTCGGCCTTCTCGATCAGGCGGATGAATTCGAGCCCCGGACGCGCGCTCGGGCCGAGCGCCGTGCGCAGGAAGGTCACCGACAATTCGGCGCCGTCGAACAGCGGCGCCCTGGCATCGCTGTTGACCGTCATCTGCTCGGCGACCGACAGGTCGCCGACGATGCGGTCGAGGCCGGTTGCGAGACGCTCCGCCTGCTGCACGCGCGCCATGCCGCGATTCCAGTTCGGCAGCCATTGCGACGTCACGGTCGCCAGTGTCCCCAGGATGACGGTCATCAACAGCGTTGCGAGCAACACTTCGAGCAGGGTGAAGCCTGCTTCGTCTGCCAGCGCGCGGCGCAGGCGCTTCATTGCCAGGCCATTCATTGCGCTGCCCTCGGCACCAGCTTCACCGTGGTGATCTGAATCGCGCTGCCGTCGGCGCGCTGGAGGCGCAGATTGACGGCCAACGGCACGAAGCGGTCGGTGGTGGATTCGCCGCCCGCCACGTTCATCGGCGCGACGTCGACGCGCCAGCGGCTGCCGGCCAGTTCGCCGCTCTGCCGGCCGGGTTTCAGCAAGGAGCGCGCCGGCAGGTCCGCAAGCAGGGTCTCGGCAGTGCCGGCGAGTGCCAGATGCTGATCGATCGCCCGCGTGCCTTTCACCGTCGTGGCGATGACCGAGCCGATCGTCCCGAGCACGACCGCGATGATCGCGAGCGCGACCAGCGCCTCGATCAGGGTGAAGCCGGCGGCGTCAGAGCAGCTTCTGCGGGACAATCTCGACGCCTCCGGTCAACCAGTTGACGCGCACCTCATAGCCCATGCCCGGGCGCGCCAGCGCGATCACCCCGCCGCACGACATGCCCGACGGAAAGAAATCGATCGACCGCCCCGTCGCGCGGTCGGCACAGCGCGAGGCCAGCATCGCCTGCACGACGACGTCGCCCGGCAGGCGGATGGTCCGACCGGTGACGCCGGAACGGATCGCGCGCGCCTCCGCATCCACCTGGGTTGCCACCCTGACTTCCCGGCGCAGTGCCGCGTTGCGATCGGCCTTCAGCAGCGCGGCGATCTCGACCGCGTAGCTTTCCAACTTCGCCCGCGTCGTCGTGCGCGGAACCGCCGGCAGGATGATCGCCGCGAGCAGGCCGATGATCGCGAGCACGCACAGGATCTCGATCAGCGCGAAGCCGCGCGCATCGCAGATGTCCTCAGCGCGCGCCGCTGACAATGTCGGCTGCCGTTCCACTGCCGCCTTCCTGACCGTCCGATCCGAGCGAGACGATCTCGTAGGGTGTGCTCGCGCCCGGCGAGCGATAGACATAGATGTGCCCCCAGGGATCGCTCGGCACCACGCCGCCGCGCAAATAAGGCCCGTTCCAGCCGGCCTGGCTGGTATTGCGGGTCAGCGCCGCGAGACCTTCATTGGATGTCGGATAGCGCCCGAGATCGAGATAATAGAGATCGAGCGCGCTGGAAAAACTCTCGATCTGGATCTTCGCCGCCTTCGCCTTGGACTCGCTGAGATAGTTCAGCACCCGCGGGCCGACCAGCGCCATGATCATTCCGATGATGGTGATGACGACCAGCATCTCGACGAGGGTGAAGCCCGCCTCCCCACGGCCTGCGCGCCGACGGCCGCGCCTCAACGATGGATGTTTGGTCACTTCAAGCCTCTCCCGTTACCTAACAATACTCGGCCTAACAATACCTGGCCCAACAATACCTGGCCTAACCGACGATCTGGCTCACCGACATCAGCGCCGTCATTACCGACGTGATCAGGCCGCCGACCACCAGCGAGATCGCGATGATCGCCGCCGGTCCCGCGATCCCGACGGCGCGGTCCAGCGTGCGCTGCAACTTGACCTCGTAGAACTCCGCAACGCGTCCGGACAGCATCGGCAATTGTCCGGTCTCGTCGCCGAGCCGAAGCATGCGCACCGCCATCGCCGGCAGCGCCTCCGTCTCGGCCAGCGCGTCGGAGAGTTTTGAACCATGCCGAACGCGGTCGGCGGCATCGCTCCAGACCGCGGACGGGCCGGTCGTCGCCATCATGTCGATCAGGATGCGCAGCGTGGTGGTGAGATTGACGCCGCTGCCGAGCAGCAGGCCGAGATTGCGGCAGAACAGCGCGGTGCGGTATGCGCGCATCACGTTGCGGATCGCCGGCAGCCGCGTGATCGCATTGGTGAGGCCGCGGCGGACACGCTCCTGCCGCAGCAGGAGCCACACAGCTGCGATGGTGGCCGCAAGCCCGGCCAGCACCGCATCGGAATTGCCGCGCAGGAACGTCGAGATGTTGAGGAAGATTCCGACGATCGGATCGACCTTGGCGCCGAAATCCTGCAACACGCTGGCGAACTGCGGCAGCACGAAGGTGAGGAAGAATAGCAGCACGCAGCCGGCCGCGCCGAGCACGAACAGCGGGTAGCGGATTGCATCCGACAGCCGGCGCCGCAAGGCCTCGCTGCGCGCGCGTTCGCCGGCCAGCACTTCCAGAACCTGGTCCAGCGAGCCGGAGGCCTCACCGACCCGCACCAGCGCGATATACATCGGCGGAAACAGCCCTTCGTGCCGCGCCAGCGCCTCGGCAAAGCTCTCGCCCGAGACGACGCGCGAACGGATGTCGGCAACGACCGGGCGCAGCCGGCCGAGATCGGGATCGGCCGCGAGCAGCTCCAATCCGTCGTTGATGCGGGCGCCGGCGCGCAACAACAGCGCGAGATCGCGGGTGAGGATGGTGACGTCTTCCGGCTTCGGCCTGTTGAACAGGCTGAACACACTGCCCGTCGCACCGCCCTCCTCCGGCGTGACGTTGTCGACTAGCACCAGGCCAAGCCGCTCGATCCGCTGCGCGACGTCGCCGGGCGCGGGCGCGGCGATGGCGCCGGAGACCAGTTCGCCGTTGGCATTGAGCGCGCGGTAACGATAATTCGGCATGATTTCTAACGCACTGTCGTGACGCGGAAGACCTCGGGCACCGTCGTCATCCCGACCCGGCATTTGGCGACCGCGTCCTCCAGCATCGTCGTCATGCCGCCGCGCATCGCGGCGGCATCGATCGAGTGGGAGTCGGTCTGCGGGCCGATCAGCGTGCGCACCTCGTCGGACATCTCGAGGATTTCGAACACGCCGTTGCGGCCGCGATAGCCGGTGCCGCCGCAGCGTTCGCAGCCGCCGGCCTCGTGCACGACCTCGCCGTACTTGAAACCGATCACCGCAAAGCGCGGATCCCTGGCAAGATCGGCCTCGGTCAGCGCGTGCGGCACCTTGCAACGGTCGCAGAGCACGCGCACCAGGCGCTGCGCCACCACGGCGCGTAGCGTGGACTTCAGCAGGAATCCCTCGATGCCGAGATCAATCAGGCGCGGCACGGCCGCCGCGGCCGTCTCGGTGTGCAACGTCGTCAGCACGAGGTGGCCGGTCAGCGCCGCATGGATCGCGATATGCGCGGTCTCGGCGTCGCGGACCTCGCCAACCATGATCACGTCGGGGTCCTGGCGCACGAAGGCGCGCATCGCCGAGGCAAACGTCAGCCCGATCGACGGCTTGACCTGGGACTGGTTGATGCCGGCGATTTCGTACTCGACGGGATCCTCGATGGTAAGAATTTTGCGCGTCGGCTCGTTGAGGATCGACAGCATGGTCGCAAGCGTCGTGGTCTTGCCGCTGCCGGTCGGGCCGGTGACCACGATCATGCCGTGCGGCATCGCGAGCAGCCGCGTCATCGCGCTCTCGTCGCGCGCGGCGAGCCCGAGCTTGCTCATCTCCAGCAGGCCGCGGTCGCGCGGCAACAGGCGGATGACGGCGCTCTCGCCATGCTGCGTCGGCATGGTCGCGACGCGGACGTCGAGCTCGCTTCGCCCGACCCGCACGCGCGCCGCGCCGTCCTGCGGCAGACGCCGCTCGGCGATGTTAAGGCTGGCGAGAATCTTGATGCGCGAGATCAGCGCCTGCGGCGGGATGCCGTGCGGCGACGGCAGCGCGCGTAGCAAACCGTCGACGCGCATGCGCACCACGAGCCCGGCACGGAACGGCTCGACGTGAATGTCGCTGGCACGCAAGTCCACCGCGCGCTCCAGGAGATCGTTGAGCGCGCGCACCACCGGCGCGCCGCTGGCGAGATCGCGCAGGCTCTCGATGTCGTCGTCGGACTGCTGCGCAACGATCCTGCCGCTTCGATCGGCATTTGCGTCGTCGGCCTCGGCCCGTTGATCGAGGACCGTCGTAATGTCCTCATATGACGCCACGACGACGTCGACCGGCGTTCCGAACACGATTTCGGCGGCGCGAATCGCCGCCGTGTCCGAGGGGTCGGCAACAGCCAGCCGAAAAAAATCATTCGAGGCACTGACATTCGAGGCACTGAAGGGGAAGATGGTGGATTCGCGCAGAAAGCGGCGCGAAAAGCCGTCGAGGCGAGGCGTGGCCGCGAGCAGCTGCGGAAGGCTCAGCCGCGGCAGGCCGAAATGATCGGACACTTCATCGGCGAACTCGGCTGCGGAAAGATCGGTGGCCTCCCACAATTCGCGCAAAGGGCGCGTGATCGCCGGATTGGCTGATTTGTCGGCATGAGATTGGGCATGGGCATGCGCCCGCGGCGGCAGTGAGTACTTTTCCAGGAGGTGCTGCCGGAAGCTATCTGCGGAGCGGTCGCGCATCGCATTCACAGCGTTGACCTTGTTACCTGAATGCAACAACTTCGGCGGGTTAAGGAAGGCCCTTTGCCCTTGACTTATTACTTAGCAAAAACATAATCGTGGCGCAAATTATTGCGCGTCCGAACCAAGGGGGATCGGATGCATATTTCTGTCACACTCAGAGTTGGTAGGCGTATTTTGTTTGAAGTGGTCCAGCCGCTTTTGCGCCTTCGCTCAGCGTTGACTGGAACGTTCGTTCTGTTGTCGTCCACCTTCCTGCTCACGGCCTGCATCGTCACTGCCGACCAGTCGATCGAGGCGGATCCCAAGGATCCGCGCGCGCAGGACATCGCCGACAAGGTCCGCTCCCTCGATCTTCAGCCGCGACAACCTGCGGATGCGGGGGCAAGCGGTATTGCGCAGGCGAAGGCGTCGAGGCCCGCGATCTACCTCAGCGATGGTGCAACGCCGCAAGGCGGCGCGATTGCCGAGCGCGATGACGGCGGCGGCAGCGGCTACGACCTCAATTTCGAGAACGCGCCGGTCGCCACCGTCGCAAAGGTCATCCTTGGTGACGTACTCAACGTCGGCTACACGATCGACCCCCGCGTGCAGGGGACAGTCACGCTTGCCTCGGTGCGCCCGGTCCCCAAGGCAGACGCGATCTACGTGCTGGAGAACGCGCTGCGCATGTCCGGCGTGGCGCTGGTACGCGACCGCACCGGCTACCGCCTACTGCCGGCGCCGGAAGCCGGTCCCGGCGGCATCGATCGCTCCGCCAATGCCGCAGCCGGCCAGGGCATCACGGTGGTGCCGCTGCGCTATGTCTCGGCCCAGAACATCTTCAAGCTGCTCGATGCCTTCGGCGTGAAGGCCTCGACCATGCGTCCCGACAGTGCCCGCAACACGCTGATGGTCAGCGGCAGCGGTACCGACCGGGCGACCGCGGTCGACACCATCCTCTCCTTCGACGCCGACTGGATGCGCGGGCAATCGGTCGGCATCTTCCCGGTGCGCAACTCCACGCCCGAGCCGCTGATCTCCGAGATGGAAAAGATCATGGATTCGGGCGAAGGCGGCCTGAGCCAGAGCGTGGTGAAATTCCAACCCATCGGCCGCCTCAACTCGATCCTGGTCGTCAGCCAGAAGCCGGAATACCTCAAGCGCGCGCAGGTGTGGATCGCGCGGCTCGACCGCTCCGACACGGATGGCCTGAACCTGAAATCCTATCCGCTGCGCTATGGCAATTCCAAAGCGGTGGTGGCGCTGCTGAACGAGATCCTGTTCAGCCAGAGCGCCACCAGCAGCTCCTCGCTCGACAATTCCGCGAGCCAGATCTCGCCCGGCTCGGGCATCGCGACGTCCTCGTCCGGGACCAACCCGATCGCCTCGCTCAGCGCACTTCCGACCGCGGCCGCGGGCGCCGCGACCCCGGTCACCGGTGCTCCCGGCTCGTCGCTGGGCGCGCGTCCCGCCCCCGCGGCGGCCGGCATCCCCGGCCAGGACAACGGCTCCGGTTCGCTGCTCGGCTCGGGCGCGAAGCCCGCCACCAATGCGATCCTCCAGAACGTGCGGATCACCGCCGACGTCACCAACAACGCGGTGCTGGTCTATGCCAACGCGGACTCGCAACGTGTCGTCGAGCAGACGATCCGGCAGATCGACCGGCCGCAGCGCCAGATCGCGATCGAAGCGACGATTGCCGAGGTGACGCTGAACGACCAGTTGAACTACGGCGTGCAGTTCTTCCTTGCCAGCAAGCAGGGCTCGATCTCCAACACCATCTCGGGCATCAGCAATTCGAGCACCATCGGCAGCAACATCGAGGGGACGAGCAACGCGGTCAACGCCGCGGCGGGCGCGCTGCTCGGCCGCGCGCTGCCGGGCTTCAACTTCCTGATCGGCGCCGAGAACTCGCCGCGCGTCGTGCTCGATGCGCTGCACGGCGTCACCAACGTCAAGGTGCTGTCGAACCCTTCGCTCGTGGTGCTGGACAACCAGGCGGCGACCCTTCAGGTCGGCGACCAGGTGCCGTTCTCGACCGGCACCGCGACCGTGCTGACCGCCAACAACACCGTGGTCAACACCATCGACTACAAGAACACCGGCATCATCCTGCGCGTGCTGCCGCGCGCCAACGCCAACGGCAATGTCGTGCTCGACATCGAGCAGGAAATCTCGAGCGTGGCCGCCGGCAGCGCCAACTCGCTGACGCCGACGATTTCGCAGCGCCGGGTGAAGAGCTCGATCGCGGTGACCAGCGGGCAGACCGTGCTGCTCGCCGGCCTGATCAGCGA
This sequence comes from Bradyrhizobium nivariense, assembly GCF_029846715.1. Lineage (GTDB taxonomy): Bacteria > Pseudomonadota > Alphaproteobacteria > Rhizobiales > Xanthobacteraceae > Bradyrhizobium. The sequence continues at coordinate 205,595 of NZ_JARVWW010000011.1, forward strand.
GACCGAGAACAGGCAGCGCCAGGGCCTGCCGATCCTGGATTCCATTCCCGGCGTGGGCGATGCCTTCTCGCATCAGACCACCGCGCGTGCCCGTACCGAGCTGATCCTGTTCATCCGCCCGACCGTCATCAAGGACGGCGTCGATGCGCATGTCATCGCCGAGGAAATGCGCAGCAAGATGAACAGCCGCCTGGTCGGCACCAGCAATCCCGTGGTCACCGTGAGCCCGCCCAAGGCGGCGCGCTGACGGCGTGATGGATCAGGCCGCGAATGACGGGGCGGGCCCTCCGCTCGCGCTCAGCCTCGCGCTGCTGCTAGGTGTGTTCGCAAGCCTCCTCGCCGCGCCGGGGGCGGAGGGCCTGTACGGTGCGTTCCTCGCCGCCCTGATGCTCGCAGTCGCGACGAACGATGCCCGTCATTATCTCATTCCGAACGAGCTGACGGGCGCGGCCTTCGCGCTCGCTTTGCTGCGCGCCGGCGCGTTCGCGCTGGAGACGGGCGCCGAGGCGCTGCTCTGGGCGGTTGTCCGCGCCGGTTCTGTCGCACTCCCGCTGCTGCTGCTGATGCTGCTCTACCGGCGCTGGCGCGGCCGCGACGGGCTCGGGCTCGGCGACGTCAAGCTCGCCGCGGTCTGCGGCGCCTGGCTCGATCTCGCGACCGTGGCCGCGGTGATCGAGCTTGCGGCGCTGCTCGCGATCGGCGCCTATGTCGCCAGTGCTGCGCTGCGAAGAGAGCGGCTCCGCGCCACGGCATTCCTGCCGTTCGGGCTATTCCTGGCGCCGGCGATCTGGATCGGCTGGTTGGGCGAGAGCTGGTACACCCACTGGCTCGGCGGCTGGCCGGGCTAAAGCGCGATGAGATGAGGATGAATCATCATCGCGCTTTAGGTTGTTGTTTGAGCATGATCTTTTCGGAAAACCGCTTCGCACTTTTCCGGATCATGCTTTAGGATGATCCGGTCAAGCGTCATCCCGAGGCGCGCTCTGCAAAAAAACGCGAAAACAACCCCATGCACAGTAGATGGGGTCAACGATATCAATGACTTGAGTGCCGGCAAACAAACGCTTTCGGATTTTACAAAGCCCTTTGACTCGTCGGGCAAAACACCGGCATGATGTCATCCTGGCGATAGCCCACCGCCCTCGTACCGAGCGCGGCCGATAGCGCGCCTTTCGTCAGGTGCCGGGGATCAGTGCTCGCGGCTCGGCGCCCATTCCAGCGCACGCAGGCGGGCCTGGGCGACCTCTCCGCGCGTCATCTTGGTGGTGACGGCATCGCGGATCCGGGCCCGCGCCTCGCGCGCCGGCCGCGGCGCTGCGGCCGTCGACAGGTTCAGCCATTTCGAGGCCTCCACGATGTCCCGAGGTACGCCGAAGCCGCGGTCATAGAGCAGGCCCAGGGAATATTGGGCGCGGCTGTCGCCCTGCTCAGCCGCCCGCCGGTACCACATCGCGGCTTCCGTGTAGTTCTGCGGCACGCCGCGGCCGGTCTCGAACAGGAAGCCGAGATAGGACTGCGCAGCCGCATTGCCCCGCTCGGCGAGCGGGATGAAGATGCGCGAAGCCGTCACATAGTCCTGGCGCTGAAAGGCAGAGACGCCCTGGCGGAACGACTGGGCATGTGCCGGGATTGCGGGCGTCAGCGTCACGAGCAGCACGAGAATGACGGTGCACCCCCATCCCGCCCGTCGCGAAAAGCCGCGCATTGATCCCTGCGGCTCCGCGCGGCAATACCCCGGATCCTGGCTGTCGAGGGTCTCCATCCCACCGGCTCTCCTTGCATGTGCTGCCAGATTAGTCGGTGGGTATCCCGAAATCCATAGCGGGTGACGGGCACAAAAAAGCTCCGGGCGCATCGCGCCCGGAGCTCGTCGATTGGACCAGGCCTAGTGATATCCGCCGGCGGTGCCCGGCGTCGTGTCGGGGGCGTTGCCGTTGATCTGGTTGTCCAGATACGACAGCACGGTGCCGGAGGTCGCTGCCCCCAGATTGTTGACGATCATCGACCGGCCGATGCGCCCCGAGGCGGCACCGCTCAAAGCGAAGCCCGTGCTCAGATTCTCCGAGATGTTGCTGTTGTTGACCTGGACGTTGGAGGTCCCCAGCACGTTCAGCCCGATGAAGTTCTTGTGGATGGCCGTGTTGTTGATCGTGGACCGCGAGCTGCCGCCATTCGTGTTGATCTGAACGCCGGCGCCGTCGGCCGCGGTGCCGTTGTGCGAGATCACGCTGTCGCGGATCATGAGCATCGAGTTGAAGTTCGACGGGTTGACGAAGATTCCGACGCCGCCTGCGCTGTTGAAGTTCCTGATGAAGCAATGCTCGATGAGGACGGATGCAGCCTGCAGGACGTTGACGCCCTTGATCCCGGTTCCGGCGCCGTCGATGTCAAGGCCGCGCAGCACGACGTGATCCGTCGCGGCGGCGTTGACGATGAAGCCCGTGGTTCCGGCGGCCAGCACGCCGCCGACCGTGCCTTCGCAGTAGATCGAGATCGCCTTGGTAATGGTGAGCGTGCCGAAGCCTGCGGAATCGAGACAGTTGATCTCGCCGCCCGCCGCCGTCTTCGAGATCGCGCCGGCGAAGGTCTTGCACGGTGCGGTGCGGCTGCAGGGATTGACGTCATCGCCGACGCCCGAAACCCAGGTCCGGGTCGCCTGGGCGTGAGCCGATTGCGACGTGGCGAACGGTAAGAGCAGTCCCGCCATGAGAGCCCATAGAGCAATGCGACGCATTTTGAACCTCCAAAATTGAACTGAAAAAATTCCCTGTCGTCATGCAGAAGATTCCTCGGGACGCACGGAGCTAGTGATACCCGCCTGCGGTTCCCGGCGTCGTGTCGGGGGCGTTGCCGTTGATCTCGTTGTCCAGATACGACAGCACGCTGCCGGAGGTCGCCGCTCCGAGATTGTTGACGATCATCGACCGGCCGATGCGCGCCGAGGCGGCACCGCTCAAGGCGAAGCCAGTGCTCAGATTCTCCGAGATGTTGCTGTTGTTGACCTGGACGTTGGAGGTCCCCAGCACGTTCAGCCCGACGAAGTTCTTGTTGATGGCCGTGTTGTTGATCGTGGCGCGGGAGCTGCCGCCGTTCGTGTTGATCTGAACGCCGGCGCCGTCGGCCGCGGTGCCGTTGTGCGAGATCACGCTGTCGCGGATCATGAGCATCGAGTTGAAGTTCGACGGGTTGACGAAGATTCCGACGCCGCCTGCGCTGTTGAAGTCCCTGATGAAGCAATGCTCGATGACCACCGAGGCCGCCTGCAGGACATTGATGCCCTTGAGACCGGTACCGCCACCTTCGATGTCCAGACCGCGAAGCACGACATGATCGGTCGCCGCGGCATTGACGTTGATGCCGTTGGTGCCCGACGCCAGAATGCTCCCGACGACGCCTTCGCAGTAGATCGAGATCGCCTTGACAATGGTCACCGCGCCGTAGCCCGCGGGATCGAGACAGTTGATTTCACCACCCGCCGCCGTCTTCGAGATCGCACCGGCAAAGGTCTTGCAGGGCGCGGTGCGGCTGCACGGGTTGGCGTCATCGCCCACGCCGGAAACCCAGGTTCTGGTGGCTTGGGCGTGAGCCGGTTGCGACGCAATCAATGTTACGAACAATCCTGCAATCAGGGCCCAGAGTGCAATTCGACGCATTTCTTCCTCCCAAATTAAGCTGAAATCGGCAGCTAGTTGCCATGCACAAGTCTTCGCTGCCCTAGCCTGCGCGTCGCGCAGCCCTACGGCATCACTTTCCAGGTTTCGCTGAAACTCCCCCCGCCGCTTTGGGCGCTCGCAAATAAGGCCTCGCAAATAAGGCCTTCGTATTGAAATTCTATTGGGTACGCAACGCTACTGGGAAAAACGGATGCAGACTTCTTGGCACTTCCCCATCGCGCAACTGTTGCGCGACGGACCGCGGATCTTCTAGTGGTCGCGCCGGGTCAGGCAAGGTTCAATTTGACGTGCTTTTTTTATCTTCCGGGACTTGCCCGCGACGTCTCGAACATAGTCCATGGTGGCAGTCGGCACCAACGGATCGTACGAGTGTCGTGCAAGCCCCACGATTGCGACGTTACACGCAAGCTGTGACAGAAATGACCGCGCCGAGCTGCGTCGTTTGGACGCGACGCGATCCACGCCGTCAGCCGAGCATGAAACCGGCGCTGTGCAGGTTGTGAAGAAAGTCAGCCAGAGCGTCGATCACAACCGGGGCGTGGCTCTCCACCGGCGCGGCGAGAGTCCCCTGCTCTGAGGCGGCCTGCAGATTGGCTGGCAGCGGCATAGAATCCGGCAGCTCAGAAGAATTGGACAGTGTGGTTGCACCCTGGCTGAAATTGAAAACGAAGCTGCTACCGGCGGTCGCGAGCTCCGCAGTCGCTGGCGGCGCTGCGCCCACGGCGCCGTCACCATTGAGGTCCTGGTGGAATACCGCCTCATAGGACTTCACGGCGGGGTTGCTTCCGGTCAAATCGGAGGTGAGGTTCGAGACAAAATTGCCGTTCGAATCAGTGCTCCAGAACGAATAGAGCCCGCTCGACGAATTCTTCCACGCGATGTCATAGCCGCCGCCCGCAACCTGCTCCGCCGCGATCGGCGCCCAGGCCCCGTAATTGCCGGCGACAATCGCGATCCCCGAAGACTTCAGCGTGGGCCCGGTGCCGGTGCTGATATTGTTGAGATAATACGTGGTGCCAACCTGGCCCAGGCTGGTCGAGCCGGCCGACTCGATCGTGACGCCGATCGTGCCGTCACCGTTGAGATCCTGCTGAAACGTCGCCTCCAGCGTCTGCACGGTCGTGCTGTTGCCCAGCACCTCCGGGGTGAGATCGGAGAGAAAGTTGCCGCTCGAATCCGTGCTCCAGAACGAAAAATGTCCGTTGGAGGAATTCTTCCAGGCGACATCGTAACCGCCGCCCGCGACCTGTTCGGCGGCGATCGGTGACCAGGCGCCGTAATTACCGGCAGAGATCGGATTGCCGCCCGATTTCAGAACAGGACCGGTGCCGCTGCTGATGCTGTTCAGGTGGTAGTTCGACCCGACCTGGACCAGGCTGGTCGATCCCGCCGTCTCGATGGTGACAGTGGGAATGCCGATCGTGCCGTCGCCGTTGAAGTCCTGATGAAACGTTGTCTCGAACGTCTCTACCGTGGTGCTCACACCCTGGAGGTCCGAGGTGAGGTTCGACGTGTAATTGCCGTTGGTGTCGGTACTCCAGAACGAGAACAGCCCGCTGGTCGCGTTCTTCCAGGCGATGTCATAGCCGCCCGAGACCTGCTCCGCGCCGACCGGGGTCCAGGCGCCATAATTGCCGGCCTCCACGGCTGAACCGCCGGACTTCAGCACAGGGCCCGTCCCGGTGGTGGTGTCGTTCAGCTCATAGGTGGTTCCGAACAGCACAAGGCTGGTCAAGCCGATCGTCTCGATCGTCGTCGTGGGGACGCCAATGACGCCGTCGCCGTTGAAATCCTGCTGGAAGATCGTCTCGTAGGACTCCACGATCGTGCTCTTGCCTGGAAGGTCGGTCGTGAGATAGGACGTGAAGTTGGCGTTGGTGTCCGTGCTCCAGAACGAGTAGAGGCCGCTCGCCGAGTTCTTCCAGGCGATGTCGTAACCGCCCGCGACTGCCTCGGCCCCGATAGGCGCCCAGGCACCGTAGGCGCCGACCGCAACCGGCGCGCCGCCTTTCAGAAGCACGAGCCCGCCCACGCCGAGGAGGTAAATGCCGCTGCCCTGAACCAGCGAAGTGGCGCCTGCGGATTCGATCAGATAGGGCCCGCTGCTGGCGAGCGTCGCGCTCGAGAGCGTCTGATCCGCAAATTGGAAGGATTCGACACCCGTGACGGTATCGGTGCCGTCAGGCGAAAGCCCACGCTCATCGACGAGCGTGAAGGTCTGGGTCGTCGCGTTGTAGGAGATCAGATAGCTGCTGCGGTTGCCCGAAAACACCGCAATGTCGGTGCCCGAGCCGCCGATGATGGTGTCATTGCCGCCGCCGCCGGTGATCGTATCGTTGCCCGAGCCGCCGTTCAGCACGTTGGCGATGGCGTTGCCGAGGATCGTGTCGTTGCCGGAACCGCCAGTGGCGTTGTCGATGTAGGAACGCGCGTCGTTATTGTAGAGATAGGCGTTGTAGACGTTGCCCGACGCATAATGGTCGTAGCCGAGATTTTGGTTGTCGCCGAGATTGGCGAGTTGCACGGCCGAAAACAGCGACGATGCGCCGGGATTGAGATTGATGCTGAGGTTCGTCGTGTAGTTCGACAAATCGTAAGTATCGACGCCGCCGCCGTCCCAGACCGTCTCGTAGATGCGGTTGGCCGATCCGCCGGCGCCGTCATTATCTGCCGGCTGGCCGACGCCGTTGATGAACTCCTGACCCGTGGTCGGACTCCAGGTGTAGACGGTGGTCCCGCCCTGGGTCGTGTAGTTGGCCCCGTACATCGTCTGCAGCGCGAGGATATCGTTGGCCATGTAGGTCTGCGGATATCCATAGGCTTCGTTGCTGTAGCCGGCGGTCGCCGAGGCGCCGACATAACTGCGATAGCTCATGACGGTGTATTCGCTGTCGTCATGCGCGCTCGGCACCGCGACATTGGCGGGGCCGCCGGTCTCATTGCTGTGCTTGAGGCCGAAGGCGTGGCCGAGCTCGTGCAGCGCGGTCGTGAAAAAGTAATCGCCGAGCTTGGCCTGAGTGTAGTCGTAGTGGGTGCCGAACCAGACGTCGCCGCCGGCCGCATAGTTGCCGGGGTAATAGGCGTAGGAGGTCGGATTGGGCTTCGGCGACTGCGCGATCATGATGTCGGCGCCGTTGGTCCCCGCGTACTGGATCGTGGCGTTGGTATAGCTCTGGATCAGCCCGATCGCGTAAGTGATCGCCGCCTGCATCTGGCTTGGCGCCGAGGCGAAGCCAGACAATGTCGGCTCACTGTTGCCGCCGGAGTAAGGACTGGAGTAGTCGCTGGGCGAGTCGGGAAAGCTGTAGCTGATCGTGCCGGTCCATTTGTAGCCCGACAGCAGGCCGTCAATGTCTGCGTTGTTGGTGGCACTGACGGTGACAGAGGTGGCCAATGGACTCTCCTGGGCAACCGCGCGCGATTCGCAGCGGGGCACGTAATTTTAGCTTGAGAGTGACACGTTTGGTTAAAATTTGGCGTGGCGCCCGGCCCCCTTCCATAAGGCCCTGTTAGCCATCAAATTCCGTAATCATACGGGTCTTGGGCAGGACGCAGGTTCCGCCTACCGGTATGATTTGCAAGGGAAATCATGAAACCAGGTCCATTTTCGGCCGGTGTCCTCGGCGTCCTGGCGGTGTTGGCGGGGCCGGATCGTCTGCCCGTCGGAGAACAGCCTGCCATGGTCGGCAAAGCCAATGCGGATGAAAGCCGCAAGGACGGCGGCAAGGAAAGCGGCAAGGAAAGCAGGATGGCGGGACCCTCCCCCTCCGTTCCGATGGCCCGCGACCCTTCCGCTACGGTGGCACGGGAATACGAGCTCGCCCGCCGGCAGGGCACGCGGGAGGCGTTCGAGCTCTTCATCGCGCGTCACGGCGACGATCCGCTGGCCGAGAAGGCGCGTGCCGAGCTGAAGCAGCTGCCGCGCTGATCGTTCGCGCCGCGCCGCCTCAGGCCTTGCATTTCGACAGGCGGCATCCGCGCGGCCCAGACCTGCCGCGCGATGCCTTGCCGCGTGGTCTTTCGGCACTATGGTAGGCCCGAAATCTGTCCCGGAGCCTTCCAAGATGCCCTTTCCGCATGCCTCCGAAGCCCTGTCGCGCTTCACCGTGCTCGATCTGACCCGCGTCCGATCCGGGCCCACCTGCGTGCGGCAGCTCGCGGACTGGGGCGCCACCGTGATCAAGATCGACGCGCTGACCGAGGATTCCGGTGGCGAGCAGCCGGGCGGGCCGCGACGGGGGTCCGATTTCCAGAATTTGCATCGCAACAAGCGGGCGATGACGCTGAACCTGAAGGACGAGCGCGGGCTTGCCGTGTTCAAGCGCCTCGCCGCCAAGGCCGACGTGGTGGTGGAGAATTTCCGGCCCGACGTGAAGAAGAAGCTCGGTATCGACTATGAGAGCCTTGCCAAGATCAATCCGCGCATCGTCTATGGCAGCATCTCCGGCTTCGGCCAGGACGGGCCCTATCACAAGCGGCCGGGCTTCGATCAGATCGCGCAAGGCATGGGCGGGCTGATGTCGATCACGGGGGCGCCCGGCGAGGGCCCGATGCGGGTCGGCATTCCCGTCGCCGACCTCACGGCGGGCCTGTTCTGTGCCATGGGCATCCTCACCGCGCTGCTGGAGCGCGAGGTCTCGGGCAAGGGCCAGTGGGTGCAGACCTCGCTGCTGCAGGCCCAGATCTTCATGCTCGACTTCCAGGCCGCACGCTGGCTGATGGAGAAGGAAGTGGCCAAACAGGCCGGCAACAACCACCCGACCAGCATTCCGACCGGCGTGTTCAGGACCTCGGACGGCTACATCAACATCGCCACCACGGGCGGCCGGATCTGGGAGCGCTGCGCGCAGGCGATCGGCGCGCCGGAACTCTACAGCCATCCTGATTATACGACTGCGCCGGCGCGCTCCAAGAACCGCGACGCGCTCAACGCCGAGATCGAGAAGCGTACCTTGACGAAGTCGACCGAGACCTGGGTCCGGGAGCTCAACGAGGCCGGCGTGCCCTGCGGGCCGATCTACGCCATCGACCAGATGTTCGAGGACGCGCAGGTCAAGCATCTCGGCATCGCGCAGGAGGTGCCGAACGACGAGGATCGCGACATCCGCCTGGTCGGCCAGCCCGTGACGCTGTCGCGCACACCGAGCAGGATGGTGGCGCGGCCGCCGGAGTTCGGCGAGCAGACCGACGAGGTGCTGAAGGAGTTCGGCTTCGGCGCCGACGAGATCGCCAAGCTCCGGGACGCCAAGGTGGTGTGAAAGAACGGCCGCGTCTCGACGGCCGGCCTTTCGAATCCGCGTCGTCGTGGACATCACGATCGGCCTGGCAACAACTGCTTGCGCAGTCGTCTAAAGCGCGATGATCAGGATGAATCATCATCGCGCTTTAGGTTGTTGTTTGAGCATGATCTTTTCGGAAAACCGCTTCGCACTTTTCCGGATCATGCTTTAGATCTTGCGCAACCCGTCGAAGCGCGTGTCGACATAGTGGCCGGCCGCGTCGACAACCCGACAAAGCTCTCCGCCATCATGATAGAGCAGAACGACCTTGGCTCCCGCCTCGAATTGTCCGGCCGGTGGTCCGCTCGGCAGGCCACGCGAGGCATAGAATGGCTGCGATGTCGCCACCTCGTGGGTGAACTGGTTGGGCGGCGGCGAGATCAGGCAGTCCGACGGGATCAGTGACGAATCTGGAAGCACAATCGCTTCCGGTCGCTTCATGCCCTCCATGATCCCCCCTGAATTTCGCCAGGAGCCTTGCTCGGCAAAGCCTTGACCGCAAGGCCTTGACCGCAAGGCCTTGACCGCAAAGCCTTGACCGCAAAGCCTTGGCCTAAGCGCCGAGGCTTTCCTCGGGCAACGTGATTGGAATCCGCCGGAGCACGATGCCTCTTGCCTTTTCGGCATGCGCGGCAGCAAGTCCCGCCTCGGCCATATGGAGATGATCAGGCAGGTGATACGCTTGGGCAACCTCCATATTCACCTGATAGCCGAGATCCTGCAAGCTGGCGATCGTCAACCGGCTCATCGGATTGCCGCCTTCATTGACGAAACCGGTCATCAACTCTGCGCCGAACACAGTGTCGCGCCAATGCGAGTCCACCGTCCCTTCACCACCGGTGTTTTCGACGGGCACAGGCAGCGGCGTCGCGGAACCGCGAAGCTTGCCGTATTCGCGCATGGCGTTGGCACCGTTGAATGTCGGATTGTTGGTGTGGGTGCCTTTCAACAATTTCTTGTTCGTCCAGATCGTGCCGATACCGATCACATGCCCCATCTCGTGTGTGATGACGTCGTTCAGGGTGCCATCGGCCTCCATGGCAGCGAGATCGGCCGTGTCGAATTGCATGTCGCCTGTCGCCGGCAGGAACGCAGCGGCCCCCGCATTCTTTGGGCGCAAGCGGTTCGGCCCCGCCTGGCCGAGAACATTGCCGAGACCGTCGATGTCAGTGCCCTGCGCCGTGATACGAAGATTGTTGATCCTTTCGCCACCGACCGTGACGTCAGGCAAATCTCCGACGATGGCGTGCGTCCAACGATTTGCCGCAAGCTTGAAAGCGGCCTTTTGTTTATCCGTCAGTCCGCCCAGAAACTGAACTTCGATGGTGTAGCCTCCGGCGGCTGCGGCCGCGACCGCGTGTGAAATCTCGGCGCCTTTCCGGGCTCGATAGTGTTCAATAGCCATGACGTCCTCCAAAAAAATAGATCAATAAACTTCTATCTATGCTTGCATAGTGATCCCGATTAACGTTGCTGACAAGTGCGAGAAAGCGTCACGGGGCCTGACTGTTCTCACGCCAGAACGCAAGAGCCCGGCGTGACCGCCGGGCTTTCGACTCGCAGAAGCTGTTCGCGAAACAGTCGCTCAGGTGCCGCGACACCAGGGAAGAGCGCATCGCTCCGCGTCGTGCGAACGAAGATCAGTCGTTTGCGGGATGCAAGCGCACGGTCGCGCGCGGAAGGCGTGCGCGCACCATCCGGGCGTTCTCGAAAGGACGACATCACCCCTATGTATTTCAATCCCAGGGGCGATTACGCCTAGCGCGGCACCGGCTTGCCCGCCTGCGTCAATCCGACACGAGCAAGCAAGCCGTCGATCACAGGCCAAAACAGCAGCACGATCGCCAGCGTCGTGATCGAGCCGACCAGGCCGTTCGACCAGAACACCTTGAGGTCACCGCCGGAGCCGATCATCGACAGGCGGAAGGCATCCTCGGCGCGGTTGCCGAGGACAAGCGCGAGGGTGAACGGCGCCAAGGGAATGCCGATCTTCTTGAAGACGTAGCCGACGACGCCGAAGCCGAGCATCAGCCAGATGTCGAACATGGCGTTCTGGATCGCGTAGGCGCCGATCGCGCAGGACACCACGATCATCGGCGCCACCGCGGCGAACGGGACGCGCAGGATCGAGGCGAAGATCGGCACCGTCGTCAGCACCAGCACGAGGCCGACGACATTGCCGAGATACATCGACGCGATCAGGCCCCAGACGAAGTCCTTGTGCTCGACGAACAGCAGCGGCCCCGGATTGAGCCCCCACACCATCAAGCCGCCGAGCAGGATCGCAGCGGTGCCGGAGCCGGGAATGCCGAGCGCCAGCATCGGCAGCAGCGCCGCGGTGCCGGAGGCATGTGCCGCCGTTTCCGGCGCAAACACGCCTTCGATCCGGCCCTTGCCAAAACTCTCCGGATCCTTGGAAAAACGCTTGGCGAGATTGTAGCCCATGAAGGACGCCGCGATCGCGCCGCCCGGTGTGATGCCGAGCCAGCAGCCGATGAAGGAGGAGCGCAGCAGCGTCACCCAGTATTTCGGCAGGTCCTTCCACACGCTCAGCACGACGCGCAGCGAAATGCTTGCCGCATGTCCGCGTAGCGCCAGCCGCTCCTCCATCGTCAGCAGGATCTCGCTGATGCCGAACAGGCCGATGACGGCGACGAGGAAGTTGATGCCGCGCAAGAGTTCGGCCGAGCCGAAGGTCATGCGCAACTGCCCCGACACGGTATCCATGCCGACGCCCGCAAGCAGGAGCCCCAGCGACATCGAGATGACAGTCTTGTGCTTGGCCTCGCGGCCCAGGCCGACGAAGGAGCAGAACGTCAGCAGATAAACCGCAAAGAATTCCGGCGGGCCGAACTTCAACGCAAAGGACGAGATCATCGGGGCGAGGAAGGTGATCAGGAGCACCGCGACCAGCGAGCCGATGAAGGAGGACGTGAACGCCGCGGTCAGCGCCTCCGCCGCCCTGCCCTGCTGGGCCATCGGATAGCCGTCGAAAGTGGTTGCGACCGACCAGGCTTCGCCCGGAATGTTGAACAGGATCGAGGTGATGGCGCCGCCGAACAGCGCGCCCCAGTAGATGCAGGACAGCATCACGATCGCCGAGGTCGGATCCATCGTGAAGGTGAGCGGCAGCAGGATCGCAACGCCGTTGGGGCCGCCGAGGCCGGGCAGGACGCCGACGAAGATGCCGAGCACCAGCCCGACCATCATCAGCGCGAGCGTCTTCCACGTCAGCAGGACGGCGAAGCCGTGAAGCAAGAGGCCGAAAGCTTCCATCGCGGGTCCGCCTAGTAACCGAAGGCCGCTTCGAGCGGCCCTTTCGGCATGATGACGTCGAAGGCGACGTCGAAGGTGACGAACATGATCGCCGTGAACACAACAGCGGTGAGCAGCGACTTCCACAGCGCGATCTTGCCGACGAGGCGCATGAATCCTGCGATCAGCAGGAAGCTCGCGACGTAGAGGCCGAGAAACTGCGTCGCCAGGCAGAACAGCAGCGTCGGCACGAACACCGCTATCACGCGGCGGGCTTGCGCGCGCGTGACGAAGGTTTCGGGTGCCGCGCGGTGCGCGACCAGCGCCGCGATCAGGCCGTAGAGGCTGCCGCCGCCGAGAATAACGGAGAGATAGAACGGGAAATAGCCGGGCTCCGGCCCAGTCGAATCCCAGGAGGCGCCGGTGCGCCAATTGTCGTAGCCGAGCGTGGCGGCCAGCGCGAGCAACAGGAGGCAGACGAATATCTCGATCGTGCCGGAGGAGACGAGGGAAGGCGAGTCGTCTTCGGGCGCGGTCGGATCGTCGACGACGATTTCAAGATCGATTTGGGACATGAGTTGCCAGGTCAGGTTGCACTGTCACCGTCCGCCTAGTGCGCAATTGCGTACGCGAGCGGATGATCCAGTACGCCGTGCAGAGCCGTCTTTCGTCGAGCTCTGTGCAATACTGGATGCCCCGCCTTCGCGGGGCATGACGTGGAGGATGTGACTACTTCGCGACGAAACCCGCTTCCGTCATCAGCGACTTGTTGACTGCATCGTCCTCCTCGAGAAATTGCACCATGTCCTTGCCGGTGAGGAAGATCGGCTTCAACGCCTGCTTTTCCATGTAGTCCTTGTATTCAGCGGTCTGTGTCACCTTGTGGAACAGCTCGACAAAGAACGCCTGCTGCTCGGCCGTGACCTTGCCGGGCAGGAACGTCGCGCGCAGCATCAGATACTGCACGTCGACGCCCTCCTCCTTGCAGGTCGGGATGTCGGCCCAGGACTGCGTGTCCGTCACCTTGCTGGTGTAGGAGATTCGCTCCTTGTCGAACACGCAGAGCGGACGCACCTGGCCCGCGCGCCAGACTTCGAGATTTTCGGATGGATTGTTGACGTTGGATTCGGTGTGGTTGCCGACGAGCTGGGTCGCGGCCTCGCCGCCGGACTTGTAGGGCAGATAGGAGAACTTCGCGCCGGTCTTCTGCTCGAGGAACACAGTCAGAACGTGGTCCTCGCGCTTGGAGCCGGTGCCGCCCATCTTGAACGGCGCGCTCGCAGACTTCGCGGCGGCGACGAATTCCTTCACCGTCTTGGGACCCGCGCTGTTGTCCCATAGCACGAACTGGTCGAGCGCGATCACCGAAACCGGGGTCAGCTCGCGCCAGTTGAACGGAATCTTCGCCGACAGCGGCAGCATGTAGATCAGCGAATAGGCGATCAACACCTTGTTGGGATCGCCCTCGCTGGACTTCATGTACATCAGCGCTTCCGCACCCGACGCGCCGCCCTTGAGCGAGACCACGATCGGCTGCTTCATCAGATTGTTCTTCTGGATCGCGGCCTGCATCATCCGGGCCATCTGGTCGGAGGCGCCGCCCGCGCCCGCCGCCACCACGATTTCGACCGGCTTGGTCGGTTCCCAGCCGGCAAAGGCCGGCGCGCTGCAAAGCGTAGCCGCCAGCACGACCGCGGCCTTCATTCCATGTCCCACGCGCGTCCTCCCCAAGTTATTGCCTATGTTCTTGTTCGGATTGGAAATTCAGAAGTGAATTCAGCGCCCATTGTGCTGGCGAATGCGGTCGAGTTCAAGCCATCCGATGTCATCCCCCTTATGACTTTGGACTGAGATTGGCAGGACGCAAAAAAGCGGGCCCCTTTCGGGGCCCGCGCCTCGGCTTTCGAGCCCGCCGGCTGCGGTTTACACCACCAGTATGTCGTGCTGGTTGAGCAGCACGCCGCTCTGGACGCTGACCACGGCGACCGCCGCGCCTTGGGTCCCGTCGGCGCTGTAATAGAGCGTCTGGTTTCCCGTATCGAAATGGAATTGGGAGAAGCCCGAGAACGCATTGTCGCCGGAGGTCTCGAACGTCACGTCCATCCCTGCCGCCAACCCGCCACCGAAACCGCTCGCGGAGACGGCGATATGGTCGTGCTCGGTGGTGTTGTTGAAGTCGCCGACCACGCTCAGGCCGGTCGGCTGCTGCAGGAAGGCGAAGGTGTCGTTGCCACCGCCGCCGCTCATGGCATTGCCGCTAATCGTGGCGATCAGGACATCGCTGCCGCCGCCGCCGCTCATCGTCTCGGTCCCGTTGGTGGCAATCAGGATGTCGTCGGCGCCGGTGCCGGTCAGCGCGGTTGCGTTGGCCGCGTTGTTGATAACCGTGGCGGTTGCGGTGTTGGACGAGGTCGTCGTCCCGTCGAAGGTCGTGTAGCTGAACGAACCGCCGAGCGTCGCGTCATCGCTGAAGAAGGCATCCCCGAACTTGACGGCACTGCCGCCGGAGCTCGCCGTGATATTGCCGAGCGAAAGATGGTCGATGGTGTCGGGGTCGGTGTCGTTCAAGGCGAGCGCCCAATTGGGGATCTGCACCGATGCACTGGTGCCGACATCGGTGATCACGCTCTCGCTCACCGCGGTCGGCGCGTCGTTGGTGCCGTTGATGGTGACGGTGACGTCCTGCGTGGTCGACCCGCCATTGTTGTCGGCAATCGTCACGAAATAATCCTGCGTCAGCGTCTGCCCCTGCGCCAGGAACTGGATGTCGGCATTGTTCACCGTGTAGTGCCAGGCCACGGATCCGGTACCGCCGGCCTCGCTGACCGGATCGAGCGAGAACGTGCCGACATAACCGCTGCCGTTCGGCAGGAAGCTCGCACTGTGCGTATCAGCCGTCTCGGCGTCGGAGAACGACAGCGCCCCCGCCGTGGATTCGGTGGCGGGTCCCGTCGCCGGACTGACGTTGACGGAATCCAGGATCATGCCGGTGGCATCGTCCTCATAGGAGAACAGCAGCTGCGTCGACGACAGCGAGGCGTCGCCGAGGAGATCGAAGGAATAGTGGTTGACGCCGGCCGGCACGTGACCGAGCGACAGGATCGTCGTGCCGTCCCACGAGACCGAGAACGGCGTGTTGACGCCCTCGGGATCGCCGACGACGTCGAAGCTGACGAAATAATGCTGGCCGGGCGCCGTCGTGACGTTCTGCGACAACGACTCCGGGCCGCTCGTCGGCAGGAGCTCGACCGAATAGTGGCCGAAGCTGCCGCCGAACTCGAGCTGGGCGACGTGGATGTGGCTGCCGCTCACCGTCCAATTGGCGAAATTGCCGGTCTCGAAATCGCCATTGAGGATCACCGGCGGGCCGGCGTCCTCGGTGACCGATCCGCTGACATTCGCCGCCGTGACCAGCGGATTGTCGTTGGCGCCGGTGATGTCGAAGGACAGCGTGGTCGAGGCCTGATGGCCCTGGCCGTCATCGACCGTGAAGGTAAACTGGTCGGTGACGTTGTCGCCGGCGTGCAGCGCGTCGACCGACGAATCCGCGACATAGCCATAGGAGCCGTCGGCGTTGAGCACCAGCGTTCCGTGCGCGCCGGCCACCGAATGGCCGACATTGGCGGTGCTGCCGTTGACCTCGGTGATGGTCCGCGGCGTACTCAAATCGACCGGCTGGGTGATGTCGAAGATGGCGCCGGTTGCGATTCCCGTGCCCGCATCCGGGCCTGCCGTATCGGACGCCGCAATCGTGAGTGGTGTCAGGACCAGCGGATCGGCCGCGCCGTCGATCGTGACGGTGACGGTCTGGGTCGAATTGGTGAAGCCGTCCCAGACGTTGACGTCATATTGCACCGTCAGCGTCTCGCCGACGCTGAGGAAGTCGAGATCGGCATCGGCGATACTGAAGGTCCAGTCAACGCTGCCGATTCCGGTCCCCGTGGAATCATGCAGCACCGTAGAGAGCGCCGACTGGAGATCGACCAGCGTCTGCCCGGGGACGGCAAAAGTATTGGCCGACCACACCGCCGAATCCATCACCACGCTGACCGAATGCGCATCCGACAGATCGGCGTCGTTGAAGGCGAGCGTTCCCGTCGGCACCGGGCTCGTGGTGTCCGGCGATTGCGATCCGGTCACGCCCGCCTGCTCGGACAGCGAAGCGGATCCCGGCCCGCTGGTGACGACCGGCGCGTCGTTGGCGCCGGTGATGACGACGGATACGGTCTGCGTCGAGCTGGTCGAGCCGTCGGCAATTTTGATGTTGTAGTTCACCGTCAGCGTCTCGTTGAACGCGAGATAGTCGAGATCCTTGTCGGCAAGAGCGAAATTCCAGTCGATGCTGCCGGTGCCGGTGCCCGTGGAATCGTGCAGCGTCGTCGTCAGCGCGGCGGCGAGATCGGCCTGCGTCGCGGCCGGCGGCGTCGGCCCCGAAGTCGAGCCGAGCGTCACCGTCACGGCATGCGTGTCGCTGGTGTCCTGATCGGTGAAGGCGAGCGTGCCCGCCGGTATCGTCGGCGTCGTATCGGGCACCGAGGAGCCCGTGGTGGCGTCCTGCTCGGCCACGGTGGATGATTCGGGACCGCTGGTGATCACGACGGGATGATTGACGCCGAGGACCGTGATGGTGACATCCTGCGTGGTGGAGCCGCCCTGACCGTCGTCGACCGCAACGTGATAGACGAGCTTGAGCGTCTCGCCGCCGTTGAGGAAATTGGTCGAGGAATTGGCCAGCGCGAAATTCCAATCGACCTCACCGATCAGATGACCTGTCGAATCATGAAGCCCGGTGGCGAATGCGGCCAGCAATTGCGCATTCGTCAGGGGTATCGAACCGCCGCCCGAACGGGTCGCCGTAACGGTCGTCGAGACGGAGTGCGTGTCGGCGAGATCGATGTCGGTGAAGAACAGGCTGTCATGCGCGGTGAGATTGCCGGTCGGATCGACATTGTGATCCTCGACGAGCGCGGCCGATTCCGGGCACGACAGGAAGATCGGCTTGTCGTTGCTGCCGACCACGGTCACCGTGACCGTCTGCGTCGAGATTCCGCCGGCATGGTCGTCGAGCTGCACCGTGTAGGTGATGTCGAGATGCTGGCCCGCCGCGAGATAGTCGAAGGCGAGATCGGGCGCGGAGAAGGTGGTGTTGATGGTGCCGGTCGAGGAGCCGGAAGTCTTGAGGACGTTGTCGACGTGATAGAACGCCATCAACTCGGCGTCGCCGAGCGAACCGGGCAAGAGGCCTGCGGTGGCGCCGGAGGCGGATACGCCGATCACGGTCGCGGTATGCCCGGTGTTGGTGAGATCGTCGTCGGTGAAGTTGAGCGCGACGTGAACCGTGTCGGGTGAAAGCGACAGCGTCTGGTTGGTCTGCTCGGTGACGGTCGCGGCCGTCGTCATGTTGATCACCGGCTTGTCGTCGGTGCCTGTCACGGTGATCTTGACGGTCTGGATGGCGAAGCCGCCGTGGTTGTCGGAGACCTTGACGTCGTAAGTCAGGACCAGCGTCTGGTTCTTGGACAAGAAATCGAAATCCTGGTCCTGGTCGCTGAAACTCCATTTGAGCTGGCCGTTACCGTTTGAATCGCTCAGAATCTGCGATTGCATCGCAGTCTGAAAATGCGCAAGCGAGGCCGCCGGGATGATCGTTCCGCTGGACACCACCGCGGAATGCAGCGTCGCGGCCGTCGTATGGGTGTCGGTCTTGTCGCTGTCCTTGAAGCTCATCGTCCCGGATAGCGTGTGCAGCGTGGTTGAATCGTCCAGATTGGCAAATTCGGTGAAGCTGCCCGTCGCGGATGACGAGGTGAAAACCGGCGTGTGATTGGTCATGAAAAATCCCTGCCTGCGTTACCATGAAGGCGCCGCCGCAGAGGGTGCGGCGACGTGACTAATCGGTCTGAGAAATCAGACGAGACTCAAACGGTCTTGACTTAGGAGTCTGGCTTAAGGGGTCTTGGATTATGGGTATGGGCTTAAGAGCTTTGGCGTGTTCGCAAGGCCGCGCCTGGCGTCGGGATGGTCAGCAGCAATGGAAATTCTGGCGCGGCTCGCGTCGTTGAAACCTACTTAACTACTTTTTCAGTTCAATTTCAGTTCAATGACATCAGGTTGGCAGCACGGTCGGTCAGAACGCACACAACTCACGTCACTCAATTCGACGGGACTCAAAATCACTTGCTGGCCGGCCTGCCGCCCCGAAAAATGCGATACGGCATCATGCAACCTCCACGATCTTAAGCCCGAGCTTGTCGTGCCGTCAACGTGAACGCGCAGGCGCGCACGCACACAATTGCAGTTCCGGGAGGCGGAACCGTTTGAAAGATCTATGACAATGGCGGACGCGCCGAGCGGCTGACGATTTGACGTCAGCAATCGCTTCCGACTTTCGCGCCGCATCTGGAGCGGCGCAAAAAAGCAAGGGGCCCGCGCTACTTGCCCTTCCAGTTCGGCGTGCGCTTGTTGAGGAAGGCGTCCATTCCCTCGCGGAAATCTTCGCTCATATAGGCCTTGAGGATCAGATCCTCGCCCTCTTCGCGCGACAGCGTGCGACGGATGCGGCGCACCGCCTCCTTGGTCACTTCCAGCGTGAGCGGGGCGTGGCTCGCCACGAGCTTGGCGGTCTCGTCGGCGCGGCGCTGCAGCGTCTCGACGTCGGGCACGATTTCGTTGAGCAGGCCGAGCGCCAGCGCTTCCGGCGCCTCGACGAGGCGCGCCTTGAAGATCAGATCCTTGGTGCGGGCGGGGCCGACCAGCGAGACGACGCGGCTGATATTGGACATCGACAGGCAGTTGCCGAGCGTGCGCGCGATCGGAAAGCCGATGCGTGTCGCTTCAGTCCCGATGCGGAGGTCGCAGCAGGCCGCAATTCCGGCGCCGCCGCCGGTGCAGGCCCCGGCAATCGCCGCGATCACGGGCACGCGGCACTGCTCGAGCGTGCCGAGCACGCGGTCGATCCTCGCCTCGTAGTCGAGCGCATCCTGCGCGGTTTTGAACGCACGGAACTGCGAGATGTCGGTGCCGGAGGCGAACGCCTTGTCGCCGGCGCCGGTCAGGATCAACGCCTTGATCGAACGGTCGGCGTTGATCTCCTGGCAGATCTCCGCCATGCGCTCGTACATGGCGAAGGTCAGTGCGTTGCGCGCCTGCGGGCGGTTGAAGGTGATCCGCGCGATGCCGTCCGTGACGGAGTAGAGCAGGTCTTCATTGGCAGTCGTCGGTGCGTTCATCGCGCGCTCTCTTTTCTCTAAGTTAGTTCAAGCCACCTGCGCCTTGGCCATCGGCACCACGTCGCGTCCCTTCAGGACGTCCATGGCCGCCAATACGCCGCCGCTCCGGTGCGGAATCTTTGCAAGATCGAGGCCCATCTCGACGCCGGCAAGCGTGCCCATCAGCATCAGATCGTTGAAATGGCCGATATGGCCGATGCGGAACACCTTGCCCTTGACCTTGTTCAGGCCCGTGCCGAGCGACATGTCGAAGTTTTCAAGCACCACCTTGCGGAAGGCATCGGCGTCGTGTCCGTCCGGCACGCGCACGCCGGTCAGCGCCGGCGAATGCGCGGCAGGGTCGGCGCACTGCGTCTCCAGACCCCAGACCTTGACCGCGGCACGCGTCGCCGCGCTGTGCCGCTTGTGGCGGATCCAGGCGTTCTCGAGTCCTTCTTCTTCCAGCATCTTGACCGCTTCGCGCAGGCCGTAGAGCAAATTGGTCGCGGGCGTATAGGGGAAGGTGCCGAGCTTGTTGAAGCCGATGACCTCCTGCCAGTCCCAATAGGAACGCATGCCGGGGTTGGCCTTCGCCACGGCGAGCGCCTTCTCCGAGACGGCGTTGAAGCCGAGGCCCGGCGGCAGCATCAGGCCCTTCTGCGAGCCGGCGACAGAGACGTCGATGCCCCAGGAATCGTGCTCATACTCCATCGAGCCGAGGCCGGAGATGGTGTCGACCATCAGCAGCGCCGGATGCTTGACGCGGTCGAGCAGCTTGCGCACCTCCAGCGGCGGCGTCACGCAGCCGGTCGAAGTCTCGTTGTGCACGACGCAGACCGCCTTGATCGCGTGCTGCTTGTCGGCGGCAAGGCGCTGCTCGATCTCGGCGAGGTCGGCGCCATGGCGCCAGTCGCTCGGGATGAAATCGACGTCGAGCTTGAACTTTTCGGCGATGCCGCGCCACAGCACGGCGAACTGGCCGGTCTCGCACATCAGCACCTTGTCGCCGGGCGCGAGCACGTTGACCATCGCAGCTTCCCAGGCGCCGGTGCCGGACGAGGGGAAGATGATCACGGGCTGCTTGGTGCGGAACACCCGCTGCATTCCGGCGAGGACGGCGAAACCGAGCTCGGCGAACTCCGGACCGCGATGGTCCAGCGTCGGCATGTCCATCGCCCGCAGCACCCGGTCGGGCACGTTGGTCGGTCCTGGAATCTGTAGGAAATGCCTTCCAGTATGCACGGTCATCGGCGTCCTTCCCGGTCTTGCCTTGATTTTGATGGCCGCCGAATAGCACCATTTGACCGGCTTGTCCCCTCTCCTAAAGGCGCCTCCCATGCATAACCGGCTGGCGGCCGCCCTACTCCGCGGGCACCACCTTGCCGGACGGCAGGGCCCCCTCGGCCTCTGTGAACGGACGCTCCGGATGCATCAGGAAGGCGGACAAGCCACCGAGCAGCAACAGCCCCATCGACATCAGGAACGGCAGGTACCAATTGCCGGTCGCGTCGATCACGAAGCCCGCGACCAGCGGGGATACGATGGCGGCAAAGGCCGAGCCGGTGTTCATGAGTCCCGAGGCGGTGCCGGAATGTTTCGGGGCGATGTCCATCGGGATCGACCACATCGGGCCGATCACCAGCTCGGCGCAGAAGAAGCCGGCCGACAGGCACAGCGCGACGATCGTGATGTCGTGGACGAACAGGATCGGAAACAGCGAGAGCAGCGCCCCCGCGAATCCCGTAACGGTGACGCTCAGCCTCGCCAGGCGGACATTGCCGGTGCGGTCGAGGATCTTGTCCGAGAGCACGCCGCCGACGCTGTCGCCGATCACGCCGGCAAAGAACACGCCGGAAGCGAACAGCGCCGAATTCTTGATGTCGAGATTGTAGTTGTTCTTGAAGAACAGCGGCAGCCAGTTGAGATAGAGCCACAGGCACCAGCCGTAGCAGAAATAGGTCAGCGTTACCGGCCACATCCGCCCCAATAGCGGGCCCCATGGCACCTGAGGCCGCTCGCCGGTCGGGCGCGGCGGCAGTGCGGCGAGCTCGGCCTCGGTAATGGAGGCGTGCTCCTTCGGCTCGTTGCGGAAATACCAGACCCAGATGACGCCCCAGATCAGGCTGACGAAGCCGAGCACGACGAACGCGCCGCGCCAGGTCAGCCAGAGGATCAGCAGCGCCACCACCGGCGGCGTCACGGCATTGCCGAGCCGGGCGAAGGAATGGGTCAGCCCTTGCGCAAATCCGCGGCGGTTCGCCGGCGTCCAGTATTGCATGGCACGCGTCGCGGTCGGAAAGGTCGCGCCCTCACCGAAGCCGAGCGCGAAACGCGCGACGAACAGCGCGGCAAGGCCATGCACGAAGCCGGTCGAGATGGTGGCCACCGCCCAGATCATGCCGCACCAGAACAGCGTCTTGCGCGGCCCGAAACGATCGCCGACCCAGCCCCCGATCACCTGGAACAGCAGATAGGGATAGGCGAAGGCGGAGAAGACGAGGCCAAGCTGGGTGTTCGACAGACCCAGCTCCTTCTGGATCTCGCTCGCCGCGGTGCCGATGTTCACCCGGTCGACATAGGTGATGAAATACATCGCGCACAGCATCGCCAGCACGACATGCGTGGCCTTGAACCGAATTTTCATCTCCACCCCTCCCCGATTATCTTTTGTAGTTGTCGCCCGCGTGTCCCCGGCGGTTTAAGTGCCGACCACTTTCAGATGCGGCGACGCATTGCCCTGCGGGCGCTGCTCCAGCAGCTTCATCGCCGCATCGACGCCGCCGGAGCGGTGCGGCACGCCCGCGACCGACAGGCCCATCTCCACGCCGGTGAGCGCACCGAGCAGCGTCAGCGCATTGCATTCGCCGAGATGGCCGATGCGGAAGACTTTGCCCGCGACCTTCGACAGGCCCGACCCGAGCGACATGTTGTAATTGTCGAGCGCGATCTTGCGGAACTGGTCGGCGTCATGGCCCGGCGGCATCAGCACTGCCGTGAGCACGGGCGAGAACTCGGCGGGCTCCTGGCAGAGGATCTCGAGGCCCCAATGATTGACGGCGGCACGGGTCGCAGCAGCCAGCCGCTGATGCCGCGCGAAGACGTTGTCGAGCCCCTCTTCGAGCAGCATCGCGATCGCCTCGCGCAGACCGTAGAGCAGATTGGTCGCCGGCGTGTAGGGGAAGAAGCCGTTTGCGTTGGGCTTGAGCATCTCCTCCCAGTCGAAATAGGAGCGCGGCATCCTGTTGGTCTTCGCAGCAATGCGCGCCTTCTCGGAGATCGCGTTGAAGCCAAGGCCGGGCGGCAGCATGAAGCCCTTCTGCGAGCAGCTCACGCTGACGTCGACCTTCCACTCGTCGTGGCGGTAGTCGACCGAGCCGAGCGAAGAGATGGTGTCGACCATCAGCAGCGCCGGATGGCCGGTGCGGTCGATCGCAGCGCGGATCTCGGCGATGCGGCTGGTCGCCCCGGTCGAGGTCTCGTTGTGCACGACCATCACGGCCCTGATCGCGCGCGCTGTGTCATCAGTGAGCTTCGCTTCGATCACGGCCGGATCGGCGCCGCGGCGCCAGTCGCCAGGAACGAAATCGACCTCGATGCCGAACCGCCCCGCCATCTGACGCCACAGGGTGGCGAAATGGCCGGTCTCGACCATCAGCACCTTGTCACCCGGCGACAGCGTGTTGACGATCGCGGCCTCCCAGGCGCCAGTCCCCGACGAGGGGAAGATCACCACCGGGCCGGCGGTCTGGAAGATTTTCTGGCTGCCCTCGAGCACGGCCCGACCGAGCGCGCCGAATTCCGCGCTCCGGTGGTCGATGACAGGCATGTCCATGGCGCGCAGGACGCGCTCGGGGACCGGGCTCGGGCCCGGAATCTGAAGGAAATGGCGTCCCTGATGCATGAAAACCTCCCTGTCGGCGGATTCTGGCCGGCTCTACAGCCCCATTTTGCATTCATTTTTTGTACTTTCAACCCATTTTTGGTATTCGATTGTGGAGATCGACGCGACCAAACAGGCAAACTACTGTGCTGCAAATGAAATCCACGATTCCCGACACCGGGGTTCCGATTGCCCCGCCCGCCGGCAATGGCGGCGACCGCCAGGAGCCCTCGCTTCATGGCGAGACCCTGCTGCGGCTGCGCGACTACGTGGTCGAGGGCAACATTCCCGATGGCGCCCGCGTTCCCGAGCGGCAGCTCTGCGAGATGTTCGGTATCTCCCGCACACCGCTGCGCGAGGCCCTGAAAGTGCTCGCCGCCGAGGGGCTGATCGAGCTCCTGCCCAACCGCGGCGCGCGGGTCCGCCAGCTCAGCCAGCGCGACCTCGAGGAGCTGTTCGACGTGATGGCGGGGCTGGAAAGCCTGGCCGGGCGGCTTGCCTGCGAAGCCATTACGGATGCGGAAATCACCGCGATCGAGCAGCTGCATTACGAGATGTACGGCCACTATCTGCATCGCGACATGCACGGCTATTTCCAGATCAACCAGCGCATCCACGAGAGCATCGTCGCGGCCGCGCGCAACGAGACGCTGAAGACCGCCTACGCCAACTTTGCGGGTCGGATCCGGCGCGTCCGCTACTCCGCCAATTTCGCCCGCAAGCGGCAGCGCTGGGCGGAAGCGATGCGCGAGCACGAGGCCATCCTCGATGCGCTGCGCCGCCGTGCCGCGAGCGAGCTCAGCGACATCCTGTTCCAGCACCTGCGCAACAAGCGGACGGCCGCGATCGAGCACCTGACCGAGGCCCAAGAGGACGCTCCGGCCTCGCCCTGAGGGCAGTCGGCTTGCTCATTTTGAATTCATAATATAATCGGTCGGAACAAGAATGAATACCCCAGCCCGGCCACCCGCCTCGCTGGATCAGTCCGGGACCAGGGATGACCAACGCCTCCTCGCTCGAACGGCGCCTGCGCGCGGAAATGACCGGCGACGTCCTGTTCGACGGTTTCAGCCGCGGCCGCTACGCCACCGACGCCTCGTTCTATCAGATCATGCCCGCGGGCGTGGTCGTGCCCAAGACTATGGACGAGGCCTTGCGGGCGCTGGCGATCGCCCGGGACGACGGGCGGAAGGTCACGCCGCGCGGCGGCGGCACCTCGCAATGCGGCCAGACTGTCAATGACGGCCTCGTGGTCGATCTCTCGAAGCACCTGAACCGGATCCTGTCGCTCGACGTCGAGGGGCGCACCTGCGTGGTCGAGCCCGGCATCGTGCTCGACGACCTCAACCGCCAGCTCCGCAAGCACGGCCTCTGGTTTCCGGTCGACGTCTCCACCGCGTCGCGCGCCACCATCGGCGGCATGGCCGGCAACAATTCCTGCGGCGGCCGTAGCTTGCGCTACGGCACCATGCGCGACAACACGCTCTCGATGGAGGCTGCACTCGCCGACGGCACACTGAACCGTTACGGCGAGGTGTCGCGCGATCTCTCTGATCTCGATGCGAACGACAGCGCGCGCGCCCTGTTCCGCGACATGCTCGATCTCGGCGCCCGCGAGGCCGAGGAGATCGCCGCGCGCTTTCCGAAGGTGCAGCGCCGTGTCGGCGGCTACAATCTCGATGCGCTGGTGCCGCGCAATGCGCGCAACAACATGGCGCACCTTCTCGTCGGCTCCGAGGGCACGCTTGCCTTCACCACCAAGGTCGAGCTGAAGCTGTGGCCCGTGATCCGCAACAAGGCGTTCGGCATCTGCCATTTCGGCAGTTTTTACGAGGCGATGGACGCCGCCCAGCATCTGGTCAAGCTGAAGCCGATCGCGGTCGAGCTGGTTGATCGCACCATGCTGGCGCTCGGCCGCGACATCGCGATGTTCCAGCCGATCATCTCTGCCGCCATCAAGGGAGATCCGGATGCGGTGCTGGTGGTCGAATTCGCTGAGGAGGACCAGGCGGACAACCTCGTACGTCTGAAGCAGCTCGGCGAGCTGATGGGCGATCTCGGCTTCGGCTGGACCAACGACAAGCGCAAATGGGGCGGCGTGGTGAAAATCACCGAGCCCGCGCTCCAGAGCGGGATCGCCGATTTCCGCGCCGCCGGCCTCAACGTCATGATGTCGATGAAGCAGGAGGGCAAGCCGGTCTCCTTCGTCGAGGACTGCGCCGTACCGCTGCCGCATCTCGCCGACTACACCGCGCGGCTGAGCGAGGTGTTCGCCAAGCACGGCACCAGCGGCACGATGTACGCCCATGCCTCCGAGGGCTGCCTGCATGTGCGGCCCGTGCTGAATTTGAAGCTGGAGAAAGACGTCAAGGCGATGCGGGCCATCGCCGAGGAAGCCTTCGAACTGGTGCGCGAATACAAGGGCTCGCATTCCGGCGAGCACGGCGATGGCCTGGTGCGCTCCGAATTCCACACGACGATGTTCGGCGAACGTCTCGTCGCCGACTTCCGCGAGGTGAAGCAGCGCTTCGATCCCGATGGCGTGCTCAATCCCGGCAAGATCGTCGATGCGCCCAGGATGGACGACCGCTCGCTGTTCCGCTTCAAACCCGACTATCGCGTCGCTGAGCTCAAGACAAAACTCGACTGGTCGGCTTATCCCGGGGCCGGCGGCGGGTTTCAGGGCGCGGTCGAGATGTGCAACAACAACGGCGCCTGCCGCAAGCTCGAGGGCGGCGTGATGTGCCCGTCCTACCGCGCGACGCGCAACGAGAAGGACGTGACGCGAGGCCGCGCCAACACGCTGCGGCTCGCGATCTCCGGCCAGCTTGGCGCGGGCGCACTCTCCTCCGACGAGATGATGGAGACGTTAAAGCTCTGCGTGTCCTGCAAGGCCTGCCGCCACGAATGCCCGACCGGTGTCGACATGGCCAAGATGAAGATCGAGGTGCTCGCCGCGCGCGCGGCCTCGCATGGCCTGACGCTGCGTGACCGGCTGGTCGGTTATCTGCCGCGCTATGCGGGCCTCGCGTCGCGCTTCGCGCCGCTCGCCAATTTGCGCAACCGCAGCCCGCTGCTGCGAAAGCTGTTCGAGCGCTTTGTCGGCATCAGCGCGCGCCGCGCCCTGCCCGCCTTCCGCAGCGACG
The DNA here is from genome assembly GCF_029846715.1 of Bradyrhizobium nivariense. Lineage (GTDB taxonomy): Bacteria > Pseudomonadota > Alphaproteobacteria > Rhizobiales > Xanthobacteraceae > Bradyrhizobium. Next base: position 232,037 of record NZ_JARVWW010000011.1, read on the forward strand.
TGTTCGTGCCGCCCGCGGACAGCGTGGGACCGGAAACCGGCCGCGAGGTCGTGCTGTTCGCGGACACCTTCAACCGCATCTATGAGCGCGAAAACCTCGAGGCCGCGTTGCGCGTGCTTGCGGCCGGCGGCTATCGCGTGCACCTGCCGAAACCTGCAAGCGGCAGCCGGCCGCTGTGCTGCGGCCGCACCTTCCTGTCAGCGGGCCTCGTCGACGAAGCCAGGTCCGAGCTCGACCGGCTCGTCGCCGCCTTCGCACCCTTCGCCGCGCGCGGGGTGCCGATCGTCGGCCTCGAGCCAAGCTGCCTCTTGACGCTGCGCGACGAGCTCGCCTCGCTGCGCAATGACACCGACGCCAAGGCCGTCGGCGCCCACGCGCTGACCTTCGAGGAATTCCTGGTGCGCGAAGCCGAGGCCGGCCGGCTGCAGCTGCCGCTCGGCACGATCGCCGACAAGGCAATGGTGCACGGCCATTGCCATCAAAAATCCTTCGGCGCCTTCAAGCCTGTCGAGCAAGTGCTGCGCCTCGTCCCCGGTCTGAAGGTCGAGACCATCGAGTCGAGCTGCTGCGGTATGGCCGGCGCCTTCGGCTATGGCGCGGACACCTACGACGCCTCGATCGAGATGGCCGAGCTGTCGCTACTGCCCGCCGTGCGACGCGCGGATCAGGCGACGCTGGTCGTTGCCGACGGCACCTCTTGCCGACACCAGATCCACGACGGCGCCCAGCGCCAGGCGCTTCACGTCGCGCGCGTGCTGGCGATGAGCCTTGATCGTGCCGAGACCAATTCCACTTCTCCCGTTGAAAAGGAAACCAGCCATGGCTGACCTCAGCCTCGACACCGCCCGCAAGATCCTCGACGCTGCCTTCGCGAAATCCACGGAGCTGAAGCTGAAGCCGCTGGTCGTCACCATCCTCGACGCCCGCGGGGTGCTCAAGATCGCCGCGGCGCAGGACGGCACCAGCCTGATGCGCGCCGAGATCGCACACGGCAAGGCCTATGGCGCGCTCGCATTGGGCATGGGCTCGCGTGCCTTGTACCAGCGCGCGCAGGAGCAGGCCTATTTCGTCGATGCCGTGAACACCCTCGCAAAGGGCGCGCTGGTGCCGGTCCCCGGCGGCGTTCTGATCATGGACGGCACGACGCTGCTCGGCGCCGTCGGCGTCTCCGGCGACACCTCCGACAATGACGAGGCGTGCGCCGTCGCCGGCATCGAGGCGGCAGGGTTGAAGGCCAACGCGGGGTGAGATCGCCGCGCCTGTTGTTGCCCCCTCACCGTCCCGTCCACACCGGCTTGCGTTTCTCGCTGAACGCTTTCAGCCCTTCCTTGGCGTCCTCGGTCATGGCGAGCAGCGCGATCTGGCTTTCGGTGTAGGCGATGCTCTCGTCGAACGACATCGAGGCGATGGCGCGCATCGCGTACTTGCCGCGGCGGATCGCGGTCGGGGATTTGTCGACGATGCGGCCGATCAGCCAGTCGACCTTGGCATCCAGCTCGGCCGTGGGCACGACATAGTTGAGCAGGCCCGCATCTTGCGCTGCCTTCGCGTCGAACGGCTCGCCGGTCAGCGCCCATTCGTTGACGAGCCGCGGCGGGGCGATGGATTGCAACAGGCTCAACACCTGCATCGGGAACACGCCGACCTTCACCTCCGGCAGGCCGAAGATGACGTGGTCGGCCACAATCGCCATGTCGGTCATGCAGAGCAGGCCCATGCCGCCGGCCATGCAGACGCCGCCGACGCGCGCGATCGCGGGCTTGGTCGCGTTCTGCGACAAGCGCAACAGATCGGCATAGTCGACATTCGGCCTGGAATGATCCATCGCGAAAGCCGCGCCGGAGTTCTGCAAGTCCGCGCCGGCGCAGAACGCCTTGTCGCCGGCCCCCGTCAGCACGATGACGCGAACGTCCTTGTCGTCATGCGCGTCGCGATAGCCGCGTGCGATGCCGGCAATGACCTCGCCATTCAGCGCGTTGCGTTTCTCGGGCCGGTTGATGGTGATCCAGAGCGCCTGCCCGCGCTTCTCGATGATCACGGCGGTGGTATCGGTCATGGCACGCTCGCTTCCTTGCTTTCCGTTTTGCAGCCATTTGCGGCAGCTCGGGCGGAAGGTGCAAGGGCAATCTGCGGCGCGGCGCCGTTTTAGCGCCTCGACACAAACTTGCAGGCGATCGAAGCGCGCGCTCAGGCCGCGACCGCTTTCCTGATCCAGACCTTGTTGTCGTGGAAAGCGGCTCCGCCGATCGGCGCGATCGTGTCCGCGCCCGTCAACATGTTGATGCCGCGGTCACCGATATGGTTCTTGTTGGGATGAACGGACTCCGCGATCAGCACGCCGCGCCGCACGCCCTCGAACAGTGTGGCTATCAGCGTGGTTTCGCCGCGGGTGTTGCCGAGCGTCACCGCGTCGCCATCGGCGATGTCGAGCGCGGCCGCATCCAGGGGATGGATCATCACGCTCGCCTTGCCCTCGCGCGCCTGAGAGGACGGCGTCTCGTTGAAGGTGGTGTTGAGGAAGCTGCGCGCCGGGCTCGTGGCGAGCCGGAACGGATGGGCCTGGTCGGTGTGCTCGATCACCGCCCAATGGTCCGGCAGCGACGGCATCTTGTCGAAGTCCCCCATCGTCTGGCCGAACGGCGGATGCGCCCAATCGGCCTTGAAATGGAATTTCCCGTCGGCATGGGCAAAGCCGTCGAGATAATGCGACGTGCGAAAGTCCGGCTGCAGGTCGCGCCAGAGGTCGGCTTCGAGGCCGGCAATGTCGCCGTGGTCGCTGAGCTTCAGCGTCGCGTCGATCAATTCACGCGGCGTCAGCTCGAACCCCGGATGCCTGGCGCCAAGCCGCGGCGCCAGCGCCTGCAGCACCTCGTGGTTGGAGCGGCATTCGCCAGGCGGGTCGATCAGCTTCGGGCCGACCGAGATGTGCTGGTGGCCGCCGCCGTAATAGAGATCGTCGTGCTCCATGAACATCGTCGCCGGCAGCACGATGTCGGCCATCTCGGCCGTCTCGGTCATGAACTGCTCGTGCACCGCGACGAACAAATCCTCGCGCGCAAAACCCTGGCGCACCAGCGCCTGCTCCGGCGCCACCGTCATCGGGTTGGTGTTCTGGATCAGCAACGCCTTGACCGGCCCCTTGCCGTGCAGGGCCTTGGAATCGCCGGTGAGGATGCGGCCGATCTGCGACTGGTCGAGTGCACGAATGGTCTGGTCGATGGCGTCGTGGCCTTCGATGATGGATTCGTTGAAGTGCCACAGCGCGTAATTGTTGAAGAAGGCGCCGCCGCCTTCATATTGCCAGGCGCCGGTCACGGCGGGAATGCAGTTCGCGGCATGCATCTGCGCCGCGCCGTTGCGCGAGCGGGTGAAGCCGTAGCCGAGCCGGAAGAAGGTCCGCTTGGTTTCGCCGACCAATTTGGCAAAGGCCTCGATCTCCGCCACCGGCACGCCCGAGATCGCGGACGCCCATTCCGGCGTGCGCGTCTTCAGATGCGCCTCGAGCTCGTCGGGGCAATCGGTGTATTTGTCCATATAGGCGCGGTCGGCATAGCCGTCGCGGAACAGGACGTGCATCACGCCGCAGGCGAACGCGCCGTCGGTGCCGGGCCGCAGGATGATCTTGATGTCCGCCTGCTTCATGGTCTCGTTGTCGTAGACGTCGACGGCCGCGATCTTGGCGCCGCGCTCCTTCCGCGCGCGCGCCGCGTGCGTCATCACGTTGACCTGCGTGTTGACGGGATTGGTGCCCCAGATCACCACGAGATCGGAGAGCGCCATCTCGCGCGGATCGACGCCGGCGATCTTGCCGGTGCCGATCGCGAACCCGATGCGCCCGACATTGGCGCAGATGGTCTGATAGAACCGCGAATATTTCTTCACATGCGTGAGGCGGTTGAGGCCGTCGCGCATCACCAGCCCCATCGTGCCGGCGTAATAATAGGGCCAGATCGATTCCGCGCCGAATTCGCGCTCGGCCTGGTTGAAGCGATGCCCGATCTCGTCCAGCGCCTCGTCCCAAGTGATCCGCGCGAACTGGCCCGAGCCCTTCGGCCCGGTGCGGCGCAGCGGATACATCAGCCTTTCAGGATGATGGATGCGCTCGGCATAACGGGCGACCTTGGCGCAGACCACGCCGGCCGTATAGGTCTGCTTTTTCGAACCGCGAACGCGGCCGATGCTGCGGCCCTCGACCACCTCGATATCGAGGGCACAGGCCGAAGGGCAATCATGCGGACAGGTCGAATGGCGGATTTCGATCTTGGCGTGCTGGTTCATGTCCGATTTGGTAACACCAAAATACCTGTCAGCCGAGGGTATTTATCCGGCAATGCCCATGCGATTTGCTCAGATCGCATGCGCCGCCGGTTCCCTGCCGCGACCGCGGAGAACCGCGCGGCCACACCGAAAACCACCCGATATTCCCGGCACGATCGGCCTTGTGAGGCGTCGACAGCCCGCGCGTCCAGCCGCTAAAGTGCCGCCCAACAATACATCGGCGGGAGGCCGCATCATGGACACCGTGAACATGCTCAGCGGAGGCGCCGCCCAGGGCCTCGTTCGCGGCCTCGCCGACACGTTCAAGGCTCAGACCGGGTTTGCGATCGACGGCGAGTTCGGGGCGGTCGCCACAATGGCAGACAAGCTGCGCGCGGGAGCACCGGCCGATCTCGTCGTCCTGACGCAGGCGCTGCTCGCAAAACTTGCCGAGGAGAGGCTCGTCATCCCTGCCTCGATCGCGGATGTCGGCCGAGTCGAAACCGCACTGGCGGTTCGCAGCCGTGATCCCAGGGTGACCGTCAAGACCGAGGCGGAGTTGCGCGATGTGCTGCGGGCCGCAGATGCGATCTTCGTTCCCGATATCAAGGCCTCGACCGCCGGCAGGCATGTCGCCAAAGTCCTGGACCAGCTCGGCATCGGCTATGAGTTGGCATCGCGCCTCAGGATCTTTCCGGACGGTGCAACCGCGATGCGGGAGCTCGCGGCGTCTTCCGGGCAACGACCGATCGGATGCACGCAGGCAACCGAGATCATCGCGACGGATGGAGTCGCGCTGTCCGGGCCGCTGCCGATCGGATACGAGCTCGTGACCATGTACACGGCCGGCGTCACCATGCATGCCGCGCATCCCGGGGAAGCGCGCGCGCTGATCGCGCTGCTGGCCGGCGCAGATCAAAGAGAGCTGCGCCGGCGTGTCGGCTTTGCTGGCTAATCGACGGCGCAAGCTTTCGGACTTCGTCGAGAAACCTTCAGCCCGGCGATATCGTGATCATGGATAATCTGAGCGGCCACAGAAGCAAGCTCGTGCGCCAGCGCATTCGATCCGCCGGCGCCAAATATAAAATACTCGCCCGATCTGAATCCGATCGGTTTGCCAAGCTCAAACATCTGCTCCGAAAGGCCGCCGCCCGAACCGTCGATACGGTCGGCTGCCGTTCGTGAAGTCCTGACCGCATTCACCCCTGAAGGATGCGCGAACTACCTCGAAAGTTGAGGCTATCGAACCTAATGCCTGACGCTTTAAGCAGCATCATGACGTTTCAGGCGGCATGATGTGATTGTACGAAAACAGCCTAAGCTTTTGAATTGCGCAGCAGCACCAATCCTGCACCGGGCTTTCGTTGCACTTGTGATTTTCTCGCAACAGGTTTTTGCCTGCGACGCGATATAGTCCGACACGTTTAGATATATTTCGACACGTTCTTTTTCAGCGAGAGTGGGTACTCATGCAACTCCGTGCAATTTCGGCCAGCCACGCCTCCAAAACCGGCCAATTGCGCAAGAGGTTTCGCGCGCAAACCAGTTGGCTTGCGCTGCGATCCGTGGGTGTGGTCGCCATCGCAGGCTCGACTCTCCTCGTTGCCCCAGAGGCATGGGCAGCCTGTACGGTCGGAGCGATTGTCGTGCAATGCAACGACACCTCCACCACCAACACGACCTCTCCGACCAATCCCCCCCTCGATCGGGATTATCAAGCTACATCCGGATCCCAGATCCAACTCACGATCGACCCCGGCAGAACCGTAAGCGGATTCGGCCTCGCAATAACCAATAACGGCAGCGGCGGCGTCGCTGTCACCAACGGCGGCACGATCAGCGTCGATGTGGGCAATACGCCAACGGCCGGCGGTACGGCGGCGCTGACCGTCACAGCCGCGGGCGGGCCGATCAGCTACACGGGCGGCAGCATCATCAACAATGGTGTCGGCAACGCGTTCGATGTGACGCAGAGCGGCAGCGGTTCGACCACTCTCAGCGTCGGCGGTGCGATCACAGCGAGTTCCGGCAACGGCATTTTCGTGCGCGACACGGCGGCGGGCGGCAACATCAGCGTGACCGCCGGTGCGGTGACCGCGCTGACGGCGAACAAGAACGGGATCGACGTCATTACGTCGACGCTGACCGGCAAT
>NZ_JARVWW010000120.1 GCF_029846715.1 Bradyrhizobium nivariense
TCCGTTCCACGTAAGGGTCGTAGGCAGAACCGCCTAGGCAAAGGTTGTCCGTTTCGATCTTTTGCCCAAACGGTCATCTTTGCAGAAGGGGAAGAAACAGGCTTCTCAATGCCCCGTCGTCGAATCTGTCGCTCTCCTGCTGCTTCCCGCTTCAGAACGACGGCGAGTTCGAGACGTCAGTCTCTTCCTCGAGCTTCGTGATGCGGTCCATGACCTTCTCCACGGCCTTCGGTATCGATTGAGAGACGAGGTCGACACGCTTGAGAGTTTCCGGATCGTGTCGATGTGCTCCTTGAGGGGCGACTCCGAATCCATGTCCTCGACGATCGTGCCGACGTTCTCGATTTCGTACCTGACGGCTTCGTCGTGGGCGCGGAAGAGCCGATCGGTCAGATGATGACCTCCATTCCTCGGTGGCGTCAGATATTTTCTCCAACTCGTCCGAAGTCATGGCCGATTCGAGCATGGCGACGGCCGCGACCTCAAGATGGTCGGCGACGTCGCTCGCGCCGGGGAAGTCGTCGAAATAGTCGCCGTCCTCAGCTCGGCAATCAGTTCGACGGTTTCGCTGCCGTCCCGCCACGAATCCAGTCCGTCGACGGGCGAACGCACGGGGTCGAGCGAGATGTCCGAGAATCGTGCGTCCTGCGTCGGTTGTCCACCACTCGATCAGCAATTCGATGCGGTTCGTGCTCGACAGTCCTTTCGCATGGCGGGCGGGTCCGTAGCGTCCTCGGACGACGGTCCAGATCGGCTCCTCGGTGAAGCGCTGCGCCGCTTCGATAAACGAGAGAGCGAACGTCCTCAGCGTGGCTTCCGACAGGCTCAATTTCGTGCCGAACTTCCAGACGGCTTGGGCCCAATCGCTCTGATGGGCACCGCGGGCGATCTCGAGCAGGAGGTTTTCGCCGGCGAGATATCCGGTTAGATAGTCGCGCAACGAAGGATTCACGAAGCCGACCTGTGTGCCTCTTATCGTGACGAAATCTCCTTCCAGCACTCGCAGCGATTCCTCGAAGTCCTTAGGCCCGCGGCTCTCGCCGTATTTCGCGCAGAGCTTCGGATGCAGTGCTTCGTAGGACTCGCGCAGTTCGTCGATGTTGACGCCGTACTGCGAGCCGAAGAAGAAAGCGATAAGCAGATGTTGCCGGCTTTTCTAGATGTGACTGCGGAAGGCGATGTCCCACAACTGACGCGGGTGGTCGAGCGCGCGCAGGAACGATGCCGGATAATCCTTGGCGGCGATGTTATCGACACGACCGGCATCGGTCATCCATTCGACGATTCGGGGATTGTAGTTCTTGTGGTCGACGATCTCGGCAAGGGTGCCGTCGACGAGAGCGGCGATATGCTTCGCAGTCGTTTCCGCGGCGAGGAGATGGTTGTAAATGATGCGCGCCTTGATGCGTTGCGTGTAGGTGCCGACGTCGAGAACGTATCTGCCTACGACCCTCACGTGGAACGGAT
>NZ_JARVWW010000121.1 GCF_029846715.1 Bradyrhizobium nivariense
GGTGCCGTCGCGGAGTTGGTAGGAATTGAGGTTGGCGTAGTCTCCGGGGTGATCAACCTCGAATCATCCGGCGTTGAAGCGTCGGACTGGAGACTACGCCATGAACAAGCTTACCACGAAGCCTGCTTCCCTGCAGCCTGCGACTGAGCTGGCTGTTGATCTTTTCGACAACTGGTTTGACCCGATCGAGGCCGAGGTGCGGGCTCGGTCGCGCCAGTTCATCGAAGAACTGATCCGCGGCGAACTCGATATTGCGCTGGCGCGGCCGCGTTACGAACGAAGCAAGATGGCCGGCAATGAAGCAGGAGCCTGCGTCACGGGCCACCGTCATGGCAGCCGGACGCGGTCGCTGACGGGCACGTTCGGGCCGATCGAGATCGCGGTACCGCGTGCCCGGCTGACCACGCCGGAGGGCAAGACGACGGAATGGAAGAGCCAGGCGCTGCGGGCCTACCAGCGACGCACGCTTGCGGCCGACGCGCTGATCGCAAGCAGCTACCTGGCCGGCACCAATACGCGACGGGTACGTCGCGCGCTGGCGGCCTTGTTCGGCGGGACGGTCGGCAAGGACACGGTGAGCCGGACCTGGCGCAAGGTCAAAAGCGACTGGGATGCTTGGAACAGCCGCTCGCTGGCCGCGGAGCCGATCGTGCGCCTGATCCTCGACGGCACCGTCGTTCGGGTACGGCTCGACCGCAAGGCGACCTCGATCTCGTTGCTCGTTGTGCTTGGCGTGCGCGCAGACGGCCAAAAAGTGCTGCTCGCGATCAGGAGCATGGGCGGCGAGAGCGCCGAGGCCTGGCGCACAGTGCTGGACGATCTCATCAAGCGCGGGCTCAGGCGTCCCGAATTCCTCATCGTCGACGGCGCACCGGGGCTCGACAAGGCCATTGCCGTCGTCTGGGACGGCGTGCCGGTGCAACGCTGCACGGTCCACAAACACAGAAACCTGCTGGCACATGCCCCGGAGCGCCTGCACGACGAGATCACCGCAGATTACAACGACATGATCTATGCGACGACGCCTGAGGAGATCGCGGCTCGCCGCAAGGCCTTCATTCGAAAATGGAGGCTCAAGCACCGCGCCGTTGCTGACAGCCTGGAGGAAGCAGGCGACCGCTTGTTCACCTTCGCGCGCATGCCGCCGAGCCAATGGCGCAGCCTACGCACGACCAATGCGATCGAGCGATTGCACGAGGAGTTCAAGCGCCGGATCAAAACCCAAACCGTGTTGCCGTCGGCCGACACCGCCGCGATGATGTTCTGGGCGCTGCTCGCCTCGGGACAGATCAGCATGCGCAAGGTCGATGGCTGGCAAACCCTCGCCACAAAACCCATCGATCAACCAATTGACCTTGCCGCCTGAAACGATAACTTCATGTTACCCGGAGAATTCGCCAAGCCGAATTCCAACCGCATTCCGGACGGCACC
>NZ_JARVWW010000122.1 GCF_029846715.1 Bradyrhizobium nivariense
GGTAAGCGCTTAGCCGCAACCCTATTGAGGCTGGCTTGACGTTTTGCCGGAATCGCCATGGCATGAGGTCTTCGATACGGCTATGGGGATGGCCGTCGATGATCGTCTCGAGTGTTTCGGCGATGTAGGCGGCCGGGTTGACGTCGTTGAGCTTACAGGTCGCCACGATGGATGCGAGCAAGGCCCAGTTTTCGGCTCCGACCTCATGACCGGCGAAGAGCGCATTTTTTCTAGTCAGGCAGACTGGCCGGATGGCGTTCTCGACCGGGTTCGTGTCGAGCTCGAGGCGCCCGTCTTCGAGGAAGCGGGTCAGCCCTTGCCAGTGATTGAGCGCGTAGCGGATGTCCTCGGCGAGCGTCGAACCGCTGGAGATCATCGACAGCTGCTTCTCGAACCAAGGCTTTAACGCGGCGACCATGGGCAGCGAATGCTCCTTGCGCGCGGCCAGCCGGATGTCCGGCGATGAGCCGCGTACCATGGCTTCGATGGCGTAAAGCTGTGCGATGTGCCGAACGGCGGCCTCGGCAATCGGCGATTTGCTGTTACGGGCCAATTTGACGAAGCGCCGGCGCAAATGGCTCCAGCAATGCACGAGTGTCCATGGCCCCTGCGGTCGAACGACTTCGGTCAGCCGGTCATAACCGTCATAAGCAATCGCATTGCAGGAAGCGTCCGCCAAAGCCATCCAGGAACTGCTCCGCGAAGGCGCCGCTGCGACCGGGGGCATATCGGAACAGCACGATCGGCGGACTTGGGCCGCTGTGGCCGCGGTCGTCGGAGACGATCGCCCAGAAGTAGCCTTTTTTGGTTTGGCCACGCCCGGGATCGAGCACCGGCGCCGTGGTTTCATCCATGAACAGACGATCCGCCATGGCCAGGCGGCGGCGCATGTGGTCCGCGATCGGCTGAAGATGGAAGCAGGCGCGGCCGGACCAGTTGCCCAGTGTCGCCCGATCAAGTCGGATCCCCTGGCGCGCATAGATCTCGGCCTGACGGTAAAACGGCGTATGGTCGCCGAACTTGGAGACGATCACGTGCGCAATCGCCGCTTCGGTCGGCAGTCCACCAGGCACGACGTGCTCCGGCGCGTGGGCCTGCACGACAGGGCCCGAGCAGCGGCGGCAGATGTATTTCGGGCGGCGCGTGACCAACACCCGCCATTGCGCCGGGATCACGTCGAGGCGTTTGCTGACGTCCTCGCCGATCTTCGTCATGGCACCGCAACCGCACGGACACAGCGTGCTTGCAGGCTCGATGATCCGTTCCACCTGCGGCAAATGGGCAGGCAAGTAGCCGCGATTGCGATGAGAACCTTCCGGCACGCTCCGCGATCGACCCTGGATCACAGCCTCGGCTCTCTCCTGCGCCGCGTC
>NZ_JARVWW010000123.1 GCF_029846715.1 Bradyrhizobium nivariense
CCGCCGCTTGGCCAGGGATTGGGAGTGTCTCAACCGAAAGGCCTTGGCGTTCTTGCGCTTGGCCTCAATCCGCCTCATGCTGAGAAAGCTCTGTCAGAAAACATCATGATCCCGGACAGACTCTTAGTTGAACGATCGGCGTTTTCGGGATTAGTGACGTCAATTCGCGGTACGCCGTGCGCCTTGGCAGCTTCAGCCAAGGCTGTGTTTTCGCGCAGCGAGCGTTCCACGAACTTCTCTATTGCGGCTTTCACTTGTTCGCCTTGTTCCGAATACCGGCTCCCATGCACGATACGCTCGCGCAGGACGGGATCTTCAACGTGGAACACACAACCAGAGCATCGGCAATCTCCCAGTCAGCTAGGTATTCAGGGCGAAGCGCAGCACTTTCAAATATAAAACCATCTCCCATTTGGCGTTGCGCTCTGATCTTCTCCCGAATGATTGGCCGCATATTCTCATGATGCACCCGGAGGAACCAATGGATCGTGTCATTCGATAGACGATGATAGAATTCTACTACGGCGTCAGGCACGCCGGTCCAAGGTCGCCCTGGATGACGCCCTAACATGTCGGTCGAAATCACTGGCAAGCCGGTGGCCAGGCCGATGCGATGCGCACAGGTCGACTTCCCGACATGCGAGGTACCAATCAGGAATAAGCTTTTCGGTTGGAGTGTCATTGAACTGTGTCGCTAGCGTCACGAGAGCAGAACCACTGTTTTGGCAAGCCATCGCTTGTCACGAGGAGACCTCGCCGGCTGGAAGAGCCCTCCCTGGGGGCGGCTCTACCACGGCGATGCACTCCCAACCACGGCAAACGTCAAGTCTCTTCCCCGACAAGACCACCGCCATCTGGAAGCGATCGAAACGGCCTGTCAGATTCCTGATCCGGCTCGAACAGTTCCGCTCGACTCGATTGAACCCTCAAGCATGCTCGCGAGAGCGAGGCAGAGAGAAGACGCTACATGCCCCGACCCCGCGCCGGGACTAGCACAGCGAATTTGAGGTCGTCATGGCCGCGAAGGGAAAGGCTGACTTGCTCAAAGGCCAGAAGGCCATCTTGCGGGTGGTCAAATGTCCTTTCACCGCCTTCACGCTCCAGCACCACACGATGATGCCAGTATGGCTTGAACGTCTCGCTACGAGAGCTCAACCCATCGATCAGCCGCGAAATGGAGGGATCACTAAGGTGAGCGCTAAGGTCCGCACGAAAGAGCTATCGCCCAAAGTTGGTGACGGCGGGAATCGGGAAGGCGGCATATCGTGGGGGTGCTTGACGCCTCCACTTCTCCACCGAAGGAGCGATATGCCGTGTCCAACGATAACGTCATCCAGCTGAT
>NZ_JARVWW010000124.1 GCF_029846715.1 Bradyrhizobium nivariense
CTGGTGACGATGATCGAGCGAGCCTCATATCGATCCTCGACGATTTCGAGCAAATCACGGCGCTGGTCGGCGTCGAGCGGTTCTGGTCCCCAGTCATCGAGAATGAGCAGATCGAGACGAGCGATCGCCCGCAGCATCTTGGTGTAACGGCCATCGGCGCGGCCGAGCGCGAGGGCGGCGAACAGACGCGGCACGCGATGGTACGCAACTGAGAAGTCGTCTCGGCAAGCCTTGTTGCCGAGGGCGCAAGCAAGCCAGCTCTTGCCGACGCCGCACGGCCCGGTAACGAGGAGATTATGCCGTGCCCGGATCCAGTCGCCGGCGGCGAGTTTTAGAAAGAGCGTGCGGTCGAGGCCGCGGATGGCGCGGTAGTCGACATCCTCGACGCAGGCGGCATGACGCAGCTTGGCGGCTCGAGCTCTGCTCTCAAACCGCTTTTGCTGGCGCCGCGTTTTCTCATGTTCCAGGAGCAGGGCCAGCCATTCGGCGTGTTCGAGGCTGCGCGCTTCGGATTGGGCATCGAGGTCCTTGAAGCCTTTGGCCATACCGTGGAGACCGAGGCTATGCAGCAGGTCGAGGGTGGGATGGGTCAGCATGCTGGATAATCCTTTCAATGGAAGTAACCGGGGCCGCGCAGATTGGGATGTTCGATGATCGCGTCCTCGGTATCGCGAGAACTGCGTTCGAGCTTGTTGGCGATGATGGAGGCGATGCTCTTGTAGGTCAGTGCACTGACCGCGACCGCGCGGGCCGCGATCAGCTCGGCGCGTTCGGGATCAATATCCTTGAACAGCCGAAGCACGCCGAGACAGGTCCGGAATCCCTGTTCGGGATGAGGCCGATTGGCCAGGATGGCGAGGACGAGCCCCTCGGTGTTGGGCCCGATCGATCGCCCCCAGCGCCGGAATCGATCGGGAGTCCACTCGGCGTAACGCCGATGCGCACTGGGCATGTGATCGGGATCCGTGCCGTGCCGGCGGCCGCCATAACGACGCTGGTGAGCAGCAACACGCAAACCCCGATGGAACAACTCGATGGTCCGGGTGGTGGCGCGAACGTCGACCTGCTCGCGGATCAGGCCGTGTGGAACTGAGTAGAAGAAGCCGTCGACCTCGACATGATAATCGAGCGAGACGCGGGCCAGGAGCCATTCCGCGAACTGATAGTCGGCATCCGGCAACGGCGCCAGGACAGGCATCTCGACGGTCTCGAACAATTGCCGGCGGCTGACGCCAAGCCGGCGCATGACGTGGGCGTTGATACGCTCCAGCGCGGCGGCGATTGCCGCGTTCGCCTCGGCCAGCGAGAAG
>NZ_JARVWW010000125.1 GCF_029846715.1 Bradyrhizobium nivariense
ACATCACTGACAGTTTGGCCGCGCGTCAAGTCGATTGATCCGACCTGCCAGCTGGCAAAGAAGATTCCGTACCGGCCGTCGCGCTCGAGCGGCCTCACGGCCAGCTGCTCGCCGCAGAAGGCTTGAGGAACTTTCCACATTTGCCCTTTGAAGGCGATGTAGCTCCGCGTCGAGGCGACGGTGCGAACGATCTCCCCGGCGTCGTATCGGACCTTCGGCACACGTTCCGGCATGACGCGCAAACTCGGTCGGTAGCGATCGGCGGGGATGCCCATGCCCAAGCTCTCATGAGGCCGCTCCAGATTGTAGACCGTGCGCCAGCTATCGAGGGCACGCTGAACTTCCGACAACGTGCGGAACGTGCGCAGAGCGAACACTTCCGCTTTCAAGCTGCGATGGAAGCGTTCGTTCTTGCCTCGGCCTTGAGGATGACGCGGCCTGGCATGGACCACCCTGACGCCGAGCTTGAGCAGCCACACCTTCAGCGCAGTCCAGCGAACGCCGGACGTGTCGCCCCAGGGAGAACCGTTGTCGAGGTAGAAGGCCTCCGGCAGCCCATAGCGTCGGAAGGTGTCAGTCAGGTGCTTCTGCACGTCAGGACGCTGCTCATTGGCGCACGCCTTCAGACACAGGGCATAACGGGAGTGGTCATCGACCATGGTGAGCGGATGGCAACGCCTCCCGTCGGCAAGCGGCATGTGGCCCTTGAAGTCCATCTGCCATAGTTGATTGGGCGCGGCCTTCTCGAACCGGTGGCCTGAAGGGCTCGGTGCCGCCCTCTCGTTCGGCTTGATCCGCTCGTTCCGGCACAGGATCTGATGCACCGTGGCGGGCACCGGCACGGTCTGGCCGCCGCGCTTCAAGCAATGGGCAATCTTGCGCGCTCCCCAAGCCGGATGCTTGTCGCGCACCGTCAGAACCCGCGCCTCGACCCCAGGCGCGCTCCGCTTGGGCGTGCTCTTGGGCCGGCGGGACTGATCCGCCAGTTCATGATCCCCAGCCTGCCAACGCCTCAGCCATTTGTAGCCCACATCAGGACTGATCCCGAACCGGCGACACAACTCCCGCCGGTTCGCCCCTTCCTGCAAGGCAAGCCGCACAAACTCGCGTCGTTGATCCATCACCGACACCTCGTTCCAGGGCATGGACGGCCTCCCGAATCGGACCAAATCCAGCTCAGTTTGATGTGTCAGCTATGTCTCCGAACACCTGTCAGTGATCTGTCCGGTCTAAACA
>NZ_JARVWW010000126.1 GCF_029846715.1 Bradyrhizobium nivariense
ATAGGCCCCGCGAATCAGGAGAGACCATGAGCAGACGACCCCGCCGGAACCACTCACCGGCCTTCAAGGCGAAGGTGGCTCTGGCCGCCGTCAAAGGCGATCGGACGATAGCCCAGTTGGCCGAGCATTTCGATGTACACCCCAATCAGATCACAGCATGGAAATCGCAGCTTGAAGGCAGCGCTTCCGACGTTTTCGGATCGGGAGGCGGGACGCCGGCCACGCCGACGGTCGATGTGAAGTCGCTCCACGCCAAGATCGGAGAACTGACGCTGGAGAATGATTTTTTAGAAGGAGCGCTCACCAAGGCGGGATTGCTGAGCGCAAAGCGATGATCGACCGTGAACACGATCTGTCGATCACGAAACAGGCGGAGATTTTGAGGATTAGCCGCGGCAGCGTGTACTATCTGCCGCGTCAGGTCTCTTCAGCGGACCTCGAGATCATGCAGCGTCTCGATCGGCTGCACCTGGAGTATCCCTTCGCCGGTTCGCGTATGTTGCGAGGCCTGCTGGCTTTGCAGGGGTGCAAGGTCGGCCGCCGGCATGTGAAGACGCTGATGCTGCGGATGGGGATAGAGGCGCTTTATCGCCGTCCGCGCACTACCAAGCCCGAGCCCGGCCACAAGATCCATCCGTATCTGCTGCGAGGCCTGGAGATTGCACGGCCGAACCAGGTCTGGGCGATGGACATCACGTACATTCCGATGGCGCACGGCTTCGTCTATCTCGCCGTGGTGCTGGACTGGGCGACACGTCGTGTTTTGTCGTGGCGGCTGTCGATCACGATGGAGGCGGCCTTCTGCGTCGAGACGTTGGAGGATGCTCTCGCTCGTCATGGCAGGCCGGAAATCTTCAACACCGACCAGGGTTCGCAGTTCACGGGCGCGGCGTTCACCGGTCTGCTTGCCAGCCACGGCATCGCCATCAGCATGGATGGCAAAGGAGCCTGGCGGGACAACGTGTTCGTTGAGCGGCTGTGGCGGAGCGTCAAATACGAGGAGGTCTATCTGCGAGCCTATGAAAGCGTCAGCGAGGCTCGTAACTCGATCGGCCGATATCTCGACTTCTACAATCGCCGTCGCCCACATTCGAGCCTTGACGACCGCACCCCGGATCAAGCCTACTTCGATCTTCCTCCGCTCCGCGCGGCGGCCTAACACCGGCAGAGTCTCCACTTATCGACGCGGAATTTTTGTTCAGACAATCGGGACCGGCTCT
>NZ_JARVWW010000127.1 GCF_029846715.1 Bradyrhizobium nivariense
GTGGATACGCTGGAGCATCTGATGACCATGGTCTCCGAGCTGGTCTTGACCCGCAACCAGCTTTTGGAGATCTCCCGCCGCAACGAGGACACCGAGTTCAAGGTGCCGCTGCAGCGGCTGTCCAACGTCACCGCCGAGCTGCAGGAGGGCGTCATGAAGACGCGCATGCAGCCGATCGGCAATGCCTGGCAGAAGCTGCCCCGCATCGTCCGCGACCTCTCGAGCGAACTCGGCAAGCAGATCGAGCTGGAGATGCACGGCGCCGACACCGAGCTCGACCGCCAGGTGCTCGACCTGATCAAGGACCCGCTCACCCACATGGTGCGCAACTCCGCCGACCATGGCCTGGAGACCCCGGCCGAGCGTCTCGCCGGCGGCAAGGGCGAGCAGGGCACCATCCGCCTGTCCGCCTATCACGAGGGCGGCCACATCATCATCTGCATCGCCGACAACGGCCGCGGCCTCAACACCGACAGGATCAAGGCCAAGGCGATCTCGTCAGGTCTCGTCACCGAGGCCGAGCTCGAGAAGATGAGCGAAGCCCAGATCCACAAGTTCATCTTCGCGCCGGGCTTCTCGACCGCGGCCGCCGTCACCTCGGTGTCGGGGCGCGGCGTCGGCATGGACGTGGTGCGCACCAATATCGACCAGATCGGCGGCACCATCGACATCAAGTCGGTGGCCGGCGAAGGCTCCTCCGTCACCATCAAGATCCCGCTGACGCTGGCCATCGTCTCGGCGCTGATCGTGGAAGCCGCCGGCGACCGCTTCGCCATCCCGCAGCTCGCCGTGGTCGAGCTGGTGCGGGCCCGCGCCAACTCAGAGCACCGCATCGAGCGCATCAAGGACACCGCGGTGCTCAGGTTGCGCAACAAGCTGTTGCCGCTGATCCACCTCAAGAAGCTGCTCAAGATCGACGACGGCGCCGTCTCCGATCCCGAGAACGGCTTCATCGTGGTGACCCAGGTCGGCAGCCAGACCTTCGGCATCGTCGTCGACGGCGTGTTCCACACCGAAGAAATCGTGGTCAAGCCGATGTCGACGAAGCTGCGTCACATCGACATGTTCTCGGGCAATACCATCCTGGGCGACGGCGCGGTCATCATGATCATCGACCCCAACGGCATTGCCAAGGCGCTCGGCGCCGCCGGCTCCTCGGCCCATGACATGGCCAACGAGAAAGGGGCTCATCACATCGGATCGGGCGAGCAGACCAC
>NZ_JARVWW010000128.1 GCF_029846715.1 Bradyrhizobium nivariense
TGGCTCGACGGTGTGCGCGTTCTCGATCTAAGCAATGTCATCGCCGGGCCGCACTCAGGATGCTATCTGGCTCGTTTCGGGGCTGAGGTGATCAAGATCGACCCAGCCAGCCCGCTTTTCGACAGCTCGATAACAGTGATTTACGGCATGACTCAGATGCGCGGCAAGCGCTCGGTTCTGTTGGACATCGCGTCCTCGTCTGGCCGAAAGGCTTTCGAGAGGCTCGTGAAATCTGTTGATGTTGTAATCTGGAATGCGACTGACCGCCAGGTCGAGCGCATGGGGCTTGATCGCAAGAGCCTTAAAGCGCTCAATCCAGATGCGATCTTCTGCCAACTCGATTGCTTCGGCGGCATCCGTCACGGCCCACGAAGCGATTATCTCGGTTATGAAAATCACGTTCAGGCAACGACAGGCATTATGCTGAGGTCCGGCGGATCCTCGGAAACACCCGAGGAATACGCGCACGTCGGTACCATTGACGTGATGGGCGGGTTCAGCGCAGCCCTCGGAGTTGCGGCGGCGCTGTATCAGAAGGCCAGGACCGGACAAGCAGGGCGAGCTCGCACGTCGCTATCGGCACTCTCCGGTCTCTTGCAGATCCCGTTCTGCTACGACTACGAAGGGCGTGGACCTTTCGATGAACCGGCTGGGATCAATTCGAAGGGCTATGGTGCACTGAACCGCTTCTACGAGACGTCGTCCGGCCGCAGTCTCCTGCTCAGCGCATCCGAGCGCGATCTGCCGCGCCTTGGACGAGTCGAGGGGCTTGAAGGCGCTGCCGATGTGCCGAAGGAGGAACTGACGTCCTTCCTAGCCAATGCTATCTCGAAGGCTTCCGCAGAGAAGTGGGTCTCGAGGTTCAATGAAGCCGATGTCGGTGCGGCCATTTGCGAGAGTATCGCGGCCATTCGATCGGGGCACTCAAGACTTGCGGATGGTGCTCCGGGAACCGAACAAGGCAGCTACGCCTTCTCGACCT
The DNA here is from genome assembly GCF_029846715.1 of Bradyrhizobium nivariense. Classification (GTDB taxonomy): domain Bacteria; phylum Pseudomonadota; class Alphaproteobacteria; order Rhizobiales; family Xanthobacteraceae; genus Bradyrhizobium. The sequence continues at coordinate 983 of NZ_JARVWW010000128.1, forward strand.
TTCGTGACCATCCGAGCGGGCATGTTGTAACGCAAGTTGATCACTACGCGATGCGCTCGGCTATCGGAAAAGTCTATGTGCTGCCTCCTGCGGAAAAATACGGCGCTTCGACGCGGCAAGTTCTGCAGGGACTGCAATACCGCGAAGCCGAAAT
>NZ_JARVWW010000129.1 GCF_029846715.1 Bradyrhizobium nivariense
CTAGTACCCACTTTTCTTGGATCGTGAGTCGTGATTCAAGATATGGATGATCCCCGAAGCAAGAGAAGTCCACCTTTCGCGGAAAGATCGCAAGGTGCTTGAGGCGTGTTGTCGTTCGCCGGTGACGTTGCAGCGCGATTTGAAGCGGGCGCGGATAGTTCTGTTGGCGGCGGACGGGCGTAGCACCCGCTCGATCGCCAAAGAAGTCGGGGTCCAGCCGCGGATTGTCAGCCTTTGGCGGCACCGCTATGCTGATCATGGCCTTGAAGGGCTGCAAGACAAGCCGCGTCCCGGCAAGCAGCCGATTTATACGAAGGCCACCGACAAGCGGATTCTGAAGCTGCTGGATAAGCCGCCCCCGCAAGGGTTTGCGCGCTGGACCGGCCCTCTGCTGGCCGAGGCGCTGGGCGATGTTGACGTCCAATACGTCTGGCGGTTCCTGCGCAGCCACAAGATTGACCTCGCGGCTCGCAAGTCCTGGTGCGAGAGCAACGACCCGAACTTTACGGCCAAAGCCGCCGATGTTGTTGGCCTCTACGTCGCCCCGCCCTCGAAGGCCATTGTGCTATGTGTGGACGAAAAGCCCTCAATCCAGGCCTTGGAGCGAGCGCAGGGTTATCTGAAGTTGCCCAATGGCCGCGCCTTGACCGGCCAGAGCCACGACTACAAGCGACATGGCACGACGACACTGTTTGCGGCGCTTGAGGTCGCCACCGGAAAGATCATCGCGACGCATTCAAAACGCCGTCGCCGCGTCGAGTTTCTCGACTTCATGAACAGCATCACCGCGGCCTTTCCGGGCCGAAAGCTTCACGTCGTTCTCGACAACCTCAATACCCACAAGAAGAACGAGCCCTGGCTCAAGGCCCACCCCAACGTGCAATTTCATTTCACGCCGACAAGCGCGTCCTGGCTCAATCAGGTCGAGGTATGGTTCTCGATCTTGCAGGGGCAGTCACTTAGCGGCATCTCCTTCACAAGCCTCAAGCAGCTTGAGGAACACATCGATGCCTACGTCAACGCCTACAACGACAAAGCCGAGCCCTTCGTCTGGACCAAGAAAAAGGTCCGTCAACGCCGTTTCAAAGGCCGCCGTATCACTCAGCTCTGATTCCGGGTACTAG
>NZ_JARVWW010000012.1 GCF_029846715.1 Bradyrhizobium nivariense
CGCATTCCCAAACTACTTGCCACATAGCCACCCCGCGCCGGGGTAACCCGGCGCCAAGCCGAACACGACATCCAACCTCCAGCGCTCCGCCCCGACAGCGACCGAACAAAGACAAGAAAACTCTCGATTTCATAGTTTTTCAGCAGACTGCTAGAGCGCGCGTGATCTTCTGAGCCGGATTATTCCGGGCTGAGCATAGAACTTCCCTCGGCCCTGATATGTCGAAAACTTATTTCCCAATTGGGCCGCGCTGCGTATAAATCTTTCTCCTCTGGGAGAGATTTGTGTCGCAGAATCAAGCATCCAGCCCGGCCGACGCCAAGCCGACCACGGCCACTAGCCGTATCGTCGCGCTGATTCCCGGCATCCTCCTCTGCATCGCCGTGGCCGGCGTTTCGGCCCTGCTCGAACGGGCGGAACTGGGCGTCTTCGAGCATCCCTATGTCGAGGCGCTGGTGATGGCGATCTTGCTCGGCATGGCGCTGCGCAGCTTCTGGAAGCCCGCGCCGCGCTGGCAGTCCGGGATCGCCTTCAGCGCCAAGCAGCTGCTCGAAGTCGCCGTCATGTTGCTGGGGGCCTCGATCAGCTTCGCTGCGATTGCGGCGTCCGGCGTCACGCTGTTGGCATCGATCGCTGCGGTCGTCGTGATCGCGCTCTGCGTCTCCTTCGGCATCAGCCGCCTGCTCGGTCTCTCGACGCGGCTCTCGATCCTGATTGCCTGCGGCAACTCGATCTGCGGCAATTCGGCAATTGCGGCTGTGGCGCCGATCATCGGCGCTAACAATGACGAGATCGCATCCTCGATCTCCTTCACCGCGATCCTCGGCGTCATGATGGTGCTGGGCCTGCCGCTGCTGATTCCGCTGCTGCAGCTGTCGGCCACGCAATACGGCATCCTCGCAGGCCTCACCGTCTATGCGGTGCCGCAGGTGCTGGCCGCGACGGTGCCAGCGGGGCTCGTCTCGACGCAGATCGGCACGCTGGTGAAATTGATGCGCGTGCTGATGCTCGGGCCGGTCGTCGTCGGCCTCTCGCTGACGGCCTCGCGCTGGCAGAGCGACGCCAAGAAGACCAACGTCGGCTTCTTCCGCCTGGTCCCGTGGTTCATCCTCGGCTTCCTTGCGCTGGCGACATTGCGCTCGCTGGAGATAGTGCCAGGCACGGTGGTCGGTCCGGTGACGAAGATCACCAGCTTTCTTACGGTGGTGTCGATGGCGGCCCTCGGTCTCGGCGTCGATGTGCGCGTGCTGGCGAATGTCGGCGGGCGGGTGACGGCGGCCGTGACGTTGTCGCTGCTGCTGCTGCTTGGCATCAGCATCGCGCTGGTGCACTGGTTCAAGTGAGATGCGGCTGTAGCCGCGAACTCCTCTTCCTTCTCCCCTTGCGGGAGAAGGTGCCTTGCCGGAGGCAAGGCGGATGAGGGGTCTGCATCTGCAAGCGTCGAGAAGAAGCTAAATCACATCCGCGAGCGAATGCCCGTGCAGCTCGATGTTCAGCCCCTGCAGGCCCATGTCGTTGAGCTCGCCGCCCATTGCCTTCAGGCTCTCCTCGCGGATCAAGGACATCAATCCGCGGCGCAGCGCCAGGAATTCAGACGACATCATCATCGATTGCTGCCGCGGCCGCTCCAGCGGGATCGGAATCTCCGCCTTGATCGAGCCGGGGCGTGCGGTCATGCAGTAGACGCGATCGGAGAGGAAGATCGCCTCGTCGATGTCGTGAGTGACGAACAGCACCGAGATCTTCAGCCGCTGCCACATGTTGGTGAGGATCTGCTGCATGATCACCCGGGTCTGCGCGTCGAGGGCGCCGAAGGGCTCGTCCAGCAGCAGCACTTTTGGTCCCGTCGCGAGCGCGCGGACGATGCCGACACGCTGCTTCATGCCACCGGAAAGCTTTTCCGGATAATGCTTTTCGAAGGCCTCCAGCCCGGCGAGCCCGAGCAGCGTCCGCGCGGCGCGCTCGCGCTGTGAGCGCGGCATGCCGCGCATCTTCAGGCCGAACTCGACGTTCTCCCGCACGGTCTTCCAGGGAAACAGCGAATATTGCTGAAACACCATGCCGCGCTCGGCGCTGGGGCCGTTCACCTTCTCGCCGTCGACGGTGACGATACCCGTGGTCGGCTTGAGGAAGCCCGCGACCGCATTGAGCAGCGTCGACTTTCCGCAGCCGGAGGGGCCGACGATCGAGACGAACTCGCCAGGCTTCACATGGATCTGCGTATCGGTGACGGCTTCGACCGGCCCCTCGATGCTGTCGTAGCTGAGGGAGAAATTCCTGACCTCGATATGGCCCTGCGGTGCTTTGGTCATGATCTCGCTCATTTCAGCCTCCACGGCATCACCAATTGTCCGGCCCCCCGGATCAACATGCTCGATCCGAGACCGAGCACGCCGATCGCGATCATGCCGAGCGCGATGTCGGCATACTGGACCAGCGAATAGGCCTCCCAGGTGAAATAGCCGATGCCGTATTGCCCCGAGATCATCTCGGCGGCGATCAGCGACACCCATGCCACGCCCATGCCGACGGTGAGGCCGGTGAAGATGTGCGGGAGCGAGGCCGGGAAATACACATCGCGGAAGATCGAGCGTTCGCGTGCGCCGAGACATTGCGCGGCGCGCACCAGCACGGGATCGACCAGCGACATGCCGTGCAGCGTGTTGACCAGGATCGGGAAGAACGAGCCGAGGAAGGTGATGTAGACGATGCTCTGCTCGTTGGTCGGCCACAGCATGATCGCCATCGGCACCCAGGCGATCGCCGGGATCGGCCGCAACACTTCGGCCACGGGGAAGATGATCTCGTGGATCAGCTTGAAGCGACCCATGATCAGCCCGAGGGGCACGGCGACGACGGCCGCGAGCGAGAAGCCGAAAAAGATGCGTCGACAGCTCAAGAGGACGTGCATCAGGAAATGGGGATCGTGAATCGCCTTGGTGAAGCTGGCATAGACCGCGAGCGGCGAGGGCACGTTGGTGAAGCGCACGAAGAATACGACGCGATAGGTCGTGAGCAGGTGCCAGACCAGCAGGAAAGCGAGCAGCGAGATGATGCCGATCGCGGTCGCACGGAGCCCGTCCCGGTTGAGCCGGCACCAGCGCAGCACGAGCGTGCTGAAGGAGGGGGGCGTCGCGGGCGGAGTGGCGGGCACGGGGCCGGCCTCGCCGATTACATTTGCTGCCGGCATGCTGTCCTCGGGATGTCTGAGGAGGGCGGGACTGCTCACGTCTTGCCTCCGCCGACTGCCACCTTCACCGCGTCGTCGAAGCCGAGCACCTTGCCGCTGATCTTGGCGGCATAGGCTTCGGCGTCCTTCTTCAACAGGAACGGCGCAACCTCGCCATTGCCGACCGCGAAGAAAGCCTGGTCGGCGAACAGCTTGATGCCGCGGGTGGTATCGAAGACGTAGGCGACGTTGATCTTCTTGCCCTTGGCCTTGAAGTCGGCATAGGCGCTGAGCGTACAGGCGGCCGATGCGAAGGGCAGAATGCCTGAATCGTCGACCCAGACCTCGCCGGCCTTGCGCGGATCGGCGATCGGTTTCTTGCAGAAGGAATCTTCGCCGGCGATCTCGTAATTGCTGGCGCTGGCGAGTCGCGCGTCATAGTCGAGCTTCATCTCGGCATAGGCCTTGCGGATGTAGCTGTCGTCGACCCATTTCTTCGGATCGAACTCCTTCATGCGGCCGAGGTTCTGCAGCACCTTGACGTCGGCCGTGGCGGCGTCGATCAGCGCCGGCTTGATCGAGGGATCAGTGGTCATGTTGCCGCTGGGCCCCAGGAAGATGTAGACGACCTCCTTGCTGATGCCGGTCCACTCCTGGATCTTCTCGGCGGCGAGCTTGGGATCGTCGCGCAGCCATTGATTGGCGGCGATCACCGCCTTCAGATAGGCGGTGACGACTTCAGGATACTTCTCGGCGAAGTCGGTGCGGACCACGATGCCGTGGAAGGTCGGCAAATTGGTCTCGACGCCGTCGAAGATCTTTCGCGCAAAACCGCGGAACGGCAGCAGCTCCGCGAACGGAACGAAGTCGGCATGCGCGTCGATCTTCTTCTCCTGGAGATTGGTCGAGCCGACCTCCGGGCTCTGGCTGACGAGCTGGAAGAAATCGGATGCGTAGCCGCGGTCCTGCATCGCCTTCAGCACCATGCCGTGCGCGGCCGAGCCGAACGGCACGCTGACGAGCTTGCCCTTGAGATCGGCGAGATCGTAGTAGGGCGAATCCTTGTGAACGACGATGCCGTTGCCGGAACCCGACAGGCTGTAGGCGGCGATGCCGATCAGCCGGCTCTTGCTCTCTGGATTGCTGTCGAAAGTGAAGCCGTTCACGATCAGCGGATAGTCGCCCATCATGCCGATCTGCAGCTTGTTCGCCATCATCGCGTTGGTGACGGGCGGACCGGACGTAAAATTCGACCACTCCAGCTCGAACTTGATGTTGGCGTATTTGCCGTCCTTCGGCAGGTATTTTTCGAGGAGATGGAGCTGGCGAATGACGACGCCGGCCGTGACCGTGTTGGTCGTGGTGTCCTGCGTTCCGATGCCGAGCGTGACGGTTTCCGCCGAGGCCGGCTGCGCGAGGAGAAGCGCCAGCGACGTCACCGACATCGCGATCGAGTGCGTGGGAAGACGGCGGACCATTCTCATCCTCATTCGGTTGGATGTGCTGTGGCTGCCATGATTGGGTGAGGGCGTGGGGAGGGCAAATCCGGAATGACCGCTGCAGTCGATTAGTTGCCGGGAAAAGCTGATTGCATATTCCTTGGGCAGTCCTGCACTATAAAGCCGCTTGCCTGGGCATCGGCCCCTAGTCAGATCCTTGCCCCCGCATCTCTTCCAGCACGTCGGTCCGGCAGACCACGATCTGCGAGCGCCTGGTCAGCACGATTCCCTTCTCCTGCATGCGCTTCAGGCTGATCGTGACCCATTGCCTGGTGGCGCCGACCATGTGGGCGATATCGGCATGGGTGAAGGCGGCCGCGATCACCCGGCCGTCGGCGTCATCGACGCCGTAGAGCTCGACCAGATGCAGCAAGAGATGCGCAAGGCGCTGCGTGATCGAGCGCGTTCCCAGCATCTGGGCCAGCGCCGAATAGCACTTGCCCTTGAAAGTGAGCCCTTCGATCAGGCCGATGGCCAGATTCGGGATCTCTGCGGCAAGTGCCCGCAGCTCCTTTCCGGGCAGGTGCACCACGCTGCAATTGCTGGATGCAACGCCGCACCATTGATGCACGGTGCCCTCGAATACTTCCGGCCCGCCGACGAAATTGCCGACATGCCAGTAAGCCAGCGTGATCTCGCGGCCGAGCGGGGAGGTGTAGAACACCCGGATACGGCCGCTCTCGATCAGCCAGATGCCGTCATGCTTGCTGCCCTGGCTGAACAGCGTCTGGCCGCGGTTGAGCACTTTCCGGCGGCCCTGCTTCAGCACCAGCTCGCGCTCGCGCTGGCTGAGCTTGTCCATCAACGGCGGCGGTCCGCCGATCCATTGCTGGTTCTCGGTGAGCAGCAGCGAGGAGCCGCCAGCAGGCCGGACTGCCGGGGGAACCGCCCCGCGAACCACATTGGCCGCCTGCAACATCATCTGCCTCCGGAACGTTGAAATCGTTCTAAAGAGCAGCAATGTCCGTGCCAGATGGGGGAGGGCGTTCGGCGCGAGCCTGCGCCACCTACTCAGGTGTCATCGCCCGCGAAGGCGGGCGATCCAGTATTCCAGAGAAGGCAATGGGATACGGATGGGCCGCGGCGTACTGGATTCCCCGCCTTCGCGGGGAATGACAGCGAAATTTGTGGCCGCCGTCGCGCCAATCTCAAGGCTGCGTCGGTTTACCGCCCGCCAAGCTCAACAAATACGGCTTCGGGTAAATCCCCCGGTTGTGCCCATCCGAAAACGAGATGTTCAGCCCGTAGCCGAGGTCACCGATCTCGGTGATCGCGATGCCCGGAAACCGCTCGGGGAAGCGGCCGTCGAAGCGGGCGCGGGTGCAGTGGGCGCATTTGCAGGAGAGGCGGAGTTTCTCGGCGGACAAGTCCAGGTCGCCGTGCTGCGTGGTGCGGACGCGGAGCGTCGCGAGGTCGGCGCTTGCTTCGTAATCTGCCACGGTCGGTGCCACCAAGGTCATGACGTATTCCCGACCCTTCTCTACGTTGTCGCAGCGCTGCCGCGATAGCAACTAATTGCCGGCGCAGGCGCGGGGCGCGCTGATCTTCGCTGCCTGCTCTTCGATCATCGCCCCCGAAATGTGAAACTAATCGACCGGGAATTTCAGTTCGGCGTTGCCGGATTCCCGTCTCTCCGAAACCTTGTGCGCAATCGAGGTCGGGAGAGACAATGAGCGCATTTCAGAAGGAAACGGTTTTGTCGGTCAGGCACTGGACCGAGTCCCTGTTCAGCTTCACCGCGACGCGCGATCCGGGCTTCCGCTTCCAGAACGGCCAGTTCGCGATGATCGGACTGGAAGTCGAGGGCAAGCCGTTGCTGCGGGCCTACAGCATGGCCAGCGCCAATCACGAGGAAGCGCTCGAGTTCTTCTCGATCAAGGTGCAGGACGGACCGCTGACCTCGCGGCTCCAGAAGATAAGGGAAGGTGACGTCATCCTGGTCGGCCGCAAGGCGACCGGCACGCTGATTACCGGCAATCTTATTCCTGGCAAGCGCCTGTTGCTGCTCTCGACCGGAACGGGCCTCGCGCCGTTCGCCAGCCTGATCAAGGACCCCGACGTCTACGAGAATTACGAGACCATCGTGCTCGCCCATGGCTGCCGCCAGGTCTCCGAACTCTCCTATGGCGAGCACCTCGTCGAAGGCCTGCGCAATCACGAGTTCTTCGGACCGCTGATCCGCGACAAGCTCGTCTACTATCCCACCGTCACCCGCGAGCCGTTCAGGAATCGCGGCCGCATCACCGACCTGATCGCCTCGAACCAGCTCTTCGACGATATCGGGCAGTCGGGTCTCGATATCGAGACCGACCGCATCATGCTGTGCGGCAGCCCGGCGATGCTGGAGGAGCTTCCCGCGATGGTTTCCGCGCGAGGCTTTATCGAGGGCAATCACAGCCGGCCCGGCCATTTCGTGATCGAAAAGGCCTTCGTCGAGCGCTGACCCGCAATTCGCATCCCGGCGACAACTAATTGCTATCGCCGGAAAGCCACCTGAACAAATCTGATGCAAAGGCGCCGGACCTGCCGGCGAACCAGGAGCAAGCGATGGCACTAGATCAGATCGTCGACGGACTTTCGGAGGTTTCCTGCGACGTGCTGGTGATCGGCGGCGGCACAGCCGGCCCGATGGCGGCGCTGAAGGCGAAGCTGAAGAATCCGAAGGCCAATGTCGTCCTGCTCGAAAAGGCCAACGTCAAGCGCTCCGGCGCGATCTCGATGGGCATGGACGGCTTGAACAACGCCGTCATCCCCGGCTACGCGACGCCCGAGCAGTACACCAAGGAAATCACCATCGCCAATGACGGCATCGTCGATCAGAAAGCGGTCTATAAATACGCGCAGAACTGTTACAAGATCGTCGAGGAGCTCGACAGTTTCGGCATTCGCTTCCTGAAGAACGAGAACGGCGATTACGCCGTCAAGAAGGTGCATCATATCGGCAGCTATGTTCTGCCGATGCCGAACGGCGAGACCGTGAAGAAGGCGCTCTATCGCCAGCTCCGCCGCGCCCGCATCCTGATCTCCAACCGCTACATGGCGACGCGGCTTTTGAAGTCCGCCGACGGCCGCATTGCCGGTGCGATCAGCGTCAACACCCGCACGGCCGAAATCCTGGTGATCAAGGCGAAGTCCGTGATCCTCTGCATGGGGGCAGCCGGTCGCCTCGGTCTTCCGACCTCCGGCTACATGTTCGGCACTTACGAGAACGCCGCCAATTCCGGCGATGGCTATGCGATGGCCTATCACGCCGGTGCAGCGCTCGCGAACCTCGAATGCTACCAGATCAATCCGCTGATCAAGGACTATAACGGCCCGGCCTGCGCCTATGTCGCCGGGCCCTTCGGCGCCTTCACCGCCAACAACGAGGGATCGCGCTTTATCGAATGCGACTACTGGTCCGGCCAGATGATGCTGGAATTCTACAATGAGCTGTTGTCCGGCAAGGGACCGGTGTTCCTCCAGCTCAAGCATCTCCATCCGAACACCATCGAGGAAATCGAATCGACCTTGCACAAGGTGGAGCGGCCGACGCGCGGCCTGTTCCAGCAGGGACGTGGCGTCGACTACCGCAACGAGTCGATCGAGATGCATATCTCCGAGATCGGCTTCTGCTCGGGTCACAGCGCTTCCGGCGTGTTCGTCGACGACAATGCCCGCACCACGGTGCCCGGCCTTTACGCCGCCGGCGACATGGCGAGCGTGCCGCACAACTACATGCTCGGCGCCTTCACCAACGGTTCGGTCGCCGGCGTCGACGCGATGGAATTCGCGGACAATCACGACTTCGCGGAATTCGACGCGGCCGATGTCGCCAGAGAGCGTGACCGCGTGATGGCGCCGACCAAACGCGAGGACGGCATTCCGCCGAACCAGATCGAGTACAAGACCCGCCGTCTCGTCAATGACTATCTCCAGCCGCCGAAAGTCACGCGCAAATACGAGCTCGGCATGCGCCGGCTCGCCGAAGCGAGGCAAGACATGCAGGAGCACATGATCGCGCGCAACGCGCACGAACTGCTCCGCGCCCTCGAAGTACAGTCGATCATGGACTGCGCCGACATGGCCGTGCATGCCTCGCTCTACCGCGAGGAAAGCCGCTGGGGCCTCTATCACTGGCGGACGGATTTCCCGGAGAAGGACAACGAGAACTGGTTCTGCCACACGCTGCTGAGCAAGCAGGATGGCAAGATGACCAGCGAGAAGCGTGCCGTGGAGCCCTACGTCGTGCCGATCGCCGACGACGAGAAGGATCTCTACGACAAGCAGCGCATCCGCGCGACAGCCTGACCCGCCGCACAAGTAACAGGAGACATACGATGCCTCTCGCTTCCTATCAGACATCGGTTCCGGTAGTCGTCGACGACGCCAAATGCATCGCGGACAAGGGCTGCACCGTGTGCGTCGACGTCTGCCCGCTCGACGTGCTCCGCATCAGCGACATGACCGGCAAGGCCTATATGGCCTATGACGAATGCTGGTACTGCATGCCCTGCGAGGCGGATTGCCCGACCGGCGCCGTCACCGTCAACATTCCCTATCTGTTGAGGTAGTCATGTCGAGCCCGTTCGAATCCTACGACGATCTCGAAGATGCCGACGAGCGGCTTCAGGCGGCCGATCCCGCGGAGCGCCGCGTCGCCATCATCGGGCTCGGCCATTCCGGCGATCCCGCAGCCGTCCCGCATCTTGCCAACATGGTGGCTGATCCCGATGCTGGCGTACGCCAGCAGGTCGCGATGGCGCTTGGCGAGTTCGACGGACCGGAGGCCGCCAGCGCGCTGGTGAAGCTGCTCGTCGACCCCGAACGAATCGTAGCGGCCGCTGCGGCCGACAGCATGGCCGAGTTCAAGGATCCGGCCTGCGCCGACATCATCCTGCCGCTGGTCAAGCACGCCCACGCCTTCGTCCGCATGGGCGCGCTACGTGCGCTGAAGGAGCTGCGCAGCAAGGACACGTTGAAGCCGGCGCTGGAAGCGCTCCAGGACACGGACGCCGCCGTGCGGGTGCAGGCGATCGGCGTGATCGGGTTCCTCAAGCTGGAGGAATCAATTCCGGCGCTGACCGCGCTGATCAACGATCCCGACGCCCATGTGCGCCGTGCTGCGGTGAGCGCGTTGGCGTTCTCGCAGTTGAAGCCGGCGGCCGAGACGATCACCCGCGCGCTGAAGGATACCGACTGGATGGTGCGCGAGATGGCCGCCGAAACGCTCGGCCTCAACGTCAACGGTTCGCTCGCGGCCGACCAGCTCGTGACTTCGCTTGGTGACGAGTTCTGGCAGGTGCGGCTGAAGGCGATCCGCAGCCTCGGCAGGATGAAGATCGAGCGCGCGGTGCGCCCGATCGGCCATTGCATCAACCACGACCAGGCCAATTTGCGGAAGGAAGCTGCCGCCGCGCTCGGTGAGATCGCCCATCCCGACGGTGAGGCGTTCCTGGCCGTCATCGCCGACGATGCCGATCCCGATGTCCGCAAGAACGCGCGCTGGGCGCTCCAGCAAATCGCGGCCCGCAAAGCGCGCGCAGGCGCATAGAGGTGCGGGCAGGGGCATAGCGGCTCTTCGCTGCCGGTCTGGACTTCCGGAGCCAGACGTTTATTGGTCTTCGCCAAGAAACAGCGAGGACGCCGGCCATGACGACACTGACAACCAAGGATCTTCTCCCCGAGGACGGCACGCGGGGAACGCTCGTTGGCCGCGTCTGGCTGCCGCAGGCGAACGGTCCGGCCGTTGTCGTCGTCCGTGGTGACGGCGTCTTCGACGTCACCGCCAAGTTTCCGACCGTCAGCACGCTCTGCGAAGAGGACAATCCGGCCACGGCGCTTGCCGCGACCAAGGGCGAGCGTATCGGCGATCTCGAGGCCATCGTCGCCAACACGCCGCCCGATCAGCGCGATCCGAAAAAGCCGTGGCTGCTCGCGCCGGTCGATCTCCAGACCCTGAAGGCGGCCGGCGTGACCTTCGCCATCTCGATGCTGGAGCGCGTCATCGAGGAGCGCGCCAAGGGCAATCCGGCCTCGGCTGAAGCCATCCGCAAGGAAGTGACGCGGCTGATCGGTGACGATCTGTCGAAGCTCAAGCCGGGCTCGGACCAGGCGATGCACCTGAAGCAGGTGCTGATCGACCAGAACGCCTGGAGCCAGTATCTCGAGGTCGGCATCGGCCCCGATGCCGAGGTCTTCACCAAGGCGCCGACCTTGTCGTCGGTCGGCACCGGCATGGATGCGGGGCTGCATCCGAAATCGACCTGGAACAACCCGGAGCCGGAGCTGGTGCTGTTCGTCTCGAGCCGCGGCAAGATCGTCGGCGGCGCGCTCGGCAACGACGTCAATCTGCGCGACTTCGAGGGACGTTCGGCGCTGCTGTTGTCGAAAGCCAAAGACAACAACGCCTCGTGCTCCATCGGCCCACTGCTACGCCTGTTCGACGATACATTCACGCTCGACGACGCGCGCAAGCTCGACATCAGCCTGAACGTGAAGGGCGCGGACGGTTTCGTTCTCGACGGCCACTCCTCGATCAGCATGATCAGCCGCGATCCCACCGACCTGGTCGAGCAGACCATCGGCAAGGTGCATCAATATCCCGATGGATTCGTGCTGTTCCTCGGGACGATGTTCGCGCCGGTTAGGGATCGCGATGCGCCGGGGCAGGGGTTCACCCACAAGCGCGATGACATCGTCACGATCGCGGCGCCCCAGCTCGGCAAGCTCGTCAACCGCATGCGCACCAGCGACGAGTGCGAGCCCTGGACTTTTGGCATCGGCGCGTTGATGAAGAATCTGGCGCAGCGGAAGTTAATCTAGCGCCGGCTTTCCCTCACGTTGCCCCGCCCAGCAGCACGATTGCACAATCGAAATTTGCAGAAGGTCGTCATGCCCGGGCTTGTCCCGCCTGCGCGGCCGAAGCCGCTTCGACGAGGCGAAGACCCGGGCATCCACGTTCTTTGTCCCGCATGGCAAGGCCGTGGATGGCCGGGACAAGCCCGGCCATGACGATGTGGCGCCGGCCAAGTCGCACACATTCTTTTCATCTCCCCGTTGCATCTATGGAACAAAATCGCGCTGGGCGTGTCATACGATGGCCCTCTCGCCGACTGTCGCGGCCATCGTAAATAGTCAGATAATATGACTAGTCGGAACCGATCTTCCGTGAAATAGTGCCTGCCGCCGCCCTAGAGGTCGGCCTGCGGGTGCCATGCTACCAATAGGCACCCGAGATAACACTTGGGAGACACGCCTGATGATCCTCAAAGCCCTCTTTGCGGCCAGTGCCACGACCGCATTGCTGCTCGCGCTGCCGGCCAGCGCCGCCGAGCTCACGATCGGCTTCTCGCAGATCGGATCGGAATCCGGCTGGCGCGCGGCCGAGACCTCGGTCTCCAAGCAGGAGGCCACCAAGCGCAAGGTCAATCTCAAGATTGCCGACGCCCAGCAGAAGCAGGAGAACCAGATCAAGGCGATCCGCTCCTTCATTGCGCAGAACGTCGATGCGATCTTCCTTGCGCCCGTCGTCTCGACTGGCTGGGACTCGGTGCTGAAGGAAGCCAAGGAGGCCAAGATTCCGGTCGTGCTGCTCGACCGCGACATCGATCCCTCCGGCAAGGAACTCTATCTCACTGCCGTGACCTCCGACAGCGTGCATGAAGGCGAGGTCGCCGGCGACTGGCTGGCGAAGACCGTTGGCGGCAAGGCCTGCAACGTCGTCGAATTGCAGGGCACGGTCGGCGCCAGCGTGGCCGCCAACCGCAAGAAGGGTTTTGACACCGCCATCGCCAAGCATGCGAACCTGAAGGTGGTGCGCAGCCAGACCGGCGACTTCACCCGCGCCAAGGGCAAGGAAGTGATGGAAAGCTTCATCAAGGCCGAAGGCGGCGGCAAGTCGATCTGCGCGGTCTATGCGCACAACGACGACATGATGGTCGGCGCCATCCAGGCGATGAAGGAAGCCGGCCTCAAGCCCGGCAAGGAGATCCTCACCGTCTCGATCGACGCCGTCCCCGACATCTTCAAGGCGATGGTCGCCGGCGAAGCCAATGCCACGGTCGAGCTGACGCCGAACATGGCGGGCCCCGCGCTCGATGCCATCGCGGCCTTCAAGGACAAGGGCACCGTTCCGCCGAAATGGATCCAGACCGACTCCAAGCTCTACACCGCCACCGATGATCCGCAGAAGATCTACGACAGCAAGAAGGGCCTCGGTTACTGAGGCGGGTGCGTCGCCGGACCGCGCCTTGTGGTCCGGCGCCCCTTCGAAACCGCTGCAGGAACGGATAGGCTGGGTGTCCGCATCATCAGCGGGCGCCGGTGGGAGTGAATTGGCCATGGAGAACAGCCTGGATCCTGCCGCTTCCCTGCTGGAGGTGCGCGGGATCAGCAAGAGTTTTGGTGCTGTGCGTGCGTTGCAGGAGGTCGACTTCACGCTTCGCGCCGGCGAGATCCATGCGCTGCTCGGCGAGAACGGCGCCGGTAAGTCCACGCTGATCAAGGTGATCACCGGCGTGTTCCCGCGCGATGCCGGCATCGTCAGGATCAGCGGCGAAGAGGTTGCGCCGCGCTCGGCCAAGGCCGCGCTTCAGGCCGGCATTGCCACCGTCTACCAGGAAGTCAATTTGCTGCCGAATCTCTCGGTGGCGCAGAACCTGTTCCTTGACCGGCAGCCGATGCGCTTCGGCGTCGTGCGCGAAGGCGAGATGCGACGTCGCGCGACGACGCTGCTCGCGGATTTCGGTCTCGACATCGACGTGGCCGCGCCGCTCGGCAACTATTCCGTTGCCGTGCAGCATGTTACCGCGATCGCGCGCGCCGTCGATCTCTCGGCGCGCGTACTGATCCTGGACGAGCCGACCGCGAGCCTCGACCGCCATGAGGTCGAGATCCTCTTTCGCATCATGCGCCAGCTCGCCAAGCGCGGCATTGGCATCGTCTTCGTCAGCCATTTTCTCGACCAGGTCTATGAGATTTCCGACCGCATCACGGTGTTACGCAACGGCCGCCTTGTCGGCGAGCGCGAGACCGCCTCGCTGCCGCGGCTCGAATTGATCCGGATGATGCTCGGCCGCGAGCTTGCGGAGACCACAAGCGCGCGGGCCTCGGCAGGCGAGCACACGACGCGCGAGGTCTGTGCCAGCTTCGAGAATTACGGCAAGGCCGGCTATGTCGCGCCGTTCAATCTCGAGCTGCGGCATGGCGAGGTCGTCGGTCTCGCCGGCCTGCTCGGCTCGGGCCGGACCGAGACGGCGCGGCTGGTGTTCGGCGCCGAGCGCGCCGATCGCGGACAAGCGAGGGTGGAAGGCGCGCCCGTGCGGCTCCAGTCGCCGCGCGACGGCGTGCGTCACGGCTTTGGCTATTGCCCGGAGGAGCGCAAAACGGACGGCATCGTCGCCGAGCTCACCGTGCGCGAGAACATCGTGCTTGCGCTCCAGGCCAAGCGCGGTTTGCATCGGCCGCTGTCGCGACGCGAGCAGGACGAGATCGCAAGCCGCTACGTCAAGATGCTCGACATCCGTCCGCCCGATCCGGAGCGTCCCGTCGGCCTGTTGTCCGGCGGCAATCAGCAGAAGGTGCTGCTGGCACGGTGGCTGGCGACCTCGCCGCGACTCCTCGTGCTGGACGAACCGACCCGCGGCATCGACGTCGGCGCGCACGCCGAGATCATCCGCCTGATCCGCGATCTCTGCGACGACGGGCTTGCGCTGCTCGTGATCTCCTCCGAGCTCGACGAGATCGTGACCTATTCCGATCGTGTGGTGGTGCTGCGCGATCGCGCCCATGTCGAGGAGCTCGCGGGCGAGGCCATCGACGTCGGCAGCATTCTCGCAGCCATCGCCGCCGACGGCGCCAGTGTCGCGCATGAGGGCCGGGCATGACAGCGCTGTTGCCGCGCCGCGGCCTTGCCCAGATCCTCGCGTTGATCGTCATCCTGGCGGTCGATCGCGTGGTGTCGCCGCAATTCTTCGATCTGCGCCTTCAGGACGGCCGGCTGTTCGGCAGCCTGATCGACGTGCTTAATCGCGGCACGCCGGTGGCGCTGCTCTCGCTCGGCATGGTGCTGGTGATCGCGACGCGCGGCATCGATCTGTCGGTCGGTGCGGTGATGGCGATCTCGGGCGCAATCGCGGCGAGCCTCGCCGACAGCCACAGTCTGGCCGTGGTGCTGGCGGCTGCGCTCGGCGCGGGCCTGATCTGCGGATTGTGGAACGGATTTCTCGTGGCGGTGCTCGGCATGCAGCCGATCGTGGCGACCTTGATCCTGATGGTGGCGGGACGCGGCATCGCCCAGCTCATTACCGAGGGGCGCATCGTGACCTTCTCCTCGCCGGATCTGGTCTGGCTCGGCAATGGCTCTATTCTCGGCCTGCCGGTGCCGGTCGCGATTGCGCTGGGCATGCTGATCCTCACCGGCGCGGTGGTGCGCGGCTCGGCACTCGGACTGCTGATCGAGGCAACCGGCGGCAATGCGCGGGCGAGTGAGCTCGCCGGTGTCGGCACGCGCGCGATGATTTTGGCGGTCTATGTCTGGTGCGGCGTCTGCGCCGCGCTCGCTGGCGTCATCGCTGCCGCCGACATCATGGGCGCGGATGCCAACAATGCCGGTCTCTGGCTCGAGCTCGATGCGATCCTGGCGGTGGTGATCGGCGGTACCTCGCTGTTCGGCGGCCGATTCAGCCTAATTCTTGCTGTGTTAGGCGCGCTGATCATCCAGACCATGAACACCGGCATTTTGCTGTCGGGCTATCCTCCGGAGTTCAATTTGCTGGTCAAGGCGGTGGTGGTGCTCGCCGTGCTGCTGGTGCAATCGCCGAAGCTGTCCGGTGTTGCCGGTGTCGTGACGCGGCTGCGGAGGACGAAAGCATGAAAGGCCTGCCGCCCGTCCTCATCACGGCCATCGTGCTCGTCCTGGGCTTCGCGCTCTGCGCTGTGCAATTCCCCAACATCGCCTCCACCCGCGTGGTCGGCAACCTCCTCACCGACAACGCCTTCCTCGGCATTGTCGCGACCGGCATGACCTTCGTCATCATCTCCGGCGGCATCGATCTCTCGGTCGGCTCGGTGATCGGCTTCACCACGGTGTTCGTCGCGCTGGCGATCGAGCGCTGGGGCGTGCCGCCCCTGGTCGCCTTCGTCGCCATCCTGGTGTTGTCGGCGGCTTTCGGCGCGGCGATGGGCGCGGTGATCCACGCCTTCGATCTGCCGCCTTTCATCGTGACCCTCGCCGGCATGTTCCTGGCCCGTGGCGCGAGTTTTCTGCTTTCGACGGAATCGGTGCCGATCACCGCGCCGGTCTATTCCACCGTGTCGGACTTCGCATTGCGACTACCCGGCGGTGGACGGCTGACGGCGGTCGCGATCATCATGCTTACGATCGTGATCGGCGGCGCATTGCTGCTGCAGCTCACCCGGTTCGGCGCCAACGTCTATGCGCTCGGCGGCAGCCGGGCGACCGCGAGCCTGATGGGCGTTGCCGTCGGCAAGATGACGGTGAAGATCTACATGCTGTCGAGCCTGCTCGCCGGCATCGCCGGCATCGTCTTCTCCTTCTATACCAGCGCCGGCTACTCGCTCTCCGCCGTCGGCGTCGAGCTCGACACCATCGCGGCCGTCGTGATCGGCGGCACGCTGCTCACAGGCGGGCAGGGCTCGGTGATCGGCACCTTCCTCGGCGTGTTGATCCAGGGCATGATCCAGACCTACATCAATTTCGACGGAACGCTGTCGAGCTGGTGGACCAAGATCGCGACCGGCGTGCTGCTGTTCGCCTTCATCGCCTTGCAGCAAGGGCTGGTCGCGCTCGCGCGCCGGCCGGTGACGAAGAGCGTGGGAGCCGCCTCATGACCTCGCGCATCGTCGTCATCCCGACGCGCCGGGCGCACTCCAATCACGCGGAGGTGGCCCGCTCGATCGGCGTCGACATCATCGCCGGCCGTTACGCTGAAGGGACGCGGCTGCCGGGCGATGCCGAGATGATCGCGATGTTCGGCGTGTCACGGCCGGTGCTGCGCGAGAGCGTAAAGACGCTGGTCGCCAAGGGCCTGCTCACCACCAAGGCGCGGGTCGGAACCGTCGTGCGCGAGCCCGCGGCCTGGAACATGTTCGACGCCGACGTGCTGGCCTGGCACCTGGACGCCGGGATCGACAAGCGCTTCCTCAACGACCTCGCCGAGATCCGCCTCGCGGTCGAGCCGCGCGCGGCCGTGCTGGCGGCGGCGCAGCGGTCGGAGCAGGACGTCGCCGAGCTGCGTCGCTGCATGGAGCGGATGCGGCTTGAAGCTTCCGACTCCGTCGGCTTCGCCGATGCCGACCTCGCGCTTCATGTCGCCGTGGCGCGGGCGTCCGGCAATCTGTTCATGCGCTCGATCGGGCACGTCATCGAGGCAGCCTTGCGCGCCTCGTTCCTGCTCAGCGCACCGGTCGAGCCGGAGGACCGCGACGCCGTGCTGCTCTGGCATCAGAAGATCGTCGATGCCATCGCGGCCGGCGATGCCCAGACCGCCTCGGAGGCGATGGTCTATGTCATTCACAACGGCATGCGCCGCCATGAGGGTACGGTGATCGAGACTGCACCGGCCGAGGCGCTGCCGTCCGCGGACGCTGGAGAGAGCTCGTGACTGAACTTCGTATCGCCATCGTCGGCTTCGGCAAGATCGCGCGGGACCAGCACGTCGGCGCGATCGCAGCGGTAGCGGGCGCGCGGCTGGCGGCCGTTGCCAGCCGCAACGCTTCGCTGCCGGGAGTGCCGCATTTCGCCACCATCGAGGAATTGCTGGAGAAGGGGCCGCAAATTGACGCGGTGTCGCTCTGCACGCCGCCTCAAGTGCGCCGTGCCCAGGCCGCTGCAGCGCTCGCTGCCGGCAAGCATGTCATGCTGGAGAAGCCGCCCGGCACCGGCGTTGCCGAGCTCGATCCGCTGATCGCGATGGCGGCGGAGGCAAAGCGCACGCTGTTTGCGACCTGGCATTCGCGCCATGCGCCCGCAGTCGAGCCGGCGCGCGAGTGGCTCGCCGCGCGGCGGATCACCTCAGTGCACGTCAGCTGGAAGGAGGACGTCCGCGTCTGGCATCCCGGGCAGGCCTGGATCTGGGAGCCGGGCGGGCTCGGGGTGTTCGATCCCGGCATCAATGCGCTGTCGATCCTGACCAAGATCCTGCCGAAGCCGGTGTTCGTCACCGCGGCCGAGCTCGCCTTCCCCGCCAATTGCCAGGCGCCGATCGCCGCGAACCTGACGCTGACCGACATTGGCGGCCTGCCTGTCACCGCCGAGTTCGACTTCCGCCAGACGGGGCCGCAGAGCTGGGATATCCTCGTCGAAACCGACCAGGGCCGGTTGACGCTGTCCGGCGGAGGCAGGCGCATGGCGATCGACGGCAAGACCGTTGCCGAGGCGCCCGATGAGGAATATCGGGAGTTGTACCGGCGCTTCGTCACCCTCGCCGTAACAGGCGCGAGCGACGTCGATTTGGCGCCGCTTCGTCTCGTTGCGGACGCCTTCCTGCTCGGCAGGCGCACGATCGTCGAACCGTTTGTGGATTGATCATGGCTCACTCGAAAATAGAAAAAGACGTCTTCGGAACGTTGCCGGACGGCCGCAATGTGGAGCGCATCGTGCTGCGCGGGGAGGGCGGGTTCGAAGCGCGCATCATCACCCATGGCGCAGTCTTGCAGGCCCTGATCGCGCCGGACGCCAGGGGCGGCCATGACGACGTCGTGCTCGGCCACGATGCGTTCGCCGGCTATCTCGCTGAACGAAAATTCTTCGGCGCCACCGTCGGCCGCTACGCCAACCGCATCGCCAACGGACAATTTTCGCTGGACGGCGAGGCGGTGCAGCTTCCCGTCAACAACGGTCCGAACGCGCTGCATGGCGGCCTCGACGGCTTCGACCGCAAGCTCTGGGAGATTGCGGAGATCGACGACGGCGCCGAGCCCGCGGTCACGCTGACCTATGTCAGCCCGCACGGCGAAGAGAACTATCCCGGCCGGCTCGATGTCCGCCTGACCTATCGCGTCACCGGCCCGACCGAGCTGTCGCTTCATATGGAGGCGCGGACCGACCGGCCGACCGTCGTCAATTTGACCAACCACAGCTTCTTCAATCTGGAAGGCGCGACGTCGGGCACGCCCATTCTCGATCACAAGCTGACGGTCGCCACCGGGCATTTCCTCGCGATCGATCCCACCGCCATTCCATTGCCGGAGCCACCACGCAGCGTTGCCGGCACGCCGTTCGACTTCCGCGAGCCGCGGCCCATCGGCGAGCGCATCCGCGAGAGCGACCAGCAATTGCGCAATGGCAAGGGCTACGACCACACCTATTGCCTCGGGCGTGACGGCAAGCTTGCGCTCGCGGCGCGGCTGGAGGCGCCGCGCTCGGGGCGCATCATGGAGCTGTTCACCGATCAGCCCGGCCTGCAGGTCTATTCCGGCAACTATCTCGACGGCACGATTTCGGGCAAGGGCGGCAAGCTCTACCGGCAGTCGGACGCCATGTGCCTGGAGCCGCATATCTGGCCGGACGCACCGAACCGGCCGGATTTTCCGAGCCCGCGCCTCGATCCCGGCCAAGTCTATCGCCATCACACGGTCTATCGCTTTGCGGTGAGGAGGCCATGATGGAACAGGTGCCGACCTCAGTTCTTTCGGACGATCCTTGCCATCTCGGCGAGGGGCCGACCTATGACGTGACCACGGACACGGCCTGGTGGTTCGACATCCGCGAGGGGCGCCTGTTCGAGGCGCAGCTCGGCAGCGGCAGCATTCGCGTCCATGCGCTCGGCCGGATGGCGAGCGCACTCGGGCGGATCGATGCCGGGCGGCAGCTGATCGTCGCGGAAGACGGCCTCTATATCCGCAAGCTCGCCGACGGTGTGCTGACGCTGCTCTGTCCGCTCGAAGCCGACAATCCCGCGACCCGCTCCAACGATGCCCGCGTGCATTGCTCCGGCACGTTCTGGATCGGCACCATGGGCCGCAAGGCGGAAGCAGGGGCAGGCGCGATCTACGCGTTCCATCACGGCAAGATTTCTCTGCTGTTCCCCAGCATCAGCATTCCCAACTCGATCTGCTTCTCGCCTGATGGCGCCACCGGCTACTTCGCCGACACCGCGCGCGCGGTGCTCTACGCGGTGCCGCTCAATCCCGCGACCGGCCTGCCGCGCGGCGAGCCGGAGGTGCTGCTGCGCCACACCGGAATCGGCGGCCTCGACGGCTCGGTGTGCGACGCCGACGGAAAAATCTGGAACGCATGCTGGGGCGCGAGCCGCATCGATGTCTATAGTCCGCAGGGCGAGCGCCTGCGCTCGCTGAGCGTGCCGGCAAAACAGGCGAGCTGCCCCGCTTTCGTCGGGTCTGATCTATCGCGCATTCTCGTCACCTCGGCCTGGCAGGACATGGACGCGGCGGCGCGCGCCGCCGATCCGCAAGCCGGCTGCACCTTTCTGTTGGAGGCATCCGCGCGCGGTCGCGCGGAGCCCGACGTCAAGCTCGCATAGGAGGCTCGAAGCCACACACGACCAAATTTCTCGACGACACGAACCAACAATCTGACACCCAAGGGAGTGAAACATGCTGAAACTGAAGACGACCTTCCTCGCGCTGGCGCTGGCCGGCGCTGCGACGATGGCCGCAGGCGTCACCGCCTCAGCGCAGGATAAAGCGACAGTCGGCATCGCGATGCCGACCAAATCGTCGGCGCGCTGGATCGACGACGGCAACAACATGGTCAAGGTGCTGAAGGATCGCGGCTACAACACCGACCTGCAATATGCCGAGGACGACATCCCGAACCAGCTCTCGCAGGTCGAGAACATGGTGACCAAGGGCGCCAAGGCGCTGGTGATCGCCGCGATCGACGGCACCACGCTCTCCGACGTGCTCAAGCAGGCCAAGGCCAAGGGCATCACCATCATCGCGTACGACCGCCTGATCCGCGGCACGCCGAACGTCGACTATTACGCGACCTTCGACAATTTCCAGGTCGGCGTGCTCCAGGCCGAGTCGATCGTGCAGGGCCTCGGCCTCAAGGATGGCAAGGGTCCGTTCAACATCGAGCTGTTCGGCGGCTCGCCCGACGACAACAACGCGTACTTCTTCTACAACGGCGCGATGAGCGTGCTGAAGCCGTACATCGATAGCGGCAAGCTCGTGGTCGCCTCCGGCCAGATGGGCATGGACAAGGTCGCGACCTTGCGCTGGGACGGCGCCACCGCGCAGGCCCGCATGGACAATCTGCTCAGCGCCTACTACGGCAACAAGAAGGTCAACGCAGTGTTGTCGCCGTATGACGGCCTGTCGATCGGCATCATCTCCTCGCTCAAGGGCGTCGGTTATGGCAGCGCCGGCCAGCCGATGCCTGTCATCTCGGGCCAGGATGCCGAGGTGCCATCGATCAAGGCGATGCTGCGCGGCGACCAGTATTCGACCATCTTCAAGGACACCCGCGATCTCGCCAAGGTGACCGCCGACATGGTCGACGCTGCGCTTGCCGGCAAGCAGGTCACCGTCAACGACACCAAGACCTACGAGAACGGCGCCAAGACCGTGCCGTCCTATCTGCTCAAGCCGGTCGTGGTCTACAAGGACAATTGGGAGAAGCTGCTGGTCGACAGCGGCTACTACAAGAAGTCGCAGTTCCAGTAAGACTTTTTTTCTTCTCCTTCTCCCTCGCCCCGCTCTTGCGGGGAGAGGGCGGGGTGAGGGGGGTCTCCACAAAGGTGGTGAGAGCTGTTGTTACGGAAACACCCTCACCCGATCGCTGATCGACCTCTCCCCGCAAGACGGGGAGAGGTTAAACAAGGGACAACGACGATGACCGCAATGCTGGAGATGCGCAACGTCAGCAAGAGCTTTTCCGGTGTGCAGGCGCTGCGCGACGTCAACTTCTCGGTTGACGCCGGGCAGATCCACGCTCTCGTCGGCGAGAACGGTGCCGGCAAGTCCACGCTGATGAAGGTGCTCAGCGGCGTCTACCCGGCCGGCAGCTACGAGGGCACCATTATCTTTGATGGCGAGGAGCGCCGCTTCCGCGACATCAACGATTCCGAGGCGCTCGGTATCATCATCATCCACCAGGAGCTGGCGCTGATCCCGCTGATGTCGATCGCGGAAAACATCTTCCTGTCGCATCCGCCGTCCAAGCTCGGGGTGATCGACCGCGACGAGGTATATCGGCGCACGCGGGACCTCCTCGCGCAGGTCGGCCTCAAGGAATCGCCGGATACGCTGATCACCGATCTCGGCGTCGGCAAGCAACAGCTCGTCGAGATTGCGAAGGCGCTCTCCAAGCGGGTGCGGATGCTGATCCTGGACGAGCCGACCGCCAGCCTCAACGAGGCCGACAGCGCGGCGCTGCTCGAACGTCTCATGGCCTTCCGCGAGCAGGGCATCGGCTCGATCCTGATCTCGCACAAGCTGAACGAGGTCGCCCGCGTCGCCGACCACATCACTGTGCTGCGCGACGGCCGCACCGTCGACGGCATCGATTGCCGCGCTGAGCCGATCCAGGAAGACCGCATCATCCGCAGCATGGTCAACCGCGATCTCGCCCACCGCTTTCCGGAGCGCAGTGCAAAGATCGGCGAGCCCGTCCTCACCGTCGAAAACTGGTCGGTCTATCACCCCATCCATCCCGAGCGGCAGGTGATCAAGAACGTCGATTTCAGCGTGAAACGCGGCGAGGTCGTCGGCATTGCCGGATTGATGGGCGCCGGCCGCACCGAATTCGCCATGAGCCTGTTCGGTCGGTCCTGGGGCACCACTATCAGCGGCCGCATCGCCCTCGAGGGCCGTGAGATCGCGCTGCCGAACGTCGCGGCCGCGATCGACGCGGGCCTTGCCTATGTCACCGAGGACCGCAAACAGCTCGGGCTGATCCTCGCCGACGACGTCCGCAAGAACATCACGCTCGCAAGCCTCGATCAGGTCGCACCGGGTCGCGTCATCGACGACATCGCCGAGCTGAAGGTCGCCAGCGACTACCGCAACCGGATGCGCATCCGCTGCTCCGACGTCTATCAGGAGACCGGCCAGCTCTCCGGCGGCAACCAGCAGAAGGTCGTGCTGTCGAAATGGCTGATGACCGACCCCAAGGTGCTGATCCTGGACGAGCCGACACGGGGCATCGACGTCGGTGCCAAATACGAGATCTACTGTATCATCAACGAGCTTGCGGAAGCCGGCCGCGGCGTGGTGGTGATCTCCTCGGAGATGCCCGAGCTACTCGGCATCTGCGACCGCATCTGTGTCATGAACGACGGCGCCTTCGTCGGCGAGTTCATGGGCCTTGATGCGACGCAGGAAAAGATCATGCGCGCCATCATGCGCAACGACAGAAATTATGGAAGCAGCGCCCTTGCGGGTGCGGAGATGGGAGGATCGCAGCCATGACCGACAAGACGGTTTCGCTGCCCGAGGAGGCTCGGCACGGCAGCTTCATCAAGAACAATTTGCGCACCTACGGCATGCTGATGTCGCTGATCGCCATCATGCTGTTCTTCCAGGTCATGACCGGCGGCACGCTGCTGCAGCCGCTCAACCTGACCAATCTGGTGCTCCAGAACAGCTACATCGTCATCATGGCGCTCGGCATGCTGCTGGTGATCGTCACCGGCCATATCGACCTCTCGGTCGGCTCGGTCGCGGGCTTCGTCGGGGCGGTAGCCGCCGTGCTGATGGTGACCTACAAGATCGACTACACGCTCGCCTTCATCGCCTGCCTGCTGCTGGGCGCGGCGATCGGCGCGGCGCAGGGCTATTGGGTGGCCTATTTCAAGATCCCGTCCTTCATCGTGACGCTGGCCGGCATGCTGGTGTTCAAGGGACTCGCGCTCGCGGTGTTGCAGGGCCAGTCGCTCGGGCCGTTCCCGTCGACCTTCCAGAAATTGTCTTCGGGCTTCATTCCGGAGATGCTGCCCGAGGCCGGCACGCTGCATCCGACGTCCATGCTGATCGGTGCCGTGCTCGCGCTCGGCCTCGTCTATGCCAGCGCCAAGGGCCGGTCGCGCGAGCAGTCGCACGGCATCGAAGTCGAGCCTTACGCGTTCTTCCTCGGCAAGAGCATTCTCCTGGCCTGCGCCGTGCTCTATTTCACCTATCTGATCGCCTCGCATCGCGGTCTGCCGAACGTGCTGGTGATCATGACCGCGCTGATCGCACTCTACGGCTTCGTCACCCGCCGCACCGTCATTGGCCGGCAGGTCTACGCGGTCGGCGGCAACGCGAAAGCGGCAAAACTGTCAGGCATCAAGACGGAACAGTTGACCTTCCTCACCTTCGTCAACATGGGCGTGCTCGCCGCGCTCGCCGGCCTCGTCTTCGCCGCGCGCCTCAACACCGCAACGCCCAAGGCCGGTCTCGGCTTCGAGCTCGACGTCATCGCCGCCTGCTTCATCGGCGGCGCCTCGGCCTATGGCGGTGTCGGCCGCGTCGGCGGCGCCGTGGTCGGCGCCATGATCATGGGTGTGATGAACAACGGCATGTCCATCCTCGGCATCGGTATCGACTATCAGCAGGTCATCAAGGGGCTGGTGCTGCTCGGGGCGGTGTGCATCGACGTTTATAATCAGCGGCGATGACGCTGCGCAGCCGGGATGGAGCCGGCTACGGTTTGCCGCCGCGGCATGCCTGCGGAGGGTGCCGCATGCTGAGCTATTGCCCATGCGTTGGGTATATGATCGAATGGCTGGATGGACCAGGGCCGGCCAAAACCCGATCTGATCATCTTCGACTGCGACGGCGTGCTGGTCGACAGTGAGCTGTTGAGCTGTCGCTGCCTGTCCGACGTGCTGGCCGAATGCGGCATCGCGCTGAGCCAGGAGCAGGCGCTCGAGCTCTTTCTCGGACGCAGCACCAAGGCGGTCGAGCAGCATTATCGGGATCTCGGGCAGATCGTGCCGGACGGCTTTCTGCCACGCTTGAAGTCGCACGTGCTGACGACGTTTGGGGAGGTGCTTCAGCCGATCCCCGGTATAGACGCCGTGGTGTCCGGATTGAAGATGCCGTATTGCGTGGCCTCGTCGAGCGATCTCGACAGGGTCGCACTGTCTCTGAATGTCACCGGTCTCGCGCCGCTTTTCGGCGACCGGCTCTATACCGCGCAAATGGTCAAGCGCGGCAAGCCGGCGCCAGACCTTTTTCTTTACGCCGCCGAGAAGATGCGAACCGATCCTTCTCGCATCCTCGTGATCGAGGACAGTGCGAGCGGCGTGCAGGCGGGCAAGGCGGCTGGCATGACCGTCTGGGGATTTGTCGGCGGTAGCCATTATCGCGGCCGCGACGGGCAGGCTATATTGTCCGGTGCGGGGGCCGACCGGGTCTTCGCGCGCATGATCGATTTCTGGAAGGACGCCTGACGCCTGCCATGGCCGCCGAGAACGAAAAGTCCAGGCTTGATGACGCCGCGCGCGCCGGCTGGCTCTATTTCATTGCCGGTCACACCCAGGACGAGATCGCGAAAATGCTCCAGGTGTCGCGCGCCTCGGCGCAGCGGCTGGTGTCGTTGTGTCTCGCCGAACGGCTCATCACCTTCCGGCTCGAACATCCCATCGCCGCGTGCATGGAATTGGCGGCGCGTCTGAAGGAGCGTTTCGACCTTGCGCATTGCGAGGTGGTGCCGGCCGATCCTGCGGCGCCGCAGGCCACCGCTGGCATTGCCGAACGCTGCGCCAACCTGCTCGACGCGACGCTGCGCTCCGAGACACCCGTCATCGTCGCGCTCGGGACGGGACGCGCGGTGCGTGCCGCGGTCGAGCGCGTCACGCCGATCGACCGGCCCAATCACCAGATCGTCTCGCTGGTCGGCAACATCTCCGCCGACGGCTCTGCGAGCTTCTACGATACCGTTGGCCGGCTCGCCGACCGCACCGGCGCGCGGCATTATCCGATGCCGCTGCCGTTCCTGATGTCGTCCGAAGACGAGCGCAACAGGATGGTCCGGATCGAGCCGATCACGAAGGTGAAGGCGGTCGCGGCCAAGGCGGATTTGCGTCTCGTCGGCATCGGCCAGATGGACCAGAAGGCGCAGGTCCATGTCGACGGCTTCGTCACCCGCGATGAACTGTTCGAGATGATGCGGCAGGGGGCGATCGGCGAGATCACCGGCTGGGCCTACGATTCCAAGGGCCGCCTGCTGAAGGCCGGCACCAACAAGCGCCTGACCAGCATTCCGCCGGAGGTCCCGGCAAAGACCACGACGATCGGCGCCGCGGTCGGTGCGGCCAAGGTGCCGGCGATCGCGGCGGCGCTGAACGGGCGGTTGATCAACGGGCTGATCACGGACGAGGCGACCGCAAGGGCGATTCTGGAGCGCTGAGGCCGTTCGCTGTTTCTGCGTGGCCGCGAGGCGGGAGTCTCGCCACCCACACCGCTGTCATCGTCCGCGAAGGCGGACGATCCAGTACGCTGCGGGCAGGCTTGGGGCAAATCAACAGGCGGCACGGAGTACTGGATGCCCCGCCGGAGCCTGTCATCGGGCTCGCCGAAGGCGAGACCCGGTGGCGGGGCATGACGGGAGGAGGGTATCGCACCGCAGCACTCATAAGTTGCGGGAATGCCTGCGCGCTTGCTTGACAACAGCACCCGCTCGGCTGAACATACGCCCAACGCGTGGGCATATGCCCAAAAGCGCGAACTTAGGGAGGTCACCGTGAAACACGTGCTCGGCGCCGTCTGCGGCGCGTCTGTCCTGCTTCTGGCCGTCCCCGCGATGGCCGAAACGACCCTGACGATCGCCACCGTGAACAACGGCGACATGATCCGCATGCAGGGGCTGACGGCCGAATTCACCAAGAAGAATCCCGACATATCGGTCAAATGGGTGACGCTTGAGGAGAACGTGCTGCGCCAGCGCGTCACCACCGACATCGCCACCAAGGGCGGCCAGTTCGACGTCCTCACCATCGGCACCTACGAGGTGCCGATCTGGGCCAAGAAGGGCTGGCTGGTGCCGCTTGCCAATCTCGGCGCCGACTACGACGTCGCCGACCTCTTGCCCAAGATCAAGGATGCGGTCTCCGTCGACGGCAAGCTCTACGCCGCGCCGTTCTACGGCGAGAGCTCGATGGTGATGTACCGCACCGACCTGTTCGACAAGGCCGGCCTCAAGATGCCGGAAAAGCCGACCTGGGATTTCGTGATCGACGCCGCCAAGAAGCTCACCGACAAGAGTGCGGGCGTCTACGGGATCTGCCTGCGCGGCAAGGCCGGCTGGGGCGAGAACATGGCGTTTCTCTCCGCCATGGCCAATTCGTATGGGGCGCGCTGGTTCGACGAGAAGTGGCAGCCGCAGTTCAACACCCCGGAATGGAAGGCGACGCTGTCGACCTATGTCGACCTGATGAAGCAGGCCGGCCCTCCCGGTGCGAGCTCGAACGGCTTCAACGAGAACCTCGCGCTGTTCAATGCCGGCAAGTGCGCGATGTGGATCGATGCCACCGTCGCGGCGTCCTTCGTCACCAACCCGAAGGACTCCAAGGTCGCCGACAAGGTCGGCTTCGCGCTGGCGCCCAACACCGGGCTCGGCAAGAATGCCAACTGGCTGTGGGCCTGGAGTCTCGCAATCCCCGCCGGCTCGAAGAAGTCAGAAGCCGCCGAGAAGTTCATCGCCTGGGCCACCAGCAAGGACTACACCAAGGTCGTGGCCGCGAAGGAGGGCTGGGCCAACGTGCCGCCGGGCACGCGCACCTCGCTCTACCAAAACCCCGAATATCTGAAGGTCGCCCCGTTCGCCAAGCTGACGCTGGCCTCGATCGATGCCGCCGATCCGAACAAGCCGACGGTGAAGCCGGTGCCCTATGTCGGCGTGCAATATGCGGCGATCCCCGAATTCCAGGGCATCGGCACGCAGGTGGGCCAGCAATTCTCGGCCGCGCTCGCGGGATCGATGACCGTCGATGCCGCGCTCACCGCGGCGCAATCCGCAACCGAGCGCGAGATGAAGCGCGCGGGTTACATCAAGTGAACCCGAGCTCCCCCTCCTGAGCTCAGACTTGCGGCCATCCACCGCATCGGATGGATGGCCGCCTTCTTCCCGCAAGCGGAGAAGCCAAGAATGGCAACCCGGCAGACGCAGCTTCTCGCACGGTCGCTCCTGACGCCGGCCGTCGGGCTGCTGTTCATCTGGATGATCGTCCCGCTCGCGCTGACGATCTATTTCTCGACGCTGCATTACAGCCTGCTCGATCCCGGCTCGGAAGCGTTCATCGGCCTGGAAAATTTCCGTTACTTCCTCACCGATCCCGCGTTCATCGCGTCGCTCCAGAACACGCTGGTGCTGGTCGGCTCGGTGCTGGCGCTGACCGTCCTGCTCGGAATTCCGCTGGCGCTGCTGCTCGACCAGCCCGTGATCGGCCTCAACATTGTGCGGCTGATGGTGATCGCGCCGTTCTTCGTCATGCCGACGGTGAGCGCGCTGGTCTGGAAGAACCTGTTGATGCATCCGGTGTCCGGGCTGTTCGCCTGGATCGCGTCGGTGTTCGGGTTGACGCCGATCGACTGGTTCAACGACGTGCCGCTGTTGGCCGTGATCCTGATCGTGTCCTGGCAATGGCTGCCGTTTGCGACGCTGATTTTGCTTACTGCGATGCAGTCGCTTGACGAAGAGCAGAAGGAAGCCGCCGAAATGGACGGTGCCAGCGCGGTCTCGACCTTCATCTACATCACGCTGCCGCACCTTGCGCGTCCGATCACGGTGGTGATCCTGATCGAGACGATCTTCCTGCTCACCGTCTTTGCCGAGATTTACGTCACCACGGGCGGCGGCCCGGGACTGTCGACCACCAACATCGCCTTCCTGATCTATTCGCAGGCACTGATCCAGTACGATGTCGGCACCGCCTCGGCGGGCGGCCTCGTCGCTGTCGTGATCGCCAACATTGTTGCCTTTTTCCTCGTGCGTATCGTCGGCCGCAACCTGGAGGCATGAGACATGGCGCGAATGGCGACGACGAAGCAGGTGGCGGTATCGACGATCGGCGCCTGGCTGTTCGGCTTCCTGATCTTCTTTCCGATCCTCTGGATGGTGCTGGCGAGCTTCAAGACCGAACTTGAGGCCTTCGCGATTCCGCCGTCCTTCCTGTTCTTCCACTGGACCACGGAAAACTACGCGACCGTGCAGGAGCGCAGCGACTATCTCCACCACGCGCTGAACTCGATCATCATCGCCGGCGGCTCGACGCTCATTGCGCTTTTGATCGCCATTCCCGCAGCCTGGTCGATGGCGTTCTCGCCGACCAAGCGCACCAAGGACATCCTGCTCTGGATGCTCTCGACCAAGATGATGCCGCCGGTCGGCGTGCTGGTGCCGATCTACCTGATCTACAAGTCCTTCGGCCTGCTCGATTCCCGCATCGGCCTCGTCTTCATCCTGTGCCTCGGAAACTTGCCGATCGTGATCTGGATGCTCTTCACCTATTTCAAGGAAATCCCGCGCGACATCCTGGAAGCCGCGCGCATGGACGGCGCCACCATCGGCCGCGAGCTGGTCTATGTCCTGACGCCGATGGCGATCCCGGGGCTCGCCTCGACCATGCTGCTCAATTTGATCCTCGCCTGGAACGAGGCGTTCTGGACGCTCAATCTGTCGACCTCGAGCGCCGCGCCGCTCACCACGTTCATCGCGTCCTATTCGAGCCCGGAAGGGCTGTTCTGGGCAAAGCTGTCGGCGGCCTCGACGCTGGCGATTGCGCCTATTCTCGTCCTCGGTTGGTTCAGCCAGAAGCAGCTCGTGCGCGGGCTCACCTTCGGCGCGGTGAAGTAAAGGGGCTGCCGGATCATGGGTCAGATCACACTTCAGGACGTGCAAAAATCCTTCGGCCCCGTGCACATCATCAAGGGCGCCGACCTCGAGATCGCCGACGGGTCGTTCGTGGTGTTCGTGGGTCCCTCGGGCTGCGGCAAGACCACGCTGCTGCGGCTGATCGCCGGCCTCGAGGATGTCAGCGGCGGCAAGATTCTGATCGACGGCAAGAACGTGGTCGACACGCCGCCGGCCAAGCGCGGGCTGTCGATGGTGTTCCAGTCCTATGCGCTCTACCCGCATATGAGCGTGCGAGGCAATATCGGCTTCGGCCTGAAGATGGCGGGGCTGGCCAGGGACGAGATCAACCGCAAGGTCGAGGCGGCCGCCGCGACGCTGAACCTCACGCCTTATCTCGACCGCAAGCCGCGCGAGCTCTCCGGCGGCCAGCGCCAGCGCGTCGCGATCGGGCGTGCCATCGTCCGCGAGCCCAAGGCGTTTCTGTTCGACGAGCCGCTCTCCAACCTCGATGCGGCGTTGCGCGTGCAAATGCGGATCGAGGTGACGCGCCTCCAGAAGCAGCTCGGCACCACCGCGATCTACGTCACCCACGACCAGGTCGAGGCCATGACCATGGCCGACAAGATCGTGGTGCTCAATGGCGGCAAGATCGAGCAATATGGCTCGCCGCTGGATCTCTACGAGAAGCCGGCCAATCTCTTCGTCGCCGGTTTCATCGGCTCGCCCAAGATGAACTTCGTGACCGGCGAGCACGCCTTGCAGAAGGGCGCGGCAACGATCGGCGTACGGCCGGAGCATCTCAAGATCGAGCGCGACGGCGCCGGCGGCTGGCAGGGAACGATCGCGGTGGCCGAGCATCTCGGCAGCGACACCTTCCTTTATGTCGATGCCGGTCAGCTCGGCATGCTGACGGCGCGCTACATCGGTGAATTGAGCCTGCACGCCGGCGACCATGTGTCGCTGGTGCCGGAGCCCGCGCGCATCCATCGCTTCGACGCGAGCGGCAACGCTATCAGGGGCTGACAAGAAACGGCAAGAAACGGCAAGAAACGGAAAGAGCAACATGTACCTGGAAAAATTCAAGCTGAACGGCAAGACGGCGTTCATCACCGGCGGCGGGCAGGGCATCGGGCTCGCCTGCGCCGAAGCGCTGGCTGAAGCCGGCGCCAGGGTCGTCATCGGCGATCGTGACAGCAAGGTCGCCGACAGTGCGAAGGCCAGCCTGAAGGCGAAGGGCTTCGACGCCGAGACGGCGATCATGGACGTCACCGACACCAAGCGCGTGGCGGAGGTCGCGAGCGACCTCGTCGCCCGCCACGGCAATGTCGACATTCTCGTCAACAATGCCGGCATTGCGCGCAGCGAGACGCCGGCGGAGACCGTGGCCGACGAGCACTGGCTCAACGTCATCGACGTCAATCTCAATGGCACCTTCTGGTGCTGCCGCGAGTTCGGCAAGCACATGCTCAACGCCAAGAGCGGCGCTATCGTCAATATCGGCTCGATGTCGGGTTTCATCGTCAACAAGCCGCAGGAGCAGTGCTTTTACAATGCCTCCAAGGCCGCGGTGCACCATCTCACGAAATCGCTCGCCGCCGAATGGGGCGCCCGCGGCGTCCGCGTCAACGCGGTGGCGCCGACCTATATCGAGACGCCGCTCAACGCCTTCGTGAAGAGTAACCCGAGAATGTACGACGCCTGGATCGGTGGAACCCCGATGGCGCGGATGGGGCAGGTCGAGGAGATCGCCTCCGTGGTGCTGTTCCTTGCTTCCGAGGCCGCGAGCCTGATGACCGGCAGCATCGTGCTGGTGGATGGCGGCTACACTTGCTGGTAGGCTTGCGTCAAAACTGACGAGAGCTTCCAGGAGCGACAATGCCGCGAGCGTATATCGGCGTCGACGTGGGGACCACGAGCACGCGGGCAGGGGTGTTTGACGAGGCCGGCACCTTGCTGGCGATCGCGCGGCATCCGATCAGGATATGGCACGAGGCCGGCGACATCGTCGAACAGTCGTCCCAGGATATCTGGGACGCTTGCACGGCGTCGGTGCGCGCCGCGATGGCGGAAGCTGCCATCGCGCCCGACAGCGTCGGCGGCATCGGCTTCGACGCCACCTGTTCGCTCGTGGTGCTCGATATCAGGGGCGAGCCGATCACGGTCAGCGCCTCCGGCGACAGGCAGCGCAACGTCATCGTCTGGATGGATCACCGCGCCATTGCTGAGGCGCGGCTGATCAACGAAACTGGTGACGCCGTGCTGCGCTATGTCGGTGGCTCGATCTCGCCCGAGATGGAGATGCCGAAACTGCTGTGGCTGAAGCGGCACATGCGCGCGAGCTTCGATGCCGCCGGTCATTTCTTCGATCTGGCGGATTACCTGACCTGGCGCGCGACCGACTCGCTGCAGCGCTCGACCTGCACGGTCACCTGCAAGTGGAACTACCCCGCGCACGATGGGGGCGGCTGGAGCGCGCCGTTCTTCCAGCGGATCGGCCTCTCGGATTTCGTCGCCGAGAAATATGCCCGGATCGGCACCGAGATCGTCGCCCCCGGTACGCGCCTGGGTGCGGGTCTCACCCGCACTGCCGCGGCCGATCTCGGCCTGCCAGCGGGCACACCGGTCGGTGCGTCCCTGATCGACGCGCATGCCGGCGGCATCGGCGCGATCGGCGGCCGCGATGAATCGGACGGCGCGACAGATGTCGGCGACCGCCTTGCCTACATCATGGGAACGTCGGCCTGCATCATGGCGACGACCAAGGAGCCGTGCTTCGTGCCGGGCGTATGGGGTCCATATTACTCCGGCATGGTGCCGGACTTCTGGCTCAACGAGGGCGGACAGTCGGCTGCGGGCGCGGCGATCGACCATCTTCTCAAATCGCATCCCGGCCACGCCGAAGCGAGCGCGGCGGCGCGCAGCGAGGACCTCGACCTCATCGAATTCCTCGAGCGCCGCATCATCGCGCGCACAGGCGGCGCCAGCCGCGCCGCGCTGCTGGCCCGCGACGTCCATGTCCTGCCCGAGTTCATCGGCAACCGCTCGCCCTACGCCGATCCTGACACGCGCGCGGTGATCGCGGGCCTCGATCTCGACACCGACATCGCTTCGATGGAACGGCTGTTCGTCGCCGGCCTGTGCGGGCTCGCCTATGGGCTTGCCGAGGTGATCGAGGCCTTTGCCGCGCATGGCGTCCATTCCAGCATCATGATCATGGGCGGCGG
Organism: Bradyrhizobium nivariense; assembly: GCF_029846715.1. Classification (GTDB taxonomy): domain Bacteria; phylum Pseudomonadota; class Alphaproteobacteria; order Rhizobiales; family Xanthobacteraceae; genus Bradyrhizobium. Next base: position 32,638 of record NZ_JARVWW010000012.1, read on the forward strand.
TGCCAGCCGCAGTCCGCTGGTGCGGCAGATCATGGCCGATACGACTGGCCTCACCGTGGCGCTGCCGCAGACCAGGGAGCCGGTGCTGCTGGGCGCCGCGATGCTCGGCGCGGTCGCCGGCGGCGCCTATGCCTCGATCGGCGAGACCATGGCAAAGATGTCGGCGCTGGGACGGAAGAGCGAGCCGACCATGCCCGACATCGCCGCCTTTCACGCCCGCAAGCGCGAAGTCTACAAGCTGCTGCGCGAGGTCGATCGCGGCAGCCGCGCGGCGATGCGCGACATCGCAAGAGGTTGAAACGGATGCTGATTTCCTGCGGCGATGCGCTGATCGATTTCGTGCCGACGCGGAGCGGCGACGGCCGCGAGGCGGTGATGCCGGCTGTCGGCGGCTCCTGCCTCAACGTCGCAATCGGCATGGCGCGGCTGGGCGCGCCGACAGGCTTCGTCGGTGGCATCTCGACGGACATGTTCGGGCGCATGATCGCCGACCACGCCGCTGGCTCCAATGTCGAACTCGGTCTCGCCACAAGCAGCGATCACCAGACCACGCTCGCCTTCGTTCGCATCGTCGCAGGCGAGTCGCATTACGCGTTCTACGATGCCGAGACCGCGACGCGGAACTGGACCTATCGCCGCGGCACCATTCCATTCGCGACCGTCGAGGCCGTCCATGTCGGCTCGACCACGCTCGTCAACGACCAGGGCGCGACCGAGACCAGGGCCCTGATCGCGGACGCACGGGCGTCCTCGACAATCTCCTTTGATCCGAACTGCCGGCCCAACCTCGTCAAGGACAAGCCGGCCTATCTGGCGCGCATGACCGAGTTTGCCGGCTGTGCCGATCTCATCAAGATGTCGGACGTCGATTTTGCTTACCTGTTCGGCGACGAGCCGTATCAGCAGCGCGCGAGCACGCTGCTCGCACGGGGCGCGAGCCTCGTCGTCATCACTCGCGGCAACAATGGCGCGATCGGGTGGCATGCGGGGGCAGGGCAGATCGAGGTCGCCGCGCCCAAGGTCGCGGTCGCCGACACCATCGGCGCGGGCGACAGTTTTCAGGCGGCGTTGTTGTTCGCCCTGCACAAGCAGGGGCGTCTCGCGCGCGAGACATTGACGAGCATCGGCGCAGACGAGCTTCGCCGTGCGCTGTCCTTCGCCGCCAATTGCGCCGGCCTGACCTGCACCCGTCCCGGTGCCGATCCGCCGTGGAGCCATGAGGTCACCTGGAGCTTGTAGCGCCGCGTCACAGCGGCGCGACGACCTTCTCGGCGCATTTGAGGAAGGTGCGGATCAGCGGGCTGTGAGAGTCCCGCCGCCAGCACACCGCGATGTCGATGGAGTCGGTCGCATCCCGCAGCGGCCGGAACACGATGCCGCGCGGCGCCCCGAGCTGGGCGCAGGCGGGCAGGATGGCGAGGCCTTCACCGGCCAGCACCAGGCTCATTGCCGAATGCACCGTCTCGACCCGGCCGGCGATCGGCATCACGATTTGGTGCCGCCGCAGCAAGGCCGTGACCGCGGAGGAGGCGGGGTCCTGGTCCGGACGGGGCAGCGCGATCAGCGGGCGGCCTTGCAACCGCGCCATCGGCACCGAGCCCAGGCGGGCGAGCGGCGAGCGGATCGGCATCGCCAGCATGAACGGTTGCGCGCCGATCCGCGCCACCTGGATCTCGGGATGATGGATCGCCGGCATGCACAGCGCGACCGTGACGCTGCGGTCGAGCAGCCGCGCCTCGCGGGTCGAGGCGCTGAGCTCGGCGAAATCGAGATCGACGCCGGGAATGGACCGCCGCAGCTCGGGGATCAGGCGCGGCAGCACTGCATTTGCCAGCACGAACATGTATCCGACCGAGATTCGCCCGCGCCGCCCGGATGCAACCGCGCGGGCGGCTTCGGCGCCGTCGGCCGCGAGCGCCAGCGCCTCGCCGGCGCGCGCGAACAGCGCCTGGCCCGCCTCGGTCAGGTCCATGCCGCGCGTGCCGCGGCGGAACAGCGGCGCGCCGATCTCCCCTTCGAGCTTGCGGATCTGGACCGAAAGCGGCGGCTGCGCCATCCGCAGCCGTTCGGCGGCCTTGCCGACGCTGCGCGCCTCGGCGACGGCGACGAAATAACGGAGCCGGCGAAGATCCATTGGCATACCGAAATCGTATGGATTGACCACCAAAATCGTATTGGACGGCGAGTTAACAAAACTGTCATTCTCGCTGTCAATGTCTTTGGGCCAACGGCGGCCCGCTTCGGAGCGTGATGTGACGATGAACGGCGATCCCTGCCTGCTGTCCGCGACCGAACTGCGCGGCCTCCTCGCCGAAAAGCAGATTTCCCCTGTCGAGCTCGTCAGCGCCGTGCTCGCGCGCGCCGAGGCGCTCCAGCCCCAGTTGAACTGCTTCATCACGCTCTGCGGCGACGCGGCGATGGCAGAGGCGCGCGCGGCCGAGCGCAAGATGCTGGCCGGCGAGCCGCTCGGCCTGCTGCACGGCATCCCCGTCACCGTCAAGGACATCGTCAACACCAGGGGCGTGAAGACCACTTTCGGCGCCGTTCCCTACAAGGACAACGTTCCGAACGAGGATGCCGTCGCGGTTGCAAGGCTGCGTGCGCAAGGTGCCATCCTGATCGGCAAGACCACCACGCCGGAATTCGGCAGCAAATGCCTGACCGACTCGCCGCTGTTCGGCCGCACCCGCAATGCGTGGAGCAGGGAGCGGTCGTCGGGCGGCTCCAGCGGCGGTGCGGCAGTGGCGGTGGCGAGCGGCATCGCGCCGCTTGCGATCGCGACCGATGGTGGCGGCTCGACGCGAATTCCCGCCGCCTGCAACGGCGTGGTCGGGCTGAAGCAGAGCAACGGCGTGATCCCGCATAGCCAGGCGCTGGACGTCTTCGGCAACCAGACCTATGTCACGCCGATGACGCGAACCGTCGCCGACACCGCGCTGATGATGCAGGCGATGGCCGGCGAGGATTCTTGCGATCCCTGGTCGATCGGCGTCGCCGTGCCCGATTTCATCGGCACGGCCGCTCCGCGCGGCGATCTGCGTGGGCAGAAAATCCTGTACTGCCTGTCGCCGCCCGGACGCCCTGTCTCTGCCGATGTCGAGGCCGGCTTCAAGGCGAGCCTCGACCGGCTGGCGGGCCTGGGTGTCGAACTCGAGGAGTTTTCCGGCGAGGGGTTCGACATCGAACCGATCTGGCGCGCCATCAATCACACGGTCTGGCGGACGCGTTTTGCAAAACTCGCGGCCGAGCACGGGGATGCGCTGAGCGAGGCGTTCCTCAAGCAGCTTGCGCTCGCCACCGACGTCAGCGGCGTCGCCTATCAGGAAGCGATGTTCGCGCGCACGGCGTTGTTCCGCCGGGTGCAATCCCTGCTTGCGCGTGGGCATCTCTTGGCGATGCCGACCATCACCCGCACCGCGCTGCCGATCGAGCAGGACCTGTTCGGCAGCATCGAGATCGACGGCAAGCACTTTGACAGCGTCCGACCGCACTGGTTCCCCTGGACCATGCCGTTCAACATGACCGGGCACCCCGCGATCAGTCTGCCCTGCGGCTTCGGCCGCGACGGCCTGCCGATCGCCCTTCAGTTCGTCGGCCGCTTCCGCAGCGATGCGGACTTGCTGCGCGTGAGCGCGCTGTTCGAGGCTTCGCATGACCTCCTGTCCCGCTGGCCGGCTTGAGGAGATGGGCATGCAAAGGACTTGTTTGCAAAGGAGTTCTTTGCAAAGGACTTGCCTCCGGCGCCCGGACATGTTGATCGTGCCGCGGATGAGCCCTGAATCCGAGCGCGCATGAGCGTATTTGTCCCGATGCGGCATGGCGCCCGCAACCCCCCCGGTGTCGTCCTGGCGAAAGCCGGGACCCATACCGCGGAATCTATCGGTGGCGGACGGTGCCAGTACCGGAGGACCAGTCTTCGCCAAATCGCTCACTGGGGTTATCGCGACGAGCGCGAAGCGCTCGCTCGGGGGTCCTGGCCTTCGCCAGGACGACGTCGGAGCTCGTGAGCGCATGAGCGTATTTGTCCTCCGACGTCTGCTGACCTTGCTGGCGACGCTGGTCGGCGCATCCGTGATCATTTTCCTGGTGCTGGATGCTCTTCCGGGCAACGCCGCGCAGATGCTGATGGGCGCCGATGCCTCGGCCGACGCGGTGCGTGCGCTCACCGTCAAGCTCGGGCTCGACCAGCCGCTGGCGGTTCGCTATTTGCAATGGATCAAGGGTCTCCTCGTCGGCGACCTCGGCAACAGCTATGTCTACGGCACGCCGGTAGCCAGCCTGATCGCGGAGCGGCTGGTGCTGACCATTCCGCTCGCGATCATGTCGATGCTGATCACGGTGACGCTGGCGCTTTCGGCCGGCATCTACACCGCCGCCAACCACAACAAGCTCGGCGACGTCGGCGTGATGTCGCTGACGCAGGTGGGCATCGCGCTGCCGAATTTCTGGTTTGCGATCCTGCTGGTGCTGTTGTTCTCGGTGCGGCTGCAATGGCTCTCCGCGGGCGGCTTTCCCGGCTGGGAGGACGGCATCTGGCTCGGCATCAAGTCGCTGCTGCTGCCGGCGGTCTCGCTCGCCGTGGTGCAGGCCGCGATCCTCGCGCGCGTCACGCGCTCGGCGGTGCTGGAAGTGCTGCGTGAAGACTTCGTCCGCACGGCGCGCGCGAAGGGGCTCGGCAAACGCGAGGTGCTGTGGCGCCACGTGCTGCGCAACGCCATGATCCCGGTGATGACGGTGATGGGGCTGCAATTCGCCAATCTGCTCGCCGGCACCATCGTGATCGAGAACGTGTTCTATCTGCCCGGCCTCGGCCGCCTGATCTTCCAGTCGATCGCCAACCGCGACCTGATCGTGGTGCGCAACTGCGTGATGCTGCTCGCCACCATGGTCGTCATCGTCAATTTCGTGGTCGACGTGCTCTATGCCTTCGTCGATCCCCGCATCAAGGTCCACGATTTGTGAGCGCGCCGCTGACCACCCTCGTCGACGCACCGGCCGCAACGCGCCCTCTGCCGGCCCGGACCTTCTGGCGCCGCGCGCTGCGTCATCGCAGCTTCGTGCTCGGCGGCGCGCTGAGCCTGCTGGTTCTCGCCTCGGCCCTGTTGTCGCTGGTGTGGACGCCCTGGTCACCCTATGAGATTGACATCGCGTCAAAACTCCGGCCGCCCTCGGCGGCGCACTGGCTCGGCACCGACGTCTTCGGCCGCGACATCGTCTCGCTGCTGCTCGCGGGCGCGCGCTCCACCATCATGGTCGGCATCATCGCCGTGAGCATCGGTCTCACCTCCGGCGTCTGCCTCGGCCTGGTCGCATCGGCAAAGCGCGGCTGGACCGAAGAGATCATCATGCGCTTCACCGATTTCACCTTCGCCTTTCCGGCCGTGCTCTCCGCCATCATGCTCTCTGCGGTCGTCGGGCCCGGCATGGTGACCTCGATCGTCGCCATCGGCATTTTCCAGATCCCGACGCTGACCCGGCTGACGCGCGGCTCGGCCAACGCGATCTGGGCGCGCGAATTCGTGCTGGCCGCGCGCGCCGCGGGGAAAGGGTCTTTCCGCATCACCATCGAGCACGTCCTGCCCAACATCCTGTCGATCCTGATCGTGCAAGCGACTATCCAGTTCGCGCTCGCGATTCTTGCGGAGGCCGCCTTGTCCTATCTCGGACTCGGCACGCAGCCGCCGCAGCCCTCCTGGGGCCGCATGCTGAACGACGCACAGACGCTGCTGTTCCAGTCGCCGATGCTCGCGGTCTATCCGGGCGCTGCGATTGCGATTGCGGTGCTCGGCCTCAATCTGCTGGGCGACGGACTGCGCGATCTGTTCGATCCAAGACTGGCGCGGGAGCGGTGACCATGGCTGATCCCGCAACCAAGCCGTTGATCGCGGTCGAAAATCTCGGCCTGCGCCTCAACACCAGCCGCGGGCCGGCGCAGGCCGTGCGCGGCGTCAGCTTCGTCCTGAAGCGCGGCGAGACGCTCGGGCTCGTCGGCGAATCCGGCTGCGGCAAGTCGGTGACGGCGCTGTCGCTGATGGGGCTGCTGCCGGACAGCGCCGTGGTCTCGGGCAGCATCAAGCTCGATGGTAACGAGCTCTCTGGGCTTTCGGACGCCGACTATTGCGGCTTGCGCGGCAATCGGATCAGCATGATCTTCCAGGAGCCGATGACCGCGCTCAACCCGATGCACACGATCGGGGACCAGGTCGCCGAGCCGCTGCGGCGTCACAGGAAATACTCGGCATCGCAGGCGCGCAAGGAGACGATCGCCTTGCTCGATCGTGTCGGGCTGCCCGATCCGGCCAGGCGCGTCGATGCCTATCCGCACCAGTTTTCCGGCGGCCAGCGCCAGCGCGTCACCATCGCGATGGCGCTCGCCTGCGAGCCCGACCTGCTGATCGCGGACGAGCCGACCACGGCGCTCGACGTCACCATCCAGGGCCAGATCCTCGACCTCATCGCCGACCTCGTCGAGGAGCGCGGCATGTCGATGATCCTGATCTCGCACGATCTCGGCGTCATCGCCGAGAACGTGCAACGCATGATGGTGATGTATGGCGGCACGGTCGTCGAGAGCGGACCGACCGACGAGGTGTTCCGCCGCATGGGCCATCCCTACACGCAGGGCCTGTTCTGCGCCCGGCCGAAGCTCGGCGCACGCAAGGGGACGCGGCTGACGACGATATCGGGCACAGTGCCGGAGCTCGCCGATCTGCCGTCCGGCTGTACCTTTGCCGATCGGTGTCCGCTCGTGATCGAGCAGTGTCGGGTCGCGCTTCCACCGATGGTGGACGTCGGACCTGGCCACGTCGTGCGCTGCATCCGGACGGATGTGTCGATGGCCGAACGCGTCGGAGCGTTGTCCGCATGAGCACCGCGCCTCTTCTCGACGTGAAGGATCTCGAGCAGCGCTACACGCTGCCGCGCGAAAGCCTGTTCCGCCCGCCGGGGCAGGTGCGCGCCCTCAATGGTGTCAGCGTGCGGGTCGATGCCGGCAAGAGCCTCGGCATCGTCGGCGAATCCGGCTCTGGTAAATCCACCTTCGCGCGGGTGGTGATGGCGCTGGAGCGTCCGACAGCGGGACAGGTCGCGCTGCTCGGGCGCGATCTCAACCGCATCTCCGCCGACGAGCTGCGCCGCGCGCGCCGCGATTTCCAGATGGTGTTCCAGGATCCCTACGGATCGCTCGACCCGCGCCAGACCATCGCGCGGATCGTCGCCGAGCCGCTGACCGTGCTGGAGGGCGCCGACCGCACCGTTTTTCGCACGCGCGTTTCCGCGGTGCTGCGGCAGGTGGGACTGCGCGATGCCGACATGGAGAAATACCCGCACGAATTCTCCGGCGGCCAGCGCCAACGCATCGCGATCGCGCGCGCGCTGATCACCCAGCCGAAGCTGATCGTCGCCGACGAGCCGGTCTCCGCGCTCGACGTCTCCGTGCAGGCGCAGGTCTTGAACCTGATGCAGGATCTCCAGGATCAGTTCGGCCTGAGCTACGTCCTGATCAGCCACGACCTCGCCGTCGTCGACTATCTCTGCGACGAGGTTGCGGTGATGTATCTCGGCCGGATCGTCGAGCAGGGCCGGCCGGAGGATTTGTTCGAGCGCTGCGCCCATCCCTATACGCGAGCGCTGCTGGATGCCGTGCCGCGGGCGCGCGCCGGCGGCGGCCGGCGCCGGCGCGGGGCCCAGGCAATCGCCTCGCAATCGGCGGCCGCGACCGGGTGTCCTTATGTGTCGCGGTGCGCGCTCGCCGACCAGCATTGCCGCGAGGTTCTGCCTGAGCTACGCAGGGTGGGCGAGACGCATCTCGCCGCCTGCCACAGGGCGGAGGCCGTGATGGAGTTGCCGCAATTGCCCGTGGAAGGTTAGCGTCCGCGGCGGGATTAGCGTAGGCTGGGACAAGAGAAGGCCGGGGAGTTACGTATGTTCAGGAAACTATCCATCGTCGCATTTGCCGCCGCGCTTGCCGCGGCACCGTTGCCGGTGCTGGCGCAGAGCAAGAAGGACAGCGTCGTCATGGCAATGGCGCTGGAGCCGCCGGGGCTCGATCCCACCAACGCCGCCGCCGCCGCGATCGCCGAAGTCACGCTCTACAACATCTATGAGACGCTGACCAAGATCAACGAGGACGGCACCACTTCGCCCCTGCTGGCGGAGAGCTGGACTGCTTCGCCCGACCTGAAGACCTATACGTTCAAGCTGCGCAAGGGCGTCAAATTCCACAATGGCGAGCCGTTCGATTCCGCGGCGGTGAAGTTCTCGTTCGAGCGCAATGCGGTCGCTACCAGCACCAACAAGGACAAGAGCCTGTTCCAGAGCTTCGAGTCCGTTGCCGCGCCCGATCCCGACACGGTCGTGATCACCCTGAAGAACTCCGAGCCGAACCTGCCGTTCTTGCTGGGACAGGCGAGCGGCTCGATCGTCGAACCGAAGAGCGCTGCCACCAATGTCACGCAGCCGGTCGGCACCGGACCCTATCAGCTCGGCGCCTGGGCCAAGGGCTCCTCGATGACCTTGAACAAATGGGCGGACTACCGCAACGCCGCCGCGATCAAGCTCTCGAAGGTGACGATCCGCTTCATCTCCGATCCGTCCGCGCAGACCGCGGCGCTGCTGTCGGGCGACGTCGACGCGTTTCCACGCGTGGCGGCCCAGCGCACCATCGCGCAGTTCAAGGCCGATCCGCGCTTCACCGTGCTGGTCGGCGGCTCCCGCGCCAAGACCATCGTCGCCATCAACGAACGCAAGAAGCCGCTCGATGACGTCCGCGTGCGTCGCGCCATCCTCGCGGCGATTGATCGCAAGGCGATGATCGACGGCGCGGTCGACGGCTTCGGCACGCCGATCGGCAGCTTCTACGTGCCGAGCGCGCTCGGTTATGTCGATACCACCGGTATCAACCCCTACGACCCCGAGAAGGCCAAGAAGCTGCTCGCCGAGGCCGGCATCACCACCCCGCTCGAGCTGTCGCTCAAGCTGCCGCCGCCGTCCTATGCGCGGCAGGGCGGCGAGATCCTTGCGGCCCAGCTTGCCAAGGTCGGCATCATCGCCAAGATCGAGAACGTCGAATGGGCGCAATGGCTGTCGCAGGTGTTCGCCGGCAACGGTCCGCACAATTTCGACCTCACCATCGTCAGCCATGTCGAGCCGTTCGACCTCGTCAAGATCACCGAGCCGGACTACTATCTCGGCTACAACAACGAAGCGTTCAACGCGCTCTACAAGCAGATCGTGTCGACGCCGGACGAGGCTGCCCGTGCCAAGCTCCTCGGCGACGCCCAGCGCATGCTGGCAACCGACGCCGTCTCCGGCTATTTGTACCAGCCGCAGCTGATCACCATCACCAACAAGAAGCTGAAGGGCGTCTGGAAGGACGTGCCGCAATACGAGAACGATTTCTCGACGTGGGCGTGGGAGTAGGGGGCTTGAGTCTGCAGCTCTGGCGTCTGAATGTAGATCTAACACCGTCACGCTGAGGTGGCCGCTTCTTCAGCGGCCCTCGAAGGGCGACGGCCCGGCTGCATCTCGGCCGTTCATCCTTCGAGGCTCGCTCTGCGGTGCTTTGCACCGCAACCTCGCACCTCAGGATGACGGAATGAGAGGCGAAGTCGGACCGAAGCGCTCAAAACGATGTAGAGCCGTCGGCGCACTCAAAAGTTGCTTCATTGAACATTGACAACAAGCACGCTGCCGTCATCCCCGCGCACCGCGAAGCGGTTGTCGCTGGAGGTGCGAGCCGTGCGGTGCAAAGCACCGTACGGAGAGCCTCGAAGGATGAGGTTGTGGGCATCTATGTCTACATGCTGCGCTGTGCGGATGGCTCTTTCTACATTGGAAGCGCCACTGGCGAGGACACATCCAAGCGCGTCGACGAGCACAATGCGGGTGCCTATCAAGGATACACCTATTCGAGACGGCCGGTCGTTCTCGTGTGGTCGGAGTATTTCGATCGGATCACTGACGGCATTGCGGCCGAGCGGCAGCTCAAGGGATCGAGCCGAGCCAAAAAGGAGGCGCTCATTCGTTCGGATTGGAAATCGGTGAGCCAGCTTGCGCGGAGACGCGCGGGAGCGCCGAAGTCCAAGAAGTAAGCGCTAGTCCGGTTACAGATGGGCCGTTCATCCTTCGAGGCTCCCGGCGCGATGCTGTGCATCGCGCCATTCGCGCCTCAGGATGACGGGGTGGTACGGCGCTGCGGAATTTCCGATGATGGCACTATGCCCCTGTTTTGCCCGACGAGTCAAACCGCCTCACGGCCTCCGCGCGTAAGCCGTTGATTTTGCTGTCACCGGCTACTGTGCATGGGGTTGTTTTTCAGCTTCTGATTGTCTGCTACGCCGCCGCCGGCAAATCCGGATCGGCGATCGCGCCGGCGACGCGGACGCGGACGCGCAATGCATTGCCGGGCAGGTAAGCGATCGGCATGTCCTCGACATCGACGGTCTTGAGGCTGTCGCGCGCTGCTCCAGCCTGAACGGCGCGGTCCGCCGCGATATCGCGTGCAGCCGCGATCGCATCCTCGCGGCTGAGATCGCGGAATACCTGATCGGCTTCGCCGCTGACCTGTGCGATCGCGGCGCCAACTGCATTGGCGCAGTCGCCATGCGGCACGCGCACGATCTCGGAAATGCCGGGCAAGCGATCCGGCACCAGGAAGGCGCCGCCACCGACCGCGAGCAGCGGCACGTCGCCGGCCTCGGTCTTCATGCGGTCGATGTCTTCCTCGAGCTTGCGCCAGGCATCGCGCAGCGCGGCTTCGATCAGGCGTTTCGGCAGATTGGCGACGCGCGAGCGGTCGCCGATGTCGATCAGGCCGGCGGCAACCGCAATGTCGGTAGCGGTGAGACGCGTGCCGCCGAACACCCGCGCGTCCGATGTCAGCCGGTAGCCGACGCTGAGCGGCCCGACGCGGACCGGATCCTCGTCGACATGGCTGCCGCCGCCGAGCCCGATCGACAAGAGGTCGGGCATCCGGAACAGCGTGCGGACGCCGCCGACTTCGACCACGGCGTTGGCCTCGCGCGGAAAGCCGTGACGGAGCTGGCCGATGTCGGAGGTGGTGCCGCCGACATCGACGACCATTGCGTCGTCGAGGCCGGAGAGGTGGGCGGCGCCGCGCATTGAATTGGTGGCGCCGGATGCAAAGCTCATCACCGGGAAGGCGGTGGCGATCTCGGCCTGCATGACGGTGCCGTCGTTCTGGGTCAGGAACAGCGGCGCATCGATGCCGCTGTCGGCGATTGCCTTGCGAAAGGCCGCGACCGTGGTGATGGCGAGATCGTGCAGGGAGGCATTGAGCAGCGCGGCGTTCTCGCGTTCGAGCAGGCCGATGCGGCCGAGATCGTGCGACAGCGTCACCGCGACGTCAGGGCAGATCTCGGCGAGAATCTCGCGCGCGCTGATCTCGCAGGAGGGGTCGAGCGGCGAGAAGCTCGAGCACACCGCGACCGAGCGCAGGCCCTTGTCCCTGATTTTTCGTGCGGCGTCCTTGAGGGCGGCGACGTCGAGCGGCATGAAAGGGCGGCCGTCGTAATCGTGGCCGCCCTCCAGCATGAAGATGTCGCCGTTGACGAGCGCGGCGAGGTCCGCGGGCCAGTCGCAGAACGGCGGCAGCGAGGCGCTCGCGGGCATCCCGATGCGGATCGCGGCGATCTTCTGGACGTGGCGGCGCTGCACCACCGCGTTGATGAAATGGGTGGTGCCGATGACGACCGCATCGACCTTCACCGCCGCGGCCGGCTCGGCGCGCAGTGCTTTCAGCGCATCCAGGATGCCCGAGGTCACGTCGGCGGTGGTCGGGCGCTTGACGGAATGAACGACCTTCTCGTCGACGATCAGCACGGCATCCGTGTTGGTGCCGCCGACATCGATGCCAATACGTTTCATGAGATCTTAAGCTCCAGCCATAGCGGGCGCGAACAGGGAACGATAGTCGAGGTCGTAGCCGAAGGCGCGCGGGCCGACGAATTCGAGGCCCCGCGGACTCGTGAGCACGGCCGGGGCCGGCAGCGCCACAACGGTGACGCGCTGGCCGTAGCGCACGGTCTCGGTGCCGACGCCGTGGCCGTTGACGCTGTCGAGCACACAGATCAAATCGGGTGATGTCGCGATCGCCTCCTCGCCGCGCCAGGCCACGATCCATTCGTTCTGGAACGAAAGCTTGAGCCGGCTGCCGCGGTCGGCATCGCTGCCTTCGATCGTGGCCGAACCGCGCAAGAATCCTTCCGTCGTGCGCCGGGCCACGTCGACAATCTTGCCGGTGAACAGCTTCTTGCCGCCTTCGGTCGAAAGCAGCGCGGCGATCGGATCTTCGTGCCGGCGGTTTGCATCCTGCACGGCGCGGCCGATGCCGATCGCCTTGGTGGTGGTGAAGTGAATACCCCAGTCCTTCACCTCGCGCCCGGTGCGCGGGGCCTTGCTGGTGGAGGCGATCGAGCCCATCTCCACGCAGATTTTGCGGCTCGCCCGCTCCATCCACTTCCAGCTCGGTACCTTTGTCACCACGGCTTCGATGCCGCGCGGATCGTAGAGCGTGCAGGGGTAGGGGCGTAAGTCCCCGATCGCAACTGACGTCATCTGCGCCTCCGGGAAGGCGCGGCCCATGCAGTCGGCATCGACCACGGGAATGCCGAGATGAGAGGCCGCCATCAGCGCCTGTACGCCGTTGCCGCCGCCGATCTCGACCGACATCACGGCGCGGAACTTGATGCCGTTGATCTCCTCCTGCATCCGCACCGCGCGCGCGATGTTGCGGCTGTCGGCGAGGCGTTCCTGTCCGACCAGCGGCGCGCCCATGTTGGAGACCACCGCGACCCAGTCGTCGTCATCGAGGTCGAGCGGCGACATCAACTGCACGCGGTGGCCCTCGGCGTAGAGCCGGCGCAGGTTGAGCAGGCCGAGATAGGGGCTGCCGCCGCCGCCGGTGCCGAGGATCCAGGCGCCGACCGCCAGCGCTTCGATTTCCTCGAGGCTGATCGTCTTCAATTCCACCTTGCTCACGACACCAGCTCCTCGACGATGCGGGCCGCAGCGGCAATGCCGAGGATCACCGGGCCGGGATAGGCGGTGCGCACGCGCGCCTTGTTGGCGCTGCTGTAGCTGATGCAATCCATCACCACGAGATCGGGTTCGAGCTCCGCCATCGTGCGTGCGGCCTCGTCGACCGCAACATCGTCCGAGCCGGGGCGAAGCGTAACGCCGACCACCTCGACGCTCTCACGCTGCCACTTCTTGTCGATCAGCGCAGTCTGCTCGGCGAGCGGCGAGAACACACCGAGGCGGCCCCTTGGCAGCACGGCCTCGACGAGATTATGCAAAATGGCCGAGGGCAGGATGACGAGGCCGTCAGCCGCGAGATTGGGAAATTTGCCGGTGCAGGCCATCAGCGTCACGCCGACGCCCTCGTGCTTGAAGCGGGTGATCTGCTGGCTCGCGCGACGCTCGACCTCCTTCTTGCTGATTCTGACGCCGTCGCCGTTCGGCAGCAGGGTGAACAGCGTGTCGTAGCCGTCCATCGGCGGGATGGCGTCGATCTCGGCGCGGCTCATGCCGTCGAGCGCGCCGCGCAGCTCGATCTCGATGCCCGGCGACAACACGGTGGCGATTTCGGAGGCGACGGTGGGGCGCGGGCTCTGGCCGATCACGACCACCCCGATGCGCTGATGCTTCAATGGCATGTTCATGTCTGGTCTAGTCCTTCAAGACGACGAGATCGGCCGGCGTCCAGTCGAGCGTGACACCGTTGCCGGGAACGAACAGGCGGCCCGTGCCTGCATTGGGCTGCTGCACGAGGACGCGATGTCCGCCCTCGAGCACGATGCGATAGAGCACCGCGCCGCCGAGAAAATTGGTGTTCTCGACGACACCATGCGCGGTGACGCCGGACGTGCCGTCTGCGGCATCGTTGCGCGGCGAGAGGCGGATCTTTTCGGGACGCAGCGCCACCGAGAGAACGCCGGTGCCTTGCGTCTCGGTGGGGGGAGGTAGCGCCAGCCTCAGGCCCTTGCCCGCATCAAGAGCTGGACTGCCGGCGCTTGTCGTGGCGCGTTCGCCCCGAAAGATGTTGGTGTCGCCGATGAAGTCGGCAACGAAACGCGTGGTGGGCCGGTTGTAGATTTCCGTCGGCGTGCCGACCTGCTCGACGCGGCCGCCATTCATCACGGCGATGCGGTCGGACATTGCCAGCGCCTCCTCCTGGTCGTGGGTGACGAAGACCAGGGTCAGGCCGAGCTGCTTCTGGAGCTGCTTGAGTTCGAACTGCATCTGCTGGCGCAGCTTCTTGTCCAGTGCACCCAGCGGCTCGTCGCAGAGCAGGACGCGCGGGGCGATCACGATGGCGCGGGCGAGCGCGACGCGCTGCTGCTGGCCGCCGGAGAGCTGGGCGGGCCGGCGGTTCTCCAGGCCGGACAGTTCGACCATGGCGAGCGCCGCCTTCACCTTGGTCGCGATGCTCGCTTTGTCCAGGCCACGCATGCGCAGGCCGAAGGCGACGTTCTCGGCGACGGTCCGATGCGGAAACAGCGCGTAGTTCTGGAACACCATGCCCATGTCGCGCTTGTGTGCCGGCACATGGGTGATGTCGGCGCCGTCGACCCGGATGGCCCCTGCGCTCGGCGTCTCGAAGCCGGCGATCATGCGCAGCGTGGTGGTCTTGCCGCAACCGGACGGACCGAGCAGGGAGAAGAATTCGCCCTGCCGGATGTCCATGGCGACCGTATCCACCGCGCGCACGCCGCCGTCGTAGATCTTGCTGACGCCGGCGATCTCGATCGACGCGCTCATGCGCGGAAAATCCGGTTGACGCGCTGGTCGATCTCGTCCTTGCGCTCGTTGTACCACTTCCAGTCGACCTGGATCAGCTTGGAGACTTTTTCCGGCGTGGTGAGCAGCTTGGCGTCGTACTTGGCGTCGAGCTTCACCTTCCTGTTGGCCGGCGAGTACCACACGGTTTCCGCAAGGCGCTTCTGCACATCCGGACGGAGCATGTAGTTCACATAGGCGTTGGCGAGCTCCTTCATTTTGCTGCCGGGCGTGATGGTCAGGACCTGCTCGAGCGACAGCACGCCTTCGCTCGGCGCGACGAAATCGATCGGCTGGTTCTGCCCGTCATAGCGATAGATGCCGGAATCGTGGATGACGCAGAGGCCAACTTCGCCCGACAGCAGCATCTTCTCCATCGCGCCGGTGAAATCGACGATCTTGATCGGCTTCAGCTTCTCCAGCGCCGCATAGGCCGCGTCGAGATCGGTCTGGCCCTTGCCGAACAGCGTGCCGCACATCATCAGGAAGGCCTGTCCGAGGCTGTTGACCGGGATGACATAGCCGCCGCGGACGCCATTGTATTTCGCGTCCCACAGCTCTTTCCAGGAGGTGACGCCGGCATAGCCCTTGTCGGTGCGCATGCCGAGGCCGATCGCGCTGGTGAAGATCGAGACACCGACGATCTTGTCGCTGATGGCGTAGGGATAGACGTCGGCGAGATTGGGCACGAGCTTGGGATCGATCTTCAGCTCGACCAGCCCCATTTCAGCGGCGGCCCACTGCTCGTTGGAGTTGGTATGCATCACGTCATAGATCGGCGCGGAACGTGAGCTTGCCTGGAGTTTTGGCAGATAAGGGAAGGCGGAGTCGATCTGGAGCTTGCACTTGAACTCGCTCTCGAAGGCCGGCCCGATTTCGGCCTTCATGACCTCGCCCCACTTGCCGCCCCAACCGGTGATGCGCAGCGTGGGATCGTCGGCGCGTGCGACATAGGGCGCGGCCATCGTGCCGATCCCGAGCGAGGCGCTCGCGACAAGAAAGCGGCGGCGGTTGAGCCGTGACGATCCCAGAGCTTTCATCATGTCTCGATTCCTTTGGGTACAATGAGCGGTTACAGTTTGACGTAGGAGCGCAGGCCGACGGTGCGGTCGAGCCCGACGACGACGAGGAATGCGAGGACGATCGACACCACCGACGCGGCGCCGATGGTGCCGTCCAGATCGAACTTGAGATAATTGAACAGCGTGACCGGCAGCGTCTCGTTGCCCGGGCTGACCAGGAACAGCGACACCGGGAACTGGTCGAACGAGACGATGAAGGCGAAGATCGCGCCCGCAAGCACGCCCGGCTTGATCAGCGGCAGCGTGACCTCGAAGAAGGTGCGCAGCGGGCTCGCGCCGAGATTGCGTGCGGCTTCTTCGAGGCGCAGGTCGAAATTATGCAGCACCGCGAGCGTCGTGCGCACCACATAGGGCAACGTCACCAGCGTATGGCCCGCGACCAGGCCCCAGGTCGGGCGGCCGACATCGAGCAGCACATAAGTTTGGAATAGCGCCAATCCCGTCAGGATCGCGGGCAGCATCAAAGGCGAGAGCATGGTCGCCACGATCAGCCGCGTGCCCGGCAAATTGCCGCGGGCGAGCGCCAGCGCGGCGGACGCGCCGAGCAGGGTCGCGGACACCGTGGTGAGGAGCGCGATTTCGAGACTGAAGCCGAGCGCATGCATGAAATCGCGCGAGGCGAAGAATTTTTCGAACCAGCGCAAGGACACGCCGACCGGCGGAAACTGGATGAAGGGCGTCGGGTTCAGGGCGAACACGACGACGACGGCGATCGGTGCCAGCAGGAAAATCAGGATGGCGATATTGATGCTGAGATAGAGGTATCGACCATAATGCCTGGGGCTTCCGCCCATACGAACGGGCGTAGCTGCGCGATCAGGTGCGAGCGATGGACTGTGCGAGGTGGAGGTGCTCATCACCGAGCTCACTGCAATTCGCGCTGGCCGGAGACGAGGCCGAGCGCGCGATTATAGGCGATGACGAGCAACAGCGAGATCATCAGGAGGACGATGCCGAGCGCGGCCGCGAAGCCGACGTTGAAGTTCGCCGAAATCTGCTGATAGATCAGGATCGGCAGCGTCATGATCTGGAAGCCGCCGAGCAGGATCGGCGTGACATAGGCGCTGATCGCGAGCGCGAACACCAGCAGCGAGCCAGCCAGGATGCCGGGCAGGCTCAAGGGCAGCGTCACCTCGATGAAGGCGCGCAAGGGGCTGGCGCCGAGATTTTCCGCAGCCTGCTCCAGCCGTTCGTCGATGCGGCCGATTACGCCGGTGAGCGTCAGCACCATGAAGGGGACGTAGATGTGGACGAGCCCGACCACGATGCCGGTCTCAGTGTACATCAGCTTCAACGGCTGGCTGATCAGCCCGAGCGAGATCAGCGTCTGATTGATCACGCCCTTGTCGGAGAGCAGCGTCATCCAGGCGAAGGTGCGCACCACGATGCCGGTCAGCATCGGTGCCAGCACCGCCATCAGCAGCAGCGCGTGCCCGGTGCGGCTGCGGATGCGCGCCATCCAGTGCGCCAGCGGATAGCCGATCGCGAGCGCGACGAGCGTGGTCACGAGCCCGATCCGGATCGTGGTCCAGATCACTTCGAGATAATAGGGATCATCGAACATGCGGGCGTAATGCCGCGTGGTAAAGGCGACCTTCGGCGCCACCACCGGATTGCCGGTGAGCACACTCATCAGCGCCATCAGTCCGATCGGCAGGAAGAAGAACAGCGCAAACAGCAGCGCGCTCGGCAGGATGAAGAGCGCAAGGCCATTGGGGCGTTGGGCGGCGGCGTCGCTCATCGCGTCCCCGCCTGAGCGCGTGTGATGA
The DNA here is from genome assembly GCF_029846715.1 of Bradyrhizobium nivariense. GTDB lineage: Bacteria > Pseudomonadota > Alphaproteobacteria > Rhizobiales > Xanthobacteraceae > Bradyrhizobium. The sequence continues at coordinate 50,288 of NZ_JARVWW010000012.1, forward strand.
CCGGGTCCAGTTGATCGCCGGTCAGCCGGCGCAGCTTTGCGGCCATCGCCGTCAGCTCGCGCCGGACATTGGCGCGCTCGGCGACGGTGGTCGCCTGCACCGAATAGGACACCGCGATCCCGATCATCTCGCCTGTCTCGCCGCTCTTCAACGCAAAGCCCTGCGAGCCCACGCCCTCAATGGATTCGTCGGCCGCCTCGGATAGGCCGGTGCGGCGGATTTCATCCAGGCGCGCCATCGCCTGCTTGAAGTTCTGCGGCGAGTTGCGCGGCAGCTTTGGATAGGTCGACGGCACGCGGGCTCGGATATCCTCGTCGGAGAGACGTGCGAGCATGGCGCGGCCGTTCGAGGTGGCGAGTGCCGGCGTACGCTGGCCCGGCGGATTGACGACGCGCAAGGGATTGGAGCCCGGCACGATTCTGAGCACGACCTGTTCGTAGCCGTCGAGCACGGCGATGTAACCGGTATGCCCGGTGCGTGCGCAGACCTCGCGCAGCTCGCGCTCGGCCATGCTGATGAGGTCGTCATGGGCGCGGTGCAGCCGGCCGAGCTCGAAGGTGAGGAGCCCCGGTCGATAGCGGCGGGTGTGAGGATCCTGCTCGAGCAGCCCGCAATCGCGCAACGAGCGCAGCAGCCGCGAGGTCGAGCTCTTCGGCTTGCCCGTCAGCGCCATCACGTCGGCGAACGACAGATCGGGCCGCGCGCTGGAAAAGCAGCGCAGGATCTCGATGGCGTTGGTGAGGGCGCTCATGGGCCTTGTCCACGTCAGTTCCAAAATTCGGAACCATGTCCCAAATTCTAAGCCTGGCGTGGAAACGGGCAAGCGGAAATTTCCGGCAGGGTGGTGCCCGATTGCGCAGATGCGACCGAAGGTCGCCTGTAGGGAATTCGAAGCGGCGCACCGTGGTCGAACAGTGCGCCGCTTCTTTGGATCAGGCCGCCTCGGCGGCGACGTTGCCGATCCAGTCGCGGGCGAGCGCCACGTCGGCTTGCGACAATTGATGGCCCGCCGGCAAGATCTTGTGGGTCACGCTGGCGCCTGCCTCCGACAACTGCGCCGCGAGCCGTGCCGAGTTGCTTGCTGGCACGATCGGATCAGCCTGTCCGGACAGGAGCAGGATCGGCTTGCCGCCAAGCTCTGCCTTGGGCGGATCCGACAGCGGCACCATGGCGCGGAGCAGGATCGCGCCTGCGAGCACGTCGGGCTGCAGCAGCAACAGCGCGGCTGCGATGTTGGCGCCGTTGGAGAAGCCGACCGCGACCGGCGCGGCGAGGCCATATCGCTGCCGCGCCTCCGCGACGAAGTCGCCAAGTTCGCGCGCGCGGCGGCGCACATCTTCCTCGTCGAATACGCCTTCGGCGAGGCGGCGGAAGAAGCGCGGCATGCCGTGCTCAAGCACGCGGCCGCGCGGCGAGAGCAGGGCCGAGCCGGGCGAGATCATTTTGCCGAGCCCGAGCAGGTCGTTCTCGTCGCCACCGGTGCCGTGCAGCAGCAGAAGCGGGGGCGAGCCCGCGTCGTGCGCGGGCTCGAAACGATGGATGAACGAATTCTCGGTCACGACGCACTCTCTTCCAAATTCGGCAGGACACCCTCGATCTGCTTGCGCTGCGCCTCGAGGAAGCCCGGCAGCTTCAGCTCACGTCCCAGCGTCGCGACGGGTTCGTCGACGGCGAAGCCGGGGATATCGGTCGCGATCTCGAACAGCACGCCGCCGGGTTCGCGGAAGTAGATCGAGCGGAAGTAGTTGCGGTCCCTCTGCTCGGTCGGATGCAGGCCGTGATTGGAGACAAGCTTCAGCGCCATCTTGCCCTGCTCGGCGTCGTCAGCCGCGCGGAAAGCGATGTGATGCACGGAGCCACCGCCCTGATGCCCGCGCAAAAAGCCCTTGGCCTCGTAGATGTCGACGACGCTGCCTTCGGCATCGCCCGGCGCCTTGAAGCGGATCACAGAACCTTCGCGGCCCGTTTCCTTGAAGCCGAACACGTCGGTGAGGACGGCAGCCGTCTTCGCCGCGCTGTCGAGCAGCAAGGTCACGCCATGGAAGCCACGGATCGCGTGCTCGGCCGGCACGTCGCCGTTGCTCCAGCCGGGCTCGTTCTCCGCGCCGGGAATGCCGACCAGCGCCAGCGCCATGCCGTCGGGGTCGGTGAAGGGCAGCACGGACTCGCCAAAGCGCTTCTCCAGCGCCTCGTAGGCGATGCCCTTCTCGGTGAAGCGCTGCGTCCAGTAGCCGAGCGAACGCTGCGGCACGCGGAAGGCGGTCTGATGGGTCTCGCCGACGCCGCGGCGCCCGGCAGGGACGCCGGCCCAGGGAAAGAAGGTCAGGATGGTGCCGGGACGGCCGGTCTCGTCGCCATAATAGAAGTGATAGGTGCCGGGATCGTCGAAATTGACCGTCTTCTTGACGAAGCGCAGGCCGAGATTCCGGGTGTAGAAGCCGAAATTGCGGATGGGGTCGCCGGCAATCGCGGTGACATGGTGCAGTCCAGACATTGGTCGTCCTCCAAAACATTCGGAGCGGTCTTGCTCTGAACCGAAATATCGTTCCGCTTTGGATTGGAGACAATCCATGCAAATATGACGTCTATGTCTACGATTTGGAAACAATCACCGGCGCCAGCCCTTGGATAAGCTCGCCAGCCTCCGGGCGTTCGTAAAAGTGGTCGAAAGCGGCAGCTTTGCCGAGGCGGGCCGGCAGTTGCGGCTGTCGCGCTCGGCGATCAGCAAATACATCGCCGACCTCGAGGAGAGCCTCGGCGTCCAGCTCCTGAACCGGACCACGCGGCATGCGAGCCCGACTGAGAACGGCCAGCGCTATTTCGAGCGCGCGGTCGTGATCCTGTCGGAGATCGAGGCCGCCGATCAGGCGGTGACGCAAGCGCAGTCGGCGCCTCGGGGATTGCTGCGCGTCAACGCGCCGATGTCGTTCGGGACCCTCCGGCTCGGGCCGGTGCTCGCCGACTTCATGGCGCGATATCCGGAGCTGCAGCTCCAGCTCGTGCTCAGCGACGATCTGCTCGATCCCGTCCAGGACGGCTTTGACGTGACGTTGCGGATCGCGGAATTGGAATCGTCGAGCTTGATCGCGCGAAAAATCATGCCGGTGGCGCGCATGATCTGCGCCTCGCCGGATTATCTTTCGCGTCACGGCACGCCAAAACATCCGCAGGATCTGCGCGAACATGCCTCGCTAACCTACGGCTTCCTGCTTACGGGCAATCAGTGGAAGCTGACCGGCGCCGACGGCGATCACTGGATCCAGCCGGCCTGGTCGCTCTGCGTCAACAATGCCGAAGTGCTGCGCGATGTCGCAATCAAGGGCAGGGGGCTCGCGCTGCTTCCCGAATTCATTGCCGCCGGCGCCTTGAGGAAGGGTGAGCTGAGCATGGTGCTCAAAGAGTATTCTGCGCCGCCGCTTGCGCTCTACGCGGTCTATCCGCCGACCCGGCATCTGTCGGTGAAGGTGCGGCTCTTCATCGACTTCCTGGTCGAACGCTTCGGCCGCGACGACGAGGCGGGCGCGCGCAAACCCGCCGCGGCTAGTTGACCGAGCGCTGCTCCGCGGGACGAAGCAAATTGTCCAGCGCGCTCATCGAAGCCTCTCGAAGCGCGGCAAGTTCGCGGGCGGCGCTCTGGCGCTCGGGCGGAGACATCGTGGCTGCCGCCAGCTCGATCTCGCGGCAGCGCTCGAACAGGCGGACGAGGCCGAGCGCGCTCGCGGCGCTGCCGAGTTGATGCGCGAACCGCGCGAGCTGCGTGTGATCGCCAAGCTCAGCAGCCTTGGCGACGTCCTCGATCAGCTTCTCGCTGGTCTCCTCCAGCAGGTGGTGGAGCTTTGCGATTTGCGCCGCGCCCAGCAGCTCCTTCTGGTCGTCGAGGAAATGCCGGTCGATCAATGTGCCTGCGGCGAGTTGCGCCGCGGCCGGCTCGTCCTCGGGATCGTCCTCGATCGCCTCGCGCAGCGCATTGATCAGGATCGGTTTGCTGACGATCCTGGCGATGCCTGCGCCCGCGAGTCGCTCGCGGGCGCGGCGCGACATGTCGGCGGTCACCGCGATGGTGCGCGGCATCCTCGGCAGACCGAGCTTTCGGATCCGCGATGCCGCCTCGACGCCGTCCATGTCGGGCATGTGCAGATCCATCAGGATGATGTCGAACGCTTGATCGCGGGCGAGTGCGATGGCCGACGCGCCGTTCGTGGCGATGGTGGCGTGATGGCCGAGCCTCTGCAACATCGCTTCGCCGACCTCGCAATTGACGGGGTCGTCGTCGACCAGCAACACGCGAAGCTGCCGTGATGGCGGCTGAACCGCGCCTTGCGCGATGCCGCTCGCGACGAGGCCAAGCGGCACTTCAAGCACGAACGAGCTGCCCGCGCCCGGCGTGCTATCCACCGTCAGCTCACCGTGCATCAGGCGGGTGAGGCGCCGCGCGATCGCGAGGCCCAGGCCGGTGCCGCCGAACCGCCGCGCGATGCTGTCGTCGGCCTGGACGAAATCCTCGAAAATCCGCTCATGCATCTCGGGCGCGATGCCGATGCCGGTATCGCGGACGGTGATGCGCAGCAGAACATGATCGTCATGACGCTCGGCGGCCGCGTTCAAGCCGATGCCGCCGCGCGGGGTGAACTTGATCGCGTTGCCGATCAGATTGAGCAGGATGCGATTGAGCCGCACGGGATCGCCGTGCACGGAGGTGTTGACCGTCGCATCGCAGGCGAGGTCGAAGGTCAGGCCCTTGCCGAAGGCCTGCGGCCGCATCAGGTCAGTGGCGGTCTCGATGAGCTGGTCGAGCCGGAAATCGTGGGTCTCCAGCGTTTCGACGCTGGCCTCGAGGCGCGCATATTCGAGGATGGCGTCGACCAGCGCAATCAGCGTTTCGCCGGATGCCGCCGCAGTCGTGAGGTGGCGTCGCTGCGCATCACCAAGGCTGCCATCGTCGAGCAGTTGCAGCACGCCCATGACGCCGTTCAGCGGCGTGCGCAGCTCGTGGCTGACGACCGCGAGGAAGCGCGATTTGGTCTCGTTGGCCGCCACTGCCGCGCTGCGCGCGCGCTCGGCGGCGTCGTGCTCGGCAAGGGCCTGGTCTCGCGTCTTCTCCAGCTCGGAGGTGCGCTCGATCACCTTGCGCTCGAGCGTCGCATAGGATTCGCGCAAGTGAGCGGCCATCCGGTTGAACTGGTCGCCGAGCGCTTCCAGCTCGTCACCGGTCTTGATCGCGAGCCGCAGGCCGAGGTCGCCGCTGCCGATCCGCCGCGCGCCCTGCGTCAGGATCTGGATCGGCACGGTCATGCGCCGGCTGAGAAACAAAGAGACCAGCACCGCACAGGCCAGCAGGATGACCAGAAGAAATGTCGAGCGTCCGATCGATGCATAGATCGGCGCGTAGGCTTCCGTGAGCGGCAGCTCGACGAACACCAGCCAGCCCAGCGAGGGAACCGTCGCATAGGTCGACAGCACGCGTTGACCGGACAGATCGTCCTTGACCAGGCCGCCTGAGGGCGGCCCCGCGCCATCGAGCGCGGCGCGGACGTCCGCATGGCCGGAGAGATCGCTGCGGCGCAGCGCCCGCCACAGATCGGGGTGCGCGATCAAGATTCCCATGCGGTCGACAACATAGGCCTTGCCGGTGTTGCCCACTCTGATCCCGGCGACGAGGTCCCAGATGAAGCGAAGATTGACCTCGGCGACAATCACATCCGGCGTCAGGCCAGTTCCGCGCGTGGCAAGCGTCATGAATGGCTCGGTGTCACCGAGGAAGTAGACCGGCCCGTAATAGGCCCGGCTGTCATTGGCGCCGCGGAAGGCCGGCGAAGCGGAGAGGTCGGCTTTGCCGCCGATCCTGTCCGCGACACGGCGCGACACGCGCACCTGCTCGCGGCCCCGGGCGTCGAGCTCGGCGATTTCCGCGATCGCAGGCGAGAGGCGCAGGAGGCGGATGGCGTTCAGGCGCTCGTCCTCGTTCGTGGACAGCTCCGGGGGCAGGCGCGAAAGCCATCTGATCTGGTTTTCGATCTGGCCGATGAACTGGCCGATCTGGATGGCGGCAGACGCGGCCTGCTCGCGCTGGGTCGCCGCGAGAAGCTGCTTCTGCTCGCGGTAGGAGAACCAGACGTCGAAGCCGGTGTTGACGGCAAGCGCGGCAAAAGCGAGCGCGACGATCGAGTAGAGGTATTTGCGGAACAGCCGGCCGGGAGGCGTCCGCAAATCTCCCTGGTCGATCGTCTCGTTCACTCGCGAATCTCGTCGGCGCGCGCGAGCAGCGTGAATGGTATAGTCAGGTCCAGCGTGCGGGCGACCGTGCGGTTGATCAGCAGCTCGTATTTCCGCGGCGCTTGCACCGGCAGATCGCCGGCCTTGGTGCCGCGCAGGATGAGATCGACATAGTCGGCCGAGCGCACTTCGAGCGTCGGCCCGTAGCTCATCAGCCCGCCCACATCCATGAAATAGTGGAACGGATAGATCGTGGGGACGCGATATCTCGCCGCCGCCGCGACGATCGCCTGCCGGTTGACCACCAGGAAGCTGTCGACCAGCGCAATCATCGCCGCCTTGGGCGGTTCGGAAAAACGCCTGATGGCTTCGTCGATGTCCGTTGGCGCGTTGACGGGGGCGGGGACCACGGACACTCCGGACGCCACCGCCTCTTGCTCGATGGAGTCGAGGAAGAAGCGGCCGCCGCGAGGTGTGGTCGCCGGGTTGAACAGGATACCGACGCGCGCAAGATCCGGCACGGCCTCCCGGACGAGCTGAAGCCATTTGCCGCCCATCTCGGCGCTGCTGTTGGTGAAGCCGGTCACGTTGCCGCCGGGATGCGCAAGACTCTCGACGAAGCCGTTGCCGACGGGATCGTTGGCGGTCGCGAACACGATCGGGATGGTTTTGGTGGCTTCCAGGACTGCTGCGGTTTCGATCGTCGAGCCGGTCAGGATCACGTCAGGCTTGAGCGCCAGCAATTCCTGGACCGCGGTTTTCAGTCTATCCGAAGCGCCGAAGGTCGAACGGAGCTCGAAGCGGAAATTGATGCCTTCGACCCAACCACGCTGCCTCAAGCTCACGATGAGGCCACCCAGGCGAGAGGTCGGGCTGTCGATCATGCTCCGTCTGGTCAGTTCGTCGTCGAGCGGCAATGCCGTCAGCGATGCCACGACCCGCATGCGATCGGATGTTGCGCCGAGCGTCAGCCAACCCGCAGCGGTTGTGCTCGCAAGGCGAATGAACCCGCGGCGATCGACCGCGAGGGCGGAAGGCCGTTCGGTCATGAAATTCTTTGCATGATGGTTTGCCCCAGGCCGATGTTTAGCGCGAACGGCCGGCATCCACAATTGATGAAAGAATGCTTCTGTGAACCTTCATTCGCAGCGTTAAATTTGTGGGCGACCGTAACTGCGATCCGGGCTACAAGGCCAGCCAGTGCGGAGCGGACGCGCTGTTGAAAGTGCTTGTGCAGCGCGATGTCGTGGAGCTGCCGTAGCTCGCCCTCAACGCCGCAGCGTGAATTCTTCCGCGCTGCGCCGGTGCTCCCACTTCGCCTGTTCCAGCTCAGGCTGGTCGCATTCGATTTCCGGATAGCCGATGCAGAGATAGGCGATGAATTTCCAGGTGTCCGGCACCTCGAGAATGGCGGGGATACGATCCGGATGGAGGATCGATACCCAGCCAAGCCCGATGCCTTCGGCGCGCGCGGCCAGCCACATCGCGGTGATCGCCGCGACCACGGAATATTCCGTCGTCTCCGGCATCGTCGCGCGGCCGAGGCCGTGACCGACGTCGCTGGCCTTGTCTGCGAACACGGCGAGGTGGCCGGGCGCCTGTTCGAGGCCCGACAGTTTCAGCGTGGCATAGCGCGCTGCGCGCTCACCGGCATAGGCATTCAGTGCGTCGGCGTTGCACGCTTTGAAGTCGTCGATCACGGCGCGGCGCCGTGCCGCATCGTCGACGGTGACGAAGCGCCAGGGCTGGCTCAGGCCGACCGAGGGTGAGAGACAGGCCGTCTCGATCAGGCGCTCGATGGCGCCGTCCGGCAGCGGGTCGCTGCGAAAGCGGCGCACATCGCGGCGCCACACGAACAGCTCGCGCAAGTGTTGGCGGAAGGTGTCGTCGAACTCGACCATGACGTCAGCGTCCCATCTGGAAGGCCGCGGCAACCAGCAGGATCAGGATCTCGCCGGTTTGCTCGAACGCGCCGAGGATGTCGCCGGTCTGGCCGCCGACCTGGCGGATGGCAAGTCGCGCCAGCATCAGGCCGGCGAGGGACAGCACGATCAAGCTGACCAGCGCTTTGCCAGGCCCAAGCGCGAGCGCGAGCGCGAGGGTTCCAAGAGCAAAGGCGATGGCAACGCTGCGGCCCGGCGGCGATCCAGCGCTCGCCGACAGTCCGTCAAGCCGCGCGGGGGCGACCAGCGACATGAAGGCCGGCACGCCCGCGCGGGCCGCGGCGTGCGCAGCGCACAGCGCGAGCGCGACTGCCCACGGATCGGCGATCGCCGTGAGTGCGCTCCAGCGCAGGCCGAACGACAGGATCAGCGCGCAAACGCCATAGCTGCCGATCCGGCTGTCGCGCATGATCTCGAGCTTGCGCTCGCGCGTGCGGCCGCCGCCGAGCCCGTCGGCGGTATCGGCGAGGCCATCCTCGTGCAGCGCGCCGGTGATGAGAGCGGTCGTCGCCAGCGCGAGCAGGGCGGCGAGGTTCGGTGTCAGTCCGAACCGGCTGGCGATCGCATAAACCAAAGCCCCGGTAAGGCCGACCACCAGTCCCGCGACGGGCAGCGCCCAGGTCGCGCGCGCGACGGCGCCGTCAGCTGCGGGCTTCGACGAAGCGACGGGGAGGATCGTCACGAACGATGCCGCCATCCTGAGATCGGCAATGAGGTCCCGCAGAAGTTCGGCGCGCGGCATCATTTCAGTTTCATCGGCAGGCCCGCGACGACGAATTCGACCTCGTCGGCGACATCAGCGATGATCTGGTTCATGATCCCGGCGGCGTCGCGAAAGCTGCGCGCCAGCGCGTTGTCAGGCACGATGCCAAGGCCGACTTCGTTGGTGACGAGAACGACGGGGCTGTTCAAGCGGGGCAGGGCGCTGGCGAGCTCGCTCACCTCGCGCTCCCAGTTGCGTTCTGCATGGAGCAGGTTGGAGAGCCACAGCGTCAGGCAATCGACGAGTCGCGCGCCGTCGTCGTCGGTTGCGAGCAGCGCGGGCACGAGATCGAGCGGCACTTCGCGTTCCCTCCAGTCGGTTCCGCGGCGCGCACGGTGCCTGGCGATGCGCGCCTCCATTTCCGCATCGAGCGCCTCGGCCGTGGCTACATAAACGGGCTGCCCGGGAAAGGCACGCGTGCGCAGTTCCGCACGCTTGCTCTTGCCCGACCGCGCTCCGCCGGTGATCAAAATGACGGCCATGGAGGTCTCCTGTCGGCCAGCACTAATCACCAAACGTGGCCAAAGACAAAGCCGAAATCAGACGGGCGGGGCTTGCGCTCCGGCCTTGGTTTGCGCAACAGGGGCGGGACAGGAGGCGTGCGTGGGTTTTGCGGGTGCGATGGTCGTGGCGATGGCGGTGGATGCCCTGTTGGGCTGGCCATCGTGGTTGTTCGCGCGGGTCGGCCATCCCGTCGCCTGGCTCGGTCGGCTGATCGCTGCCATCGACACCGCCTGGAATCGGCCCGCCGATCCGCCGGCATTTCGCCGCGCCGCTGGTCTCGCGGGGGCGCTCGTGGTGATCGCGCTCTCGGTCGCGCTCGGTTGGGCGCTTCAGTCCTTACTTCCCTCGGGCTGGATCCAGATCGTGCTGGTCGGCGTTCTGGCGTGGCCGCTGGTCGCCTTGCGTTCGTTGCACGACCACGTTGCTGCCGTCGCAAACCCGATGCGGGGCGGTGACATCGCCGCCGCACGCGACGCGGTCTCGCGCATCGTTGGCCGCGATCCCCTAGCGCTCGACGAGGCCGGCATCGCGCGCGCGGCGATCGAGAGCCTCGCCGAGAATGCATCCGACGGCATCGTCGCACCCGTGTTCTGGGGCGCGCTGTTCGGTCTGCCCGGCATTTTGGGCTACAAGGCGATCAACACGCTGGACTCCATGATCGGCCATCGCTCCGAACGACACCAAGCCTTCGGCTGGGCCGCGGCGCGCATCGACGATGTCGCCAATGTCATTCCGGCGCGGCTGACCGGATTTCTGTTCGTGCTGCTGGCGCCACGGCGATCGGAGGCGTTATCTTGCATGACGCGGGATGCGGGCCGTCACCGTTCGCCCAATGCCGGCTGGCCGGAAGCAGCCATGGCCGGTGCGCTTGGTGTGCGGCTGAGCGGTCCCCGGATCTATCACGGCAGCACCACGAACGAGCCATGGCTGAATGAAGGTGCGCGCGATCCGCTTGCTGCCGACATCGATCGGGGATTGACGGTTTACCGCCGTGCCATGCTGCTGCTCGCCGGCGTCCTTGCGATCCTGATCTTCGCGTGAAAGAACAGCGCATGCGCGAGCACGGTGGAAATCTCGATCTGGCCCAGCAGCGTTTCGGCGGACGCGCGGAGGACTGGATCGATCTGTCGACCGGGATCAACAGGCTGCCTTATCCCGTCGGCGAGGTGAGCGTGCGCGCGTGGAGCGCGTTGCCGTCGCGGGCCGAGATTGAGGCGCTGCATCAGGCGGCGCGGCACGCTTACCGCACGAGCGCGGCGGTTGTCGCGCTCGGCGGCGCGCAAGCCGCGATTCAATTGCTGCCGCAACTCGCGCCACCCGGCCACGCGCGCATCCTCGCGCCGACCTACAACGAATATGCCGGAGTGCTCTCGGCTGCGGGCTGGGAGGTGGAAGAGGTCAGCGCGCTCGACGCGCTGGCCGGCGCGGACCTCGCCATTGTCGCCAATCCCAACAATCCTGACGGCCGATGCCATATACCAAAGGATTTGCTGGCGCTGCTGCCGCGCGTCGGCCGTCTCGTCATCGACGAGAGTTTTGCCGATGTGGCCTCGCAGCTTTCACTTGCATCTGAGGATCGGCCGGGGCTGCTGATCCTGCGCTCCTTTGGAAAGTTTTATGGTCTTGCCGGCCTGCGGCTCGGCTTCGCGCTCGGCAATTCGTCCGACATCGCCAGGCTCGCATCGATGTCGGGGCCTTGGCCGGTCTCGGGAGCGGCGATCGCGATCGGTTGCCGCGGTCTGCGTGATGATGCCTGGGCCGAGGCCACGTCCGCGCGGCTCGCGCGAGACTGCGTTCGCATCGACGGCATGGTGCAGTCGCAAGGCTGGCTGCTCGTCGGCGGGACGCCGCTGTTTCGTCTCTACGAGACGCCCGACGCGCTCGCCGCGCAGGAGAAGCTCGCGCGCGGCCAGATCTGGTCGCGCGTCTTCGCCCGAGAGCCGACGTGGCTGCGCCTCGGGCTTCCGGGCAGCGAATCCGAATGGACGCGCCTGGCCGAGACTCTAGCGCGCTAGCGCGAGCAAGCCTTCAACGTCGAGATGGGCTTCGATATGATCGGCGAGCGCATCGAGCGCGCTCTCGACCCTCGCGTGATAGGGCTCGTCGCCGGCAGGAATGTCGAGCTTTGCCAAGAACGCCTTGCGGAAATCATCCGACGTGAACAGGCCATGCAGATAGCTGCCTCGCACGCGTTCATCGCGCGAGATCGCGCCTTCCGGTTCGCCATTCAGCTTTGCGAATGGGCGCGCGCGATCGGGTCCGTCGGTGCGGCCGATGTGGATTTCGTAGGCTTCGATCGGCTGATCCGTGGCGGCGTGCACGGCCGCGACGCGCGTCAGCGTCTTCTCCGAGCTCATCACCGTTTCTACATCCAGAAGTCCGAGGCCCGGTGTGTTGCCGGCAGGACCTTCGATGCCATCAGGATCGGCGACGCTTCGTCCGAGCATCTGATAGCCGCCGCAGAGGCCGAGCACATGGCCGCCCCTGCGGTGATGCGCCAGGAGATCGATGTCCCAGCCCTGCGCGCGCAGGAAGGCGAGGTCGCCGCGGGTGGATTTCGAGCCGGGAATGATGACGAGGCGCACGTCGCCGGGGATTGCTTCGCCCGGCCGCACCATCACGAGGTCGACGCCAGGTTCGAGCTTGAGCGGATCGAGATCGTCGAAATTGGCGATCCGCGACAGCGCGAGACAGGCGATCTTGCATTGGCCCGGCTTGCGCGCATCGCTCAGGCCCAGCGCATCCTCAGCCGGCAGCTCGCCGGCGCGCGTGAACCAGGGCAGCACGCCAAAGCCGCGCCATGCGGTCTTTTCTTCGATCAGCTTGTAGCCGTCATCGAACAACGTGGGATCGCCGCGGAACTTGTTGATGACAAACCCCTGGATCATCGCGGCATCGTCCGGGTCGATCACCGTCTTGATGCCGACGAGTTGCGCGATGACCCCGCCGCGGTCGATGTCGCCGACCAGTACGACCGGCACGTCGGCCTTGCGCGCAAAGCCCATATTGGCGATGTCGGCCTTGCGCAAGTTCACCTCGGCCGGACTGCCGGCACCTTCCACGAGCACGAGATCGGCGCGCGCTTTCAGCCGCTCAAAACTCTCCAGCACCGCAGCCATCAATGAAGGCTTCATCGCCGCATATTCGCGCGCACGCGCAGTCGCGATGCGTTTTCCCTGCACGATCACCTGCGCGCCGACATCCGTCTCGGGCTTCAGCAGCACCGGGTTCATGTCGGTGTGCGGCTCGACGCGGGCGGCGAGCGCCTGGAGCGCCTGGGCGCGGCCGATCTCGCCGCCGTCAACGGTGACGGCGGCATTGTTCGACATGTTCTGCGGCTTGAACGGGAGCACGCGCAGGCCGCGTCGCACAAAGGCGCGCGCGAGGCCGGCGACGATGAGCGACTTGCCCACGTCCGAGCCGGCCCCCTGGATCATCAATGCGCGCGCCATGGTGTCTTCAGAACCTGGTGTCTTTAGAACTCGACGCCGGCTTGCGCCTTGATGCCGGAACGGAAGGGATGCTTGACCAGCGTCATCTCGGTGACGAGATCGGCGATATCGATCAGCTCGTCCTTGGCGTTGCGTCCGGTGAGCACGACATGCGTCATCGCCGGCTTCTGCGCCGTCAGGAAATCGACGACCTCGGCGATGTCGAGATAGTCGTAGCGCAGCGCGATGTTGATCTCGTCGAGCACAACCATGCGGAGGTTCTGGTCGAGGATCAGCTCCTTGGCCTTCTCCCAGCCGGCACGGGCGGCGGCGATATCGCGGGCGCGGTCCTGCGTCTCCCAGGTAAAACCTTCGCCCATGGCGTGGAACTGGCAGAGGTCGGCGAAATGGCCGGTGAGCATGCGGCGCTCGCCGGTATCCCAGGCGCCCTTGATGAACTGCACGACCGCGCAGGGGAAGCCATGGGCGACGCAGCGGATGATCATGCCGAAGGCCGAGGAGGACTTGCCCTTGCCGGCGCCGGTGTGGACGATGATGAGGCCCTTTTCACCGCTCTTGGTCGCCATGATCTTGTCGCGGGCGGCCTTCTTCTTCGCCATTTTCGAGGCGTGGCGGTCGTCGGTTTCGTCGGCCGTCTGGGTATCCGGTTCGGGCGTCATCGGACGGGGTCCTTCGGCTTGACAAGAGGCGGTCGGGGGCAAATGGTGGCCCGGCGTTGGTTCCTGTCCTACGACAGGCGAAGAGGGAATGCGATAGGGGCCGAATCGGCAAGATTTGGTTCCAAAATGCAGCCGCCCCCGCGACCGTGACCGGAGAGATGCCCGAAGCCACTGATCCCCTTGGGGATCGGGAAGGCGGGGATCGAAGGGTGCAAACCCTGCTCCGCAAGCCGGGAGACCTGCCAGCGCGGACGATTTTGGACCGGCGGACGGGGTGCTCCGCGACGGGGAAACGGGCCTTCGCAAGAACGGTTCGTGGGCCTCATCGCTTCCCGCTGTTTATTCTGGAAGAAGCGATGACCGTCACACTTCATGTCTGCATCACCTGCCGCGCCGGCCAAACGCTTGACGAGGGCGAGGCGACGCCCGGCAAGCGCCTGCATGGTGCGATCCTCGAGGCGGGCGTGCCCGACGGCGTCAGCGTGGTTCCCGTCGAATGCCTGTCGGCCTGTAGCCAGGGTTGCTCGGTCGCGCTCAGCGCGCCCGGACGCTGGTCCTATGTCTATGGTCGCCTCTCGGATGCGAATGCCAGCGACGTGGTCGCGGGCGCCGCGGCCTATGCCGCCGCACCCGACGGCCTGGTGCCGTGGCGCAGCCGCCCGGAGATCTTCCGCAAGCAATCGCTTGCCCGCATTCCCCCCATGGCCGTCGCGCCGGAGGCCGCCGAATGAATTCGCTCGCAAAAGTCCCGGTCACGGTGGTCACGGGTTTTCTTGGCTCCGGCAAGACGACGCTGATCCAGCACCTGCTTGCCAACGCCAACGGCAAGAAGCTCGCAGTGCTCGTCAACGAGTTCGGCAGCGAAGGCGTCGATGGCGAGATTCTGAAATCCTGCGCCGATGCGGATTGCCCGGAAGAAAACATCATCGAGCTCGCCAATGGCTGCATCTGCTGCACCGTCGCAGACGATTTCATCCCGACCATGGAGAAGTTGCTGTCGCGGCCCATAAGGCCCGACCACATCCTGATCGAAACTTCGGGCTTGGCGCTGCCAAAACCGTTGCTCAAGGCATTTGACTGGCCGGAGATCCGTTCGCGCATCACGGTCGACGGCGTGATCGCGCTGGCCGACGCCGAAGCTGTCGCCGCCGGACGTTTCGCGCCCGACCCGATTGCCGTCGAGGCGCAGCGCGCGGCGGACGAAAATCTCGATCACGAGACGCCGCTGTCGGAGGTGTTCGAGGACCAGATCGCCTGCGCGGACATCGTGCTGCTGACCAAGGCGGATCTTGCAGGCGCGGCAGGGCTCGAAGCCGCCAGGGCTGCGATCACCGCCGAGATGCCGCGCCGCGTGCCGATGCTGGCGATCATCGATGGCGTGATCGACGCGCGCGTCATTCTCGGTCTCGGCGCTGCCGCGGAGAACGATCTCGCCGCGCGTCCCTCGCACCACGACGGCGAAGAGGATCACGAGCACGACGATTTTGCGTCCGTCGTGATCGATCTTCCGGAGGTCATCGATATCGATGCGCTGGTCGCATCGGTCCAGCGTCTGGCGCGCGAGCAGAATGTGCTGCGTGCCAAGGGCTATATCGCGGTCGCGGGCAGGCCGATGCGCCTCTTGCTGCAAGCGGTCGGCGAGCGCGTGCGCCACCAGTTCGACAAGCCCTGGGGCGCGGGTGCGAGGCAGTCAAAGCTCGTCGTGATCGGCGAGCACGGCGATATCGACGAGGCCGCAATCAGGGTAGGACTCGGTCTTTCAGGATCCGGCATCTGATGCACGTCGTCTTCCGCGAGAGCCGTGGTCTCGAGGAGACCGCGATACCAAGGGACATCGGCCAGGACCCGGCCGATCTCGTGGTGCTCTCGTATTCGGATTCCGATCTTGCCGCGTTCGCGGCCGGGTGGCGCCGTGGCCGCGACAGCCTGCCGTCGCTACGGCTCGTCAATCTCGCAGAACTCCGTCATCCGCTCTCGGTCGACACCTATATCGAGCGCACTCTTGCACGGGCGCGCGGCATCCTCGTACGGCTGATCGGCGGCGAGTCCTATTGGTCGTACGGGCTCGCGGCCCTGCAGCAAATGGCGAAGGATCGCGGCATCGTGCTGGCCGTGCTGCCGGCCGACGGCCGCGACGACACGCGGCTGGATGCGTATTCGACCCTGCCGGTCTCGACGCTGCGGCGGCTCAAAGTGCTCTGCGACACCGGCGGACCCGTCGCAGCACAAGCCGCGATCGCGCAGCTTGCGTTGGCCTCCGGCCTCTATGCCGGCCCCGTTATCGGGGAGACGACCGTTCCCGAGATCGGTTTTTACGATCCCGCGCGTGGCGTCATCGCGGCGCCATCGGCCTGCGAAGGGAAGCCGCGAGCGCTGGTGACGTTCTATCGCTCCTATCTCACCGCCGCGGACACCGGTCCGGTCGATGCCCTGATCGCGGCGCTGCGCGAGAAGGGCTTTGATGCCTGCGGCGTGTTCGTGACCTCGCTGAAGGCTCCGAGCGTCGTGGATTGGCTGCGGACGCAGCTTGCGCAAAATTCTCCGGCGGCGATCGTCAATGCGACGGCGTTCTCGGCGATGGGCGACGACGGCACGACGCCGTTCGATGCCGCATCCTGCCCGGTGTTCCAGGTCGCGCTCTCCACGGCACGGCGCGAGGACTGGGCTACCTCGCTGCGTGGCCTGTCGCCCGGCGATCTCGCGATGCATGTGGTGCTGCCCGAGGTCGACGGCCGCCTGTTCGCGGGCGTGGTGAGCTTCAAGTCGGCCGCGATGCGCGATCCCGATTTGCAATTTTCGCATCTGGCGCACAGGCCCGACGATCAGCGCGTGAAGGCCGTCGCCGCGCGCGTTGCAGCCTGGCGGCGCCTCGCGGAGACGCCGGCCGCTGAAAAGCGGATGGCACTCGTGCTCTCCAACTATCCGGGCCGCCCGCATCAGATCGCGCATGCCGTTGGTCTCGATGCGCTGGCCTCAGTCGAGGCTTTGATGTCCGACCTCGCGGAGGCCGGCTTCGATGTCGCGCCGGTCCATGCGC
This sequence comes from Bradyrhizobium nivariense, assembly GCF_029846715.1. Classification (GTDB taxonomy): domain Bacteria; phylum Pseudomonadota; class Alphaproteobacteria; order Rhizobiales; family Xanthobacteraceae; genus Bradyrhizobium. Next base: position 66,859 of record NZ_JARVWW010000012.1, read on the forward strand.
TCGGCGAGACGCTGCTAACGCAGAATTTGACCTGGAGCGTCGCCGATTACCGCGCCGCGCTCTTGCGCCTACCGCGATCCTTGCAGGATGATCTCGCGCAAGCCTGGGGCGTGCCGGAGAACGATCCGGGTTGCCGCGACGGCGCGTTCCACTTCGCAGCGATCCATTGCGGCCGGTCGATCATCGCGGTTCAGCCGGAGCGTGGCGATGCGACCACGCGCGATACCGACTATCACGATCTCGCCCGCACGCCGCGCCACGCCTATGTCGCGTTCTATCTCTGGCTCCGGGGGCAGGGCTGTGATGCCGTCGTGCACATGGGCGCGCACGGCACGCTGGAATGGCTGCCCGGAAAATCCGTCGCGCTGTCGCAGGCGTGCTGGCCGGAAGCCCTGATCGGCGATTTGCCCGTCATCTATCCCTTCATCGTCAACGATCCCGGCGAGGCCGCGCAGGCCAAGCGGCGCATCGGCGCCGTCACGATCGGCCATCTGCCGCCGCCGCTGGCAGCATCAGCGGTGCCGGACGGGCTGCGCAGGCTCGAACAGCTCCTCGACGAGTACTCGACGGCCGATGGCCTCGATCCCGCCCGCCGCCGGCGTCTGGTCGCCGCGATCCGCGACGAGGCGCGCGGGGCAGGCCTCGAAGACGATCTTGGCCTCGATGCAGCGGCCGCGCCCGCCGAAGCGATCCCGCGGATCGACCGCTTCGTCTGCGATCTCAAGGAAAGCCAGTTCGGCGACGGCCTGCATGTGTTCGGCCGCGGCACCTGCGGTGAAGCGGAACGGGACGCGCTGCGGGCCGCGCTTGCGGGCCAGCGCGTCGCGCCAGGGCCGTCAGGTTCGCCCTATCGCGGCCGCCAGGATGTGCTGCCCACGGGACGCAACCTTTTCGCCGTCGATCCGCGCGCGGTGCCGACGCCGTCGGCGCATGCGCAGGGCGTCAAGCTCGCGGAAGAATTGCTCCGCCGCCACTTGCAGGATCATGGCGACTGGCCGAAAGGCCTTGTCGTCGATCTCTGGGGCTCGGCGACGATGCGCACCGCAGGCGAGGAGTTTGCCATGGCGCTGCATCTGGCCGGCCTCGCACCGCGCTGGGATCACGCTTCCGGCCGTGTGACCGGCTACGACATCATCGCGCCGGCCGAGCTTGGCCGACCCCGCATCGACGTCACGCTGCGCGTCTCGGGCCTGTTCCGCGACGTCTTCTCAGGCCTTGCGCAACTGTTCGAGGCGGCAGCCGAGGCGCTGTCGACCCGCGAGGACGAGGGCGAGGAGAATCCGTATCGTCACCGCGCGTCCCGTGTGTTTGCGCCGCGTCCCGGACAATACGGCGTCGGCCTGTCGGCAATCCCGGATGCCTTCACGCCCGAGACGCGCGAAGCCGCCGGCGAAGCCTGGCTGTCGGCATCGTCCTGGGCGTTCTCCGCCAATGGCGAGATCAAGCCCGATCGAGCCGGCATCGAATCGCGACTCGCATCCGCCGATGCTTTCGTGCACGTCCAGGATTTGCCGGAAACCGACCTTCTGCTTGCGGCCGACTACGCCGCCCACGAAGCCGGCGTTGCGGCGGCCGCAGCGCATCTCGGTGCGGCAGCGCCATCGCTCTATCATCTCGACACGACGCGCCCCGAGCAGCCCCACGCACGTACTCTGACCGAAGAAATCTCCCGTGTCGTCCGCGCGCGCGCGGCCAATCCGGCCTGGATCGCCGGCATGATGCGCCACGGTTTTCGCGGGGCTGCCGAGATCACAGCGACGCTCGAGCACATGGCCGCCTTCGCCCACCTGGCCGGCGCCGTGCCGCCGCATCTGTTCGACCTCTACTACGACGCGACGCTCGGCAATGACGACGTCCGCGCCTTCATGGCGAGCGAAAATCCGGCGGCGCTGGCGGCAATGGAGACGTATTTCACACGCCTGCATGAGGCTTCGCTCTGGCGGACGCGCCGCAATTCGATCGCGGCTGCGCTGCGGGAGGCGTCATGAGCGCTTCCGTGGTCAAGGGCTGGTGTCCCGGCGCGCTGCGCCCGATGCAATCGGGCGATGGGCTCGTGGTCCGCGTGCGTCCGTTCGGCGGACGGCTCGAAGCGGCACAAATCTCCGGACTGGCCTATCTTGCCGAACGCCATGGCAACGGCCTGATCGACGTGACCAGCCGAGCCAATCTCCAGATCAGGGGCGTCAACGAGACCAGCCACAGGCTGTTGCTCGACGGCCTTTCGCAGCTGGCGCTGCTCGACCCGGACGCTGACACCGAATCCCGTCGCAATATCCTTGTGACGCCGTTCTGGCGTGCCGGGGACGAGACCCAATCGCTCGCCGCCGAGCTCGAGGAGGCGCTCGCTGATAGCAAGCTCGAACTTCCAACCAAGTTCGGCTTCGCCATCGATGACGGCACCTCACGCGTGCTTGCGGGCGATTCCGCGGATGTGCGGATCGAGCGCGATCGTTCCGGCGGACTGCTGGTGCGGGCTGACGGCGACAAATGCGGCCGCTCCGTCGCGCGTGGCGAGGCCGTGACCACCGTGCTTGCGTTCGCTAACTGGTTCGTGATCTCACGCGGCGCCAAGGGCGGGCGAGGGCGGATGGCGGCGCATCTTGCCGCCGGTGCATTCTTGCCGGCGGCATTGCGCGGCGAAGCCGAGCCCGCGCCGATCATGGCCGCGGCGCGTCCCGGCCTCTATTCGCAAGGTGCGATGGTCGGCGTCGCCTTCGGACAGATGTCACATGCGACGCTCAACCAGTTCGCCGGTTGCGGGCACGCGCTGCGCATGACGCCATGGCGGATGGTTTTGAGCGAAGGCAAGCGCGTGATGCCGAACGCGACCGGCCTGATCACCGAGGCCTACGACCCTGCGCTGCGTGTCATCGCCTGTAGCGGTGCGCCACGCTGTCGCGAGGCGCATGCCGATACCCGCGGCCTTGCCGCGGCGCTGGCCCCGAACATCGGCGCGGCCGCACGGCTTCACGTCTCCGGCTGTGCCAAGGGCTGCGCCCATTCCGGTGCGGCCGCCATCACTCTGGTTGCGACCAGCGCAGGCTTCGATCTCGTGCGCGGTGGGTCGACACGCGATGAACCCATCCTGCGTGGGCTGAACCGCGACGACATCGTCGGAGATCCCTCCATCCTGATGGGAGGGCACTGATGCCGCATCTCTATGAGACCGACGGCGCGGCGATCTACCGGCAGTCCTTTGCGACCATCCGGGCCGAGGCCGATCTTGCGCGCTTCACGCCGGACGAGGAGCAGGTCGTGGTGCGGATGATCCATGCCGCCGGCATGGTCGGCCTGGAGGCGCATATCCGCTTCACGCCCGGCATGGCGGTCGCTGCGCGCGCGGCCTTGCAGAAGGGGGCACCGATCCTGTGCGACGCGCGGATGGTCTCCGAAGGAATTACGCGCGCGCGGCTTCCCGCGGCCAATGCTGTCATCTGCACGCTGGGCGACGAGACCGTTCCCGCGCTCGCGCAGTCCATGCGCAACACCCGTTCGGCTGCGGCCCTGGAGCTATGGCGGCCGCATCTCGACGGCGCGATCGTGGCGATCGGCAATGCGCCGACCGCGTTGTTTCATCTCCTCAACATGCTGGAGGACCGGGACTGCCCGCGGCCCGCGGCGATCATTGGCTGTCCCGTCGGCTTCGTCGGTGCGGCCGAATCCAAGGCTGCGCTGATGGCCGATCCGCCGGTGCCGGCGCTGACGGTCGAGGGCCGCCTCGGCGGTTCCGCGATCACGGTCGCCGCCGTGAACGCGCTGGCGAGCCGGAGCGAATAGCGATGGGACGCATCATCTGCTGCGGTCTCGGCCCCGGCAACCCTGATATGATGAGCGTGCGCGCGGACCGGACGGTGCGCGGCGCAAGCCATGTCGCCTATTTCCGCAAGAAGGGCCGGCCCGGCCAGGCGCGCCGCATCGTCGAGGGCATGTTGGCTGCCGACGTCACTGAATATCCCATGGAATATCCGGTCACCACTGAGATCGCTTTCGATACGCCTGAATACGTCAAGCTGCTTGCCGGCTTCTACGACGAATGGGCGGAACGTCTGGCGCGGCTGGCGCGCGCGGTCGATGTCGTCGTGCTCTGCGAGGGCGATCCCTACTTCTACGGCTCTTTCATGCATCTGCACACGCGCCTGCAAGGCCGTGTCGAGATCGAGGTGATCGCGGGCATTCCAGGCATGGTCGGTTGCTGGAATGGCGTGGGACAGCCGATCGCGCTCGGTGATGATGTGACGACGGTGCTCATGGGCACGCTCGCCGAGCAAGAGCTCGAACGCCGCATGCGCGATTCCGATGCACTCGTGATCATGAAGACCGGGCGCAATCTCGCAAAGGTGCGCCGCGCGCTCGCTGCCGCTGGACGACTGGACGGTGCCTGGCTGGTCGAGCGCGGCACCATGCCGGGCGAGCGCGTGGTGCGGCTCGCGGAGGTCGATGCCGCCGACTGCCCCTATTTCGCGATCGTGCTCGTGCATGGCAAGGGCCGGCATCTGGACGCCGCGGAATGACGGGTACGCTGACCATCGCGGGCCTCGGGCCGGGCAGCGATGCGCTGGTGACGCCCGAGGTCTCCGCCGCGCTTGTCGCCGCGACCGATATTCTGGGCTACGCGCCCTATGTCGCGCGCGTGCCGCCGCGAGCGGGGCTTACCCTGCATCCCTCCGACAATCGCGAAGAGCTGCAGCGTGCGAGCGAGGCGCTGCGGCTCGCGGCCGAAGGCGGACAGGTCGTCATCGTATCCTCCGGCGATCCCGGCGTCTTCGCGATGGCCTCTGCCGTGTTCGAGGCGCTCGAACAGGCGCCGCAATGGCGCGAGCTGCCGATCCGCGTGCTGCCCGGCATCACCGCGATGCTGGCGGCCGCCGCGCGCGCCGGCGCGCCGCTCGGCCATGATTTCTGTGCCATCAATCTCTCCGACAATCTCAAGCCTTGGGCGGTGATCGAGAAGCGCCTGCGGCTTGCCGCGGAAGCCGATTTTGCCATTGCGATGTACAATCCGCGCTCGGCGAGCCGGCCGGAAGGATTTGGCCGTGCGCTTGCTGTGCTGAAGGAGGCCGGCTGTGGCGAACGCCTCGTGATCTTCGCGCGCGCGATCAGCACTTCTGGCGAGAAGATCGAGACCGTGACGCTGAACGAGGCGACGCCCGAGATGGCCGACATGCGCACGCTGGTGATCGTCGGCAACTCGCAGACACGCCGCGTCGGCCGCTGGGTCTATGCGCCGAGGCAGGTCCGATGACCGAGCCACTGCATGATCTCCGCCACGCTTTCGACCCGCAATCGTTCCGGCAGTTGCGGCCGCGAGATCATGATCACGGGCAGGCCGAGCCTGCGGGCTGCGTCGATCTTGGCGCGCGCGCCGTCGCCGCCCGAATTGCGGGCGACGATCCAAGTGATGGCACGCGCACGCAGCATTGCCAGCTCGCCCTCAAGCGTGAACGGCCCACGCGACACGATGACATCCGCGGCGAAGGGCAGAGGCGCTTCGGGCGGATCAACGAATCTCAGCGTGTAGGCATGCTGCGGCTTGGCCGCGAACGGTGCGACGTGCTGGCGGCCGATGGCGAGGAACACATTTGCCGCCGCCTCGGGCAGTGCGGCGACCGCGGCGTTGACGTCTGCAGTTTCGATCCAGTTGTCGCCGGGCGCTTTCGTCCAGGGCGCACGCTCCAGCGCGATCAGCGGCGTTCCCGTGTCCTTGCACGCCGCGACCGCATTGCGGCTCATCTCGGCGGCAAAGGGATGCGTCGCGTCGATCACATGCGTGATGTCTTCCCGGCGAATGTAATCTGCAAGACCGCTCACGCCGCCAAAGCCGCCGATGCGGGTCGGCAGCGGCTGGTCGGCGGGCGCGCGGGTGCGGCCGCCATAGGAATACACGGCGTCAATGCCTGCGCGCGCGATCTCCGCCGCAAGCAGGCTCGCGTCGGCCGTTCCGCCCAGAATGAGGGCGCGCGTCATGGCTGATCCCTGGCTGACCATCATCGGTATCGGCGAAGATGGACTCGCCGGGCTGTCCGAAGCAAGCCGAAAGGCGCTTGCCAATGCTGAAACTGTCTTCGGCGGCGAGCGTCATCTTGCGCTCGCGGGCGTAACCAGCCGAGGCCGCGCGTGGCCGGTGCCGTTCGACTCAGATGTCGTGCTGAGGTGCCGCGGCCGCCCGACGGCGGTGCTCGCCTCCGGCGATCCGTTCTGGCATGGCGCGGGCGCGAGCCTCGCCGAGAAGCTGGACGCCGGCGAGTGGATTGCGCATTCGGCGCCGTCGACCTTCTCGCTCGCCGCCGCGCGGCTGGGCTGGCGTCTCGAATTCGCTGTCTGTCTTGGCCTTCATGCCGCGCCATTCGAGCGTCTCGTGCCGCATCTGGCGCGAGGCGCGCGCATCATTTGCCTTGTGCGCGACGGGAAGGCCGCAGGCGATCTCGCGAAATGGCTGACGGAGCGCGGTTGGGGCGCTTCGGGATTCTGGACGCTCACCGCACTTGGCGGGTCGCGCGAAAGTGTCAACGCGCATCGCGCCGACAGCTTCGCAGGCGATCTTGCCGGAAGTCTGGTCACGGTGGCCGTGGAGGCGAGAGGAGCGCAGGGTCTTCCTCGCAGCTCGGGACTATCAGACGATCTCTTCGTCCATGACGGCCAGATCACCAAGCGTCCGGTCCGTGCGCTCGCGCTCTCGGCGCTGGCGCCGCGTCCCGGTGAACGGTTGTGGGACATCGGCGCCGGCTCGGGTTCGATCTCGGTCGAGTGGGCGCTGTGCGGCGGGACTGCGATCGCCGTCGAGGCGCGCGAGGATCGTGCCGCGAACATCCGCAGCAATGCGGCGGCGTTCGGATTGGCGCACGAGATCACCATCGTCACGGGTAAAGCGCCGGAGGCCCTTGCTGCGCTGGACGCACCTGATGCCGTCTTCATCGGCGGCGGTCTCGACGTCGCGATGTTCGATGTCGTCTGGTCGCGGCTCGCATCCGGAACGCGACTCGTTGCGCATGCCGTGACGCTGGAGACGGAAGCGCTGCTCGGCGAGCTGCATCAGCGCCACGGCGGCGACTTGATGCGGGTCGAGATTGCGCATGCCGCTCCGCTCGGCCGCTACCGCTCCTGGCAGGCGGCGCGACCCGTGGTGCAATGGAGTGCGGTCCGATGAAGGTCGCCGGGCTCGGATTCAAGCGGGACGTCACGCTGGCATCGCTGCGTGAGGCGCTTCTGGCGGCCGGTGGTCCCGAAGGCCTCGCGGCGGTGGCGACTGTCAGCGACAAGGCCGACGCGGAGGCGCTGAAGCAGCTCGCGCGCGAATGCGGCGTGCCCATCAAGGCGGTCGCCGCCGAAATGCTGGCCGGCATCGACACGCCAACACAGTCAAATCTCATCGTGGAAAAGTTCGGGACGGGATCGGTCGCCGAAGCGGCGGCGCTCGCGGCAGCTGGACCTCGTGCGCGGTTGATCGCGACGCGGGTGGTCTCGCAGGATCGCACCGCGACCGCGGCGATTGCGGAAGGAGACGGCGCATGACGGTGCATTTCATCGGCGCCGGGCCGGGCGCTCCCGACTTGCTGACCTTGCGCGGACGCGATCTCATCGCCGCTTGTCCGGTCTGTCTCTATGCCGGCTCGCTGGTCCCCGAAGGCGTGCTGGCGCATTGCCCGCCGGACGCACGGATCGTCAACACCGCGCCGCTGTCGCTCGACGAGATCGTCGCGGAGATCGCCGCCGCGCATGCGGGCGGCAAGGATGTCGCGCGGCTGCATTCCGGCGATCTCTCGATCTGGTCGGCGATGGGTGAGCAACTGCGTCGCCTGCGCGCGCTCGGCATTCCCTACACCGTGACGCCGGGCGTGCCGGCTTTCTCGGCAGCGGCAGCCGCCCTCGAAGCCGAGCTGACATTGCCTGGTCTTGCACAGACCGTGGTGCTGACGCGCACGCCGGGCCGCGCCAGCGCGATGCCGGAAGGTGAGAAGCTCGCCGCGTTCGCCGCCACCGGCGCGGTGCTCGCCATCCATCTGTCGATCCATCTGCTGGACAAGGTCATTGCCGAGCTGACGCCGCATTACGGCGCGGACTGCCCGGTCGCGATCGTCTGGCGTGCGAGCTGGCCCGACCAGCGCATCGTTCGCGCCACGCTCGCAACACTCGACGCTGCTGTCGGCAGCGAGATGGAGCGCACCGCGCTGATTCTGATCGGCAAGACGCTGGGCTCGGCGGATTTTTCCGAGAGCCGTCTCTATGCTGCCGACTACGACCGCCGCTATCGGCCGGTTGGCGCCGAGCCGCGCTTTCCGGAGGTGTCGTGATGGCGGCTGGGCTCGTCATCTCCGCGCCGGCCTCCGGCGTCGGCAAGACGACGCTGACGCTGGCGCTTGCCCGCGCCTGGCGCAACAGCGGATTGCGGGTGCAGTGCTTCAAGAGCGGCCCCGATTACATCGATCCCGCGTTTCATGCAGCCGCGACGGGACGCGCCTCAGTCAATGTCGACAGCTGGGCAATGGATCGCGAGACAATCTCGCATCTCGTTAGCCGTGGCAATGACGCCGATATCGTGCTGGCCGAGGGCTCGATGGGCCTGTTCGACGGTGTCGCCGCGCGCGGCGTCTGCGGCACCGGAGCGACCGCCGACATCGCAGAGATGCTGGACTGGCCTGTGCTGCTGGTGATCGATCCCTCGGGACAGGCGCAAACAGCGGCGGCGATCGCCGCAGGACTCCGCGACTACCGTCCCGGCGTGCGCCTCGCAGGTGTGGTGCTGAACCGAGTCGCCAGCCCGCGCCACGAAGACCTCGTGCGGCGTGCGCTGCTGGATGCCGGCATCGCCGTGTTCGGCGCGCTGCCACGCCATGCCGAGATCAGCCTGCCGAAGCGGCATCTCGGGCTGGTACAGGCCGAGGAGCAGGCGGAGATCGGCAAGCTGATCGACGAGGCCGCACGCTTCGTCGCCGAGCATGTCGATCTCGACGCGGTGCTGCGTTCGGCCGCCAGCTGGTCGCCGCAACCCGCAGCGAGCGGCCTGAACGTGACGCCACCCGGCCAGCGCATTGCGCTTGCCCGTGACGCCGCGTTCTCCTTCGTCTATCCGCATATGCTGGAAGCGTGGCGCGGGGCGGGTGCGGAGATATCGACATTCTCGCCGCTCGCCGATGAAGGTCCTGACGCGAGTGCGGATGTGTGCTGGCTGCCTGGCGGTTATCCCGAGCTGCAGGCCGGCAAGATCGCGGCCAATGCGCGCTTCCGCAGCGGATTACGCGCCTTCGCCGAAATCCGGCCGGTGCATGGCGAATGCGGAGGCTATATGGTGCTGGGCACCGCTTTGACCGACGCCGACGGCATCAGCCACGAGATGACGGGCCTGCTCGGCCTGGAGACGAGCTTTGCCAAGCGCCGCATGCATCTGGGCTATCGTCTGGCCGAGCTCGCCGCGCCGATGCCGGGCCATCAGGCGGGTGCCCGCCTGCGTGGCCACGAATTCCACTATTCGACGATCCTCGCGCAGCCCGACACGCCGCTGGCGGTCGTGCACGACGCGACAGGCGCGGTCATTTCCGAGACCGGCTCGCGGCGAGGTCATGCCACCGGCACGTTCTTCCATCTGATCGCGGAGGACCGGTGAGCGGTTTTGTCAGTTTCGTCTCGGCCGGCCCCGGCGATCCCGAGCTCCTCACGCTCAAGGGTGCCGCGCGGCTGCGCGAGGCCGACGTCGTGCTCTATGATGATCTTGCTTCGGGCGCGATCCTCGATCTCGCCCGTCCCGGCGCTAATCTTGTCGCGGTAGGAAAGCGGGCGGGACGGCCCTCGACCAAGCAGCACCACGTCAACCGATTGCTGGTCGACTATGCCGTAACAGGCGCGCGCGTGGTGCGATTGAAGTCGGGCGATGCCGGCATCTTTGGGCGGCTCGAGGAGGAGCTCGAGACGCTGCGCGAAGCGGGCATCGGCTACGAGATCATTCCCGGCGTCACCTCGGCCAGTGTCGCCGCGGCCCAGGCCGGCATTCCGCTGACCCGGCGTCACACCTCGCGCCGGGTGCAGTTCGTGACCGGAGCGGACGTCACCGGCGAGCTGCCGCCAAACCTCAACTGGGCGGCGCTGGCCGATCCGGAGGCGACGACCGTGGTCTATATGGGCCGCCGCACGTTTCCGGCGCTTGTCGTGAAATTGATCGAGCACGGCCTCTCCCCAACCACGCCGGCGTTGTTCGCCGAATCGCTCGGCCGTCCCGATGAGCGGCTGGTCCGCACCACCATTTCGGAGCTTGCCGAGCAGCTTGCGCGGGGCGGGGCGGCCTCCACGGCGGCCGTCATCCTGTTCGGCGCGCTGGCGGGGGATTATCCGTCATGACGGCCTCGGCCGCCCTTCGCCCCTTGACGCCCGGCTTGCGAAAGGGGCACACAGGAGACGCATGGTGCTCCACGCGGCGCAAAGCGCCGGAGCATAATCGGGAATGGGGGTGGGCGGACCCAGTTGCGGCGCCCAAAACCCCAGCCGCCCCCGCGACTGTAAGCGGTGAGGGACTTCGATCAGCCACTGGGCCGCGAGGCCCGGGAAGGCCGGAGACTCCCAGTGAACCGCGAGCCAGGAGACCGGCCCTGCACGTTTTTAGGCCAAGGCCGTCGGGTGTGACGGCAGGAAGGATCTGAGCCATGCATATCGAACCCGGATTAGTGACGGGCGCCAAGCTCGTGTTGAGTTACGCAACCGGCATCGCGGCAGGCGGCGTTGCGTTGAAGCTCGCGGTTGAGACCGTGCGCGAGCAGGGCATCACGTCGTTCGCGGCGCGCACACTCGCCACTACGGGACTGGTGTTCGTCTTCTTCGAGATCCTGCCGCACTTCCCGGTCGGCGTCTCCGAAGTGCACTTCATCCTCGGCTCGACCCTGTTCCTGCTGTTCGGCGCGGCGCCAGCGGCCTTCGGTCTCGCGTTCGGCCTGCTGTTCCAGGGCATCTTCTTCGAGCCGCCCGACCTGCCGCAATATGGCATGAACGTCACCACGCTGCTGGTGCCGCTGTTCGCGATCCAGGCGATCGCCACGCGGATCATTCCGCGCGCCACCGCCTATGTCGATCTGCAGTACCGCCAGGCATTGGCGCTTTCGACGACGTATCAGTCCGGCGTCATCCTCTGGGTCGCGTTCTGGGCGCTTTATGGATCGGGCTTTGGCGCGACCAACCTCGCCAGCATCGCGACGTTCGCGGCGTCCTATGCGCTGGTCATCGTGATCGAGCCGCTCGCCGATCTCGGCGTGCTGGCGCTGGCGAAGTCGCTGCGTGGTGTCACCGCGCCCGGCCTCGTCACGCCGCGCCTGCACAACGCGGCTTAAGAGACAAGCGAACGGGCGGCCGATGTGCGGCCGCCCTTCGCAGGCACGATGTTCACGCTTTCCCTGATAGGCATCGGTTGCGGCGATCCCGAGCAGCTGACGCGCGCCGCGATCGGTGCGATCAACGCGGCCGATCTCGTCCTGATCCCGCGCAAGGGGACCGCAAAGTCCGATCTCGCCGATCTCAGGCGGACGATCTGCGCTGATGTGCTCACCAGCGACAAGACGCGCATCGCGGAGTTCGATCTTCCCGTGCGCGACGCGGCTGAAGCGGGTTATCGCAAGGGCGTGGACGATTGGCACGATGCGGTGGCCGCAACCTGGTCGCAGACGATCGCAGATCATCTCGAAGGCGAGGGCAAGGTTGCGCTGCTGATCTGGGGCGATCCCTCGCTTTATGATTCTTCGCTGCGCATTGCGCGGCGACTCAATCCCTTGCCTGATATCGAGGTCGTGCCCGGCATCACCTCGATTCAGGTGCTGTGCGCGGCGCATGCGCTTCCGCTCAACGATATCGGCGAACCCTTCCTGGTCACGACGGGACGCCGCTTGCGCGATGGCGGCTGGCCGGCAGGTGTCGATACAGTGGTGGTGATGCTCGACGGCGGCACGGCGTTTCAGTCGCTCGATCCGGAAGGCCTGTACATCTGGTGGGGCGCCTATCTCGGCATGCCAGATCAGATCATCATGTCCGGCGCGCTGGCCGAGATCGGCCCGCGCATCGTCGCTGTGCGGCAAGAGGCGCGCGAACGGCACGGCTGGATCATGGACAGTTACATTCTCAAGCGCAGGCCGTGAGCCAAGCGAGGCAGCATGCTCCCCGAATGGGTCTACCAACAATGCCCCGATATCTCGGCAGTCCATCGCGAGGCGGCGGTCGCGCGGCAGGCGCAACTGACGAAACCGACCGGCGCGCTCGGCCGGCTCGAGCAGCTCGCGGTCGAGCTTGCGGGCCTGCAAGCAACTGAGCAGCCGCGCGCGGCGCGGGTGCCGATCATCATCTTCGCCGGCGATCACGGCATTGTCGCGCAGGGCGTCTCGGCTTATCCGCAAGAAGTGACCATCGCGATGCTGGCGAATTTTGCCTCCGGCGGCGCCGCGATCTCGGTACTGGCGCGTGAGCTGGGCTCTAGCCTGGAGGTCGTTGACGCCGGCACGCTGGCGCAGGAGGAGATGGCTGGAATCGTTACCGACAAGCCGCGTAGCGGCACGCGCGATTTCAGCGTCGAAGCTGCGCTCACCCCCCCAGAGCTGGCGTTTGCGTTCGGAGCCGGCCGACGTGCGGTGACGCGGGCGCAGGCTGGGCAGCCTGATCTCCTGATCTTCGGCGAGATGGGCATCGGCAACACCACGACATCGGCGGCGATCGCGGCCGGCTTGCTCGGCGTGAGTGCCGAGGAGATCGCGGGCAGCGGCACCGGCGTCGATGCGGCCGGCCGTGCGTACAAGGCGCGGGTGATCGACGCTGCGATCGCACGCCATGGCGTTGCGGGCGCTTCGCCTGAAAAGATCCTGTGCGCCGTCGGCGGTCTTGAGATCGCGGCCATCTGCGGGGCCGTAATCGCGGCTGCACAGCGCCGCATCCCGGTGTTGATCGACGGCTTTATCGTGTCGGTCGCGGCGCTGGCGGCGGCGCGGCTCAACCCCTCGTGCCAGCCGTTCCAGCTAGCCTCGCACCAGTCCGCGGAGCAGGGGCATCGGCTGGTGCTTCGCGCGCTGAATGTGCAACCGCTGATCAGCCTCGATCTCAGGCTCGGCGAAGGATCGGGCGCGGCCATCGCGCTGCCGCTGGTGCGATCTGCCTGCGCGCTCCACAACGGGATGGCGACCTTTGCGCAGGCCAATGTGCCTGATCGTCCGGTCTGATCAAAGCATCCGCTGATTGACGATGACGACGCGCCAGCCGGTCGCGAGCCGGTCGATCCGGGTCAGCGACAACGGATCGACCACAAAGCGCAGGGCTGCTTGTGGCGTCAAATCCAGCGCGATGCATAGCGCCGCGCGGATCGTGCCGGAATGCACGACGAGCGTTGTCGATCCGGTGCCGATCCCTGACAGACCCAGCCGGACGCGCGCGACCTGATCCTCAAAGCTTTCGCCGCCCGGCGGCCGTCCGCGAGCCGGATCGCTCCAGAACTGCGCATAGGCCTCGCCACCGGTCATGGCGAGTTCGTCATGCCGACGGCCGGTCCAGTCGCCAAAGTTTTGCTCGCTGAATTCGCGCAACTGCACCGGGTCGAGCCCTAGCGCGCGGGCCGTTTCGACCGTGCGCCGCGAGGGGCTCGCATAGCTCGCGGCGTCCCGCGGCAGGCGCTGCCGCAGCGCCTCCAGCGCCGCCCGATTGCCGAGATCGGCCGGCGCATCGGCTGCATGGATCGTCCCGGCGACCCCGTCGACGGGCGCATGCCGTATCAGCCAGAGGAAGGTCTCGCCTTCCATGCTTATCTCCAAGGAAATTGGTCGCTGTGGCACTAACGCCGCAACTGGCACATTGACTCTGTCTGGGTCGTAATCCTAGATGCTCGCGACGGTTTCCCCGAGAGGGGATGAAAAGGGAATGCGGTGCGGGGAGTTTGTCCCCAATGCCGTGGCTGCCCCCGCAACTGTAAGCGGCGAATCTTGCGTCACAAGCCACTGGGTATCTCGGTCCCGGGAAGGCGATGCAAGGTATTGACCCGCGAGCCAGGAGACCTGCCGTCAGCCGTGGTCACACGCGAAGATGTCGGTCGGGGAGTACAGACATTCGGCTTCATCGGAAGGCTGACAAGCCAAGGTGAGACCTCGTTCGCTGTGACGTGCCACTGACGTCATACCGAGGTCTGAACCATGTTCTCCGTCCATGCGACGCGGCTGCGCAAATTCCTGCTTGCGCCCGCTGCGCTCACATCGTTTGCCATCCTTGATCTGCCCGCCGCGCTGGCGCAGCAGGTTCGCGAATCTCTGCCGCCCGTCGAGGTATCGCCCGCCCAATCCCGCAAGCAGGCCAGGCCGGCCGGCCGGGACGCGCAGAGCCAACGCCGCGCAGCAGCGCGCCGGGCAGAGACGGCATCCGCAGTGCCCAAGCCCGTTGTGCCAACCGCAGCGGCGCAAACGCCGCTCAACACCAATGCAGTCGCCGAAAGCGCCTCGCGTCTCGGTCTGACCGTGCGGGAGATCCCCGCCACCGTCGAGGTGATCTCCGCCGAGACCATGCGCGAGCAGGGCTATCGCACGGTCTCCGAGGTGGCCCAGGGCGCCGTCGGGGTCACCTCAGGGGATAACCCGGCCGAGCCCGCGGCGTTCTCGATGCGCGGCTTTACCAACAGCCAGATCAACACGCTCTACAACGGCATCAAGATCGGCCCGCAGAACATGACCTCGCGGGTCATGGACACTGCCAATCTGGAGGCGGTGGAATTCCTCAAAGGCCCGGCCTCGCTGATCTCGGGCGAAGGTGCCGCCGGCGGCGCGATCAACTTCGTCAGCAAGCAGCCGCACACGGGGCCGATCCGGAACGAGGCGGATTTCTCCTGGGATTCCCTCAACTCATTCGGCGCGCATTACGGCTCGGGCGGCAGCACCAACGTAGAGGGACTCGATTACCGCGTCGACGTCAGCCGTTCCTCGCTCAACGGCTTTGCCGACGACACCAACACCAAGACGCTCGATGTGTCGGGCCAGCTCAACTACCGCATCTCCGATAGCCTCAAGGTCTGGGGCGCGATCGAATATCGCGAAGACCGTTCGAAAGCCTATTGGGGCGCGCCGCTGGTGCCGATCGCCTTCAGCGGCTCGCATGCCACGACGGGGATCGTTTCCGGAAATTACGTCTCGAACTACAACAAAACGAATCTCGGTGCGGTCACGATCGACGACCGCACCTTCAACACCAACTACAACGTCCTCGACAATCGCAACGTCGCGCAAGAAGTGTGGCTGCGCGGCGGCTTCGAGCTGAAGCTGGCGCCCGACCTGACGCTGAAGAGCCAGGCATATGGCTACGGTGCGGAGCGCACATGGTTCAACAATGAGATCGAGGCGTTCAATTCCGGTACGAACATGGTCGACCGTGAGCGCTTCTATGTCGCGCACAGCCAACGCTTGGTCGGCAACATCACCGACCTGATCTGGGATGCGAATATCGCCGCCTTTGACAACCGTTTGGTCACGACGCTTTCCTCGAGCTACCTTGATTTCGTGAGGCCGGGCGCCGCAAACTTTCCCGGTGATTCCGTCTCGCTGGTCGATCCCCCGCGCGGCTACTACGGCTCGCTCACGACCAAGCAGCAGACCGCCCGCATCGACAACGAGGCACTGTCGTTCGAGGACCGGCTGAAGCTCACGCGCAGCTTTGCGCTGGTTGGCGGCCTGCGCGTCGAGCATATCGGGCTGGACCGCAACTCGACCGACAAGACCGGTCTGGAGAACGCGAACTTTCCGTTCTCGAAATCTTGGGTCCCGACGACGGGGCGTATCGGCTACACGTGGGAAGCCGTTCCGGGCCTGACCTTCTTCAGCCAATATGCCACCGGCGCCGACATCTCAGCCAACAACATCTTCCTGCTCAATCCGACCGATCCGCTCAACCTGACCACCGCGCGGACCTACGAGACCGGTGTCAAGCATCTGTTCTGGGACAATCGGGCGGAGTGGTCGTTCTCGGCCTACGACATCCTGCGCAAGAACGTCTATGCCGCGGCCGGCGGCATGCAGCTCAACCTCGCCGGACGGCAGGAATCGAAGGGCGTCGAGCTCGCCGCCTCGGTGCGTCCGATCGAGCCGCTGCGTCTCTGGGGCAACATCGCTTATGTCGATGCGCGCTACGCCGACTACAATTTTGTCGGCGGCTCGTTCTCCGGCAACACGCCGCCGAACGTGCCGCGCGTCGTCGCCAATGCCGGCGCGTCTTATCGGTTCTTCACGCCCTGGCCGGTCGAGCTCGGCATCACCGGCCGTCATGTCGGCGACCGCTACAACACCGATGCCAACGTCGTGACGCTGAAGGCCTACACCGTCGCCGACGTCTACGCCTTCGTCGACATCCCCAAAACGGTGTTCAATGCGGTCGACCAGGCCCGCCTGACTTTCCGGGTGCGCAACATTACCGACAAGCGCTACGCGATCTGGGGCGATCCGTTCTATCCCGACCAGATCCTTTTGGGTGCGCCGCGCACCTATGAGATCTCGGCCGCGTTCAAATGGTAGGACGCTGATCGATGATGCGCGCGATCGTCCTGCTGCATCGATGGCTCGGGATCGCGTTCTGCCTGCTGTTCGCGATGTGGTTCGCGACGGGGATCGTGATGCACTTCGTTCCGTTTCCGTCCTTGACGGAAGCGGAACGCTTTGCCGGACTCCTGCCGCTGGATCGCGCTGAGACGAGGATCGCGGTCGCCGATGCCGTGACCGCGAGCGGGATCGTGGATGCAACGCGCGTTCGCCTGATCCAGCGCAGCGACGGACCGGTCTATGTCGTCTCGGCGCCGTCGCGCGCAGGCGCAGTCCGCGCCTCCGATGGGGCCGACGCGTCGGTCAAATCGTTCGACGTCGCGCTGGCCATCGCGCGAGATCACGCACGCAGCCGCGGGCTCGATGCTGCGCGGGCCGCGATCGTTGCGCGCTCGGACTATGACCAATGGAGCGTGCCGAACGGCTTTGACCGCCATCGGCCCTTGTTTCTGGTTGCCCTCGGCGATGCCGACGGAACGGAAGTCTATGTCTCCTCGCTCACCGGTGAGATCGTCCTCGATACGACGCGTAGCGAGCGCGGCTGGAATCTCGTCGGCAGCGTGCTGCACTGGATCTATCCAACGGTCCTGCGAAGCAACTGGTCGCTGTGGGATCGCGTGGTCTGGACCTTGTCGCTGCTGGCCCTGATCGCAGCTTTGCTTGGCGCCGTGCTTGGCCTTGCGCGGATCAGGCTTCGAGGAGGTCTGATCGGCTCACCCTATCGTGGCTGGCATGCCCTGCATCATCTCATCGGCCTCGCGGCGACGGTCTTCGTGCTGACGTGGATTTTCAGTGGCTGGCTCTCCATGGATCACGGGCGGCTGTTCTCGCGCGGGCAATTGAGCTCGGCCGAATCCAGCGTGATGAACGCTTCACCGAATTGGACGGCTGCCCTATCGCTCGATCGGCAGCCGATTTCTTCATCGGCCCGTGAAATCGAATGGTTCGCCTTCAACGGCAATCTCTATCGGCGGGATCGGATGAGCCTTGCCGGTCAGGCATTGATCAAGGCGGGGGATTCGCCCCGTGATGGCCCAACGGGATCTCTGGATGTGCACGAGGTCCAGCGGCTGACCGCGCGGCTCGCGGCCGGCTGCGGCGCACCGTCCGTACTTGCCGACAACGACGACTATCCCGCGCAGTCCACCATCCCGGGGGCCCCGGTCTACCGCTCGTATTGCGGCGACCTCTGGTTCGACATCGACGGCACCGACGGCAATTTGCTGCAAAGGCTGGATTCGTCGCGGCGGGCTTATCGCTGGTTCTACGGCGCGCTGCACACGCTGGATTTTCCGGTTCTCGTCGCGCATCCGTTGCTGCGCGACGGCTTGGTCGTCGGGCTCTGCGCCCTCGGCTTTCTTTTCTCCATCACGGGCCTCGTCATCGGCTGGCGCCGCCTGCGTCCGTCCTTCGCAGCCTGAGAGCCGGAGCGAGGTCGCGATGCGTTGAGCGGGCAAAACCACCTCTTACTGATCGTACAATAAAGAGAGGCTGAGCCGACTGCCATGCATAGCTCATAGGCAACCGGATGGTCCGTAGCGCCGGTCGATCGCCTGCAAATTAGACAGTCGGTGCGCGGCGCGTGGATTGCAATGCAGCGGATGTGGCATTTCGTCCGGGGAAATTCGTGGTGCGCTGCACTTTTCTGGCGTGGAACGATCCACACCGACGTGCTCTCCATGCGGGCAGCGCTGCACTAAAATGTGCCTCGGCGCGCCGGCCGGTTGCCTGCCGGTCCGATGCGTTGCGACAACTCTGGCCCTTTCCCGATCCCATCGCTCTGTCGCACGCTCGCAAGCGGTGGCATGACAGGGGATGATGATGAGCGCTCTCGGTGTGGCATTGAACTTGGCGGCGGACGGGAAGGACCCCGCGTCCGATTCGAACGTCGTCCGTAGCTGATCCCACACATGAGCACTGACGAAAACCACTGGGAAGTCGGCACCGATATCGGCGGTACCTTCACCGACATCATCGCAATCCGGCGCTCCCCCGCGGAGGCACGGATCGCGAAAGTGCCATCGCGACCTCAGGCTCCGGTTCAGGCGATGCTGGAGGCCATCGAGGCGGTCGGCCTGCGCAAGAGCGAAGTCAAGCGCTTCGTCCACGGCACCACGCGCGTGACCAACGCCATCGTCGAGGGCCGGCTGCCGAAAGTGGCGCTGGTCGCGACCGAAGGCTTTGCCGACGTGCTGGAGATCGGGCGCTATCGCCGCCGCGATCTCTATCGTCTCGACATCCCGCCGAAATCGCCGCCGCTGGTGCCGCCGGAACGATGTTTTGGGCTCGCCGAGCGCCTCGACCACGAGGGCCGGGTGCTGAAGGCGCTGGATGAAGCGGAGATCGAGCGCCTGGTGGCGTGGCTGAAGGCGACCGGCGTGCAGAGCGTCGCGGTCGCACTCCTTCACGCCTATGCCAATCCCGTGCACGAGAAAATGCTTGGCGAGCGGCTCAAGGGCGTCGTTGCCCACGTCTCGCTGTCGCACGAGGTCAATCCCGAGGCGCGCGAATACGAGCGGACTTCGGCGACCGTGTTCAACGCGGCCGCCATGCCGATCGCGGTGGAATATCTCAGCGAGCTGGAGCAGCGGCTGCCGATCGGCCCCGGCCTGCAGGTGTTTCATTCGGCCGGCGCCATGATCCCGATCTCGGCCGTGAAGCGGCGGCCGCTGGTGATGGCGATGTCGGGCCCCGCGGCCGGCGTCTCCGCATCCGTCAGCATCGCGCGCCAGCTCGGCACATCGCGCATGCTGACGTTCGACATGGGCGGCACCACGACCGACGTGTGCCTGATCGTCGACGGCCAGGCCGAGATGACCGACGGCCGCATGCTCGGCGACAAGCCGCTGCGCCAGCCGATGCTCGCGGTTCACTCGATCGGGGCGGGGGGCGGATCGATCGTGCGCAACGGCTCCGGTGGCCTGACCGTCGGGCCGGAAAGCGCCGGCTCCGAGCCGGGACCGGCCTGCTACGGCCGCGGCGGTACCGAGCCGACCATCACCGACGCCAATGCCGTGCTCGGCTATCTCAATCCCGAGACCAGGCTCGGCGACCGGATCGGGATCGACATCAAGGCAGCTACTGATGTCATCGCGCCGATCGCGCGTGCCTTGGGACTGAGCCTGACCGAAACCGCGCTCGGAATCATCAAGGTCGCGAATGCGACAATGGCGCGTGCGCTCCGCCGCGTCACGGTCGAGCGGGGTATCGACGGGCGCGACTGCACGCTGCTCGCCTTTGGCGGTGGTGGCCCGATGCACGCCGCGGGCCTTGCCGATCTCTATGGGATTGCCGAGGTCGTCGTTCCCAGCGCATCAAGTGCGTTTTCGGCGCTGGGCTGTCTCACCGCCGACTTCAGCTTCCTCCAGCAGCAGACCTTGCGCGCCGCACTTGACGGCATCGACCTCGTTCGCGTGTCGGAGCGGATCGGGACGCTGATTGACGATGCTTCGGCGCCGCTCATCGCCAATGGCGTTGCCACGACTGAGATTCAGGTCGAGCTGGTGGCCTTGATGCGCTACGCAGCGCAGAACGACGCTATTCCGGTGCCTTTCGTGCGACCGCTCGACGTTATCAGGCTGAAGAAGGATTTTCTGGCCCGGCACCACGAGCTGTTCGGTTATGCGACGAGCGAGAGCTGCGTCATCGAATCCGTGCGGGTGCAGGCACGCCGTCCGTCGAGCACCGTCGTGAGTCGGCCGGCCACCGCGGTCAGGACGGTATCGTCCGGCAAGCGCATCTGCTCGTTCGACGGCTTTCACGAGATCGCGACGGCGATCATCGACCGCGCTTCGCTGACGGAAATCGTCAGCGGTCCGGCCATCATCGAAGACGCATGGTCGACCGTGGTGGTCCCGCCCGGCTGGCAGGTGAGGCCGGATGTTTCAGGCAATCTGTTCCTGACGCGGGGGCCGGCATGAAGCTCGATCCGTTCGTCGTCGAAGTCATCCGGCACGGGCTCTCGGCCGCGGCCGAGGAGATGAGCCTGGTGATGACGCGCTCGGCGCGCTCGCCGCTGCTGCGCGAGGCCGGCGACCTGTCATCCGCGATCACGGACGGCCGCGGCGACCTGGTCGGGCAGGGCCGCGACATCCCGATCCATCTCGGCGCGATGGCCTACACCATTCCCGAACTGCTGAAGGTCGTCCCGCTCGAGAGCCTCAACGACGGCGATGTGCTGATCTACAATGTCGGCGCGCTCGGCGGCAATCATCTCAACGACGTCAAGGTCGTGCGGCCCGTCTTCGTCGACGGCGAGATCGTGGCGTTCGCGGTCAGCCTCGCGCACTGGCCCGATATCGGCGGCACCTGGCCCGGCAGCTATTTTGCAAAGGCCATCGACACGTTCCAGGAAGCGATGCGCATTCCGCCGGTGCTGATCGCCACCGTGGCCGGCGTCAATACGCCGATCGTGCAGCTGCTCAAGGCCAATGTTCGAGATCCCGAGTCTTGCGAGGGCGATCTGCTCGCCCAGATCGCGGCAACGAAAGCCGGCGAGCGGCGCATTGTCGAGCTTTGCCGCGAGCACGGCAAAGTGGTCTTCACGGCGGCGCAGTCGCGCCTGCACGATCTCTCCGAGATCGAGATGCGCGAGGCGCTCCGCGATCTGCCGGACGGCGTCTACGAGGGCGAGGATTATTTGGACGACGGCGGCGTCAATAACGCGCCTGCGCGCATTCATGTCAAGATCACCATTGCAGGCGACGAAGCGACCTTCGACCTCTCGGGAAGCTGCGACCGTGTCTCGAATTTCTGCAACACGACGCCGTTCATGGCGCGCTCTGCGGTGGCCTATGCCGCGCGCATCATGAGCGGGCGCGACATGCACCAGAACGCGGGCGCGCTGCGGCCGCTGACCATCATCACGCGCCCGGGCTCGATCCTGGAGCCGGGCTGGGCCGCGTCCGTCGCTGCCGGCAACCACGAGACGTCGATGCGCATCGTCGACGCGATCTTCCGCGCCATGCAGGACATCATTCCCGAACGTTTGTCGGCTGGTGGGGCGACGACCGCAGGCGTGCTGTTCTTCGCCGAACCGCGGCAGAACGGTTCGTGGAAGATGCTTTACGAGGTTCACGGCGGCGGCGAAGGTGCGCGGCATGATCGGGCCGGCATCTCGGCAACGCGGGTGCATCTGTCCAACACCTCCAACACACCGGTCGAGGTGATCGAGGCGAATTACGCGATCCGCGTCGAGCAGCAGGCCATTCGCTGGCATTCCGGCGGCGTCGGCGCACATCGCGGCGGTGACGGCGTCATTCGCACCTATCGCATCCTGGCACCGTCGATGCATCTGACCACCTGCATCGAGCGCATGGTGATTGCGCCGTTCGGAATGCAGGGTGGCGAGCCCGGCAAGGCCTGCCGTATCTCGCTGATCAGGCAGGGCGCGAACGTCGCGATCGACGGCAAGTCGAACCTGGTGTTGCAGCAAGACGATCTCGTCACGATCGAGACCTGCGGCGGCGGTGGCTACGGCGCCGAGGCCGCGGAATGAAGGGACTGCGATGAGCAGATTGTTGCGAACCGGGCTGAATGCCGGCGACAGCGCGCCTATGGCCGTGGTCGGCGGTGAGGGCGTCTATTTTCATCTTTCGGATGGTCGCAAGCTCATCGACGGAAGCAACACCGGCGGTGGCCTCGGCCATCGTCATCCCGCGATGGTGGAGGCGATCCGACGTGCGGCGGATACGCCTGTCGTGAACGAGGGGTGGACCTGGGTCGGCCGCGAGCAGGCCGCTGACGATTTGATGGCCACCGCGTTCAAAGGCGAGGAGGATTGGGTTGGCGCGGTGCGCTTCTGCATCAGTGGCAGCGAGGCCAACGACATGGCGCTGTCGCTGTGCCAGGCGCTGACGCAGCGGTCCGCGCTGGCGACGCGCGAGCGCGCCTATCACGGCATCACCGGCCTGTCGCGCAGCATGACGGTGCAGCCGCAATGGCACGGCGGTCTCGCGGTGCACGCCGGCGGATCGAAGCTACCGGCGCCGATGGCGCCGGTGCGAATCTTGCCGGCACCGGACGGCGCGATCTATGGCGCGCCGTCCAATAATGTTCCCCCAAGCGAATATCTGGCGGATGCCGCGGGCATGCTTTCGGATACCGCAGCGACGATCATCGACTATACGCAGGGCGGCATCTACTACGACGGCGCCTATCAGGACGAGGTGGCGCGCTGTGCGCGGCAGGCAGGCTCGTACTGGATCGCGGACGAGGTCGTCACCGGCGCAGGTCGCGCCGGACGCTGGTTCGCATTCCAGGGGGCGAAGAGCCGGCCCGATATCGTGACACTCGGAAAATCGCTCGGCGGCGGCGCCGCTGCGGTTGCCGCGGTCGTGGTGTCGAAGGACATCGTCGAACGGCTCAAGGGCACGAGCTGGCAGAACTACGGCACCTTGCGTGGTCATCCCATCAGCATGGCGGCTGTCAGCGCCTATCTGAATGTCGTCAACGAAGACAATATTCTGGAACACGTGAGAGGCCTCGAAAAGCTGTTCACCCGCCGCCTGCTCGCTATCGCGCAAAAACATCCAAGTGTGCAGCGCGTAGCGGGGCAAGGACTGCACTGGACGGTTGAACTGCACGGCCCAGACTGGCGCTCCTGGCATGCCGATACGACCGAGGTGCCGATCGCCTCGCGCGTCGCGGATCGGGCGCTGGAGGCGGGCGCCGTGATCGGGACCAGCGGCGAGCAAACCTCGCTGTTCCTCGCGCCGCCACTCGTGATCTCCGGGCATGAAGCCGAGCGGCTGCTGGATGCGCTCGACTATGGCCTGGATGTTGCCGATGCTGAACGGGCGTGAGCGTGGATCATGCAACGCACACTATGCCGATCGGGCAGGCGCCGGCTGGAAAGTCCGGGCGATGCTGCGTTAAGCTGCGCGCTCCGGCACGTGATTGAAACTGTAGCTTTACTCAAGAGACCACCAGGAACTCGCTGATGCGTATCGTCAATGTTGCCGCCGCCCAGATGGGCCCGATCCAGAAAGCCGACAGCCGCGAGGCCGTGGTCAAGCGCATGATTGCGCTGATGGACGAAGCCAAGGCCAAGGGCGCCGACCTGATCGTCTATCCGGAACTGGCGCTCACGACGTTCTTCCCGCGCTGGTACATGGAGGACCGGGCCGAGGCCGACACCTGGTTCGAGCGCGAGATGCCGAACGCGGCGACGAAGCCGCTGTTCGAGCGCGCGGCGCAGCACCAGATGGCGATGAATTTCGGCTATGCGGAGCTGACCCCGGACGGCCATCACTTCAACACCGCGATCCTCACTGACAAGTCCGGCAGGATCGTCGGCAAATATCGCAAGATCCATCTTCCAGGCCATGTAGAGTTCGACACCAAGCGCTCCCATCAGCACCTTGAGAAGCGCTATTTCGAGCCGGGTGACCTCGGCTTCAAGGTCTGGCGCGCGCTGGGCGGCATCATCGGCATGGCCATCTGCAACGACCGGCGCTGGCCCGAGACCTATCGCGTGATGGGCTTGCAGGGCGTCGAGATGGTGGTGATCGGCTACAACACGCCGTCCGTCAACGCGGAGAAGAGCGAGGAGGGCGTCGAGAAACGCCTGTTTCACAACCGCCTCTCCGTGCAGGCCGGCGCCTATCAGAATGCGACCTGGGTCATCGCTGTGGCCAAGGCCGGCGTCGAGGATGGACATCCGCTGTTCGGCGGCAGCCTGATCGTCGACCCGAACGGTGAGATCGTCGCCGAGGCGAAAACCGAGGGGGACGAAGTTCTGGTTCATCCCTGCGACCTCGATGCCACTACCTTCGGCAAGACCACCATCTTCAACTTCGCGCAGCACCGCCGCATTGAGCACTATGGCCTGATCACCAACCAAACCGGCGCGGTGCCGCCGCCGGAGGTATAAGGCTCATGGCGGACAACAGCACATCCGGCATTTCCTTGCGCGAGCTCGATCCGCGCGACCGCTACAAGCTGCTTTGCGGCGTGGTGGTGCCACGGCCGATTGCGCTGGTGACGACGCTCGATGCGAATGGGGCGGTCAACGCCGCGCCCTTCAGCTTCTTCAACGTGTTCTCGGAGAGCCCGGCGCTGATCGTGCTCGGGCTACAGCACAAGCCGGATCACAGCCCGAAGGATACGACCCGCAACATCCATCGCAATGGCGAGTTCGTGGTTCACATGGTGGACGAGGCGCTGTCGGCGGTGATGAATGATTGCGCGGTCGATTTCCCCTCCGGTGACAGCGAGGTTGCGGCGACGGGGCTCGCCACACTTGCGTCAGTCGACGTGAAGGTGCCGCGCCTCGCTGCAGCTCCTTTCGCGCTCGAATGCCGTCGTCACGTCGTGCTGACCTTCTCGCCTGATCGCGAGTTGCTGGTCGGCGAAGTCCTCAGGGTTCATGCCCGTGACGGCCTGGTCGACGAGGCCAACATGTATGTCGACCTCGACGCCTACCGGCCGATCGGCCGCATGTTCGGCAATCTCTACACGACGCAGCGGGATACGTTCGCGCTTTCGCGCGAGAGCCACGCGCAATGGCTCGCGCGGCAGCACGCCAAAGAGCTGAAGGACGCCTAGTGATTCGAGAACTGCACCGTACCGAGCGCCATGGTGACGGCCGCCTGCGTCGGGTCGATCACGGCAATGCCGAGCGCGTCTTCCAGAGGACGGCGATGGCGCGCCATGCCGGCGCAGCCCATCACGATGGCGCGGGCCCCGTCCTCGTCGCGCAGCGCGCGGCCGATGTCGATCATTTTGGCCAGCGTGCCTTCGCCCGAGGCGGTTTCCGCGACGCTCATGTTGAGCGGCCGCTCGCCGGCGAGGCGTTCGGTCAGACCCATCTGCCTGAGATAGCGCATGTGACGCGGGATCGAGCGTTGGGCGATCGCGATGACGCCAAAGGTTTCGGCGCGGGCCAGCGCGGTCAGCACGCCGCACTCGGCGATACCGAACACGGGGCGGTCGGTGCCTTCGCGGCAGACTTGAAGCCCGGGGTCGCTGTAGCAGGCGATGACAAAGGCGGCCGAGCGGTTGTCGCCTTCGACCAGCCGGCGCAGCGGCATGGCGACGCCATCGACATCGGCCTGGCTTTCAATGCCGAAGGGACCCTCGGCCAGCGTCTGGCAGACCAATTCGGGGCCGCCCTCGAAACCGAGCGGCTTCAGCGCGTCCTCCAGCCCCTGCGTGACCGCAGGATTGGAATTCGGATTGATGACGAGAATGCGCGGCCGGGACATGATGGTCTTCCTGCGAAATTTCGATCACTTGGCTTGAGCCTATCATGGAGTGCGTTATGACTGAACCCGCTTACGACCTGATCATTCGCGGTGGACGCGTCGCCACCACCACCGATGTGTTCGAGGCCGATGTTGCCATCTCCGGCGAAACCATCGCAGCCATCGGCCGTGGGCTTCCGGCGGCCAAGCGCGAGGTCGACGCGCGCGGCAAGCTGG
Organism: Bradyrhizobium nivariense; assembly: GCF_029846715.1. Lineage (GTDB taxonomy): Bacteria > Pseudomonadota > Alphaproteobacteria > Rhizobiales > Xanthobacteraceae > Bradyrhizobium. The sequence continues at coordinate 92,795 of NZ_JARVWW010000012.1, forward strand.
TGCTGCCCGGCGGCGTCGACAGCCACGCCCATATCGAGCAACTGTCGGCTGCCGGCATCATGAACGCAGATACGTTCGAGAGCGCGACGGTCTCGGCCGCTTTCGGCGGTACGACGACGGTGATTCCATTCGCAGCCCAGCATGTCGGCATGAAGCTGCCGCAGGTGGTGGAGGACTATCACGCGCTGGCGAAGAAGGGCGCGGTGATCGACTACGCCTTCCACATGATCATTGCTGATGCCACCAGGGAGACGGTCGAGGAGCATATTCCCGCATTGGTGAAACAGGGGCATGGATCGATCAAGATTTTCATGACCTATGACCGGCTCAAGGTCGACGACGAGCCGTTGCTGGACATTCTCCTCGCCGCGCGCCAATCCGGCGCGATGTTGTGCGCCCATGCCGAAAATCACGGCATCATCGCCTGGATGGTGAAGCGCCTGCTCGCGCGCGGCTACACGCTGCCGAAATACCATGCCGTCAGCCACGCCCGCGTGTCTGAGGCGGAAGCTTTCACCCGGCTGATCGGCATGGCGGCGCTGATCGATCAGCCCATCATGATCTTCCACGTCTCCACAGCCGAAGGCGCCAAGGTAATCCGCGACGCGCGCGGGCAGGGGCTGAAGGTGTTCGCCGAGACCTGTCCGCAGTATTTGTTCCTGACCGCCGCCGATCTCGACAAGCCCGGCGCAGAAGGCGCCAAATGGATGTGCAGCCCGCCGCCCCGCACGCATTCGGACCAGGAGGCGCTGTGGCAGGCGCTGTCGCTCGGCGATCTCCAGACCATCTCGTCGGATCACGCGCCGTATCGCTACGACGAAACCGGCAAGCTGCGCGCCGGTCCCAATCCGAACTTCAAGCAGGTCGCGAACGGCCTGCCGGGGCTGGAGTTGCGGCTGCCGCTATTGTTCGACGCGATGGTGTCGAAGGGGCGGTTGGGCCTGGAGAAGTTCGTCGAGCTGACTTCGACGGCGCCCGCAAAGATCTACAATCTGCATCCGCGCAAGGGCTCGATCGCGGTGGGCGCCGATGCCGATATCGCGATCTGGGATCCCGATCGCGAGACCACGATCGCCAACGAGATGATGCACGATCTTGCCGGCTATACGCCGTTTGCCGACCGCAAGCTGAAGGGCTGGCCGATGTCGGTGCTCTCGCGTGGCCGCATCATCATCGACGGCAACAAGTGTCTCGCGGATGCCGGCAGCGGCAAGTTCCTGGCACGCAGCGGCGGCGAGGCGGCCAAGCCGACCGGCCGGCTCGTCGCTGACATGGATCCGGAGCGGAATTTCGGGGCAAAACTGCTGTGACGACGGATCGCGCGATGAAGATCGTCATCTTCGGCGGCACCGGCTTTGTCGGTCTCAATGTTGCGGAGGCGCTGCTCGCGCGCGGCCATGACGTGACGCTGTATGACCGCGCAGAGTTGCCGCCATCCGCGCAGCGGTCTCTTGCCGATTACGGCGCCCGGCTCAAAACCGTGCAGGGCGATATCACCGACGCAGATGCCATCGATGCCCTCATCGCCGAAGGCTTTGATGCGATCGTGCTCGGCGCGGCGATCACCGCCGGTGATGAACTGGAGAGAGCATCGACCGCGCGCGTTCTCGAGATCAACGTGATGGCGCAGATCCCGATCCTGCTCTCCGCCATCCGCCATGGCGCACGCCGCGTCGTCAATCTCTCCTCGGCATCGGCCTACGGCGCCGCGGGGGCGCGGGTCGAGATTCTCGACGAGGAAACGCCTTGCGATCCGGGCTCGTTCTACGCCATCAGCAAGTTCACCTCGGAGCGCTCCGTCGCGCGCCATGCCGAACTCTTCGGCGGCGATTTCCTCAGCGTGCGGCTGAGCGCCCTGTTCGGACCGTGGGAGCGACCGAGCTCCGTACGCGACACGCCAAGCCTCCAGTTCCAGATTTTGGCCGCGTTCGCCCGCGGCGAGCCGGCGATCATGCCTGAAGCGGGCATGAGGGACTGGATCTACGCGCCGGATGCGGCCGAGGCCGTCGCACTGCTGATCGAAGCCGAGCGGCCGCGCCACCGGCTCTACAACATCTCCCGCGGAGGGCTTTGGCCTGCGCTGCAATGGGGCGAGGCCTTTGCGGCGTTGCATCCAGGCCTGGAGTGCCGCCTCGCGGCGCCCGGCGAGAAAACCGTGATCAAGCTGCATGGGCCTCATCGCGCGGCGCTGTCGGTGACGCGGATGGCGGATGAATTTGGCTGGCGCGCGCAGTTCGGCAGTGCCGAGTCCGCCGCCGCGATGAGCGCTTGGCTGACGCAGCACAAGGAGTGGATCTGATATGCGGCTGGAGGGGCGGACCGCCATCATCACCGGCGCTGGCTCGGGCATTGGCCGCGCCAGCGCAAAGCTGTTCGCGGAAGAGGGCGCGCGTCTTGCTCTGGTCGATCGCGATCCCGCCGGCCTTCAGGAAACGCTGAACCTGGTGGGCGAGGCAGCGACGTATGTCGGTGACGTCGGCGATGCCGGTTTCGCCGCGAGCGTTGTCGGCGATGCCGTTGCGCGGCATGGCCGGCTCGATATCCTCATGACGGCGGCGGGCTATTCCTGCGGCGGCACGGTCCTGACCACCGATCCGGCAGACTGGGATGCAGTGTTCCGCACCAATGTCGGCGGCACCTGGCTGTGGGCGCGGGCGGCGGTGCCGCAGATGCAGCGGCAGAACAGCGGCTCGATCATCACGCTGGCATCGCAGCTTGCGATTGCCGGCGGCAAGGGCAACAGCGCCTATATCGCCGCCAAGGGCGCGATCGTCAGCCTGACGCGGACGATGGCGGTGGATTTCGCCACGGACGGCATCCGCGTCAACGCGATTGCACCCGGCGCGATCGATACGCCGATGCTTCGCCGCAGCTTTGCCCGTCACGCCAATTCGGACGAGGTGCGCGAAGCCTCCCGCAACCGCCATGCCATGAAACGGTTCGGCCAGGCGGAGGAGATCGCGCAGACCGCGCTGCATCTGGCGAGCGACGCATCCTCGTTTACGACCGGCACCGTGATGGTGGTCGACGGAGGCTGGCTCGCGGCATGAGCAACACGCTGGCAGAGCTCGAAGCCGACGTCAGCGCCGATCTCGCGCGGATCGCGCATCCCGGTGCCGCCTGGCTCGAACCGAAGATGGGACCGGACGGCAAGCCGGCGCTGGACGTGCTCGTCGTCGGCGCCGGTCAATCCGGCATCGCCATCGGCTTCGGTCTGATGCGATCCCGCGTCAGCAACATCCTGCTGCTGGACAAGGCCGAGGAAGGGATGGAAGGCCCGTGGCTGACCTATGCCCGCATGCCGACCCTGCGCAGCCCGAAGGATTATACCGGCCCGGACCTCGATATCCCGAGCCTGACCTACCAGTCCTGGCACGAAGCCCGCTTCGGCCGGGAGAGCTGGCAGACACTCGACCTGATCGCGCGCGGCCACTGGGCTGAGTATCTGCTCTGGCTGCGGCGCACGGTCGGATTGCCCGTGCGCAACGGGAGCGAGCTTCTGGAAATCCGGCCGGCGGCAGATGGTTTGTTGGCCGCACGCGTGAAACGTGGCGATGGCGTCGAGACACTCCATGCGCGCAAGATCGTGCTCGCGACGGGGCAGGAGGGAATGGGCGGTTGGATGATTCCGGAGCCGTTGCGCGAACTGCCGGCCGGCTCGGTCGCAACGGTCGCCGGCGACATCGATTTCGAAAGCCTTCGCGGCAAGCGCGTCGCCGTGATCGGCGCCGGCGCATCTGCCTTCGACAATGCGGCAACCGCGCTGGAAGCGGGCGCAGCGGAAGTGCATCTGCTGTGTCGCCGGGCGCAGATCCAGGTCATCCAGCCTTATCGCTGGTTGACCTTCCGCGGCTTCCTGCGGCATCTCAGCGATCTCGATGATGCCTGGCGCTGGCGCTTCATGCGCGCCATCCTCGAAATGCGCGAAGGCTTTCCGCAACCAACTTACGATCGCTGCGCGCGTCATGCCAATTTCACCTTGCATGAGGGCGCGCCGATCGAGGCGGCCCGCGAGACCGATCGCGGTGTGGAATTGCAGACGCCACGCGGCGCCATACCTGCGGATTTCGTCATCTGCGGCACCGGTATCGACATGAACTTTGCCGGGCGCGGCGAACTGCGCGCATTTGCCGGCAATATCGCGACCTGGGCCGACTGCTACCAGCCGCCGGAGAGCGAGCGCAACGCGCGACTCGGCCGCTTTCCCTATCTCGCCGACGATTACGCCTTCACCGAACGTGTCGCGGGCGAGACGCCGTGGATCGCTGACATCCATCTCTTCGCGATCGCCTCCACCATGAGCTTTGGCCCGTCGGGATCGTCGATCAACGCGATGACAACCGCAGTGCCGAAGCTGGTCAATGGCCTGACGCGCGGCCTGTTCCGCGCCGATGTGGCGCGGCACTGGGCTTCGCTCCGCGCCTACGACGTGCCGCAGGCCGTGGTCACGCGGCAGGCGCGAGAACTGGGGGAATAGCGATGATCATCCATGCGCCGCCGCGACGAAGCGTCCCCAGGAGCGCCCCGTGAGACTGGCGCGCAACTTGCTTCTTTCTTAACCTGTCTTGCTGGTGTTCTTGTCGAAATTTTGGGGAAAACGAATGCGTTTTGTGTCTTTCAGCCCGGCATCCTCCGTGCTCGCCACCGCTGCGCTTTTGCTTGTCGCCGCCGCGCCTTCGCAAGCGCAAACCAGAGCGGAGACATTGCGCTATGTCACCGGCGCCTCCGTCAACACGCTCGATCCCAACATCCCGGGCTCGACGCGCGAATCCTTCGCGCTGAGCATGAGCACCTACGACCGCCTGGTGGCGTTCGGCCGCAAGCAGCTCAACGGCAAATGGGTGTTCGATCTCGACAAGATCACCGGCGAGCTTGCCGAATCCTACGACGTCAGCCCCGACGGACTTAAGCTGACGTTCCGTCTGCGCAAGGATGCCAAGTTCCAGGACGGCTCGCCTGTGACCGCCGAGGACGTCAAATGGTCGCTCGATCGCTGCGTCACCGCGCCGATCCTCGGCAAGGCACAATTGCTGACGGGATCGCTGACGTCCGCCGACCAGTTCAAGGTGATCGATCCCCTCACGATCGAAGTGACGCTGCCGAAACCCGACAAGCTCGCGCTGCCGAATCTCGCCACGGTCTACCCGCTGATCATCAACTCGAAAGTCGCCAAGGAGCATGCGACCGCGGAGGATCCCTGGGCGACAGCCTGGCTGAAGGAGCACACCGCCGGCAGCGGCGCTTATGTGATCGAGACCTTCAAGCCCGGCGAGCAGGTCATCATCAAGCGTAACGAGGACTGGAACCGCGGCTCGCCCGACAAGCCGGCGTTTTTCAAGCGCGTGATCGTGCAGTCCGTGCCTGAGCCCGCGACCCGCGCCAATTTGGTCGAGCGCGGCGATGCCGACCTTGTCGTCGATCTCCAGGCCAGCGACGTGCAGTCGCTCGAGGCCAAGGGCAAGCTCAAGGTGATCTCGACGCCGCAATACAATTCGATCACCTTCGTTTCGATGAACAACCAGATCCCGCCCTTCGACAACGTCAATGTCCGCCGCGCCATCGCCTTCGCGCTGCCCTATGACGACATGTTCAAGGCCGCCTTGTTCGGCCGCGGCGCGCCGCTGTTCGGTGCGGCATGGCCGGACGGCAAGCCGTTGAACGGCATCTATCCGTTCCAGGCGCCGGTGAAGACCGATCTCGACAAGGCCAGGGAATATCTGAAGGCCGCGGGGCTTCCCGAGGGTTTTTCCACCACCTTCAGCTTCAATGTCGGCCAGGCCTCGACCGCGGAGCCGATGGCGGCTCTCGTGAAGGAATCGCTTGCCAAGATTGGGATCAAGGTCGACATCCAGAAGCTGCCGGATGCGCAGATGTCAACGCAGATCAACGAGAAGAAGCTGCCCTTGTTCACCGAAGGCATCGTCGCCTGGCTGCCCTCGACCGATTACTTCTACCGCAACTTCTACACCGGCAATCAGCGCTGGAATTACAGCTCGATCAACAACCCGGAACTGGCCGCGATCGCGCAGGAAGCCCGCTTCGAGCCTGACAAGGCCAAGTACGAGGAGGACGGCCGCAAGCTCAACGCGATCCATTTCAGCGAGATGCCACAGGTTCCGCTGTGGCAGCCGAACCAGGACGCGGTGATGGCGTCGTCGATCGAGGGCTATACCTACGAGTTCCATCGTCAGGTCGATTATCGCGACGTCAGCCGCAAGTGACTTGAGTAACAAGTGACTTGAGCAAAAAGTGACTTGAGCAAAAAGTGACGTCGGCAAACCGGAGACTCTGAAAGGTGATGACCGGTCTTGGTGCAACGGTGGTGCGGGCGGGCAGGCGGCTTCTGTCGTCGCTGCCGGCGCTGTGCGGCGTGCTGGTCTTCACCTTTCTCCTGATGCGCGTCCTGCCTGGAGACCCCGCGGTGTTCTTCGCCTCGGGGCCGAACGCCGGCAAGGAGGAGATCGAGCAGATCCGCAAGCAGATGGGGCTCGACAAGTCGGTGCCGGAGCAACTCGTGTTCTATCTCTCCGATATCGGCCACGGCAATCTCGGCCGCTCCATGATGACGGGGCAGCCGGTGCTAAAGGATTTGCGCGAGCGGCTGCCGGCCTCGCTCGAGCTCACTTTCACGGCGCTCCTGATCGCGCTGATCGCGGCGGTGCCGCTCGGCGTGGTGGCGGCGCTGCGGCCGGGATCGCTGGTCGATCACGGCGTGCGGCTGTTCTGCGCGCTCGGCGTCTGCGTGCCGACCTTCGTGTCGGGCCTGTTGCTGATCTATGTCTTCTATTATCTGCTCGGTCTTGCGCCTGATCCGACCGGGCGGATCGACGTCTTCACCTCGCTGCCGCCGCAGCGCACCGGATTCCTGTCGATCGATTTCCTGCTCGCGGGAGACATCGAGGGCTGGTGGGCGGCCTGCAAGCAGTTGATCCTGCCGGCGGTGAGCATGGCCTTGTTCGTCATCGCGCCGCTGGCGCGGATCACGCGTGCTTCGATGCTGGTCTCGCTCGGCAGCGATTTCGTGCGCACCGCGCGCTCGGTCGGATTGTCCTGGCAGAAGGTCGTCGTCACCTATGCGCTGCGCAATGCGATCCTTCCCGTCATCACCATTGCCGGCATCGTGTTCTCGACCATGCTTGGCGCCAATGTGCTGGTGGAGAAGGTGTTCTCGTGGCCGGGCGTCGCGTCCTACGCGCTCGATGCGTTGCTCTCCTCAGACTATGCGCCGGTGCAGGGTTTCGTGCTGCTGATGGCTGGCATCTTCGCGCTGGTCAATCTCGTGGTCGACATCTGCTACGGCATCGCCGATCCCAGGGTGTCAATCGGATGACCAGCGCAACCCTCCGCCATTCGATCTGGATTTTGCGCGGCAACCCGCTGACCGGTGTCGCCGCGGCGGGTGTCTTCCTGTTCGTCCTGGTCGCGATCTTCGGGCCATGGCTCGTGCCCTACGATCCCGTCGTCTCCAATGTTTCGGAGGCGCTGCAGCCGCCGAGCCCGGCGCATCTCGCCGGCACCGATCAGCTCGGCCGCGACGTATTCAGCCGCCTCGTCATCGCGGCACGGCTCGATCTTGCCATCGCCGTCTCCGCGGTCGGCATCTCCTTCGTGATCGGGGCTGTCGTCGGTTCGTTCTGCGGCTATGCCGGCGGCCGGCTCGACCGCTCGGTCGGCCGCTTCGTCGACGTCATGATGGCCTTTCCGCTGTTCGTGCTGGCGATGGCGATGGTCGCGGCTCTCGGCAACCGGATCGAGAACATCGTGATCGCAACCGCGATCATCAATCTGCCCTTCTACATCCGCTTCGCGCGCGCCGAGGTCAACGTCCGGCGCAATGTCGGGTGGGTGGAGGCGGCGCGCGCCTGCGGCGAGAGCCATTTCTCCGTGGTGCTGCGCTTCCTGCTGCCGAACATCCTGCCGGCGATGGCGGTGCAGATCTCGCTCAACCTCGGCTGGGCTATTCTCAATGCCGCCGGCCTGTCTTTCATCGGCCTCGGCGTCAAGCCGCCGACGCCGGAATGGGGCATCATGGTCGCAGAGGGTGCGCGCTTCATCTCGACCGGGCGGTGGTGGCTGGTGGCCTTTCCGGGCCTCGCGTTGATGATGGCCGTGCTGTGCTTCAATCTCCTCGGTGACGGGATGCGGGACATTCTCGACCCGCGCATGCGCACATGAGCGAGGAATTGCTCAGGATCGACGATCTCCACGTCGCGTTCTCGACGCGGCGCGGGATGGTCGAGGCTGTGCGCGGGGTTACGCTCACGGTCAAGGCCGGCGAGATGCTCGGCCTCGTCGGCGAGAGCGGCTCGGGCAAATCGGTCACCGGTTTTGCCACGACACGGCTGCTCGATGCGGCCGGGCGCGTCACTGGCGGAAAAATCCTGTTTCGCGGGCAGGACGTCACCAAGCTCAGGGGCGATGACCTTCGTCACCTGCAGGGCGCCGCGATGTCGACGATCTTTCAGAACCCGCGGGCGGCGCTCAATCCGATCCGCGCGATCGGTCTGCAGATCGCGGACGCAATCCTGACCCACAAGCGTATATCGAAAGACGCCGCCCGCGCCGAGGCGCTGGAGCTGCTGCGCGCCGTCCAGATCCGCGACCCTGAAACGCGGATGAACGCCTATCCGCACGAGCTCTCCGGCGGCATGTGCCAGCGCGTCATGATCGCGATCGCGATCTCCTGCAATCCCGCGCTGTTGATCGCCGATGAGCCGACGACCGGACTCGACGTCACCACGCAGAAGGTGGTGATGGACCTCCTGGCGGAGATTGCCGCCGCGCGCGGCATGGCGACGGTCCTGATCACGCACGATCTCGGCCTCGCGGCGCGATACTGTCGCCGTATCGCGGTGATGGAGCGCGGCCGCATCGTCGAGGAAGCGAGCCCTAAAACGCTCTTCGGCGCGCCGCAGCACGCCTATACCAGGCGCCTGGTGGCGGCATCGCCGACCGCGACCTCCCGGATCGAGGATCTCGTGACGCAGGAAGAGAGGGAGCGCCATGCGGCTGTGATCAGCAAGCCCAGGCAGGAGCTCGCCCACGGTACTCCGCCGCTGTTGGAAGTGCGCAAGCTCGCAAAACGCTTTGACCAGGGCGCTGCGGCGGTGGCGGACTTCTCGATGACGATGGCCGGCGGCGAAAGCGTCGGCCTTGTCGGCGAATCCGGATCCGGCAAGAGCACGACGTCGCGGATGATTTGCCGCCTGATCGATCCGAGCGAAGGCGACATCGTGTTCGACGGGCAGTCGATCGGTCACGTGGCTTCGCGCGACTTTCACCGCTCGCGCTTCCGCAAAGACATCCAGATGGTCTTCCAGGATCCGAACGAGAGCCTCAATCCGCGCTTCACGGCCTTCGACTGCATTGCCCATCCCCTGATGCGGCTCGATCGTATGCGTGCGGGCAGAGAATTACGGCAGCGCGTGGAGGAATGCGCCGAGCGTGTGGGGCTGCCGCTCGATCTCTTGCCGCGCTTTCCGCATCAGCTCTCCGGTGGCCAAAAGGCTCGCGTCGGCATCGCCCGCGCCATCGCCTGCCGGCCGCGACTTCTCGTGCTGGACGAGCCGACCGCCGCGCTCGACGTCTCCGTGCAGGCGGTGGTGCTGCAACTGCTCGACCGCCTGCGGCGCGAGAACGACATCGCGCTGCTGTTCGTCAGCCACGATCTCAATGTGGTGCGCATGCTCTGCGACCGCACCATCGTGCTGCGCAATGGCGGCATCGTAGAGCAGGGCGAGAGCCGGGCGCTGTTCGATAATCCGAAGACCGACTACACGCGCGAGTTGGTCGAGGCGATCCCGCATATCGAGACCGGGCCAGCGCTGGCGGCGGCGCTTTGAGCCTCGACCGGCCCAAATGGTGCGGAGATCCCGCTGGCGAAGGTCCGGTTAGTGGCATACCATTTGCACACGCGAATGAGCTCTGGTTTCACCTGTTCTTGGCCAACGATGGCCGGCATCACGGCACTATTGGGAGGATTTCATGGATCGCAGGACCGTATTGAAGGGACTGGCCGGCGCGGGCGGTCTGGCGTTGAGCGGCCTCTCGGCCCCGGCGATCGCACAAGGCGCTGCCGCGCGCACCCTGCGCTTCGTGCCGCAAGCAAACCTCGCCAATTTCGACCCGATCTGGGGCACGCAATATGTCGTGCGCAATGCCGCCGCGCTGGTCTGGGATACGCTCTACGGCGTCGATTCCTCGCTCCAGCCGCAGCGGCAGATGGTCGAGTCCGAGGAGGTGACCGACGATGGCACCACCTGGACGTTCAAATTGCGCCGGGGGCTCAAATTCCACGACGGCGAGCCGGTGCTGAGCAAGGACGTCGTTGCGAGTCTCACCCGCTGGGCGGCGCGCGATCCGATGGGGCTGATGCTCAAGGCGAACCAGCAGGAACTCACCGCCGTCGACGACCGCACCTTCAAATGGGTGCTGAAGCAGCCGTTCCCGAAGATGCTCTATGCGCTTGGCAAGAACAACTCGCCTTGCGCCTTCATCATGCCGGAGCGCATTGCGCAGACCGACCCGTTCAAGCAGATCGGCGATTATGTCGGCTCGGGGCCGATGAAGTTCGCCAAGGGCGAATGGGTCCCCGGCGCGAAAGCCGTGTTCGAGAAGTTTGCCGACTATGTGCCGCGGCAGGAAAAGGCGTCGTGGCTCGCCGGCGGCAAGCAGATGCTGATCGATCGCGTCGAATGGATCGTAATGCCGGATCCGGCGACCGCTGCGGCCGCGTTGCAGAACGGCGAGATCGACTGGTGGGAGAACCCGATCGCGGACCTCGTCCCGGTCCTGAAGAAGAACAAGAACATCAGCGTCGACATCGGCGATCCGCTCGGCAATGTCGGCTCGTTCCGCATGAACTTCCTGTACCCGCCCTTCAACGACGTGCGGGCGCGGCGCGCAGTGCTGATGGCGATGAGCCAGGAAGACTATATGCGTGCGCTCGTCGGCGACGACAATTCGCTGTGGAAGTCGCTGCCCGGCTTCTTCACACCGGATACGCCGCTCTACACCGAGGCGGGCGGCGAGGTCCTGAAGGGCAAGCGCGATCTCGACGCTGCAAAGAAGCTGCTCGCCGAGAGCGGCTATTCCGGCCAACCGGTGACGTGCCTGGTGGCACAGGATCAGCCGATCACCAAGGCGTTCGGAGATGTGACCGCCGATCTCTTGAAGAAGCTCGGTATGAATGTCGACTTCGTCGCGACCGATTGGGGCACGGTCGGCTCCCGCCGCGCACAGAAGACGCCGCCCGGGCAGGGCGGCTGGAACATGTTCCACACCTGGCATGCGGGTTCGGACTGCATCAATCCGGCGCCCTACACCGCCATTCGCGCCAACGGCGACAAGGCCTGGTTCGGCTGGCCGAACAGCCCCGGCACCGAGAAGGAGGTCACGTCGTGGTTCGAGGCCAAGAACCTCGACGAGGAGAAGGCCGCGGTCGCCCGCCTCAACAAGGTCGCGCTCGAGGACGTCGTCTACGCGCCGACCGGCTTCTTCCTCAGCTACACGGCCTGGCGCAAGAACGTCTCCGGCATCACGAAAGGGCCGCTGCCGTTCTTCTGGGGCGTGTCGAAATCCGCATGACCCTGCGCTGAAGCCAGATGCTCTCCTACATCCTCCGGCGTATCGCCTCGACCTTGCCAGTGATGGCGATCGTCGCGCTGTTCGTGTTCAGCCTGCTCTACATCGCGCCGGGGGATCCCGCCGTGGTGATCGCAGGCGATCAGGCAAGTCCGGAGGATGTGGAGCGCATCCGTCAAAGCCTCGGCCTCGATCGTCCCTTCCTGATCCAGTTCGGAAGCTGGGTCTGGCGCATTCTGCACGGCGATCTCGGCACCTCGATCTTCACCAATTTGCCGGTCTCGACCATGATCGGGCAGCGTCTCGGGCCGACGCTGTCGCTGATGATGGTCACGCTCCTGCTCACGATCGTGGTCGCTGTGCCGCTCGGCGTGCTGGCGGCGTGGAAGGCGGGAAGCCTGATCGACCGGGCCATCATGGCCTTCGCCGTGTTCGGCTTCTCCCTGCCGGTCTTCGTCGTCGGCTATGTCCTCGCCTACGTCTTCGCGCTGGAGCTCGAATGGCTTCCGGTGCAGGGCTATACGCCGCTCGCCCAGGGCCTCTGGCCCTGGCTGCAAAACCTGATCCTGCCGTCGATCGCACTCGGCTGTGTCTACATCGCATTGATCGCGCGTATCACGCGCGCCACCATGCTCGAAGTGTTGCAGCAGGACTATATCCGCACCGCGCGCGCCAAGGGTCTCGGGCAGGGCGGCATCCTGTTCGTCCACGCGCTGAAGAACGCGGCGGTGCCAATCGTCACGGTGATCGGGATCGGCATTGCGCTCCTGATCGGCGGCGCAGTGGTCACGGAAAGCGTTTTCGCGATTCCCGGCCTCGGCCGGCTCACGATCGACGCGATCCTGCGCCGCGATTATCCTGTCATCCAGGGCATCGTGCTGCTGTTCAGCTTCGTCTACGTCCTCGTCAATCTGATGATCGACGTCACTTATACGCTCGTTGACCCGAGGATCCGCTATTGACCGACACGACCGTCAATCCGCAAGCGCTGCCGGCGGGCTTCGTCCTCGCGCCGCAACTGCCTGAGATCCTCCGGCCTGTCGTGATCCGGCGCGGCTTCATCGGGCTGCTGCGCGGCCATCCCACCGTTGCCATCGGCGGCACGTTGCTGCTGATGCTCGTCCTGATCGCGATCTTTGCGCCTTATCTTGGCACGGTGGATCCGACCGCACTTGCGCCGGCCAAGCGCACCCGCGCACCGTCGGCGCTTTACTGGTTTGGCACCGACGTCCTCGGCCGCGACATCTATTCACGCGTGCTCTTCGGCGCACGCGTCTCGCTCACGGTCGGCTTGTCCGTTGCGATATTCGCCTCCGCCGCCGGTCTCGCCATCGGCATCGTCTCCGGCTTCATCCGCTGGGCCGACGGCATCTTGATGCGCTTCATGGACGGCCTGATGTCGATCCCGCCGATCCTGCTGGCGATCGCGCTGATGGCGCTGACACGCGGCAGCGTCGGCAACGTCATTCTTGCGATTACCGTTGCCGAGATTCCGCGCGTCTCGCGCCTCGTGCGCAGCGTCGTCCTGTCGCTGCGCGAGCAGCCTTACGTGGATGCGGCGGTGGCCTGCGGCACGCGCACGCCGATGATCATCCTGCGCCACATACTGCCCAACACGCTGGCGCCGATGCTGATCCAGGCGACTTACATTTGCGCCAGTGCCATGATCACGGAGGCGATCCTGTCCTTCATCGGCGCGGGAACGCCGCCGACCATTCCGTCCTGGGGCAACATCATGGCCGAGGGGCGGGCGCTGTGGCAGGTCAAGCCCTACATCGTGTTCTTTCCGGCGGCCTTCCTGTCCGTCACCGTGCTCGCCGTCAACCTGCTCGGCGATGGCCTTCGCGATGCGCTCGATCCGCGCATGGCCAAGAGCCTCTGATGTCGAGGGGCTGATCGCGATGGCACTGCTTGAAGTCGAAAACCTCCAGACCCACTTCCGCACGCCCAGCGGCATCAACCGCGCGGTGGACGGTGTGTCGTTCCATGTCAACGAAGGTGAGACGCTCGCCATCGTCGGCGAGTCCGGCTGCGGCAAGTCGGTGACCTCGATGTCGCTGATGCGGCTGATCCCGGAACCGCCGGGCAAAATCGCCGGCAGCATCCGCTTCGCGGGCAAGGACCTGCTGCAAATGTCGGATCGCGAGATGCGCGCGATCCGCGGCAACGACATCTCGATGATTTTTCAGGAGCCGATGACCAGCCTCAACCCGGTCCTGACCGTCGGGCGTCAAATCCGCGAGACGCTGATGATACACCAGGGTCTGGACAAGGAGGCCGCAGAGGCGCACGCCATCGAGATGTTGATTCTGGTCGGCATTCCCGAGCCGAAGCGTCGCGTCCGCGAATATCCGCATCAGCTCTCCGGCGGCATGCGCCAGCGCGTCATGATCGCCATTGCACTCGCCTGCAATCCAAAACTTCTCATTGCCGACGAGCCGACCACCGCGCTCGACGTGACGATCCAGGCGCAGATCCTGAAATTGATGCTGGATCTCAAGCACCGGGTTGGTGCTGCGATCATCCTGATCACCCACGATCTCGGCGTGGTCGCCGAGATCGCCGAGCGCGTCATGGTCATGTATGCCGGGCGCAAGGTCGAGGAGGCGCCGGTGGCGGAACTGTTCCGCTCGCCGCGTCATCCCTATACGCAAGGCCTGCTCGGCGCAGTGCCGCGGCTCGGCTCGTCGCTGACCGGCACCGCGAGGCGGCTGGCAGAGATCCCCGGGCAGGTGCCTGATCTGCGCAAGCCCATCATCGGCTGCGTCTTCGCCGGACGCTGTGCGCTCGCGACCGATCTCTGCCGCCAGTACGCGCCTGGGCTCGAAGAGAAGGGGCCGCGACACGTCGCAGCCTGCCACTATGCGGCCAAGGGAGCGGTCGCGGCATGAGTCCCCCGCTGCTCCAGGTCAACGACCTCAAAAAGCACTTCCCGGTCAAAAAGGGCCTGTTCAGCCGCAAGTCCGAATGGGTCTATGCGGTCGACGGCGTCTCGTTCGAGATCGCGCGCGGCGAGACGCTGTCGCTGGTCGGCGAGTCCGGCTGCGGCAAATCGACGGTCGGCCGTGCGATCCTGCGACTGTTCGACATCACGGCAGGGCAGGTCATCCTCGACGGCCAGCGTATCGATGACGCCCATCCGAGCACGATGCGCCAGATGCGCCGCCGCGTGCAGGTGGTGTTCCAGGACCCGTTCTCGAGCCTCAATCCGCGCATGCGCGTGCGCGACATCCTGGCCGAGCCGATCCGCAATTTCGGACTTGCCAAATCCGCGATCGATCTCGAAACCCGCGTGACTGCGTTGATGGACACCGTGCGCCTGCCGCGCGAGGCGCTGAACCGCAGGCCGCACGAATTCTCCGGCGGCCAGCGCCAGCGCATCGGCATTGCGCGAGCGCTCGCGGCCGAACCCGAGTTGATCGTCTGCGACGAGGCGGTCTCCGCGCTCGACGTCTCGGTCAAGGCACAGATCGTCAATCTGCTACAGGATCTCCAGCGCGAATTCGGCCTCGCGCTGCTGTTCATCAGCCATGACCTCGCGATCGTCGAGCACATGACCCACCGCGTCGCGGTGATGTATCTCGGCAAGATCGTCGAGGTGGCTCCGCGCCGCGAGATCTTCGCCGCGCCAAAGCATCCTTACACCAAGGCGCTGCTCTCGGCGGTGCCGCTGCCCGAGCCGGGGGCCCAGCGCAATCCGATCATCCTCAAGGGAGACGTGCCGAGCCCGATCAACCCGCCGAGCGGGTGCCGCTTCCACACCCGTTGTCCGCTCGTGTTCGATCGCTGCCGGACCGAGGAGCCGACATTGCGCGCAGCCGGAAGCGAGCAGTGGGTGGCCTGTCATCTCGAAGATGGTGCGACGGTGACGAGCGGTTAGCCGTTTCGGCGGCGGCAAAGCTCTGGATCGAAGCGCAGGGGCGGCCATCGGGCGATGATGGCACTCTGCTCCTGTTTTGCCCGACGAGTCAAAGACGTTCGCGACGAAAATTCACGTGCAAAAACAACCTCATTCTACTGTGCATGGGGTTGTTTTCGCGTTTTTGGTTTGGCCGCCTTCAACCTTGGCGGCGGAGAAAGCCCGTGATCGCGACCTTTTCCCAGATGCCGGCCGCCGCAAATGGATCGGCGCGATTGAAGGCTTCGACGTCGCTACGGCCGGGCGCCTCGATCAGGAACAGGCTGCCGATCATCCTCTCGCCGTCGTCGGAGACCAGCGGCCCCGACATCACGATCTTGACGCCGAAGCGGGAGGTGTCGCTCAGGAAGGATTTATGGGCCTCGTAATTGGCGAGCCGGGTCGGCAGCGCGCCGGCGCGGTCGATGGCGTGAATGGCGAACAGCATGATGGTCTCCGTTTATGTGTCCGTTTCTTGGGACGGCCGCCGCTGCGGCCGTCCGGGCTTGTCGCGATGGGTGCGCTTATTTACTTGGTGCCAAGCTTGCTGGCTTCCTCGAAAGTCGGGCAGCTCCGTTGCTCCAGCGGCACGTCGAACGGCTGGTAATTGTCCTTGGTGATGACGGTCGGCTTCAGCACGATCTCGGCGATGACGGGCTGGTTGCGCAAGGATCGGATCGCCATCATGGTGCCAAGGCATCCTTGCGCAAATCCGTTGTAATCGCCGCTCGCGAGCAGCTTGCCGGACTTGATCGCGTCGATCGCCTCCTTGGTGCCATTGATGCCGATCACCTGGGCCTTGCGGTTGGCGCCGTCGAGCGCCTCGATGGCGCCGACGGCCATGGCGTCGTTGGCGGCGAGCACGCCGTCGATCTGCGCGTTCGACTGCATCAGATTCTCCATCACCTGGAGCGCCTGGAGCCGCTGGTAGTTGCCAGGCTGCGAGGCCAGCAGTTTGGCACCGGCGTTTTCCTTCAGCGCGTCGTTGAAGCCGCGGACGCGGTCGACATTGGTCAGCGAGCCCTTGACGCCCTCGATGATGACGATGTTGCCCTTGCCGCCAATCGTCTTCAGCAGATGGCGCGCGGTCTCGAGCCCGAGGCTGTAATCGTCGGCGCCGACGAAGGAGAGGAATTTGCCGCCGGCGGAGCGATCGGTGATGTTGACGACGGGGATTTTGGCTTCGTTGATCTTTTCGACGCCCGGCACCATCGCCTTGTAGTCGACCGGCGTGAAGACGATGGCGCTCGGCTTCTTCACCACGACGTCCTCGATCTGGCTGAGCTGCTCGGGGATCGAATCCGGCTTGGTCGGGATGTACTGCAGTGTTTTCGCGTTCAGGGTCTTCGCCATGTTGTCGGCGCCGACACGCACGGTCTGGAAGAACGGGTTGGTCTGGTTCTTGGTGAAGACGGCGATGGTCTCGCCGTCGGCTCGCGCTTGCGTGGTCAACGCCGCGGCCATCAGCAGCGGCAGAGCCAGGTAGCCCAGTGTCTGTTTCATGTTGCCTCCATCCCTCATTTTGCTTGTTCGAACTCCAGAACTCATTGCGCCCGGCGGCGGGTCTTCATGTCGAGCCAGACCGCGAGAATGACGATGATGCCGGTGACGAGCGGCTGCCAATTGGCGCTGACCGACAAGAGGTTCATGCCGTTCAGCACCAGCGTCAGGATCAGCGCGCCGATGAAAGTACCGAACACGGTGCCGACGCCGCCGAACAGCGAGGTGCCGCCGATCAGCACGGCGGCGATCGCCGGCAGCGTCAGGCTTTCGCCGATGTCGGCCTCGGCCGAATTGAGCCGCGACAGGAAGATGATCGAGGCCAGCCCCGCCATGGTGCCGGAGACGGCGTAGACCAGCAGCAAGCGGCGCGCGACCGGAATGCCGGAGAGCCGTGCCGCGACCGGATTGGCGCCGATCGCATAGATCTCCTGGCCCCAGATCGTTCGCTGCGCGAACAGCGTTCCAATCCCGAGGAACACCAGCAGCAGATAGACCGGGATCGGCAGGCCGAACAGATAGCCGCTGCCGATCTGGCGAAAGCCTGCCGGAAAGTCGTGAAGGGTTTCGCCCGCCATGTACCAATAGGTGAGGCCGTTCAGCACCCAGAGCATACCGTAGGTGGCGATGAAGGAGGGGATGCGCAGCGCGGTGACCATCACGCCGTTGAGGAGGCCAACGATGCCGCCGCAGGCAAGCCCGGTGAGGATGCCGAGCGCCGGCGAGCCGGTCTTGTGGATCACGGTCCCGGCGATACAGGCGGACAGTGCGACATTGGCGCCGACAGAGAGATCGAGGCCCGCGGTCAGCACCACCAGGGTCAGGCCGGAGGCGATGAAGAAGGTCAGGCTCGCCTGCCTGAGCACATTGAGGATGTTGCCGAGGCTCAGGAAGGAATCGCTGAGCACGGCGAGCACCGCGCAGATCAGCAGCGCCGCAAGCAGGCGATAGAACACCTGGATCGCGTCCTGCGACAGGAACGAGCGGGGCGGCGCGATGGCGTCTTTGCTGATGTCGGTCATGCGCGGCTCCGCAGGCCATCGAGGAACAGCGCGACGATGACGAGCACGCCGACGCTTGCGACCTGCACCGAGGAGGGCAGCGAGATCAGGTTCAGCCCGTTGCGCAGCACGCCCACAGAGAGCACGCCGAGCAGGGTGCCGAGCAGCCAGCCATTGCCGCGCTCGAACGAGGTGCCGCCGACGGCGACCGCCGCGATCGCATCGAATTCGAGACCGAGGCCCGCGGTTGGATGCCCGGAATTCATCCGCGCTGTCATCAGCAGGCCGGCGATGCCGGCCATGGCGCCGCCGATCGCATAGACCGCGATCAGCAGCCGGTTGGGCGAGAGGCCGGCATAGCGCAGCGCCTCCCGGTTGCCGCCGAGTGCGAAGATGTAGGTGCCGAAGCGGGTGTGATAGAGCAGGCCGTGAAACGCAGCATAACTCGCCAGCGCCATCACGATCGGGACGGGCACGCCCAGAAGCGTCGCCGAATAGATGTCGCGCACGCTGTGGGGGATGCCGACCACGCTCTGGCCGTCGCTGACGATCAGCGACAGGCCTTGCGCCATGCCGAGCGTGCCCAACGTCGCAACGAAGGGCGGAATCCCCAGGATTGCGACCAGCCAGCCGTTGACGGTGCCGAAGGCCGCTCCGACGAGGAGCCCGGCGCCGAGGCCCAGCAGCATCGACTTGGTCGCGAGCGATACGATCGCGACGCAGAGCGAGGTCAGCGTCAGCACCGCGCCCATCGACAGGTCCAACCCCTCGGTCATGATGATCAGCGTCATCGGCAGAGCGAGCATGGTCAGGATCGTCGACTGCACCAGCACGTTGGAGAGGTTGGCGACGGACAGGAATCCGGGCGCGATGGCGCCGAACACCGCGATCAGAAGCACCAGCACGATGGCAACGCCGGGGATGCGTTGCAGCGGATTGGATTGTGAAACGACCGCGGCCTCACGCATGATGCATCCCCAGTCGCACGATGTTCTCCTCTGTCAGCTCTTTGCGCGTCAGGTGCCCGGCGATGCGGCCCTCGCGCATCACATAGGCACGGTCGCAGACATGGCAGATCTCGATCTGCTCCGACGAGATCATCAGCGCCGCCGCGCCTTCCGCGACAAGGCGGTCGATCAGGGCGAAGATCTCGGACTTGGCACCGATGTCGATGCCCCGGGTCGGCTCGTCGAAGATGAAAAGCTTTGAACCGGCGGCGAGCCATTTGCCGATCACGACCTTCTGCTGATTGCCGCCGGAGAGCAGGCCGACGGTCTGGCGCGCGCTTGGCGTCGCAATGCGCAACTGCCGGATCAGGCCGTCGGACGTGCGCTGTGCACGGCGCTGGTCGAACAGACCGCTCGGGAACAGCTTTCGCAGCGCCGACACCACCAGATTGTCGCCGACCGAGCGCAGCAGCGCGAGGCCCTCGCTCTTGCGGCTCTCCGGGATCAGCGCGATGCCGCGGCGGGCGGCGAGATCGGGCTCGCCGGAAATAGCCTTGCCGTCGAAGATGATCTCGCCGGAGCTCACGGCATCGGCGCCGAAGATGGCGCGCGCGACCTCGCTGCGGCCGGAACCGACCAGGCCACACAGGCCGACGATCTCGCCACGGCGCACCTCGATGTTGATGTCCGAGATTCCGGTGGAGGCGCTCAGGCCCTTGACCTCCAGCAGCAGTTCGCCGGGCTGGTCGGCAAAATTGCGCGGATAGGTCATGTCGACGTTGCGACCGACCATCATGCGGACGAGCTGGTCGGGCGTGACATCGGCCGGGCGCACGCCGTCGATGCGGCGGCCGTCGCGCAGCACGGTGATGCGGTCGCCGAGCGCGAACACCTCGGCCATGCGGTGCGAGATGTAGACGATGGAGACGCCGTCGGCCTTCAGCCGCGCGATCAGCGCGAACAGCAGCTCGGTCTCGCGATCGGATAGCGCCGCGGTCGGCTCGTCCATCACGAGGATGCGCGCGTTCTGGCTGATCGCCTTCGCGATCTCGACCATCTGCTGCTGCGCCACCCCTAACTTGTCGACAATGGTGGAGGGATCGATGTCGAAGCCGATCGTGCCGAGCACGCGCGCGGCGTCGGCCAAGATCCTGCGGCGGTCGATGGTGCCGGGGATGCGGCCCTTCGGCTCGCGGCCGAGGAAAATGTTCTGGGCGATGTCGAGATGGGGGACGAGGGAGAATTCCTGGAAGATCACGGCAATGCCGAGCTTCTGCGCATCCGCGGTCGAATTGATCGCGACCTGCTCGCCCTTGGAGTAGAACTCGCCGGCATCGGCGCGGTAGGCGCCGCACAGCACCTTCATCAGGCTCGACTTGCCGGCGCCGTTCTCCCCCAACAGCATGTGGACTTCGCCGCGGAAGACGGCAAAGGACACATCGTCCAGCGCCTTGACGCCGGGAAACTCCTTGCTGATGCCGCGCAGCTCGAGCAGCGGGACAGACGAGGAGGTGTCGGCAGTTAATGCGGCGGTGCTCATGCGGGAGCTCCGCTTGCAAAGATCTTTCCGGGATTCATCAGTCCATCGGGGTCGAGCGCGGTCTTGATCGACCGCATCACATCGACGGCCTCGCCGAGCTCGTCGGTGAGAAAGTCGATCTTGCCGAGCCCGATGCCGTGCTCGCCGGTGCAGGTGCCGTCCATGGCAATCGCGCGGGCGACCATGCGGGCCTGGAGCGCCTTGGCATCTTCGGCTTCCTCCGGCCTGGCGGGATCGATCAGGATCAGCATGTGGAAATTGCCGTCGCCGACATGGCCGACGATCGGGGCGATAAAACCATGCTCGTCCGCGTCGCGCCGGGTCTGCGTGAGGCATTCCGCCAGCCGCGAGATCGGCACGCAGACATCGGTGATCACGGCACGCGCGCCGGGGCGCAAGCCGAGGCCCGCATAGAGCGTGTTGTCGCGGGCGTGCCAGAGCCGGCTGCGATCCTCCGGCGCCTTTGCCCAGGCAAAGCCATGACCGCCATGATCGGAGGCAATTGCCTGCGCGGCCTCGGCCTGCTCGGCGACGGACGTCTCGGAACCGTGGAACTCGAAGAACAGGGTCGGGGCTTCGCGATAGCCGAGCTTGGCGTAGGCATTGATGCCGCGCATCATGACGTCGTCGAGCAGCTCGATGCGCGCGACGGGAATCGCGGACTGGATCACGGAGATCGCGGTGTCGACGGCGTCGTGCAGGGTGTCGAAGCTGCAAACCGCGGCCGAGATCGCCTGCGGGACCGGATGCACCTTCAGCGTGATCTCGGTGATGATTCCGAGTGTGCCCTCCGCGCCGACGAACATCCGCGTCAGGTCGTAACCGGCGGCTGACTTGCGCGCGCGCCTGGCGGTCCGGATCACGCGGCCGTCGGCCAGCACCACCTCCAGCGCCATGACGTTGTCCTTCATGGTGCCGTAGCGCACCGCCATGGTGCCGGAGGCGCGCGTGGACGTCATGCCGCCGATCGAGGCGTCGGCGCCGGGATCGATCGGAAAGAAAAGTCCGGTGCCGCGCAGCTCCGCATTGAGCTGCTTTCGTGTGATGCCGGGCTGCACCACGACGTCCATGTCGCTGTCGTGCACCGCCAGCACCTTGTTCATGCGCGCGAAGTCGAAGCAGACGCCGCCGGCGACTGCGGCCGCATTGCCTTCGAGCGAGGTCCCGGCGCCGAACGGCACGATGGGCATATTCGCGCCGGCGCACAGCTTGACGATCTCGGCGACCTCCTGCGTGGTTTCAGGGAAGACGACGATATCGGGCGGCAGGTTGCGGTAATGGGACTCGCTCTGCCCATGCTGATCGAGCACGCCACGCGCGACGCTCGCGCGCGGGCCGATCATGCCTGTGAGGCGATCGGCCAATATGCTCGTGCTGACCCGCGGTCCCATCCTGGCTCCCTGTCTGGCTCTTGTTGTCGGACTCTTGTTGGTCCGCCGTCGTTCAGCTTAAGCGGCTCTTGCGCTGCTCGCGAGCTGCTTCAGGCCGAAATCATAGTTGAGATGAAAATACTCGCTGTCCACCATGCGACCATCGGGCGCACGGCCGGGCGGGCACCGCACAAATTCGCGGATCAAGCTGTCCTTGACGCCGAACACCACGTCAGAGTCGAGATATTGGTCGCCGGCCACGAACACATGGGTCACGAGTTGCTCGAAGCCGGGCGCCGAGATCATGAAATGCACATGCGCCGGGCGCCAGGGATGGCGGCCCTGGACCTCCAGCATGTCGCCGACCGGGCCGTCATGCGGGATCGGATAGGCGGCCGGCTTGATCGACCAAAAATTGAAGCGGCCATTCTGGTCGGTGTGG
Organism: Bradyrhizobium nivariense; assembly: GCF_029846715.1. Taxonomy (GTDB): domain Bacteria; phylum Pseudomonadota; class Alphaproteobacteria; order Rhizobiales; family Xanthobacteraceae; genus Bradyrhizobium. Next base: position 115,076 of record NZ_JARVWW010000012.1, read on the forward strand.
AAGCGTGCGCGCATCGCAAGATCGCCGATCTTGTCGAGCTGCTGCACGTCGTAATAGCCATCATCGTCGGAATGCCAGACGTCCACGATCGCGCCGGCAAGCGGCCGTCCGTCGACGGTCGACACCGAGCCGGTGACGAGCATCGGATCGCCCTCCATGGGACCGGAGATGTCCTCGCCGTTGCTTTTCTCGGGCGAGGCCTGCACGAAGAACGGGCCGAGCACCGTGGTTTCGGTCGCGCCTTCCGGCACCGGATGGTTGATCGCGTCGACCAGCATGGAGACGCCGAGCGCGTCCGACAGCAGGATGAACTCCTGGCGCTTGTCGTCGCACATGTGGCCGGTGCGGGTCAGGAAGTCGATGCCGTAGTCCCATTCCTTCTGGGTCGGTCGCACCTCGCGGACGAAAGCATGAAGGTGGCGCACCAGCGCTTCGCTGACCTGCTTGATCCGCGGATCGGTCGCGCCCGCGATCCGCTCCAGCACCGCGTCCGTGATGGTGTTTTCGTTGAAGTTACGCATGAGTGCCTCCGTGAATCAGAGTTTCGGTTCGCCAAGACCGGACAGTCGTTCCAGGTGCTTGACGGTCGCGATGAAATCGGTGTCACCATCGCCCTGCGCGACCAGCGAGCCATAGGTCTCGCGCACTTGGGCTGCGAGTTGAAGCGGCACGCCGACGGCGTGGCCGGCGCCGAGGATCAAGTCGAGATCCTTGGCCATCTGCTTGCAGGAGAAGGTCGAGTCGAAATCGCGGTTACGCAGCGGCGCGGTCTTGTACTTCACCATAGGTGAGGCCACCGCGCTGTCGTCGAGAACTTTCAGAATGTCCTGCCAGCCGATGCCGCCCTTGCGCGCCAGCGCCAGGCTCTCCGCCATCATTGCGGCCGACACCGCGATCATCAGATTGACCGCTAGCTTCGCATATCGCGCTTCCTCGCCAGGCCCGAGATAGGTCTGGGCGCGGGTGAAGGCGGTGAGCAGCGGCTTTGCGTTCTCGTAGGCGTCCTTCGGACCCGAGACGAAGCAGCTCAGCGCGCCGGTGTGGACGATGCTGGCATTGCCCGAGACCGGCGCACGCAGGTAGAAGACACCGCGCGCCTGTGCGGCGGCGTCGACTTCAGCGGACGCCTCGGCGCTCACGGTGCTGGTTTCGATCAAAACGGTTTTGGGCGCCATCGCGGCGATGAGGCCGGTCGAGCCGAGCAACGCGCCGCGCAAGGCGGCGTCATCGGGCAGGGACGTGACGATCGCGGCCTTGCCGCCCACGGCCTCGGCCGGTGAAGCGGCAATCGAAATGCCTTGCGCGCGGGCCTCGTCGAGCCGCGCTGCGCTCCGGTCGAAGGCGGTCACGGCGTAACCGGCCTTGGCGACGAGCACCGACATCGGCAGGCCCATCTTGCCGATCCCGATGAAAGCGATGTTCTCTAGAGCGTCTGTCATCGTTGTTGTCCTTGACGCCCTCAGGCGGCGTGTCCCTGTCGTTCGATGTCGCGCACCAGCCGCCGGCCGGATTGCACGAGTAGTTCCTTGTTCGCCTCCAGACCGTCGGCCAGCAGCCGGCCATTCCGCTTCTTCCACACGCCGCCGATCATCACGGCCTCGATATTGGCGAGGCTCGTCTGCATCACCACGGTGGAAACGGGATCGTGCACCGGAACGAGATTGAGATCGGAGGCATCGATGATGACGAGATCGGCGAGCTTGCCCGGCGTCAGCGAGCCGATCTGGTCCTCGCGGCCGAGCATGCGGGCGCCTTCCGTCGTGATCCAGCGCAGCGCCTCGCGGACGGGGATCGTGGTCGTCGCCGGAATGGTGCCGCTGGCCTTGCGCGCCTCGGCGTTGTCCAGCGCCCGCTGCATCGAGAGCGCAACGCGCGCGGCGGAGAAGAGATCGCCGGCGAGCACGGATTCCAGATCGATGCCGATGGTCGGCCGCACGCCGCGCTTGAGCAGCCGTCCGGTGATGGGAAAGCCGTGGCCCTGGATCATCTCGTTCTCCGGCGTCACCGAGAAGGACACGCCGAGATCGACCATCCGGTCCAGCAGATCGTCAGGCAGATCGTTGCCATGGACGATGTTGACGCCGGCACTGACGAGGCCGGCCTCGATCAGCTTCTCCCAGCCATCGGGCGTCTTGGCGGGGCCGCCGCCCTGATGCATCGATGCGATCAGCTTAAGTTCGCGCGCCATGCGGAAGTCGTGCATGGCGACGTCGAGCGTCGAATAATGCGGGCCGAGAATGGCGAGCCCGAGCGTAACGAGGCCGTCGCGGTCGGCGAGGGGCCCCGCCAGCAGCCGCTCGACCTCGCGGCGTGGATGCGGCACTTCCGAGAAGTGCGGCTCGCCCGGTTTCGGCTCGGGTTTTGGCGAGCCGTGGAAGAAGGCGGCGCGGATGCCGCTCTCGATCAGGCCGCGCACGGCGGCGTCGGTATGATCAGGCGTCGGATTGTTGTGGCACCAGTCGACCAGCGTGGTGGTACCTTGATTGATCTGGTTCAGCGCGCCGGCCAGCGTCGCGATATGGATGTCCTCAGGCCGAAACACGGTCGCGAGCCCGGCATGCATGCGGCGGAAATATTCCAGCAGCGTCCAGTTGGCGGCATAGCCGCGTAAGCCCGTCTGCCAGGTGTGCATATGCGCGTTGATCAGGCCGGGGATGACGATGCGCCCGGTGCCGTCGACGATCTCCGTTTCGGCCGCGCCGCCGCCGACGTCGATCGATGGGCGCACGTCAACGATGCGGCTACCCTCGATCAGCACGTCGCCGTCAGGCAGATCGCCGATCGCGTCATCCATGCTGATGATGACAGCGGATTTGATCAGCGTGCGCCGCATGGAATCAAGCCGCCGCTTTGATGGCGCCGGGCGGCTCGCCGGCCCAGGCCCGCGCGATCAGGTCGCGAATGGCGTTGCGTTCGAGCGGCCGCGGGTTCCAGTAGGCGTTGGTGACCGCGAGATCGGCAGCCTTGTCGATGCCGCCTTCGGGCATGCCGATGTCGCGCAATGCGACCTTCGCACCCAGCCGCTTCGCGAGCTCGAAAAGTCCTTGCGATGCATCGGCGGCGCCGATTGCGCGTGAGATCCGCGCCATCGCATCGGGCACGGCCGGCGCGTTGTAGGCCAGCGCATGCGGTAGCACGATGGTGTGGGTCTCGGCATGCGGCAGATCGAAGGTGCCGCCGAGCGTGTGGCAGAGCTTGTGATGCAGCGCCATGCCGACGGTGCCGAGGCAAACGCCGCACAGCCAGGCGCCATAGAGCGCTTCGGTGCGAGCCTCGCGGTCGTCGCCCTTGGCGGCGATGGCGGGCAGGGCGCGTGCCAACGCGCGAATGCCTTCTTCCGCCATCAGCGAGGTGATGGGATTAGTGTCGCGCGCGTAAAGCGCCTCGACCGCATGCGCGATCGCGTTGATGCCTGATGTCGCGGCCAGGCTCGCCGGCAGCGTCAGGGTCAGATCGACATCGTAGATCACGGTCTCCGGCAGCACCGCTGCATCGCGTACCGTGGTCTTCAGGCCGTTCTCGGTCTGGCCGACGATCGGCGTCATCTCCGAGCCGGCATAGGTGGTGGGAATACAAAGCTGGTTGACGCCTGTGCGCAAGGCCAGCGCCTTGCCGAGGCCGGTGGTCGAGCCGCCGCCGAGCGAGACGATGCAGTCGGCCTCGCATGCCTTCATCGCCGCGAGCGCCCGCTCCGTGACCTCGACCGGCGTATGCATGGTCGCGCCTGGAAAGTTGCCGGCATAGAGCGGACCGAGTGTCGCGCCTAGGCTTTTGCCTTGCGCCTCCTGCTGCGGGGTCGTCAGCACCAGCGCGCGCTTGCCGCCGAGCCGCTCGACCTCGGCCTTGGCTTCGGCCAGCGTTCCGCTGCCGAACACGACGCGGCAGGGCAGGTTTTCAAAGGTGAACGTACCGATCATGCGCCGGTCTCTTTGATCGGATAGTCGACCTGGAAGCGCCCGATCCGCAAGTCGCCCAGCGCCTCGCGTACGCGCAAATGTTCCGGGTGGGTGGCGTAGGCCTGGAGCGAGGCGTGGTCGGTGAATTCGGAGAACAGAACGACGTCGCAGGCGTAGTCGACATCGCTGACATCGAGGCCGACCTCTATATGGGTGAGGCCGTCGATCCGGCCGCGCAGCCCCTCGAACAGGGTCTTGACCTTGACCCGGGCGGCGGAACGCTCCGCTGGCGTCTCCCCGCGCAGCCGCCACATCACGATGTGCCTGATCGGGCCCGACATTTCCCTGTTTCCTCGCCTGCTATCTTGCTTATGTTGGGGCCATATTGACTTGCGAGATGCGGAAATAAAGGTCAATAATCGTAAGTCTCTTTTCCTGTTTGCGAAACAATGGACCGTCTCCTCCAACTGGAAGTGTTTGCCAAGACGGCCGAGCTCGGCAGCCTGTCCAAAGCTGCCGAAGCCCTGCGCATGTCGAATGCGGCCGCTAGCCGCCATCTCAGCGCGCTCGAGGAGCGCCTTGCGGTCCGGCTGATCGAGCGCAACACCCGCCGGCTGTGGTTGACGGAGGCGGGGCAGGAGCTGCTGGAGCGGTCCAGCCGGGTTTTGAGCGAACTGGCGGAGGCCGAGGACATCGTCAGCGATCGCGCGCTGTCGCCGCAGGGCACGCTGCGGGTCACGAGCTCGCTGTCCTTTGCGGTGATCTATCTGGCGCCGATGCTGCCGGCCTTCCGCGCGCGCTATCCGAAGCTCAACATGCAGATCACCACCGCCAACCGCTACTCCGATTTCATCGAGGCCGGCATCGACGTGGCGATCAGGACGCGCGAGCAGGAGCCGGATTCGAACATCATCGTTCGCCGCATCGGCCAGATGCGGCGTGTGCTCGCCGCGGCGCCCTCATATCTCGCAAGCTGTAGCGAGCCGGAGCAGCCCGCCGATCTCGCGCGCCATAACATGCTGGTCTACAATCTCGCCAACGATCCCTATTCACTGCGCCTGCGCAAAGGCCATGGCGCGCAGACTGTCCGCATCACGCCCACGCTCGACAGCAATGACGGCCAGGTCATCCGCGGTGCGGCACTGGCGGGGCTCGGCATTCTGATCCAGCCGCTCTACATCGTGCAAAGCGATATCGCGGCGGGCCGTCTCGTCCCGGTCCTGATGGACTGGGAGCTGCCGCTGTTGACGATGAACATCGCCTACCAGAACCGCGCCGGACTGCCGGCCAAGATCAGGGTCTTTTCCGACTTCCTGGTCACCCACATCCGCGAGCATTCGCAGCCGGGGATCTGGATCGACGCAGCGAAGTGAGCGACATTTCGAATTCAGGCGGCTTTGTAGAAGGCACATCCATTGAAAGCCAGGACATCCGGCACCGCATGGCGGCATGCCAACATCGGTCGCCTGCTCAACAACGCAGTGCGGCGCTTCGAAGGTCGTGTGCTCGAACTGATGAGCGAGAAGGGGCATGACGAAACGCGGATCGCGCATGTCGGCCTCACACGCAATCTCGACGTGGAGGGCACCAGATTGACCGAGCTCGCCCGCCGCGCCTCCATGAGCAAGCAGGCGATGGGCGAGCTGGTCGATCAATGCGCCGAGCTCGGCCTGGTTGATCGCATTGCCGATCCGACCGATCGGCGCGCGCGCATCGTCATGTTCACGCCGGCCGGGCGCAAATGGCTCGATGCGTTCCGCGATGCGGTCGACATCGCCGAGCAGGAGATGCGCACCGAGCTCGGCAAGGCCACGATGGACGCGATCCTGAAGGGACTGGCGGTCTATGGCGCGGAGTTCGACACGCTCGACGACGTCATTTAGTCAGGCGACTTGACGATATCGTCAGGCGACCTTACCATGCAGGATAATGCTGGTAGGGAGAAGCGTCTTGGAAACACGTCTGACGGCCTCGGTGCTCATCGTGGGCGGGGGGCCCTGCGGGCTGATGCTCGCCAACGAGCTCGGCCGGCGCGGCGTGTCCGCGATCCTGGTCGATGAAAAGCCAGGCACGGCATTCAATCCGCAAGCCAATGCGACGCAAGCGCGCTCGATGGAGCACTATCGGCGGCTGGGTTTTGCCGACGAGATCCGACGCGAAGGTCTGCCTGCGGATTATCCGACCGACGTTGCGTATTTCACGCGCTACACCGGTTACGAGCTGGCCCGATTTCAGTTGCCGTCATCGTCACGCGCGAGCGAGCTCGTCAAGGGCATGTCGGGCTCCTGGAGCGCGGCCGAGCTGCCGCATCGGGTATCGCAAAAATATGTCGAGGCGGTGCTGCGCCGCCATGCCGAACGAATCCCCGGAGTAAAGCTCAACTATGGCCACCGGCTGATCGACTATGTCGAAAGCGACGACGGCATCGTCGGCGACGTCGAATGTCTCGATGATGGCAGCCGCTTTCAGGTGCGGGCCGACTTTCTGGTCGGGGCGGACGGGCCGCGCTCGATGGTCCGGCAGTCGCTCGGGATCGTCTACGGCGGCGAAAGCGGAACGCAGCGTGATTTCATGGGCGGCCGCATGCTTGCGGTCTATCTCCGTTCGCCCGGCTTCTACGCGAGCATACCGCACGCCAAGGCGTGGATGTACAATTGCTTCAACGGCGACCGCCGCGCCTTCATGGCATCCGTCAACGGTCGCGACGAATTCGCGTTTCACACGCAGCTTCGGCCGGGTGAAGACGAGAGTGCGATCACGATCGAAGAAGCCAAGGTCGCGTTCCAGCGCGCCTGCGGCGCGCTGATCGATTGCGAGGTACTTTCATTTCTGACCTGGACCGCCGGTCACGCGCTGGTCGCGAATGGAATGCAGCGGGGCAGGGTGTTCCTCGGCGGCGACGCGGCGCATCTGTTCACGCCGACCGGCGGGCTCGGCTACAACACAGCGATCGAGGATGCGGTCAATCTCGGCTGGAAGCTCGCAAGCGTCGTCAAGGGTGTGAGCCCGGCGGGGCTGCTCGACAGCTATGAGGTCGAGCGGCGTCCGGTGGCGCTGCGCAACACCGATTATGCGCGCCGCTTCGCCGACTCGCTTGGTCTGTTCGCTCCCGCGACGGAGATCGAGGACGCCACCGACGCCGGCGGCGAGGCGCGGCGGACGGCGGGCGTCTATCTCGAACAGCACGCCCGCGCCGAATTCAACATTCCCGGCGTCACCTTCGGCGGGCGCTACGACGGCTCGCCGATTATCGTCTCCGATGGCAGCCCGCCGCCGCCCGATGCCGCGAACGTCTACGTTCCGAGCGCCTGTCCCGGCGGCCGCGCACCGCATGCGTGGTTGAACGACGGCGTCTCCTTGTACGACCTGTTCGGTTTCGAGTGGACGCTGCTCCAGTTCGGCGAGGTCGCGTCGGCTCACGCAGTGGTCGCCGAGGCTATCCGGGCGATCAAGGCCGATCTGAAACTCGTTACGCTGCCGAAATCTCTGCGCGATCTCTACGAGGCCGATCTCGCCCTGATACGCCCCGACCAGATCGTGGCCTGGCGCGGTAGCGCGTCACAGGCCGGGATGATCGGAGGCGTTCTCGCCCGCGCACTCGGACACAGTGCGAGCGACGGCGCGCGCCTGGCAAGCTGATCGACTCCCGCCGTCGCATCCGATCAGCGGCTGCGCGGCCAATAACAACAAAACACAATGACACCGGAGGAGGAAACCGTGACGACAAGAGCATTGGAGGACTACGACGATCATGCCGCCACCGCCGCCACTGCCGCCACTGCCGCCACTGCCGAGCAGACGGCGAACAGCCGCCGGCGTATCCTGATCGCCGGCACCATCGGCACCGCGATCGAATGGTACGACTTCTTCATCTACGGCCTGATCGCGCCGCTGGTGTTCGATCAGCTATTCTTTCCGAAGTTCGACCAGCTCACGGCGACCATTGCGGTGTTCGCGACGTTCGCCGTCGGATTTTTGGCGCGTCCGCTCGGCGGACTTGTGTTCGGTCATTTCGGCGACCGCCTCGGTAGAAAGTCCGTCTTGCTGTGTACGCTGCTCATGATGGGACTTGCGACCATGTCGATCGGACTGTTGCCGACCTACGCCAGTGTGGGTGTGGCCGCAACCGTCGCGCTCGTCATGCTGCGCTTCCTCCAGGGTTTTGCGCTCGGCGGCGAGTCGACCGCGGCGATCCTCATGGCGATCGAGACGGCGCCCGGCCATCAGCGCGGCTTCTCGGCCGCGGTGATCCAGGCCGCAGGACCCGTCGGCGTCGTGCTCGCCTCGTTTGCAGCACTCACGATCTCGCGGCTGCCGGAGGCCGACCTGCTGTCATGGGGCTGGCGCGTTCCGTTCCTGATCAGCGCGGTGCTGGTCGCGCTCGGCGTCTACATGCGCCTGCGCATCGAGGAGAGCGCGACATTCCGCGAGGCGGAGGTGACCAAGGTCGCGCCCGCGGTCGAAGCACTGAGGGAACATTGGCGGCCGATCCTCATCGTGTTCTTCGCCGAGATGGCGCAGACATCCTATTTCTATCTGACGGCCATCTTCACCATCTCCTTCGCGACCCGTCAGCTCGGCGTCCAGAAGGACGTCATCACGCAGGCCGTGCTGTTCGCCAATCTCGTCGGGCTCGTTGCGATGCCCCTCATCGGCGCATGGTCCGACCGCATCGGACGAAAGCGTCTGTTCCTGGCCGGCGTCGTGCTCGCAGCCATCTCGATGTTTGCATTCTACGGTATGGTCGCGAGCCGTGACACGATGCTGGTGACGGCCGCGGTGATCCTCGCCGCGGGAGTGATCCATCCGCTGATGTTCGGCAGCGAAGGCAGCTATTTCCCGGAACTGTTTCCGACCCGCATTCGCTTCACTGGCGTGTCGATCGGAAAGCAGCTCGGGACGGTGCTCGGCGGCGGCATCGCGCCGCTGGTGGCCACCAGCCTGTTTGCGCAGACGGGCTCCACCTACGCGATATCTGGTTATTACGTCGCGCTCGCGCTTGCCGCGATCATCGCGCTCGGCTTCGCGCGTGAAACCAGCAAATCGCGCCTGCTCGGCTAGGCCGAGCGCCATCACCAATATCAGGGAGGTTTTCATGGACGTCAGTCTTCTCATCAACGGGCAGGATCAGGCCGCTTCCGGCGGCAAGGTGTTCGAGCGGCGCAATCCGCTGTCGCAGGAGGTCGCAAGCCGCGCGGCCGCCGCGACCGCTTCCGATGCCGACGCCGCGGTGGCGGCGGCCTCCGCCGCGCTTGCCGCGTGGTCGGCGCTTGGCCCGAACGCGAGGCGCGCACTGTTGCTGAAGGCCGCCGACGCGCTCGACGCCAAGCGCGATGCCTTCATCAAGATCATGATGGCCGAGATCGGCACGACGGAGGTTTGGTCGGCCTTCAACGTGAGGCTCGCGACCGGCATGCTGCGCGAAGCGGCGTCACTCACCACGCAAATCGCGGGCGAGGTGATCCCGTCGGACAAACCTGGATGTCTCGCGATGTCCGTTCGCCAGCCGGCCGGCGTGTGCCTCGGCATCGCGCCGTGGAATGCGCCGATCATTCTCGGCGTTCGCGCCGTGGCGACGCCGCTTGCCTGCGGCAATACGGTCGTGCTCAAGGCGTCCGAGATCTGCCCGGGAACGCACCGGCTGATCGGCGAGGTCTTCAAGGACGCGGGCTTTCCGCCCGGCGTCGTGAATGTCGTGACCAACGCACCGGCCGATGCGCCCGCTCTGGTCGAACGCCTCATCGCCAATCCTGCCGTGCGGCGGATCAACTTCACCGGCTCGACCCGCGTCGGCCGCGTCATCGCCGAGCTCGCCGGACGTCACCTCAAGCCGGTGCTGCTCGAGCTTGGGGGCAAGGCGCCTCTGGTCGTGCTCGACGATGCCGACCTCGATGCCGCCGTGGCGGCCGTGGCGTTCGGCGCCTTCATCAACCAGGGTCAGGTCTGCATGTCGACCGAGCGGGTGATCGTCGACGAGGCGGTGGCGGCACCCTTCGTCGAGAAGCTCGCGAAGAAGACTGCTGCGCTTCCGGCCGGCGACCCGCGCTCCGGTCCGGTGGTCGTCGGCTCGATGATCGACGAGGCGCCGGCCAGGCATGTCGTTGCGCTGATCGACGACGCGATCGCCAAAGGCGCCGTCAAGCTCGCGGGCGGCGACCGTGCCGGTACGGTCGTTCCGGCAACCGTGCTCGACCGCGTGGTGCCCGGCATGCGCATCTACACCGAGGAAAGCTTTGGTCCCGTCGTCTCCGTGATCCGCGCGCGCGGCGTGGATGACGCCGTGCGGCTCGCCAACGACACCGAGTACGGACTCTCGGCGGCGGTGTTCGGCCGCGACGTCGCGCGCGCGCTGACGGTGGCGCAGCGGATCGAAAGCGGGATTTGCCACGTCAACGGCCCGACCGTGCATGACGAGGCGCAGATGCCGTTCGGTGGCGTGAAGGGATCGGGCTACGGCCGCTTCGGCGGCCAGGCCGGGATCGCTGAGTTCACCGATCTGCGCTGGATCACCATCGAGACGCAACCGCAGCACTATCCATTCTAGCCGCGCCGCAAGCGAAGCCCACCAGGACGTCCGTTCATGAATTCGAAAGTTCTCACGGTTCGGGAAGCCACCCTCGGTGTGCTTCGCTCCTTTGGCGTCGATCGCATTTTCGGCAATCCCGGCTCGACCGAGCTTGCCTTCCTCGGCGACTGGCCCGATGACATCGACTACGTGCTCGGTTTGCAGGAAGCCTGCGTCGTCGGCATGGCGGATGGCTATGCGCAGGCCACCGGACGACCGGCGTTCGTTAATTTACACTCGGCGGCCGGACTCGGTCATGCGCTCGGCAATCTCTTCACTGCGTTCCGCAACAAGACGCCGATGGTCGTGACAGCCGGGCAGCAGGCGCGCAGCCTGTTGCGAATGCGACCCTATCTCTTCGCCGAGGACGCCGCACAGTTTCCAAAGCCCTATGTGAAATGGAGCGCGGAACCGGCGCGCGCCGAAGATGTTCCAGCGGCGATTGTTCGGGCCTTCCTCTCCGCCATGCAGCATCCGCGCGGTCCGACATTCGTGTCGGTCCCGTCGGATGATTGGGCGCGGCCCGCAGTCGCTCCGCCGGTCCGCCACATCGCGACGGAGTTTGCGCCGGATCCGGCGGCGATCGGCCGGCTCGGCGCGGCAATCGGAGCCGCCAAACGACCTGCTTTCGTCGTCGGCCCCGAGATCGACCGCAACGGCTGTGTCGATGCGATGGTCGCTGTGGCCGAACAGGCGAGGGCGGCCGTTTGGGCAAGCCCGATGTCGAGCCGTTCGAGCTTTCCGGAATTGCATCCGCTGTTCGCCGGCTTCCTTCCGGCAGCACCAGGAGGGCTCGCCCGCGCCCTGCGCGGCGCCGATCTGATCGTCGTGGTCGGCGCGCCGGTGTTCACCTTCCATGTCGAAGGACAATGCGAATTGCTCGACGACGGCACGCCGGTCTGGCAGATCACCGACGATCCGATTGAAGCCGCCTCCGCGGCCGTCGGCGACACCATCATCAGCACGCTTCCCAAGGCGCTGGCCGCGCTGCTGCCGTTGCTGCCCGACATCGCAGACCGCGAGGCGCCGGCCCCGCGGGCGCGGCCTGCCGCTCCTGCCGCGCAAAATCCGATTCCGCCGGCCTATGCGCTCGCCCGGCTCTCGGCGTTGATGCCCAGCGATGCGATCGTGGTCGAGGAGGCGCCGTCGCATCGTCCCGCCATTCAACAATTCCTGCCGCGGCCGGGCGCGGACAGCTTCTACACCATGGCGAGCGGCGGACTTGGTTACAGCCTGCCGGCCTCCGTCGGCGTGGCGCTGGCGCGGCCCGGCCGCCGCATCGTTGCCCTGATCGGCGACGGATCGGCGATGTATTGCATCCAGGCGATCTGGACCGCGGCGCAACGCCGCTTGCCGATCACGTTCGTGATCATGAACAATTCAGGCTATGGCGCGATGCGTGCCTTCAGCCAGCTCATGCAGGCGCACCGCCCGCCCGGAATCGACTTGCCCGGGCTCGACTTCGTGGCGCTCGCCAGCGGAATGGGTTGCCCGGGGCAGCGCGTGACCGATGCCGGCGATGTCGACCGCATCTTGACCGAAGCGTTGGCATCGAGCGGTCCCGCGCTGGTCGAGATCGCCGTCGACGACGCCGCGACGGACCTGTTCAGCCATCCGCGCTAGCTGGCGGTATAGGGACTGGCTCGCGGCGGCAAAACGGCCGATGGAAATCTGCTCCCGAAGGCGCGGGTCTTGGGTTGGACACGCGATCCGTCGATCACCTCGAGCTGGCCGCAGCGGTTCAAGGTGTGCAGCTTCCTGCCGGGCCAGGCCGGTCCGGGCCGCAGAGAGTGGCGGACGATCTGCTTGAACGTCGTCGGCGACAGGTCGACGATTTCCGCCAGGGCGAGCGCTGCACCGTATCCGTCGGCACAATCCTGGACCGGTCGCCACAATCGTTCATTGATGGTGACGAAATTCCCCGCCGGCCGCGCGCTCGCGCGGTCGATCAGGACCGGGTTGCTGGCATGCGGCAACCAGGGGCCCATGAGGTGCTCGGCGTAATAGATCGCCAGCGAATCCGAATACCCGCCGGTGCCGTCGCGCCAGGCTCCGAACAGATAATTCAGGCCATTGTGCCGCGTGATCGTGGCATCGGCCAGCTCGAAGCCCGAAAGCAGCGTCGCGTGCCGCTCCCATTTGTCCGGAAACCGAACGCATTTATAGATGGCGACATCGCCATTGAGCGAGCTCTCCGGGATCATCCACAACGCACCATCGTCCTCGATCAGGAACGGATAGGAGAGATGCCACGGCTCGTCCAGCACGGGTACGACCGCTCCGACCGGGCCCGAATCGTCGAACTCGATCGCGGAAATGATTCCTTTTCCAATCCGGTGATCGAGATCTTCAAAGAAGACGTATGTTCGTCCCTGCCATGTGATGGGGAAAGGATCGGCGTAGAAGTGGTTTCCGGGATCTGCAAGCACGTTCCAACGAGGCCCTGACAGATCTCCGGTCTGCCAGACGCCTGCGCCCTTGTTGATGCGCCATCCGACATGCCAATGCGGGGCATAGCAGCAGAGGCGGTAGATCTCCTTGGCGATCGATACGGCGAGGCCGCGCGCGACATATGCCGCTGGGCTCCGGCCGATGCCCTCGCCGACGGAACGCGCCAGCTGCGGCAGAATTCTTGGCCGTCCCGACAGGATGGCTACCACCATGGTCAGGGTTCGCGCCATGACCGTTTCGAGCGCGCCGCTCAAGCCGGCTGCGATCTCTCCGGAGGGGTGGCCGCGATCGAGGACTGCACCGTCGACCTCGTCGACGATGTCGATCACCGGCAGATCGCCGGCGAGAATGGCGGCAAGGGCTGCGTTTTCGCCTGCGGCTCCATTGAACAGCGGGCGGAGATAGTGTCGGGCGGCGCAGGTCGGATCCCGCGCGGCACCGGTGAAATCGACGATCACGTCGGCCGTTCCGGCGCGCGCCTGCATCCGTTCCGGACTGATCTTCAGCCTGTCGGCGCCGCTATATTTTCCCTTGTGCAACACCAAACGTTCGAGCTCGAACAGCACGTCGAGACCTGTCGGCCGCGGCTCTGCCGTTGCCGTCCATGCGATCTGAACCGGTACATCCCGGCCGTCGATCGACAGCGTCTCGCCGCCCATCCACCGCCGCGCATGCTCAATCTCACAGCGAAACTCGATGATCATGTCGAGCCAATCTGTTTCAATGCGTCCCGATCAAATGATCTGGCCGAGAATTCGAACGTATTCCTCCACCATGGCGTCCACTGAATAGCGCAGCTTCAGGCCTTTGGCGTTCTGTCGCAGTTCGTCGCTCAGTTGTTGGTCCGTCAGGAGCTTGGAGACGGCCGCCGACAGCTTGGTATGATCGGAGGCATCGACGAACAGCGCTGTCGGTTTTCCTTCGAACGACAACACCTCGCGCAAGACCGGGAGATCGGTGACGACAGAGGGAACGCCGGCGTTTGCGGCCTCCACAGCGGCCAGACCGAAGGTCTCGGCCTGGGTCGGAAATACGAACACGTCGAGAGCGGCGAGAAATTCCGCCATCTGGCGCGGGGTGATTTCGCCGAGCAGATGCAGCCTGTCCGATACTTTCAACTCATCCGCCAACTGCCTCAGCCGGGCCTCGTCGGCTCCCTGGCCGGCCAGTGCGAGGTGCCAGGATGGTTGATCCGGCAACAGGCGTATCGCCGCATCGAGCCGCTTGTGCGGGTGCAATCTTGCTGCGCAGCCGAGCAGAATGCGATCCGGCGGCAGATTGAATTTCTGTCGCGCAGCCTGCTTCGGCAGGGTGAGGGCCTTGTCGTCGAAGCCGTGCGGGACATGCACCATGCGCGAGCGATAGGCCTTCGGGTATCGCGAATACTCGCGCTGCATGTCCAGCGAGTTGAGCGTGATGCGGTCGAAGAAGCCGAGGCTGCCCATGACGATGTCGGCCGTACGGACCGGCCAGCTCATCGACAGCGCCGATGAAACCTGATTGGCGATAACAGGCGCGCGGCAGACGAGGCGCGCCACGCCGGCGCCGATGACATTGCCGAAGTGCTGAAAGGTCAGAACGGCGTCGGGTCTGGTGGCCCGGATATGGCGGCCGAGCGTCCACAGCATTTGCAGCAGCGCCAGCGGATTTCCGGGCCGGCTCGACGCGCAATAGATCGTGTCGGGCGGTTCATCGAAAGAATCCGACTTGCGGAAGAAGAACAGATTGGTGACCCGATAGCCGCGGGCGGTCAGCCCCGCGCCAAGCAGCCGCGAGATCTCCTGCGCACCGGCGTTCTCGGCCTGGGTCTGTACGAGAAGCACGTGCGGCTTTCGTTCGCCGCCGTTGGCCGGCGGGAGTGCTGTCGCAGCCGTCTCGCCCAATGCCTTGTTTGGCTGGTAATGGAGCACGTGTCCCGCCCCGCTGATGAAACGAAATGTTCACCTTCTTAACCCCGTACCTACCATGCGGGCATCGCGCGGACACCGACTAGCAATAAACGGAGTTAATGCGCGGCCGGCCGGAAGTGCACCGTTCGCGAGAGAATTCCGCTGGTTCCCGAACAAAGCAAGCGAGCGCGTTAACCAATTGGTCATGGTCGGGTGAGGCGCGGGTAACCGCCGATTAACCATAGATATTTACGTTGGGGTAGGCCACTGAACAGTGTTCGCCAGTTGAATCCGAGTAAAATCCATGACGTTCGGTCGCCGCGCAGACCCGACAAGCTCCGGATCGACCGGTGTCGCCGCGTCGTGGCAGACTCAAAACGCGCCGAACGGCGAGGCTCGTGAAACCGCCGCACGCTTGGGCGGTGCGCTCACGGCCGCGGGTGCGCTCTCCTTCATGCGGGACAACGCTCGTCGCATCCTGACGCTCGCTCTCGCGATTTTTGCTCTTAGCGTCATCGTTCTCTTGGTGATCCCGGTTCGATTTGCAGCGACCGCGCTGGTCGTGGTCGATCCCCGCGAGCAACGCGTGACCACGGAGCAGGACGTTCTGCCCGGCATCGGGCAGGATAGCGCCGCGCTGCAAAGCCTGGTCGAAGTGGCGAAGTCCGACGGCTTTCTGAAGCCGCTGATCGAGCAGCTCAAGATTCGGGATGACGAGGACATTTCCGGGGGACATACCGACCCCGCACGCCTGCTCGAGAGATTCCGCAACCGCCTCGACATTTCCCGTCGCGGGCTGACCTATGTCATCGCCATCCGCTTCACCTCGAACCGGCCGGAGCGGGCGGCTTATTATGCCAATGCCATCGCCGAGGCGTTCGTCGCCAGCCAGGGCCGCAGCCGCACCGATGCGACGGACGAGGCCGCCGACTGGCTCAGTGGCCGGCTCAAATCATTGAACGAACGGTTGAAGACGTCAGAGGACGCCGTTGCCACGTTCAAGCTCGAGCACAGGATCGTCAACGCGGGCAAGGATTCCACCACCCAGCAATTGCGGGTCACCGAACTGTCGCAGCAGGTTGCCGCTGCGCGCGCCCGGACCGAAGAAGCGAAGGCCCGCTACGAGCAGGCGCAGCGCGACGTGAAGGCCAATGTCGAGAGCCCCGTCAAGCAGGATCTCCTGAGCGCTCTGCGCGCACAGCGGTCGGCACTCAATGACCAGATTGCGCAGAAGCGGGCTGTGTTCGGCGATCGCCATCCCGACCTCGTCATGTCGTACAGCCAGTTGACCGATCTCAACAGGCAGATCGAGGTCGAGCGGACGAAGGGCATCGACACCGCAAAATCGGAATACGAGGCCCAGCGCGAGCAGCAGAAGGCGCTGGAAGGCCAGATGAAGGCGGCGGAATCGCAGCTTCTGGTCGACGGTCAGGCGCTGGTCCGGCTCCAGGAGCTGCAGCGCGACGCCGAGGCCAACAGAAACATCTACGAGCAGTTCCTCTCGCGCTCCAAGACGACGAACGAGCAGCGCCTGTTGCAGAGCTCTCAGACCAAGATTGCGTCGTCGGCCATTCCGCCGCTGCGCTCGACCCTTCCACCGCTGTCCTTGCTGCTCGCCGCTCTTGCGATCGGTTCGCTGCTGACATCGACGGCGGTCGTTGCCGCCACGGGACGCGGATCGGACAAATCCACTCCCGACATCCGCGACCCCGAACCGGCTCCGCGCCAGCCCGCGACGTGGTCACGTCCGCCCGTGTGGGCCCGCATTCCCGACCTGAGGTCTGGCGAAGTCCCCAGAAACATCTGGCAAGGTCCGGTGTCCGCGACGACTGAACTCGATCTCAGTCCCCATCTGCGTCCGCTGCTGGAGAAGGTGCCGGGACCTCGTGGCAAGGTCGTCCTCGTGATGTCGGTCGGGAAGCGGGCCGGTGGCAACACCGTCGCGCGGTCTTTGAACCGATGGGCGGTGAACACGGGGAAGCTGAGCGTCCTGATTCGGGTCGAGCCGGACCTCGGCGGTGTCGGCGCTGGCCTCGCCAAGGGCCAGGCTGACGGCATGACCACCGCGGACTTTCGCAGCGTCGATGAGCTCTTGAGCGCCAGCAAGAGGCCCGAGCCGCCGCCCGCGGACGATATTCGTTCGGAGTTCGATCTGATCGTCGTCCACGCCACCTCCCTGGCCTTGCAGCCGGAGGCCGCGGCGCTGGCTGCTCACGCCGATCTTGTCATCCTGGTCGCTCGCGAAGACGCGGTCGATTCGGCCGCAATGCGCAGGGCGATTGCTGCGCTCTCCCGGTTTGTCGGTGTGCCGACCGGCATCGTCGTCAATCGTGTGCCGGCCGACCCGTCGGCGCCTCGTCGCAGCGAAGTGCTCGGACTGGCTGGCTGACGCCACGCGGCAATGGATTGCCGAGCCGTGCAATTGCCCTGATTTGAGTAGCCGTCTATTCGCCGGAGTCCGCGCCGCGGACCGCGTAGGCGCCGCGCTTCGATGCCGAGAAGCGTAAAAGCCCCAGGATCGACGGATCGACCCCGGTTCGCCGGCGACAGAGGATGTTGAGGGCGATGGTCGCGAGCGCCAGCGACACCGTGGCCGAGATCGCGGCGCCAAGCACGCCGAGCCAGGGAATGAGGACGAGAAATCCGGCCAGCCGCAGCGCCACGTTGGCGGCAACGACAGGGACATACTCACGCTCGTAGCCGGTCAGCTGCAATATCGCCGCAGACGGACCGCCCGCCGCCTGGAAGGCGGTTCCGATCGCGAGCACGATCAGGACCCAGTGCTGTGCGGCGAAATGCGGCCCGAACAGGTTGAGAAGATGGGGACCGCCAATCCAGATCAGGAGAAGTCCGCTGACCACGCACAACGCGGTCACTTCGGCCATGAGCCGCAGCGTTCGCTCGAATTCCTGGTGGTTCTTGCTGAAGTACAGCGAGGGCAGCCGCCGCGCGCCAAAACTGTACAGTGCGGCCGACAGCATGGCGAAGATATTGGCCAGGCGCGAAGCGGCAAAATAAATTCCGGCGGTTGCCGGATCCAGCATCCAGTAGACAAGAATGACGTCGAAATACTGGTTCGCGGCTTCGAGGATGGATGCGACCCAGAAATGAAGCGCGCTCGATCTCCAGCGCGACGTCTCGGAACGCACCGCCGTGCCGCGGAAATCCGGCAGAGCTCGCGCAATCGCGATGGTCTGTGCGACCAGCCCGACCGACATGGCAATCGTCATCACGGCGATCAATTCGGCGGGATCGAGCTGCCGGTGGCCGGACATGATTGCGAGCAGAAACAGCACGACGCTGACGCGCCAGAAGAATTCCCTGTTTCCTTCTCCCATGAGAATGCTGACCAGCGAGCGTGCGATCTGGCTGCCAAGCATCAGCCCTGCATTCACGGCGGTGTAGGCCGACACCGCGAGAACCAGCAGCCATGAGTTGCCTCTGATGTCAGCGCCGATCGCGATTGCGCCGATCGCAATCAGCATCGCGATGGAGGAAATCTTGAGGCTCGATAGCAGCACGCCTTTCGTGAGATCGGGCTGATTTCCCACCCGATACTCGTTCAGAAATCGCACCAGCAGCGATTCCTGGCCGACCAGCCCCACGACCGCTGCCATCTGGGCCACCGAAAGCCAGGTCGCAAAGATGCCGAACCCATCGGGCGACATCGTTCGTGCCGCGAGTGAGAACAACGCAAACGCAAGCGCGCCGCTACCAACCTTGAGGAGGATGGTTCCGGCAACACCGCGCGTCACGTCGCGCCGCATGAACTGGACGATGGATTTGATCATGGAGATTTAAGGGGCAACTCCCCCTGAAGAGACATTTTTCGATACCGGCGACAGCCTAGCATGCCGAAAAACCGCGAGTGTTAATGGGCGGCCTCCAGGATCTTGCCGACCGCGACGACGTCGCAGCCATGCCTGTTGCTTCACTATGGAACATCGCTGACCCCATTTGTCCCAGATAGAGCAAAGTGCAGCCCGATCGCGTGGCGGCATAGCGCCGCGTCGACGGCCAATGAAGGCGAGATGAGCCGCTTGAATGCGGACTGTCTCGCCGGGAATGGCCGCCGAGTTGCCGGCGACCGGAATTTTCCGGGCATCCCGAGCAAGGCGCGTGCCGGATATCGTCAAGCCGGGCAGGTCTCCGCTGCATTAACCGAGATATCGAGAAATGATCGCGTTTGGTCCTGCGATGCGACATCAGGCGAGAGAATTGCACGTGCAACCCTCGTTGACCGTGGGAGCCTGGACCATGACGGCGGATAGAAACGTGACTGAGCCGATTGCCGCAGCCGGCACTTCGACGATTGTTGCGGATATCGCCATCGTCGGCGGTGGTCTTGCGGGCTCGCTCGCGGCGGCCGTGCTCGCGCGGGCAGGGCACCGCGTCGCCCTGATCGACAAGCGCGCGATCTATCCGGACGAGTTTCGGGTCGAGAAAATAGGCGGCCATCAGCTGGAGTTGTTCCGCAAGCTTGGCTTCCTCAATGCGCTCGACAACGTGGCCTGCCGATATGATCAGGTGCTCAATATCAGGGAAGGCAAGGTGGTCGATGTCAGCGTCGGCCGGGCTTACGGGCTTGCTTATGCCGATCTCGTCGCCATGGCGCGCAGCCAACTGCCCGATCCGTCCAGCCTGATCGTCGACGAGGTCACGGCAGTCAACTGCAGCGACGATGTCCAGCATATCGAGCTCGCGTCCGGGAGGCGCATAACAGCGCGGCTCGTCGTCCTGGCCACGGGCATGGCGGGCGTTCTCGGCTACAAGCTCGGCATCAAGCGGCGCGTGCTGGCCGAGCGCCATTCGGTTTCGTTCGGCTTCACGATCGCCCGCCGGGACGGCGCGCCGTTCGATTTCGAGGCGCTGACCTGTTACGGCCAGCGTACGGCGGACGGCATTGATTATCTCAGCCTGTTTCCCGTGCGTGCCGGCATGCGGGCAAACCTCTTCATGTTCCGCGACCCGACCGATCCGATCATGCGCGAGCTACGCCGCGAACCGGAAGCGACGGTTCTGCGCCTGCTGCCGGGATTGCGGCCCTATCTCGGCGATTTCCGCGTGACCGATCGGGTGCAGAATTGGGTGATGGATCTGTCCGTCGTGGAAGGACATCTCCAGCCCGGCGTCGTGCTCATCGGCGATGCGTTCCAGACCAATTGCCCCGCCGCCGGCACCGGCGTCGCCCGCCTGCTGGTCGACGTCGAGCGCCTTTGCACCGAATATGCGCCGCGTTGGCTCATGTCCGAGGGCATGGGCAAGGAGAAGATTTCGGAATTCTATTCCGATCCCGACAAGGTCGCGGCGGACCAGCAGTCGCTGAAGATGGCGCGCTTCCGGCAGGCCCTGACGTCCCGCAACGACATCGGCTGGGACGTGCGGCGGCGGCTGCACTTCCTGCGGCGCAGTATCACCCACCGGGTCGATCAAATGCGGCCGGGCTGGCTCGCGCATGTTCGAAGCGCGCTACGCGCCTAAGCGCCGCATTCCGTCGGCGCCTCTCGCCGGTCAGCGCGTCGGCGTCGAGGTGCGGGTCGGCAGGAGCCTGAACTCCGACATTCGCTTGGCGGCCAGTTTGAGCCATGGCGCCTGTTTCAGTGCGAACAAGGATATGGCGCCCGTGGTGCTGCCGGCCTGTGTGACCGCCCACATCGGCGACGGCTGCGCGCCGAACAGTTTCTTGTAGGGCTCGTCGCCGATGGTGAAATCGAGCATCTGATCGCCGCGCTCGATGCAATCTCTCGCGACCTGCTCGAACATCAGCGCGCCGAGGGACTGGCTCTTGTATCCGGCAATGTCGAAGGCGCTCATGATGACGAGGAAGCTGCCTTGATGGCAGAGTCCGAGCACGGCGGCGATGACGTCGCCGTCCATCTTCATGGCATAGAGTCGGACAAAGGAGCCGAGACCGCGCAGCGCCACGTCGGAATAGAAGCCGTAATATTCGGGACGCTGGAGCAGATCTCCGTCGCCTTGTGCCTGAAAGCGCGGACCGCGAAATTTCCTCATCACGTCCAGCGTGTCGAGGACGGAGGCGCTGTCGCTGCAGCATGAAAAACTCAAGTCGCCCTTCTTCTGGAGCTGCCGGTATTTCTTTGCGAGCTCCTTCTGATAGGAGCGGTCCATCGCACGGGCGCGCCATTGCTCGAACGGCGCGACGAGAACGGTCGCGTAGGCATTGGTGTCCATCGCTACGCGGCGGGGCGTAGCCAAGAGGTTCTCGATCGGAAGCCGCCCGTCGGGCAGCTTGGTCATTCGGAGCAGATCGAACGGGCGGACGAGGCACTGAATCTCTGCGCACGCACTCTCGTCCTTGAGCAGCTCGGAAAATAACTGTGGGCTGCACACCGGCGCCAGATAGTCGGAGACGCGGAGGTCGGCGAATTCGACGGTCCGTATCGGACCGCGCCGGACCCGTAGCAAGGGCAGCACCATCGCAAGGGTGCCTGTCGTGCGATGGCGGACCACGACAACCAGAGGAGTTGCCCCTGCATGCGACGCGAGCCCGGTGTAGAGGCTATCCAGCCACAGCGGATGCTGGAACGCGGTGGCGGCCGAGTCGTCAAACAGCACAGCGTAGTCCGGCGACAGGAAGTCGAACCCCTGCTCGATGGCGATGTCGAACGTGTTGCTGGGTCTGTTCATGCGTAACCAGGGAAACCAGATAAGCCGGGAAGGTCGATCGAGCCGGATCTTTCGCTTTATAGCAGGGTCGTTACGGGCGAGACACCGGCGGCGTGCGATTTGCATTAATGCATCGAACCAGGCTCGCATCGTTACCAAACCGTTAAATTTTTGTGCCCCGAGCGGGTTCGCGGCGTGGAGTTCGGCCGGCGCTAGCGAATTATTAACCGCGCTTAAGGAAGGTCGTGTCATGGCCAGCCTGCAGACCGAGGTGGATTCCGGGGCGCCCGGGAGCGCGATCTGGACGACGCGCAGCGTTGGCGTTGAGAGGATTGCCAGGGTCGCGATCAGCTGCTCGATCACGGTCAACGTGGTCGCGTCGATGGGCATCTTCAACGCCGCGCTACTGCCGGCGGAGCTGAGCTTTCTGCAACAGGCCGTTGCGCTTTTGATGTGGGGCGTCCTGATCTACGCAAGTGCATTCGTGCGGCCGCGTCTGCGGTTACAGGTCAATCCCGATCTGGTGGCGCTGGTCGCATTCTACGCCTTCGCCGTCGTCTCGGTGTTCTGGTCCAGCCTGAACGTCGCAGCGATCATGAAGAGCGCGGCGCTTGCGATGACGACGTTCGGCGCATTTTGCCTCGTCACGCGCGTCGACCTGGACGAAGTCGTGAGGGCGACGGCCAATGGGCTCTTCATATTGGTCGCCGCATCGGCTTTCTGTGCGGTTGCCTTGCCCGACATCGGGATAGACCACAGCTGGATGCACAACGGTCAGTGGCAGGGCGTCTACGAATCGAAGCAGACTCTGGGCTTCGTCGGCGCCTATCTGATGTTCCTTGCCTGCTATCGAAAGATGACGGGGCAGGGGTGGCTGGCCTTCCTCGTTGTAGTCCTGCTGGCGTCAACATGCGTCCTCGCGTCGGAATCGCGCGGCGCCGGTGCTGTCGCTCTCGCTGCCTGCGCAATGCTCGTGACCTCGATGTGGTCGGTCGGCTGCATGAGGCTCTATGCGCTCCTGCCGTTCGTCATGTGCATTCTGGCCGGCCTTCTGATCCTGTATTTCTATGCGACGGGATACGACGCCATCCATATCGGCGACGCCAGTATCGATTTTACCGAACGGACCTTCATCTGGCACTACGCGATAAGCCATTTCGACGACGCGCCGCTGCTTGGTTTCGGCATCAACGGCTTCTGGACGATCCCGTCGATCTACGATTATTTCGAACAGAACCACGGCTGGGTCCTCGACAATTATCACAGCGGCTACATCACGATCTTGATGGAAACGGGATTTCTGGGGTACACGCTCTTTGCCGCGAGCGTCCTGCTGTTCTCGCACAAGATCCTCCATCTGATTTCCGCTCGCACGATCGACCGATCGCACTGTGCCCTCATCATCGGCTTTGTCGTCCTCAGCTTTCAGACCAATTTTACGGAGACGACATTCCTTCGCTCGACGATGTTCACATCGGTGCTCCTGGTGGGGCTTTTCTTCGCGACGTGCAGACCGGTGCGACCAACGGAATTCCAGTCTCTACAAATGGAAGCAGGATGACCGCCAGACGCGCCCGTTGGCCGAGAGGCTTCAATCTCGCAGCAACGGCATTTTTCCTTGCATCGCTGTTATCCCACGCCCATGGGGCCGAGCAGCCGGCCACCCGCGACACGCCAAAACTGGGTCGCGGCATCAACATTCTCGGCTACGATGGAATCTGGGAAGGCGGCCAGAACGCGCCGTTTCGCCTGGACAATTTGTCCGCGATCAAGAAGGCCGGATTCTCGCACGTCAGGATCAATTTCTTCGGCTTCAAGTTCATGGGCCCGGGGAACGTCCTGGACGAGATCGTCCTGAGGCGGCTTGACGCCGTCATCGAGGATGTTCTCGCGAGGAAACTCGTTCCCATCGTCGATGAGCACGATACCCACCTTTGTCAGCGCGACGTTTCCGAATGCGCCGAGAAGCTCAAGGCGTTCTGGCGGCAGATCGCCGAGCGCTATGCCGGCAAATATCCGGCGCTCGTCTTCGAGGTGTTGAACGAGCCCGGTGGAGAGATGACGTCCGCGAGCTGGAATTCGCTCCTCAATGAATGTCTCGGCATCATCCGCCGCACCAATCCCGAACGGCCGGTCATTGCCGCCGTTCTCAACACCGATGAGATCCCTGTCGACGAGCTGGTTCTGCCGGCCGACGACAGGCATCTCATCGTCACGTTTCATTATTACGCGCCGATACGGTTCACCCATCAGGGCGCGCCGTGGTCTCCAACGTTTTCGCGGATCGGGCCCCTGGATTGGGGCAGCCCGGACGACGAAGCGAAGGCGGCCGCCGATTTCAAGAAGATGAGCGTATGGGCGGAGAAAGAGCAGCGGCCGGTTTATCTCGGCGAGTTCGGAGTGTACGAGCGTGCGCCATCCGACGGTCGCCAGCGATATTTGTCGTTTGTGGCGAGAAGCGCCGACAGGCTTGGCTGGGCATGGGCCTACTGGCAGTTCGATCACGACTTCGCGGCCTTCGACAGCGCGCGTCAGGCCTGGAAGCCGGACATCCTGCGCGCCCTGATGCCGCCGACGCGGTGAAGTCGGCGCCCACGAGTCCGTCGCGCTGGGACCCGTCGGGCAAAACACCCACCATCCCGTCAACCCCTCTCCGCAAAAATATTCCACTTTACCGAAATTCGGAAACGGCGTATGTGTCGCCCATCCCGGCTCATTCTTGAGGGGCGATCATATGTCGTCATTTTCGCGAGCCGGGCTTGCGGTGGACGCGGCAGCGTCGGGCGCGAGAGGCTAAGGGCAGGGCGGATTGCTCTCCGTGAGCCCAAGGCTTCGTGCGGACGGACGGCGCTGTCAGGTTCGTCTCGCCAGCATTCTTCCGGCAACGTCGACAACGCCGGGAGATAATGCGGTGAGCAAGCGAGCCGTGCGTACGGCAAAACCGTGTGGTCCTGGCCGTCGTTGCTACGGTCAAGCTCTTGCGGAGGCGGCATTCGTGTCAACCGGCGCGATGTCGGCGACTTCTGTGAGGGCGAGGGAGGCCAAAAGGAACTCGGCTCCCGGGAGAGCACGGCATAAGCCGTAAAGCCACTGCGCAGGGAAGGCCGAGTGATTTGGCTACACCTGTATGCTGCTGTGCGGGTTTTCTGCGTGTGCTTTTGCGCAGCGGACCGCGGGTGCCAGCCGGCACCCGGCCTTCCCTGCACCCTCTTGGATTTGAGGGTGGAGCGACGAAATAAAACTCGGGCGAATTGCGCCGCGAGAACGCGGCGGTGCGTCCGCTCACCTCAAAATTCTGCTTGGCCACCGATGTCTTGTCCCTAACGCTAGGGACAGACACGTAGCATTGATCCACTTAGGGTGGTCCACCGGTTGCTTGGGACCGCAGGAGGACGCGCGTATGTCGGACGACATCCTTCTGAGGAGCGACGGTGCCTCGTAGGGGAGCACTGCTCGCTCTGGCGCCCAATACAGCCGGCGGACGCATCAAAGCGGGCAGGGGGAACAGAACATGAAGATCGGTTTCGCGCGAGCTTGGATGCTTGTGGCATGCGTCCTTTATGGAAATACGGCGAACGCGGAAATCAAAATTGGAATTGTGATTTCGGCAACCGGCCCGGGATCCGCGCTGGGGCAGCCGCAGCTCAGGACGGTTGCAGCTCTTCCGAAAGAGATCGGTGGAGAGAAGGTGACCTATATTGCCCTGGACGACGAGTCGGATTCGACCAAGGGAGTCCAGAACGCACGGCGGCTCGTGATCCAGGACAAGGTTGACGTGCTGGTCGGCTCCTCTCTGACCCCGGTGACCATGCCGATGCTGGATGTCGCGCTCGAATCGAAGACGCCACTGCTGTCGCTCGCTGCCGCTACCGCGATAGTTCAACCGATGGATGAGAAGCGCGCCTGGGCCTTCAAGGTCGTTCCCAATGATGACCTCATGGCGGCCGCCATCCTCAAGCATATTGCGAAATCAGGCGTGAAGACGCTCGGCTATATCGGCGTTTCGGATGGGTACGGCGAGGGCTACTACAAGGAGGTAAGCCGCCTCGCGCCCGCTCTGGGGCTGACCGTAACCACACATGAGGTTTATGCGCGAGCCGACACGAGCGTCACCGGTCAGGCGCTGAAGGTGATGTCGACCAATCCCGATGCCGTCTTCATTGCCTCCGCAGGAACTCCGGCTGTCTTGCCGCAGCAGGCGCTTCGCGAGCGCGGATACGCTGGGAAGATATTTCAAACACACGGCGTGGCCAGTGAGGAGTTCATCAAGCTCGGGGGCGCGAACGTCGAAGGTGCCGTATTCGCCGGCGAGGCCTTCACCATTGCTGGCGATCTTCCCACAGGAGATCCGTTCCGTCGCTCGACGGAGGAGTTCGTGACCGCGTATGAGGCGGCGAACGGGCAGAAGCCCAACATGTTCGCGGCTCACCTCTGGGATGTCGTCGCGCTGATTGGAAAAGCTGCACCGGATGCGCTGAAGACGGCGAAGCCTGGCACGGCCGAGTTTCGCGCGGCTCTGCGGGACGCACTCGAGCGCGGGCAGAACGTCTATCTCAACAATGGGCTGTCGAACATGAGCAAGGCCGACCACAACGGCTACGATGAACGTTCGGCCTTTCTGATCAAGGTCGAAGGCGGGAAGTTCCGCCTGGCAAAATAGCGGCGGGCCAGTCGGCGTCCCTACCGATGCGTCATCGCGCAGAAGCTGGGACCGTCCGACAACGGACCGCGGAAGCACTGCACGAAGGCGCTGGTGCCGCCGCTTGCCTCAGACCCAGCCGCCATCGACGATGTAGTGCTGGGCCGTGCAGGCGGAGGCCTCGTCGGAAGCGAGGAAGACGGTGAACTTCGCGACCTCGTCAGGTCCAAGCTTGCGCTTCAGGCATTGCCGTTGCATCAGCTCGACCTCTCCCTGTGGCGTCATCCATTTCTCGAGCTGGCGCTCAGTCATGATCCATCCCGGCGCTATCGCGTTCACGCGGATATTGTAGGAGCCGTAATCGCGGGCCAGAGAGCGTGTGAGACCGATCACGCCTGATTTGCTGGCGGTGTAGGCGGCCATGCCGCCTTGTCCGGCGATCCACGACACCGAGCCGAAATTGATGATGGCGCCGGCGTTCGCCGCCTTCATGCCCGGCAACACGGCCTGCGCAGCAAAGAACTGGTGCTTCAGGTTCACCGCGACGCGGTTGTCCCAATACTCCGGCGTCATCTCCTCGGTCTTGTGCCGTTCGTCATGCGCGGCATTGTTGACGAGGATGTCGATCGCGCCGTGCATGTTGCGCGCCTCCGCGATGCCGGCGCGCAACGCGGCGATATCGGTCAAGTCGACACGCATGAAATGTGCGCGGAGACCTTGATTCGACAGCTCGCGTGCCAGGTGTTGGCCCTTTTCGGCCTTGATGTCGAAGAACACGACGTTGGATTTCTGCTGTGCAAAGCGCTGCACGATCGCAGCGCCAATTCCGGATGCGCCACCGGTGACGAGAACGACCTTACCGGCGAGGTCGGAATAAACGGCAGCCATGGGTATCCCTCGATTTGCGTTGGGGGCAGTGCGACGCGCCGCCCGACTCACCGAATAACCTTTAGCGATTCCTCTCGTGAGGTGCATAGATCAGAATTTTAGTTGCGTACCTCAAAAATCGAAGGCAGGATTGCAGCCAAAGAATAAGAGCCGTTGGGAGGAATGTGATGAGACTGCTCGGGAAACTGGGACTCGCCGTTGTCGCATGCCTGCTTGGAGCGGACCTCGCCGCAGCCGAAACGACGGTAAAGTGGCTGCACATCGAGGCCAATCCGGCCCAGGTCAAAATCTGGGAGGAGGTCGCACGCGCCTATGAGGGGGCGCATCCGGGCGTCAAGGTCGAGATGCAGTTCCTCGAGAACGAGGCCTACAAGGCCAAGCTGCCGACCATCCTGCAGTCCAAGGACCGGCCGAACATCATCTACAGCTGGGCCGGCGGTGTCCTGAAGACGCAGATCGAGGCCGGCGTGCTCGACGACATCACTGATTCTGTGAAGGGCTACAGCGACAGTCTCACACCGGCGGCGCTCGCCGCCTTCACCAGCAACGGCCGTGTTTTTGGTCTGCCCACAGCGCTCTCGCAGGTCGGCTTCCTCTGCAACAAGGAGCTGATGGCCAAGGCGAAGGTCGACCCTGCCGGGATCAAGAGCTGGGACGATCTGCTTGCTGCCGTGAAGACGTTGAAATCTGCCGGCGTGACCCCGATCGTGGTCGGCGGCGCCGACAAATGGCCGCTGCACTTCTACTGGACGCACCTTGCGGTGCGCATCGGCGGCAAAGCGGCGTTCGATGCGGCGCTGCGCGGCGAGGACGGCGGCTTCGCCGGGGAAACCTTCCAGAAATCCGGCGAGCTGTTCAAGCAACTCGTCGATCTCCAGCCGTTCCAGAATGGCTTCCTCGGTTTCAAGAATCCGCAGGCCGTCGGCTATTTCGGCGACGGCAAGGCGGCGATGACGCTCGCGATCAGCACGGTCTATCATCTGCAGCGCGCTCTCGCCGCTGACAAGGTCGGATTGAACGAAGACAAGATGTGCTGGTTCGATTTCCCGGTCGTGACCGGCGGCAAGGGCGCGCCGACCGATACGCTCGGCGGCATCACCGGTTGGTTGATTACAAAGGGCTCGCCGAAGGAGGCTGTCGATTTCCTGAAATACTTCGTCTCCAAGGAGGTGCAGACGCGGCTTGCCGCGGGCAACTTCATTATCCCGGTGGTGCAGGGCGCAGACGTCGGCCTCAACAACTCCTTCATGAAGCTGATCGCGGCCAATCTGGCGAAGTCGAACTACCACCAGAACTTCTATGACCAGAGCCTCGGCCCGTCGGTCGGCCGCGTCGTCAACGACGTCACCGCCGAGATCGCCGGCGGCAGCATGAGCCCGCAAGACGCCGCCAAGGCGATCCAGGCGGCCTGGAAGCAGGGTAACTGACGGTGGCGCGGCGGACCGCGAGCGTGTCGGCGATGGGCGTTGCCGGCGGGATGGTCCAGCAGGTCACGGTCCGTGGACCGAGTTGGGACGGCAGGCTCACGGTGCTCATCCTGTTCCTGCCGCCGGCGCTGCTATTGTTCACGTTGTTCGTTGTGCTGCCGATCGGCGAAGCAGCTTGGTACTCGGCCTTCAACTGGAACGGGTTCGGCAGGCCGAGCAACTGGATTGGCTTCGACAATTACCGCTTCGTTTTGGAGACGCGCGCCTTCTGGCTCGCGCTACGCAACAATGGGCTGATCATTGCTGTTTCGCTCGCCATCCAGCTGCCGCTTGCGCTCACGCTGGCCTTGATGCTCGCCGAACGCTTTCGTGGGGCGGTGGCGCTGCGCACGCTGTTCTTCATGCCCTATATCCTGGCCGAGATCGCGACCGGGCTGATCTTCAGCTTCGTCTATGACGGCGACTACGGCCTTGTCGCCTCAATCTGGCGCACCTTCGGCGCCGAGCCTCCGCATCTGCTGGCCTCGACCGACACGGCGATGCTGGCGGTGCTGATCGTGATCGTGTGGAAGTACTTTGGCTTCCACATGATGCTTTTCATCGCGGCGCTTCAGAGCCTCGACAAGAGCCTGATCGAGGCAGCCCGCATCGACGGCGCGACCCGGTCGCAAGCCCTGCGCCATGTCGTCATCCCCTTGCTCTATCCGACGATCCGGCTCTCCGTGTTTTTCGCCATTGTCGGCTCGCTGCAGCTGTTCGACCTCGTCATGCCGCTGACGCGCGGGGGGCCCGCGGACTCCTCGAACACGATGGTGAGCTTTCTCTACAACAATGGCATCTCGCGCATGCGGGTCGGCTACGGCAGCGCCATCGGTGTCATTCTGTTCGCGATCTGCGTGACCTTTGCGTTCACGTACAAGCGATGGTTCATGCGCGATGAGTAGCGCCGAGACCAACCGCTCGCCGTTCGATCCCGCCGTGCTGTTCAAGGCGGTGTTCCTCGCCGTCGTTGCCGTGTTCGTGCTGGTGCCGCTGCTCGCGACCTTGCTCGGCGGCTTCAAATCGCTCGGCGAGCTGCGCGTCAATCCGTTCGGCCTGCCACGTCACTGGGAGTGGCAGAACTATGCCGACATCCTATTCTCCGGGCGCTACTGGCAGCTGTTGCGCAACTCGCTGATCATCTCGACCCTCACGGTGGCCCTGACCCTGATCGTCGCCTCGATGGCGGCGTTCACCTTCGCTCATATCAAGTTCTACGGCAGCTCGATGCTGCTGAGCTACCTGACGCTCGGCCTGCTGTTTCCGGCCGCGACCGCGGTGCTGCCGCTCTTCATCAAGGTGCGCGATCTCGGCCTGCTCGATACCTATTTTGGCGTTGCACTGCCGCAGGTGGCTTTCAGTCTTGCGATGAGCGTGCTGCTGCTGCGGCGTTTTTTCAAGGACATCCCTTACGAACTGCTGGAGGCCGCGCTGGTCGACGGCTGCAGCTATGTCAAATTCTTCCGCTATGTGACGTTGCCCTTATCGCGGCCGATCCTGGCGACCGTCGGGACCATCACCTTCGTCAACAGCTGGAATGCCTATCTGTTGCCGCTGGTGATGCTCAATACCGACGCGCTCTATCCCTGGCCGCTCGGTATCATGGTTTATCAGGGCGAGTATTCGTCCGAGTGGCATCTAATCCTGGCCTTCATCACGCTTACCATCCTGCCGACGATCATTCTCTTCCTCCTGGCGCAGAAACACATCGTCGCAGGTCTCACCGCAGGCGCGGTCAAGGGATGAGCGATATCTCACGGAGATCACAATGAGAAAAGTCGGCGTCGGAATCATCGGCTGCGGCAATATCAGCACTGCCTATCTGAAGGCAGCCCAGCGCTTCCCGGTGATGGAAATCAAGGCGCTCGCCGATATGCGCAGCGATGTGGCGGAGCGGCAGGGCGCCGTCTTCGGGCTGCCGGCGATGCGGGTCGATCAATTGCTCAAGCGAGACGACGTCGAGATCGTCATCAACCTCACCGTGCCACTCGCCCACACCGACGTCAGCCTCGCGGTGCTGAACGCCGGCAAGCACGTTCATTCCGAGAAGCCGCTCGGCATCGACGTCACGGAAGCCCGCAAGGTGATCGATCTCGCCGCGCAGAAGAACCTTCGCGTCGGCTGCGCGCCCGATACGTTTCTCGGCGGTGGGCACCAGACCGCGCGCAAGCTGATCGACGATGGCGCGATAGGCACGCCTGTGGGAGGCAGCGCGTTCTTCGGCTGCCCCGGCCACGAGCGCTGGCATCCGGCGCCGGGTTTCTACTATTTGCACGGCGGCGGGCCGATGCTTGACATGGGCCCGTACTACATCACCGATCTCGTGCAGCTGCTCGGCCCGGTCGCGAGCGTGATGGGCTCGACCGCGCGCCCGAAATCCGAGCGGCTGGTCACCAGCCAGCCGATGAACGGCACGCTGATCCCGGTCGAAGTTTCGACCCATGTCGCCGGCACGCTCGAATTCGAGAGCGGGGCGCTCGTCTCGATCGCGATGAGCTTTGATGTGCCGAAGCACCGGCACGCGCCGATCGAGATCTATGGCGACAAAGGCAGCATGCTGGTGCCGGATCCGAACCGCTTCGGCGGCGAGGTGCAGGTTGCGAAGACCGGCAGTGAATGGGAGCCGGTGCCGCTGACTCACGGTCATGTCGACGGTGAGTTCCGTTCCATCGGCGCCGCCGACATGGCCTCTGCGATCCTGAACGATCGGCCGCACCGCGCTAGCGGCGCGCTCGCTTTCCATGTGCTGGAGGTGATGGAGGCGTTCCAGACCTCCGCCGACGAAGGACGCCGCGTCAAGATCGAGAGCTGCGTCGAGCGGCCGGCGATGCTGCCGGCCGGGCGCGAAACCGGACAGATCGACTGAGGACAGAAACATGCGCAAGGCAATGATTGTATGGGGCGGCTGGCCGGGACATGATCCCGATCTCTGTGCCTCGATGATCCGCGGCTGGCTGAAGGCGGAAGGCTTCGAGGTGCGGACCGAAACCACGACGGCGGCGTTCGCCGATCCCGCAATTCATGATCTGTCGCTGATCATCCCCATCTACACCATGTCGAAGATCGAGAAGGCGGAGGCGCTCAATCTCTGCGCGGCAGTGCGTAGCGGCGTCGGGCTCGCCGGCCATCACGGCGGCATGGGCGACGCGTTCCGCGATTCCGTCGACTACCAGTTCCTGTGCGGCGGGCAGTGGGTTGCGCATCCCGGCAACATCATCGACTACAGGGTCGACTTGACGAAGCCGGATGACCCCATCATGAAGGGCCTGAAAAGTTTCGAGCATCGTTCCGAGCAATACTACATGCATGTCGACCCCGCCAACGAGGTGTTGGCGACGACGACTTTCACCGGCGAGCACGCGCCCTGGATCGACGGGGTGGTGATGCCTGTGGTCTGGAAGAAGCGATACGGCGCGGGCAGGGTGTTCTATTGCTCGCTCGGCCACCGCGCCTACGAGCTCGACGTACCGGAGATCCGAACGTTGATGACGCGCGGCATGCTGTGGGCAGCGCGCGAATGACGGCTGTTGCGACCCGGCCGGTGATTCGCGCCACGCTTGAAGACGTCGCGCGCGCGGCGGGTGTTTCGCTCGCCACCGCCGACCGCGTCGTCAACCGGCGCGAGGGCGTTCGTGCCAAGACCGTCGCGCGCGTCGAGGCCGCGGTGGCAAAACTCGGCTATCGTGCCGATGTCGCGGCCGCTCGGCTTGCCCGCGGGCAGACGTTCCGCTTTGCCTTCGTGCTGCCGACCGGTAGCAACAGCTTCATGACCAACCTGACCGAGCAGGTCCAGCGCACCGCGGACTGGCTCGCCGGCCAGCGTGGCTTCATTGATATCCTCCATGTCGACGTGTTCGATCCGGATGTACTCGCCGCCGCGCTGGAAAACCTGTCGCCCGCCTATCAGGGCGTCGCCGTCATCGCGCTAGATCATCCCAGGGTTCGCGCCGCGATCGACGAGCTCGCCACACGCGGGGTCGCAGTGGTGACCCTTGTGTCGGACGCGCCGAGCTCGCGCCGCCTGCACTATGTCGGCATCGACAATCCGGCCGCAGGCCGCACGGCTGCTACGCTGATGGGACGGTTTCTCACTGGCCGCGAGGGGACGGTCGTCGTGATCGCGGGATCATTGTCGCTGCGCGATCACACCGAGCGGCAATACGGCTTCCACCAGATCCTGTCCAGCGAGTATCCGAACCTGCTCGGGCTATCGGTGATCGAGGGCCGCGACGACAGCGAGCGCACGCGGGAGCTCACGGCCGCGCTGCTGGCACGTCACGCCGATCTCCGCGGCATATACTGCTGCGGTGCCGGAAACCGCGGCATTGCGGACGCGCTCGAGGCCTCGGGACGCGCGCGCGAGGTGGTCTGGATTGCCCATGAGCTGACCCAGCACACGCGGCGTTTCCTGGTCCGCGGCACGCTCGATGCCGTAATCAACCAGGACCCCGGCCACGAGGCACGGTCTGCGGCGCGAGTTCTGCTCGCGCATTGTTCGGGTGAACCCATCAGCCCCGACCAGGAGCGTATCCGTATCGACATTTTTCTGCGGGATAATCTACCGTAACGTCGAGTCGCCTGCGGAGTGCATCAGAAGCTCGCGCCCATTGCGGCCAGGCGTTGATGAGCTCTTTCGCGGGCAGCCTCGATGGGCTGTTGCGGTCCGATGGTTGGCCCGATCGGAATGAAGCGGACATTGTTGATACCGACAAAGCGCAAAATCTCGCGCAGGTAAGGCGTTGCCATGTCGATGCGCCCGCGGTTCATTCCGGTGGCGAAATCGCTGCCACTGGCGATGACGACAATGGTCGGCCGGTCCTTCAATAACGGGATGTATCCCAGGGACGGGTCAAACCGGAAGGTGAGCCCGGGCTGGACGATGACGTCGAACCATTGCTTGAGCTTATAGGGAATGCTGAAGTTCCACATCGGCGTCGAGATCAGCACCCGATCGGCGAGCGCCAAGCGGAGCGCCATACGCTCGGCCTCCGCAAAGCTGTCCCGTTGCGCGTCGTTGAAGGCTTGCGCCTTCATCCGTGCATATTTGGCCTCGACGATGGGGCCTGAAAATTCCGGCAGGCGCTCGCGCCAGAGATCCATAACGTCCACGTCCCAGTCGGGCCGGGCTCGGCTAAAACCGTCAAGGAAAACGCGCGCGCCGGCGCTCGACTCGGAGTCGCCGCGGGGCGAGCAGGACAGGTGCAGGAGCTTTGCCACCGTTCATCCCAGCGCTTTGATCACCGCATCGGCCTTGGTCACGACGGCGACGTTCTGCATGGCGAAGTTGATCGATGCAGTGTGCCAGTCGGCATTCATGGTCGAGCAGCAATCCTCGGGGACGATCATGAAGTAGCCCTTGTCGGCCCCGGTCCGCGCCGTGTGCTCGACCGACATGTTGGTCCAGGCGCCGGTGTTGATGATCATGTCGCGGCCGGTGGCTTTAAGGATGGTTTCGAGCCGCGTGCCCTCCCAGGCGCTCATTCGCACCTTCTCGACCACGAAATCGCCGGGTCGCGGCTCGAGGCCTGACACCGGTGCGGCCCCCCAGCTTCCGCGCACCATCGCCTTGCTGTCGACGAGACCCTCGAATAGCGGCGCATTCAGCGTCACGCCGGGCGCGCCCGGTTCGAC
This sequence comes from Bradyrhizobium nivariense, assembly GCF_029846715.1. Taxonomy (GTDB): domain Bacteria; phylum Pseudomonadota; class Alphaproteobacteria; order Rhizobiales; family Xanthobacteraceae; genus Bradyrhizobium. The sequence continues at coordinate 149,128 of NZ_JARVWW010000012.1, forward strand.
CACGAACCAGACATGGATGATGGCGACGCCGCGCGCCCGCGCGGTCTCCGCGAGGCGGCGGACATTCTCGACGACGTGCTGCTGGCGGGCATGCCCCGGCGCGCCGGAATCGGCAAACGCGCCACCGTCCATGATGACGTCGTTCTGGAGATCCTGGATGATCATGGCACAGCGTCGCGGGTCGAGCTGCATCTCGCCGTCGGCGAGGACGGGTGCGGCGGATGCAGAGCCGCCGGCTGCAGTGCCGCTGCCTCGCTTGCCGCTCATATAGGGCTCGTGGCGCGGGCCGACCTTGGTGGGAATGGCGTAGACCGAGTGCGTCGATGTCAGGTAGAGCGTGCGGAAATCCGGGCCGCCCCAGGCGAGGTTGGCGACCAGTTCAGGCACGCGGAGCTTGCCGAGCAGCTCGCCGCCCGGCGAATAGACCCACACCCCGCCGGGCGCGGTGACCCAGACATTGCCGTGCTGGTCGCACTTCATGCCGTCGGGCAAGCCGGGCTCGAGCTCGGAGCGGATGCCGCTCGCGAACACCCGCGCGGTCGACAGGGAACCGTCGGGATTGACATCGAACACGCGGATCAGTGCCTGCACGGTGTCGTTGACATAGAGCAGCCTCTCGTCCGGCGAGAAGCACAGCCCGTTCGGCTGGTCGAACAGATTGCGGTCCACTACGAGCTTCGGCTCGGCGCCGGGCACGACGCGATAGACGCCCTGGAAGCCGAGCTGCCTTGGCCGCTCGACGCCGTAGACCGGCATGCGCCCATACCAGGGATCGGAGAAATAGATCGCGCCGGAGGAGTGCACGCAGACGTCGTTGGGGCTGTTGAGCTCCTGTCCCCTAAAGTGCGAGGCCAGCACCTCGCGCCGCCCGTCCGGCCGCTCGCGGATCAACGAGGATGTCGCGTGCTCGCAAACGATCAAATTGAGCTCGGCGTCATAGGTCATGCCGTTGCATTTGTTCGAGGGACGCTTGACCTCGGCGACGCCGCGCCGCGTATCCCAGCGCCGCCGAACGTCGCCCGGCATGTCCGAGAACAGCAGATGGTGATCGACCGGATGCCAGATCGGTCCCTCCGTGAAGTCAAAACCGGTGCCGACCTGCGCGACTGGCGCGTAAGGATCGATCAGGGTCTCGAATTCGGAGCGCAAGGTGACGTGCGTCATCGGTCGATCCTCAAGAGCATGATCCGGCAAAGTGGGGAGCGGTTTGCCGACAAGATCATGCGCAGGTAAAAGCCTCAAGCCGGAAACCAGTTGCGCTGGGGCAGGGACTGCACGATCGGTCCAGGGACGTGGTCGTGCAGCCGGCCGACGACGTTGCCGCCTTCGATCTTGGCGGGACGGTCGTGGACCGGCAGCAGATAGCGCGAATTGCTGAGCAGCTTTTTGATGGCGGCTTTCTCCGCGCGCTTGGTGGTACCGTGGTTGCCCGTGGTGCGCGGCTCCCAGTCGTGGATCTCGTTGAAGGGCGTAACGATCTGGTCGTTGAAATCATAGATGACGTCGCCGCAGATAGTGGCGATGCCGTCGGCGGTTTCGACGATGACGTTCATCGAGCCCTCCGTGTGCGCATTCGCGGCGTCGCAATAGACGCCCGGCATCAGCTCGATAGGACCCGTGATCTCGAGGTCGAGAAAGCGCAGCGCGCTTTTGGTGTGCAGACGGTCGATCAGATGCTTGATATCCGGCGCCGGATATTGCGGATGCATCAAGCCGGATACGGAATACTCAAGCTCGCGGCGGTTGACGACGACGGTCGTGTTCATCGGGAACAGATCGTCCTTGCCGGCGTGGTCGATGTGCAGATGGGTGTGGCAGACGAAGCGCACATCGCCCATGCGCACGCCGTGCCGCGCAAGCTGGTTTTCGATCATGTGCTCGTGATACTGCAGGCCGCGCATGCCCAGCGTCTCCATGATCTGGTTGGAGCGGTAGCCGGTGTCGACCACGACCGGGTAGGGGCCGCCGAGGATCAGGAAGCCGAGGGTGAGGACGCGGCGGGTGCGGCCGCAGTCGCGGCCGAGAACCAGAAAGCTCGATTCCAGCTCGATATCGCCATAGTCCAGGATCTTGATCTCCAGCGGCATTCCGTCCCTCCCTGTGTCCGTTCTCGTTCGTTTCCTCGGCGCTCAGAGCCGATAGACGCGCATGGCGGTGGTTCTGAAAGCGGCTTCGCGCTGATCATCGCGCAGCGGCGCGGCGGCGGCACGGAACGCATCGATCAGCTCGCGGTAGCTGCTCCACAATTTCTCGATTGGAAAATTCGAGCCGAACAGGCAGCGTTCGGCGCCGAAGATCGCAATCGTGTCGGTCAGGACGGATGCGATATGCGCGGGGTCGTTGCGGTGGATGAAGGTTCCGAGCCCCGACAGTTTCGACACGACGTTCGGGCAGGCGGCGAGGCGGGCCATCCCGGCGCGCCACGCCGCGCGGCCTGAGGGTGAAACGTCCTCCAGCATGCCGGCGTGCTGGAGGATAAAGGTCACTTTGGGGCAGGCTTCCACAAGGTGCGCGGCGTCCGGCATCTGCGGCGTGAACACCTGGAGGTCAAAACTCCAGCCGTAGTCCGCAAGGCAGGTGATGTTGCGCTGGATCACGGGATCGGTGCAGAGATCCGGCCGCGCGGCAAAGCGATAAAGCGGGTTCTCGTGCCAATGCAGTTGCATGCGGACGCCGCGTACGAGGGAATAGCGCTTCAGGCGGTCGAGTTGCGGACGCACGTCGTCCACTGAAAAATCGGCGTAAGCCACGATGGCATGCGGCCAGCCGTGCTCCTCGGCGGTCTGCTGCACCCAAGCGGCCTCGTCCTCGAAGCGGTCATTGGCCCAGTTGGTCTGGACATAGACCGAGCGGGTGACGCCGCTACCTTTGAGATCGCCGAGATATTCCTCGATCGGGTAATCGCGCCGGATCGGCTCGTACGGACCGAAGATGCGCGGCTGCATCGGACCGACCAGCCAGGGCAGGTCGGCCTGGCGCCAGATATGATGGTGCCCATCGACGATGTCGGTCACGCAACTCTCCTTTGTCCCAGCGCCAGCACATGCGCGATGATCGACGCGCTCGATCCACCATCGACGAGGTCGTCGACAAAGCGTTCGATCGCGACCAGCGCTTCGGTCTGCGGGCGAAAGCCGGGACCAGCCGCGAGCGGCGTCAGCCAGCTCACGCGCCACGCACGGCGCGATAGTTTCGCTACCGCATCGCGCAGCGCATCGGGTTCGCCGCGCTCCAGGCCGTCGGAAACGATGATCACGGCGGCGCCCCGCGCGTATCCGCCGAAGCGGGGCACGGCGAGAAAGGCCTGAAGCGCATCGCCGATTCGGGTGCCGCCGTCCCAGTCGCTGACCAGATAGGCCGCGGCGTTGAGCGCCTGCTCGCGCCGCCTGAGACGCAACGGGCGGGTGATGCGGGTCAGCCGCGTGCCGAAGGTAAAGACCTCGACGTTGGGCGCCGCCTGCACCAGCGTGTGCGCGAGCTTCATATTCTCTTCGGTGCGGGTCTTCATCGAGCCGGAGACGTCAATCAGGAGCAACACCTTGCGTGGGCGCTGCCGCCGCTTCAAACGTCCCAGCCGAAGGACTTCGCCGTCGCTGCGAACGGAGTCGCGCAGGGTGCGGCGCAAATCGGCGTAGGGCCCGCGGCGGGCCCGCATGCGGCGATGGCCGCGCCGCTTCGGCAGCCGCCTGGGCGCCTCACGGGACAGCCGGCGCAGCGCATCGGTGCTCGAGAGCTGCGCAAAGCGGCGCTCGACCAGGGCTTCCGCGCGCGCAGCCGCGAGACCGGACTCGTTGGCCTCGTCCGACAACAGCGGCTCGTCGTCTCCGCGGGCCTCCTCTTGGAGCCGAACAGTCTCGTCGTCCTCCCCGTCATCGACGCGTTCGATTGCCTCGTTTCCGCGAAAGTGCAGATCGAACAGCCGGTCGAACGTTGCACGACGCTCCGGCGGAGGCGCCAGGGTTGCGAGGGCTGCCTGCCGAATGTCTTCCAGGCTGCGGGGGCCGAGCAACGGGATCGCGGCCAGGAACGAGGTCGTCTGTTCCGGTGCGGCGGCAAATCTGTTGGTTCGCAACAGCCCCACGAAGGAGATGAAGACACGCGCAGCGCGCGGCAGTTCGGATTCGGCGCTCATGCAGAGGCCTCCGCCAGCAGGGCGTCGAGGCGCGGCGAAATGAAGTGGAGATCCTCCTCGTCTTTCAGGGCAACGCCGATCGAGCGCCTGAAGGCATCGGGCCAGCGTGCGCCGCCCTTGTGCAGCAGCGTGGCGGCTTCAGCCCAGTCGACGGCCTCGGCAATCCCGGGCGCCTTGCTTAGCGGCTCGCGTCGCAGCTTCTCGACGGCCGCGACGACGGCTCGCGCGGTCCCCTCGGCAACGCTGGAGGCGCGCATCATCACGATGCGTGCTTCGCGCTCGGCGGAGGGATAGTCGATCCAGTGATAGACGCACCGCCTCCGCAAGGCTTCATGAAGATCCCGCGTGCGGTTTGAGGTCAGTACCACGACCGGGCGCTCCGAGGCGCGCACCGTACCGCGCTCTGGGATCGAGATCTGGAAGTCGGACAGAAACTCGAGCAGGAAGGCTTCGAACTCCTGGTCGGCGCGATCGATTTCGTCGATCAGCAGCACAGTTGAGTCAGGCGCGCGCAGCGTCGCCAGCATCGGTCGCTCGATCAGAAATGCTTCGCCGTAGATATCGATGCTCTCATCGCCGGCCTGGCGGATTGCGAGCATCTGGCGCGGATAGTTCCATTCGTAGAGCGCGGCGGACGCGTCGATGCCTTCGTAGCATTGCAGGCGGATCAGGCGGCGGCCGAGTACAGCGGCAATGGCTTTGGCGGCCTCGGTCTTGCCGACGCCCGGCGCACCTTCGAGCAGCAATGGCTTGCCGAGTGCCAGCCCGAGATAGGCCGCGGTGGCTAGCCCCTCGTCGGCGAGGTAATAGGCCGCCCGAAGCGCCTTCTCCAGTGCCTCGGGACTGTCGATGCCGACGATGTTGCTGCGGACGGCCATCGAGACCTCAGCGCCGCGCCTGAGGGCGCGCGCCGCCCTCGGCCTTGATCGCGCGCAGCACCTTCTCCGGCGTAATCGGCAAATCGTCGATGCGGACACCGACGGCGTTGAAGATGGCGTTCGCAACGGCCGGCAATACGGGATTCGCGCACATTTCGCCGGGGCCCTTGGCGCCGAAGGGGCCATCGGGAGCGGGGCGTTCCAACACGGCGATGTCGTGCGGACAGATGTCGCCAGGACCAGGCATGACATATTCGACGAAGTCGCGAGGGCCGTGGATAGGGTCGGGATAATAGGGTTCGGGCGTCTCGTAGAGCGCGTGGCTGACGCCCATCCAGGCGCCGCCGACGAGCTGTTGCTCGACCAAGCGCGGATTGAGCGCGCGGCCGAGCTCATAGGCAGAGTCCATGCGGATCATCGTGACCTCGCCGGTCTCGTCGTCGACCTCGACCTCGGCGACAAGACAGGCATGGGCGTAGCAGGTCGCCGGCGACATCTCGCCGGTCTCGGGGTCGACGTTCGACAGCGGCACCAGGAAGATGCCACGGCCCGCGATGGTCTTGCCCTGTTTGAACTGCGCGGCGATGGCGACGTCCTTTGTGGAAATCGAGCGGTGCGGCGCGCCCTTGACGTGGATGTTGCCACGCCCGTCGGTTTCGAGATCGGCGGCATTGACCTCGAGCTCCTCGGCTGCGGCCTCCATCATCACGCCGCGCGCCTCGCGCGCCGCCGCCATCACGGCATTGCCGACGCGATGGGTGCCGCGCGAGGCGAACGAGCCCATGCAATGCGGGCCGGTGTCGGAATCGGCGGTGTCGACATAGACGTCCTCGACGGGCACGCCGAGCGTCTCTGCGCAGATCTGCCGCGTTACCGACTTCATGCCCTGGCCGAGATCAATCGAGGATAGCGCCACGGTGAATTTACCGCTTGGATTGGAATGAACCAGGGCCTGGCTGGGATCGCCGCCGAGGTTCATGCCGATGGGATAGTTGACCGACGCGATGCCGCGTCCGCGATGTCGGGTCATCTCAACGCCTCCTGGTGCCGAACACGGATGAGAATCGACCCGCCCCATGCGAGGGCGACGCCGGTCGCGGTGACGGCGGCGAGGGCGGCGCGGGTGGTGGGGGCTCGCGCGGTGGTTCGTGCAACGCGGCCGTCGGCAGGCGATCATAGGTCGTGCGCTGCTGTGCGGGCGCGGTTGTCGCTGCGTAGGCGTCGGCAGGCGTCCGTGGGATAGCGGCACGGCTGCCGCCACCGTCCTTGCGGGAGGAGGCGCGCTTGAACTCGTCGCGGATCGGCCATTTGGCTTTCTCGGCAGCGATCTGGACGCACTCGATCAGCGCGGTGTTCTTGGCCTCGCGCCGGTGCGCCTTCATGTCGCCGTCGCGATAGGCATTGAGGATGCGGAACTCCATCGGATCCATGCCGACGAGGTTCGCGAGCTTGTCCATCTGGCACTCGATCGCAAAATCCATTGCGGTGACGCCGAAGCCGCGCATCGCGGTCGCCGGCGTGCGGTTGGTGAAGACGCAGTAGACGTCACCATAGACGTTCGGGATGGTGTAGGGCCCTGGCAGGTGGGCTGCGCATTTCACCGCGGCATAGCTCGAGAGCCGCGTATATGCGCCGCTGTCGAAATAGGCGCGGACCTTTCGCGCGACGACTCGGCCGTCGCGCATCACGCCATCCTTGATGTAGATGCGCTCGGCGCCACGCGGCGGGCCGTATTGCATCTCTTCTTCGCGTCCGAACACGTAGCGCACGGGACGTCCCGTCAGCATCGCACCGAGGATGCAGAGCGGCTCGGTCAGGGTATCGACTTTGCCGCCAAAGCCCCCGCCGACGGTGCCGCCGATGAAGTGGAAAGTGTTGGAGGGGACGTCGAGGATCTTGGCGCAGGTGTCGACCGAGAAGAACAGTGCCTGCGTCGACGTATAGACGACATAGCGCCCGTTGGTGTCGGGCGCCGCGATCGATCCGTTGGTTTCGGTCGGCGCGTGCTCGATAGGCGACATCTGGTAGCGCTGTTCGAGCACGTGATCGGCGGTCGCGAGTGCGGCATCGGCGTCGCCGAAGCGGAGCTTCTGGTGGTCATAGACGTCGTGATAAATGAAGGCATTCTTCGGATAAGTATCGTTGACGACTGGTGCGCCGGCCTTCAGCGCATCTTCAACGTCGAACACGGCTGGCAGCGGTTCATAGTCGATCCGCACCTTCGTGATCGCCTCGAAGGCCTCGCGCTCGCTGTCGGCGACGATGGCCAGGATCGGTTCACCCTTGTAGCGGACCTTGTCGACGGCCAGCGACGGCTCGTCGTCCTTACCGAAATTGATCAGGCTCAAAAGCGTATTAAGGTTGCGGGGCACGTCGGAGCCGCGGATGATCCGGCGCACGCCGGCTGAGCGCTCGGCGTCCGCGGTGTCGATCCGCCGGATCCTTGCATGCGAATGGGTCGAGCGGACGACTTTCAGGTGCAGCATGCCCTGGAGCTTGTGGTCGTTGAAATAGCTCGATGTGCCCGTGACATGGCCGAGCATGTCCTGGCGCTGTGTGCCCTTGCCGATCTCCTTGAGATTGTCGTCGCGCTCGTCGGCGAAAATGTCTTTGCGTAGTTCCAGCATGATCTGGTCCTTCAGGCGCTGGCCCGGCCGCCGGAGGCGGCGAGGATTGCGTTGATGATCGGCTCGTAGCCGGTGCAGCGGCAGATGTTGCCGGAGATCGCCTCGACGACTTCGGCGCGGCTCGGGGAGGGATTGCGGTCGAGCAGTGCCTTGGCAGCCATCAGCATGCCCGGCGTGCAATAGCCGCACTGGGCGGCAAAATTCTCGGCGAAAGCGCGTTGCAGCGGATGCAGGTTGGGTCCCTGCTTCAGGCTATCCAGCGTCTCGACGGAACGGCCGGCGACGGTCTCGGCCAGCGTCAGACAGGAGAGATGGAGCTCGCCGTCGATCAGGACACTGCACGTGCCGCAGCCCCCCTGTCCGCAGCCGAACTTCGGCGTCATGTCGCCGATCAATTCGCGAAGCGCAACGAGCAGGTTGGTGCCGCCATCAACGAAAATGGCGACATCGCTGCCATTGTGACGAAATTGCAGGGCAGTCTTGGCCATGCGATCTATTCCTGACCCAAGAGAAGACGACGCAGATGTACCCCGACGATCTCGCGGCGGTACCAGGCGCTGCCGAGCGCGTTGTCAGACGGCGATGTTCCTTCCGCGGCTGCAGAGGCTGCGGCCGCAACGGTCGCGGCATCGAGCGAGCGGCCTTCCAGAGCGCGTTCGGCCGCCCGCGCACGAATTTGCGTCGGCGCCATCGATCCCAACGCAATTCGCGCCCCGGCGATCCGTCCGCCACTGATAGGCAGGTGTGCGGCGAGCGTGATGACCGAGCCGCCCTTGGGCTTGATCCGTGCGATCTTGCGGTAGCGGAAAGCCTCCGCGCGTGTCGGTCGCGTGCACGACACCGACATCACGAGCGTGCCCGCCTGCCTCTCGCGCGACTGCAAGAACTCCTCAATTGGAATGTCGCGCGATCCAAAGCCGCCTTGCAGGGCCACCGTGGCGTCGAGCGCAAGCAGGGCGACAGTGAAATCGCCATAGGGATTGGGTGCGAACAGATTGCCACCCACCGTACCCATGTTGCGCACCGCCGGGCCACCAATCGAGCGGGCAGGAGCGTGCAGGAAAGCGAGGTCGCGCTCGCCTAGAATCCTGGCGAAAGTCACGCCAGCACCCAGTGTGATCCGCGGGCCGGATGGGTCGATGCGCGTCAAGGCATGGTCATTGGCGCGCACGACGGTCGAGATCGAGATGTCGCCTTCGTTCAGTGCGCGCATCACGAGCGTGCCGCCGCCGAGATAGCGCGCGTTGCGATCGGACGACAGCGCGGCAGCGGCCTCGCTCGAGCTCGTGAAGGTCTTCACCGTCACAGTCATGTTGACACGGCCTCCTTGAGATGCCGACGGATCGCTTCGAATCCCGCTTGGTAAATGTCTTCCGAGACCATGTGGGTGATGCGGTCCTTGTCCTCCGGCCGCGTCGAGAAGCGGGATTCCCAGTGCCAGAAGGTACGGTCGCCGTCCGTCACGGGCAGCAGGCGGACGTGGGCTACGTAGTTGAACATCGGGACCGGCGTATCGAGCAGGCAATAGCTGAAGGTCCGCTCCAGATCCGACAGCGTCAGCAATTGCTCGCGCAGCTCCGAGCCGTCCTGCAGCTTGAAGCGCCTGACACAGCCGATCTTGTCTGAGGGCTGCGCGCGCTCGATCGTGGAGGCCGCGACCGCCGGATGCCAGCGATCATGCCCGTTGAAATCGCGCAGCACGGCCCATACGGAGCCGGTCGGCGCATCCAGGATCGTGCTCTTGACGACATGCGGCACGGCGCTCACCCTCCGAACTGGCGCTTGAGGGCGTCGAAGCCGCCCTGGAACACGCCGCCGCCGATATTGCCGACCAGCTCCGTCTCGCGTTCGGGGGCGCAGTCGAACTCGGCGGTCCACTCCATGAAGGTCTGGTCGCCATCCGTGACCGGCGTCAGCCGCAGCGTCGCGACGTAGTTCTCGACCCCCATCGGGGATTCGAGGATCGAGTAGGTGCAGAACATGTCGTAATCGGACAGGCCGAGCAGCTTTTCCCGGATACGATCGCCGTTGCGCAGACGAAAATCCCTGACGCAGCCGATCTTGTCGGAGGGCTCGCCGCCCTCGATGCGGCTTTCCGCAATCGCGGGATGCCAGTTTGGCAGACCGTTGAAGTCGCGCACCCGCGCCCAGACGCGGTCGTTGCGCGCGTTGACGACGGTTGAGACGTAGACGCGGGCCATGGTGCGACCTCAGCCCTTCTTCCGGGGGCTGCGCTCGGCGGGCGGCTCGCCGTCGGCTGAAGGCGAGGGCGCAGCGGCCGGCTTCTCGCCACCGCCGCCACCCTTGCGCGCGGAGTCCTTGATGCCCTGCATGTCGCGAGCTTCCCGGATCAGGCCTGGCATCTTGGCGAGGCTGCCGCCTTCGACGCCGATGTCCGCCAGAAGCGAATCGATCAGCGGCGCCTGGACGCGGTAACGCAGCGCCGAGTCGATCACCTCGTCGGTGGCGCTGCGGCCGCCATTGCCGCCATGGCCGTTGCCGTTGAGGCCGTCGACCTGGAGGATGCGGATGCCCTCGATCTTCTCCATCGGCTTGACGCTCTCGCGCACGATGCCCTCGATGCGGTCGAGCAGCTTTCTACGGAACAGCGAGTAGCGCGCCTGGTCGGTCAGCACGTTCTCGGCCTCGTTGAGCATGCGCTGCGCCTCGGCCTCGACCGCGGCGCGGATCCGCTCGGCTTCCGCGGCAATTCGCGTTTCCTCGGCCTGCTTCTCGGCGATCAGGATCTCCACGGTCTTCCGGCGCTTCGCGATCTCGCTCTCGCGCGCGGTGATGACGCGCTCGGTGGCTTCGGTGGCATGCACCCGCGCTTCCTCGGCCGAGGCTTTGGCCGCGGATTCCTCCAACGACTTCAGGTGAATGGCAATCGCTTTCTCCATCAGAACGGTCTCGACCTCCCTCTCGCGATTGATTTCAAGCTTGCGCAGTTCGCGTTCGCGGCCGATACGGGCCTCGTCCAGGCCGCGATCGGAGGCAATGCGAGAGCGCTCGACCTCTTCGCGCGCCGCAATCTCGGCTTCCTGAAGCGACTGGACGCGGGCGACTTCGAGTTGTTCGATCGAACGGCGGCGTTCGATCCGCGCCGCCTCCAGCGCTTGCTCGCGCGAGACGTCCGTGGTCTCGACCTCCTTGCGCGCGACGATCTCGGCCTGCCTGACCTGGCGGTCGGCGTCGATGCGCTCCGACCTCTTGGTCGAGAGCGCAATGACGCGGTCTTCATCCGCGATCTCGATCGCCTTCTTGTGCTCGATATTGAGTACCTCGCGCTTCCTGGAGGACGTGATCCGCTCGGCTTCGAGCGCGAGATCGACGCCGATGCGCTGGCGCTCAATGGCGTCGCGCCGATTCAACTCGGCGGCCTCGATCACGGCTGTGCGCTCGATCTCGAGCGCGCGCGTGTCACGCTCGGCCTGGATACGCTCGGCTGCAACGGACTTCTCCTGCGCGATCCGCGCGGCCTCGATGGCTTCGCGTGAGGCAATGTCGGCTTCCTCGACGGCCCGGTTGCGGGCGATTTCCAGGGAGCGAACGCGTTCTTCCTGGGCGATGCGGGCAGCTTCCGTGGCTTCGCGCGCCGTGACCTCTGCGACTTCCAGCGTCTGGTTGCGTCCGATCTCCAACTGCCGGGTATTCTGCTCGGCCGCGATGCGCTCGGCGGCGAGCCTGTGCTCGCGGGCGATGCGCGCCGTCTCGACCGCGCGCTGCGCCTCGATCTCGGCTTCCTGGATGTTACGCACCTGCTGGATCTCCAGCGCGCGGGTGCGCTCATCAGATGCGATGCGCTCGACATTGACAATCATGGTCTGGGCGATGCGGGCCTTTTCGGTCGCCTCGCGGGCGGCGATCTCGGCTTCGTCCACGGCGCGGGTCCGCTCGATCTCGCGGCGCCGGGTCTCCTCTTCGTTGGCGATGCGGGCGTCGGTCACCACGCGATCCTGCTGGATACGCGCTTTCTCGATCGCCTCGCGGGCGGCGATCTCGGCTTCCTCGATGGTCCGCATCCGCTCGATTTCGCGCTGGCGCACCTCGCGCTCGGAGGCGATGCGGCTGGTATCGATCGAGCGCTGGTTGGCGATCCGGGCCTTCTCGATTTCCTCCCGTGCGAGCAGCTCCTTCTCCTCGATGGTGCGGGTGCGCTCGATCTCCCGCTGGCGGGTCTCGCGCTCCGAGGCGATGCGAGCTTCGGCGATCGCCTGGTCGTTGGCGATGCGCGCCTTCTCGATGGTTTCACGGGCGGAAATCTGCGCCTGCTCGGCTTCGGTCTCGCGCAGGGCGCGCTCACGCGCGACCTCGGCGCGTTGCAGGGCGCGGCGCATCTCGATGTCACGCTCCTGTTCGAGGCGCGCCGTCTCGCTTTCGCGCTCGATCTCGAGGGCCTGCCGCTCGGCCTCCAGGTTGCGGGAGCGGATCTTGATCATCGAATCCTGCTCGATGTCGTTGCGCAGCTTGCGCTTGGCCTCGATGTCCTCCATCAGGCGGGTCAGACCTTCGGCGTCGAAGCGGTTCGAGGGGTTGAAGAATTCGAGATCTGTCTGGTCGAGATCGGTGATCGCGACTGATTCCAGCTCGAGTCCGTTCTGGGCGAGGGCCTCTGCCGCGTTCGCCTTGAGGCGGGCGACGTACTCACCGCGCTGCTCGTGCATCTGCTCGAGCGTCATCTCCGAGGCAACCGAACGAATGGCTGAAATGAATTTGCCGGCGAGGAGGGCGTGGAGCTGTTCGGGCTCCATGGTGCGGCGGCCGAGCGTGGCGGCCGCGATCGACACGGCTTCGCGGGTCGCCTGGACCCGGACATAGAAATCGGCCTCGATGTCGACGCGCATGCGGTCACGGGTGATCACGGCGTCCTGCCGCGAGCGCACGATGCCCATCGGCTGCACGTTCATGTTGACCGGCGTGTAGTCGTGGATGAACGGAAGCACGAACGCGCCGCCGTTGATCACAACGCGTTCGCCGAGCAGGCCGGTCCGAACGAATGAGGTCTCCTTGGACGAGCGGTGATAGAGCCAGTTCACGATGTAGACGCCGACCACGATCACCACGACGGCGACGATGAGCCAGAGGATTAATTCACCGACCAGAGTCCCTGACATGTTTCCCTCCCTCGACCTTTCGGCGTTATCGCGCGCCGATCGCCTTGAATTTGCGCACCTGATCCGTCAGCGCCCGCTCGACCGGCAGCCGTTCCATCGAGGAGGCGCCGTAGAAGCCGTGGCAGTTGTGCGTGTTCCTCATGATGAAATCGGCGTCGTCCGGATCGGCGATCGGGCCGCCATGGGCGAGCACCAGAATGTCCGGATTGACGCTGAGCGCGGCGGAGGCCCAGGTGTCGATGTGCGCCGGGCAATCCTTCAGCTTGAGCGCGGTCTGCGCGCCGATGGTGCCCCCGGTCGTCAGGCCCAGATGACAGACGATGATATCCGCGCCCGCGATCGCCATCGCGGCGGCTTCCTTCTCGCTGAAGACGTAGGGCGTCGTCAGCAGGTCCTTCTCGCGCGCCTTTGCGATCATGTCGATCTCCAGCGCATAGGACATGCCGGTCTCTTCGAGATTGGCGCGGAACACACCGTCGATAAGTCCGACGGTCGGAAAGTTCTGCACGCCGGCGAAGCCGAGCGCCTTCAATTGGTCCAGGAAAAGATCCATGTCGCGGAACGGATCCGTACCATTGACGCCGGCGAGCACTGGCGTCCTGGTCACAACGGGCAGCACTTCGCCGGCCATCTCCAGCACGATGGCGTTGGCGTCACCGTAGGCCATCAATCCCGCGAGCGAGCCGCGGCCGGCCATGCGATAGCGACCGGAATTGTAGATGACGATGAGGTCGACCCCGCCGGCTTCCTCGCACTTGGCCGACAGGCCGGTGCCGGCGCCGCCGCCGACGATGGGCTCGCCGCGCCTTGCCATGTCGCGGAACCGTTTCAACAGTGCAGCGCGTTCAAACCGGGCCATCGGTCACCTCGCTAGTCTCCGGCGCGCCCCGGCGCGGCCGAACAATGTTCGGAACGCGCTGACAATGGTGGAGGCGAACTCGGGATCGTTGATGTTCTTGGGGACGCGGATGAGCTGACGGTTGGCGGTCTGCCGCACGTTCCGCTCCAGCGTGCGGAACAGCGCCGCATCGGCATCCGGATCCCAGAATGGCTGTCCTCGCGCGTCGAGCGCGGAGACGCCGCCCTCGGGCAGGAAGAAGCGCACCGGGCCGTCCATCCGGTTGAGCCGATCGGCGACCCAGTGCCCCATGCGCTCGTTCTCCTCCGCCGTGGTCCGCATCAGGGTGACCTGCGGGTTGTGGACGTGGAATTTCCTGCCGCGGTAGCGCTCCGGGATGGTCTCGGGGGCGCCGAAATTCACCATGTCCAGCGCGCCCACCGAGCCGACATATGGCACCCGGCTGCGGATGATGGCGCCAAAGCGGTCGTCGGTGGCCGGGAACACGCCGCCCATCAGGAGATCGCCGACCTCCGTAGTGGTGATGTCGATGATGCCTGCGAGCTGTCCGGAATCGACGAGCTTCTCCATCGAGCGGCCGCCAACGCCGGTGGCGTGGAAGACGAGGCACTCGAAATCCTCGCGCAAGTCGGCCGCGATCTTCTGCACCGCGGGCGTGGTGACACCGAACATGGTGATGCCAACCGACGGCAATCCGCTGTCGCCGCCATCCTTCCGTGCATGCTGATCGAGGCGCGCCTTGACCATGCCGGCCAGCGCATGGGCGCCATTGGCGAGCACGGCGCGCGAGATCGAGTTGAGGCCCTGCACGTCGGCGACCGAATGCATCATGGTGATGTCGGCAGGGCCGACATAGGGCCCGACGTCGCCGGAGGCGACGGACGAGATGATCAGCTTCGGCACCCCGACAGGAAGGGTCCGCATCCCCGGCGCGACCAGTGACGCTGCGCCCGAGCCGCCCGCCGAAATCACGCCGGCAACATTGCTCTGGCGCCGCAGCCAGCTGACGAAGGCCTCGGCCATCGCGGTGACGGCAGCGCCGCGGTCGGGTCCGAACACCGCCGATCCGCCGCGGCCATGGTTCAAGGCGATCTCCTGGGCGGAGACGTCGCTGGCCGCGTGCCTGCCACTGGTGGAGACATCGACCAACCGCGTGCGCAGGCCGGTCCCGGCGATGATGTCGCGGATGAAGCGGAGCTCCGTGCCCTTGGTGTCGAGCGTACCGACGACGAGCACGACCGGGGGGCCCTGCGTTTGCGCCGCGACCGGTTCGCGCCTGCGCCGTGCCGTCTCGTCGAGACGCATCACCTGTGTCGAGAGCGTGCGGGCCGCGGCCTCGATACGAGCGATCGGCACCGGCTGCGACCAGCGCGTCGGCGGCGTCGGGTTAGACATGTAGATGCGGATCGGGCCGCCTGGACGCGTTTGCTGCGGGGCAGGCTTCGCCTCCGTACCCGCCGCCGGCACGTCGAGGTCGAGCTCGAGCTCGGCGTGCAATCCGACACCGAGCAGGCGCCGCTGCAGTTCGCGGTCGGCGGCGAGCCGCGCCGAATCGATGATGCGGTTGACGCGACCGTTGACCATGATCGCGACGTTGCGCGACACGGCCGTAGCCACGCCGATATTCTGCTCGATCACAAGTACGGACATGTCGCCGTCCTCGCCAAGCTGTAGCAGCATCTCCTCGACCTGGGCGACGATAACAGGCGCAAGCCCCTCGGTGGGCTCGTCCATGATCAGGAGCCGCGGGTTGGTGAGCAACGCGCGGGAGATCGCGAGCATCTGTTGCTCGCCGCCGGAGAGCTGGCCGCCGCCGTGATCCTTGCGCTCGGCCAACCGCGGAAACGTCTCGTAGATGCGCTCGACCGTCCAGGCGCCGCGGCGCAAGCCGGCGGCAAGCTGCAGGTGCTCGTCGACGCTGAGCGAACGCCACAGCCGCCGTCCCTGCGGGACGTAGCCGACGCCGAGTCGGGCTATGTGGGCGGGCGGCCGCCGGGTGATGTCATCGCCGCGGACGCGGATCGAGCCGCCGCTGACCGGGGCCAGCCCCATGATGGCCTTGCACAGCGTGGTCTTGCCCATGCCGTTGCGGCCGACGACCGAGAACACGCCGGCATCGAGCGTCAGGTCCACGCCTTGCAGCGCATGCGAATGGCCGTAGTAGACGTCGAGGCCGCGGACCTCGAGCGCGGCGGCGGAGCGGCGGGCTTCATTCATGGCCGCCTCCGAGGTAAAGCTCCTGCACCTCGGGATCGGACTCGATCTCCTGCGGACGGCCCTCCTTGAAGATGCGCCCGTTGTGCATCATCGTGACGCTCTCGACGACGCGCAGGGCCACGTCCATGTCGTGCTCGATGATGATGTAGCCGATATGCGCCGGCAGCGAGGTCAATATCTCGATCAGCTCGGCACGCTCGGTCGGCGACAGTCCCGCGGCTGGTTCATCGAACAGGACGAAGCGCGGCGCGCCGGCAAGCGCCAGTGCGATCTCGAGCTGGCGCTGCTGGCCATGCGCGAGCTCGGCAACGTGCTGATCCTTCACGCCCGTGAGATGGACGGCCTGCACGAGATTGTCGGCCGCGTGCATCAGCGCGTCGTTCTGACCGGGGCGGAGAAACGAGAAGCGCCCCCGCGAGACGCCACGGCAGGCGAGATAGACATTGTCCTGGACGGTGAGGCCGGGGAACAGCGCGGAGATCTGGTAAGTCCGGCGCAGGCCGCGGCGGATGCGCTCGTAGGGCGGGAAGTGCGTGACGTCCTCGCCGAAGAAGCGGATGGTGCCGGAAGAGGGCGGGAAGTCGCCGGTGATGCAGTTGAACAGCGTCGTCTTGCCGGCGCCGTTGGAGCCGAGCACGGCGCGCCGTTCGCCGGGGCGGACGGTCATGGTGACATCGGTGAGCGCCGCGAGCGCGCCGAACAGGCGCGTCACGCCGCGAAGCTCCAGCGCCGCGCCGGCGCCGACGGCAGAGAGGCGTTGCGCGACGCTATCCATGGCCGGATCCCTGGCTGTGACGTCCGCTTGAACGGGCCGCGGCGGAACGTTGGCGGTGCCGCCAGCTCTGCCAGAGCCCGATGACGCCGTCCGAGGACCAGAACACGATGGCGAGGAAGCCGAGGCCGATCAGGAGCCGGAAGCGGTTGCCGTCGAGCCCCAGCTTGACCAGGAAGTCGAGGGCGAAGGTGCGCAGCAGCACGAAGATCAGCGCGCCGATAAAGGGACCGATGGGCCGCGTGATGCCGCCGACGACTGCGATGATGAGGATATCGATGCAGGCTCCAACGCTCACGGATCCCGGCGAGATCTGGCGGTAATTCCAGACCTGGAGCACCCCGGCCAGCGCCGCGACGAAGGACGCGAAGGCGTAGGCCGCGACACGATGCGCATTGACGTTGAAGCCGAGTGCCGCCATGCGGCGGGGATTGTCGCGTACACCTTGCAGCGCCAGGCCGAACGGCGCGCGGGAGATGTAGTCGACGGCGAGGTAGCAGAGTGCGGCTACCGCGAGCACGATATAGTAGAAGGGAATGTCGGCGCGCCAGTTGACGCCCCAGAAATGTGGCGTGGCAACGGTGTTGATGCCGGTATGACCGTTGAAGATCGCCCAGTTCTGGTTGGTGAAATAATAGAACGCCGCGCCGATCGCGAGCGTGATCATGATGGTGTAGATGCCCTCGGTGCGCACGGCGAGCGCGCCGCCGAGCGTGCCGAAGATGGTCGCGAGCGCGAGCGCCATCGGGACTGCAAGCCACCACGGCCAGCCCAGGCTGATATTGGCGTTGCCGCTGACGCCGAACACCGCGACCATATAGGCGGAGAAGCCCGCGATGGTGAGCTGCATCAGGCTGACCATGCCGCCATAGCCGGCAAGAAACATCAGACTCAGCGCCATGATTCCGAGGATCATCGTGGTCGCAAAGATTTCGATCAGGAAGAAGCCGTTGGCGATCAGCGGCATGATCAGCAGAATGGCCGCGACGATCCAGATTGCAGGATTGTCGATCTCCGGCCATCCGCGCAATTTGGGACGCTGCACCGCAGCGGTGGGACGAACCGTGACGCGGGCGTCGTGAGCGAGGGACATGTCAGCGCCTCGCCAACAGGCCCTGCGGCCGAACTGCCAGAACCAGCACCATGATCAGGAAGGTCACGACGATGGCGTAGGTCGGGATGTAGACCGAGCCGAGCTGCTCGGCGAGGCCGATGATGAGCGCGCCCAGCGCGGCCCCCGGGATCGAGCCCATGCCACCGACGATCACGACGACGAGGGAGGCGAGCAGGAAGCGGATATCCTCGCCGGGCGAGAGCGATTGGAAGGTTCCGCCGACGACGCCGGCGATGCCGGCAAGCCCGGCGCCGAGCGCAAACACCACCACGAAGACGAGCTGAATCCGCACCCCGGTCGCAGCCAGGATGTCGCGATCGTCGACGCCGGCGCGGATGATCATGCCGATCCGCGTGCGGTTGAGCGCCAGCCACATCGCCACGCCGATCACGATGGAGGCGGTGAAGATCACGAGCCGGACCAGCGGATAGCGGAGATAGACCGGCTCGCCCGAGGATTTGACCGCGGTGACCAGCGGCAGTTCCACAGGCCCGATCAGCCAGTTCGGGGTCTGGATCTGATAGAAGTCGCCGCCGCATGCCCACAGCATGAGATCCGCGAACACGATCGAGAGCCCGATCGTCACCATGGTCTGCCGCAGGTCCTGGCCCTCCATGCGACGGAAGACGACGAGCTGAAGCAGGACGCCGACCAGTGCCGTCAGGATGAAGGCGACGATGAAGCTGAGGATCCAGGAGCCGGTCGAGGCGCTGATGGCGTAGCCGACATAGCCGCCGAACAAATAGAGCGAGCCGTGCGCGAGGTTGACGTTGCGCATCAGGCCGAAGATCAGCGTGAACCCGCTTGCGACCAGGAAATAGAGACCGCCGAGCGTGATGCCGTTGAAGACGGCGTTGAGGAAGACGCGCTTGCGGCCGATCGCATCTTCAAGGCCCTGCGGCCATACCGCGAAAATCAGCCAAAGCGCCACTGCGATCACGATGATGATAATCAGTGCCCAGGCGGGATGGCGTTCGACAAAGCGGGTCATGATCGCCGCTCCGTCGTCACGTCACCCCATCTCTCACCCCGCAAGCGGGGCGAAGGGGCACGCAGACCGTTGCCGGCCGCAAGCCCTGCCATGAACGTGCGCTCCCTATCGAGCGCGATCCTCTTTTCGGGACCGCGTTTGGCGCATCCTAATGCGGCCGTCGGGGAGGCGCTTGATCGTGAGTATCTTTTCGCGCGCCGTCAGGCGCGCAAAACCTTGGCCGCGCGGCGATAATCGGTCGGCGCCATGCCGACATTGGCGGCGAAGAAGCGGGTGAAACCGCTCTGCGATGAGAAGCCGAGATCGAAGCCGATATCGGCGATCGGCGCTTCGCTCGCCACCAGCGCCTCCAGCGCCTGCTCCATCATCAGCGTGTTGAGATAGAGGTGTGGCGTGACGCCGGTCTGGGTGCGGAATAGCCGGTAGAAATGCGGCCGCGACAGGCCGGATTCGCGCGCGATAGTGTCGAGCTCGATCTCGGCGCCGGGACTCTCCGACATCATCTTGATGCACTTGCGCACGCGAAAATCTGTGACGGAGCCGTTTGCGCGCGGATCGCGCGCGGTCGCGGCCTGCTGCCAGCTTTCGTCGTAACAGATATCGATCAGACCTCTCAGCTCGCCATCGAGGCTGTTGAGCGAGGGTGCGCCGCACACGAGGGCGGCTGCGTGCCTGATATGCTTGTCCAGCGCAACCGATCGCGTGAACTGGGTACGGCCGAAGCGCAGGCGGTCGGCGCCGGGCGCATCGGGCGCGAACCACTCCGCATTGACATAGAGCACGAAGAAAACGGCGCCGCCTTCGAGATCGGACGGCAGGAAATTATGCGGCTCCCACGGATTGATAGCGACGACGGAACCTTCGGTGAGTTCGTAGCGTCCGTCGCTGACATCGATGCACGCGGAACGCCCGCCGACATGGAAGATCAAATGACCTTCGCGATGTGCGTGGATGTTGAAAGGGCGGTTCAACTGATAGACCGTCGCCCGACCGAAGCGGCCGTGGAAGACGGCGAGCGCCCGGCTCATGCCTTCTCTCCCAAAAGCTCTTGTCGTTTTTTTGCTAGCGTTCAACAACCGGGGGGAGAATGCAAGGGCGCACGTGTCGCGCTCTTTGCAAATCTCTCCCTGGTCAGCCGCCGCTCGCGAACGAGACTACGTCAGTACTTCTTACATTCCGGTACCGTGCGGCTTGGCAAGCCGATCTTGGCGAACACTGCGGGATCGTAGCCTAGCGTCTGGTTGACGTTCGCGATCACCTTCACGACCTTTGAGAACAGCGCGCCCTTGCCGTCGTCGACGACCTCGGTGACGAAATTGGTGCCGATCGCCTGGCGGTTGGAGTCCAGCTTGATCTTGCCGTTGGGTGCGTCGAGTTCGATCTTGGCGAGGGCTTCTTTGTACTTGGCCTGGTTGTTGGAGAGATCGCCGTTGACCTGACGCAGCGCCAGGATCAACGCCATGGTCGAGCCGTAATAGTTGGTGGCGAGCAGCGATGGGCTCGGGAAGCGCTTGTTGGGCGGGAAGGCGTCCTGATAGTCCTTCACGAACTTCTGCCAGCTCGGGTTCTCCCAGGTGTCGGCCTGGCCGCTCGCGGCCAGCGTGCCGATCAGCGCATTCTTGGCGTTTCCCTTGGACGACAGGATGGTCTGGTCAATCATGATCGAGCCGCCCATCAGATGGGCCTTGCCGCCGGCCTGCTGATACTGGTTCAGGAAGTTGACGGCGTCGGCGCCGCCGAGGCCGAGATAGATGGCATCGACATCATCGGGCAGCGCGGCGATGACGGAAGCAAAATCCTTGGTGCCGAGCGGCACCCATTGCCGGTTGGTGACCTGACCGCCGGTACCGCAGAATTCGAGCACGAGCCCGAACACTTGCGTGTAAATGAAGGAATAGTCCTCGCCGACGGTTGCGATCTTGCGATAACCCTTGGTTTCATAGGCATATTTGCCGAGGCCAACCTGCCACTGCGCACCATCCATGTTGTAGCGGAAGAAGTTTGGGGCGGGATCGACATAGGTCGTTTCCTGGGCACCGGAGGCGGCGTTGACGAAGGTCAGCTCTGGATGGGTCTTTGCAAAATTCTTGACCGCGATGCCTTCGTCTCCGGACAGCGGCGACAACAGGATCTGCACTTTGTCCTGCTCGATCAGCTTGCGCACGGCGCGCACGGCGGAGTCGGGCGTCGCGTCGGTCGAGGCGATGACAAATTCGAGTTCCTTGTCGCCGACCTTCTTGCCGAGCACGTTGAGCGCCGTTTGGAAGCCGCGGATGCCGTCCTCGCCGAGCACGGTGTAGGTGCCTTCGAGGGTCGCGGTGACGCCGACCTTGATCTTCTCCTGTGCGAAGGCGGTGCCCGAAAGTAACAGGCTGCTCAACGCGATCAGTCCTAGACTGCCTTTCAACATTGCTCTCCTCCCTGGGCGTTCTTGTCGCTGTTTTTCACCGCACCCTCGCGCGTCCGCCGCGCGGTGCGGCGTTCGGGCAAGGTCAACGGTTCTTGGAAGGGAAGCTAACCGAACTCGGATGCAGCGCACGTATCGGAGCCGTGCGCGGCTTAACGGGCAGTCTCATTTTGAATGTTGCGTCGCGATTAACCATCGCGGTGCAGCAGGCGTCAGGCTTGCCGAATTTGCACGCGCGGTGAGGCCTCGGCTGGGGCCCCGTCACCGCAATCGTGGCGGGATGAGGCGTCTTCGGCTCAAGCCTCGAAGAACGGATTCGCTGGTCGCTTAAGGCCAAGGTGATCGCGCAACGTCGTCCCCTGATAATCAGCGCGGAATAATCCACGCTGCTGCAGAATCGGCACCACGAGCTGGACGAAATCCTCGAACCCTTCGTGGAAATACGGCGGCATCACGTTGAAGCCGTCGGCCGCATGTTCGTCGAACCAGAGCTGTAGCGTATCGGCGATGCGTTCGGCCGAGCCGCACAGCACCCAATGGCCGCGGGCGGCCGCGGTGAGATTGTAGAGATCGCGCAGCGTCATGTTCTCGCGGCGTCCCTTGGCGAGCATCACGCTGGCGAAGCTGTGATAATTGTCGGACGGCGCGATCTCTGGAATCGGTCCGTCGAGATCGTAGGCCGACATGTCCCGGCCGAACCGATCGGACAGGATGGCGAGCGCATTGCTGCCGCTGATGAAGCTCTGGAGCACGTTGAGCTTCTCGAACGCCTCCTTGTCGGTGCGGCCGACCACGGGCATCACGCCGGGCAGCACCGTGACATCCTCGGCCTTGCGTCCGAACGACGGCAGTCGATTCTTCAGCGAAGCATAGCCGGCCTTGGCTTCGTCGATATCCTGCACCACCGAGAACACGATATCGGCGGTGCGCGCGGCGAGCGCCTGGCCGGCCTCGGAGCCGCCGGCCTGCAGCACGACAGGGTGGCCTTGCGGGCCGCGGCCGATGTTAAGCGGACCCTTCACCTTGAAGAACGGGCCGTCGTGATCGATCGCGCGCAACCTGGCCGGATCGATGTAGAGGCCGCTGGCGCGGTCTGCGACGATGGCGTCATCGGCCCAGCCGTCCCACAGGCCCTTGACGACGTCGAGGAACTCGCCGGCCATCTCATAGCGGCGGGCGTGGTCGGGATGGGCGGTGCCGAAATTGGCAGCGGTCGCCGGATTGGCTGTCGTCACCGCGTTCCACGCCGCGCGGCCTTTGGAAATGTGATCGAGCGAGGCGAAGACGCGCGCAACCGAAAATGGATCGCTGTAGGTGGTGGAGACGGTCGCGCCGAGCCCGATATGGCTGGTCGAGGTCGCGAGCGCGGCAAGCATGGTCAGCGGCTCGAGCCGCAGCGTGTAGGAAGGATGGGCGGCCGCGTCGGCATAGAGATTGTCGCCCATGAAGATCAGATCGAACTTGCCGCGCTCGGCGGTGCGGCCGATCTCCTGGATCGCCGCGAAATCCTGAAAACTGTCCACCGCACCGGGATAGCGCCAGCCTGCGACATGGCTGCCGGTTCCGAGGATGAAGAGGCCGAGATGCATCTGTCGTTTCATGGCATCATGTCCAGAACAGGATCTTACGTTCGAGAAAGCCGATCAGGCCGAAGAAGGCGAGGCTGGCCGCGGACGCCACGAAGATCGCCGCCCAGACCTGGACGAAGTCGATCTGAAGCACGGCCTGGTAGATCACCCAGCCGAGCCCGCCATGCGCGCCGAGCATTTCGGTGACGATCGCCACGATGACGCTACGCACCGTGGAGACGCGCATGCCGGCAAGCAGCAACTGCAAGGCGGTCGGCAGGCGCAGGCGCCACAGAACGCCAAAGCGGCTTGCGCCGAAGCTGCGCATGAGATCGATGGCACGACGATCGACACGATCGAGGCCGGCCAGCATCGACAGCAGGATGGTGAAGCTCACCGCCATCGCCACCATCACGATCTTCGAGCTGACGCCGATGCCGAACCAGAGCAGGATCAGCGGCGAATAGCCGACCACGGGCACAGAGTTGATCGCGGTCACGAGGGGCAGGATTGCGGTGCGAAGGGCCGGCACCAATGCGATGGCGACGGCAAGGCCGATACCGATCAGGCAGCCGAGCCCATAGCCCACCAGCGCTTCGACGAGGGTATAGCCGGCGGCGTCGACCAGCGTTGCGCGCTTGGACCAGAGTCCCGCCACGATGTCGCTGACGGCAGGGAGAACGTAGGCTGGCAAATGCAGTCCGCGGGCCGCGCCTTCCCAGCACGCGATCAGAAGGACGGCGCCCAGGATGCCGCGCTGGACGGCGAGCGAAGGGGAGGCGAGCGCGCGGCTCATTGCTCGGCATTCCAGAATATCAGCCGCCGCTCCACCGCGGCGACGACCGCATAGAAGCCGGTGCCGAGCAGGGCGGCCGCGAGCAGGGCGGCCCAGATCGCGACGACGTTCTCGGTGAACATGGCCTGGAGCAGCAGGACGCCGAGCCCGGTGGTGTCGCCGAACCATTCGCCGACGATGGCACCGACCAGGCTGAGCGACGCGGCAAGCCGCAACGCCACGAAGATCTGCGGCAACGCGGTCGGAAGCTGCAGGCGCAGCAGAAGCTGGCGATTGGAAGCGCCAAAGCTGCGCATCAGCGCCATCTGCTTGGGATCGACCGTCTCCAGGCCGAGCAGCGTATTCACCGTCACCGGAAAGAAGGTCAGATAAAACGCGATGATCGCCTTGGCGAGCAGTGTATTGCCGAACCACAGCACCACCAGTGCGCCGAACGCTATGACCGGAATGGTCTGCGACACCACGAAGATCGGAAATACCATCTCGCGCAGCGCACGCATGCGGAAGAATGCGATGCCCGTGATCACGCCGAACGCGCCGCCGGCGGCAAAACCGATCAGCGTCTCGGCAAGCGTGCGCAGAAAGCCATCGACATAGGCGCGAGGTGTGGCCGCGATCGCCATCAGGATCGTGCTGAGGCGGGGCAGATAGTAGGGCCGGATGCCGAACAGCCGCACCGCGCCTTCCCAGATCACCGCCGCGATGGCGAGCCCGAGCAGGAGCCGGAGCAGCTTCAGCAGCGAAGTCGGCATCGCGACTGACCGTGTCGCCATCTGGCCCTGCCCGAGCGACGTTGCCGCATGATCGTTCACGGCTGCCGATCCGCCAGCGGGACGCTCTGGATGAAGCTTGCGTCATAGGCAGCGGCGAGATCGAGCGGCTTGGAGATCACGCCGTATTTCAGGAAGAAGTCGTGGGCGGTCTTGACCGCGTCGGCGTCGATCCAGAACATGCCGTTCTTCGCCGCCGCGCCTGATGTCATCAGACGCTTCACCTCGGTGAGCATGAACTCCTGCTGCGCGCGATCGAGCGTGGGGGCTATGGCCATCACGGTGTCGACGGCGCCCTTCGGATCGGCGAAGGCATCCTTCCAGCCCTTGAGCGAAGCCCGCAAGAACGCCTTGACGAGCTCCGGCTTCTCCTTGGCGGTGGCCTCGGCCACGATCAGCGTGTCGCGCGGGAAGGTGATGCCGTAATCCTCGGCGACGAAGGTCTTCAGGTTGTCCTTCGGCATGCGGGACTGGATGGTGTAGTACTCGTTGTAATAGGTCGCCGTGACCACATCGACGCTGCCGTCGACGAAGGGCGTCACTGACACCTGTTGCGGCTGGATCTTCAGCTCATCCGGCTTGATGCCTTCCTTGGCCAGCATGCCGTTCAGCACATGGTTGGCGCCGGTGAACCAGGTGGTGACGGTCTTGCCCTTGAAATCCTGCAGCGTCTTGACCGGCCCGTCCTTGCGGGTGACGAAGATGAACGGCGTGATCTGATGCGACACGCCGATGCAGACGATGGGGAGTCCCTTGTCGCGGGCGGCGAACACGCTGTCGGTGCCGCCGGACAGGCCGAATGTGTCGGCGCCGGTTGCGACCAGATTTTCGGTGAGCAGATTGGGCCCGCCGGGATTGATGGTGAGGTCAATGCCCTCCGCCTTGTAGTAGCCCTTGGCTACGGCGACGTAGAAACCGGCGAACTGCGCCTGCGGCAGCCATTTCAAGCGCAGGCTCGCCTTCTGCGGCTCGGCTGCAGGCGCAGCCGCTACAAGCGAGCCGGTCGCCAGCGCGATAGCGGAGAGGACTGAGAAGGCGTGGCGTCGGCTCAACATGGTCATACTCCAGGCGGTGAAGATCAATTGCGATAGGAGGGATCGGTGCGGTCAAGCTGGCGCATCAGCGCCGGCCATTCGCGTTCGCCGGGCACGAGGATGTCACCCTGCAACTCCCAGAACTGGCGCGCGGCTTTCTCGCAGACCTCGTGGGGCGGCATCACCAGCACGGCGCCGGCCGCCTGCATCTGAAGCTGGATCCGGGCGGCGCGCTCGAAATAATAAAGCAGCATGAAGGCCTCACCGGGTGTCCGGCCGACGGTGAGGATGCCGTGGTTGCGCATCAGCATGACCTTGTGTTTGCCGAGATCCCGCACCAGACGCGCCTGCTCATCGAGATCGATGGCGACACCTTCGTAGTCGTGGAAAGCCTGCCTGTCGTAGAAGCGCATCGCGAACTGGCTGAGCGGCAACAGGCCCTTCTCCTGCCCGGACACCGCGACGCTCGCATCGGAATGGGTATGCAGCACGCAGGCCGCGTCGTGGTTCGAGGTGTGGATCGCGGCATGGATGACGAAGGCCGCGACGTTGACGGCGTGCGGTGTGTCGTCGAGCTTGGTGCCGTTGGTATCGATCTTCACCAGGCTCGACGCCATGATCTCGTCGAACAGCAGCCCATAGGGATTGATGAGGAACTGATCGTCCTGGCCGGGAACGCGCAAGGAGATGTGATTGTAGATCAGGTCGTCCATCCCGAGCTTTGCGACCATGCGATAGCAGGCTGCAAGCTTGACCCGGGCATCCCATTCGGCTGGCTCGATCCCGTGCGCTGCGGCGTGTGGCTCTCTTGCTGATACCGCGTTCACTGCGTCTTCTCCTGCGCGATGGAGGATTGGAACGATTTCATGCTTTCCTCCTCGATCGCATCCAGCAGCGTGCGCTTGAGACGGACGAATTCGGGGGAGGTGACGATCTCCGGCCGGCGCGGGCGGGGGAGATCGACGACCTGTTCGAGCTTCACCGAGCCGGGACGCGCCGTCATGACGAGCACGCGGTCGCCGAGGAAGATCGCCTCGTCGACGTCATGGGTGATGAAGAGAATGGTGCGGCGGTATTTCTGCCATACGTCGAGCAGCCAGCGCTGCATCATTGCTCGCGTCAGTGCGTCGAGCGCGCCGAACGGCTCGTCCAGCAGCATCAGGTCGCGTTCGAACAGGAACGTGCGCATCAAGGCCACGCGCTGGCGCATGCCGCCCGACAATTGATTGGGATATTGCTTCTCAAAGCCGGCGAGCCCGAACTCGGGCAGCATCTTCAGCGCCTTGGCGCGCGCCTGGTTGCGCGGCATGCCCTCGACCTCGAGCGCGAGAATGGCGTTGTCCACGACGTTGCGCCACGGAAACAAGAGGTCGCGCTGCGGCATGAAAGAGACGCGGCCGAGCAGATCGGCCGCGTGGTAGCTCTTGCCCTCGAAGCGCAGGATGCCGCCGGCGTCCGGCTCCTCCAGTCCGGCGACGATGTTGAAGAGGGTGCTCTTGCCGCAGCCGCTCGGGCCGACGACGGTGACGAACTCGCCGGGAGCGATGTTCGCCTGAAGGCCCGACAGCGCTGCGACGGGGCCGAAGGTCTTGGTCAGCGCACGCAGTTCAAGCAGCGGCTCAGGCTTCAGGTCCGCCTGCGCGGCTTCGGTGATCGGTCCGGGATTGGGAAGGCGGGCAGCCTGCACCGGGATGTCCTTGTATAATGGCGGCGGTCATTCGCATACGAAAGCAGACCGGGTCGAAATCTCTTAGCAACTCGTGTGCCAGTGCGATTTCCGGGTAAATGAGGCATAAGATTTGCGAGGTCGACGACGAATAGGTCGGAGTCGCACGCGCCTCCGAGACAAAATCGGTCGTTTCGCTGGAAGACGGGTGCCATTTTGTATACTTATACTGGCATTGGAGAAACATGATGGCGGATATTGGTGCACATGTCGGAGGCAGACGCGTGAAAAACGGGCAAGAGTCCCTGGCGCCAAGCCCCGGCATGACGCTCGCCGAAGGCCTCCGCCAGAAGCTCGAGGGCGCGATCGCGGCCGGCCATCTGGAACCGGGCAGCCGGCTCGACGAGCAGGAGATCGCCCAGCGTTTCGGCGTCTCGCGCACACCGGTGCGGGAGGCGTTCCGTCTGATGGCCACCAACCATCTGGTCGAACTGCGCGGGCGGCAGGGAGCAACCGTTCGCAGCATCAAGGCCCAGGCGCTGATCGAGATGTTCCAGGTCATGGCGGAGCTCGAAGGGCTCTGCGCCCGGCTTGCCGCGCGGCGCGTCTCGCAGGCCTGGGGTACCGAAATTGGAGAGATTCATCAGCGTCTTGTGGCTTCTGGCGAGGCCGGTGACATCGATGTGTTCTATGATATCAACCAGGAATTCCACGAGGCGATCTATGAGGCCTCGCGCAATACTTTCCTGGCTGAGCAGACCCGCAAGCTGCGCAATCAGGTGGCGGCGTATCGCCGCCGGGTGACGCGCATGCCGAACCGGATTGCCGATACTGTCCGCGAGCACGAGGCCATCATGCAGGCGATCCTGGCCCACGATCCGGAGCGGGCGTACAGCGCTATGCGCGATCACGTCAACCTGCTCGGCGACAACCTGCTGGACTTCCTGGCCGCCTTCGAATGAGCTCCCGGTCGCTTGGTATGCAAATTGCTAGACCTTGTATATCTAGTTTGCATCCTGGAGACCCGGAGTGGACCTTAAGCTGACGAACAAGACCGCCTTGATCACCGGCGCGTCGAAAGGAATTGGACTTGCGGTGGCCGAACTCTTCGCCGCCGAGGGGTGTCACCTGCATCTGGCCGCCCGCAACGGCGAGGCCATGCTCCAGGCCAAGCAGCAACTGGAAGCCCGCCACGGCGTG
The DNA here is from genome assembly GCF_029846715.1 of Bradyrhizobium nivariense. Taxonomy (GTDB): domain Bacteria; phylum Pseudomonadota; class Alphaproteobacteria; order Rhizobiales; family Xanthobacteraceae; genus Bradyrhizobium. The sequence continues at coordinate 177,273 of NZ_JARVWW010000012.1, forward strand.
AAGATCAGGATCCATGCGCTCGACCTGTCGAGCACGGCTGCGATGGAGAAGCTCGCCGCCGAGGTCGGTGACATCGACATCCTCATCAACAATGCCGGCGATATCCCGGCCGGTTCGCTCGAGGTCCTCGATGACGCTGCGTGGCGGCGCGGCTTCGACCTCAAGGTGTTCGGCTACATCACGCTGTCGCGTCTCTATTATCCGCGCATGAAGGGCAAGGACGGCGTCATCATCAATATCATCGGCAATTCCGGCGAGAACTGGGATGCAAGCTACATCGCAGGCTCTACCGGCAATGCCGCGCTGATGTCCTTCACCAAGGCGCTCGGCGGCAGGAGCCTCGATCACGGGGTGCGTGTCGTCGCGGTCAATCCCGGGCCGGTAGCCACCGACCGCATGCTCAAGATCATGAAACGCAAGTCGATCGATATGCTCGGCGACGAAAGCCGCTGGGAGGAGCTGTTCGACAAATATCCCGGCAAGCGCCCAGCTACGTCGGAGGAAGTCGCCGATCTCGTCGCATTCCTGTCCTCGCCGAGATCTGGCTACATCACCGGCACCGTGGTGACGATCGACGGCGGCATCGCCGCGCGCGGCTCGGTCATCTGAGGCGTCGATGTCAGAACCTCAATCCACGGCGCTCCTCCGCAACCGCTATTTCGACGAGCTCTCGGCGACGCCGGGGCTCTACTGGCTCGGCCAGAACACCAACCACGTCGAGAGCCACCCGGCCGTGCGCGAGGCGATGCTGCGCTCGATCGAGGCCGGCGAGTTCAATGCCTATGCTCCGCCGCTCGGCTTCGAGGCGCTACGCGCCGCGATCGTCGCCGACCTCGGCACATCAGGTGCAGAGGCGCTGGTGACCGAGGGCGGCGTCAACGCGCTGGCCATGATCTGCCGTGCGCGCTGCAAGCCCGGCACGACGCTGGTGACCACCGATCCGACCTGGAAATGGCCGTGCCTGTTCGCGCGCCAGCAGGGTGCCGAGGTGATCGAGATTCCGATCTATGATCCGGCCTGCAACTACCGCCTGACGCCCGAGGCGCTGAAGGCCCATGTCGACGAGCGCACGGCGATCATCTACCTGGTCGATCCCAACAATCCGCTCGGCATTCGTTACACGCGCGAGGAGATCGAGAGCTTTGCAGCGATCGCGCGGGATTGCGGCGCGCTGCTGGTGCACGACTGCACCTACCGCGATTTTGCCGATGGGCACACGCCGGCGCTTCACGTGGCTCCGGAAGGCTCGGTCGTCTCGACCAGCTTTTCGAAATGGCTCGGCCTTGCCGGCTTGCGGATCGGCGCTCTTGTCGCCTCTCCTGATTTGTTCGAGGAGCTGGCACTGACGTCCACGAGCGTCCTCGGCGCGAGCGTCATCGCCCAGCGCGCGGCGCAGGCGGGGCTTTCCGTCAAGGCCGAATGGATGAAGAAGGTCCGCGGCATTGACCGCGCCAACAAGGCGATGATCGAGGAGGCGGTTGCCGCGATCGAAGGACTAGCGCTGCCGATCATGCCATCGCACGGAAACTTCCTCGTGCTGGAGACCATTGCAGCCGGCATCCGTCCCGAGGCGCTGGTCGAATGCTATCGCCGGCAGGGCATCATGATCCGCCAGGGCACTTATCACACGCAGCGTTTCGGCGACCGCTTCGTGAAGATCAGCACCTCCGTGCCTCAGTCCTGGGTCGAGAAGCTCTGCACATTGATGCCGGAGATGGTTGCGCAGGCGCGCACGCTCAACGACCTGCCGCCGCAATTCTAGGGACGATGCCGATGACCATGATCACGACAAAGGATGGCGTGAAACTCTACGTGGAGGAGGCGGGCGAGGGGACACCGATCCTCTTCATCCATGAATTCGGCGGCAATCATGCAAGCTGGGAGCCACAGCTCCGCTACTTCAGCCGGCGCCACCGCTGCATCACCTACGCAGCACGCGGCTATCCCCCGTCGGAGGTGCCGGAGAGCGTGGAGGCCTATTCGCAGGCGCTCGCCGCGGACGATGCGGTTGCCGTGCTAGACGCGCTCAAGATCGAGAAGGCGCACATCGTCGGCCTGTCGATGGGCGGCTTCTGCACAGTGCATTTCGGCCTGCGTACGCCCGAGCGCGCCATGTCGCTCACGGTGGCGGGCGCCGGCTATGGTTGCGAGAAGGCGTATGAGGAATATTTTCGCGGCGTCTCCCTTGAAGTCGCCGACAATTTCGAGAAGCAGGGCGCGAAGGAATTCTCCGAGATCTACGCCCTCGGCGCGAGCCGGGTGCAGTTCCAGAACAAGGATCCGCGTGGCTGGCAGGAATTTGCCAATCGCCTCGCCACCCATTCCGACCGCGGAGCCGCCAATACCATGCGCGGCGTTCAGGCGCGGCGGCCGTCATTCTACGACCTCGAGGACGGCTTGAAGAAGATGATGGTGCCGACGCTGGTGATCGTCGGCGATGAGGACGATCATTGCCTCCAGCCCGGCATCTTCCTGAAGAAGACCATTCCGGCGTGTGGACTCTCGGTGTTTCCCAAGACGGGGCACACCCTTAATCTGGAAGAACCGGCGGCGTTCAACGCGCTGCTCGCCGAGTTCATCGCCCAGGTCGAGGCCGGATGCTGGCTGCCGCGTGATCCGCGTGCGCAGCCGGGCCAGATCATGCGCACGAAGTAGCGGATCGATGACGATCCGCCCTCTGATCGATGCCGATCGGCTCTGGACCCGTCTGATGGCGCTTGCCGAGATCGGGGCGACGCCCGCCGGCGGGGTCAACCGTCAGGCGCTGAGTGACGGCGAGATCGCCGCATGGCGCCGCGTCATCGGCTGGGCGCTCGAAGCGGGTTTGACGGCGTCGACGGATGCCGCGGGAAACCTGTTTCTGGCGCTGGCGGGGCAAGATCGCGCCGCGCCGCCGCTCCTGCTCGGCAGTCATCTCGACAGCCAGCCGACCGGTGGCAAATTCGACGGTGCGGCCGGCGTGATGGCGGCACTCGAGGCGACGGTTTCACTGGCCGAACAAGGCGACAGGCCGGCGCGCGACGTCATCGTCGTCGCCTGGATGAACGAGGAAGGCTCGCGCTTCGCGCCGGGCATGATGGGCTCGGAGGCCTTTACGGGCGAACGTGACGTGGCGGCGATCCGCGCCGCGCGTGATGCAGACGGCGTCAGCGTTGGCGAAGCGCTCGATCGTCTCCATCAGGCTTTTCCCGATCTGCCGCACCGGCCGCTCGGCTTTGCCGTGGAGAGCTATATCGAATTGCATATCGAGCAGGGACCGCTGCTGGAGGCGGCCGCCTGCACGATCGGCGTCGTCACCGGTATCCAGGGCAAGAAGACCTTTCAGGTGGTCGTCGAGGGTGCGGAGGGACACGCAGGAACGCTGGCGCAGCAGGAGAGGCGGGATGCGCTCGCGGCCTTTGCGCGCATCGCAACCGCGCTTCATGGTGAGATCGGCACCATCGATACCGACATCAAGTTCACGATCGGGCGCCTCTCCGTGCAGCCCAACGCGCCTTCGGTGGTGCCGTCGCGCGTCAGTTTCAGCATCGATCTGCGCCATCCGGACAATGCCGTACTTGACGCGGCGGGTGTGCGCATCACGGCGCTCTGTGGTCAGCATGCACCGCCGTGTCTGGTTACGGTGACGCCGCTGGTCGACGCGCCCTCGAACGCGTTCAATCCGCGCTTGCGCGAGCTGATCGCGCAGGCCGCACGCGACCAGGAGTTTGCGGCCATGGGCATCCTGTCGGCCGCCGGTCACGACGCGCGCCATTTGGCCAAAGTCTGTCCGGCGGCGATAATCTTCATTCCCTGCCGGGACGGTGCGAGCCATGTGGAGGACGAATGGGCAGAGCCGGCTGATGTCGCCGCCGGCGCGTCCGTCCTGGCGCAGGTGTTGCGAGAGGTTGCGTTCACCATGCCGCCCTTCGCTGCGGGGCGTGAGGAGGGAGGATGACGGAGATTGTCCGAGAGGATTATCGCGATGCGATGGCACGTCTCGGCGCCGCAGTCAGCATCGTCACGACCGATGGTCCCGCAGGTCGCGCCGGCTTCACTGCGTCCGCCGTCTGCAGTGTTACCGACGATTCGCCGACGCTCCTAGTGTGCATGAACCGCGCATCCTCGGCGTATGCAAGCGTGACGGCCAACAAAATAGTGTGCGTGAATGTGCTGTCAGCTCAGCAAGAGCCACTATCGCGGTTGTTCGGCGGCAAGGCGCCCGCCAGGGAACGGTTCGCGACGGCGGTGTGGTCGACACTCGAAACCGGTGCACCCGTTCTCGCCGACTGTGCGGTTGCCTTCGACTGCCAGATCGCGAATGTCACCACGGTCGGCACGCACGATGTATTGTTCTGCCGCGTTGTGGCGCTGCAGACTGGTCCGACGGAGAACCTGATCTATCTTGGCCGCGCCTACCACTCTGTACGCGCGAGTCTAGAGCCGCGCCAGCAGCTTCAGACCTGAAACACTTGCCGCGGCGAGCGCGTCAGACACTCATGCCCGGTCTCAGTGACGAGCACTGTCTCGCTGATCGCGATGCCGTCGGCAGAGACGTACATGTGGAACACCATGCCTTCCTCCAGCGTCCAATCGGCCGTGGGCAGGAAGATGTGCGAGAAGTCGCTGGTGCGCGGGCTATGGAGCGGATAGCAGCCGAGCGAATAGCCCGTGATGTTGGGGTAGTCGGGGCGCAGGCCATCGGCGAGCATGGCCTTTCGCGCCAGAGCGTCGACGCCGGCGGCGTTGGCTCCAGGCTTGATCGCCTCGAATTGCCGGTCCTGGATATCGATGAGCCGCCGGGCGAGATGCGACCGGCGCGGGTCGATTTCTCCGATCACGGCCGAGCGCATCAGGCGGGCGCTGTAGCCGTCAATATAGGGCAACAGCTCCATATGCAGGATATCGCCCTTGGCCAGCGGTTGCTTGGTCAGTCCGCCATGCAGGAACGCGTTGCCGACACCGGCGGTAATGATCCCCGCCCGTGCGGCGTCCGCGCCTTCCTGCATGAAGACCCGATAGACGGCTGCTGCCGTGTCGCGGGCGGATCGGCCTTCGCCGGACGCTTTCAGAGCTGCATCGATGCCGAGGTCGCCGATCCCTGCAGCGCGCCGAAGCACGGCGATCTCCCTTGGGCTCTTCCTGGCGCGGAGCTCAGCCATCACGCCGGAGAAGTCGACAAAGCGCGCGTCCAGCAGTTGCGCCGACAGACGCTTGAAGCGGGAGAGCGGCATGCAATAGGAGTCCTCGTCGAGCCCGACGCGGCCTGTCGCATAGCCAAGGTTACGGATGGTGTCGGCGAGCACCCGGATCGGGTCTTCCCAATCGGCGAAGGCAACGGAGCGCGACAGCCACGAGCTCTCGGTGAACGGGCCAAGGTCGACGGCACGAAGTATCATGATCGGCTCGCCATCGCGCGGCAATAGGCAGGCCCGGTACATGTTCTCCGAGATCAAGAAGCCTGTGACGTAGGCGAGGAACTCGCTCTGGTCGACGATGAGGACATCGAGCTCGCGGGCGGCCATCTGCTCGCGCACGCGCTTAACGCGCGCCTCATATTCGTCGACCGGAAACAACATCGTCGTTCATCCTTCGTGGGATCAGGTGCGCGCGTTCGAGCGCCCGCTATCCGCAAATCTCCAAAATGGCCAGCATGTAGATGCGAATCATGTCGACGAAGTCGACGATATCGACCCGTTCATCTGGCATCGTGTTGTAGCGGCCGCCGGGGCCGCAGACGATGCCTTGCATTCCGCCGAAATAGTGCAGATGACCGGCGTCGGTGCCGTAGAAGCAGCTCGGGGCAACGGCGCCCGTCGGCTGCTCTTCTCCGCGTACTGCGCGATAAGCGCGGTTAACGGCCTCGACGATCGGGCTCGTGCGTGCCACTTCGAATGGCGGCATGGTTGGAACGCCGGAGCGGTCCTCCGACATGATCTCAGCCTTGAGGCCGGGAAACCGTGCTTCAAGCGCGTCGAGCCCGCGGCGCATGTCGGCCAAGGCCCCGGCTTCGGACTGGCCCGGTGCGTAGCGGCCCGAGCCCTTGATCCGCACGAAATCCGCGACCTGGGGCGTGCGCCATTCGTGCAGCTCGCGGCCGAGCGCGCCATGGACGACGCCGACATGGACGCGATTGATCCGCTCATGTTCCGGCGAGAGGGCGCCCGAGAATTTCATGGCATTGAGGCGCGGAATGAGGTCGCACGCGGCCGTGATCGCATCGACCGCCTCTTCGCGCTTGGACAGATGACGGGTATTGCCGGTCAGCTCGATGATGAACATGAAGGCCGCGGCGTGCATGGTCATGGCTTTCAGATCGGTCGGCTCCGAATTGATGAAGTAATCGGCGCGAAGCCCTTGCTCGACGAGCGAGTAGGTTCCGACGCCGCCTTGCAGCTCGCCCACCACGTAGGTGAGGATGACGTCGCCTCTGAGTTTGACACCGGCGTCGATCAGCGTCTTGACCGCGCAGAAATAGGCGGCATCGCCGGCCTTCATGTTGGAAACGCCGATGCCGTAGATGAAGGCGTCGTCGACCTTGCCTGCCCAGGGGTCGACGGTCCATCCCTCGGTCACCGGGTTGGTGTCGAGATGGCCGTTGAACATCAGGCTCTTGCCGCCGCCGCGGCCCTTCCAGCGGCCAACGGCGTTGACCCGCCCCTCACTGCCGAAGGCTGCGAGCTCGCTCTCGAGACCGATCTCGCGCATGCGGCCAGCCATGAAGGCTGCGAGCTGCTTCTCGCCGTCCGACCTGGAGTAACTCTTGTGCTGCACCATGCGTGACAGGAGATCGAGGGCGGCGGGCACGTCGATCCCGGCGAGAAGGGCTTTGGCGTTGTGATCCATGGAAGGAAATCCTTGTCGTCAGCCGACCGGCACGGGGGACGCAGCCATCAGTTCGCGGGTGTAGGGATGAACGTGGTGTGCATCGAAATCTTCGACGGGCAGAAGATCGACCACTTCACCCCGGCGCATCACCGCGATGCGGTGAGCGATCTGACGGATAAGGTTGAGATCGTGGGTGATGAAAAGAAAGGCGGTTCCAGTCTCCTCCCGCAGCGTCAACAGCAGTTCGATGATCTGGGCCTGCACGGAGACGTCCAGCGGCGCGGTGATCTCGTCGCAGATCACGAGTCTCGGCCGCGCGGCGAAAGCTCGCGCGATGGCGATGCGTTGCTTCTCGCCGCCTGAAAGCTGATGTGGCCAGCGGTTGGCGTAGGATGCAGGCAGGCGCACCTGGTCGAGCAGGCGGGGAATATCCGCAAGCGGGCCGCCGTAGAGCTTGAGAGGACGCGACAGGATCTCGTCGATCCTATGACGCGGATTGAGCGACGAATCCGGATGCTGGAAAATGATCTGCACGTCGCGGCGGTAAGCGGCGTTCATGTCGCGCATGCCGTGGATCTCGCGCTCGTCGAAGGAGATTGTGCCCGAGAAGCGTGCAAGCCCGGTCAACGCGCGCGCCATCGAAGACTTGCCAGAGCCGGATTCGCCGACGAGACCGAGGATCTCGCCGCCACGAACCTCAAGCCCGATCTTTTTCGTGGCCGGCGGCGGCGCGTCGCGGAACAGCCCGCCGCCGCCATATTGGACTTCGATCTCCGAGGCCGCGAGAAGGACCTGGTCACGCGGCTTGTCATGGACAAGGCGGCGTTCCGGTCTGGGCACGGCGTCCACAAGTACGCGCGTTTTGGCATGGCGCGGCGCGCGGAAGATGTCGGCCGCCGGCGCCTGTTCGACCAGGCGGCCGCGCTCCAGGACCGCGACCCGGTCGGCGACGCGCGTCACAAGTGCGAGATCGTGGGAAATATAGAGCGCGGCAACGCCTGTCTCCCGGCGCAGTCGCGCGAACAATTCGAGGATGCGCGCGCCGGTGATGACGTCGAGGGCCGTGGTCGGCTCGTCGAAGAGAATGACGTCGGGTCGGCAGCCAAAGGCGGTGGCAATGACGACGCGTTGTTTTTCTCCGCCGGAGATTTCATGCGGATAACGCCGCATGACCGCAGCGGGATTGTTGAGATCGACGTGACCGAGCAGCTCGATCGCGAGCGAACTGGCGTCGCGCGGCTCGAGGCTCCGATGTCGTATCAGAGCTTCCGTGATTTGCGTTCCGACGGTGAGCGTCGGATTGAGCGATGTCGAGGGATCCTGAAACACCATCCCGAGACGGCGTCCTCGGATCTTGGTCAGCTCGCGCGGGCTCAGGCGCTGAAGGTCGACATCGCCCAGCTGCAGCGAGCCTGCGACTTCGCGAGCGTTGTCGGGTAGATGGCGCATCAGCGCCCACGCAAGCGAGCTCTTGCCTGACCCGGATTCGCCGACGAGGCCCAGCACCTCGCCCGGCGCGATCTGCAGCGAGATGTCGTGCAGTACGCGCACCGGCCCGGCGGTCGTGATGTAGTCGAGCGTATAATTCTGGATCGAAAGTATGGAGGTCACCGCTCGTCCTTCGGATTGAGGGCGTCGCGAAGACCATCGCCGACCAGGTTGAAGGCAATGGCGGTGAGTGCGATCGCGGCCGAGGGCGCGATCAATCCCCATGGTGCCTGATGCATGTATTGGCGCGCGTCCGCCACCATGAGCCCCCATTCGGATGCGGGCGGCTGGGCGCCGACGCCCAGAAAGCTCAGCGTTGCGAACAGCATGACGGCGAAGGACACGCGGATGGTGGATTCGATCACGATCGGCGCCATGACGTTCGGCAACATCTCGCGGAAGATGATCCAGCGCGCTCCCTCACCACGCGCGATGGCGGCTTTGACATAGTCCTGATTGCGTACGTTGAGCGCGGCCGAGCGGGTCACCCGCGCCATGCCCGGCGCGAAGGCCACCGCGATGGCAATGACGGCATTGCCGGCGCCGTTGCCGAGCGTTGAGACCAGCAACAGGGCCATCAGAAGACCTGGGATCGCCATCACGGCGTCGTTGGTGCGCATGATGGCCTCATCGGTCCGTCCGCCGAGATAGGCCGAGCCGACGCCGATGATCGCTCCGGCTGCGCTGCCGACGAAGGTGGCGATGAAAGCGAGCGGCACGGTCGAACGCGCGCCGACCATCAGGCGGCTCAGGATGTCGCGGCCGAATTGATCAGCACCAAGCCAGTTCTGCCAGCCGGGTGCGCGAAACCGGCCGAGAAAATCGATCTTCTCCGGCGCATAGGGCGCCAATGCGGGTCCTAACAGGCAAGCGGCCGCGATCAGCGCCAGGAGCACGACGCCGACAAAACCCTGTGGTTTTCGCATCAGGCGGATGAACAGCTCAGTCATAGCGGATCCGCCGGTCGAGAAACGCATAGGCCATGTCGGCGAACGTGTTGGTGACGGCATAGGTCGCGGCCATGATCAACGCGCCCGCCTGGATCGACGGCAGGTCACGCGTGGTGATGGCGACCATCAGCGCCCGCCCGATGCCGGGAATGGCGAATATCTCCTCGATAACGATGATGCCGCCGAGCAGGTAGCCGACGTCGAGCGCGATGATTGTGACGACCGGCAACAGCGCGTTGCGCAGGGCGTGGCGAAACAGCACGGTGCGCTCCGGCAGGCCCTTCAAGCGCGCGGCGCGGATATAGTCCGATTTTAGCACGTCGAGCGTCTCGGAGCGCATCATGCGCATGACATGCGCGACAAGGATCAACGAGACAGTGAGCACCGGCAGCGCCAGATGACGGATGCCGCCGCCGAAATCCTCCAGTGGAGAGACGTAGCCGGTCGCCGGCAGCCAATGCCATGTATCTGCCAGCAGAAGGGCAAGCAGCGTCGCGGTGACGAATTCCGGCAGCGAGACCCCGAGATAGGCAATGAGGCTGACGCCCGTGTCGGTGAGCCTGCCTTGCCGCAGCGCCGCCACCACGCCGAGCGGCACGGCAACGGCCAGCGTGACCAGGATGGCCGACACGGCAAGCAGCAGCGAGCGCGACAGCGCCGCCAGCATTTCCGGGCCGACCGGCAGGCTCGTGCGCATCGAGATGCCGAAATCGCCGGTGAAGACGTGGCGGGCCCAGCGCGCATATTGCAGCCAGGCCGGATCGCCGAGCCCGAGCCTTGCCCTGAGCGCGGCCAGTACTTCGGGCGTCGCGTTTTCCCCGAGCAGCGACTGGGCGGCGTCCGCCGGCAAAATCTGCGTGATGGCGAACACCAGCATCGAGACCACGATGACGGTGTAGACCATCAGCATCAAACGGCGCGCACACCAGGCCAGCGTCACCGAGTGCCTCCGGTGTCAGGCACGCCTCGGCGCGCCGGCGCCGAGCGAGACCATGTCGAGGCGGAATACCGATCCGCGTGGGTGCAGCACGTAGCCGTCGACGTAGGAGCGCTGCGCCGCGAGCAGGTCGAAGAATGCCGAAATCACCGAGGGGACGTCGGCGTTCATCATGTCCTGTGCCTTGGCGTAGAGTGCCGTGCGCTTCGTTTCATCGGTCTCGACGCGGGCTGCATTGATGACGGCGTCGAAGTCCGCGTTGTTCCAGCGGGTCTCGTTCCAGGCCGCGTTCGACGTGTAGAGCAGGTTGAAAATGGCGTCGGCGGTCGGCTGCATGTTGTAGAAGCCGACGTAGAAATTGCCTTTCTTCCAGACCTGGTCGAGATAGGTGGCATGCGGCATGGTCTGCAAATTGATGCGGAAGCCGGCTGCGGCCGCCATCTCGCGGACCGCGACGCCGAGCTGCGTGCGGGTTGACGGCTTGTCGGATGCGACCAGCGTCAAATCGATGCCGTTGGGATAGCCCGCGTCGGCCAGCAGCTTCTTTGCTTTGGCGATGTCGGGCTTCTTCAGGGGAATGTTCTTGTAGAAATGGTAGGCGGAACTCAACGGCGTGTCGTTGCCCGGCGTGCCATAGCCGCCCGCGACGAAGCCCACGGTTGCCTCGCGATCGACCGCCAATGCGAGGGCCTGGCGAACGCGCACGTCGTTGAACGGCTTCTGGTCGCATCCGAGGTTGATATTCAGGAACTGGCCGGATGGGGTGCGCAGGGCCTTGACGCCATCGGCCTTGGCGAGGCGCTCATATTCACCCGGCGTGGTCGTGAGCAGCACATCGATCTCACCGGAAATCATTGCTGACGCCTCGGCGGTGCGGTCCGGATAGACGAGCAGTTCGATGCGGTCGAGGTAGGGCCGCGCCGGATCATAGTAAGCGGGGTTACGTTCGACGACGATCCGGCGATCGGGCTCGTAGGTTGCCAGCTTGAATGGGCCGGTGCCGTTGGCGCTGGTCGAAAGGCTCGCGAGATCGCCGGCGATGACCTTGGCCGGAACGATGCGCGCGTTGAGGTAGGTGAGCGCCACCGGAAGGTCGGCATAGGCGCCTGTGAGCGTAAACTTGACGGTCAGCGGATCGATCACGGCGACTTCCTTGATCGGGCCGACATTGGTCCGGCCGGGGGAGGCGGTCTTCGGATCGAGGAGGGCGTTGATGGTGGCGACAACGTCGTCGGCGGTCAGTGGCGAACCGTCATGAAACGTCACGCCCGGGCGCAGCTTGAAAGTCCACTCGGTCAGCGTCGCATTCGGTTCCCAGGACATCGCGAGGTCCGGCTCGACGGTCATGTCCGGCTTCAGCCGGGTGAGGTTGGAGTAGAGCAGTTCGGTGACAAGATATTCCGGGTTCACGCGCGCCAGCATCGGATGGATGACCGATGCGGCCTGGTCGACCGACATCCGGAGCACGCCGCCGCGCTTCGGAGCTTCGGCGAAGGCGATCCTGGGCAGACCGGCGAGGCCGATCGCGGTTCCCGCAAGGAAAAGACGGCGACTGACGGACAGCATAGATGCGTGCTCCTTGAGTTAGCGGGCGGCGAGTGTTTCGGGAGACAGGGCGGGACGGAATTCGGCGGACAGATAGGCAAGGACCGATTTCGCCAGCGCGACGATGTCGGCGAGCGTGGTGAATTCGCCGGGCGCGTGAACGCGGCTTTCCGGCCGGACCAGGCCGGTCAGCAGGATCTCCTGCATTCCGGTCTGTTGCACCCAGCCGAAATCAGAACAGCTCGTCGCCCCCCATTTGGCGAAATCGCCCGGTGCGTATCCGAACCCGGCCGACAGCGCCTCCTGCCAGCGCGGCCAGTGCGGGCCTGTCGGATCGGACGTCGGCATCAGGTGGCCGGTGAGAACCAATTCGACGTCAGCTCCGGGGGCCGCCGCAAGCACGGCGTTCTCGATTTCGGCACGCGCGGCCTGAAAGTCTTCCTCGGGCGCATAGCGCCGACAGACGAGAACTTCAAAGAGCGATGGAATCTGGCCACCGCATTGGCCGCCATGGGCTGCGGAAATATCAAGCTGGGCTGCGAGCGGATGCGTCGCGTGCGGCGGCGCAGGCAGGGCGGACGTCCGCGCGGCGATTGTTGGTTTCAATGCTGCGAGCGCATTGAGGATCGGCAACGCGACCTCGACAGCGTTGGCGCCTAAGCCCGCGGTCCTGGCCTCGCTTGCGTGAACTGTCCTGCCGCGGACGCGCAGCAGAAGCGTGAAGAGGCCAAAGCAGCCGGCCCAGATGCGCGGCGCCGCGGCACCGTTGAAGTTGAGAATATGGCCTTCGAGCAAACCTTGCTCCGCCAGATGGCGCACGCCGGGATAAAGTCCGCCTTCCTCGTCGGTGCAAAGCAGCAGCATCGGGTCGTAGCCGAGTGGAAGGCCGATCGTGTCGGCGGCGCGCAGCGCGAGCAGCACGGCCGCGATGGTGCCCTTCATGTCGGCGGCGCCGAGGCCGATCAGGCGATCGCCCTCGCGCGTCAACTGGAACGGATTGGCGGTCCAGCCGGGCGCTGCCGGCACGGTGTCGACATGAAAATACAGCCCGAGCACCGGCTTGTCCGAGCGGCGGCGCGCGATGAGATTGGTTCTGCGCCCTTGCGCCGGGCCGTCCGCCACGCGCCACAAATGTTCGGGGACATCGACGCGTTGGCAGTCCAGGCCGAGCGCCGCAACAGCGCCCTCCATCAAGCCGGCAAACGCCTCGTATCCCGCGCCGGGCGGGAAAGTCGTATCGATTGCCACCATCCGCGCAAGATCGTCGATCGCACGCTCGGCTGTGCGCTCGATCTCGGCGAAACCATCGGCCAGCGTCGAGCCGGCCTGTCCTGGGCTTGGCGATAGAGAAACCATTTGCTGCGGCTAATTTCTATATTCTATAAAGAAATAGGCGAAGCCGATTGCTGTCAATTCCAAAGAATGAGGCAGGCGTGACCGGTAAACAGGCAAAAGTAGCGGCGAGCGGCCCATCTAGCCTGCCGGTTCCGTTGTACGAGCACGTCAAGCGGCTGATCGCCGAGGCGATCCTGGTGGGTGAACTGTCTCCGGGCACGGTGCTTCCCGGTGAGGTTGCTCTTGCTGCGCGATACGGAGTTGCGGTCGGCACCATCCGCCGGGCGCTCGCGGACCTGACGGCCGACGGCATGCTGGTGCGCCGGCGCAAGACCGGGACGGTCGTGACCGGCCGCGCACCGCAACACAGTCTGCGCTTTTTCTTCCAGTATTTCCGACTTCACGGCGAAGACGGCAGCCTCCAGCGTTCCGCGCCCGAAGTCTTGTCCGTGGTGTTGCGGCCGGCAGATGCAGAGGAGGCGGTGCTCTTCACGGAAGCCGTTGGTGAGCCGCTGCTCTGTCTTCATCGCATCCGACGTGTTGGACGCGTGCCGGTGATGCATTCGCGAATACGGCTCATTGCGCGCCGCGTGCCTGATTTCCCGCACAAGGCGGCGAAGGTGCCTGCGCTGCTCTACCTTCATCTGCTCGACGTCTACGGCATTCGTATTGCAGCGATCCGCGAGAAGCTCCTGGCAGAGCTCGCCGACAAGGAGGATCGGCGTCTACTTGCGCTGGCTTCGCCGAACGCCGTTCTGGTGATCCGGGAGGAGGCGTACGATCAAGTAGGTACGCTTGCGCTCCTGAGCGAGCACCGCGCCACGACTGCGCATCATCACTACGTGAACGAGATCCGTTAGCCTGTTTCGAGCCGGTGCCGCGCGCCCCTGATCCTTCCTACTGATCGACGATTGCGTCGATTTCCTCCTTCAGGAGGGCCCCGTAGTGTTCGAAGACGCCTGGCCTCAGTTTCGCGCAGAGCAGCGTGAAACTGAGCGCGGCGCCCGGCTTTTCGCCCGGCGTCATGATCGGCAATCCAACTCCGGCAATGCCGGGAATGAGCTCGCTTTTCGGAAAACCGCTTCGCACTTTTCCGGATCGTGCTTTAGGCTCCACCGGACGGCGGTTGGGCGATCGCCGGCATCGAATCTCACATTATGAAAAAAGAGACCTTCGCAACTTGTACATTGAGAAAGATGTGTCTCCAATGATGAAGATTAGGTCGCTTGAGAATGGTGCACGTTTTTTGAGCGACCTGATCTCCGCATTCGCAAAAGCTGGTGGCCGACGCGGCGCTGCCGTAACAGCGCCGGAGGGCCGTGATTTTTCCAGAGAAACAGGATGACAGGCTTCAAAAGGATCATGGGTGCTTCCGCGCTTGCGTTGGCTGCCTTCCTTGTTGGTAGCGCCGCCCTCGCGGGCACGCTTGAGAACGTCAAGGCGCGCGTCAAGCTCGTCGTCGGCGTGACGAATGACTACGCGCCCTATGGCTATCTGATCCGCATGCCTTCCATGCGCTCGTCTTGAAGGAGAACAATTTGTCCAGAATAATTCCCGACCTCGTCGTCACGCCGCAGGAACTGCCCGCGAAGGTGGACGTCGTCGTCATCGGTGGAGGCATCATTGGCGTATCGACGGCGCTCTCGCTGGTTGAGCGCGGCGTCAGCGTTGCCTTATGCGAGAAGGGATTGATCGCGGCGGAGCAATCGTCGCGAAACTGGGGCTGGGTGCGCCAGATGGGGCGCGACCCGGCCGAGTTACCGCTTGCCATCGAGAGTCTTCGGCTCTGGCGCGGCATGAACGCGCGCATCGACGGTGAAACGGGTTTTCGACAGGCCGGCATCGCCTATCTCTGCGACACCGATGCCGACGTTGCGATGTATGAAGTGTGGTTGAAGCACGCCACTCCGCTTGGTCTCGATTCCCGCCTTGTGAGTGGCGAGGCGCTAAAGACCCTGATTCCCGGTGCGGCGAAGCCGTTCCGCGCGGCGTTGCACACGGCGAGCGATGGCAAGGCCGAGCCGTTCATCGCGGCTTCGGCGATTGCGCGAGGAGCGGCCGCCAAGGGCGCGCATATCCTCACCAATTGTGCGGTCCGTTCCATCGAGCGATCGGCGGGCCGGGTCAGCGGTTGCGTGACCGAACGCGGTGAGATCCGCTGTTCGTCCGTGGTTCTGGCGGGAGGCGCCTGGTCGCGTCTCTTCGCCGGCAATCTGGGCATCGATCTTCCCGTCCTGAAGATCCTTGGCAGCGTCGTCCGCCTGTCCTCGGTCGACGGCGTGCCGAATTTTGCCGTCGGTGCAGGCAACTTCGCTTTCCGTCGCCGTATGGACGGCGGCTTTACCGTCGCTCAACGCAACGCAAACATCGCCCCGATCACGCCGGACAGCTTCCGCTTGTTCTGCGACTATACGCCGACGCTGATCAAGAGCTGGAATGAACTGACGCTTCGCATCGGCGGCCAGTTCTTTCGTGAGTTGTCGATGGCTCGACGCTGGAATAGTGACGAGGTTACGCCCTTCGAACAGGTCCGCATTCTCGATCCAGATCCGTCGCGGCGCTTCGTTCAGGGCGGCGTCAGCCATCTGCGCGAGGCCTTCCCAGCGTTTGGCGACGCAAAGATCACGAAGATATGGGCTGGTCTCATGGACGTTACGCCCGATGCTGTACCGGTGATCGCGCCGGTCAGCTCCGTTCCGGGCTTCTATCTCGCGACAGGTTTCTCCGGTCACGGTTTTGGTATTGGCCCTGGCGCGGGCGCGCTGATGGCTGATCTGGTGACCGGATCGCCCCCCTGTGTCGATCCTGCCCCGTTCCGGATGGAGCGCTTCAAGCGCCTGAAGAGAGCCGCCTGATTTTCCGCACCCATGCCAAACAGGATCAAGTTGGCCGCTTCTGTCTCCACGACGCGACCTCGACTATCTCGCCGGAGTCCCGCCCGGCGCATCCGCGGCAGCGCCCGGCGGCTTCCGACGGCTCGTCTGATTTGAGCCGGCCGTTCACCGTCTATTGAGGTGTTGGACCATCCGCGACAAATCTGGACCTAGATAGTACGCGTTACGCCACGTGTGACCGACGGTGCTCTCTCCTGAGTGCCACAAATCTCATCCAGTTGAACATCAATTGCGTCGTTCTTTGGAGTGATCCGACCTCCGCTGAGGCGTGGGCAGGATCCGGGGAGTTGGCGAGCGCTAAGCTTGCTGCAGCAATGAGGCGTGCCTCGGACGGCAATCCGAGCCTGTCCTCCTACTGACGATTGACAGCCAATTATTACATGTCTAAACATATGCAAATTCATATAACTTGTGAGATGCCTGAATGGACGCGCATCCGCTCAAGCTCAAGGTGAGGTCGTATGCCGCGGAGACACCGTTCATACGGAGCCTTGTGCTTGGTGTGGAGGACGGCGTCGTACCGCGATGGCAGGCCGGCGCACATATCCGCGTGGCGCTCCCGAATGGAGGAGACCGGCCGTACTCGCTGATGACCCTCCCGGGCCTCCCCGAGGGTGCGCTGGCGCTGGGGGTGCTGCGCGAGGGGGTTTCGACCGGCGGCTCGCAGTTCATGCACGCGCTGAAAATCGGCGATGTCGTCAAGGCAAGCATGCCGGTGAACAATTTTCCCCTGCATGAGGGGACAGCGCCCGCGCTGTTGTTTGCCGGCGGCATCGGCGTTACGCCGATCCTGTCGATGGCGGCGGAGCTGACGGCCCGCGCAAATCCGTTTCGCCTGCACTACGCGGGCCGCACACAAGGACTATTGGCGTTCCTGCCGCATCTTAAGGAGATTTGCGCCAAGGATCTGTCGATCCACTGCGACGACGACGCGTCCCGTCTGGACATTGCAGCGGCGCTCGGTGATGCGGCCGCAAATTCCCACATCTATATCTGCGGTCCGGCGGGGTTGATCGAAGCGGTGAAGGCGGCCGCCCTTGCCGCGGGCGTCCCGGCGGACCGCATCCACTACGAGCTCTTCAAGGCGGAGCAGCCATCCTCGCCCGACAAGCCGTTCGAGGTCGAGCTCAAATCGACCGGGCAGGTCGTCACCGTCACAGCCGGGCAGACCATCATCCAGGCGCTGGAGGCTGCGGGTCTCGACGTGCTCTACGACTGCCAGCGCGGCGATTGCGGCCTCTGCCAGTGCGGCGTGATCTCGGGCACGCCCGATCATCGCGACGTCATTCTCAGCGATGACGAGAAGGCGTCGAACAAGATCATGCAGATCTGCGTGTCACGCGCGAAATCGCAACGGCTAGTGTTGGATCTCTGACGGGAGGCAAGGGGCGCCATGACGAAATATGGGAGGAAGGCACACGCGATTGCGGCGCTGGTGCGCGACGCCGAGGTGCATCGCGACGTCTATGTCGCCCCCGAGATCTTCGAGCTCGAGATGGAGCACCTGTTCCCGAATAGCTGGGTCTATGTCGGGCATGCGAGCCAGCTATCGAAACCTGGCGATTTCATCACGGCCAATATCGGCCGCCAGCCGGTGATGGCGAGCCGCCACACCGACGGCTCCATCCACGTCTTCTACAATCGCTGCCCGCACAAGGGCGTGAAGGTCGCCTCCGAGCCCTGCGGCAATACCGGGAAGTTCTTCCGCTGTCCCTATCACGCCTGGTCGTTCAAGACCGACGGCTCGCTGCTCGCGATTCCCCTGAAGAAGGGTTATGAGGGGACGGGCTTCGGCGACACGCAGGCGAATGAGGGGCTGTCGAAAGTCGGGAATGTCGTGATCTATCGCGATTTCATTTTCGCGCGACTGAACGACAACGGCGTGTCCTTCGAAGAGTATTTCGGCGAAAGCCTCTCGACGATCGACAACATGGTCGATCGCTCGCCGGAGGGAAAGCTCGCCGTCGTCGCGACGCCGATCCGCTACATGCATACCTGCAACTGGAAGATGCTGGTCGAGAACCAGACCGACACCTGCCATCCGATGGTGGCGCATGAGAGCTCGGCCGGCACTGCGGTCAAGGTCTGGAAGCGCGAGCAGGGCGATTCCACGGAGACGCCGATGGCGGTGCAGCTCTACGGTCCCTTCATGAGCCCGTACGAGTTCTACGAGCAAAGCGGCATCAGGATCTGGCCGAACGGCCATGGCCACACGGGCGTGGCCAACTCGATCCATTCGAACTATTCGGATATCGACGGTTATGTCGGCCAGATGGTCGCGACTTACGGCGAGACGCGGGCGCACGAGATTCTCGGCGAGGTCAGGCACAACACGGTCTATTTCCCGAACATCATGGTCAAGGGTGCGGTCCAGATCCTGCGCAATTTCATTCCGATCGCCGTCGACAGGACGCTGGTCGAAAGCTGGGTGTATCGTCTCGTCGGCGCGCGCCCGACAAGCTCTACGAGCGCGCGTTGATGTACAACCGCTTCATCAACGCGCCGACCTCGATCGTCGGCCACGACGATCTTGAGATGTATGAGCGGGCGCAGGAAGGGCTGAAGTCCAACGGCAATCACTGGGTCAATTTGCGGCGGCTCTATGAGGTCGGCGAGCAATCGGACACGACTGCCGTCATTAACGGCACCTCTGAGCGCCAGATGCGAAACCAGTTTCATGCCTGGGCGAAATTCATGACCATGGACATGGACAAGCATGTCGAGGCCGCGGAATGATCAACGAGAAAGCCATCACGGACGTCATCTATCGGGAAGCCGAGCTCCTCGACACGATGCAATGGCAGGCCTGGCTTGATCTGTTTCATCCGGAGGGGCGCTACTGGATGCCACTGGAATGGCAGCAGCAGGACCCGGTGCTCCAGCCGTCGCTGATGTACGAGGACCTGTTGCTGCTGAAGGTGCGGGTCGAGCGACTGTCAGGCGAGCGCACCTTCAGCCAGAAGCCGAAGAGCCGCTGCCATCACCTGCTGCAGGCGCCACGCATCGTCGCGTACGACGCTGCGGCTGGCGTGTTCAAGGCGCGGACCTCCTACATCTACACCGAGACGCGCGGCGACATGCTGGAGCGTTATTCGGGATGGGCGTCGCACGATTTCGTCCGGGTCGGCGATGCCCTGAAGATCAAGCTCAAGCGCGTCGATCTCGTCAATTTCGACGCGCCGTTCGGCAACATCCAGCTCTTCATGTGAGACGATCTTGACCGCAGCCACCACCGTCTACGAGTGTTTCCGGGAAACTGCCCTCCGCCGAGGGCAGGCGGGCTTCCTCAATGTTCTGAGGGAGACGGCTGACATCTATGGCATCACGCCCGGCGAAATCTCCTACCGCACCATGTACGATCGGGTCGAGCACCGGCGGGCGGCGTTCGCCAGTCACGGCTATGGCGAAGGCCACCGGGTCGGGCTTCTGCTCCAGAACCGGCCGGCGTTTGTCGAGCTGTGGTTCGCGCTGAACGCGCTCGGTGTCTCCGTCGTGCCGATCAATCCGGATTTGCGGATGAGCGAGCTCGAATACATCATCGCGCATTCCGAGATGAGCGCGGCGTTTGTCCTCGCCGGGCGGCGTGGCGAGGTCGAGATGGCAGCCCGCCAGGCCGGCAGGCCGATCCCGGTCGTGACCGACGGCGACGACATTCCCGCGCCGCTCGGCGACGCACGGCCGGCGACCGCGGGCGACGGCACGACCGAATGCGCGCTGCTCTACACGTCGGGGACGACCGGGCAGCCCAAGGGCTGTGTGCTGACGAACGAGTACTTCCTGCATTCCGGAAACTGGTATCGCGACGTCGGCGGTCTGATCGATCTCAAGCCAGACGGCGAGCGCATGATCACGCCGCTGCCGCTGTTCCACATGAACGCGATGGCGGTGTCGCTGATGGCGATGCTGTCGGTCGGCGGCAGCCTGACCATGCTCGATCGCTTCCATCCGCGCAGCTGGTGGCAGTCGGTGCGGGACAGCCGCGCCAGCTGCCTGCACTATCTCGGCGTCATGCCCTCGATGCTGATGAGCGCGCCGGCATCCGAGCAGGACAAGGCCCATACCGTGCGGTTTGGATTTGGCGCCGGCGTCGACAAGCTCCTGCACGCGCCGTTCGAGCAGCGCTTCGGCTTTCCGCTGATTGAAGCCTGGGCCATGACCGAGACGGGAAGCGGCGGCGTGATCGCCGCCAATGTCGAGCCGCGCAAGATCGGCACGAGCTGTTTCGGACGCCCGGCACCCGAGGTTGACGTTCGTATCGTCGATGATAGCGGACATGACGCGCCGGTCGGGACGCCGGGCGAGCTGCTGGTGCGGCGGGCCGGCGCTGACCCGCGCTACGGTTTCTTCCGGGAGTACCTGAAGAACCCGCAAGCCACCGCCGAGGCGTGGGACGGCGGATGGCTGCACACCGGCGATATCGTGTCGCGCGATGCGGACGGCGACCTGCATTTCGTCGATCGCAAGAAGAACGTCATCCGCCGATCCGGCGAGAACATCGCCGCCGTCGAGGTCGAATCCGTCCTCAACCGCCATCCCGCGATCCGGCAGGCTGCGGTTGCGGCGACGCCCGATCAGGTGCGCGGAGACGAGGTTGCAGCGGTCATCATCGCCGAGCAGGCCGGTGCCGACCGGGCGCTCGCCGAAGACATCGTCCGCTGGAGCCTGGAACAGATGGCCTACTACAAGGTGCCGGGCTGGATCTGCTTCGCCGATAGCCTGCCGCTCACCGCGACCGAGAAGATCCAGCGCGGCGGGCTCAAGGACTATGTCGCCAAGCTGATGCGGGAAGGTGCGTTCTTTGATCTCCGCGACCTCAAGCGACGGCAGGTCTGACGCATGCTGCTGGGGGGAGACCAATCATGAGCCAGATCCGCACCACGCTCGTCACCGGGGGCAATTCCGGGATTGGAGAGGCGCTCGCCAGGGCGCTTGTCGACAAGGGGCAGCGCGTGGTCTCGGTGGGCCTCGACAAGCCAGGCTGGACCCATGATCTGCTCGCGGCCTATCGCGCGGACCTGACGAGCATCGAGGAGACGCGGACCGTCGCGCAGGAGATCTGCCGGGATCATGCCATCGATTGCCTCGTGCACAACGCAGGCATCATTCTGCCGAACCTGCTGCCCGATGCGAAGCCGGAGGACATTCTGACGCTGGCGCAACTGCATCTCGGTGCGCCGATGCTGCTGACCCAGGCTGCGATGGAGGGGATGCGGTCGCGCCGGTTCGGGCGCATCGTTTTCGTCAGCTCGCGTGCTGCCATGGGCGCGGCGACGCGCTCGGCCTATTCCGCCACGAAGGCTGGCGTGCATGGCATGGCGCGAACCTGGGCGCTGGAGCTCGCCTCGAGCGGCATCACCGTCAATGTCGTGGCGCCGGGACCGATCCTGACCGACAATTTCTGGGGCATCATCCCAAAGGGGTCCGAGCAACAGCAGGGGATGGCACGTAACGTGCCGGTCGGGCGGCTCGGCTCGCGTGAGGATGTGGCCCATGCGATCGAGTTCTTCCTCGATGAGCGGTCGGATTTCGTGACCGGCCAAGTGCTCTATGTCTGCGGCGGCACCAGCCTTGTGGGTCTCGGTCCGTAAGCGGAATGGTTTTAGGCTGAATCAACCAGCCGCGGGCTCGTTCACCTCTCCCGCTTGCGGGAGAGGTCGGCGCAAAGCGCCGGGTGAGGGTTCTTTCCTCTTGGGGACCGTCCCCGTTGTGGAGACACCCTCTCCCCAACCCTCCCCCGCAAGCGAGGGAGGGAGCGCATCTCACTCGTTGCAACATCGAACCTGATCTCATCGCGCTTTAAAGCGCGGATCAGATCGGGTTCTGACGGATGTTCTCGACCATCTTTGCAAGCACGCGCTCGCAGACCTCGATGTCGTCGGGGTCGATCCCCACGATCAGCCGATCGTAGTTGTTCGACATGATCGGCCAGATCTTGCGCAGCAGCGCCTCGCCATCCGGCGTCAACGCGACGACCCGGCGACGCTGGTCCTCTTCCGCGATCTCGCGCTTGACGAGGCCCGATGACACCATGGACTCGACCATGCGGCTCGCGGTCGACTGCTCGGTCACCGCGAGAACGGCGATCTCGTTGACGGTCAGGGTCTTGTAGATGAACAGGACCGACAGCGTCCGGAACACGACATTGTTGACGCCGTGCTCGCTCAGATCGCGGTTCTGGTCGAGGTTCCAGCGATTGGCGAGGCGATTGAACAGATAGGGGATGTAATTCTGCAGCTGGTCTCTGGTCCGCGGCGGACCCGATTTCCATCTGCTCCTGGATTCTTTGGCCATTATTTCTTGCGACTTTGCTGCTTGCTGTCGGTGCGAATTTTCGAGGCGAGGGACCGCAGCACGCCGAGCGCGGTTTCGAGCTCCCGGGCGGGGATGTTCTCGAGCCGCGCGCTGAGATGCTTCTTGTGCACGTCGGCTGCCTTCCTGAACAGCGCTTCGCCCTTGGGCGTGAGACGCACGATGAACGACCGGCGGTCCTCGCTCGACATTTCCTTGCTGATAAGCGCGTCGGCGAGAAGACGCTGCACCAGTCCCGAGACGTTGCCGCCGGACACTTTCAGATTTTGCGACAACTGCCCGAGCGCGAGGCCATCCCGGTAGCGATCGAGCTGCGCCAGCACGTCGAATTTCGCCAGCGACAGCCCGAACTCCGAATTCAGCATCGCATTCAGCGACGCGAAGAACTCGCCATGAAGGGACAGCAATTGAAGCCAAAGCCGGGTTTCAATCTGCCCGGAGACGGGACCGATGTTCTCTTTGAGTGCAGCCGGCATTTGCATGACCATCGAGTACAGAGTGTCTCGTCAAATGGGGGATTATCGCGGGTCTGTCGCTCCGATTAGCAACCCAGGAATCGTAGTCAAGCCGCCTGATCCTGACGTCCTTCGGTCCGGACGGCAATCGAATCCTGTGCCGGGCGTCACGCGAAGGTCTTGATGGTCTGGATCACGCCGTCGAGCTCCTTGCCGGCGCTGTCTTTCAGCGCTGCCTCCCGCAGCCGGCGCGCCCAATCGGCGGCATCATCGCGTCGCTCGACCAGCTTGATTGCCGCCAGTGTCTTGTCGAATTTCGACAGCCCCCGGCTGTGGGTATCGGAATAGCCCTTCACCAGGCGTCGGCATTGCAGGATTTCGACACCCAGCTGGTAGTTGGTGCCGACCGCCTCGGTCGCGGCCTTGAGCCATTGGCCCCGGTGAGCTGTCTCGACGGCGTGACGCAGCGACCGGCGGCGCATGCCGCGAAGTCCGGCAACGACATAGAGCGCCAGGAACCAGGGCAGTGAATAGGTCCGCACCCGGCGCCCCTTGTTGATGCGGCGATCGAGCCAGCCGAGCAGGCGCGGCTTCGCGCCCAACCAGCGGCCGAGGCCCACCGGCAGCATGCCCATGACCTCCTCCATGCGGGGGTGCATGAATTCCGTGGTCTGGAGCACCTGGCCCTGTGACATCTCGAGCTCGCTCTCGATGCGCGCGCGCCGACCGGCGCGCGTCTTGAGGTCGGCCACGCGGATCACGTCGTCATAGGTCATGGCGTTGGCGAGGTATTTTGCCGCGGCCTGGGTAAAGGTATAGCCCCGAGCGGCACCGCCGGAGTTTCGGTCGGCCGTGTGCAGCGATTTGAGGATGTCGAGATATTCGGCGCCATAGGCGACGTCCTGGAAGTCGACCACCTTCTTCAGGCCGGCGCGGGCCATGGCGAGTGCGGGCTCGGGCAGCTCCTGCCTCAGCCGGGCGACAAGCCCGGCGAGATCCGGATCGGGCGTCGCGGGAGTGGAGATGTTGCCGGACGGCTTCGATTGCGCTGGCGCCGCCATGTCTGGAGACTTGGTCTGAACCCGGTCAAAGGCGGCTTCAAATGTCCGTATGCTGGCCTTGGCACCTTTCTCGCCGGTGCGGATGACGTCGAGATAGCTTTCGCGGCTGAAGGGCAGCACACTGGCCGCAGCGAGCGCGCCGAACATCGCAGCCGAGATGACGCTGCCGTTCTCGATGGCCAGCGCGTTCAGGTCGAAGATGATCTCGGTCTTGGCGGCGACCCCGATCGCGCCGGTGACGGCACCGCCGTCGGCGATGCCGTTGCCCGGCGCGATCTTCTCGCCAATCGCAAGCGACCGGTGGTTGGAGGCGATCAGCGTGGTGCGATCCGGCGTCACCAGGCCGCGCAGGATGGATCGGCCGGCCTCCATGAACTCCGCCGCCATCACGACATCGACGTCGCCGGGTGTCGGCATCAGCGACAGGATCGGCTTGCGGCCGTCCAGCGGTGGCATCGCCTCGATGTAGTAGATCGTTGCGCCGGTGCGCTGGGCGACGCCGGGCACCGAGGTCGATTGCGCGACCCACCCGTGGTTCTCCGCGAGCTGGACGATCCAGTCGGTCAGGACACCGCCGCCCTGGCCACCCATGGCGACGATCGCCATCGAGATCGGCCGCTCGGTCGCTTCACCCGCGGCGGGGAGGGCCAGTCGGACGGTCTCGTCTCTCATGCCAGCGCCTCGAGCGCGGGGCGCCGGCGATCGCGCCGCCGCTGCAGCCAGCCGATCACGGCCATGGCGACCTTCGATTTGAAAATGTCCCAGCGGGTCGGATTATGGATGACATCGGCGCGATAGAACGACGGGCACAGCACGGCGGCTTCCGCGACCTCGCCGCAATTGCCGCATCCGACGCAGGAATTGTCGATGGCTGCAACGGGATCGTCCCGCAAGGGATCGTCGAGCTGTTTCACCGAGAGCGAAGGACAGCCCGAGAGCCGGATGCAGGCATGGTCGCCCGTGCAGACGTCCTCGTCGACGCCGAAGCGCTCCTTGACGATGCGCAACCCGTCCTTGATCGCCTTGTTGATCTGCGGCTTCACGCGGCGCTGCTTGTTCAGCATGCATTCGGAGGAGGCGACGATGACCTTGGGGCCTTCGTCCCTGGTCGTCAGCGCTTCCTTCAGAATGTCGCGCATCTTGCCGACGTCATAGGTGCGGTCGAGCTGGCGCACCCATTGGCCGCCGATGCCCTTCACGGCCTTGACGATCGAATTGTTGGTGTTGCGCCGCTTGTTGGTCGCGCGCGACGACAGGATGTCCTGACCGCCGGTCGCCGAGGTGTAGTAATTGTCGACGATCAGGAAGACGCCGTCATGCTTGTTGAAGACGGCATTGCCGATGCCGCTGGTCAGTCCGTTGTGCCAGAAGCCGCCGTCGCCCATCACCGCGATCGAGCGCTTGTCGGCCTTGACGTTGAAGGCCGAGGTCGAGGCCGGGCCGAGGCCGAAGCCCATCGTGGTCGCGCCGATATTGAAGGGCGGCAGGATCGAGAACAGATGACAGCCGATGTCGGCCGAGACATGGTGCTGGCCGAGCTCCTCCTCGACCAGCTTCATCGCGGCGAAGATCGGCCGTTCCGGACAGCCGGTGCAGAGACCGGGCGGGCGGGCCGGCACCACCTGCTTCAGCTTCTCGACGGCGGGGTGATCGAGCACGGAAGCGGCGTCCGGCGCCGGCGGCCGGTTGCCGAGCAGTCGGGGCTCGGTCTTCTCCAGGAATTCTCTGATACCACCGAGCAGGACCTGCGCGGTATAATCGCCGCCCATCGGCAGCACGTCCTTGCCGTGGACGCGTGCGTTGATGTCCTTGCGCCGCAGCACGGTGTTGATCGCCTGCTCCAGATATTCCGGCTGGCCTTCCTCGACGATGAGGACGGCCTCCTTGTCGAGGCAGAACTCCGCGACCTCGGTGTCGATCACGGGGTAGGTGACGTTCATGACGTAGAGCGAAACTTGCGTGTCGCCATAGGCATCCGACAGCCCGAGATATTGCAGCGCGCGGATCACGTTGTTGTACATGCCGCCCTGCATGATGATGCCGACCTTGCCCTGCTTCGGCCCCATCCATTCATTCAACTTGTTGTCGCGGATGAATCCAACAGCCGCGGGCATCCGCGTCTTGATCTTCTCCTGCTCATGCTCATAGGCCGCCGGCGGCAGCACGATGCGGTTCACGTCGCGCCTGGGATTGTTCAGCGCGTCCTTGATGGTGTGGGCGGGCTTGACGTTGTCCTTGCAGGCGAAGCTCCCATGCATGTGACAGGCGCGAACCCGCACCTCCAGCATCACCGGGGTGTTCGAGAACTCGGAGAGCTCAAAACCCTTCTCGATCAAATTGACGATGCACTCATGGTCGGGCCGTGGGTCCAGCAGCCAGATCTGCGATTTCATCGCGAAGGCATGGGTGCGCTCCTGCATGATGGAGGAGCCTTCGCCGTAATCCTCGCCGACGATGATCATCGTGCCGCCGGTGACGCCGCCCGAGGCGAGATTGGCGAGCGCGTCGGAGGCGACGTTGGTGCCGACCGTCGATTTCCACGCAACCGCGCCGCGCAGGGGATACATCACTGAGGCCGACAGCATGGCCGCTGCCGCCGCTTCATTGGCTGAGCTCTGGAACACGACGCCGAGATCGTCGAGCACATCCTTGGCGTCGGCCAGCACGTCCATCAGGTGCGAGATCGGCGAGCCCTGGTAGCCGCCGACATAAGCGACGCCGGATTGCAGCAGCGCCTTGGTGATGGCGAGGATGCCTTCGCCGCGGAACGTATCGCCATCGCCGAGCCGGAGATCCTCGACCTCGCGAGCAAAAGACCGTTCAGCCATTGCACCCTCCAGAAATATGCGATAGCATACGTTTACATGTGAAGTAAGTCAACGCCGCGCCATGCTATCACGCTTGCAGACCTCTGCTCCGAAAGCGCGATCATGAGCCAGCGACAGGGTAGGGCCAATGCTGAAGCTGCCTCGCTTTAGAGCTGCCGCCGTCCAGGCTTCACCTGTCTATCTCAACCCGGGCGCGACGGCCGACAAGGCGGCTTCACTGGTCCGTGAAGCGGCGGGCAACGGTGCGAAGCTCGTCGCGTTCCCCGAAGTGTTCGTTCCCGGCTATCCCTATTGGAATTGGATCACCGATCCCATCACGGGGAGTGCGTGGTTCGAGAAACTCGTCAAGGCATCGGTTCTCGTGCCGGGTCCGGAGGTCGACGTCGTCAGGAAGGCTGCGCGCGATACGGGCTGCTACGTCGTGCTCGGCGTGAACGAGCGCAGCCCGGTCTCGCTGGGCGCGATCTACAATACGCTCGTCTTCATCGGGCCGGACGGTGCGCTGCTCGGCAAGCACCGCAAGCTGGTGCCAACCTGGGCAGAGAAGCTGACCTGGACCGGCGGTGACGGATCGAGCCTGCGCGTCTATGATACCGAGATCGGGCGTCTCGGAGGCTTGGCCTGCGGCGAGAACACCAACACGCTCGCGCGCTTTGCCCTGCTGGGGCAGGGCGAGCTCGTGCATGTCGCCAGCTACATCTCGCTTCCCGTCGCGCCCCCCGACTACGACATGGCGGAGGCGATCAAGTTGCGCGCGATTGCCCACTCTTTTGAAGGCAAGATCTTTACGATCGTCTCCTGTTCGACCGTGTCGGAGGAGATCATCACCGCGATGGAGACCGTCGTTCCCGACGCACGCGCGCGTTTGCAGCGGAAGTCGAGCGCATTCTCTGGCATCATCGGACCGGACGGGCGGCTGGTCGGCGCGCCCCTGATCGACGACGAAGGCATCGTCTACGCCGACATCGACCTCGAGCGCTGCATTCAACCGAAGCAGATGCACGACATCGTCGGGCACTACAACCGGTTCGACATTTTCGATTTGCGGGTCAATCGGCGTCCGCTGGCGCCGCTGGACCTCGCCGATGGTGAACGCACAACGGGCGAGGCCGCGGAACAGGGCTTCACGCCGATCCCGCTCAGATCGGAAGCATGATGAAATGAGGTCTGTTTGCAAACCGCGAAGAAGGTGCGCTCCCGCTCGCGGGCAGGGCAATCGCATATGGTGTGCACGATGCGGCGGCATCGGCACTGGGCTCCCTCTCCCGCTTGCGGGGGAGGGCTGGGGTGGGGGTGCTTCCCCAATCGAGACATTCCCCGTGTGGAGAGAGCCCCCACCCGGCGCTGCGCGCCGACCTCCCCCGCAAGCGGGAGAGGTTGAGCACCACCGTGGCCCGATCAGCTCTCAACCAAACTCATTTGCTCTAGCCGGTTGAAGCCGAAAGACAGGACTTGGAGGATAGGATGCGCGAGAACGTCGTCGGTCGGGCCAATGTCGAGGACACGCCCGAGCTCAAGGCCTATTACAAGGACCTCGAAAAGGTCGAAGCTGGCGCGCTCTGGACGGTCGCCAACAAGATCGAGCCGTGGGCGCCGCAATCGGCGTCTGTTCCCGTGCTCTGGCGCTACAACGATCTGCGCGAGCACGTGCTGCGGTCGGTCGAGCTGGTCTCGCCGGAGAAGGCGGGACGCCGGGTGATCTATCTCAACAATCCCGGCCGCCGCGACGTATCGGCCGCGGTCGGCTGGCTCTATTCGGGATTGCAGGTGATGCACCCCGGCGAAGTCGCCACGGCGCATGCGCATTCGGCGTCCGCCTTGCGCTTCATCATGGAAGGGGCGGGGGCCTACACCATCGTCGACGGTCACAAGATGACACTGGGCGCACGGGATTTCGTGCTGACGCCGAACGGCACCTGGCACGAGCATGGCGTCGACGGCAACGGCTCGGTCTGCATCTGGCAGGATGGGCTCGACATCCCGCTCGTCAATGCGCTGGAAGCGAACTTCTTCGCGGTCCATCCGAGGGTTCAGCAGGAAGACTCCGGCTATCCCGTGGACGGCACGACCAAGACCTGGGGCAATCCCGGTCTTCGCCCGGCCGGCTGGAAATGGTCGAAGGGCTATTCCCCCATGTTCAAATATGAGTGGGAGCCGACCTACGATTCCTTGCGGAAATATGCCGCCGCGACTGATGGGTCGCCCTACGACGGCATTCTCATGAACTACGTCAACCCGGTCACCGGCGGACACGTGATGCAGACGATCGGCGCCAGCATGCAGTTGCTGCGGCCGGGCGAACGAACGAAATCGCATCGGCACACCGGCAGCTTCATCTACCAGGTCGCCAAGGGCCGTGGTTATTCGGTGATCGGCGGCAAGCGCTTCGAGTGGGAGGAGCGCGACATCTTCTGCGTTCCGTCCTGGGCCTGGCACGAGCACGGCAATGCGTCGGACAGCGAGGATGCCTGCCTGTTCTGCTTCAACGATCTGCCTGTCATCGAAAGTCTCGGCTTCTACCGGGAAGAAGCCTATGGCGACAATGCGGGCCACCAGCCAGTTGCCGCCTGACGTCCTCACACAGAATTCAACCGAAAGAGCCGGATAAAGCTTCATGCGCCTTGTTACCTACACCTTGGGCACCAGCGGTGCCCGTCTCGGAGTCCTTGTTGACGGATTGGTTGTGGACGTCGAGCACCTCGGTGCGTCGCTTGGCTTTGCATGGCCGAGCGACATGCTGTCGTTGATCGACAACAGCGTGACACTGCTGCCGGCGCTCAAGGAGTGCCTGGAGACCGCCAATGGCCGTTTCCCGGCCGGCTCCGCGGTTCCGGTCGAGGATGTGAAGCTGCAGGCGCCGATCCCGCGTCCGCGAAAGAACATCTTCGGCATCGGGCTGAACTACCGCGCACATGTCGCGGAGTCCGCCAAGAGCCTGGATACGGACAAGGATCTGCCGAAGCAGCCGGTCGTCTTCTCCAAGCCGCCGACCTCCGTGATCGGTCCGGGTGCGGCGATCCAGCACAACGCGAAAATGACGCAGCAGCTCGACTGGGAAGTCGAGCTCGCCGTCATCATCGGCAAGACCGCGACGCGCGTCGCGACCGAGAAAGCGATCGATCACGTCTTTGGCTATTCGGTGATGATCGACATTTCCGCGCGCGACAATCGCCGCGCCGGCCAGTGGATCTTCTCCAAGGGCATGGACACCTATGCGCCGTTCGGCCCGTGCATCGTCACCGCCGACGAGATTCCAGATCCGCATGACCTGCGGCTCTGGCTGACGAAGAACGGAGTCATGAAGCAGGAGTCCAACACCAAATACATGATCTTCGACATTCCGGTCCTGATATCAGACATTTCATCGGGCATGACACTCGAGCCGGGCGACATCATCGCGACCGGAACGCCCGAAGGCGTCGGCGCCGGCAGGACTCCCCAGGAATGGCTGTGGCCGGGCGACGTCGTGGAGGCTGGAGTCGATGGCATCGGTGTCATCCGGCACCCCGTCGTCGCGATCTGATGACGTCGTTCTCGTTCGACCGCGAGCTGAGGTTCGGCGACTGCGACCCCTCCGGCATCGCTTATTTTCCGTCCTACCTGAACATCCTCAATGGCGTCGTCGAGGATTTCTGGGCGGCGATCGGGTTTCCGTGGCCGCAATTGATCACGGTCCGCAAGATCGGCACGCCCACGGTGCATCTGACCTGCGATTTTTCCCGGCCGTCGAGGTTCGGTGATCTCCTGACGTTCAGCTTGCGCATCGTCCGGGTGGGCGGATCATCTCTCCATTTGGAGCATGTCGTCTCGGGCGCAGATGGCAGGCGCTGGCGCGCCCGCCAGATCCTTGCCGCGACCTCGCTGGTGGATCACCATGCGATTCCATGGCCCGATGATATTCGCGCCGCGCTCGTGCCACATGTGAGCGTGGACGAAGGCGCTGAGGCAACACCCGCATGATCTCGCTTTTCATCACATTCTCCGATCCGGCAGGCGAACGGCGGCTTCATCCCGATGAAATTGCCGCCGTAGTGGAGCTGGCCGGATCAATCCCGGAGATGACCGAAGGCGTGCTGTTCACGCCGCTCGAACAGTCGGTCGATCATCCCTTCAAAGCCGATGGCTCCGGCCCTGTGTTTGCGCTTCAACTGCGGTTTCCCGACCTGTTCGCGTGCGAGGCGGTGATGGACCGTGGCGGCGTCCTCGCCAGCCTTGCGACAGGTGCCGGACTATCCGGCCTCACCGGATTGGACGTCACCCATCAGGTGATGCTGACGCGCTCGTTTCCGGTCGACGTTGCCGAGCACCCGCCGGGCACGGTCACTCCATGCAGCTACCTCGTGCACTATCCCGGCCCGGCCGAGGACATGAACGCCTGGAACCTGCACTACCTGGAGCATCATCCATCGATCATGCGGACCTTCCCCAACGTCCGCCAGATCGAAATCTACACCCGCGTCGATTGGATCGACCGGCTGCCGTCGCAGCGCGTCGAGCACATGCAGCGCAACAAGCTGGTGTTCGACAGCCCGGAAGCCCTCGCGCACGCGCTCGCCTCCGACGTGATCAAGCGCATGCGCGCGGACTTCGTGAAATTCCCGCCGTTCGCAGGTGGCAACAAGCATTTTCCGATGCTGACGCGGGTGGCCATGGCTAGGCCTAGCGAACCGAGAGCGTGAATAAATTCAGATGAACCGCCAGATGTGCTTTGGCGCTCCTTTCAGACTCGGATTACAGGTCACCGCACGTCGCTAAAGGGCCAGAGGCAGACTCGTTCGTCGACCGCTAATGGCGGACTACAGCCAGTCGCGACCGCCAAAGCAATGCTTAAATCTTCATTGCTCTTGCCGCCTGTTCTAAACTGGCCGGCACAATCACGCGATGAAACGGCGCTATCGTCGTAAGATAGATACGCCCCAGTCGGTTATGGCAATGCACGACGGTACCCGCGACCAGCTCGCGCCCATTTGCTGCATCGGCGCGAAGTTGGATGGTGACGCGGAAGTCGAGATGCCAGTCATCCGCGCCCAGTACCAACTCCGTCGCGCTCTTTGACAGCACTGGGAAGAAGCCGATAACCGGCCCACGCGCCGCTGCGGCAAGACCGACGGTGCGCGACGATTTGACGGCGACTGTCGCCATCACCACATCACGGACACGCGTGAGCGCACGAATCCACCACGGCTGTCGCTCGAGCGCGGCGCGTGCCAGCACCTCTACATCATCGCTGGCCCCCGCCGGCAGTTGAATTGCAAAGGCATCCAAAAGGTCCGCGCCCGCGTAGAGCGGCGCGAGCACGCTGTTGCTGGGCATGGGCACGGCGCGCGCTTTGGTCATGCGATCAGGTACCCGATGCTGGGGAGGGGCGTAGCGCAGTTGGCGTTGCGGACGATCTTGCCGCCGTAGTCCCTTTTTATATCCACGCGCTCTGCATCGCAACAATCCTGCGGCGCACATGTCTCAGTTGGGTCGTTCGCGTCGGTTCGGCCGGAGCATGGCGACTTCCGGTCAACCTCGGTGAACTGACATTCTCAGGATGGGCGGGCATGTCTCAAACGGGCCAACAGGCGACATGGCACCACCACAGCAAAACAATCCCGGCACTTGGCCGGGATCGATACTTCACGCCTTGTTCGTAAACCAAATCGTTGGAGCTCCCGCCACTCCCGCATTCTGCATGGCATTCTTCAATTCAGCACTCTCCGCGAAGGCTTGCGCAGCTTCAATCGTGGCGAACTCGTGAGTTACTGTGATGTCATTGGGATTTTCGGCTGCTCGGTAGACAGCCTCGGCTGTTACGCCCTTCGCCTTCTGAACCGGAGCAAAATCGTCGTAAACTGTCCGCCAGGTCTTGTAGTCGGAAACCGTGTGTCTAACAAACATAGTCGTCATCAGATGTTCCTCCCAGACTGGTCGTAACAATCTTTCCACGAACGCTTGAACTCGACGCCAATAGGTCGTGGCCGCGCACTTACTGCGACAGTGACACTGACTTGCGTATTCAGTTGGTCGCAGTGTGAAGTTGCTGACACCGGGGTCTGACCTTCAGGCCCTAAGCAAACTGAGGCATTATGCCTCTTGGGCGAAACACCCATTTCTAGGGCGCGTCCAGTCTCGTAGAATGTGGTTGCCCCTGAAGCGGGATGTGCCGAAGTCACCGTTCGGGACGAACGAGCAGTACTAGCGCTGTCGGCAGGTACGCTACCCTAAGAGACCGCCCCCTTTTCGGTTTCGCACCCCGATTTCACATTCACATTCCACACGCGCGCAGCGTTTTGCGGCGGCTTGTTGCAGTAACCTAGGAGAAAAGCGATGAGCAAGATCGATCGAAGGTCAGTGTTGGGAATCGGAATGGCAGCGGCTTCCGCGGCCATGATGAAGCCGGCCGCCGCTCAAACCACGGCATACAAGGATACGACGCCCTGGCCGGGTGTCGTGGTGCGTGAATATGAAGGCGAGACACCATCACTGATCCCCGGCTTTAAGACCGTCTCGATGCGCGACATCATCATGCAGCCGGGATCGAAGACCATGGGGCCCCCGATGATGAATGCCATGGTCTGCCATATTACCGAAGGAGAGCTTCGGCTTGAGCAGGACGAAAAGATCTTTACAGGCAAGAAGAATTTCGTCTGGACCTGCAACAAGGACACAAAGGAGCAGGCGTTCAATGATGGGAACGTGGTCGCGATTATGCGGATCACGGACCTGAAGGCTTAAGGCTCGTTTCTTCGCAAGAAATCGAATGTAGGAGCGAATGGCGCACTCGACGGCGCGCGCCATTCGCGTGCAGGACCGCTACGCGCCGATCGCGTCGGTTTGCCCTCTGACGTGGACTTCCGGGTTGCGCCGAATTCCGGATATGTCGCTGCGCCAACCGACGCGATGGGCCACACTCGGACGCTAGTCAGGCACTCGTGTCGAATGATTTAGTCGATACAACAGACATTAAGTTCATCTTCTCAGAGGCGGCTAATCGCCGCCCTTCGACGATCGATTGGGCACGCTTTCCCGTTACCAGTAGGTGTAAGTTGCGAACGGACCCTAGAGTGGTGCTGGCTTCGCATATTTTGACGAAGCGATGCAAGCTGATGACAAATGAGCGATTTTCTTCAGTCCGGCTAGGAGAAATCATCCATGGTCCAGCAGAGCGCAATTTCTCGTCGTCGATTCGTCCAAACGACTGCCGTGAGTTCGTTGGCGCTCGCGGGAATGGGCCGGATCGGTCCTGCCGGGGCTCAAACGATGCGGCCGAACATCGTCTTCATCCTTGCGGATGACCTCGGCTACGCGGACGTAAGCTGCTATGGTCAGCGGGACTATACAACGCCGAACATAGATCGGCTGGCCGCCGAGGGGTTGAAATTCACACAGGCATATTCCAATTCGCCTGACTGCTCTTCGACGCGCACGGGCTTGATCACTGGTCGCTATCAGGCTCGCTTGCCGCTTGGGCTCGAAGAGCCACTTACTTCTTTGAGTCCGAAAGGGATTGGCTTGTCGCCAAGCCACCCCACGTTACCATCACTGCTGAAGAAAGTCGGGTATGGCACGACTTTAGTCGGAAAATGGCATCTTGGTGATCTGCCGGATTTCAGTCCGCTGAAAAGCGGCTATGACCAGTTTTTCGGAATACTCGGCTGCTGCGCCGATTATTTCAATCATGGGGGGGAAGCCTCACAAACGTACGTACTACCGTTCCCAGGACTCGCGCATCAACTCTACGAGCAGGAGGTGCCGGTCGAGCGCCATGGTTACATGACAAACCTACTCGGCGATCGAGCGGTGCAGACCCTTGAAGGTTATGCGAAATCGAAAGAGCCGTTCCTGTTGAGTCTGCATTTCACCGCGCCGCATTGGCCATGGGAGGGACCGGACGACGAGGCTGAGTCAAAGCGGATCAGGAGCATTATGCACCGCGACGGCGGCTCACAGAGAACTTATGCGGCGATGGTGCAAAGTCTGGATGCCAATATCGGTCGTGTGCTGCAGGGTTTAGACGCGAGCGGTCTCGCCAGCAACACCATTGTCGTTTTTACCAGCGACAACGGCGGCGAACGATTCTCCAATGTGTGGCCATTCTCCGGCATGAAACACGAATTGCTCGAAGGTGGCATTCGCGTTCCCGCGATTGTGCGCTGGCCGGCCCGGATTCCAGCGGCAGTCGTGTCCGAACAGGTCATGATAACGATGGACTGGATGCCGACCTTGCTAGCCGCCGCCGGCACTTCTCCGGACGTGGGTTATCCATCCGATGGTGAAGACCTCGGACAAGTCTTGACTACCCGCATTGAGCCGCATCCTCGGAAGTTGTGCTGGCGCTATAAGGCTGGATCGCAGCGCGCCATCCGCGCAGGCGATCGGAAGTATTTGCGGATAGCTGGAAACGAGTTCCTCTTTGATCTTGCGAGAGACCCACGTGAGAGGGCCAACCTCAAGGACCGGGAGAAAGACGTGTTCGAGCGGCTGAAAAGCGATTGGGAGGCTTGGGACGCCACCATGCTGCCGGAACGGCCTCGGCCGGCGAACTACGCCCACCCCGGTAACTTCGTGGCTGACCACTATGGCGTCACCAACTCGGCGCCGGTGACCCCGACGACCAATACCTCCGCGAAGTGATTATTGACTTGAGGGTGTGAGGCGTAGGCCACTAGGCTCTGGTCAGTCTTGGCTTGGAAAATTGATGTCCGCTTCGGGTCCAGGCTGTGTAAAAACGCGGCTCCGCATCACCTCCATGCGACGAAGGCGGCCGTCGGTGTCGCTATTGAGTTCGCTGCCCGCGCCTCACGCCCGCATGGCTGCCAGCAATGGCTCGACGCCGAGGA
>NZ_JARVWW010000130.1 GCF_029846715.1 Bradyrhizobium nivariense
CTAGACGACCGATTCCGTGAACTTGGCGGTCATGGAACGGGACGTTTGTTTGTGGATTCCTCGTTTAGGATTGACTGAACGAGGAGTTTCATCATGGCAGGATGGCGGCAAGCGGTCGAGCTGGCGATGAGCGATGAGGAGATTGAAACGTTGACGGCTCTTTCGCGGTCGAGGACCGAACCGGCGCGCCGGGTGTCGCGGGCCGCGATGCTGCTTGCCTACCGCGAGACCCCGTCGTTCTTTGCGGTGGGACGAAGACTTGGCGCCCATCATCAGACGGTCCAGCGCTGCGTCGAGCGGGCGGCGGCCGATGGCGCGCTGGCGGCGCTCGACGAGCGCCCGCGGCCGGGCAAGGAGCCGGTGATCACGCCGGAGGCCAAGGCCTGGCTGGTGTCTCTGGCGTGCGACAAGGCCAACGAACATGGCTATCCGCACGAGTTGTGGACGACGCGGCTGCTGGCCCGCCATGCCCGCGAGCACGGACCAGAGGCCGGACATGAATGTCTCGCCCGTCTGGTTCAGGGCACGGTGTGCAAGCTTCTCGGTCAGGAGGACATCAAGCCGCACAAGGTGCGCTACTATCTTGAAAACCGCGACGCCGAGTTCGAGCAGAAGATGGCGGAGGTGCTGTATGTCTATCGCGAGGTCCAGGTCCTGAAAAAAGCCGCTGCCCGGTCGAAGAAATCGGACAAGCCGGTCGCGATCGTCTCCTACGACGAGAAGCCGGGGATCCAGGCGATCGCGACGACAGCGCCGGATCTGCCGCCAGTGCCGGGCGTGCATGCGACCTTCGCGCGCGATCATGAGTACAAACGTCACGGTACGCTCAGCCTGTTGGCGGGGATTGACCTGCTCACCGGGAAGGTCCACGCGCTCGTCAAAGACCGCCACCGCAGCCGAGAGTTCATCGAATTCCTCAAGCTCCTCGATGCTGCCTATCCGGCCAAGACCACGATCAAGTTGATCCTCGACAACCATTCCGCACACATCTCGAGAGAAACCAGAACCTGGCTCGACACACGACCGGCAGGCCGCTTCCAGTTTACCTTCACGCCCAAACACGGCTCCTGGCTCAACCTCATCGAGGGCTTCTTCTCCAAGTTCGCCCGCTCC
>NZ_JARVWW010000131.1 GCF_029846715.1 Bradyrhizobium nivariense
AAGGCCGGTGAGTGGTTCCGGCGGGGTCGTCTGCTCATGGTCTCTCCTGATTCGCGGGGCCTATCGTGCCCGCCGTCAGGCAGAAACTCCACTTAGCGTCCTGTGCAGATTTCCGGGACCGGCTCTCACACATCCCTAGATTCAGGCCCCGGGCGTCAGCTAGATTGACGATACAGGAGCCGCCCGCGCTGCATCGATTAGTGCACCCGAGCAACCTGACGGTCAGCAGAACCTTTTCAGCTCGATTCCTCAGGCTTGGGCTTTGATCGTGAGCTTCTCACGCACCTCATCGGGGCCCATCACGCGCACTCCAATTCTCTCAAGGATCTCGATCGCCCGCTGCACGAGTTCGGCGTTGGTCGCGTACCGCCCGTGGGAAAGGTACAAGTTGTCCTCCAATCCCACCCGCACGTTCGCGCCGGCCAACGGCGCCAACGCTGCGTACGGAAGCTGCATTCGTCCAATCGAAAAGGCAGAGTAAATGGCGCGGGGTGGAAGCCGATGCACCAACGCCATTAGCGTGGTCAGATCACCCGGCGCTCCATAGGGAATCCCCATGCACAGTTGGATCAACGGCGGATCGTCGATCAGCCCCTCTTTGATTAAATCGTGTACCGCCACTAGGTGGCCAGTATCGAATACCTCAAGCTCAGGACGGACGCCGAGCTCTTTCAATCGGGCGGCCATCTTGCGCAGCGTCGGATAAGTGTTGACCATGACAGTTTCACCGGCGCCGAAGTTCATAGACCCGCAATCCAATGTGCAGATCTCCGGGCGCAGTTCTTCTACATGCAATAGTTGCGGATTCCGATTTATTCCGGCCGTCTATTCCGACTTGAAGCCGGCCCCCGTTCCGATTTGAAGCCGGCCACGATTCCGAAATGAAACCGGCCGGCATTCCGATTTGAAGCCGGCCGGGGTTTTGGAAGTCGGCGTTTTCGTTTGGGTCAGTCCCTCAGGCATCAAGTCCCTCGTTGATCAACGAGGGGAAGCGGATGCCGGCCAAGAGAGAACTGACCATGCGACAGATACGACAGATGCTGCGGCTTGCCCGTGATGGGGTGAGCGCCCGGGAGATCGGGCGCACGCTCGGCGTGGCGCG
>NZ_JARVWW010000132.1 GCF_029846715.1 Bradyrhizobium nivariense
TAAAGCGTGATGGCATTAGGTTCGATAGCCTGAATTTTTGAGGTAGTTGGCGCATTCCTCGGATGTGAAGGCATCGAGTGCGCGGCCGATTGCGGCGCAGACCGCGTCGACGGTTCGCGCGGCAGCTTTGCGGAGCAGGTGCTTGAGCTTGGCAAAAACCTGTTCGATCGGGTTCAGATCGGGCGAGTATTTTGGCAGGAAGAACAGTTTGGCGCCGACCGAACGGATGAGCTGGCGAACTGCTTTGCTCCTGTGGCTGCCGAGGTTATCCAAGACGACGATATCGCCGGGTCGAAGGACGGGCAGAAGGACCTTCTCGACATAGGTACGGAAGCTCACGCCATCGATCGGCCCCTCGATGAACCATGGCGCATCGATCCGATCATGGCGCAGGGCCGCCAGGAAGGTCATGGTCGTCCAGCGGCCGTGAGGAACCTTGGTGTGAAGCCTGCGCCCGCGCGGCGCCCATCCCCGCAAGGGTGCCATATCGGTCCTGGTCCAGGTCTCGTCGATGAAGACCAGCCGCTCAGCTTCGACGCGACCTTGATACTTTGTCCACTGGGCTCGCCGCCGCGCGACCTCGGGTCGATCGCGTTCGCCAGCCGCCACGCTTTTTTTTGAAGCTGAGCTTCTCGGCATGCACGAAGTCCCACACCGAGTGGTAGTCGACCTTCAGCCCCCGACCGGCAAGCTCGGAAACGAGACCGCGTATGGTGAAATCGCCGTCCTTGATCCGTTGCGACAGCCAGACTGCGTGGTCTCCCGAAACCGCCTTCGGCTTGTGACCACCCATCTGGCCGGGCGCAACGCTGCCGGTCTCATCGACCCGCTTCATCCAGCCGATCGCCGTGCTGATCGCCACCCCAAACTGCTTGGCGGCTCGATTGCGGGACATTCCGCCCTCGATCGCGGCCACAACGCGCTTGCGAAGATCCAGAGAATAAGGCTTGCCCATCCATGCTGGCCTCCGCCCAGCCAGCATGGTGAATCAGAAACAAGCTGATTTGGGAATCCCAAATCGATTCAACCTAACCCCATTCCGCTTTA
>NZ_JARVWW010000133.1 GCF_029846715.1 Bradyrhizobium nivariense
CGACGGCACCACGTCAAACGCATTGGCATCGAAGCAAGCGGCGGTTACGAACAGCCCGTCGTCGCCGAGTTGCGGCGCAAGCGGTTTGTGGTTGTGGTGTTTCAGCCGGCTCAGGTCCGGGCCTATGCTAAATTCCACTTGCAGCGGGCCAAGAACGATAAGATCGATGCCGCTCTTATCGCAGCCTGCACGGCAGCGGTGCGGAAGATCCATGCCGCTCCCGATCCCCGGTTGCTGCCATTCGCCGAGCAATTGACCATGATTGATCAGATCGGTGAGGATATCGCGCGCCTCAAGAACAGGATCGAGAGCTGCCGCAATGCGGGGATTAACAAGCTCTGGCACGAGGATATCGCGCGCCTGGAGCAGCGTGAGAAGGCCGCACTCAAGGATCTGGTCGCTTCGATCCGCAAGCATCCCGATCTTGCCAAGAGGCTTGCGCTGATCAACAGCGTCGACGGCATCGGGCTGCCGACCGCCGTTGCCATCCTGGTGCGCCTGCCTGAGATCGGTCAGATCACGCGGGAGCAAGCTGTCGCTCTCGCCGGCCTTGCGCCCTATGACGACGATAGCGGCGACCAGGTCGGTGTTCGGCATATCGAGGGAGGACGAAAGCGGCTGCGTCGCGCCCTTTATACCGCTTCACTGGCCGCGTCTTTTCGATGGAACCCGCAGCTCATCAAGCTCTACCAACGGCTGACTGCAGCCGGAAAGGAACACAAGCGCGCGCTCGTTGCCTGCGCCAGGAAGATGCTCATCTTCGCTAACACAGTGGTGGCTCGCGGCACGCCGTGGTACGGCGAACCGCCGGTGGGATCATTCTCTGTTTCTTAGTTCGACCGGGACGTGTTTCTTCGTCCCGACCTACGCCCCCTCGTGACGTCGCGCGCAGCGTCCGTCAAGGATGGCCGTCGCTTGCTGGAAACCTCATGCGATCCGCCCCCAGGCCACGCCTTGACGGGCGCGAGCACGGCGTCATCATGGCAGGTGTCGACGATCCGAAACGCGCGACACAGGGCCACGATTTAATGGTTGCTACG
>NZ_JARVWW010000134.1 GCF_029846715.1 Bradyrhizobium nivariense
TTGCTCAAGGTGCAGAGCGCGTAGGCTTTCATCGGGAGCAGGAGGAAGATGTTGATCGGGGTGTGCAGCGCGAATCCGAGAAATCGAAGCTCGCCGGCGCGAAGGGCCGCCACGCTGCATCGGACCATGGTCATCGCGACGATGGTCAGACCGGTCCACCAGGGCACGCTGTCCGTGAGCGCGAGCTGAGCGAGCGCGGCAATCGACGAGATGGCGAGCAGCAGCGGCCCGAGGTTCTGTCCGAGCACATCGAGCGTGAGGTACCGATCGAGGCCGGGCAGCAGGTGCAAACCGAGCAGCGTGTCCCGGTAAGTGCTCCGCGCCCAGCGGAGTTGTTGCCGCAGATATGGCAAGAGCTTGTCCGGGACCACCGTGGCGGCGATGGCGTCCGGAACGTACTCGGTTCGAAACCCTGCCTTGAGCATGAGGATCGTCAGATGGCGGTCCTCACCGAAGTCGCTCGGCTTTCCCCGGAAAAACTGGGTCTCGTACTGGTCGAGCAGCAACAGCAGCGCGGAACGGCGGTACATGGCACAGGGCCCGCAGCAGCACATGACCGCACCAAAGCGCGTCTGCGCCGCGCGCTCCTCGTTGCAAGCCAACCAGTACTCCATGTCGATCAATCCGGTCAGCCAGCTGTCGTTGCGGTTGCTGGCCGTCAATTGACCCATGGCCGCGCCGACGGCTGGATCCTGCATCTTGCGTACGAGCTTGCTGACCACATCGCTGGCGATTTCCGTGTCGGAATCGACATTGAGCACCAGAGCGCCGAATGACCGGCGTATCGCGGCGATCTGCGCCTTGCGTTTTCCAACGTTGCTTGGCAGCAGAATGACACTGACCCTCGGGTCATATGCGTAGCTCGCGTGCACGGGTGCCACTGCACCGACATTTGCAGAGCCGTCATCGACCACATAGACTTGCAATCGCCCTGGGTAGTCCTGGCTTGCGATAGACTTCAGGCAGGCCGCCAGCGTGCGCGGGTCCTCGTTGAAGCAGGGCACGATGACATCCACGCTGGGCAGAGCACCG
>NZ_JARVWW010000135.1 GCF_029846715.1 Bradyrhizobium nivariense
TCGCAGTGCCGGTGTTGCCGGCAAAGCCGAGCCCGTTCAGCGCATTGCCGGTGCCCGTGATCGAGAGGTCGGCATTGACGCCGGTCGAGATCTTGAGCTGACCCGATGCGTTGATCGACGAGTTGGTCTGGCCGGTCGCAGTCGCAAGCGTCGCGGTGCCGTTGGCATTGACCGTCGCGGTCTGCACGCCGGTGGCGAGGTCGATCGCCTTCAGCACGTCGTTGACCGTGCCGGACTGCAGATAGACCGTCGAGTTGCCGGCGCCGTCGGTGAGGACCGCACCGCTCGCACCATACCCGCTCGGAACGCTCGGAGCACCGGTCGTACCCGGGGTCGGCGCGTTCTTGAAGGTGATGACGTGACCGTCGACGTTCAGGGTCGAGCCGTCCGCGATCGTCGCGCCCAGCGAGCCTGCGCTCGTGGTCCGGTTGACGCTCACGGTGGCATTGCCGCCGCCCACTGCCCCGCTCAGGCCGAGAGCCTTGAGCAAATCGGCCTTGCCGGTGACGCTGAGATCCGCACCCGTCGAGCTCTTCAACGTGACGGCGCCGCCGCCGACGCTCGAAGCGGTCTGGTTGAGGCTGGTGGCGATCGTCGCGGCCCCCGCGGTGATCGAGACTGTCTTCACGCCGCTGGCGAGATCGACCGCGGTCAAGAGATCGTTGACCGTCGCAGTCGGCGTACCGGCGGTGCCGAGATAGACGGTGGTGTTGCCGCTGCCGTCGGTGACGAGATTGCCGCTG
Source organism: Bradyrhizobium nivariense (assembly GCF_029846715.1). Classification (GTDB taxonomy): domain Bacteria; phylum Pseudomonadota; class Alphaproteobacteria; order Rhizobiales; family Xanthobacteraceae; genus Bradyrhizobium. The sequence continues at coordinate 744 of NZ_JARVWW010000135.1, forward strand.
ACGCCCGAACCGGACGCAACCGCAGTCGACGCCGGAGCAGAACCCGAGCGGAAGGTGATGGTCTTGCCGTTCACGGTCAGCGTGTCGCCGTCCGCAGGCTGGGCGTTGCCGATCAGGCCGGTTGCAGTGGTGCCCGAGGTGGCGATCAGGGTGATGGTGCCGCCGAGCGCCGTGGTGCCGTCGCCGGCCGTTGCCGCGGTACCCGTGAAGGTGCCGATGGTGGCGCCGAGCGTCGTGGCGCCGCTTGCCGCCGTGGTGCCGCC
>NZ_JARVWW010000136.1 GCF_029846715.1 Bradyrhizobium nivariense
ACCAGGCGAACTTCGAGACCACCACGTGGCTCACGAGTGCGGTCGAAGCCATGCCGCTCTCGATCAGGCGCGGCGGCACCTTCGCTTGGACCACACCATCGGTGCAGCTGCGGCAGCCATATTTGGGACGGATCGTGCGCAGCACCCGCAGGATCGCCGGGATGATGTCCAGCACCTCGCTGACGTCCTCGCCGATCTTGTGGAGCTGACCCTGGCAGCACGGGCAGGCCGTCGCCTCCGGCTCCAGCACCTGCTCGCAGCGCGGCAGGTGCTTTGGGAGTGCGCCGATGTTGCGGCGCGCCTTCTTGCGTAACTTGCCGGGCGGTTGCGCCGCAGGCGCATCGTCGTTGGCCTGCACAGGCAACGTAGCGTCGGTCTCGAGATCGCCCAGCTCAAGCGCGAGTTGCTCGTCCACGAGCACCGCAAGTCGCTCCGAGCGCTTCCCGAAGATCATCTCCTTGAGCGTCTGCATCGCCACACGCAGCTTCTCGTTCTCGGCGTCAAGCGCGAGCACCATCTCGGTCAGAGCTGACGGATCGGTCGGGAGAGCGTCGGGGCGAATCGCCATAACCAGACGATACATCCGCGCGCCACAGGCTCCAGCGAAATCCCCACTCTCAGCCGACAACGGCCGGCTGCTTCACAGGCTTGGGTGAGACACGCGTCCACTCAAGCCCATCGATCAGCATCGCGAGCTGCGTCGCGCTCAGATACACCACGCCGTCGCGGATCGGCGGCCAGGTGAAGCGTCCCTCGTGCAACCACTTCGTCACCAGGATCATACCGCTGCCGTCCCACGCCAGAAGCTTCACTCTGTCCATGCGCTTGCTGCGGAACACGAAGACGTCGCCGCAATACGGGTTCGCATGCAACCCTTCGCTCACCAACGCCGACAGCGTGTGCACCGACTTGCGGAAATCGACCGGCTGTGTCGCTAACACCACCTTGAGGTCGGATCGTAACGCAATCACCGGTCGCCTCGGAGCGCCGCCAGCACCGTC
>NZ_JARVWW010000137.1 GCF_029846715.1 Bradyrhizobium nivariense
TCTTAAGATGTCTTCCGCTTGTTAGCGGAGCAGCTGCAGCACGCTCTGCTGCGACTGGTTGGCCAGCGACAGCGCGGAGACCGCGATCGACTGGCGGGTCGACAGCGCCTGGCTGTTGGCCGCTTCGGTGTTGGTGTCGGCCAGGGTCAGGTTGGACGAACCGGTCTGCAGCACGTTGATCAGGCTCTTGTTGAAGTCCTGACGAACCTGCACCACCGAGAGGTTCGAACCGAGGCTCGACGCTTCCGAGCGCAGCGTGCTCGACGCGGCGTTCAGGTTCGACAGCACCTTGTTGGTCGCGGAGTTGTCGATGAAGTCGACACCGCTGGTCAGCGAGGCGAGGCCGAGACCCTTGGAGTTGTAGGTCACGCCGGTGATGCTCAGGTTCGACTTGCCGGTCTCGTCGAACACCAGCTTGAGCTGGTCACCGTTCAACAGGTTGACGCCGTTGAACGAGGAGTCCTGCGAGGTCGTGTCGATCTGGTTCAGGATGTTGTTGTACTGAGACACCAGGTTCGAACGCGACGTCTGGGCAACCGTGTCCTGGACGGGGCTGGAAGCCGTCGAGAACGTCAGTGACGAGGTCAGCGTGCCGCCGATCGAACCACCCGCGGCGCTCGAACCGATGGTCGAGGACGCGTAGTCGTTGGTGGTCGAGACCGTCAGCAGGCCGTTGGCGTCGATCGTCGCGGTCAGGTTGTTGGCCTGAAGCTTCGTGTTGAGCTGGTCGAGCGTCTTGACCGTGCCGTTGGTGCCGTCGCCGAAGGTGACATTGACCGCCGTGCCGCCGTTGAAGGACGAGAAGGTCAAGGTCTTGCCGCTGATGCCGCCAACGCCCGAGGTCCGCGCCGCGGTGAAGGCGCTCGCAGTGCCGGTGTTGCCGGCAAAGCCGAGCCCGTTCAGCGCATTGCCGGTGCCCGTGATCGAGAGGTCGGCATTGACGCCGGTCGAGATCTTGAGCTGACCCGATGCGTTGATCGACGAGTTGGT
>NZ_JARVWW010000138.1 GCF_029846715.1 Bradyrhizobium nivariense
AGGTGGCGATCAGGGTGATGGTGCCGCCGAGCGCCGTGGTGCCGTCGCCGGCCGTTGCCGCGGTACCCGTGAAGGTGCCGATGGTGGCGCCGAGCGTCGTGGCGCCGCTTGCCGCCGTGGTGCCGCCGGCCGTGCCGTTATACACGACGTTGCTGCTCGCGGTCGCGCTGGCGAAGCTCGTGGTGCCGCGCAGGTCGGCCGCCGTCGCACCCGAGATCGAGGTGGAGACGTTGGACTTGGTGGAGTAGCCGACGGTGGTCTGCAGCGCCTGGTTGGCGATCGACTTCGCGCTGTCGATCAGCTTCTGCAGCGAGGTGATGCCGGTGTTGGCAGCCTGCAGCACCTGCACGCCGTTGGCGATGCCGTCGAGCAGATTGTTGATGTCGCTGGCGCGGTTGTCGAGCGACTGTGCCGTGAAGAAGTTGGTGGGATTGTCCAGGGCCGAATTGACGCTCTTGCCGGTCGACAGACGGCTCTGGGTGGTGGCGAGAAGATCAGCGGTGGACTGGAGGGAGAGCAGGTTCTGACGAACCGACGAGGAGAGAACAATACCGGACATTGAGTGTTACCCTTCTGGTACGCAACGCAACAAACTTCGATTAGGATTAATCGATGCCGGGAAGGTGAACACAGACGGCTAACAAAGCATGAAGCGTGTCGCTCCAATCCTTGCGCGGATTCACCATACGAGCGATCGGAGCCATATCGGGCTCGTCCATATCGTCATGATAGGATGATGCTTTTTCGCGCAACGACCCGACGTTTGCGACTTGTCAACCATAACTCAGAGTGAGTGAGTGGCTGCATCCGAATGCATCGTCTCCGCTTTGCCGAACGGCACTCTGATGCCGTCGCAAAAAGAAAGCGGCGGGGCCGAAGCCCCGCCGCCCTAGTCGTCTTAAGATGTCTTCCGCTTGTTAGCGGAGCAGCTGCAGCACGCTCTGCTGCGACTGGTTGGCCAGCGACAGCGCGGAGACCGCGATCGACT
>NZ_JARVWW010000139.1 GCF_029846715.1 Bradyrhizobium nivariense
TCGAATGGGGGCGTGATGCTTCTGGCGATGGCCGAGCGGCGTCTCGGTTTGGCCGACAATTTGGCCCGGGTGTTCCCGGATCGGCGCGATCCGACGCGGGTCGTGCACAGCCTTGTCGATATGTTCCGCGCTCGCATGTTCGCGATCTGCTGCGGCTACGAGGACGCCGACGACCTCGATCATCTGCGGTCCGATCCGGCGTTCAAGCTCGCCTGCGGTCGCCTGCCGGACACCGGCCGGGATTTGTGTTCCCAACCGACGCTGTCGCGGCTGGAGAATTCGCCGCGACTGCGCGACGTGATCCGCCTGACCTACACCTTGGTCGACGCATGGATGGATAGCTATCCGTGCGAGCCCGCATCCATCACCCTGGACATCGACGACACCTGCGATGTCGTCCACGGCCATCAGCAGCTCTCGCTGTTCAACGCTCATTATGACGAACGCTGCTTCCTGCCGATCCACGTCTACGACACGGAGACGAGCCGGCCCGTGGCGGTCGTGCTGCGGCCCGGCAAGACGCCGGGCGGCGTCGAGGTGCGTGCCCATCTTCGACGCCTGATACGGCACATCCGCACGCGATGGCGCAAGACGCGAATTACGTTCCGTGGCGACGGGCACTATGCTCGGCCGGAGGCGATGAATTGGTGCGAGAACAACGGCATCGACTACATTTTCGGTCTGTCCGGTACCAAGCCTCTCGCCAGAAAAGTCGACGAGGTTGCTGACGACATCCGCACGCGACGCGCCATCGAGAACCTGCCTGTTCTGCGCGGCTATACCGAGACGCGCCACAAGGCGAAGTCCTGGGATCGCGAACGGCGCACCGTCGCCCGTATAGAGGCGACGATGCTCGGTCTCGACATCCGCTTCGTCGTCACCAGCCTCGATGTCGGCTCGGCCGAGTGGATCTACGACAGCCTGTATTGCGCGCGCGGCCAAGCTGAGAATCTGATCAAGCTGC
>NZ_JARVWW010000013.1 GCF_029846715.1 Bradyrhizobium nivariense
CGATGGCTGGCAAACCCTCGCCACAAAACCCATCGATCAACCAATTGACCTTGCCGCCTGAAACGATAACTTCATGTTACCCGGAGAATTCGCCAAGCCGAATTCCAACCGCATTCCGGACGGCACCTTATGTTGTGCGCTAGGTCTCCTCGTGGCTGGAGTGATTATCGCGATCGATCAACCTTCAGGCAGCGAATTGATTTTCTCCGGCTTACCGCCACGGGGCTAATACCGAGAAGGTTGCGAGCATGCTGACGAAGCGCCAGGGCGCCTGCTCATAGACCGAGCTTGATTGGTGCGGAGTCGACTAAAGCGGAATGGCTTTTGGCTGAATCAACCGGCCACGGGCTCGTTCACCTCTCCCCGCTTGCGGGAGAGGTCAGCATAGGCGGCCCTTGGCCGCCGTTCACGCGTGCGCGCCGCCCGCAGCACGGTGCCGATATCTTCGGCCGTGACTTCGACGCCCGGGGCCGATCCGACCCGGTCGACAGCCCGATACCGCGACGGTCGAACACGCCGGAGTCCTTCACATAGAGCGTTGTCGGCGCGGCATCGACCAGCGGCGGCGTGGTGGGGTCCATGAGCGCTTCGGTCGCGGCTTCGGGCGCAACCCCAACCCCTTCACGCAGCTGCTGCGTCAGCGCCGCGTGGTGCCGTTCTGCCGAACTTCGATCGCCGGCAAGCAGGAGGCTGCTGATCAAATGCCGGCCATACACCTCGCTCAGTGGATCGAGTTCGACGAGGCGTCCCGCGTGAGCTGTCGCGGCAAAATGTTCGCCGGCTGCATTCTTGTCCTGCACGAGGTGTTCCAGCCCATGCGTGAGCCGCCCTCTCAGCGCTTCGCACCGAAAGAACGCCCAATCGTCGAACTCAGGACAATCGCCCAGCGAGAAGCCGGCGAGGAAGGCATCCCGATAGAGCAGGCAGGCTTCAATCAGCAGTGCAAGACCCTTGCGAGGTTCAGCTTGATCGGGCGGTTGTCGCCATGGATCTTCGGCCATCCGAGCGTCTGAAGCGAGAACCCAGTCATGGAATCCGCCCTTGCCCTATTCGGCGCTCCCGGGGACGCGCAGGGGACGGTCCGGCGCTAACAGTTAAATCCGATCGAGCCCGCTCGCTGTCGAACGGTTCAGGCCGTTGTATTCGGCTCCGCTGCCGCCGGAATAATCGGAAAATCCATTCATGTTCGCACGTCTCCTCATCCTGCTGTACGCCATTGTGACTTGTTTCAACTGTCCACGCGCCGGGTTTCTTCAGCAACACTCTCGTGCCAAGGTCGATCGACATCGGCGTACCGACGAACCAGGGCGAGGCGACAGCCGTCGATCTGCTGCTGCTCGTCATGTTTGCGATCCAGCCTAGCATGATGGCACGCCTAATCTTCAAACAGTGGTGCGATTGTCCCACGAGTTATGCTTCCTCTCACGACCGGGAGAGCGGCAGCTTCGACCGGACGCCGATCATGTTGGGTCTGATGTCGGCTCGGATCGAGGCACGGCCACGCCCGAGAGAAACGCTGCGTCATCACTGCCTGGGAGGCCGGCCGCGACGGGCGGAAACGCGTTGCCGCGGCCCGGCCTATGGAGAAGCTGGAACGTTGTTGGCTGTGGCTCGAGCGACGTGGATCGCCGTCGATCGCCAAGTGCAGCTCGGGCGCGCCCGAAGCGTGTGCCGGACCGATTGAGGCCGAGCACCATCAAGTCTCCGGATGACACATTAGGCATGTCACTGTGCCGATCAATCGATCAATAGCGGAAGCGCTCAAGAGGTCTTGCAAATGAAGCCACAACGACGGCAAACAGTCTCTGAATTGCCCATCTTGCGAGATGACGGCTATGATCCTCAAGAACTAAGCGATGTCATTGGCGACCTCTACGACACCGTCCTCGATCATTCGCTGTGGATAGGTGCCATTGAAGGCGCGGCACGTTTCGTCCGCGGCACCGGTGCGGCGCTGTATTCCAAGAACGTGGCCAATCAGGAGGGCAGCGCTCAATACGCGGCTGGAATTGACCCATATTTCACACGGCTCTATTTCGACAAATATGCGACGTTTGGTCCAACCACGGGTGGACAGTTTCTCGCGGAGATCGAGCAGCCCATCGCGGTTGCGGACCTGATGTCCCACCCTGAATTCCTGAAGACGCGATTTTGTCGAGAATGGGTGCCGCCGCAGGGTCCCCTCGATTGCGTCAACGTCGTTCTCGACAAATCGGCAACCAGCGTAGAGGTGTCCGGTGTCTTCCGCAGTGAGCGAGACGGCATGGTTGACGACGAAGCGCGGCGTCGTATGCGGCTGATCGTTCCCCATATCCGCCGAGCGCTTCTGATCGGAAGAATGTTCGATTTGAAGGCCGCGGAGGCTGCGACGTTCGCCGACACGCTCGATGGCCTCAGTGTCGGCATGTGCCTCGTCGATGCGGGAGGCCGTATCGTTCATGCTAACGCCGCGGGGTACGCCATTATCGCTGTCAGCGATATTCTGCGCTCCGTCGGCGGCCGGCTTGTTGCCCGTGATGCGCAGGTTGATAAAATATTGCGTGAAATATTTGCCGCTGCTGGCCAGAGGGATGCTGCGCTTGGCAAAACGGGGATAGCGGTCCCGCTGGTCGGCAAGGACGATGAACGCTATGTTGCCCATGTGCTGCCTTTGATTTCGGGGGCTTGCCGTCGAGCCGGCAGAACCTACGCAGCCGCAGCGGCCCTGTTCGTTCGAAGGGCAGCCTTGGAAGTCCCGTCTGCGTTCGAAGTCATTGGCAAGGCGTTCAAATTGACGCCGACTGAGCTTCGCGTGTTGCTGGCTATTGTCGAAGTGGGGGGCGTTCCGGAGGTTGCAGCGGCTCTTGGGGTTGCAGCCACAACCATCAAGACGCATCTCGGCCGGTTGTTTGAAAAGACGGGAGCGACGCGGCAAGCAGATCTCGTTAAACTTGTCGCGGGATATGCGACGTCGCTAACCGCTTGAACGCGATCAGGCCGACGACGTAGTTGCGGAAGCGACAAAGCGCCTCAACGGTTGGGTAAGGAGGATCATTACCGCATTGAAGACCGTGAGCGTGCGGTTCGTGGACACTGCTAAAGGCCAAGCTGCCGACGGCACTCTCGCCGCCTTTAGAGATGTAGTTAAGTCGCACATGGGTCACGCCATGGAATACCTATGGTCGCTTTTCTTTTGAGTCCGACAAATGGACATTTGCGACGTTAAGCCTCGGGGCTTTTGTAAACCAGCACTGTAACATTCTTCATAATGTCGTCGCTAATTCCCCGTCGGGCAACACACCCCCGTCAACCCCTCCTCATAAAAATATTCCACTTTACCGAAATTCGTAAATGGCGTATGTGTCGCCCATCCCGGCTCATCCTTGAGGGGCGATCTTGTGGTCGTCATTTTTCGCGAGCCGGGCTTGCGGTGGACGCGGCAGCGTCGGGTGCGAGAGGTCTGGGGCAGGGCGGATTGCTCTCCGTGAGCCCAAAACTTCGTGCTAGATGAGCGGCGCTGCCAGGTTCGTCTCGTCTGTAAGTTTCCGGCTCCGTCGACAGGGCTGGAAAAACTGCGGCGAAATGGCGAGCCGTGCGTACGGCAAAACCGTGTGGTCCTGGCCGTCGTTGCTACGGTCAAGCTCTTGCGGATGCGGCATTCGCGTCAACCGGCGCGATGTCGGTAACTTTCGCGAGGACGAGGGAGGCCAGCAGGAACTCGGCTCCCGGGAGAGCACGGCATAAGCCGTCCAACCACTGCGCAGGGAAGGCCGAGTGATTGGCACCACCTGTATGCTGCTGTGCGGTTCTTTTGCGCTACATTTTCGCGCAGCGGACCGCGGGTGCCAGCCGGCACCCGGCCTTCCCTGTGCCCTCTTGGACAAGAGGGTGGAGCGATGAAGCAAAGCTCGGGCGAAATCTGTCGCGAGAACGAGAGCTCATGTCCGCCGTCGGGAAGGTCGGTGGAGCAGGCCTTCGATGCGACCTGGAGCGATTGACCTCTCGCGGCCAGGCCGGTGAATGGCCCGTTGGCAAGGGTTCAGAATGAATTGCCGAAGCGGTGTTCCGGAAGTCCCTGTGCGATGCCCTCGATGGCGAGAACATGACCGGCCTGGGGTTCAAGACTCAATTGCTCACGATCCAGAAACTTTCTCGCCGTCGTCATGAACAAGGTCTTCAGATCGTTTCCGCCGAAGCACACGCAGGTCGGATTGGTCGCGGGCACTGGAATGACGGTGTCGATCCGGCCGTCCGGTCGATAGCGTACCACCCGGCCGCCGGAGAAGAATGCGGTCCACAGTCCGCCGGCGACGTCGATACACGCGCCGTCGGGCCTCTCCCCGGAGGCGCTGTAATCCGCGAACAGCCGTCTGTTGCGGATCACGCCGTCGTCGAGATCGAAGTCGAACTGCCAGGTGCGGTATCGCCTGGTATCCGTGAAATAGAGCGTGCGATTAGCCGGTGAGAACGCGATTCCATTGGTCACGATGACGTCGCCGAACATGTGCGCCGTCCGGCCGTCCGCGTCCACACGATACAGCGACCCGTTCGGTCGATGCAGCTGGTTGTCCATGGTGCCGATCCATAGCCGGCCCCGCGCGTCGACGCGTCCGTCATTAAGGCGGTTGTCGGGGCCGCTCTCGACCTCACAGAGCAGGCCTGGAGGGCCGTCATCGGACGCGCGGCGATAAAGACGCAGATCCTGCGCGAGCAGGTGGCAGCCATCTGCCGTCAGAGCCTGGCTGCCGAGGAAGTTGCACGCGTACGGAAAGACCTGATGCGCGCCGGTCGCCGGATCGAAGGATTGATGCAGCCGCCGGTCGATGTCGACCCACCACAGCTTGCGGGAACGGTCGCACCACAACGGCGTCTCGCCGAGGATGTCGCCTGCGGCGACCGCGGTCTCGACCCGATGCGCGGGGATCATGTCAGTCTCGCTGATCGACGGTTGTGCCTGACGCTTCGACGTCAGCCGCGGGCGATCAGCCCTCGTTCCAGGAGGCGAGGGCGTGCGCGACGCAGCCGTTGATGTGCTCGGTGAGCACGGCTCTGGCGCTTTTGATGTCGCGCTTGAGGGCGCATTCCAACAGCGCCTTGTGCTGATTGATCGTCTCCGCGCCGCGGTAGCGCAGCGCATAGCGGAAATATTTGTCGAACACGACCGCGTGGGTCTGCATCAGCTCGCGCGAACCGCAACTCGAGATCAGCGCCTGGTGGAATTCGCCGTCGTAGCGTTTGCGCAGCTCGGGATCGTCGCCTTCAGCGAGGACGGTGCGTTCGGTCGCCGCCAGCTTGTGATGCGCGGACACCACGCGGCCTTCCCACTCCACGTCGCCGGCACGGAACGACTCGGCCATCGCATGATGCTCCAGCAGGATACGCAGACCGGCGAGCTCGCGCAGGTTCTGGATCGAGATCGGCGCCACCTCGAAGCCGCGCTGACCTTCGGCAACCACAAAACCCTCGGACGTCAGACGATTGAGGATCTCGCGCAGCGTGCTGACGCTGAGGCCGTAATCTTCCTTCATGGCATCGAGCTTGAGACGTCCGGATGGCGTGAGCACGCCGAAAATGATGTCGGCCCGGATGCGCTGATAGCCGCTGTCGCCCGCCGACAGAGGCCGTTCCTCGAGTGACGTCATGCCTTCTGATCCCGCCTGTCCGGATCGTCGGCCACCTCGTGAGGCGGCCGAACCATCAATGTTGCCAGCAATATAGCAGACTTCCGACGCCTGACGTATAGCAAAATATCATATGAAACAGATATCGTCATTTGACATGGAAATATATGTATGATGTCTAAATCAGCTGAGGGCACGAAAAATGATGGCTTAAGCCGCCGTTCGTGCCTGATCGAACAGGGAGGAAACGATGAGCTTGTTGGTACGGGCGCTGTCTGCGACGGCGATCTGCGTGGCGCTGACGGTCGGCGCATCCGCTCAGGAGATTCAGGAGCGGACGATCAGGTGGGGACACCTGAACAACACCGATCACCCCGTCAGCGCGGGGGTGCAGAAATTTGCGGAGATCCTGCTGGCGAAGAGCGGGGGCAAGATGAAGGTTCGCGAGTTCGCGGCCTCGCAGCTCGGCAACGAGCTGCAGCAGCAATCGGCGCTGCGCGGCGGCACGCAGGAAATGCTGTCGGCCTCGACGACGTCGCTCGCGACGGTCGTGCCGGAGTTCGGCCTCATCGACTTTCCATTCATCGTGAATACCGTCGAGCAGGCCGACGCTCTCGGGACCGGCAAATTCGGCACGTCAATGCTCGATAGTTTGCCGTCGAAGGGGTTGATCGGTCTGGGATATTGGGGCCTTGGCTTCCGCAACGTCACGAACAGCACGCGGCCGATCACCAAGGTCGAGGATTTCAACGGCCTCAAGCTTCGCGTGATTCCGAACCCGGTCTACCTCGAGACTTTCGGGTCCTTCAAGGCCAATCCCGTTCCGATGGCTTTCGGCGAACTCTATTCGGCGCTGGAGACGCGCACGGTCGATGGCGAGGAGAACCCCTTCACGGTCATTCTCTCCAACAAGTTCTACGAAGTGCAGAAATACGTTTCCGCCACCAATCACACCTTCACCCTGAACATCATCCTGGTGAGCAAGGCGTTCTGGGACAAGCTCTCGCCGACCGAGCAGCGCCTGATGCGCGAGGCGTATGAGGAAAGCCGAGGCTATCAGAAGGAGCAGACCCGCCTTCAGACCGAAAAGGCCCTGTCGGAACTGCAGGCGAAGGGCATGCAGTACAATACCGTCGCGCCGGAAGAGCTCGATCGCATGCGCAAGACGGCGCAGCCGGTCGTCGACAAGATTTCCGCCAATCTCAAGCCGGACGCGGTCAAGCTCTTCAACGACGAGCTCGACCGCATCCGCAAGGACGTGAAGTAGTCGACCTTGTCAGCATGCAAGAGGCGGAGCCGACCGGTCGGCCGGCTCTTGACCTGACTTTGCCCGGACGGCACCTATGGCACGATTTCTCGACCTCTATTGCGCGCTCCTGAAGGGCATCATTGCCGCATTTCTTGCGGTGATGGTGGTGCTGGTGTTCGGCAACGTGGTTCTGCGCTACGGCTTCAACTCCGGAATCACGATTTCCGAGGAGCTGTCGCGCTGGTTCCTGGTCTGGCTGACTTTCCTCGGTGCGATCGTGGCGATGCGCGAGCACGCCCATCTGGGAGTCGATACCCTCGTGCGGATGCTGCCGGCTTTCGGCAAACGCATCTGTTTCATCATCAATTACGTCCTGATGCTGTTCGCCGACTGGCTTCTGCTCTCGGGAAGTTGGCGTCAGACGATCATCAATATCGACGATCGCGCGCCGGCTACCGGCCTGTCGCTTGGCATCTTCTATGGCGTGGGCGTGATCTTCGGCGTTTCGGCCGGAGTAATCCTTCTCTACGACCTGTTCCGTGTCATTTCCGGACAGGCCAGCGAAGCCGACATGGTGGCCGTCAAGGAATCGGAAGAGCACTGATGTTGTCTCCTCGTATCGTGCCGCCCGGCGCTCATATCCTGAAAATCACCGGGATCGCGCCATGACGATTGCCGTCTTCACCTTCTCGCTGCTCGGCGCCATGGCGCTGGGCATGCCGATCGCCTTTGCGCTGATCGTCTGCGGCGTGGCCCTGATGAGCACAATCGACATGTTCGACGCCCAGATCGTGGCGCAGAACATCATCAATGGCGCGGACAGCTTTCCGCTGATGGCCATTCCCTTCTTCATGCTCGCCGGCGAAATCATGAACAAGGGCGGTCTGGCCAAGCGAATCGTCAACGTTGCGCTCGTTGCAGTCGGCCATTTTCGCGGCGGACTTGGTTACGTCACGATCCTTGCGTCCTGCATCCTCGCGTCGCTCTCGGGCTCTGCGGCGGCCGATGCCGCGGCGCTGGCCGCCTTGCTGGTGCCGATGATGGTGGCGGCGGGCCACAAGAAGTCCTATGCGGCGGGTCTGGTGGCGGCCGGCGGCATCATCGCGCCCGTCATTCCGCCCAGCATCGGGTTCGTCATCTTCGGTGTCGCCGCGGGCGTGTCGATCTCCAAGCTGTTTCTGGCCGGGATCGTGCCCGGGCTGTTGCTCGGGGCAGGACTCTGCCTGGCCTGGTGGTGGGTGGTGCGCCAGGAGAACCTGACGCCCCCGCCAAGAGCATCGCTCTCGGAAATGGTGAAAGCGGTGGTCGACGGCTTCTGGGCGCTGATGCTGCCGGTCATCATCGTGGTCGGCCTGCGTTTCGGCATCTTCACGCCGACGGAAGCCGCAGTGGTCGTCGCCGTCTATTCGCTGTTCGTCGCGACCTGCATTTATCGGGAATTGAAGCTGTCGCAGCTTTATGAGGTGTTCGTCTCCTCGGCCCTGACGACCAGCATCGTGATGTTCCTGGTGGCCGCGGCGCTGGTGTCGTCCTGGCTCATCACGGTGTCCGAGATTTCGGCACAGGTCGTCACCCTGCTGAAGCCCTTCATGGGCAACAACACGCTCCTGATGCTGGCGATCATGGTCGTGGTGGTGATCGTGGGAACGGCCCTCGACATGACGCCGACGATTCTCATCCTGACGCCGATCCTGATGCCGATCGTCAAGGCGGCGGGCATCGATCCCGTTTACTTTGGCGTCCTCTTCATCATCAATAATGCGATCGGCCTGATCACGCCGCCGGTCGGTATCGTGCTGAATGTGGTTTGCGGCGTCTCCAGGATCAGCATGGAGGATATCATCAAGGGCGTCTGGCCCTTCATGATCGCGCAATTGATCGTCCTGTTCGCGATGGTGCTATTCCCGGGACTGGTGACGATCCCGGCCAAGTGGTTCGGCGGCTAGACGCGTCGGCAACAAAAGAAGGAAGAGCGAAAATGGCCGCAAGGATCGTGATCCTCAACGGACCCAATCTCAATTTCCTCGGCATCCGCGAGCCCCACATCTACGGCTCGACGACGCTCGAGCAGATCGAGGCGAGCTGCCAGGCGCTGGCCGATCAGCTCGGAGTTTCGGTGTCGTTCCATCAATCGAACATGGAGGGCGAACTCGTCAGCCTGATCCAGTCCGCCCATGGCAACGCGGACGCAATCATCATGAATCCCGCGGCCTATTCATTCACCTCGATCGCGCTGATCGATGCGCTGAAGATTTTTGAGGGCGTGAAGATCGAGGTGCACATCTCGAACATTCACGCGCGGGACGAGCTGCACCGCCACTCGATCACCTCGAGTGCCTGCACGGCGGTCATTTGCGGCCTGGGTCCTTATGGCTATCTCGCCGCGATGCTCGCGGCCGTCCAACGGCTGGGGCAATTGCCTGAGACGATTGCACCGGCGCTGCACGGGCTTGCGGCCGGCGGCAAAGCGTAGGCAGGGAGGGCGGGATGCGCGGCATGGGATTTCTCGCCATCTGGAGCGACGTCGAGGCTCACGACCTCGTCGACTACCGGCACTGGCTGACGCGTGAGCACACGACCGAGCGCGTGACGACGAGGGGCTTCCTGGCATCGCGTGTATTCCGCGCGGCAAGGGACGACATCGACCGCTTCTTCATTCTGTATGAGCTGGAGACACCGGAGGTCCTCGACGGAGAGGCCTATCTGGCGCGCCTCAACGCCCCGACGCCGTGGTCACAGCGCATCATGCCGAAGCTCGGCAATTTCATGCGGGGAGGGGGTGTCATGATCGCGCGGGGAGGGCGGGGCGAGGGCGCATCGATCATGGCGCTCCGGATCGAGACATTGCCGAAAGATCCCCAAGGCTTGGCTCGGGCGCTCGTTGCGTGCGACGGGGTTGCTGCCGTGCAGATCGGCGCGACCGACGAGACCCGGACATCGGTACGGACGGCGGAGAAGGGCATGCGGACAAGCGAGGGGTTTTTCGCCGGGCTTTTGATCATCGAGGCGCTCGACGTGGCGTCGTTGCAGGCCGCCTTGCGGAAAGCCGCGGAAATTGCTCCCGACGTCATGGCCGGGGCGAGCGAGCCGGAAGTTTATCAAAGCATGTTTGCGCTCGACGCCCGTATCGCGGATTTCGGCTGATGGCAACGTTCTCGCTGGCCGCGTTGACCGTGCTCGAGCTTGCGCCGCCCGAGATGATCGAATTGGCGGCGCACTGCGGCTACGAAAAAGTCGGGCTCAGGCTGTTGCCCGCCACGCCTGGCGGTGTTGCCTATCGCCTGATGGACGATGCGCCGCTCTTGCGGGAGACGTTCCGGCGGTTGGAGTTGACGGGGGTGACTGTCGCCGATCTCGAGGTCGTTGCGTTCAGACCGGAAACCGAGATTGCCTCGTTTACGCCCTTCTTCGAGGTCGGCGCGCGCCTCGCCGCCAAGCACATCCTCGTCGCAGCCTACGATCCGGATCTGGCGCGGTTTTCGGATCGCTACCAGCAGTTTTGTGAAGCGGCAGCAAACTATGGCCTGACCTCCGATCTCGAATTCATGCCCTGGACGAGCGTTCCGGACCTGAAGACCGCGATGCGGATCGTCGGCGACGTCGATCGTCCCGGTGCCGGCATTCTGGTCGATGCGCTGCATTTCGATCGGTCGCAAAGCTCGCTTGCGGACCTCCGCGCCATCCCGGCGCAACGCTTGCACTACTGGCAACTATGCGACGGCCCGGCCGAGCGCCCGGCGACCACGGAGCAGCTCATCCATGCGGCTCGCGAGGAGCGGATGTTTCCGGGCGAGGGCGGAATAGACCTGATGGGGCTTGCGAGCGCGATGCCGAATGACCTGACCATCAGCATCGAGGTTCCGACCGTTCAACTGGCCAAGAGCGTCGATGCCGCGTCGCGAGCGCGCCGGGCGTTGGCGGCGGGCAGAGCCGTCGTCGAGCGGGCGCGCAGCCAGAGGTGAGAATTTCGGGACGGGAAGGGTAGTACGGGATGGCGCAAGCCGATCACTCCTGGGACATCGAGACCGATCTCCTGGTCGTCGGCGCGGGTGCCGCCGGCATGACGACATCGCTGGTGGCTGCCCTCGAAGGGCTCGACGTGATCCTTTGCGAGAAGTCGGACACGGTTGGTGGCACGACCGCGACCTCCGCCGGCACCGTCTGGATTCCGGGCAATCGGCAGGGACGGCTTGCAGGAACGCCAGACTCGACCGAGGCGGCGCGGGTCTATCTTGAAGCATTGCTCGGCGAACACGCCGCGGACGCGCGTGTGGATGCGTTCCTCCAGAAGGGTCCCATCATGCTCGATTATCTCGAGCAGAAGACGAGCGTACGGTTTACGGCACCGCCGGTACACCCCGACTACAAGAATCTTCCCGGGGCGGCGATCGGCGGTCGTGCTCTCGGCGCCGTTCCGTTCGACGGTCGCAAGCTTGGCAAAGATTTCGATCGTATCAGGCCCCCGCGGCGAGAGTTCATGGTCCTCGGCGGCATGATGGTCGGAAAGGCGGACATCCCGGCGCTGTTGGCGCCATTCCGCAACTGGACGAACTTCAGGCATGTCGTTGGTCTTCTCGGTCGGCATTTGCTCGATCGGCTTCGCTACAGGCGCGGAGCGCGTCTGATCATGGGCAACGCTCTCGTCGCAAGGCTGTTTGACAGTCTCCGTCGTTCCGGCGTGCATATGCGATATGAGACTGAGCTCAGCGAGCTCATCCGCAACGGCGATGCAGTCGTTGGGGCCGTTTTCTCATCACCGTCCGGAGCATTGGCGATACGTGCCCGCAAGGGCGTGGTGTTGGCAACGGGAGGCATCGGCTGGAGCCGCGAGCTTCGCGAACGGTTTTTCCCGGAGGCCGCGCGCCGATTTTCACTCACGCGTTCGTCCAATACCGGGGACGGCATGCTCGCGGCCGAACGAGTCGACGCGGTCATCGAGCGCAATCTCGATAGCCCCGCCTTGTGGATGCCAAGCTCGGTCATGACGCAAGCGGACGGCCATGTCTCGGTATTCCCGCACATCATGCTCGATCGTGCCAAGCCAGGCCTGCTTGCGGTGAACAAGTCGGGCCGTCGCTTCGTGAACGAAGCCGACTCCTATCACGACTTCGTGGAAGCGATGTTGCGTTCGAACCCGTCTTCCGTGTTGACTACGCCGGCTTTCCTGATTTGCGACCGCGCCTTTATCAGGGTCTATGGCATCGGTCTCGTTCGTCCCGGGACGAGGGATTTGGACAAGTTTCTGAAGGCCAGATATTTGGTAGCAGGCGAGACCATCGAAGCACTGGCCGAAAAAATCGGCGTCGATAGCGGCGAGCTTGGTCAAACAATTGAGCGGTACAATCGCTATGCCGAGAGCGGTGTGGACGAGGATTTCGGCCGCGGTTCAAGCGAGTTGAACCGGTTCAATGGCGATCCCCTGACCAAGCCAAACCCGTGCCTGCGACGGATCGGTCCTGGGCCATACTATGCCGTCGCAGTATGGCCGACGGATCTCGCCAGCAGTGCCGGCTTGTGCACGGATTCAACCGCTCGGGTCTTGTCTCGCTGCGGGACGGTCATACCCGGACTCTACGCCGTCGGGACCGATTCATCCTCGATCTTTCGAGGCACTTATCCGGGTCCGGGCACGATGATTGGACCTGCGATGGTATTCGGGTGGTCCGCGGCGATGCATGCCGCGGGCGCTTGAGGGCAGGAAGAAGTCAATTGAAAGCTGCTCGTTCGAAGGCCGGCACGGAAAAGACGGCGGCCAAAGACAGCGGCCGCCGTTTTCCCCAGTCGCATCTGGATGTCGTACCGCCCGCCCGAACGGCGGCTCGAGTACGAGTTAGGAACTCTTGCGCACCATCGAGGCTTGAATCCGCGGGCCAGCGTCGCCGCCGATTGCTGGTCTGCACGGCTCCGCCCCCTAGCCCCCCCATACCCCCCAGGGTGGGGCCGTGCTCATAGCAGGAGGTGCAATGCCTGAGCCGACCGAGCAAGACATCAGAGCGCGCGCGCACCGACTGTGGGAGCGAGCTGGCAAGCCCGAAGGCCGCGAGGAAGAGTTTTGGCACGCGGCCGAGCAAGAGCTGCGCAACGAGGACAAATCGAACACCATGCGGACGCCGGATACGCTGTGACCGCCAGGAAGTGCCCATTCTGCCACGGGCTGGGATGGGTCTGCGAAAACCATCCGCTCCGCGCCTGGAGCGACGAGTTGGGCGGCTGCCGGTGCGGTGAGGGCATGCCCTGTACTTGCAACACGACCGATGATCCGGAAACGAGGGCGGTGATCGTCGAAGCCGACACGACGTGGCACTAAAGCGCGATGAGATGAGGATGAATCATCATCGCGCTTTAGGTTGTTGTTTGAGCATGATCTTTTCGGAAAACCGCTTCGCACTTTTCCGGATCATGCTTTAGGCGGAACAGAGCCTTCTGGAATGAATTGAGGTGAGCAGCACGGGCTGTGAAGCAGACCCGTCCCTACGGCGATGTTTGCGTGGACGAGCAGCAAAAGATAGAGCACCAAATTGAACTCGCAACGCGAGCGGCTGCGCTCGTCAAGGACGAGACGACAGTCCAGCGATTCAGGAACTTCGCCGAGGAGCTGAAGCAAAAGCTCCTTCGCATGATGGGGCGCGGCAAGGTGCGAGCACGTGCGTACGAGCTCTGGGAGCAGGCCGGTCGCCCGGTCGATCGCGACGTGGAGTTTTGGCTCGAAGCGGAACGGCAGATCGAAGAAGAACGCGAACAGAGGAGGCCCTCGGGCCCCTCAGAGAAACGATAGAAGCCGGCGCTGCTGGTGCCCATATCGGCAGCGAAAAGTCGTCGGCTTCGGCCGCGCGTTTCCCTGGACAGAGAGAAAGCCGCCGAGTTCTTCACCCTGGCGGCTTCAGAAGTCCGTAGCTGTTGATCGCCACTCCAGCCTCGTGCGTACCGCCGTTACCTTGTTTGCGGCCATGCAGGATCATTCTAGGCGTAGGCGCTTGATCATGCCGTGATCTGAAGCACACATTGGAAGGACGATGTCGGGAAGCTTGGGAGGGTACCGACTTTGATGGGTTTCGCTCCGCTCCACCGCGCAAGAAAATAGATGAGAGCGAGCGCCGCCCTGTTTCGCCCCTCTGTCAATCCGTCGCCGCAAAAATATTCCACTTTACCGAAATTCGGTTTTGGCGTATGTGTCGCCCATCCCGGCTCATCCTTGAGGGGCGATCTTGTGGTCGTCATGTTCGCGAGCCGGGCTTGCGGTGGACGCGGCAGCGTCGGGTGCGAGAGGTGCGGGCAGGGCGGATTGCTCTCCGTGAGCCCTGAGGCTTCGTGCCGACGAGCGGCGCTGCCAGGTTCGTCTCGCCATCAGGTCGGCGGCAACGTGCACAAATTCGTCGAAACCGATGGTGAGCAGCGAGCCGTGCGTACGGCAAAATCGTGTGGTCCTGGCCGTCGTTGCTACGGTCAAGTGCTTGCGGATGCGGCATCTGCGTCAACCGGCGCGGTGCCGGTGACTTCTGCGAGGATGAGGGAGGCCAGCAGGAACTCGGCTCCCGGGAGAGCACGGCATAAGCCGTCCAACCACTGCGCAGGGAAGGCCGAGTGATTGGCTACACCTGTATGCTGCTGTGCGGTTCTTTTGCGCTACCTTTCGCGCAGCGGACCGCGGGTGCCAGCCGGCACCCGGCCTTCCCTGTGCCCTCTTGGATTTGAGGGTGGAATGACCAAGCAAAGCTCGGGCGAAATCAGTCGCGAGGATGCGAAGGTGTGTCTGCAAGTTTGAAATGCATATTGGAGAATTGCGGTGCGGCCCCTTGCTCCGTCCATTGCCCTACGCGCCGGCGGCGATGCCGAGGCGTCCGATGCCGGGAAGCTTCAGGGCCGGGCGGCGGATGTCGACGCCGAGCACCGCGCCGAGGAAATTGATCTCGATCCCTTCGACCCAGCCGATCGTCATGCCGAGATAGCCCGACAGCGAGGCGTAGAGGCCGGTGCCGGACGCCGTGATGCCGGCCCAGCGTCCGCTGTAGGGATAGTCCTTGCCGATCGCGGTCGGCGGAAGCACCGCGCGCAGTTCGGGCACGGCGTCCAGCGCCGCCTGCACGAAGGTGTTGGAATTCGGTCCCGGCCAGGCGCTGTAGTCGCCATAGGCGCGGAACCTGTAATTCTCGATGACGTCGCGGATCTTCGGAATCAGCGCTTCGGCCCGCGCGCCGTCGACCGCGACGACTGTTTCCGGCAGGGCGCCGAACCAGCGGCCGTCGGGCGCAAAGCCGTTGCTGCGGATCGGGTCGCCCCACGCCGTGTAGTCGTAGCGGCTGTAGGTGGCGGCGTCCTTCTCCTTGACGACGATCCAGGTGTGAACGGCGAAAATGCTGCGCCAGCGCACGGTGCGCGCGGCGAACACGCGGATCAGCGCGTCCGGATTGGCGGATGCGGGCGACAGCAGGCCGGCGCTGGAGCGATCCGCCGTCTGCCAATTGCCGCGGCCGTCGCCGCGCAAATAATAGCGGCCGGCCGACACGCCGATCGGCAGGAAGATCAGCAGCAGGAACAGAATCAAGAATTTCCTCAAGAGCAAACGGCGGTCAGGCGGGACGATGCAACCAATATAGTTCGCAAGGCGCGCCGCGCCAGCACTCTCCTGCTCTTGCATTCAGAAGCCGCGCTCATATGTTGCGGTCATGAGGAAGCTCTCACTCGTCGAGGATCAGGCCATCCAGGCGCGAATCGCGTTCATCGCGGGCGCCGAGACGTTCGATCGCCTGTTCGCCGGCATCCGGTTCGACGAAATCGACGGCAATCTGCTGTTTGCCATCGCCTGCGACGAAGACTGCGCGGCGGAGATCGAAGACGAGTTCTCGCACCACCTCGCCGTGGTCGCGACGCAGATCCTGGCGCAGAGCGTCGACGTGGTCGTGGTGCTGCCGAAGGTCCTGCAATAGCCTTCTGCCCGTTCAGGCCGCTTGCCTTCGCCTCGTGTCTCTGCTTTTCAACGCAATTGCAAAATTGTAATGACGTCATTGGGCGCTCAGGCCCGAGGTGCGTTATCGACGGAGCTCGACGGGAGGGCTCGTCGTCGCTCGTCTCTATTTGCGAAACAAAGTTGGATACAAATTGGCGCCCACCAGGAAAGCCCGGGCCACGACCGGCGTGATCAAGACGAAAAGCAAGGGCTCAAAAAGCCAAGGCTCAAAAAGCCAGGGCTTGAAAAGTAGCGGCTCAAAAAGCGGGAGCTCGAAAAGCAAGAGCTCGAAAAGCAAGAGCGCATCGCGTTCCGCGGTCTCGTCCTCATCGCCGCTCGGCATGCTGGCGCTGCATCTGCTGGAGCAGTGGGGCACGTCCGGCCGCGACGGCCTCGTCTTCCTCTGCGACGACGAGAGCAGGGCGGAGCGGCTGGGCGGCGTGATCCACGCCCTTGATCCCTCGGTCGAGGTGCTGGTGTTTCCGCGCCTGAACACGCTGCCCTTCGACGGCCTCGAGCCGTCCCGCGAGATCGCGGGCCGGCGCAGCGCGGTGCTGCGGCGCCTCGCCAAGGCAAAGAAGCCGGTCTTCCTGGTGTCGACCGCAGAAGCCGTCATGGAACGGCTGCCACTGCCGGCGAGCTGGTCGCGGTCGAGCCTCACGCTGAAGGTGGGCGCGCCTTATTCCGGGCCCGAGCTGGAGACGCGGCTGGAAGCTCTCGGCTACGATCTCGACGAAGA
The DNA here is from genome assembly GCF_029846715.1 of Bradyrhizobium nivariense. GTDB lineage: Bacteria > Pseudomonadota > Alphaproteobacteria > Rhizobiales > Xanthobacteraceae > Bradyrhizobium. The sequence continues at coordinate 16,533 of NZ_JARVWW010000013.1, forward strand.
GGCGGAGTATCCGGGCGGAGTCCTGTTCCATGGCAAGACGTTCGAAGTGTTTCCCGCCGGCGCGCTTGCTCCATTCCGGATCGAGCATTCCGGCGCAACGATCCGCAAGATCGTCGCCGTGGATCCGATCGAGCACGAGGTCGTCTACGAGACCGCAGAATTGATCATCGACCCCATGTCCGAGCGGATCGCGCTGGGAGCTACGCGCGGACAGCGGGCGACACTGCCGGACTATTGCGGCCGTGCGCGATGGATCGTGGATGCCGGGGTGTCGGCCCACGCCGATAGCTGGCTGGGCACGATCGAAGAAGCGGCGGGCCGCAGGGATGCGGAGCGCGAATATCTGGGGCGGGCGGACTGGACGCGGCTGAAGAAGCGCATCAGCGTGCTGCCGCGCAAGGCTGCCTTCATCTCGACGCCGGAGTTCTCGAAGCTCGCCGCGCCGCGCAAGGCACTTCGCGCATTCGTCGCCGACATGCAAGGCGCGGGATCGCGGCTGCTGTTCGTCGCGGCCGTCGAGGACGACCTTCGCGCGATGGAGCGCATGAGCGGCATCAAGGCGGAGCGCCTGGCCGATTGGAGCGAGGTGTCGAAGGGTCGAAGCCGCGAAGGCGCGCTGCTGGCCGATTTCGACGCGGGGTTCATTGGCGCCGGCCGCAAGCCTCTGGTCGTCGTGACCGCGTCCGACGTGCTCGGCAGCCGGGCCCATCATCCACAGCCCATGGCGCGCTCCTGGAATCCGGCTTTCGATCATCCTGATGTGCCCGAGAAAGGCGCCGCCATCGTCCATCTGCAACGCGGGCTCGCCGTGCTCGACGGCTTGCAGACCCTCGACATGGGGCGGGGATCGCGGCGCGAGATGATCAGGCTCGCCTTTGCCGGCGACAATGCCGTGCTCGTTCCGCCGGCCGATCTTGCGGTGATCTGGCCGTATGCCGGCGAGCCCGGCAAGCTGACGCTGGACAAGGCGGACGGTAGCAGCTGGTGGGCGCGGCGGACCGCGGCGGAAGCGGAAATTCAGGTCGCTGCCAAGGCGCTCGCCAAGCACATCAGCCAGCGCCGCCGCCGCCGTGCACCCAAACTGGTGCCGCCGGGGGCTACTTACGAAAAATTCGTCGCGCGCTTCCCCTATTTCACCACAGTCGACCAGGCCCAGGCGATTCAGGACGTCCTCGAAGATCTCGCGTCGGGCCATCCCATGGACAGGGTGATCTGCGGCGACGTCGGATTTGGCAAGACCGAGGTGGCGCTGCGGGCGGCCGCCGCGGTGGCGCTGTCGGGCAAGCAGGTGGCGATCGCGGCGCCGACAACGGTGCTGGCCCGGCAGCATGTCGAAACCTTCCGCAAGCGGTTCGGCCCTCTCGGGATCGAGGTGGGAAGCCTGTCGCGGGCCAATTCAGGCCCGGAGACGCGAGAGACGAAGGAAGGGCTGCGGCGCGGCAGGCTGAAAGTCGTGGTCGGCACGCAGGCTCTTGCGGCAAAGGACGTGAAGTTCGCCGATCTTGGCCTCGTCATCATCGACGAAGAGCAGCACTTCGGGGCGGCGGAGAAGGCGAAGCTTTCAGGACTGGCCAAGGGGGCCCATTCGCTCTGGATGAGCGCCACGCCGATACCGCGCACGCTCGCCGCTGGTCTTGCCGGCTTCAGGGATCTCAGCGTGATCGCCTCGCCGCCGGTTCATCGCCTTCCCATCGTGACCAGGATCGCGCCGCTTTCGGAGGCTGCCATTGCCGCGGCGCTGCTGCGCGAGCGGCGGCGGAACGGACAGAGCTTCCTGATCTGTCCGCGCATCCAGGATCTGGAGCCGATGCTGGCGCGTGTGCAATCGGTGGCGCCGGAGCTGCGCATCGTCTGCCTTCACGGCAGATTGCCCGTCGAGGAGATCGACGACCGGATGATGAGTTTCGTCGACGGCGACGCGGATGTGCTGTTGGCGACCAATATCGTGGAAAGCGGTCTCGACATTCCGCGCGCGAACACCATCGCGGTGTGCTGGCCCGAAAAGTTCGGTCTTGCGCAGCTCCATCAGCTCAGGGGGCGGGTGGGACGCGGCGGCACGCGCGCGTTTGCCCATCTGCTGACGGAATCGACTTCGGAGCAGTCCGAGAAGCGTTTGGCGGTGCTGGAGGAGTTCAGCAAGCCGGGTGCCGGCTTTGCGATCAGCGAGCGCGATCTCGACCTCAGGGGCGCCGGCGATCTGTTCTCGGAACAGCAGTCCGGGCATGTCCAGGTGTTCGGACCCGTGCTCTACAGTCACCTTCTGAAGTTGGCCTCCGAGCGCACCAGCGACACCGGCACCGATCTGTGGGTCCCCGATCTCAATCTTCCGCTGGCCGACATGTTGCCTGAAGGTTACGTGCAATCGGAAGCGGTCCGGCTCGAGATCTATGGGCGCGCGGCCAGGTGCCGAAGCGACGACGATCTGGAAGATCTGGAGGAGGAGATCTCGCGTCGTTTCGGCCGGCTGCCGCCGGAGGCCCGCGACTTCTTCGCAGCCGCCAGGCTCCGGATCGATTGCAAGCGGCGCGGCATCGTCAGGCTCGATGTCGGGCCCGAGGCCGTCGCCGCGACGTTCCTGCCGGGGCGGCTGCGGAAATCCAGGGGGAAGTCCGAGGCGCGATCACTCCAGCGCGACGGCGACCGCGTTGTCTATTCCGGCCGCCGCGACGAGGATCCGTTCAGCCGGGTCGACGAGTTCCTCGACCTGCTGGACGCCTAAAGCATGATCCGGAAAAGTGCAAAGCGGTTTTCCGAAAAGATCATGCTCAAACAACAACCTAAAGCGCGATGATGATTCACCCTCATCTCATCGCGCTTTAGTGCGCGCGTTCGTTCAGCGTTGGTCCGGACGCTTGGCAGGCGGCCCGCTCTTGTTGCCCGGTGCGCCCTGGATATTCGCCGGGTCCTGCGATTGCACCGCGGTGTTGCCGGTGGAGCTCGTTGAACTCGATCCAACGGTTTCACCGGGCTTGGCGGCCGGCCCGCTCTTGTTGCCGGGCTGTCCGGGAATGCCGGCACCCGAATTCTGCGCGCTCGGCGCAGACGAAACGTCAGGCTTGCTGGCCTGCGCCAAAGCTGCTGCAGGCAGCGCAAGGGCGGCGAGGATAACGACACCTGTGAACTTCATCTCGGTGTTCTCCGACTGATGCCCCATCTGCTCGAACGCCGGCGACCTGCGTGCGTTCCTTGTTGTCGTCAACGCGAAGCGTCGGCGCGCGGCGCAGGCTGGAGGCCGCCCGCGTCAGGGCGTCGTCTGAATGTACTGTTGATCCATCGTTTGCCCCCGAATAGCGCTTCAAGACGTTGGTGCGGTCGCCGTCACTTCGGCTGTCGCCTGCTCGCCGGTGGCTGCCGAAGCGAACACGGCATCGTCCGGCTTGGGCAGCGTGGTTGCCCTTTGCAGTGCTGCCTCCTTGTTGATGGCCGCAATCGAGTTGCCGATCCGCTCGACGATGCTGGTCAGCTCCGCGTCGGACAGTCCGAGACGCTTTCTGACGAGGCGCACCTGAGTACGGTCGGCCAGGTCGAGCTTGTTGCGGATCGGTTGTGGCTTCGAGCGGCGCATGGCGAAAACTCCTGTGTAGAATTGCAACCGTCCCTCAGGCGATTCCGTTCCTCGCTTGCCGTGCAGTTGCCCGTCGCGAGGCCAGACAGGACGGCGAGGAACGCTTCCGACGGCTTTCCGTTAGCCAGCAAATTCCCGGAGCCGCTCCATGACCGAATATCCAAAGCCGCCTTTTCCTTCGCAGCAGCAATCGATGCCCGGTTCGACGCGCGCGATGAATCCTCGACCGGATCACGGCGAGGAGAGTTACAGGGGCGCGGCGCGCCTGGCCGGAAAGAAGGCGATCATCACAGGGGGCGACAGCGGCATCGGCCGCGCGGTCGCGATCGCCTACGCTCGGGAAGGCGCGGACATCGTCATCGCCTATTTGAACGAGGACGAGGATGCCGCCGAGGTCAAGACGCTGGTGGAGCGGGAGCGACGCAAGATCGTCCTGATCCCCGGCGACATCCGCAATCCCGATCATTGCCGTGCGATCGTCCGGCGCACCGTCGAGGAGCTCGGCGGAATAGACATCCTCGTCAATAACGCGGCCCATCAGGCCACGTTCAAGGACATCGCTGACATCAGCGACGAGGAATGGCAGCGGACGTTCGAGACCAACATCCACGCCATGTTCTATCTCACCAAGGCTGCGGTCCCCCACATGCGCCCGGGAGCGGCGATCATCAACACGGCGTCGGTGAACTCCGACATGCCGAACCCGACCCTGCTGGCTTATGCCGCGACCAAGGGCGCCATCCAGAATTTTACCGGTGGGCTCGCCCAGATGCTGGCGGCGAAGGGCATTCGGGTCAACGCGGTTGCCCCGGGTCCGATCTGGACGCCGCTCATTCCGTCGACCATGCCGGAGGACACCGTCAAGAATTTCGGCAAGCAGGTGCCGATGCAGCGCGCCGGCCAGCCGGCCGAACTCGCGACCGCCTATGTCATGCTTGCCGATCCGCTCTCGAGCTACACATCGGGAGCGACCCTGGCTGTCACCGGTGGGAAGCCGTTCATCTGACCGCAGTGTCCATAAGTTGATGCGGCCAGCACAATGAGAACGTGGCGACGCCGCGAGCCGGGACGCCACGTCTTGATTAGTACGTCTCGATCAGCACGTCTCGATCACGCGGCGCTGGACGCCTTGGCGTTGACGCCCTTGCGCAGCGCGACCGTGTTCAGCTTGGTGTTGACGGCTTTCTCTTCGTTCAGATTGGTCGTGAGGAAGCGTACGATGTCGTCGTGCCCGAGTTCCTCCGCCCAGGCGATCAGCGTGCCGTAGCGGCACATTTCATAATGCTCGACGGCCTGCGCGTTGGCCACGATCGCGGCGTCGAGCACGGCCTTGTCCTCGATCTCGCCGGCGGTCCACGACGTCTCCTTTCACAGTGATGGAACTGGAACGCTGCACCGCCGCGGCTGTTCCATTCCCGTGCGCAGATCAGGAGAACCGAATGAGCGATGCAGCAGATCATCTTGCGAACCTGCTCGGACGAGCGGCGATGGACGTGTGGGGCGACATGCCTCGCGACATCCAGGAAGCACTGTTCGAGACCGCCATGAAGGGACGGGCTGCGGAGCGGGAAGAGCTCGCGCGGCTGCTGCACGATCGGCATCCCCGCACGCTTCATCCGGCGCGGCCGGGCTGACGCGGCGGCGGGAACGATCGCGCGAGAAGCCGATTGGTAAATTGGGCGATGCGCGGCGAGCGGATTCCGACGAAGCCCGCGAGCAGTAGCGCTCCACCTTGAGTCAAACCTGTGAGTCGATCGGCGTGACTGAGATGATCATCGGAAAATGGTACGACCCGATCTCGCAGCGATGGATCGTGCCCCGCGAGGAACGTCCCGTGGCGGCCTATTCGCAGTCCAGCGCGGAGAAGGGGCTCGACACCCGCAAGCTCGATACCCGCAAGACGGGCGAGGTGCAGCGGATCTGGGACCTGTTGGTCGATTGCTGCGCAAGTGGTTGATGATGCCACGCCGATGGCCATCTCCGGCGTGCTCCATCGCTCGCCTTGATTGACAAGCCAAGAAGCCCCTCGATGCGGAAGCCCGGCTAATCCTGTTCACATGTGAACACAACTGCCGCAACAGAAGCGCCGACACTGCGTCAAACCTCGACCGTCAATTTGCCGGCAGGGATTGAGCGTCCAGCCTCTCCGCCCTCAGCTCCGATACCAGCTCGCCAGATTCCAGGTCGTGACGTCCCACCCCGAGATGTCGGCCATGAGGTTGTTGCCGCCGGCGCCGACGATGTTGCGCGAGAGCAGCGGCAGGAACACGTTGGCCTCGCAGAAAGTCTCGTCGACCTTGATCAGCAGCGCGGCGCGCTTGACCGGATCGAGCTCGTTCTGGGCGGCCTTGTAGGCCTTGTCGGCCTCGGGAGCCGACCAGCGCGAGATATTTCGACCCAGCCATTTGTTCTCCTTGTTGGCGATCTCCCAGGAGACGCACTGGTTCAAGAACCGCTCGGGATCGGGCTGCGGTTGCGTCGTGTTGTACATCTCCATGTCGCAATAGAATTTCGAATAGGTGTCGGGGTTGCCGACGTCCGACGAGAAGAACACCGATGCGGTGACCGACTTGAGCTCGATCTCGATGCCGGCTTTCTGGCAGGCCTGCTTGATGATGGCCTGCGTCTTCTGGCGTGGGGCGTTGATCGACGTCTGGAAGACGTATTTGAGCTTCTTGCCGTCCTTCTCGCGGATGCCGTCCGCGCCCTTCTTCCAGCCGGCCTCGTCGAGGATCTTGTTCGCCTTGTCGACGTCGAACGCGTATGTCAGCTTGCCCGACTTGAACTGCGAGGGCGCGTTGACGAAGCTCGCCGTGGCGACACCGCCGCGGCCGTAGATGAATTTCTGGATCGCCTCGCGATCGATCAGGAGGTTGATCGCCCGGCGAACGGCGGGATCGGACAGCGTCGGATGCTTGGTCTTGACGCTGGAGCGCTCGCCGTCGACCTCGGTCCATGGGTCAGTCGTGTTGAGGATGATGAACTCGACGTTGCCGGAGGGGGTGACATCGACCTTGCCTTTCCCGCTCGCCTCCATGCGCTTGAGGACCTCCTCCTCCACCAGCAGGTTCCAGGCATAGTCGTATTCGCCGGTCTGCAGCACGGCCCGCGCAGCGGAGACCGCGTCACCGCCGCCCTTGACCTCGAGCGTGTCGAAATGCGGCTGGTTCTCGACGTGATAGTCGGCATTGCGCTCGGCCCTGATCAAATCGCCCGGCTTGAACTCGACGAATTTGTACGGGCCGGTACCGACCGGCTTCAGATTGCCGGGAGCTTCGCGCGACTTTGCGCCGGCGTAGTCGCCGAAATGATGTTTTGGCAGGATCTGGCCGACCGAGCCGACGAAGGGATCGGCCCAGAACGGCGTCGGGCTCTTGAAGTTCACCTTGACGGTGTGGTCATCGACCTTCTCGACCTTGATGTCCTTGTAGGATCCCGTGCTGTACGCGGCGGTGGCCAGGTCCGCAGCGTATATCCAGGTAAAGACGACGTCGTCGGCGGTAAAGGGCTTGCCATCGTGCCATGTCACGCCCTGCTTCAACTTCCAGGTCACGCTCATGCCGTCTGCCGAAAGGCCGCCGTTCGCCTTGGTCGGGACCTCGGCGGCGAGGCAGGGGATGAGGTTGCCGTCCTTGTCCCAGCCGGCGAGCGGCTCGAAGAAGATGCGCGAGGCGATCTGATCCTTGGTGCCGATCGCGAAATGCGGATTGAGCAGCGTCGGAGCCTGCCAGAGCAGGATCTTGAGCGAGCCGCCGCCGCCGGCCTTGGTCGGCTTGTATTGCAGCGTGGCGTCCGCCATCGCCACGTCGTTCCAGACCAGGATCTGGCTCGCGACCGGCGCGGCGATCCCGATCGCGGCCATCGTCTTCATGAACGAGCGTCGCGACAGCGTGCCTTGCTTCACCTCCGCGATGGACTTGCGGATTTCGTTTTCGTTCATCGGAGGATCCCCACTTCAAGGACGAGTCGTCACCGGCCAAGACCCATCATGTTTCATCAAGGGCGAGGCGGCAATGCCAACAAGGTCGGATAACCCTGCGGCGAAATGACGAAGGTGCGGACGGCAGCCGTGGTTGCCGAGGCGCGGTAGCTGGATCGCCGCCCGAGAGATCCAGGCGGCGATCCAGTGCGAACTAGGTGAACTTGGGAAAGTTCTAAGACCGCGCCGGAAGCTAACCCGGTCGCAGCGGACACATCAAGTTTCGCGATGTTGCCCCAGTCGGAGATTGATTGCAGCCGCCAGGAAATTGCCACACATGACTATCCGAGACTCCAATGCGTCACTGTCCATTCGCGAGCGTCAGCGCAGCCTCCACCGCGTTCTCCAGAATCTCCTCCGACAATAGCCGGTCGTTGACGGCGCGCGACAATTGCAGCGCGCCGACCATGGTCGCGTAGACCGAAATCGCGCGTCGCCGACGCTCCGTAGCTGGGCCATCCGGCATCTGCGCTGCCATCAGCGCGATGATATCGGACGTCTTTCCGGTGAAGGCATCGCGCGTCGCCTTCGGATGCCGCGCGATCTCGGAAACCAGTGCTGCGGTCGGGCAGCCGGTCGCCGCGTGGTCGCGATGGCGCGGGGAGAGATAGTCGCGGATCGTGGTCTCGATCGCGACGCCGTTTGCGAGATTGTCCTTGTGCCTCTGCTCGCGCCGCTCCAGCGCCTCACACAGCACCGCGCGCACCAGATCCTCCTTGGAGGCGAAATGCGTGTAGAAGGCGCCGTTGGTCAGGCCGGCCTGCGCCATGATGCCGGCGAGGCCGACCGCGGCGATGCCGCTCTCACGGAACTGCGACGAGGCGACGTCGATGATGTGCCGCCGCGTCGTGTCCCTGTGTCCCTTGTCGTAGCGCGCCAATCCCGCCTCCTCGCGACCCGGCTTTCGCCCTGGCCACAAAATCGTGAGGCAGGGTCTATTGCATTACGACCATAATAATACATTATGATCATAATACAATGGGCGGCCGATCGGCGGTGGCCCCTTCGGGACCCCAGGATTGAACCCATGTCAGTCGAGGATGCCGCCGCGCCGGCCTTGTCCGCCACGCAGATCACGGCTCACACCGCCGCTCCCCTTCGCCAGGCGGCGGCATCAACACCAAGCGCGGCCAAGCAGAGGCGCGCGGCGCTGCTGACGGCGCCGATCCTGCCGACGCTGCTTAGGCTCGCGCTGCCGACCGTGACCGTCCTGGTGGCACAGACCGCGGTCAACATCGCGGAGGCTTATTATGTCGGCTTCCTCGGCACCGATGCGCTCGCCGGCGCGGCGCTGGTGTTCCCGATCTTCATGCTGATGACCATGATGTCGAATGGCGGGTTCGGCAGCGGCGTTGCCTCCTCGGTTGCGCGCGCGGTCGGTGCCGGCCGCCGCGACGATGCCGAGGCGGCGTTGTTTCACGCGGTGGTGCTCGCGATCGTTGCCGGCGGCGTGTTTACGCTTGGCGTCATCGTCGGCGGGCCGCATCTGTATCGCGCCCTCGGCGGCGCGGGCGGTGCGCTCGCAGCTGCGACCACCTATTCCAACTACCTTTTCGCCGGCGCCATCCCGGTGTGGATCGTCAATCTCCAGGCCGCGGCGCTACGCGGCGCGGGCAATGTCAAGGTGCCCGCACTGATGACCCTGGTCGGCGCGATCGTGACCATTCCGGTCTCGCCGGCGCTGATCTTCGGCCTGGGACCGATCCCGCGGCTGGGCATCGGCGGCGCGGGCATCGCCTTCGGCCTCTATTACGGCGCGGCGATGCTGTTCCTGCTGCGCTACATGTCGTCGGGCGTGTCCGGTCTGCGGCTGCACATGGTGCCCTTGCGTGCAAAAATCTTCGGCGACATGCTGAAGGTCGGCATCCCCACCGCCTTCAACGCGGTGCTGACCAATCTCACCGTCATCCTCGTCACCGGCGCGGTCGGCCTGTTCGGCACCTCTGCGCTTGCCGGCTACGGCATCGCCTCGCGGCTCGACTACATCATGATCCCGCTGCTATTCGGCATCAGCACGGCGACGCTGACCATGGTCGGCGTCAACATGGGCGCGGGGCAGACGGCGCGGGCACGGAAAATCGGCTGGATCAGCGGTATCGTCGGCATGATCATGACCGGAGCGATCGGCCTTTTGGTGGCGATCTTCCCGACGTCGTGGCTGAACCTGTTCAGCCACGATCCCGAGGTGGTGAACGAAGGCATGACTTACCTGCGCATCGTCGCTCCCGCTTATGCCGCGCTTGGCTTCGGCTTCGTCACGTCCTTTGCCGCTCAAGGCACCGGCCGCGCCATGGGACCACTGGCTTCGTCGGTCGTGCGCATCCTGATCGCAGCCGGCGGTGGCTGGATCGCGGTGGTGAGCTTTGGCGCGGGCATGGCGGGCCTCGCCACCATGGTCGCGGTGGCGATGGTCGCCTACGCCGCGATCTGCGTCCTGATCATGCTGTCGCCGGCAACGTGGCGCTCGGAGTAAATTGGCGCTCAGAGTAAACAGGCTCACTGGAGGCCGGCACGCCGACCGCCAGCGCCGACAGCAGCAGCAAGTGGCTCAGCGGGCCGCTTCGCCGTGATGCGCCTCACGCTTGCGCAGGTGGATTCGTCCCCCACATGAGGTCGAACGGAGAAGCGTCGTCCGCGTCAGCTGGCCAATATGGATTTCCATTTCATTGATTTCGCCCGGCGGAGAAGCGAATACGGTTCCAATCATTGCCGCGTTATGGAGACCAAGATGTCGTTTCGTTCCAGCCTGATCCTCGCGACCGCGCTCGCCGCCTGGTCGGCCGCCGCTTCAGGTGAGACCATCAAGATCGGCGTGACGCCGGGGCCGCACGCCCAGATCTTCGAGGCCGTGAAGCCGATCGCCGCCAAGCAGGGTCTCGACATCCAGCTCATCGAGTTCTCCGACTACGTCGTGCCCAACGCCGCGCTCGATGCCGGCGAGATCCAGGCCAATTCGTTCCAGAACCAGCCTTACCTGGACAACCAGAAGGCCGACCGCGGCTACAAGATCGAGGCCGTCGGCCTGACCGTGAACTTTCCGATCGGCGTCTATTCGAAGAGATACAAGTCCTTCTCCAGCATCCCCGAGGGCGGCAAGGTCTCGATCCCGAACGATCCGACCAATGGCGGCCGCGTGCTGCTGCTCCTGCGCGACAAGGGCGTGATCAAGCTGAAGGACGGCACGGGCTTCAAGCCGACGGTGCTTGATATCACCGAGAATCCCAAGAAGCTGAAGTTCATCGAGGTCGACGCGGCGCAGGCGCCGCGCGCGCTCGACGATGTCGACGCCGCCGCGATCAACACCAATTATGCAACCCAGGCGGGCCTCGATCCCGTCCACGATCCGATCCTGCGCGAGGACCCGAAGGGTCCCTACGTCAACCTGATCGCCATCCGCACGGCCGACAAGGACAAGCCCTGGGTCAAGATCCTCGTGGACAGCTACCACACGGCGGAGGTCAAGGAATTCGTCCTGACCAAGTTCAAGGGCGCGGTGCTGCCGAGCTGGTAGGCAGTCTGCCCAGACAGACTCCAGTGGCGGGGCGAAATACAGGCGACGTGGCAGCCTTGCGCAATGCCCGCTTGTCTGGAGCTGCGGCAACCGACATCATCGGGGCCCATCCTCGCCCGACAGGGGTCGTATGAAACGCTTAGCAAACCTGAAACGCCTGGGATTTTTCACGCGGCTTCTCGACGAGGCCCCGCCGGCCGAGCGATACCGCTTCGCGGCCGAGCAGATCGTGCGCGCCGAGAAGGCGGGCCTCGATTCCGCGTGGATCGCGCAGCACCATTTCCACGAGCGCGAGGGCGGCCTGCCGTCGCCCTTTACCTTCCTCGGCTACGTCGCCGCGCAGACCTCGCGCATCCGTCTCGGCACCGGCATCGTCACGCTGCCGCTCGAGAACGCGGTGAGGGTGGCGGAGGACGCCGCGGTGCTCGATCTCATCTGCAACGGCCGCTTCGAGCTTGGCGTCGGCACCGGCGGCAACCCCTCGGCCTTTGCCGCCTTCGGCCTCGACAGCACCCAGCGCAACGAGATCTTTGCCCGCAATCTTCGGGTCGTTCGCACCGCGCTGGTGGGCAAGCCGCTTGACGGCGGCGATACGCTCTATCCGCAGCGGCCGCAATTGGATGGCCGGATCTGGCAGGCGACGTTCTCGGTGGCGGGCGGTGCGCGTGCCGGCAAGGCGGGCGATGGCCTGTTGCTGTCCCGTACCCAGCCCCGAACCAAGGAAACGCCGAAGGCAACGCTGGCCGAGATTCAGAATCCGGTCATCGATGCCTATCTCGAAGCGCTGCCGCCGGGACGCGAGCCCCGCATCATGGCCTCGCGCACCGTCTTCGTCGCCGACGACCGGACTGAGGCGATGCGCCTTGCCGATATCGGGCTGCGGCGCGCGCTGCCGCAATTCCTCAAGGGCGGTCACGCCAAGCCGGGCGAGACGCTGGAGGAGATGATCGCGGCGTTCGACACCCATGTCGGCGCGGCCGACGACGTCATCGCCTCGCTGCGCACCGACGCCACGCTGGAGCGGGTGACCGATCTCGTTTTCCAGGCGCATTCGGTCGATGCGCCGCACTCTCATATCCTGCGTTCGATCGAGCTGGTCGCGCAGAAGGTCGCGCCGGCGCTGGGCTGGACACGGACGGCGCCCGATGTGGCGCTGGCGGGTTAGTCGGAATGAACGGAATCGCGCTGAACGAGGCTGCAAGAGGCTAAATGATGGGTACGAAGGATATCATCGACATGCTCGCCGGGATCGAACCGGGCTCGGCCCTCGACGCCATTCGCGCGCGTCGCCTGCAGGCACGCGACAACGCGCAGAAGAGCTATCTCTCGCTGTTCGAGCCGATCGACGCCGGCGATTTCTCGCTGGTGGAGCGCGCGGCGGTCGCACTCTTCGTGATCGGTCTTCACCGCGAGCCCACAATGGCCGGATTCTATCGGGCGAAGCTCGCTTCGACCGCCGACGGAGCGCGCCTGGTCGAAGCAGTCGATGTTGAAATCGCACGGGGCGAGACCTCAGGCCCCTACGGTGCCTTTCCCGCCGGTCCCCTGTCGGTGGAGAACAAGGCCGGCCTGATCTATCGCGTCAGCGCGGAACGCAAGCCTGATCTCGGCGCCCGGCTCGTTGCGGCGCTTGAACATGCGCATCTGCTGGTGTTCCGCCCGCGCGATGCCGCGTCAGCCGACATGAAGGCGCTGCTGGCCGCCGGCTGGTCGAACACCGGCGTCGTCACGTTCTCTCAGCTCGTCGCGTTCCTGTCGTTCCAGGTGCGCACCGTCACCGGACTGCGCGTCCTCGGTGCCTCGCTCGGGCGCGCGAACGCCGCGGCCGGCGCGTAAGAAGGCTGCATCATGAGCGCTGCAAACAATGTCAATCCGCCCGTCGTCTTCACCCAGGATGAACTGGGATGGGTGTCGTGGATCGATCCGCTGCCCGAAGCCGAGCTGACCGAGCGGCATTTCGCCGGCCTGGTCGATCGCTCCCGTTCCAAGTCGGAATATTTCCGCCTGCTGGTGCGCGATCCCGAAGTGCTGGAAGCCCGCACCAAGACCGACAAGGACATCTTCTACAACATCGCCGACGGCCTGCCGCGCGCCGAGCGCGAGCTCGCGGCGGCTGCGACCTCGCGCTACAACGGTTGCATTTACTGCGCCTCCGTGCATGCGCGTTTCGCCAGCACCTATTCCAAGCGCCGCGACGATTTGCAGCGCCTGCTCGACGAAGGCGTTGGCGCCGATCTCGGCGAGCGCTGGAATGCGGTCGTCAAGGCCTCGGTGGCACTCGCCGCGACGCCGATCGCGTTCGGTCAGGACAATATCGATGAGCTGCGCCGCGCCGGCCTCGACGATGCGGAGATCGTCGACGTCATCAACGGCGCGTCGTTCTTCAACTGGGCGAACCGGCTGATGCTGTCGCTCGGCGAGCCCTCGAAATAGGCAATCTCACCGGCATAGAAATTGCTGGTTGTTTCAACACTGAGTGGATGGAGCCGTGCATGAGCAACATCGATCGTCGTACCCTGGTCAAGGGCTCGCTTGCCGCCATGATGGCGGGAGCAGCCTTCTCGCGCGCCGCCTTCGCGCAATCGTCCGAACCGATCCTGCTCGGCGTCAGCGGTCCGCTGACCGGGCCGAACGCGCAATATGGCACGCAGTGGAAGCAGGGCTTTGATCTCGCGCTCGACGAGATCCAGGCAGCCGGCGGCATCAATGGCCGCAAGCTCGCCTATAGTTTCGAAGACAGCCAGAGCGACCCGCGCCAGTCGGTGGCGATCGCCCAGAAGTTCGTCTCCGATCCCAGGATCGTCATGGAGCTCGGCGACTTCTCGAGTCCCGCCTCGATGGCGGCCTCGCCGATCTACCAGCGCGGCGGGCTGGTGCAGTTCGGCTTCACCAACTCGCATCCCGATTTCACCAAAGGCGGCGACTTCATGTGGAGCACCTCGGTCAGCCAGGCCGACGAGCAGCCGCTGCTGGCGGCCTATGCCGTGAAGCGTCTCGGCCTGAAGAAGCTCGCGGTGCTGCACCTCAACACCGACTGGGGCCGCACCAGCCGCGACTATTTCGTCAAGGCCGCGAAGGAGCACGGCGCCGAAATCGCCGTCACCGAGGGCTACATCGCGGAGGAGCGCGACTTCCGCTCGACGCTGGTGCGCGTCCGCGACGCCAATCCGGACGGACTGATCCTGATCTCCTATTATTCCGACGGTGCGCTGATCGCGCGCCAGGCGCGCCAGGTCGGGCTGAAGCAGGTGATCTGCGCTGCGAGCTCGGTCTACTCGCCGAAGTTTCTGGAGCTCGGCGGCGAGGCGGTCGAGGACGTCCATGTCGGCACGCGCTACTTCCCGGAAGACCCGCGTCCCGAGGTGCAGAAATTCATCGCGGGCTTCAAGAAGAAATACAACGGGCTGGAGCCCGACGCGTTCAACGCTTACTCCTACGACGCGATGAACATGGCGGCCGCCGTCGTCAAGATCGGTGGCGCCGACCGCCGTGCCATCCGCGACGCCTTCACGAAAGTGAAGGACGTCTCGAGCGTGATCTTTGGCAAAGCGACGTTCGACGTCGAGAGCCGCCGCGTCAAGGGCGCCATGAACGCGGAGCTGGTCGTGCGCAAGGGCCAGTTCGCGCTCTGGGACGGCAAGCCGACCTGACATGATGGCCGGGACAAAGCATGATCCGGAAAAGTGCGATGCGGTTTTCCGAAAAAATCATGCGTAAAACAAACTAGAGCGCGATCTCATCGCGCTTTATCGCTCCGGCCTTTTCTCTCTTCATTAGGAAAACTGCGTGTCTTCCTGGCTCGACTACACGATCAACGGGCTGATCGTCGGTAATGTCTACGCCCTCGTTGCGGTCGGGCTCGCGTTGATCTTCGGCGTCAGCCGGCTGATCAACTTTGCCCAGGGCTCGATCTATCTCGTCGGCGCCTATATCGGCTGGGTCGCGGTGGTGCAGCTGCATACGCCGCTGCCGCTCACCATCATCGTGGTCGCGGTGGCGGCGGCGCTGGTCGGCTTGATCATCGAACGGTTCGGCCTGCGCCCGCTGCAGAACTCGGTGCGGATCGCGCCGCTGCTCGCGACGATCGGCATCAGCTTCGTGCTCGATCAGCTCGTGATGCTGACTTTCTCGGCTAATCCCCGCGCGCTGCCGAGCCAGTTGCCGGATGTTCGCTTCCAGGTCGGCGGCGGCACGATCGGCCCGCTCGATCTGCTCATCGCCGGTGTCGGTCTCACCAGCGCGCTGCTGCTGTTCGTGTTCCTGCGCTACAGCAAGCTCGGCTGGGCGGTGCGTGCCACCGCGCAGGACCGCGACGCCGCGATGCAGATGGGCGTCGACGTCAACCGCGTCAATCAGGCGGTGTTCGGCATTGCGGCTGCGCTCGGCGGCGTCTCCGGCCTGCTGGTCGGCATGTACTACAACCAGATCGACACCGCGATGAGCCTGCAGGCGACGCTCAAGGGCGTCGTCGCCGAAGTGGTCGGCGGCGCCGGCAATGTGCCGGGTGCGGTGATCGGCAGCCTGCTGCTCGGACTGGTCGAGAGCTACGGCGTCGCCGTGTTCGGTACCAGCTACCGCAATCTGTTCGCGTTCCTGCTGCTGGTCGTGGTGCTCGTGCTGCGCCCGAACGGGCTGTTCGCCAGCGCACGGCAGGCGCCGCCCGAGCCGCTCACCGGCACTTTCATTGCGCCGAGCCGGCCCGTGCGCATCCCGCGCTGGGCGCTGCTGGTCGCTACCGGCATCTTCGCGGTCCTGCCGCTGTTCCCGGTGTCCCTCTACGTGCTCCAGACCCTGATCAACGCCTGGCTGCTCGGCATGCTCGCGCTCAGCCTCACCCTGGTTGCAGGCACGATCGGCCAGGTCTCGCTGGGGCACGCCGCGCTGCTCGCGATCGGTGCCTACACCTCCGCGCTGCTGTCGCTGACCTTCTCCGTCCCGGTTGGCCTGGCCATCATCGGCGGCGGCCTGATGAGCGCCGCGCTCGGCACCGCCCTGATCTCGCCGTCGTTCCGGCTGCGCGGGCACTATGTCTCGATCGCGACGCTTGCGATCGGCGAGATCGTCTCATTGGTTATCTTGAACTGGGAAAGTGTCACGCGCGGCCCGATCGGCATCTCCGGCATCCCGCCGCTGTCGCTGTTTGGCTATGAGCTGATCAGCCCGATTTCGATCTATGGCTTCAGCTTCATCGTGATGGTCGTGCTGGCGCTGCTGCAGGGACGCCTGCTCGGCTCGCATCTCGGCCGCAGTTTTCGCGCCATCCGCGACGACGACATCGCCGCGCGCGCCTATGGGCTCAGCCTCAACCGCTACAAATCGCTGGCCTTCATCTTCGGCGGCTTCGCCGCCGGCGTCAGCGGCGGCATCGCCGCGCATCTCTATTCCTACATCAACCACGAGACCTTCAACACGCAGCAATCCATTTTGGCGCTGACCGTGGTGATCCTCGGCGGGCTCGGCAATGTCGTCGGCGCCATCGTCGGTGCGGTGGCGCTGGTCGGGCTGCCCGAACTGTTCCGGATCGCGGCGGAGTATCGCATCCTGATCTACGGCATCGTGCTGCTGCTGCTCGTGCGGTTCAGGCCGCAGGGCCTGTTGGGGACGATGTGATGGGCGCGACCATGCTGTCCCTGCGCGGGCTGACGCGGCGCTTCGGCGGCCTCACCGCCGTCGACGCCATCGATCTCGATCTCGCCAGGGGCGAGCTGATCAGCATCATCGGCCCGAACGGCGCCGGCAAGACGACGCTGTTCAATCTCGTGACCGGGCTTGATCGGCCGGACGCCGGGACAGTTCGCTTCGAAGGTCTGGACATCACGGGCCTCTCGCCGGAACGACTTGCCGCCGAAGGCATCGCGCGCACGTTCCAGCTTGGCCGCGTGTTTGGCAATCTCAGCGTCATGGACAACGTGTTGATCGGCGCCCACACGCGATTGCGCGCGGTCAAGCCGGCCATGCCGGTGATCGGCCCGCTGCTGGAATTGGGCTTGGCGCTGCTGCGCCCCGCCAGTGTCAAGGCCGAGGAAGAGCGGCTGCGCGAGGAGGTGAAGGTCATTCTCGCCCGCTTCGGCGAGCGGCTGCTGCCGCGCATCGATCAGCCGGCCTACAGCCTCTCTTACGCCAACCGCCGCCGCGTCGAGATCGCGCGCGCTCTCGCGCTGAAGCCGCGCCTGCTGCTGCTCGACGAGCCCACCGCCGGCATGAACCCGACCGAAACCGCGGAGATGCAGGGGCTGGTCGCCGAGCTGAAAGCGGAGGGCCTGACCATCCTTCTGATCGAGCACAAGTTAGAGATGGTGATGCGCCTCTCCGACCGTGTCATCGTCATGGACGAAGGCAAGAAGATCGCGGAAGGACCGGGCGAAGCGGTGCGCAACGATCCCAAGGTGATCGAGGCCTATCTCGGCCACGGCCTGACGACGGAGCAGGAGAGCGCGGCATGACGAATTCCTCGCCCGAGGTGCTGCTCGCGCTGACCAACGTCAATACCTTCTACGGCCAGGCCCAGGTGCATTTCGACCTGTCGATCAGCGTTGGCCGCGGCCACATCGTCTGCCTGCTCGGCGGCAACGCCAGCGGCAAGTCGACGACGATGAAGATCATTTTGGGCTTGGTGAAGCCGCGTTCCGGTGACGTGATCTTCGATGGTGCCTCGCTGATCGGCCTCACGACACCGCAGATCGTCCGCCGCGGCATCGCCTCGGTGCCGGAGGCACGGCGGTTGTTTGCGGACATGAGCGTGCGCGAAAACATCCTGATGGGCGCCTTCGTGCGCAACGATCGCACCGAAGTGGCGCAGGATCTCGACAAGATGCTCACGCTGTTCCCGAAGCTCGGCCAGCGGCTGTCGCAGCGCGCCGGCTCGCTCTCCGGCGGCGAGCAGCAGATGGTGGCGATGGCGCGCGCGCTGATGAGCCGTCCCAGGATGATCGTAATGGACGAGCCGACCATGGGCCTGTCGCCGCTCTATGTCGACCGCGTGCTGGAGCTGATCCGCACCATCAACCAGGAGGGCGTCTCGGTGTTCATGGTCGAGCAGAACGCCAGCCTCGCGCTCGAGATCGCGCATGAGGCGTATGTGCTCCAGACCGGCAAGATCGTGCTGTCCGGCTCCGCCCGTGCGCTGAAGGACGATCCCCGCATCCGCGACGCCTATCTCGGCGGCTCCGAGGCGGCCTAGCGCCATCTCGGCCTGCATGGTTCGAGACGCCCGCCGTTGGCGGGCTCCTCACCATGAGGATTTGGCATCTCGCCGCGAAACAAGACCTCATCCTGAGGAGCCCGCGCAGCGGGCGTCTCGAAGGATGGCCACAAGCATTCCTGCAAAGCGGTTCCCCTGAATTGCACTGGTCAGTATGACTATCTTATGAAAAGATCATACCGTCGCGCGATCGGCGTGCAGCGGACGGAATCAACGTCGTGACGAAACTATCTCTGCGGGCGATCGAGCCCGGAATGGTGCTGCTGTTCGGCGGGCTGATCGCGGCCAACATCGCGGCGTGGGCCTGGGCCTTCGCGGCGTTCGGCGACCGGCCGACGGTGATGGCGACCGCGCTGCTCGCCTGGGTGTTCGGCCTGCGCCACGCCGTCGATGCCGACCACATCGCCGCCATCGACAATGTCGTGCGCAAGCAGATGCAGGCCGGCGGCGCGCCGCGCAGCGTCGGTCTCTATTTCGCGCTTGGCCATTCCACTGTCGTCGTGGTCGCGACCATGCTGCTTGCGCTTGGGGTCGTGAGCCTCGGCGGCGACAGCCTGCTCAAGGAGATCGGCGGCTTCATCGGCACGTCGGTCTCGGCGCTGTTCCTGCTGGTGATCGCGGCCATCAACCTCGTCATCTTCGCCGGCCTGTGGCGGACGTTTCGCGCAGCACGGGAGCAGGGGATTCACGATGGCGAGCGCCTCGATGCCCTGCTTGCCAATCGCGGCGTCCTGGCGCGGCTGCTCAGCCCGATGTTCCGCCTGGTGACAAAACCCTGGCACATGTATCCGCTCGGCTTCCTGTTCGGGCTCGGCTTCGACACCGCAACCGAGATCGGCCTGCTCAGCATCTCCGCCGGCGAAGCCGCGCGCGGCGCGTCGCTCGCCGACGTCCTGATCTTCCCCGCGCTGTTCGCATCCGGCATGGCGCTGGTCGATACCGCCGACTCGGCACTGATGGTGAGCGCCTATCGCTGGGCCTTTGTCGATCCGCTGCGAAAGCTCTGGTACAACCTCACGATGACAGGGGCTTCCGTGGCGGTGGCGCTGTTGATCGGCGGTATCGAGGCGCTCGGGCTGATAGCGGACCGGCTCAGCCTGTCCGGCGGCGTGTGGGCGCTGGTCGACGGCCTCAACGACTCGCTCGCCAATGTCGGCTTCGCCGTGATCGCGCTGTTCGCGATCGCGTGGCTCGTCTCGGTCGTGCTCTATCGGCGCATGTTTGCGTTCGACCGCGGCGCCGCGCCAAAAGTGATGCAATGCGCCGATGCCACCGAGGCGGTCTGAGCCCGGCCGACGCTGCGGCGCGCTGACGGCATTTTCGACCCTGGTGCTGCTCGCAGATGGCGGTGACGCCTTCGCGCAGAACGCAGCCACCTCGCGTGAGCTGCCGCCGGTCCAGGTCAGCGGCGGCGAGACGAAACCTCACAAGAAGCCGGCCGTAGCGCGACGCGCCAGCAAACCGGTCCGGTCCAATGGCCGCATCGTTGTTGATCCGGCAGCGACGCAAGCGGCGGATGCGCGCAGCGTCGCCTCCGGCGCCAAGGGCCCGCCCGGCATGGCAAGCGAGATCACCGTCTCCGGCGAGGAGATCAACGCGCGTCCTTTCACACGGCCGGGCGAGGCGCTCGAAGCCGTGCCGGGGCTGATCGTGACCCAGCATTCGGGCGAAGGCAAAGCCAACCAGTATTTTCTGCGCGGCTATAATCTCGACCACGGCACCGATCTCGCCATCACCGTCGACGGCGTGCCCGTCAACATGCGCACCCATGCGCATGGCCAGGGCTATGCGGACCTGAACTGGCTGATCCCGGAAACCATTGCCGCGATGGACGTGCGCAAGGGGCCGTATTTCGCCGATGAGGGCGATTTCGCCTCGGTCGGCAGCGTTCACATCGGCCTGATCGACCGCACCAGGGGTCTCGCGCAGGTGACCGCCGGCAGCTTTGGTTATCGCCGACTGCTCGGCATGGACTCAGCGAAGGTCGGGGACGGCTCGCTGCTCGTCGCCGGCGAGCTCGGCGCCTACAACGGCCCGTGGGACAATCCGGACAATGTGCGCAAGCTCAACGGGCTCGTGCGCTACAGCCAGGGCACCGCGACGGACGGCGTGTCCGTCACCGGCATGGCCTATGCAAACAAATGGAATTCGACCGACCAGGTGCCGCAGCGCGCGATCGCGAGTGGCCTGCTCGACCGGTTCGGCTCGGAAGATCCAAGCGACGGCGGCAACACCAACCGCTTCGCCCTCTCGGCCCGCGTGGCGCAGAGTGACGATGTCGGGTCGTGGAAAGCCAACGCCTACGTCGTGAAGAGCCAGCTCGACCTCTTCAACAACTTCACCTATTTCCTTGGCGATCCCGTGCTTGGCGACCAGTTCCACCAGCACGACGACCGCCTGATGGCCGGCGCCAACATCTCGCGCACGCTGAACGGCTCGTTCGCAGGGCTGCCGATGCAGACCACGATCGGCCTGCAATCGCGCTATGATTCGATCGATCTGGCGCTGACCAACAATTTTCGGCGCGGCTTCGTCTCCAACGTCCGCAGCGACAAGGTCGGCGAGGGTAGTGTCGGTGTCTTCGCCGAGAACACCGTGCGCTGGACCGACTGGCTGAGGACCACTGTGGGCTTGCGCGGCGACTACTATGCCGCCGATGTCACATCCCAGTTCAATCAAAACAACTCCGGGCGGGCCGATGCCGCGCTCGGCAGCCCGAAGTTCAGGATGGTGCTTGGTCCTTTCAACCAGACCGAATTCTTCCTCGGCGCCGGCTACGGCATGCACTCGAACGACGCCCGCGGCGCGACCACGACCGAAGACCCCGGTGATCCCGCCACGAGGCTCACGCCGTCGCCGCTGCTGGTGCGCACCAAAGGCGCAGAGGTCGGCGTTCGCA
Organism: Bradyrhizobium nivariense; assembly: GCF_029846715.1. Classification (GTDB taxonomy): domain Bacteria; phylum Pseudomonadota; class Alphaproteobacteria; order Rhizobiales; family Xanthobacteraceae; genus Bradyrhizobium. Next base: position 37,688 of record NZ_JARVWW010000013.1, read on the forward strand.
GCAGGATCGTTCCCGGCCTCGACACCTCGCTCAGCCTCTTCATCCTCGACCAGGATTCCGAGATCTTGTTTTCCGGCGATGCCGGCGACACCTCGGCGACCCGCGCCAGCCGTCGCTACGGCTTTGAGTGGACCAACCATTACCGCCCGAGATCGTGGATCGACATCGACGCCGATCTTGCGATGACGCATGCGCGCTTCCGCGGCTATGACAGCGATCAGGCAGAGGTTTACGCCTCGCTCGCCGGCTATCCCGAGGCGCAGATCGGCAACGCACCCGGCAATGACATCCCGAACGCGCCGGCGATGGTGGCATCAGCCGGCATCACGCTCGGCGAGAAGACCGGCTGGTTCGGGGCCGTGCGCTGGCGCTATCTGGCGTCGAGCCCGCTGACGGAAGACAATGCGTTCCGCTCGTCTGCGACCAGCATCTTCAACGGACGCCTCGGTTATCGCATCGACAATGGCTGGCGCCTCCAGCTCGACGTGCTCAATCTCTTCAACACGCAGGCGAACCAGATCACCTATGCCTATGGTTCGCTGCTCAAGACCGACACGCTGTACAATCTCTGCACGTCGGGCTCCGCGCCGACGGCGGTCTGCCAGAACGGCGTGATGGACACCGTGCTGCACCCGGTCGAGCCGCTTACGGTTCGTGTGACGGTGGCGGGGACGTTCTAGAACGGCGTCAAGCCGAAGCCGCGCTCGGAGCCTGCTCCGCGGGCAAATCATCAGCATTGGGATCGCCGGGCGCCGTGGCCCAGGCGAGCTCCACCAGCGTCACGAACCTACGTCCGGCGCCGTCGAGCTGGCAGACGATCAGGCCTTGCTCCTCCATGTAGCCGAGCAGGCGCTGCGCCCGGCGCAGCGAATGCGAGCCATAGGCGCGGGCGATCGCGGCGTCGCCGGGGCAGGGCCAGCCTTCCTTGGCGGCGCGCGCGATCATCATGAACACGCCCTGCATGTCGTCGGGCAGGATCGAGGCGCGCAGGGAGACTTCCTGCCAGGCGGCGTCCTCGGTCAAATCAGTGCCGAGCCCGGCGCGCGCATGCGTCAGCATGCGGCGAAATTCGTTGAGGTCGGGCACGGCCGAGCCGAGCCCTTCGATGCGGCAGCGAACGACGAACTCCTGGTAGAGCACGCCGATCGCGCGGAAACCGGCATCGGGCGCAGCGAGCACGGCACGCAGGGTCCGATCCACGCGCTCGCGCCGCTCTGCGAGCTCCTCGGCACTGACCGGTACCTCGATCAGCTCGGGGCCGATCTCCGGTGCCGCAGCCTTCGCGGCGCGGAGCTGCTCGAGCAGATCAGGCGCGGGCCGGCGCTGCGGCCGGCTTGCATCGGGCGGCGGCGCGGCCAGGATCACGGCGCGCATATTCTCAAGTGCGGCTTCAGGCATCGGCATCAGCCGCGGCGTGGAATTGCGCGGCTGGGTTTCGGTCGCGCCGATATTCAAACGCAGGGGGCGTCGCGACAGCGCCGGGCCGAGTGCCATGAATTGTCCGCGTTCGAGATCGCGAAAGGATTCAGCCTGCCGCCGCTCCATGCCGAGCAGGTCGGCGGCGCGCGCCATGTCGATGTCGAGGAAGGTGCGGCCCATCAGGAAGTTGGACGCTTCCGCCGCGACGTTCTTGGCGAGCTTTGCCAGCCGCTGGGTCGCGATAATCCCGGCAAGCCCGCGCTTGCGGCCGCGGCACATCAGATTGGTCATCGCGCCGAGCGAAAGTTTTCGCGCTTCGTCCGAGACTTCGCCCGCGACCGCAGGCGCAAACAGCTGCGCCTCGTCGACAACCACCAGCATCGGGTACCAATGGTCCCGGTCCACGTCGAAGAGCCCGCCGAGGAAGGCCGCGGCGCGGCGCATCTGGTTTTCTGCGTCGAGCCCTTCGAGATTGAGCACGGTGGAGACGCGATGCAGCCGCGCGCGCTCGCCGGCGACCTGAAGGCCGCGCTCGGTGTGATCCTCGGCCTCGATCACGAGATGGCCGAAATGCTCCGCCAGCGTGACGAAGTCGCCTTCGGGATCGATGATGGCCTGTTGCACCCAGGGCGCGCTCTGCTCCAGCAGCCGCCGCAGCAGATGTGATTTTCCGGAACCCGAATTGCCCTGCACCAGGAGGCGGGTCGCCAGCAGTTCCTCGAGGTCCATGGCCGCCGCGGCGCCCGCCGTGGTCTGCCCCATCTCGATCGCAACCGTCATGCCCGACTCAAGTCCCCATCATTCGCGGACAGGGGCTTATCAACCCGGCCGGGGCGCGTCGAGCGCCACGGCGCGAATCACGACCCGTTGCCCACGGCGCAGTTCAGGCGTGATGCGACAGCCGTAGAAGTGCGGGCCGATAGGGGGCCTGCGGATCGTCGTCCTCATTCGAGGGAATGGCGCAGGAGCCGAATTCCTGCCTGATCCGCTCGATCTCGGCGATGCGCTCGTGCAGCCGCTGCAGATGCTCCGGCGATTTCGCCCGCCAGAATCGGAACGTGTCGGCGGTGAGTGGCAGGAAAGCGGTGCCGAACAGCGTCGGCTCGGGAACGACGGTGCGCCCGAGCAGCAGGAACCGGTCGGCGCTGGAGACGACGAGGGTCGCGTAGCCGCGGTTTCCGATACGCCTGATGCCATTCAGCGACCATTCGGCGAGCTTGCTGAAATAGGGCTCCTCGCGCCAGCGATCGGGGCAATGGTCATCGACCGTCACGTTCACGGCGTCCTGACTGAAATGCACGATGATGCCCGAGTTCGCGGGAAACCAGTCGTCGTCGAGATGGCCTTGCAGCCAGGCGCAGACGAATGACCGGCACATCTGGGGACGGCGCTCGTAGATGGTGCAACCCGTGCCGGCCTGCCAATGCATGCACAGCTGGTTCACCGGCTTGTCGACTCCGGCCACCTCGAGGATGTCGCAGCAAGCGTTGCACGATCCGCATTGCCGGGCGGGCCGGGCCGCCTTCGTCGGGCCGGTCCCGCGAAAACCCTGGCCGTCGCGGATCAGCAGCTTCTGCTTCTCCAGCGCAGTCAACGCACGTTCGATTTTGAGACGGGATAGTCCGGTGGCGTCGATCACGCCCTTCATCGTCGTCGCGCCTGCCTCTACTGCGCGGACGACGCTCAACATCGCCTGGTCCATGATTCTTATTCTTGGTTTTCTATTTTTTACTGGCTATCGAGCGGCACCTTGGGATCCATCGGCCGCGACTCCACGGGATGACGTGAAGGCGTGACCTGACCGAAGAACTATCCGGCAATACATCTTGCGCGTGTGTATCTGCGAGGCAAGACAGCGAGCCTGACGCATACGCATGCAGCGTTTGCGCAAATGGAGGATCGCCGCGAAGCGTGCGACCTCGTTCGAGCGCGCAGTGGAGAAGAATCTGTGCGCTTTGGTTCAGTTCGAGCGGAAATATCGCCTTTTCACGCTGCGTCACGTCGAGACATGACGGGCAACAGGCTTTGCCTCACCCGCTCGTGATGTTTGCGGGTGAGAGCGGGAGCGAACTGGAAGCGACACGATCGCGTGATCAACGACTCGCGATCTCTCGTGTTGAGTTTGCGTCACACCGGGAACAGTGCCGCGCGAGATTATTTGCGGGTAGGGCTTGGTGACAGCGGGCGCGACGCTCAGCCCTGGTGTCCTGAGCGCGTGAGCGCCGACGCGTTCGTTAGCGATGGAACCGACCCGTTACTGCGCGCCCGATCCTCCCTGCACGATCTTCTCGTTGAGCTTCAGGTCCACGGTCTCGACCGTGCGGTCGATCTCTGCATTGGGCACGCCGAGCTGATGCGAGATCAGCTTCACCAGCAGGTCGACGCGCTCGATGAAGGGCGCGCCGCTCGCCACGGCGCGCGCGGCCGATGACGGCTTGAGCAGGCTTTCGGCGGCCTTGGCGTATTTCGCGAACGGCACCTGGTCCTGCGGATCGGCGCCGAGACGGCGGGCGATCGCATCGACATGGTCGTAGATCGTCTGCGAGCGCGCGAGATCGCCGTGCACGGCGTCACGGATCGACTGCGGCTCGTGCGGCGTGATGCAGCGGTAGTTGCCGGTCAGCAGCATCGACCATTTCGCCAGCGGCACGAACAGCGAAGAGAACACTTTCAGCTTCACCGGCACGTCGTGGCCGTCGAGGGTCACCGCATCGATGTCGGCTTCGAGCTCGCGCAGCACCTTGTTGTGCTTGTCGTCGGCGAAGGCCGACGCCTTGAAGTTCGTGGGCAGTCCGACGTGAAGCACGTTCGCAGCCTCTTCCGGCGGGCGGAAGGCCTGCGGGTCGGGAGAGCACAGCGTCACCAGCCCCGGCTCGAAGCGCTCCCACACCTGCGCATTGGTGTAGGCCTCCTCGAGATCCATGTCTGCGAGCGAGGGGATCCGCTTCAGGTAAGGCAGCGGCGGCATGTTCATGATCGACAGGCACGGTAGCTTCGCCGCGGCGATCCTGACCATGAGAACGCGCACCGTGTGGTTGGTGTATTGCGGCTCCTGCATCGCAAGGCCGACCATGTCGTAACGAGACAAATCCACATTGGCCGGCGTCACGGCGTCGAGCTTGCCGGGCAGGTCGCGCGAGAAGAGGGCGCGGTGCACCGCCTCGTCACGCAACTTGATGCGCACCTCGGTACCCTCGCGGTTGATCAGCTCCGCGGTCTTGGCGCGGCAGACCAGGGTCACGTTGTGCCCCGCCATCAGCAGCTTCGTGCCCAGCAGGGAGCCGTAGGAAGCCCCGAGAATCAGGATGTTGCGCGCCATGTTCCGTCCCTTTGACAAATTGTGTGATTTTTTGAGCCCCGGCGGTCATCCGCGGGCGAGTTTGGCGGCATGTAAGGCAAACTGCGTCGGGATGGCAACTGGGATAATGCATACAAGGCTCGGGCTGCTATCCCGTAGCCCGGCTGGAGCCAACGGGTCGGCGCGAGGCGCCGCCCGATGACAGGCTCCGCGCAATCCGGGATCGCTCCCGGTGGCGGCGCTTTCCCGGATTACGCTTGCGCTCCATCCTGGCTACGCGTCCTCGCCTGTGTCGCCCCTCTGTCAATCCGCCCATGCAAATATATTCCGCTTTACCGAAATTCGGAAACGGCGTATGTGTCGCCCATCCCGGCTCATCCTTGAGGGGCGATCTTGTGGTCGTCACGTTCGCGAGCCGGGCTTGCGGTGGACGCGGCAGCGTCGGGTGCGAAAGGTCTGGGGCAGGGCGGATTGCTCTCCGTGAGCCCAAAGGTTCGTGCCGACGAGCGGCGCTGTCAGGTTCGTCTCGTCTGTAAGTTTCCGGCTCCGTCGACAGGGCTGGAAAAACTGCGGCGAAATGGCGAGCCGTGCGTACGGCAAAACCGTGTGGTCCTGGCCGTCGTTGCTACGGTCAAGCTCTTGCGGATGCGGCATTCGCGTCAACCGGCGCGATGTCGGCGACTTCTGTGAGGGCGAGGGAGGCCAGAACGAACTCGGCTCCCGGGAGAGCACGGCATAAGCCGTCCAACCACTGCGCAGGGAAGGCCGAGTGATTTGGCTACACCTGTATGCTGCTGTGCGGTTTTTCTGCGTGTACTTTCGCGCAGCGGACCGCGGGTGCCGCCGGCACCCGGCCTTCCCTGTGCCCTCTTGGACAAGAGGGTGGAGCGACCAAGCAAAGCTCGGGCGAAATGCGCCGCGAGGACGCGAAGGTGTGTCTGCGTTTTGAAAGCGAAAGTTAAGCGGGATTCCGCTCTCGTGCCCCGGACGCCGCGCAGCGCTATCCCGGCGATGCGAAGCATCGTCCGGTTCAGCGGTGCGCTGCAGAGCCGGGGCCCATGTCGCCGCACTGTACCGTGTCGCTGCTGGGTCCCGGCTCTGCGCAGCAGCGCAAGAGCGTTGCAGCTTGTCCGGGACACGAGAGGCACCGCGTGCGCCTTCAAACAACACCGCCGCTGCGAAATCTTCGGCAAGCTCTGCTCGGGATATGCGCCCGGAAATTACGCGCGCCTCAGCCCTGGCTCGCAACGCGCGCGCGGTCGAGATGGGCCTCGATCTTCGGGCGGTCGCGGGTGCGCTCGAAACTGGTGCAGAGCAGTTCGGTCTCCTCAAGCGAGACCGGGGCGCGATACAGCCGGCACATGAATTCGGCCGTTGCGCGCCCTTTGCCGGTAGCCGGGCCGCGTTCGGCGAGAAACATGCAGTCCCGGCAGACGCTGGCATCGAGCCGCTGATGTGCCGCGTCGAGGTGATTGAGGATCTCCCGCAGCGAATCGCGCAGCCTGGCGCACTCGTCGGTTCCAAGCGCCGTGACCGCGTTCAGCACGTGATTGATCGGATCGTGCTGGTTCAGGCACTTTTCGCCCTGCGCGGTGACGTGGAGCACGACGGAACGCTTGTCCTCGTGCGACGGCTTTCGCACCAGGAAGGACTTGCCCTCCAGCGTCTTCACGATCTGCGATGCAGTCGCCCTTGTGGCTCCGATGAAGCCGGCGAGTGCGGACGGAGTGCGCGAAAACCTGTTGGCGCGGCCGAGAAAGCGCAGCGCCATCCATTCCCGATCGCGCAATCCATGCTGATTGCCTTCGAAATACCAAGCCCTCGCCGCCTGAACCAGCAGCTCGACGGCTTCTCTTGCCAATGGCATGAATTCCTACCTTGCCCGGGGGATCACGTCTGCGGCGCCCCGGAGCCGCCTTCCGTCGTCGCGCACGATCCCTTTGCGAGAAGCCGTACCACCCGCAATGTCCGACATATGCACCGTGCTCTTCTCTCGCGTGAAGGCACGGACTGCCCCGCGCCCGACCTGGACCGATCGGCACTGCAAGCTATGGCGCGGGAAGCGGTGTTGCTGATGGTATGCCAATCGCGGCGTCGTCGCACTGGAGCCCGAGTAGCCGTCGCCAGCAGACGATGGATCGGAGTAGTTCAACCGAAGCCCCTAAAGTTCAAGTCACAAGCAGACGTTTCTTAATCTTCCAACGAAACGATGAATGAGCTTCTCAACAAAATCAAGTAGAGACCCTCTCGGAGACAGGATGTCGTCGCAAGGGAATGTAACGTTCAAGACAATCTCGCTCTTCGGGACACATGATGGTGAACGCAATACGCTGTTCCACGAGCAACATGCACTCAACTATGCGACGGTTTGATTGCACGGCACGTTGCTGGCTGTCGTTGATGCAAGTTGATCGAAGCTTGTGCATGACGACGATGCGGATCGGGATGTCATCCACAACTTGTGCGCTCTACCGGAGAATCGCCAAGGGAACTCACAGGAATTACACGTGGCAGTTGTCCAGGCCGGGATCGCGGAATCGCCGGTTCGGTCGCTTTCGGCGCGGCTGCGCGATTTCCTCACCCCAACGGGGGGAGGCGATCACGGTGGAAACCGGAGACGGCCGTGCATGCGCATGCGCTGGAAGCGTGGCGGCATGCGCAATCGCCTGTCGAAAACAATGGTGCGATCGCGGGGCGGCTCGCGCGCCGTCTCAGCCTGAGACTTGCTAGTCGCCCTTGAGCATGTCCCGCAGCTCGCGGAATGGATCGGCGCTTGGTGGAGCCGAGGCGTCCTGCCGCATCGCGCTGTAGATTCTCGGGACCATGTCGACCGCCTGGTCGAGACCCGAATCACGTCCCGGCTGGTATCCGCCCATCAGGCGAAGGTCGCGCGTGTCCTCGTATTTGGCCATCATGGCGCGCAGCTTGCTCACCAGTTCGCGTTCTTCGGGGTCCCAGACGTTATGGGCGAGGCGGGAGACCGAACCCAGAACGTCCACGGCTGGATAGCGTGCCTGGTCGGCAATGTGCCTGGAGAGCACGATGTGCCCATCGAGTGTGCTGCGGATGGTGTCGGCGATCGGCTCGTTGTGATCGTCGCCGTCCACCAGCACGGAGAAAATCCCGGTGATCGTCCCGGATCCCTCCTCGCCGGGTCCGGCGCGCTCCAGAAGGCGCGGCAGATCGGTGAAGACGGTGGGTGCGTAGCCGCGCGCGACCGCCGGCTCACCGGCGGCGAGCGCGACCTCGCGGGCCGCGTGGGCGAAGCGGGTGATCGAATCGACCATGAGCAGGACCGATTCGCCCCGGTCGCGGAAATATTCGGCGACCGCCATGGCCGTCTTCGGCGCCAGCCGGCGCATCATCGGGCTTTCGTCTCCCGTCGACACGATTGTGACGGCGCGGTGACGATCGGCGCCCAGCACGTCCTCGATGAACTCGCGCACCTCGCGGCCGCGCTCGCCGACCAGGGCCAGCACGACGGTGTCAAAACCCTGACTGCGGGCGAGCATCGCAAGCAGCGTCGATTTGCCGACGCCGGAACCGGCAAAGATGCCGACGCGCTGGCCGGCGCAGATCGGGGCGAACAGGTCGATGACGCGTACGCCGGTGCGCAGCGGCTTGTGGACGCGTGCGCGCTTCATGGCCGAAGGCGCGTCCGCCTCCGCCGAGACCGCACGCGATCCCGGGGTGAGCGGGCCCTGTCCGTCCAGCGGCGCCCCGAGCGCGTTGATGACGCGGCCCTTCCAGCTCTGATCGGCCGCGAAGGACAGTGGCGGCATCCGGTAGGCGACCGAGCCGAGGCCGCCGGCGAACTGCCGATCGAACGGCTTGGCAATGATGCCCTCGCTGTCGATCCGCACCACCTCGCCGATCTGGGGCTTGCCGCCTGAGTTGACGCCGATCAGTTCGCCGAGCCTGACGAAGCGCGACAGGCCGGAGACGCGGAAATGCGTCGGCGCGATCTCGGAGATCGCGCCGCTGACGCTTGCCAGGGGAGTGCTCTGCTGAAGCTCCAGCAGCGCCCACTCAAGTTGACGAAGAGCGTTCAAGGAAACCGTCCAACCTCATTGCGCGTGGGGCGCCGTCTACTTGCCGGGTTCGCCCAGCGTCCGGATTGCGTTCTGGAGCGAGCTCTCGGTGCCCTCGATCATCGAATTGGTGCCGTCGAAGGCGCGCGAGGCCGCGATCAGCTTGGTCAATTCCATCATCGGATTGGCGCCGGAGCCCTCGACATAGCCCTGCTTGAAGCCGTCGCGGGAGAAATCGGCGATGGCAGTCGCAGGCCGGTCGGGCGTGACGCCCGAATTGCCGTAGCGGTCGAGACTGGCGTCGGCGGGAATGTTGAACAGACCGATGGTGCCGATCTCGTTGTTGTCCTGGGTGATCGCGCCGCTGCGCGCGATCGAGACCGGTCCGCCGTTCGGATCGAGCGTGATCTGCGCGCCGCCGGAATCGATGACGGGGAAGCCGGACACGGTCTGAAGGTCGCCGTTGGGGGCGATCTGGAGGCGGCCGTCGCGCGTATAGACCGTGCCGTTCGGACCGGCGAAGGCGATCCAGCCCTGTCCAACCACGGCGACGTCGAGCGGGTTGCCGCTCTCGGTGATGCTGCCCTGCTCGCGCGAGATGATGTTGTCGCCGGGCGAGGAGAAGGCGACCGGGTTCGCGCCCGCCTTGGACAGCACGGTCTCGAACTTCACCACGTCGGTGCGGAACGCCGCCGTGTTGACGTTGGCGACGTTGTTGGCGATCGTCTGGAGGCGCTTTTCGAGGGCGACCTGCGCCGACAATCCCACATAGAGAGCAGATTGCATGACTTACCTGTTGAACCGGATGTTCTGAAGCGTCGTGAGCATGTTCGTATCCAGGCTGGCCGACGTCGACGCGCCGCCGATCAGGACCAGCGCCGGGTTGGTCGAGGTGTCGCTCTGGGCCTGGGTCGCATCCCACATTGCCGCAAAGCGCTGCACGAATTTGGTGACCTTGGCCGGGTCCTGGAAGTCGGTGAGCTTGACCTTGTCCGTTATCATCTTGGCCTGGGCATCGATGTCGGACGAGCTGATCATCGACGACCAGCCCATGGCGGTCTGAACCACCTGGGTCAACGCCTTGTCGGCGAGGATCTGGTAGGCATTCGTGATCGTGGAGGCCTTGCGGGTGAAATAGAGCGCCAGCCGCAGGCCCTCGTTCTGGTCGCCGGCCTTCTGCTCCATCGTCTGCGTGACATATTGGGTCGCCGTGCCGGTCGTGGCCGCCGTGGTCTGGGTCGCCTTGTCGCCGAGGGCGGCGAAATTGAAGGCGGTGGCGAATTCCCGGTAACGGGTGTCGGAGAGCTTGTTGGCGAAAGCGTCCTTGGTCGCGACGCCCTCGGTCAGCACCTTGCGCATGAACGCCTTGGCATAGGTCATGTCGCTGAGGCCATAGGCCTTCATCGCGTAGGAGTAGAGGCGATAGTCCTTCAGGAAGTCGTCGATGGTCTTCACGTTGCCGATGTGGCTGAGGAAATAGTCGGTGTCGCGGCTGACATCCGGCTGCGTCGCGACCTGCGTCAGCGACTTGCCCATGTCCTTGGTCAGTCTGGTGTAGTCCGCGATGGTGGATAGCATGACACGCGCCCCTCTGGCCGCTCTTGCGACATCGTCCCAAGCTGCCGTGAATTGCTTGCGCGAGGCTGACGAGGGGGAAGCCAGCCTCGCGCAAGGCTCGCCAACTAGATATTCCCGCTGGGATCGGTGATGGAGCGGCGCGTTGGGCAGTTTCGTGGGGATCGTCATCACGGTAGCGGCGCTGCTGGGCGGATTTGCCGCCATGGGCGGGCATCTGGCCGTGCTCATGCAGCCGTGGGAGTTCGTGATCATCATGGGCACCGCGGCCGGCACCTTCATCATGGCCAATCCGTGGAAGACGGTCGCGGATACCGGGCTTGCCTGCATGCAGGCAGTGACGGGGGCGGTGCCCGGTCAGCGCTACTATCTCGACCTGCTCGGCGCGCTCCACGCGCTGATGCGGGAGCTGCGGGGCAAGGGCCGCAACGAGGTCGAGGCGCATATCGACGATCCCGCGTCCTCCGAGATCTTCAAGGCCTTCCCGAGCGTGCTCGGAGATCCGTCGCTGCTCCAGTTCATCTGCGACTATGTCCGCCTCATCATCATGGGTAACGCGCGAACGCACGAGATCGAAGCGCTGATGGACGAGGAGATCCACACCATCGTGAAGAGCAAGCTGGCGCCCTACCACGCGCTGGTGGTGGTCTCGGAAGCGCTGCCTGCGCTCGGCATCGTCGCCGCGGTACTCGGCGTCATCAAGGCCATGGGCGCGCTCGACCAGTCGCCGAAGCTGCTGGGCGGCTTCATCGGCGCCGCCCTCGTCGGCACCTTCGCCGGTATCTTCCTGTCCTACGGCATCATTTCGCCCTTCGCGATGAAGGTGAAGATGACGCGCGAGAAGCGTTGCCGGCCCTATATCATCGTCAAGCAGACGCTGCTGGCGTTCATGAACGGCGCCATGCCGCAGATCGCCGTAGAGCACGGCCGCAAGATGATCGCGAGCCCCGAGCGGCCCTCGATCGACGTCGTCGAGAACGAGACGATCGCGGGCCCCAAGGCGGTCGTGACCGAGGCTGAACCGAAGGCTGCGCGCGCATCATGATGGAAACCCTCGACGTCGATCAGCGCAAGCAGCTGCCGAACTATCTGCTGGACGCCGCCGGCATATCGATCGAGCGCATGCCGATGCTCAATGTGATCTTCGATCGCATGGCGGCGTCGTGCACGGACAGCCTGCAGCCGATGGCCGGAACGCCGTGCTATTTTTCGGTCAACGGCATCACCAACGACCGCGTCGGCGATATCGTCAAGGATTACGAGGCCAACGCGGTTGCGGCCGTGCTCTATGCCGAGCAGTGGGATTCCCGCATCATCATCATGCTCGACCGTGACTTCGTGTTCACCATGGTCGAGGCGATGTTCGGCTCCGACGGCGCCGAACCGCCGCTCGACGTCGAACGCTCCTTCTCGAACATCGAGATCCGCCTGGTCCAGGCGCTGTTCGAGCGGTTCGCCAAGGCGCTGCAATCCGCCTTCGCCGGCACCTCCAACGTCACCTTCCGCGTGGAGCGGGTCGAGACCGCCATGGCGTCGCTGGCAATCGGGCGGAGCGGCAACATGTCGATCTGCGCCAACATCATGCTGCAGGCACTCTACCGCGGCGGCCAGATGTTCCTCATCATTCCGCACTCCGCGCTCAACCCGCTCAGGCAGAAGCTCGCGACCGTCGTCGTCAGCGACGGCCGCGCGGCCGATCCGCGCTGGCGCGAGCAGATGGAGACCGAGGTTCACCGCACCGAGGTGACGCTGAGCGCGGTGCTGGACGAGAAGATGATTTCGCTCGGCGATGTGGTGAAGTTCCAGGTCGGGCAGGTGCTCGAGCTCGAAGCCACGCCACGCACGCTGGCTCGGCTCGAGAGCAACAACCAGGTGCTGTTCTGGTGTCAGATCGGCCAGCTTGATGGCTATTACGCCATGCAGGTGGCAGATCCCGTCGATCAGAAACGGGAGTTCGTCGATGATATCCTATCTCGTTGATGCCGTGCTGCTGATTGCGCTCGCTTTCACCAGCATGCGGGTGACCCGGATGCATAGCGAGCTGGCGCGGTTGCGCAGCTACCAGGGCGAATTCTCGACCATCGTCCACGAGACGGCGGGTGCCTTCGACACGGTCATCACCGCGGCGCATGATTCCACCGCAAATCTGGGCCGGCTCGCCAACGTGCTGAGCGCGAAGATCGATCAGGCGCACGAGGCGATCGCGGCGCTCGATGCGAGGAGCGGGCTCGCATCCGCGGCGACCGCAGGCGGCGCCGACGTGAACAAGCATTGAAACCGACGCCGGCTGAACAAATACGATCGGATCGTTGCGGCGCTCCGGGAGCGGAAATACCAAGAGGCAATACCAAATGGCGCAATCCTTCGACTATGAGTCAGCATCGGCGTCCGAAGAGGGGCATACCGAGACGTCTCCGCTGGAGCGGCTGGCGGAGATCGCCGCGCGCACTGCGGAGGAGAGTGGCAAGTTCGCCAATGTCGATGCCATCCTGCGCATTCCCGTGACCATGCAGGTGGTGCTGGGATCGGCGACCATTCCGGTGGCAAACCTGATGAAGCTCGGCCGCGGCGCGGTGGTTCCGCTAGACCACCGGGTCGGCGAACCCGTCGACGTCGTCGTCAATGGCCGCGTCGTCGCCCGCGGCGAGGTGGTCGTGGTCGAAGAAGACAATTCCCGCTTCGGCGTCTCGCTCACCGAGATTGTCGGGCCGTTGGGGCAGGGTGATACCTGACCATGGCGGCACAGGTCGGCATGGCTCCCATCAAGCAGCGAGGCGTTGCCACGCTGGGCGGAACGGATAAGGTCGCGGCACTCCTGCTCGCCATGGGCCGGCAGGCGGCCGCGAGCGTGCTCGCGCAGTTCGAGCCGCAGGATATCCGCATCGTTACCAAGGCCGCGGCCGAGCTGCGGCCGATCACCGCGCAGGAACTCGAGTCGATCGTCGAGGAGTTCGCCCAGCAATTCTCGATGGGCGCCAACATTCTCGGCACCCTCGGTGGCCTGGAAGCCGTGCTCGGCGACGTGCTTCCGGCCGACCAGGTCTCGGCCATCATGTCGGACCTGCTCGGCAATTCGAGCCGGTCGGTGTGGGACCGCGTCTCGTCGGTGTCGGAAAACTCGCTGGCAAGCTACCTCTCCAAGGAGCACCCGCAGACCGCGGCGCTGATCCTGTCCAAGGTCAAGCCGTCCTGCGCCGCCAAGGTCATGAGCCAGCTGCCGTCGAGCCTGCGCAACGAGCTGATGCGGCGCGTGCTCAGCCTCAAGCCGATCGTCGACGACGCCCTGAGGGTGCTCGAAAAGACGCTGCACGAGGATTTGACGCTGAACTTCGCCCGCAACCTCGGCGCGGATACCTACGCCCGCGTCGCCGACATCATCAACAAGATGGAGCGCGGCCATATCGAGGATATGCTGAAGAGCCTGTCGGAGAAGCGGCCGAAGTCGGCCGAAGTGCTGAAGGAGCTGCTGTTCACCTTCGACGACGTGACCAACCTGACGCCGAAGGCGCGCACCATGATCTTCGACCAGGTGCCGACCGATCGCATCGTCATCGCGCTGAAGGGCACCGACAAGCATTTCCGCGAGATGATCCTGTCCTCGGTCGCCTCGCGCGTCCGCCGCGTCGTCGAGCACGAACTCGCCATCGGCGAGCCGTCGAACCAGCGCGACGTGCTGGAGGCGCGGCGCGTGATTACCGACCTCGCGCTCGACCTCGCGGAAAAGGGCGAAATCGAGCTCAACCCCGAGCAGGAGGATGAGCTGGTCTTCCGCTGACCGCTGAACCGGCATGGCAGAAACAACCGATCAGGAGAGCAAGACCGAAGAGCCGACCGAGAAGAAAGTCCGCGATGCGCTCGAACAGGGCAAAATCCCGGTCTCTCGGGAGGCGTCGATCTTCGCCTCGATGGCCGCGCTGATGGTGATCCAGGCCTTCCTGATCGGCCAGGGCGTGCAGCAATTGACGCCGATGCTGACGAGCTTTCTCGACGATCCCGACGGCTTCCCTCTCAGCACCGGGGCCGACGCCCTGAATCTCCTCACCGTGGTAGGGCTTCAGGCATTGCGGTTCCTGGTGCCGCTGGTGGTCATCCTGGCGGTGTTCGGGCTCGCAGCCTCGCTGTTGCAAAACGCGCCCAGCCTGGTGCTCCAGCGCATCATGCCGGACCTTTCGCGAATTTCTCCGCTCAAAGGCTGGAGCCGGCTGTTTGGATCGCAGGGCCTCGTCGAGTTCGCCAAGTCGCTGTTCAAGCTCGCCGCGGTGACCGTCGTCGTCGCGTTCGTGCTGCGCTCGTCGGAAGCGAGGGCGTTCGAGGCGATGTACACCGATCCGGTCGCACTGCCGGAGATGATTCTCAACATCGCCATGCGGATCGTCTCGGCGATCTGCATCGCGACCATCGTCCTGGTCGCGATCGATCTCGCCTGGGCGCGCTTCCATTGGCGGCGCGAGCTGCGCATGACGCGGCAGGAGATCAAGGACGAGCACAAGCAGGCCGAAGGCGATCCGTTGATCAAGGCGCGCCTGCGCTCGCTGGCGCGCGACCGCTCGCGCCAGCGCATGATCTCCTCCGCATCGCGCGCGACGCTGGTGATCGCGAACCCGACGCACTTCGCAATCGCACTGCGCTACGAGCGCGAGGAAAATCCGGCGCCGATCGTCGTGGCCAAGGGCATGGACGTGATCGCGCTGAAGATCCGCGAAGTCGCCGAGCAGAACCGGATTCCGGTGATCGAGAACAAGGCGCTGGCACGCGCGCTCTACGAGGCGGTTCAGGTCGACCAGGTGATTCCGGCGGAGTTCTTCCGGCCGGTCGCCGAGATCATCTACTTCCTGCAGTCCAAGCAGACGTCACGGACCGAGAAGGTTCAGTAGAATTCCGAGGACGACGTCTCGCGCATCAGCCTGACGAAAGCTTGCGATCCTAAGTTTACCCTGTCTGAACCAGAATGGTGCTGCCGTGGGACCGCTCTATCTCTTCGAACTCGCATCGTCGCAGGCGCGGTACCTCGAGCTCCGCCAGTCGACGATCGCCACCAACGTCGCCAACGCCAATACGCCGGGCTTCAAGGCGCGCGACGTCGAGCCGTTCAACAAGGTGCTCGACGGCATGCCGGTGAGGCTCGCGACGACGTCGCCATCGCACATGCAGCTCTCCGCGGCCGAGAGCGACACGCGGGCGACCGCGAAGAAGGACAGCTGGGACGTGGTTCACTCCGGCAACTCCGTCAGCCTCGAGCAGGAAATGATCAAGGGCAGCGACGTCAGCCGCGACTACTCGATGAACTCGGCGGTCGTGCGGTCGTTTCACCGCATGCTGCTGTCGAGCGCGAAGACCTGAGGTGAACTGACATGCTGGACGCACTGCAATCTTCATTGACGGTCGCGAGCTCCGGGCTCGAAGCGCAGTCGACGCGCATGCGCATCGTCTCGGAGAACCTCGCCAACGCGACGTCGACGGGGCGCGCCGCCGGCGCGGATCCCTATCAGCGCAAGACCATCACCTTCGATGCAGCGATGGACCGCGCCTCGGGCGCGCAGCTGGCGAAGGTCAAGGAGATCGGGGTCGACACCACGCCGTACCGCGTGGAGTACGAGCCGGGGCATCCCGCCGCCGACAAGGCCGGCTACGTCAAGCTGCCGAACGTCAACATGATGATCGAGATGGCGGACATGCGGGAAGTCAACCGGTCCTATGAAGCCAATCTACAGGTCGTGAAACAGGTGAGGTCGATGCTGGGCATGACCATCGACCTGCTGAGG
Organism: Bradyrhizobium nivariense; assembly: GCF_029846715.1. Taxonomy (GTDB): domain Bacteria; phylum Pseudomonadota; class Alphaproteobacteria; order Rhizobiales; family Xanthobacteraceae; genus Bradyrhizobium. The sequence continues at coordinate 53,773 of NZ_JARVWW010000013.1, forward strand.
AGCTGACAATGCTTGAGGCAATTTCATCCACCGCGATTTCCGCCGGGCAAGCGGCGAGCCGCGCGACCGAGGCGCAGGCCATCTCGCCTGCGGCGACGCCCGCGATCCAGCCCGGCGGCGAGGTCGGATTCGAATCGGTGATGAAGCAGGTGACGACGGACGCGATCGGCACGCTGAAGGCGGGTGAAGCGGCGTCGATCTCGGCGATGCAGGGCAAGGAATCGACGCGGCGCGTCGTGGAGGCGCTGATGTCGGCCGAGCAGGCCCTGCAGACGGCCGTCGCGGTTCGCGACAAGGTCGTGCAGGCCTACCAAGAAGTCGTTCGGATGTCGATCTGATCAAGGAGTGACGCTGTGAAATCGCTTGCCATCGCGGCTACGGGCATGAACGCCCAGCAGACCAACATCGAAGTCATCGCGAACAACATCGCCAACATCAACTCGACGTCGTACAAGCGGGCGCGCGCGGAATTCACCGATCTGTTCTACCAGATGGACCGCATGCAGGGTGTTGCGAACACCAACGGCTCGTCACCGATCCCGGAAGGCGCCAATCTCGGCCTCGGCGTCAAGTCGGCGGCGATCCGCAAGCTGCACATCCAGGGCGCGCTCACGCAGACCGGAAATCCCTACGACATGGCGATCAACGGTCGCGGCTGGTTTCAGGTGCTCGGCCCGAACAACGAGGTGCAATATACCCGCGCGGGTTCGTTCAACACCAATGCCAACAGCCAGCTCGTCACGACCGACGGCTACCTGCTGGATCCCTCCATTACGGTGCCGCAGGGAACGGTGCAGGTCACCGTCAACCAGACCGGTCAGGTGTTTGCCAAGCTGGATACGGCCGTCAACCCGCAGCAGATCGGCCAGCTCAACCTTGCCAATTTCGCCAACGAAGCGGGCCTTGAGCCGCTTGGCAGCAATCTCTATCGCGAGACCACGGCGTCCGGCACGCCGGTCGTCGGGCTGCCGGGCGATTCCGGCTACGGCAAGATCAACCAGCAATATCTCGAAGCCTCGAACGTCGACCCGGTCAAGGAAATCACCGAGTTGATCTCGGCGCAGCGCGCCTACGAAATGAATGCCAAGGTCATCCAGGCCTCGGATGAAATGGCCCAGACAGTCTCGAAGGGCATGCGCTAGTTCCGGTGTCTCGATGTTGAACAGGGTAGGCTTGATGGCGCGCGGGTTGGCCGCTGTGCTGCTGGTTCTCGTCTCGGCGCAGGTCGCCGCGGCCGAAGAGAAGCGGCTTCCCGTGCCGGCTGTCTCGATCCGCGCCGGGGATCTGATCCGGGACGACATGATCACCGAGCGCGCCTTCGCGCCGAACGTGCTCGGCGTCGCCATGTTCATCGAAGGACGCCAGGTCCTCGTCGGGCGAATGGCACGGCGCACGTTGCTGCCCGGTCAGCCGATCCCGACCAATTCGGTGGAGGATCCCTGGACGGTCGCCCGCGGCGCGATGGTCAAGGTCGTGGTCGAAGACAGCGGCCTGTCGATCGTGACCTACGGCGCAGCGATGCAGTCGGGCGCGCCCGGCGCGCTCATTCCGATCCGAAACACCGATACCGGTGTGATCATCAGGGGCATTGTCCAGCCCGACGGCACCGTCAAGGTCGTGGACGGGTCATGACCAGAGCCCTGCTTGCGCTCGTCCTGCTCGTTTCCGCCGTCAGCGCCCAGGCCGCCGTCCGCATCAAGGACATCGCGGACATCAAGGGATTGCGCGAAAACCAGATCGTGGGCTATGGCCTCGTCATCGGCCTGAACGGCACCGGCGACACGCTCCGCAATGCGCCGTTCACGGAGCAGTCCTTGCAATCGATGCTCGAGAACATGGGCATTAATGTCAGGAACGAGACCACGAGCACGACCAATCCGCCGCGTCCGACGACGCTGCGCACGCGCAACGTCGCGGCCGTGATGGTGACCGCGGACCTGCAGCCTTCGATCGGTGCGGGCGAGCGCATGGACGTGACCGTGTCGTCGCTCGGCGATGCGACCTCGCTGCTCGGCGGCACCCTGGTGATGACGTCGCTGCGCGCGGCGGACGGCGCAGTCTACGCGGTGGCGCAAGGCGCGGTCACGGTCGCCGGCTACAGTGTCGGAGGCCAGGCCCAGAACGTCAGCCAGGGCACGCCGACTGCGGGCCGCATTCCGAACGGCGCGCTGGTCGAGCGCGAGGTGCAGGGTAGTCTCCATGAAATGGAATACCTGGTCCTGGAACTGAAGAACCCCGACTTCGTCACCGCAACGCGAATCCTCGACGCCATCAACCGCTACGCCGGCGGACGCTACCGCGCGCAGATCGCCTTCGAACGCGACTACCGGACCATCGTGCTTTCGAAGCCGCGCCACATCGGCCCGGTGCGTTTTCTTGCCGAAATCGGCGAGCTGACCGTCGAGCCGGACACGCCGGCGCGGGTGGTGATCAACGAGCGCACCGGCACGGTGGTGATCGGACGCGACGTACGGATTTCGACCGTTGCCGTGACGCACGGCAATCTGACGGTCCGCGTCACCGAGCTTCCCGTGGTGTCGCAGCCGGCGCCGTTCTCGCAAGGGAAGACGGTGGTCGTGCCCCAGACCGTGGTCGAGGCCAACGAGGCCGGATCGCAGGTGGCGATCCTGAGCGGCGTCGATCTCCAGCGCCTGGTGCGCGGGCTGAACCAGATCGGCCTGAAGCCATCAGGTATCATCGCGATCCTCCAGGCGATCAAGACGGCCGGCGCCCTCCAGGCCGATGTCATCGTCCAATGATGCGTAAGCGTCGTGCAAGCTTGGTCGCTCAATGCTCAGGTCTCGACCGAGAATCGCACGCGGCCCGATGTTGAAGCTGGATCACAAAGCCATACTCCTCCTCCTGGTCGCGGCCTCCGCCCTCGCGAGCGCTTCGCCCGTGCTGGCGCTGGATGAGGCCAAGCCGTCGAAGCCGCTCAACCTGCTGTCCTTCGCGCGCGCCCGCGCGCCGGGACCGCAGAAGCCGATCTCGTCGATCCCAAGCGACAATGCGGCGATCCGGGCGACGGCATGGACGGCCGAAGACTCGGGGCCCGCGACCACGGGTGCCGTGCCAGCTTCCGAGAAGCCGGCGCCGGCAGTCGCGCCGGTGCGCCCCGCCAAGCCCGGCAGCGTCACGGCGCCGCCGAAGCCTGCGCCGCCCCAGGCCGCTGCAACGGCCGACAACGAAGTCGCTCTGTTCTGCAGCAATGTCGCCGACCCCGCCGTCGATGCCAGGCTGGCCTGGCAGCTCAAGGAGCTGGAGAAGGCCGAGAACCAGCTCCGCGAGCGGATCGCCGAGGTCGAGGCCAAGCGCGCCGAATACGAGAAGTGGATGGCTTTGCGCGACGACTTCCTGAAGAAGGCCGAAGCGAGCGTCGTCGAGATCTACTCGCGCATGAAGCCGGACGCTGCCGCGACGCAGATCGCCGGCATGGCGGACGAGACGGCCGCGGCCGTGCTCGCAAAGCTGAGCCCGAGGAGCTCGAGCGCAATCTTCAACGAGATGGAGACGGGGCGCGCAGCGCACCTTGCCGATCTGCTCGGCGGAATGCGTCGCGTGGATGACGGAAAGACCAGATAAATGAAGCTGCTAATCCTCATCCTGTCGCTGTTGTTGCTTGCCGGCTGTTCCCATGACTCGGCCGAAATCCTGACCGGCCCGAAACTGTCGCCCGTGGGCAGCGGCCTGAGGACGCAGGCTGACCCGATCCCGGTGACGCCCCGCATGCGCACGCCCGTCAGCTACCGCTCGACCTGGGACGACGGCACCGATCTCTACCGCGATCCCCGCGCCCGGCGTACCGGCGATGTGGTCACGATCATCATCTCGATGCAGGACAAGGCCAAGCTCGACAACAAGACCGACCGTTCGCGCGATTCGCAGATCAAGTTCGGCCTCGACTGGCTGATGGATGTCGCCGGATGGCAGGACAAGGGCCAGACCACCGCCAACCTCAGCACCAACACCCAGATCAAGGGCAACGGCCAGATCGATCGCACAGAGGACATCAAGCTGTCTATCGCAGCCATCGTCACCGACGTGTTGCCGAACGGCAATATGATGATTAGCGGCTCGCAGGAATTCAAGGTCAATACGGAGATGCGCGTGCTCAACGTCGGCGGCATCGTGCGTCCACGCGATATCTCGCGAACCAACACGATCTCATACGAGAAGATCGCCGAGGCGCGCGTCGCCTATGGCGGTCGCGGAAATCTGTCTGACGTGCAGCAGCCTGGATGGGGACATCGGATCTATGACGCCGTGGCACCATTCTGAGATTCGCGACCCTCGGGCCGCGTCGCGAGGGCAGAGGACGTCATGCGCCTGATTGCGGCCATCGTGGTGCTGACCCTGATCGCGATCGGCGCGGGCGCGCTTGCCGGCCTGCATCTGTTTGCGGCCGCCGAGCGCGTCGCCGACGCGAAGAAAACCGCCACGCCGCCGCCGATGGCGTCGAGCTACGCCGGCAGCGCGCGGCTCAGGAAACTGTCCCCGATCGTGACCAATCTCGCCGCGCCGGCCAACAACTGGGCTCGTATCGAAGCCTCCATGGTGACCGAGAGCATGAGCGACGAGGATGCCGGCATCCTGGCCGCCCACATCAGCGAGGACATCGTCACCTATCTGCGGTCGGCGACGGTTGCGCAGTTCGAGGGATCGCGCGGGCTTCAACATCTGCGCGACGACCTGACCGAGCGCGCCAATATCCGCTCCTCGGGCAAGATCCGCGAATTGATCATTGAGACGTTGGTGATCCAGTGAAACTGAGAGTCCTGCTGCTTGCGTTGCTCCTGGTCGTGCTGCCCGAGGTGGCACTGGCCCAGATTCCGGACCTCAATTCGCTGCTGCCGCCAGGCAACGGCTCGACCAGCGGCCGGATCATCCAGCTGATGGCGGTGATCACGGTGCTGTCGGTGGCGCCGGGACTGCTCATCATGGTGACGAGCTTCACGCGATTTGCGGTGGCGCTGTCGTTCCTGCGCTCCGGTCTCGGTCTGCAGACCACGCCCGCCAATCTGGTGCTGATCAGCCTCGCGCTGTTCATGACCTTCTACGTGATGGCGCCGACCTTCGACCGCGCCTGGGAGACCGGCGTCCAGCCGCTGATGAAAAACGAGATCTCGGAGGAAGAGGCCTATTTGAAGATCACCGATCCGTTCCGCGAATTCATGCTGGCCCATGTTCGCGACAAGGATCTGCAGACTTTCGAATCGCTCGCCGCGGAGAGCTTCCGCAGGAAGTTCGATGACAAGCGCGTCGACATGCGCGTCATCATTCCGGCCTTCATGATTTCCGAGCTCAGGCGTTCGTTCGAGATCGGATTCCTCATCATCCTGCCGTTCCTCGTCATCGACATGATCGTGGCGACGCTGACCATGTCGATGGGCATGATGATGATGCCGCCGACGATCCTCGCGCTGCCGTTCAAGATGCTGTTCTTCGTGCTGATCGACGGCTGGAATCTGCTCGCCTCCGGACTGGTGCGGTCGTTCTCGTAAGAGCCGCGATCGTTGGCCGAACGGCTAGTTATGGTTAGCGAGAAGTAATATTAACCATATGATATTGCTGCGAAATTCAAGGCCATCTTAATCTGCGTGCAAGATTCAGCGTGCTAGCAATGCGGCACGGCGGGTTGGACCCCACCCACATTGGTCCAAAGGCATGATGCCGCCCCTCCGTACCGGTGAAAGCCCGGTATGTCCCCAGTGAAAATGTAACGCGTACATAAAGGGACATTCGCAATGTCAAGCCTTCTCACGAACTCGACCGCCATGACCGCACTCCAGACCTTGCGGTCTGTGAGCTCCCAACTCTCCACCACCCAGACCCGCATCTCCACCGGCCAGCGCGTCGCGACCGCCTCGGACAACGCTGCCTACTGGTCGATCGCGACGTCGATGCGCGCCGACAACGCCGCACTCTCGGCAGTCTCCGACTCGCTCGGCCTGTCGGCCGCGACCGTCGACACCGAGTATACCGCTCTGACCACGGTCATCGGCGACAAGGACTCCGGCCTGACCAAGCTCCAGTCCCTGCTGGTCGAAGCCAAGACCGCCGGTATCGACCGCAGCAAGATCCAGGCCGACGTCACCCAGATCCAGCAGCAGATGAAGGCGACAGCCAACGCGGCGACCTTCAACGGCATCAACTGGCTGAGCACGACCGCAACGACGCCGACGACCTTCAGCCTGGTGTCGTCGTACTCGCGTGTCGGCAGCACGCCCACCACCGGCTCCATCACCGTGACGACCGCGAACTACTCGCTCTACACCTCGGCGCAGGCCGGTATTCTGGACACGGCCGGTTCGACCGCTCCGTCGATCGACACGATGAGCATCTCCGCGCTGACCGACTCGGCAGCTGACCAGACCACGCTCGATGGCTACATCGCGCAGGTCACCGCCGGGATCAATTCGGTGGCCTCGGCCGCCGCCAATCTCGGTGCCGTCAAGAACCGACTCTCCACCAACACGGACTTCGTGAAGTCGCTCATGGACTCCGTGGACCGCGGTATCGGCCAGCTCGTCGACGCCGACATGAACCAGGAGTCCACCCGCCTGTCGGCCCTCCAGGTCCAGCAGCAGCTCGGTGTGCAGGCGCTCTCGATCGCCAACAACAGCAGCCAGAGCATCCTGTCGCTGTTCCGCTAAGCCTGGAACCATCCTGGGAGGGCCGCGCTTCTCGCGAAGCGCGGCCCTTTCGTTTTGGCGTGACGCCACGCGCGCGCCGTAATTTCGGCTGTCCTGTTGCCGCCGGGACACAGAGCCACAAGCCTCGCACAAGCTTCGCGGGCTATCGTCACCGTTACGACAGGTTGGGCCCGCTTTTCGCCGCCCAAAGGCATGATGCCGCCCTGTCGTACCGGTGCAAGTCCGGTATGTCCCCAAACTCAATTCAATCTTCAAAGGGACATCAAAATGGGTTCTAGCCTCCTCACCAACTCCTCCGCAATGACCGCGCTGCAGACGCTTCGGAACGTCAGCGCGCAACTTGCTACCACGCAGAACCGGATCTCGACCGGCCAGCGCGTGTCGACCGCCTCGGACAACGCCGCCTACTGGTCGATCGCGACGTCGATGCGCTCCGACAATGCGGCGCTTTCCGCCGTGTCCGACTCGCTCGGTCTGTCGGCCGCGACCGTCGACACCGAATATACCGCTCTGACCTCGGTCATCGGCGACAAGGACTCCGGCCTGACCAAGCTCCAGGCGCTGCTGGTCGAAGCCAAGACTGCCGGTATTGACCGCACCAAGATCCAGGCGGACATCACCCAGATCCAGCAGGATATGAAGCTCAAGGCCAACTCGGCGACCTTCAACGGTATCAACTGGCTGAGCACGACGACCGGCACCACACCGACGACCTTCAGCCTCGTGTCGTCGTACTCGCGCGTCGGCGGTACGCCCACCATCGGCTCCATTACCGTGACGACCGCCAACTACTCGCTCTACACCTCGACGCAGACCGGCATTCTGGACACGGCCGGTTCGACCGCTCCGTCGATCAACACGATGAGCATCTCGGCGCTGACCGACTCGGCGGTTGACCAGACCACGCTCGATGGCTACATCGCGCAGGTTACCGCTGGCATCAACTCGGTGGCCTCGGCCGCCGCCAATCTCGGTGCCGTCAAGAACCGCATCGCGACCAACACAGAGTTCGTCAAGACGCTGATGGACTCCGTGGACCGCGGTATCGGCCAGCTCGTCGACGCCGACATGAATGCGGAATCGACCCGCCTTCAGGCGCTGCAGACCCAGCAGCAGCTCGGCGTTCAGGCGCTCTCGATCGCCAACCAGAACAGCCAGAGCATCCTGTCGCTGTTCCGCTAAGCCTCAGAACCAGCTGGGGAGGGCCGCGCTTCTCGCGAAGCGCGGCCTTTTCATTTTGGCGTGCGTTGGTCGCGCGCCATGGCCTTGGCACATCGACTTTGCACGTCAATTTGGCTCACCCTGTCGCCGTCCGGTCACGGAGCCACAAGCCTCGCACAAACTTCGCGTGCTATCGCCGCTGTCACGTCAGGTTGAGCGCGCTTTTCCGCAGCTCAAAGGCATGATGCCGCCCTGTCGTACCGGTGCAAGCCCGGTATGTCCCCAAAAATTCAATCCGTTTCAAGGGACGTCAAAAAATGAGCTCTAGTCTTCTTACCAACTCCTCTGCAATGACTGCGCTGCAGACCCTCCGGAACGTCAGCTCGCAACTCGCCACCACACAGAACCGGATCTCGACCGGCCAGCGCGTGTCGACCGCCTCGGACAACGCTGCCTACTGGTCGATCGCGACGTCGATGCGCTCCGACAACGCGGCGCTTTCCGCCGTGTCCGACTCGCTCGGTCTGTCGGCCGCGACCGTCGACACCGAATATACCGCTCTGGGCTCGGTCATCGGCGACAAGGACTCCGGCCTGACCAAGCTCCAGGCGCTGCTGGTCGAAGCCAAGACCGCCGGTATTGACCGCACCAAGATCCAGGCGGACATCACCCAGATCCAGCAGGATATGAAGCTCAAGGCCAACTCGGCGACCTTCAACGGTATCAACTGGCTGAGCACGACGACCGGCACCACGCCGACCAGCTTCAACCTGGTGTCGTCGTACTCGCGCGTCGGCGGTACGCCCACCATCGGTTCCATCACCGTGACGACCGCCAATTATTCGCTCTACACCTCGACGCAGACCGGCATTCTGGACACGGCCGGTTCAACCGCTCCGTCGATCAACACGATGAGCATCTCGGCGCTGACCGACTCGGCGGTTGACCAGACCACGCTCGATGGCTACATCGCGCAGGTTACCGCTGGGATCAACTCGGTGGCCTCGGCCGCCGCCAATCTCGGTGCCATCAAGAACCGCATCGCGACCAACACAGAGTTCGTCAAGACCCTGATGGACTCCGTGGACCGCGGTATCGGCCAGCTCGTCGACGCCGACATGAATGCGGAATCGACCCGCCTTCAGGCGCTGCAGACCCAGCAGCAGCTCGGCGTTCAAGCGCTCTCGATCGCCAACCAGAACAGCCAGAGCATCCTGTCGCTGTTCAAGTAAGCTTCAGTTTTTGAAAACGACCGTGCTCCCTCGGGAGCACGGTCTCCGCCATGAACGGCGGACGTGACGGCACATGACGTGCCCGCAATCGACCTTTCGACGCCAGATCTCAAACAATACGCCGTAGCCGATCGCGCCGCGATGCGCCCGGCTGTCCGCCTGTTGCCGATGCGCGCGATTGCGTCACTCAATCTCTTGTAAAATTGCAACGCCTCGCCTGCGAACTGACACATTCGTGTTCCCGCGCAACCTTCAGGCAAGGTTGGCAGCGGAGTGTCCTCTACGTTCGCATTGGTACGAGGTCATATGCTGTTCAGTCGTGCGCAATTACAGCAACTGCTCAACAATCTGCTGGAGCTTGGGCCGCGACGCCTGATGGCCTTGGGATTGATCGGCTTTGCCGTTCTCGTCACCGTCGTCGGCGGCGCCTATTATCTGAGCCGGCCTGAATTCGAGACGCTCTATACGGGTCTTAGCCGCGAAGACGTGACACGCATGGGCTCCGCGCTGCGCGAGCAGAACATCGCCTTCGACGTCAATACAGCCGGCGACGCAGTTTCGGTGCGCCCGAGCCAGACCATGCAAGCGCGGATGCTGCTCGCCGAGAAGGGGCTGCCGACCAGCGCCAATTCCGGCTACGAGCTGTTCGACAAGATCGGCTCGCTCGGCCTGACCTCGTTCATGCAGGAGGTGACCAAGCTCAGAGCGCTGGAAGGCGAGATCGCGCGCACGGTTCAGTTGATGAAGGGCGTGAAGGCGGCGCGGGTGCATATCGTGCTGCCGGTGCGCGGCTCGTTCCGCGCGACGCAGCAGCCGCCTTCGGCATCGGTCGTGCTGCGCACCGACGGCGCGCTCGAGGCGCGCACGGCGCAGTCGATCCGCCATCTCGTCGCCGCCGCCATTCCGGGCATGAGCCGCGACAAGGTGACGGTGCTGGATGCCGATGGTTCGATGCTGCTGGCCGAAGAGGACGAGGGCACTGCGGCGCCGACCAAGATGGCGAGCCTGCAGAAGACCGTCGGCGGGATGGTGCAGGAGAACATCCGCAAGGCGCTGACGCCGTATCTCGGGATCGATAATTTCGAGGTGAGCGTATCCCCGCAACTCTCCACCGACAAGCGGCAGATCAACGAAACCGTCTACGATCCTGAGAACCGCGCCGAGCGCTCTGTCCGAAACGTGCGTGAGAAGGAGGCGTCGCAGAACGCGGACCGCTCGACGCCGACCACGGTGCAGCAAAATCTTCCCGACCAGCAGGTGAACGCCGGCGGCACCAAGAATTCCAGCGAGGACAAGACGCGCCGCGAGGACGTCACCAATTTCGAGGTCTCGTCCAAGACCACGACGACGGTGAGCGACGGCTACTCGGTGAAGAAGCTGTTCATTGCCGTGCTGGTCAACCGCGGGCGGCTCGTCGCCGACCTCGGCGACAAGACCAACCAGGCCATCGTCGACAGCAAGCTCGCAGAGATCAGCCAGCTCGCGGCCACGGCCGGTGGGCTGGACAAGGCGCGCGGCGACCAGATCCAGGTGACGGCCGTCGATTTCATCGAAGGCTCGCGCGAACTGGCGCCGGTGCCGCCGATCAGTTTCGTCGAGATGATCAACAAGCAGCTCGGCACCGTCATCAACGCGGTCACGATCCTGGCCGTAGCTTCGATGCTGGTGTGGTTCGGACTTCGGCCCGCGGTCAACGGCATCCTGACCCATCGCGCGGCGCAGGAGCAGACCGAGGCGGCGGAAGCTGCCCAGCTCGAGGCGGCCGCCGCCGGAAACCTTGCATTGGCCGATAACGAGGAGGCCGAGCTCAATCTGGTCGAAGACCTCGAAGGCAAGATGCAGCGAACGCCGCAGAAGCGGCTGGAGCAGATCGTCCGTCTCGATCAGATGCAGGCGGCTGCGATCCTTAAAGACTGGATGCGACGCGAGGAGGCGGCATGAACGCGGCAATCGGAAAGCTCCTGACGCAGTTCGACGCGAACGGGCGGGTCAAATCGCCTCCGCCTCCGCCGCCGCCCAAGATCCAGGACGTGCTGACAAGGCCGAAGGAGGCCCGGCGCGAGCCGCAGCCGCAGCCCCAGACCCATTCGCAGTCGCAGCTTCAGTCGCCGCTTCCGGCGCCGAAGGCGGAAGCGCCGCCGGCCAATGTTCTGGACGATGCCTATCGGCGCGGGCATGCGGCCGGCGTGGCAGAGGGCGACGCCAGGATCGCCGAGGAACGGGTTCGCAGCGCGATCCGGCTCGGCGAGGAGCGGGCCAAGTGGTCCGACCAGCAGGCGGTCGCGGTCGTCAGCGGCTTCGAGACGGCTTGCCGCGAGATCGAGACCAACATCGCGAGCTCCGTTGCGCGGATATTGCTGCCGTTTCTCGCCGATGCGGTCCGCGACAAGGCGATCGGGTCGCTGGTCGAGCAGATTGCGGCGCTGACCGGCAATTCGCCGGTGCCGGTGTTCAAGGTCACCGGCCCGAGCGAACTGCTTGACCTCGTGAAGACGCAGCTCGAGACGGCCCGGCGAACGGGCATCGAGTACGAGGCCGCCGATACTTTCGAGGTCCGCGTCGTGGCCGACCAGACCGTGATCGAGACGCAGATCACGGCCTGGAGCGAACGCCTGAAAGAGGCACGCCGGTAGTCCGTCATGAATGAGGTCAAGTCAGAGCTCGTCATCATCCGTCGGCGGAGCGCCTTCGACGACGAGAAGCCGCACGGCGGCGTCTGGAAGATCGCCTATGCGGACTTCATGACCGCGATGATGGCATTCTTCCTGGTCATGTGGCTGATCAATGCGCTCAACCAGGATCAGAAGCAGGTGGTCGCGAGCTATTTCAATCCGATCAAGCTCGCGGAGAACGCACCTGCCCCGAAGGGGCTGAAGGATCTCTCGAAGAAGGAGCCGTCGTCGTTCGAAGGCCAGGATGGCAGGCGTCAGCCGGCAGGACCGAGCGAGGAACGTCGCGGTGACTCTCCGACGGCCGAGAAGCCGCCCTTCTACGAGGAGAAGGTCCTGTTCCGCGATCCCTATACGACGCTCGCCGAGATCGCCAGCAGCGCGAACCAGGCCTCGGGCCAGCGGCGCGCCGGCGCTCTGACGTCCGCCGAAGAGGAGGGCCTCAAGGGAGGCGACGCCTACCGCGATCCCTTCGATCCCGGCTATTGGAAGCTTGCGCCGCAGGCATCCAAGGATGCCGATCGCATCATGGAGAGCGAGCCCAAGCCGAATGCGTCCGCGCGCGACGCCGCGTCCGGCACAGCTCAGGGCGAGCCGCAGGCGCGCCGTGCCAAGCTGGACGACGCCGGCGGAAGCGTGGCTCCGAACACCGATGCGTCGTCCGCAAGCCTGTCGCCCCTGCTGCCGCCGGGGCCCGCGCCGTCGCAGTCTTCTCGCGAAGGGAGCGCGCAGCCGGGCGCCCAGGCTGGCGTTCAAGCCAATACGACGAAGGAATCCGAGCCGCGCGATGCGGCCCAGGCCCAGCAACCGACGGTCAAGCAGCTTCAGTCGGCGATCGCGGAGGCGCTGTCGGACATCAAGCCCGGCGCGAGACCGGTGGCTGAGGTGCGTCAGGTCGAGGAAGGCCTGCTGATCAGCCTGACCGACGACGCGAACTTCGGCATGTTCGCGGTCGGCTCGGCTGAGCCTCGGCCCGAGCTCATCCGCGTGATCGACAAGATCGGCCCGCTGCTGACGAAGCGCCCCGGCATGATCATCGTCCGCGGCCACACCGACAATCGGCCGTACCGATCGGAGACCTATGACAATTGGCGGCTGTCGACGGCCCGTGCGCAGATGGCCTATTACATGCTGGTCCGCTCCGGCGTCGATGCGCAGCGCATCGAGCATGTCGAGGGGTACGCCGATCGGCGGCCAAAGCTTCAAAACGATCCGGCGGCGGCGCAGAATCGCCGGATCGAGATCATGGTCCGGGAGAAGCGTCCTTGATCAGGCCTCTTCTCCGCGCCGCGCTGCTGATGCTGCCGTTCGCGGCGGCAGGCGCATTTGCCGAGCCGGCACCTGCACCGGCCCCGGCGGCATCGGCATCGAGCGAGCCATATGAGCTCGTTCGCGCATTGCAGGCCGTGCAGGACGGCATCGCCAACGGCGATAACGCGGCGCATGGCAACCACATCGCATTGCTCCGGCAAATCGGCGAAAAATTTCTCGCCGCCGATCCAGGCGTGTGGAGCAATCCTCAGAACGGCCAGGCCGTCGTCATCTACCTGCTCAGCGGCGGCGCGCCGCAACTCGTCCGCAAGCTGCCGCGCGACAAGCTGAACGTCGACGGACGGCTGTTCGATGGCGCGCTCGCCTATGTCGAGGGCCGTCAGGACGAAGCGCGCGAGCTGCTCAAGGACGTCAAGCCGCGGACGATTCCGTCGGGCCTCGGCGGACAGGTCGCGCTGGTCCAGGGCGCACTGTTCGCGCGCGCCGAAGCATCGCTCGCGATCGAGCGGCTGGATGACGCGCGCCTGCTCTTGCCGGGCACATTGGTGGAGGAGGCGGCGCTGCGGCGCGAGATCCTGCTGGTCGGGCAGGCCGAGGATTTCGACAAGTTCGAGTTCCTGACGCTGGCCTATATCCGCCACTACCGCAACTCGGTCTATGCCGGCGACTTCTGGCAGCGCTTTTCCACGGGCCTGACGCAATCGAGCCTCGCGCTCGACGAGCGCCGGTTTGCGCGGATCACCACTTTGCTGGAGCAGATCGACCGCGCGAGCCGCCTCAAGCTCTATCTCGTGATCGCGCGCACCGCGATGGTGCGCGGAGGGCTGGCCGTGACCCGGCTTGCCGGCGAGCGCGCGCTGACGCTCAGCGCCGATGCCTCGGCGGATCGCGAACGGGCGCACTTGTTCCGCGGCGTGTCGCGGGCGCTCACCGACGAATATGACGGCGGTCTCGCCGAGTTGAAGGCGCTCGACCGCTCGAAGCTGCCCGAGCGCGATATTCCGCTTCTGAATGCAACGGTGCAGCTCGCACTCGACGTCCGCAAGTCGTTCGCGGGCGGATCCGCCGCCGCAGCCGACAAGCCTCCGGTCACGCCGGCGCGTCTCGATCTCGCGTCGTCAACCGCGACGCTTGCGCGCGCGCAGAAGCAGCTCGGCGAACTCGAACTCCTCACCAGGGATCGCCGTCCATGACGAAGCTCAGTGGAACCTCCGGACAGGTCTTTTCGGGTCTCGCCGAAAGCCTCAACATGCGGGGCACAACGCGCGCCGGCAAGAGCGCCGGGGCGAAAGCGCAGGCGGACTCGTCGTTCAACGATCTGCTCCACACCGTCTCGAACCTCGCGAAGCGGGCGCTCAACGACGAGGGCAGCGATACGGCCGTAAAGGCCGGAACGCTGCGGACGCGCCTGGCGCACCAGAGCGAGAAGGACAACGCGAAGGACGAGACGGTGCGCGAAGGCACCGCGGCGGCCGACGACCCCGGATCCAGCGAGAAGTCCACCGAAAAATCTTCCGACAAGAAGACCGACAAGTCGTCCGGGAAACAAGGTCCGGTCGACCATGCCGAGAAGGCCGACGTCCAGAACCGATCCAGCATTGCCGTGATCGTCGGACAGCAGATCGCCGCCGGGCCGGTCGTGCAGCCGCAGATGCAAGCACCGGCCAGCGACAAGAAGGATGCGTCCGGGCGCGACGAGCGGTCTTCCACGACCAAGCGCGAAGTTCAGGCCATGGGCATGGCGAAGGCGGCGACAGCCGACTCCCCATCTCCTGTGGCTCCGACCGCCGCGCACGCGTCGGCCGCGGCTTCGCAGGCGACGGCCACCGCCCAGGCGGCATCGACGCAAGGCAGCGAGCCATCGCCGAAGCCAACGGCGCCCGGCTTCGAGGCCGTCGCGGCCAATGTCGAACGCGCTGCCAAGGCTTCGGCGCGGGACACGCTGCCCGAGGTCACCAAGGTCACCGTGGTCCAGCAGGAGACCCATCTGCCCCCGGCGCAGTTCAACGCTTCCCAACAGGTCGCCAATGCCGTCGTCGCCGAGCTGAAGGAATCTCCGGCACCGGCGGCGTCCGCGGCTCCCGATCTTGCGGCGTCCCAGACCAACGCACCGGATCAGCCGCTCAAGATTCTGACCATCAATCTCGAACCGCCTGCGCTCGGCAACGTCACCGTGCGTCTTCGTCTCGTCGGCACCGAGGTGTCCGTCCACCTTGCCGCCGAGCGCAAGGACACGAGCCAGATGCTGGACCAGCAGCGCGACTCGATCCGCGAGCTCATGCAGTCGGCGGGCTACGTCGCCGACGTTGCGCCCGTCCAGCACGGCTCGCTCGACGGATTCCAGAGCGGCTCCGGCCAGTCGCAGCCGCAGCTCTCGGGCCAGCAACAGCCATCGTCGCAGCCGCAAGGCACGTTCGACGGCACGAGCAATTCGTCGGGGCAATCGGACGGCGGCGCGAAGCAGGCCCGACAGGAGCGCCAGTCCAACCAGGAGACGCGTCATGACCAGGACGTGGCGCCGCAGATTCGTCGCGGCCCTGTTTATCTGTAACGCCGGCGCCGCGGCAGCGGCGACCGACAACGCGCGCCCCTGCGAGCGCGAGATGGCGCGTGCGTCCAAGCAGCACGGAATTCCGCTCGGCATTCTCTACGCGGTCGGCCTGACCGAGACCGGGCGGCGCGGCGCGCTTTATCCTTACGCGCTCGGCGCCGAAGGACAGACCGTGTTCGCCAAGGACATGAACGACGCGATCGCGAACTTCGAAGCCATGCGAGCTAAGGGGATCAAGCTGATCGACCTCGGCTGCATGCAGATCAACCACTACTACCATGGCGACAAGTTCGCTTCGGTGCGGGCGATGTTCGATCCTGCCAGAAATGTCGATTACGCGGCGCGCTTCCTCAAGGAACTGAAGCAGCGCGAGGGCAGCTGGACCATGGCGGTCGCCCGCTACAATGCAGGCCCCAACAACCAGCCGGCGCAGAAGCGCTACGTCTGCCACATCGTCGCGCATCTCGTCTCCAGCGGCTTCGGCGCGTGGACCGACAAGGCGCGCACGTTCTGTCAGCCCAAGACGACCTGAAGGGACGACATCAAGTTGTGCATCGTTCCCCATCATCAGCCCCGCGCAAGCAACAACCCCCATTGTAACTGCAACCTACCAAAGGAGCCCAATTCATGAGCCTGTATGGTGTTATGCGCACCGGCGTTTCCGGGATGAGCGCGCAGTCCAACAAGCTGTCGACGGTTTCGGACAACATCGCGAACGTCAACACCACCGGCTACAAGCGGGCTTCGACCGAGTTCTCCTCGCTGATCCTGAAGAGCGGCTCGGGCAATTACGATTCCGGCGCGGTCGAGACCACGGTGCGTTACGCCATCTCCGATGCCGGCAATTACCAGTTCACGACCTCGGCGACGGATCTCGCGGTCCAGGGCAACGGTTTCTTCGTGGTGCAGGACCCGAACGGCACCAACTTCCTGACGCGCGCCGGCGCGTTCGTGCCCGACAGCACGGGTAATCTGGTCAACGCGGCCGGCTTCCAGCTGATGGGCTACAACATTGCCAACGGTGCCACGCCCACCGTCGCCGCCAACGGGTTCGGCGGCCTCCAGGTCGTCAACGTCAACCAGATGGCGCTCCAGGCCGCGCCCTCGACCAAGGCTACCGTGGCCGCCAACCTCGATCCGAGCGCAACCGCGATCGCGGCGCCGGCCGGTCCGGCCAACTACACTTCGAAGACCTCGATGGTGACCTACGACAACATCGGCAATGCCGTGACGCTCGACGTCTACGCCGCAAAGACGGGCGCGAATACCTGGGACATCGCGGTCTACAACGGCGCAACCGCGCTGACGACGAGCGGCCCCGCGACCACGTTCACCTTCAACGTTTCCGCGGCCGGCAAGGGCGCACTGGCCGCCGCGAGTCCGAAGGCGCTCTCGGTGGCGATCCCCGGCGGTTCGGCTGCCTTCAACATCGACCTCTCGGCCATGACCCAGGTCGCCTCCAGCTTCGGCTTCAAGGCGACCGTGGATGGCAACGCTCCGTCCGCAGTGGACAAGGTGAACATCGACGACAAGGGCGTCGTCACCGCCGTCCTCAAGAACGGCACCACGCTGCCGAGCTTTCAGATCGCGCTCGCGACCGTTCCGAGCCCGGACCATCTGACGCCCGAAGTCGGCAACGTCTACTCGCCGAACCTGGATTCCGGAAACGTCCAGGTCGGCCTCGCCGGCCAGGGCGGGCTCGGCACCATCCAGTCGGGTGCTCTGGAAGATTCCAACGTCGATCTCGCCGACGAGTTGACCTCGATGATCGAGGCGCAGCGCGGCTTCACCGCGAACTCGAAATCGTTCCAGACCGGCGCCGACTTGCTGGACGTGGTCGTCAACCTGAAGCGCTGATTTCTTCAGCGCTCGTCCCCGGCAAGAGCAGATCATGAACCTTACCGCCGCTCTCGAATCCGCCCGCTCCTCGCTGATGGCGTCGGGCATCCAGTCGTCGGTCATCTCGCGCAACATCGCCGGGGCCAGCGCCACCGGCTATTCGCGCAAAATTGCCGTGCTGGACAACCTCCCCGGGACCGGCGTCTACGTGGCGGCGATCCAGCGCGCCGCGAGCTCGGGTCTCTACGACAACGTCTTGACCGCGACCTCGTCGTCGGCCAAGCAGAGCGCGATCTCCGACGGTCTCCAGAAGATCTCATCTGCCACGGTGGACGATCCGGAGCTCGACCAGTCGCCGACGGCGCAGCTCAATGCGCTGAAGAAGGCACTCCAGCAATACGCCAACGCCCCGGACAACACCACGCTGGCGCAGGCGGCGGTGACGTCCGCCAAGGACATGGCGATCGCGCTCAACCAGGCGACCCAGACCGTGCAGTCGGTCCGCGAGGGCGCGGATGCCGACATGAACACGTCGGTTCAAAACATCAATCGGTTGCTCTCCCAGTTCCAGACCGTGAACACCGCGATCGTGAAGGGTACGATCTCCGGCGACGACATCACCGACTACCTCGACCAGCGCGACAGCATCGTCTCGCAGCTGTCGCAGGAGCTCGGCGTCACCATGTCGACCCGTCCCAACGGCGACGCGGCGCTCTACGCCGACAGCGGCGTGGTGCTGTTCGACAAGACGGCGCGGACGGTGAGCTTTGCGCCGACCAACGCTTATACGGCCGGGACCACCGGCAATGCGGTCTATATCGACGGTGTGCCGGTGACCGGCGCCAATTCAGTGATGCCGCTGAAGTCGGGCAAGCTCGCGGGCCTCGCCCAGCTGCGTGACCAGGACACGGTCACCTACCAGAGCCAGCTCGACGAAATCGCGCGCGGCCTGATCGATACCTTCAAGGAAAGTGACCAGTCGCCTGTTCCGACGCTGCCCGACGTTCCCGGTCTCTTCACCTATCCCGGCGCGCCGGCGATGCTGGCGAGCGCCACCGTCTCGGTGGGCCTCGCTGGCACGATCTCGGTTGCTGCATCGGTCGATCCGGCCCAGGGCGGCAATCCAAACCTGTTGCGCGACGGCGCGATCAGCGGCAACGTCGCATACCAATACAACACCACCGGCTACGGCGGCTACTCGGCCCGGCTGCAGCAGCTCATCGGCGGCATGGATGCGTCGCAGCCGTTCGATGCAACCACGCAAGGCAAGCCGAGCGGCAGCTTGATCGACTTCGCGTCGTCGTCGACGAGCTGGATCGAAAACCAGCGCAAGACCGCGGACTCCAACGTCACCTACCAGAAAACGCTGCTCGACCGCAGCACCGCGGCGCTGTCGAACGTCAGCGGCGTCAACATGGACGACGAGATGTCGTTGATGCTTCAGGTCGAGCGCACTTATTCGGCCTCGTCGAAGATCATCTCGACCGTCGACGAAATGTTGCAGAGCTTGCTGGCTGCCGTGGGGAATTAAGTCATGATGAGCGCGAACTACATCTCGACGTTGATGCTGTCTTCTTCGTTGAGGTCCTCGATCACGAACAATCAAGCCGCGCTGGCCAAGGCCTCGAAGGAAGCCACCACCGGCCGCTTCGCCGATGTCGGCCTCGAGCTTGGTGCCACGACGGGAGGCGACGTCACCCTGCGCGCGGACCTGAGCTTCGCCGATCAGCTCGTCGATACCAACGGGCTGGTCTCGGGACGCCTGGACATAACGCAGAGCCGGATCACCCAGCTTGGTTCGACCGCAACGGACTTCCTCAAGGACCTGATCGCGGCCCGCAGCACCGACGGCGGCGGTCGGATCATCCTGCCGCCTGCGTCCTCCAACCTCCAGGATCTGATTGGCGCATTGAACGTCTCCTATAACGGCTCGTATCTCTTCTCGGGCATCAACACGCAGAACACGCCGATCACGGCCTACACCGCGGGCTCGGCCAGCAAGAACCAGGTCGATGCCGATTTCTCCGCCTTCTTCGGCTTCACGCAATCCTCTCCCAGCGTGAGCGGCATCACCGCGGCTCAAATGCAGACGTTCCTCAACACCAGCTTCGATGCCGAGTTCGCGAGCCCGGCCTGGAACACCAACTGGTCAACGGCCACCGACCAGGTCATGCAAAGCCGAATCTCCACGACCGAGATCGCCGATACCTCCGTGAGCGCCAACCAGACCGGCTTCCGCAAACTCGCCGAGGCCTACACCATGATGGCGGATCTCGGGAACACGAACCTGGACCAAACGACGTTCCAGGTCGTCGTGGACAAGGCCATCGGCCTTGTCGGAAACGCCATCACTGACCTTGCTACCCTCGGCGGCAACATCGGCACGGTCCAGCAGCGGATTACCTCCGCAACCGATAAGCTCAAGACGCAGCAGGACATTCTGAACAATCAGATCGTCGGTATCGAGCGGGTCGATCCGACGGAAGCGTCGGTTCGGGTCAACACCTTGCAGACCCAGATTCAGACCGCGCTCGCGCTGACGTCGCAGCTCCAGAAGATCAGCCTCATCAACTATCTCTGAGCCAAAGGCTCGTTTAGAAGGCAGAGTTGTCCCGATGACGTTTGAAGCCTATGAAGCGGTCGTCGACGAGAGCGGCTATGAGGCGCGGGGCCGCGAGCGGCAGGCGCTCAGCCTCGGCATCGACCGGCTCGAGCGGATCCAGAAGGGCCGCTTCAGCCTCGAGGATCTGGTCGAGAGCCTGCTCTATGTGCGGCGGCTGTGGACGATCTTCATCGAGGATCTCGCGCATCCGGAAAACGGACTTCCGGAAAAGCTGCGCGCCGACATCATCTCGATCGGGTTGTGGGTCGTCAAGGAAGCCGACCGCCTTCGCGAAGAAAGATCGAACGACGTGATGCAGCTCATCGAAATCAACCGCCTGATCCGAGACGCTCTTTGATGAAGATATCCTTGCGTGCGGGCGAACGGGTCTACATCAACGGCGCGGTGCTGCGCGTGGACCGCAAGGTCTCCGTCGAGCTCGTCAATGACGTGATGTTCCTGCTCGAAGGGCAGATCATGCAGGCCTCCGATGCCACCACGGCGCTGCGGCAGCTCTATTTCATCGTCCAGCTCATGCTGATGAACCCGACCGACGTCCGGGATGCTTCGGCTCTCTACGGGCAGCATCACGCGGCCCTGATCGCGGTGTGCGAGAGCCACGAGATGCTGGTCGGGCTTGGCGCCATCGACGACCTGGTCGGGGCGACCCGTTACTTCGAAGCGCTCAAGCGGATCCGGGCGCTGTTCCCGGTGGAGCAGGCCATCCTGGCCGGCGCCACGATCGATTCCCCATTCGAGGCTGCCTGACAGCGGAGAAGCACATGAACGTCACCAGCGCGACCGATAGCACCAGCAAGTCATCCAGTTCGACCGGCTCGACGACGTCGACGTCGAGCACCGGCGTCGACTACAACACGTTTCTTCAGCTCCTCATCGCGGAGATGAAGAATCAAGATCCGACCAATCCGATGGATACCTCGCAATATATGAGCCAGTTTGCGCAGCTCTCGTCGGTCGAGCAGGCGATGCAGACCAATACGAAGCTCGACGCTCTGCTGTCTTCGCAGTCGCTGTCGCAGGCCGACGGGCTGATCGGAAAGACCGTCAGCTTCACGGACTCGACCGGAGCGAGCTTCAGCGGCAAGGTCGCTTCGATTTCCATCAACAGCGACGGCTCCGTCGCGACGCTCGAGAACGGCACGAAAGTCGCGATCGGCCCTGGTCTCACGATCAGCCAGTCATGAACGAACGGGACGCTCTCGACATCGTCCAGGCGGCGATCTGGACCATCATCGTCGCCTCCGGGCCTGCCGTCGGCGCCGCGATGCTGGTCGGCACCATCATCGCGCTGATCCAGGCGCTGACCCAGATCCAGGAGATGACGCTGACCTTCGTTCCGAAGATCATCGTCATTCTCGTGGTCGTTGCCGTCTCCGGCTCCTTCATCGGGGCCCATCTCTCCACCTTCACCGAGATGGTCTATTCGCACATCGAGCGCGGCTTCTGATCCGGGCGGCCCGGGCCACGCCTGCCACCACCCCCGCGTAAGCTTTGCACGGCAGATTACGGGCCGGATCCTCTGCCGGTGACCTATGTCCGATACGTTAGCTGCTAGCTTGCCGACCCCGCGACGATTGGGCGCCGACGCCTTTTTCGCAGGCGGCATCGTGGCCATGCTCACGATCCTGTTCCTGCCCATACCGCCGATCCTGATCGATCTCGGCCTCGCCTTTTCGATCGCGCTGTCGGCGCTGATCCTGATGGTCGCGCTGTGGATCCAGCGGCCGCTCGATTTCTCGGCTTTCCCGACCGTGCTCCTGATCGCGACGATCCTGCGGCTTGCGCTGAACGTCGCAACGACTCGTCTGATCCTGTCGCGCGGCGGGGAGGGGGAAAACGCCGCGGGCCATGTCGTTGCCGGCTTCTCGAAGTTCGTCATGGGCGGTGACTTCGTCATCGGCCTGATCATCTTCGCGATTCTGGTCACGGTGAACTTCGTCGTGATCACCAAGGGCGCAACGCGTATCGCCGAAGTCGGCGCCCGCTTCACCCTGGATGCCATCCCCGGCAAGCAGATGGCGATCGACGCGGACCTGTCCGCAGGCCTGATCGACGACAAGGAAGCCCAGCGCCGGCGCCGCGAGCTGGAAGAAGAGAGCGCGTTCTTCGGCGCCATGGACGGTGCCTCGAAATTCGTCCGCGGCGACGCCATCGCCGGCCTGATCATCACCGCGATCAACATTTTCGGCGGTATCATCATTGGCGTGACGCATCACGGGTTGACGCTGGCACGCGCCGCCGACGTCTACACCAAGCTGTCCGTGGGCGACGGTCTGGTAACGCAGATGCCGGCCCTGATCGTGTCGCTGTCGGCGGGCCTGCTCGTCTCCAAGGGCGGCACCAGGGGTTCGGCCGAACAGGCGGTGTTGCGGCAGCTCGGCGGCTATCCGCGCGCGGTGTCGGCCGCGGCGCTGATGATGTTCGTGCTCGCCTTGATGCCGGGACTGCCGATGGCGCCCTTCTTGCTGCTCGGCGGCGTCATGGCCTTCGTCGGATACTCGCTGCCGAGGCGGCAGGCCGCCCTGAAGCAGAAGGAAGATGCGCGCAAGGCCGACGAACGCGCCCAGGTCGAGGCCAAGGAATCCGTCAAGGAATCGCTCAAGACCGCGGAGATCGAGCTGGCGCTCGGCGGCCACCTTTCGGTCCATCTGCTGGGCTCGCGCACCGAGCTCGCGCACCGCGTGGCCAAGATCCGCAAGAAGTTCGCCAAGCAGTACGGCTTCGTGGTTCCCGAGATCAAGCTCACCGACAATCTGTCGATCGATCCCAAGGGCTACCAGATCCGGATCCACGACACGCGCGTCGCCCAGGGCGAGCTCAGGCTCGGCGAGGTGCTGGTGCTCGTCGACAAGGACGGCAAGCCGGACGTGCCCGGCGAAGAGGTGATCGAGCCGGCCTTCGGCATGAAGGCCCTGTGGGTGACGGACGCGTTCGCCGACGAGGTCAAGCGTCAGGGCTGCAAGCCGGTCGACAATCTGTCGGTGCTGCTCACGCATCTGAGCGAAGTGGTCAGGGCCAATCTCGCCCAGCTCCTGTCCTACAAGGACATGCGCGGCCTGCTCGACCGGCTCGATCCCGAATACAAGCGCCTGGTCGAGGATCTCTGCCCGTCGCAGATATCGTACTCAGGACTGCTGGCGATCCTGAAGATCCTCCTGGCCGAGCGCGTGTCGATCCGCAACCTCCATCTGATCCTCGAGGCCATTGCCGAGATCGCGCCCCATGTGCGGCGCTCCGAGCAGGTGGCAGAGCATGTGCGCACGCGTCTTGCCCAGCAGATCTGCGGCGATCTCTCCGACAACGGCGTGCTCAACGTGGTCCGTCTCGGCAACCGTTGGGACCTGGCGTTCCACCAGAGCCTGAAGCGCGACGCCAAGGGCGACGTCGTCGAATTCGACGCCGATCCGCGCCTGATCGAGCAGTTTGCGACCGAAGCCAGCGCCGCGATCCGAAAGTTCACCGAGAACGGCACCAGCGTGGTGATGGCGGTGACCCCCGAAGCCCGTCCCTACGTCCGGATGATCCTGGAACGGGTATTTCCGACACTGCCGATCCTGTCGCATGTCGAAGTCGCGCGCAGCACCGAGATCAGAGCGCTCGGAGCCATATCGTGATCAGCGGCCTCGCCGACAGCGTGCTGGTGACGTTCATCGTGTTCTGCCGCATCGGTGCCTGCCTGATGCTGGTGCCCGGCTATTCCAGCGTCAACGTTCCGGCCCAGGTCCGCTTGTTCGTCGCGCTCGTCACGACGTTTGCGCTGACGCCGATCCTGGTCGCTGTCCTGAAACCTCTCACGGACAACGCGGCGCCGCTGACGCTCGCGCTCCTGATCTGCTCCGAGCTCGTGGTCGGCAGCGTCATCGGGCTCGGCGGCCGGGTGTTCTTCCTCGCACTCCAGACCATGGCCACCGTGATGGCGAGTGCCATCGGGCTGAGCAACATCCCGGGGACGCCGATTGCCGACACTGATCCGGCGCCGGCCCTGGTGCCGCTGATCATGGCGTCCGTCACCACGCTGTTCTTCATGACCGACCAGCACTGGCAGGTTCTGCGCGGGCTGATGAACTCCTACGACGTCTGGCATCCCGGCGACAGGCTCGGCGGCAGCATGCCGCTCGACCAACTCGTCGGCCGGCTGTCGGAGGCATTCGTGCTGACGCTGCGGATCGCCAGCCCTTTCATCGTCTATTCGGTCGTCGTCAACTTCGCGGTCGGCCTGATCAACAAGCTGACGCCGGCAATTCCGGTCTACTTCATCTCGGTGCCGTTCGTGCTGTTCGGCGGTTTCGTGCTGCTCTATCTCACCAGCGACGAGCTCTTGACCCAATTCATGCTCGGCGTCTCGTCATGGCTGGCGGGGTGATCGGTCATGACGTCGCGCGCGGACAAGCTCGGCCGGATGGTCTCGCTCGTGAAGCTCCAGCTCCGGCTGTCCGAGTGGCAGCTCGCGCATCTGCGGCAGCAGGAGCGCAGCTTGCAGGACGAGCAGGAATGGCTGGTCGGAACTCTCAACGAGGGGAAGCCGCCGGCGGGATCATCGAGCGAATCGATCGCGCGGCGCCTGGCCAGAGCCAGCGTCGGCGCGCGCGCGGTTCAGGCGCAGGCCTCGCAACAGCTCGACCAGGTTCGCACGGAGAGCCGCCGTGTGAAGCAGTTCGAGCAGGTCGCGAAGGCGGCGCTCGCGGACAAGCTTCGCGACGCCGAGAAGCGATCGCTCGAGGAGATGACGGGAACAAGCCTCACCGTGCGCGAGTGGACGCCACGGCCAGCCAACCGGAACAAGACATGATCGTGACAGCGACACCCGACCTCGTTCTCGACGTCCTCGACGCGGCCGATCCCGTGGCGCAGCGCGCGGCCACCGCGAAGCTCGACGCGCTGAAATCATCGGACACGGATTTCGCCGCCACGATGAACGCGGAGGTCGGCAAGGCCAAGGCGGCGGCCGCCGATCAATCCGCTACGATGGTTTCGGAAGCGCAGTCGGGTGCGGTGAACGGGGCGCCGGTGCAGGTGATCAAGGCGCCGGCATCCGGCGAGGTGTACCGGAAGTTCGAAGCCTTCATCCTCCAGACCTTCGTCGAGACGATGTTGCCGAAGGAGTCCGAGGAGGTCTTTGGCAAGGGCACGGCCGGCGGCGTCTGGAAGTCGATGCTGGCGGAGCAACTTGGTGCTCAGCTGGCAAAGGGCAAGGGCATTGGCATTGCCAAGCAGCTCGACGCCGCGCATCCGGCGGGGCCGGCCGCTACGGGCAAGGCCGGATGACGATCCGGAAATGGGTGACAGAAGTTGAAGGGTGAATTTCCTATGCAGGCACAAGAAGGCGCGGCGGCCCTGGTGATGGAACAGCCGGTCGTGGACACCGAGGCGATGACGACGGCGGCCGTGTTGGGCGATGCGCTGTTGCCCGTGCTGCTGCCGAATGTCGGTGGCGAGGTGGCGAGCGACGGCGCGGATGCGGCGAGATCGGACGAGGTGCGCGGCCTGCTGGCTGCAATCCGCCGGCTCGAAAGCATCGTCGAGGAGGAGACGGTCGCGCTCGCTACGGGTCAGAAGATCGACTTCGACGAGTTCAGCGCCCGGAAGAGCCGGAGCATGCTGGAATTCGTCCGCCTGATGCGGGCACGAATGCATCTCGGCGGCGAGGTCGAGATCACCGAGGAGATCCAGCGATTGCGCGAGAAGCTCGAGCGAAACCGTTCCATCCTCGAAATGCACTACGACGCGGTGCGTGAGGTCGCAACTATCATCGTCAAGGCCATCAAGGATGCCGAGTCGGACGGCACCTATACCGGTCGTGCAGCACAGGACGGAAGATGATCAGACTCGTGCTGGCCGGGCTCTGGGTATGCATCCTCACCGCGGGCACGAGCTATGCCGTGGCCTATTGGAAGGAAAACGGCAGCCTGCTGCCGGCGAAGGACGAATATCTCGACGGGCTGCAGTATCAGAAGACGCGGGCGCTGAGCGTGCCCATGGTCGAGGGTGGCAACGTGCAGGGCTACATCGTCGCGCGCTTCGTCTACACCGTGGAAGCGCGGACCATGCATCAGCTCAACGTTCCGCCGGAGCCGTTCGTCGTCGATGAAGCCTTCCGCAGGATCTATGCCGACGACCGCCTCGATTTCAGGAAACTCGCCCGTTACGACCTCTCCATCCTCACGACGGCCATCAAGCAGCGCGTCAACGAGCGGATGCAGGCCGATGTCGTCCAGGACGTCCTGGTCGAGGACTTCAACTACGTGTCGAAGGAAGAATTCCAGCAGAAGCCCTAGAAGCATTATCGGTTCCGATTGAATCAGAACCGAAGCTCTGGATTCCGGGTTTGAGGCGTTTTATTTCACGCGAACCGGTATCCACTTCGTCCGAAAACGCTCGAGAGCAAACAGCGGGGCCCGAGGCGCCGCAGCGCCGGTACCGCCGCGCCTGGGTTCGCCGGTTACGTCGCTGAAAGTACAACGGCCTCTGCGAAGGTAATTCGCAGAGGCCGTTGTCGGTTTCGTGGCAGCGCCCTGCCGTATCAGTTTCCGGCCGGATACGCCGCCGGGGCGGCAAGCGCCCTGTTCAGGAGGATGCCGACCTCGTCGAGCTCCTGCATCGGTACGTCGATGGTCTCGCCGGCCGGGATGTCGAGGCGGTACCCGACGTAGCGGCGGGCCACGATCGCATCGAAGCCGAGGCGGTCGCGGAGTTTCTTGCGCAGCTTGCTGACGTGGCTCTCGATCACGCTCTCGTCGAAGGTCGCCTCGAAGATGCCGTAGACCGCGTTGAAGATCTGCGTCTTGGTGATCCACTTGCCGTGGTTGCTGACCATATATTCGAGAATGCGCAGTTCGCGGCGGGGCAGGGTGAGGGCGTGGCCCGCGATCTCGGGGTCACGTCCGTTGAAGAAGACCTGGATCCTGGTCTCGCAGGGCCTTGGCAGTTCCCCGACCCGGCGGCGCGCGATTGCGGCCGTTCGGGCGAGGATCTCGCGGAGATGAATCGGCACGTGCACGACGTCATCGACGCCCGATTCGAACAGCTCCAGCGTGTTCTTGAGCATCTTCTGGCCGCTCATGGCGATGATGGGAGCCGAGGAGCGCTTGCGCATCGCCCGCGGCAGGCTTCCACGCGCGTCGCAATCCCCGAGGAGGAAGGCGTCCACCGCAGCCAGATCCGATTCACTCGCAGATTGCAGCCAGTCCCAGAATTCTCCGGAGGAGAAGCCGATCGACGAAACACCTTCGCGAACGAGCCCTCCGACGTAGCTGTTCGTGACGCTCTCGCGATCATCAACGATAATATACATCAGTCTTTCGCCCCTGTTTCGCACTTGTTGCGGCCGGTTCGTTGTTGTGATGCCCGGCTCGGCAACGGTGCTGTTTGACGACATTCCTTCCCGCGAACCGTTGTTATGGTTTCGATATTCGCGGGCAGCCCTACGCATTCAGTGCCTGCGTCTCGCAGGCCTGCTACTTCGACTCGATACTGAACGCTTACTGCGTGAGGCCCGGCGGGTGTCTTACAGACCACCTCGCGGAGCGGATTGAGAAAGCGACCTAGAACAGTTGCGCCAAGTTGCTCATCGCGTCCGAACGCTACTGCACTGTGTCGATCCCCCCGCCACTGGCGAGAATCACTTGAGTAGGACCGTAACAATTGCCGATTTCCGATCAAGCGTGCGCAACAAAGCGATTGCTACACGTGCTTGATGTTGTTGGTTTGTTTCGAGTTGTTTCTTTGTATATCCAACCGCATTAGTTGATTTGGAATCTGAACTAGTTTTGCACCATCGCAGGTATAAAGTTCCGCATCTCCGTATGATTACAGCTATTTTGGGTGGTGCTGCGCTTCATGCACATTGAGGGGTTTTCAACCCGGGATTGACTCTCCTCATCGCTTGTCCACATGCGACAATTCGACTCATGTATAGCGAGGCGACTCCAGCTTGGCGAAATCTTGGCGAGTGTGTGTCTTTCGAGTCGCACTCTCGCCACGTGTATGACGCGTTGGACTCATGTGACGTCGTCTCGCGCGGGATGAAAATTTTTCGATGCGCACGTTTCAGGCAAGCTTCGGCAAATAACCTCACCGTTCGATAGATCGAACCGAACGGAGCATTCTCACATGTTGTCCGATGGACAAGCTCGTCCGAACGCGACTGCCGATGTTTCAGCGGCGGCGAAGCCGGCTGCGGAGGCGCGCGATGCCAGGGACAATGCGGCGCGAGGCGCCAAGCCTGCTGCGAACACCAAGCGTGTGTCGGCAGTAGCGAGTGATGAAACTCTGGCGAAAGAGGCGCTCGAGGGTCTGAAGCGTATTCGCGCCAAGGCGCGGCTCGATAAGATGGCGATACCCAAGCCTACGTCGACCGTGATCAAGCCGGCCGTGATCGTGGCCAAGCCGCCGCCGCCGCGTCCGACATGGGTCGCGCCGCTCGCAACATTGGCGGTCGCTGCGATCCTGGTGGTCTGCGCCTGTACCGGGGTGATCGCCTATCTCACCACGCAGCCCGCCCAGAGCAATGTCGCGACCAATACGGAGATCAGGAACCTGCGCGAGACGGTGGCTCAACTGCGCAAGCAGGTTTCGGGCGTGTCCGACAATCTCGACGGCCTGCGCACCGCGGTCGATCAATCGAGCAAGGCGACCAATGACCGTTTTGGCCGTTTCGGCGAGAACCTGGATCGCATCGAACGGGTGAGCTCGTCCTCGACGGTGAAGCTCGACAAGCTTGCCCAGGCGCAGGCCCAGGCTCCGACGCCCGTCGCCTCCCAATCGCAGCAGCCAATGCCGATGATGGCTTCGGCCGCCGCGCCCGAGATCACGGGATCGGTGTCTCCGTCCGAGCGCACGTCGGCGCCGCGGAAGACGGTCAAGGGCTGGTCGGTCCGCCAGGCCTATGAGGGGATTGCGATCTTGCAAGGCCCGAACGGCGTCATCGAGGCCGTGCTGGGACAGCAGGTGCCCGGCCTTGGCCGCATCGAGGAGATCAAAAACGAGAACGGACGTCTGGTGGTGGAGTCCAGCGGGGGCGTCATCTATTCGTCACGCAAGGCAACGCCCTGATCGAGGGCCGCCTTCTATTGGCGGTGATGCTCGAAGCTGGTGCATAGCAGATCGACCTCCGCCTCCGCGATCGGCGCGCGAAACAGGCGGCAGCTGAACTCGGCCGTCGTCTTGCTGTCCGCGGTCGTGCGATCTTCGCGGAGGAAGATGCATCGCTTGCAGACGTCGGTATGATGCCGCTGTTCGGCTGCGTCCGACTGATCCAGCACGTGGCGGAGCCCGTCGCGGAAGCTGGCCTTGGCCTCGTCCTCGAGGACGGCGATGGCCTCGACGAGGACGTTGACGGGGTCGCGCACCAGGAACTTCTTGCCCTGCTGTGTCACACTCAGCATCACCGACCGCTTGTCCTGGGCCGAGCGCTTTCGCTCGAGATAGCCGAGCCGCTCCAGCTCGCCGATGATGAACGAGGCGGTGCCGCGCGTGGTGCCGACGTAACTCGCGAGCGCCGACGGCGTCCGGGAAAACCGGTTGGCGCGGGAAAGGAAGCGCAGAGCCATCCACTCGCGGTCGCGCAAGCCGTGCTTGGTGCCTTCGAACCACAGCATCCTTGCGACCTGCTCCAACAGTTCAATCGATTCACGAGCTAAATTCATTTCAATTCCGGGTCGGATAAATCTTTATTCAATTGAGCTTTTGGTAGCACAATCTGGGTGGACGAGAATGAAGCTCCCGGGCGGTCCTTCGAGGGAACTTCCGGACGTGGAACTAGAGCGTCACAAAGAAAGTTCGAGTAAATCGTCCGGCTCAACTTTTCTGAAAATTTCAGTCAAATGAATGCGGTTCGCGATCAGATTCCGATGGCATGCGACGGGCGAGCAACATGATGTGCCCTTGCGACCACAACAAATTCCATTTGTTGCCGCGACGCGCTTCGAATTGCGCGAGCAGGCGGATCGGCTGCAACTCGTGGCAGCGCAAGTGGAGGCGAGAGAACCGCCGCTTTCGGTTAATGGATGTTGCGTTGCAATGCGGCCAGGCGGTTAAATCCGAAATACGATCGAGCCCGGGAATGCCAGAGTGTCGTCTGTGATCGAGCAAGTGAAGCCGTTCAGCGTCAAGCGCGCAGCATTGGCCGCCACCGTCGGCAACATGCTCGAATTCTACGACTTCATCACCTACAGCTTCTTCGCCATCCAGATCGGCCATAGCTTCTTCCCGACCGGAAGCGAATACGGCAGCCTGATGCTGTCGCTGGCGACCTTCGGCGCCGGCTTCGTGACGCGGCCGATCGGCGGAATCGTGCTCGGGATCTATTCCGACCGGATCGGCCGGCGGCCCGCCATGCTGCTGAGCTTTGCGCTCATGGGGCTATCGATCCTGACCATCGCGCTCACGCCGTCCTATCAATCGATCGGCCTTGCTGCGCCCATCATCGTGATCGCGGCGCGTATGGCCCAAGGCTTTGCCCTCGGCGGCGAGGTTGGGCCGACCACCGCCTATCTGATCGAGATCGCGCCGCCCGAGCATCGGGCGCTGGTGGTGGCATGGCAGCCGGCGAGCCAGGAGATCGCCGCGACCGCGGGCGCGCTCGTCGGCGTCATCCTGAGCAGGACGATGGCGCCGGAGATGCTCGACGCCTATGGCTGGCGGGTGGCGTTTCTGATCGGGGCGGTCTGCCTGCCGTTCGGGTTCTGGATGCGCCGAACGCTGCCCGAGACGATCCCGCGGGCCGAAGCCGGTGCCCGCACCGTCGAACACACCAGTCATTTTTCGCTGGCGAGACGGCACCTTGGCATCATCGGACTTGCGCTGATGATCCTGGCAAGCGGCACGATCTCGACCTACGTCACCCAATACATGACGACCTATGCGCAGAACACACTCCACGTGTCGTCGACACTGGCTTTCGCCGTGTCGCTGGTCAGCAACGGTATTCAGTTCGTCGGCGCCTTGGTCGGGGGCTGGCTGGCAGATCGTCTCGGTCGCAAGCCGGTCATGATCTGGCCGCAGCTCGCAACGCTGCTGCTGACCTACCCGACCTTCCTGTGGATCGTCCGTGCACCCGGCGCGTTGTCGCTCCTGGTCGGTTTCGGTGTCCTGTCCGTCATCGGCTCGCTGCC
Organism: Bradyrhizobium nivariense; assembly: GCF_029846715.1. GTDB lineage: Bacteria > Pseudomonadota > Alphaproteobacteria > Rhizobiales > Xanthobacteraceae > Bradyrhizobium. The sequence goes on from NZ_JARVWW010000013.1 coordinate 84,884, forward strand.
GTTCACTGCGTTCTACGCGACCTTCACCGAGGCGCTGCCCCAGAACATCCGCGGCGGTGTGTTCGCGACCGTCTATGCGGTCGCGATCGCCAGCTTCGGCGGTACGGCGCAGCTCGTGGTCACTTGGCTCCTCCACGTCACCGGCAATCCGCTAGCGCCGGCCTGGTACCTGCTGCTTGCAGCGATCGTCGGACTTGTCGCGATGAGCCGGATGCCGGAGACTGCGCCGGTGAAACAGCGTCAGAACAAGGCCTGAAAGCGGCGCGCTCGCAGGCTGGTGATTTGCGTTTCGCCGGCAACTATTGGCGAATGCATCGTCTGAAGGATCAGGGCCAGGCATCAGGAAGGATGAACCGATGAGCATCGAAACCACCATGACATCCGACGTCGTCGGGCTGACCAAGGTCGCTCCGGTCTCGCGTCGCGGATTCATGAGCGCCACCGCGGCCGTCGCCGCCGGCTACACGCTTGCGGCCGGGCCCGTGCGCGCCGAGGCGATCACGACTGACACCGGCGGCCTCCAGACCGGCGACGCCAAGATCAAGGTCGGCTCCGAAGAGATGCCTGCCTATTTTGCCCGCCCGGCCGGCAACACCAAGGCGCCGGTGATCATCGTGGCGATGGAGATCTTCGGCTTGCACGAATACATCAGGGACGTGACGCGGCGGCTTGCCAAGCTCGGCGCGTTCGCAGTCGCGCCGGACTACTACTTCCGCAAGGGCGTCGACCTGACCAAGACCACCGACATCAAGGACCTGCTGCCGGTCGTCAATGCCAAGCCGGATGCGGAGCTGCTGTCCGATCTCGATGCGACGGTGGCGTGGGCGGGATCGCAAGGCGGCGATACCGCGAAACTCGGCATCGTCGGCTTCTGCCGCGGCGGACGCACCGTATGGGAATACGCCGCCCATAGCGGCAGCCTCAAGGCTGGTGTCGCGTTCTACGGAACGGTGGTCGACCCCGCCAATCCGCTGTGGCCGAAGAGCCCGATGCAGCTCGCGCCCGAGATGAAGGCGCCGGTGCTCGGCCTCTATGGCGGCGCCGATACCGGCATTCCCGTCACGCAGGTCGAACAGATGAAGGCCGCGCTCGAGCAGAACAAGAAGACGGCCGAATTCAAGATCTATCCGGAAGCGCCGCACGGCTTCCATGCCGACTACCGCAGCAGCTACCGCAAGGACGCCGCAGAAGATGCCTGGAAGCAGGCGCAGGCCTGGTTCAAGAAATACGGCGTCCTGAGCTGACGCTGGATTTTGGAGGGCGGCCCGGCCCTATCGGCCGCCCATTCTATTGCAACGCACCGGTCTCACTTCGTCATCGCGCCGTAGACGATGTCCTGCACCTGCTCGCGATAGTATTTGCGCAGCTCGCCAGGTGCGGCCGTTCCCACCACCACGACGAGACGTTCCTTGGGGTCGCAGAAGAACTGCGTCCCGTAAGCGCCGTTCCAGGTGAACTCGCCGGGATTGCCGGGGACCGACGACAGGCCCTCGCTGGTGCGGACCGCGACCGCAAGGCCAAAGCCGAAACCGGCGCGATGCGGCTCGATGTTCGCCACATTGTTCTTGATCTCGGGGCCGAGATGGTTGGTCGTCATGTGATGGACCGTCTTCGGCCCAAGGATGCGCTGGCCGTCGAGCTCGCCGCCGTTGAGCAGCATCTGCCCGAAACGGATGTAGTCGCCGACCGTCGCGAACGAGCAGGCGCCGCCGCAGTCAAACTTGGTCGGCGTGTCCAAAAGTTTGATGGCCTGCGGCTTTCCGGTCAGCGGATCGTCGGCAAACGGGCGGGCGAGGCGAGGGCGCTGTGCGTCGGTCGGATGGAAGGTCGCGTCCTTCATGCCGAGCGGCTGCCAGACATTGGCGGCGAGATAGTCGCCGAGCTTCTGCTCGCTGACTTTTTCGACGACGGCGCCCAGCACGTCGATCGAGAAGCCGTATTCGAACTCGGTCGACGGCTGATGTGCTAGCGGCAGTTTGGTGATGGCATCGATGAAGGCCTGGGTGTCGCCTTCGATCGCCGGCGCGGTGCCTTCCGGATATTGCCGTGCCACCGGGCTCGCGCTGTCCGGGCGACCGCCATACATCAGGCCGGACGTGTGTCGATACAGGTCGTGAATGAAGATCGGTGACGCCTGCGGTTCGAGTTTCAATGAACCGTCGCCCTGCTGAACGCCGACCTTCATGTCGGCAAAGCCGGGATAGTAGTCGGACAGCTTGGCCTGGAGCGGCAGCTTGCCTTGCTCCATCAAGGTCAGGCCCCCGACCGCCGCCATCGGCTTGGTCATCGAGGCCAGCGCGAAGATCGCGTCAACAGGCATCGGTGTGCCCTTGTCCGGATCCAGCATGCCATAAGCCTTGTAGTGCACGAGCCTGCCGTCCCGGGCGATCGCGACGACCGCGCCGGGGACGCGCTTGGCGGCGATCTCACGCGCGAAGAAATTGTCGAGCCGTGCAAGGCCTTGTTTCGAGAAGCCGGCGTCGTCGGGACTGGCTTCGGGCAACGGCGCGGCGCGCGCTGCACCGAACGTGATGACGGCAGCCGCCGCGATCATGGCGATCGTCTTCATTGAATCCTCCCAAGCGCGAGCTCGTTATACAGTGGCCCGCTCGGTGGCTAGATCACGACCGCACCGGCGCGAAGTCAAGCGCGGGCAGGGCATGTCTGGGACGCCGGGAATGCCGGAACCCTATCGTCCCTCTCCCGCGTGCCATAACGCATCCAGGGCGTGGCGGTAGGTCGGATAAGCAAGCGTGACGCCGAGCTCGCGCTTCAATTTCGCGTTGGAGACACGGGCGCTGCTGGCATAGAAGCTGCGGGCCATCGCCGACATCTCGGCGGTCTCGAACGCCTCTTCGGGCGGCGGCGCTACATTCATCAGCTTCGCCGCGTAAGCGATCACGTCCTGCGGCGGTGCGGGCTCGTCGTCACAGACGTTCCAGATGCCGCCGCTCGGGTGATGAACTGCGGCCATGACCGCGCTCGCGATGTCGTCGACGTGGATGCGGTTGAACACCTGTCCCGGCTTGATGATGCGCCGGGCCGTTCCCGCCCGCAGTGTCGCCAGCGCGTTGCGGCCGGGGCCGTAAATGCCAGCAAGCCGCAGGATTGCGGCGTTGCCACTGGTCGTGTCCGTCCAGGCCTGTTCCGCTGCGACCCGCATGCGCGTGCGGTCGAGCATCGCCTGCGGCGGCGTGCTCTCGTCGACCCATCCGCCGGCGTGGTCGCCATACACGCCGATGGTGGAGAGATAGATGATCTTGCGGCGATGGCCGGTCGCCAGCAGGTCGCCGAACACCCCAATGGCGGGATCGCCGGCGCTGCCGGGCGGGATCGATACGAGAAGGACGTCGGCGTCGCTGATACGTTGCACTGTCCCGCGATCCGGATTGCCCCCGGAAAACGGGTGCAGCTCGATGCCGGCGAGATCGCCCCGCTGCGCGGGATCGCGCACGGTGCCGGCGATATGCGTGAAGCCGCCACCGAATAGGCGGACGAAATGCCCAGCACTATAGCCGAGGCCAAGGATGAAGAGCCGCATACGTCTCCCTTGCAGGTCGGAGTTCCCGTTCGCACCGCAGCGCGCCTGTCGCTCATAAGAGATTTTTGGGTCCGACAAAAGATATTGCGATTTGTCTCGCCCGCCCGTGCAGGCGATGGTCGCTCGTCGGGAGGGACGCATCGATCATGCAGACAGAAGCGCCCGCCATAGTGCCATGTGACGCCGCTGAGCTGGTCGGGCGCGCCGCCGCGCTGATCTTCGATGTCGACGGCACCTTGGCCGAGACCGAGGAGCTGCATCGGCAGGCCTTCAACCATGCCTTCGTCCGCCACGGTCTCGGCTGGCAGTGGGACCGGGCCATCTATAAGGACCTGCTGCGGGTCACGGGCGGCAAGGAGCGCATCCGCGCCTACCACGCAAGGCTAGGGATCGTCCCACCATTACCGGATGGGGACATCGCGGAACTCCACCGCATCAAGACCGCGCATTATACCGAACTGGTCGAGACCGGCTGTTGCCCCTTACGGCCCGGCGTGACGGATCTCCTCATCGCTGCCAAGGCGCGCGGCCAGCGGCTCGCGATCGCGACGACCACGTCGCACGGTAACATCGATGCGCTGCTGTCGCGGGCGCTGCGGCCGCGCTGGGCTGCGGATTTTGCTGCGGTCGTGGCCGGAGATGACGTGCGGCACAAGAAGCCCGCGCCGGATGTCTATTTCGAGATCCTGGCGCGGCTGAAGCTCAATGCATCCGACTGCGTCGCGATCGAGGATTCCGCCAACGGCCTGATCGCAGCCTCACGGGCGAACATTCCCGTGCTCATCACCAAAAGCATGTTCTTCCGGGACGATGATTTTGGCGAGGCGCGGGTCGTGCTGGATGATCTGTCGGGGCTCCGATGAGGCCGCAGAACAAAAAAACTGAAAAACAACCCCATGCACAGTAGAACGTGCCGGCGCGCCGGCCGCGTTCAGTGGACGCGGTGGCTCGTTCTATCATCCTCAGGCTGCTCGACAATCTGCGCGATTGGGCTCGACTGGTGGTGCACCAGGCGCCAGCCGTCGCCGACGCGCCGAAAATGGTTGGCCGCGGCCAATGCGGTGCCGTCGACGATCTCGATGCAGAGGACGCGCGCGCTGTCGCCGTCGACGATGGCCTGCGGTTCGGCGCAGACGATCTGCGGCCGCTCCGGATTTTGGAGGATGTCACGCCAGCTTCCGATCACCGTGGCCCGGCCGATGATGGCCGGCCAGCCGGGATGAATGCAGGAAATGGCGTCGTCCTCCGCCCACATCCGCTCCATGCCGTCAAAGTCGCCGGTCGAGAAGGCCGCGTAAAAGGCCGCGTTGGCGGCGATCACCTTGCTGTCCTCTGTCATGGCTCTCGGGTGAGGCAATGACAGGCAAAAATCAAGCGCGACTTCCGTCGACTTTGGCCGCAGTGCAGCATTGCTGCCCACTTTGTGGTCACGCAGAAACGTGCGTCGCCACCGTCCGCCGCGCGCCGTCCGCATAGAGACGGCCGAGCGCCGCGGTCACCGCCGCGCGCAGCCGCGGCTCGGCCCCGAGAGGCCCGAACACCTTGTCAACGCCGAGCAGTGCGGGCGCGAGCCGTTCGGCAACGGGACCTGCCTCGCGCGCCAAGCCAGCGAACTCGGCAGCGAGCGGATCGCGCACGTCGATGGCGTGGCCCTGTTCGTCGATCGCGGTGACATAGCGCATCCAGCCGGCGACCGCGAGCGCATGGGTCGCGATCGGCAAATTCTTGAGCAGGCGATCCTGCATCGCGCCGAGCAGCCGCTGCGGCAGCTTTTGCGAGCCGTCCATCGCGATCTGCCAGGTGCGATGATGCAGCGCCGGATTGGCGAAGCGCTTGAGCAGCGAGGCGCGGTAAGCGGCAAGGTCGGTGCCGGCAGGCATCGTCAGCGTCACCGCGGCCTCTTCCATCACCTGCGCGGCGAGACGCGTGAAATGCGGATCCATCATGGTGTCCGCGATGGTCTCGTAGCCTGAGAGATAGCCGAGATAGGCCAGCGCGGAATGGCTGGCGTTGAGCAGCCGCAGCTTCATCAGCTCGAACGGCTTGACGTCGTTCACCAGCTCGACGCCGGCCGCGGCAAGATCGGGCCGGCCCGCCGTAAAGCGGTCCTCGACCACCCATTGCGTGAACGGTTCGGTCATGACAGGCCATGCGTCGCGCAGGCCGAGCGCGGATGAGACCGCATCGCGGTCGCTATCCGTCGTCTCCGGCACGATGCGGTCGACCATGGTTGAGGGGAAAGCAGCCGTATCGGCGATCCACTTGCCGAGGTCCTTCGACCGCAGCGCGGCGAACTGCGTCACGATCCGCTGCACGGTGTGGCCGTTGGCGGCGAGGTTGTCGCAGCTCAGCACGGTGAAGGGCGGGGCGCCCAGTGCCCGCCGCCGCGCCAGCGCCGCGACGATGAAACCGGGCGCCGAGCGCGGCGCGTCGAAATTGTTGAGATCGTGCACGACATCAGGATGCCGCTCGTCGAGATCGCCGGTCTGCGGCGTGTGGCAATAGCCCTTCTCGGTGACGGTGAGGGAGACGATGCGAATGGCGGGATCGGCCATTCGCTCGACCAGTCGTGCCGGGCTCTCGCGCGCGACCACGCTGTCGAGCAGCGCACCGATGATGCGGTGTTCGGTGCCTTCGGCGGCACGGACGGCAACCGTATAGAGATGGTCCTGCGGGGCGAGGGCGTCGCGCGTGTCAGGGCTGCGCAGGCTCGCACCGACAATGCCCCACGACATGGCCCCGGTGGCAAGGCAATCGTCAATGACGACGGCCTGGTGCGCGCGATGAAACGCGCCAAGGCCGAGATGCACGATGCCGGGCGTGACGCGCGAACGGTCATAGGCCGGGCGGCGGATGCCGGACGGCAGCCGGTCGAGATTGGCGCGGCCAAGGCGCGTTGAACTTAGGCGCATGGACGTCTCCCCTTGTTCGGCCGCTGCTTGACATGGCGCCTGTCCTCGGTCAATGCTGTGGTCAATTGGTAAGACCAATTTTCCAAAATTGGCGGGCCGCGGGCGCAAGAGCTGCCTGCGTGACCCTTTCGGGAGGACCAGCGTGCCGCTGGAAGCTGTGGAGGCGAGACGGCTTTATCGCCAGGTCGCCGATCAATTGCGAAGCCTGATCGACAGCGGCGAGTACGCGGTCGGCAGTCGCTTGCCGACCGAACGCGAGCTCGCCGAGCAGCTCAAGATCTCCAGGCCGACGGTGCGCGAAGCCCTGATTGCGCTCGAAGTCGAGGGCCGCCTCCGCATCCGCGTCGGTTCCGGCATCTACGTGATCGAGCCCGCTTCCATTGCCGCGCCTGCACCTGCTTCCGTCATCGAAGGTCCATTCGAGCTGCTGCGCGCCCGCGAATTTCTGGAAAGCGCCATCGCCGAAGAGGCCGCGCGCGTGGCGACGAAGGACGACATCGCCCGCATCGACGCGTCCCTCGTTGCAATGGAGAATGTCGAGCATCCGGGCGAGGCCTCGATGGTCCACGACCGCGCCTTCCACGTCGCAATCGCTGGAAGCCTCGGCAATGCCGTCCTGGTGCGCGTGGTCGGCGAGCTGTTCGATCAGCGCCTCAATCCCTATTTCGCGCAGCTTGCGCATTATTTCGAAAGCCCGGGCACGTGGCGCACTGCGCTCGACGAGCACCGAGCGGTGCGCGATGCCATCGCCGCACACGATCCTGAAGCGGCTCGCGAGGCCATGCGCGATCATCTCGCGCGCTCGCAGGAACGCTTTGCGCAGAACTTCGGCGCCGAGATCGCGGCAGGACCGTCCTCCGGGCGCAGCCGGGCGATCCGATCCACGGCAAAACCGGCAAGACCAAAACGAGCGCCGAAGGAGCAGGCCAAGAGCGGGACTACGCGGCGGCGATGATACTGGGCGGTCCGGACCCGCTTCGGGCGTCGGGCGAACAAGAAGCAGACTTAAAAGATGGAGGAAAAATCAGTGTTGAAGAAAATGACGATGGTGCTGGCGGTCTCGGCCGCGGCAATGCTTGCTACGACCAATGCCGGCATGGCGCAGACCAAGCTCAAATGGGCCCATGTCTACGAAACATCGGAGCCGTTCCACACCGCGTCGGTGTGGGCTGCGCAAGAGATCGGCAAGCGCACCAACGGGCGCTATGCGATCGACGTCTATCCGGCGTCCCAGCTCGGCAAGGAAGCCGACATCAACCAGGGCCTTTCGCTCGGCTCGGTCGACATCATCATCTCCGGCTCGAGCTTCGCGGCCAAGAGCTTTCCGCCGATTGGCGTGACCTACTATCCCTACACCTTCCGCGACGCCGACCATCTGCTCGCCTACACCAAGAGCGACATCTTCAAGGAGCTCGCCAAGGGTTATGAAGACAAGAGCGGCCACCACATCGTCGCGGTGACCTATTACGGCGTGCGCCAGACCTCGTCGAACAAGCCGATCAAGACCTGCGCCGACCTCAAGGGCCTGAAGATGCGCGTGCCCGACGTTCCGGCCTATCTCGCGATGCCGCGCGCCTGCGGCGCCAACACCGCGCCGATCGCCTTCGCCGAAGTCTATCTCGCGCTCCAGAACGGCACCGTCGAGGCGCAGGAGAACCCGCTGACCACGATCGAGGCCAAGAAGTTCTACGAGGTGCAGAAGCACATCGTGCTGACCGGCCACATCGTCGACCACCTCAACACGGTGGTGGCGGGCGCGCTCTGGAAGAAGCTGAGCGACGAGGACAAGAAGATCTTCACCGATGTTGCGCAGGAGGCCGCCGCCAAGGCGACCGCGGAGATCAAGCAGAACGAGGCCAAGCTGGTCGCCTTCTTCAAGGAGAAGGGCCTGACCGTGACCGAGGTCGACAAGAAAGAGTTCCGCGACACCGTGCTGAAGAACGTCGCGTTCGAGACCTTTGGCTACCGCAAGGCCGATTGGGAGCGGATCCAGGACGTGAAGTGATCGCGCCAAGCTTGCGAGAACCTCATGGTGAGGAGCGCGAAGCACGTCTCGAACCATGAAGGCCCGGGTGTCACTCAGGTGTTGCCCGGGACCATCCTTCGAGACGCTTGCTTCGCAAGCTCCTCAGGATGAGGAGCGGAGCGAGTTTGACGCAGTAGGACTAAGTCCTTTGAGGAGTAACCCCATGTCCACCGCCGAAACGCACCGGCAGATCACCGCGGACGAGATCGCCCACACCTTCGAGGAGGAGGCGACGCCGAAGGTCGATCTCGGCGTCTACGCTTTCGAGGACTGGGTGGCGCTGGCGATCTTCTGGGTGATGGCGCTCGCCGTCTTCCTCCAGTTTTTCACCCGCTACGTGCTCAACGACAGCTACGCCTGGACCGAGGAGATCGCGACCTACTGCCTGATCGGCGTGGTCTTCATCGGCGCGTCGATGTGCGTGCGGCTGTCGCGGCACATCCAGGTCGACCTCATCTACCGCTATCTGCCCCACCTCGTGGCCCGCGCGCTGTCGACGGTGATCGACGTGATCCGGATCGCCTTCTTTGGCTACGCCATCAAGCTGGTCTGGGTCTACATCCAGATCATCGGCGACGAGTCGATGACCACGATCAATTTGCCGAAGGACTACGTCTATTACGCCGTGCTGCTCGGCTTCGTGCTGATGTTCGTGCGCTCTCTGCAGGTGGCGCTGCAACATCTGCGACAGGGCTATTCGATCCTCGAACGCCCCGGCGCCTACGACGGTTTTGAAGGGTAATTTCATGCTGCTGTTGCTTGGAGGCTTCCTCACCCTGATGCTGCTCGGCGTTCCCGTGGCGATCGCCATGGCCGCGTCGTCGCTGCTCTACATCCTGGTCAGCGGCGTGACGCCCGACGTCACGCTGGCGCAGCGCATGATCGCCGGCGTCGAGAGCTTTCCGCTGCTCGCCGTGCCGTTCTTCATCCTGGCCGGCAATCTCATGAACATCGCCGGCGTCACCGGCCGCATCTACAAGTTCGCGGTCGCGCTGGTCGGCTGGATGCGCGGCGGCCTCGGCCACGTCAACATCATCGGTTCGGTGATCTTCTCCGGCATGTCCGGCACCGCGATCGCGGATGCCGCAGGTCTCGGTACCATCGAGATCAAGGCGATGAAGGACCACGGCTACTCCACGGAATTCTCCGTCGGCGTCACCGCGGCCTCGGCCACGCTCGGGCCCATCATCCCGCCGTCGCTGCCCTTCGTGATCTACGGCATGATGGCGAACGTCTCGATCGGCGCGCTGTTCCTGGGGGGCGTCATTCCAGGCGTCGTCCTGACGCTGCTCATGATGGCCACCGTCACCTACTTCGCGCACAAAAACAAATGGGGCAGCGATACGCCGTTCTCCTGGCCGCAATTGGGATCGGCGGGGCTCGAGATCGTCGTCGTACTGAGCTTCCCGATGGCCGTCTGGCTTCTGACAGTCGCCGGTCTCTCCACCAATTGGGCGGTTGGTCTTGGCTTGGTCGCCCTGCTCGCGATCGACTGGTACTTCGACTTCTCCGCGGTGATGGCGCTGATGGCGCCGGTGATCCTGATCGGTGGCATGACGCTCGGCTGGTTCACACCGACGGAAGCCGCGGTCGCCGCCGTGATCTGGTCGCTGTTCCTCGGCCTGGTGCGCTACCGCACCATGACGCTGAAGACGGTGGCGAAAGCAACTTTCGACACCATCGAGACCACGGCCTCGGTGCTGTTCATCGTCACGGCAGCCTCGATCTTCGCCTGGCTGCTCACGGTGTCGCAGGCAGCCCAGATGCTGTCGGACTGGATGCTCAGCATCACCCATAATAAATGGGTGTTCCTGGCGCTTGCGAACGTCCTGATCCTGTTCGTCGGCTGCTTCATCGACACCACGGCGGCGATCACCATTTTGGTGCCGATCCTGTTGCCGATCGTGCTCAAGCTGGGCATCGACCCGATCCATTTCGGTCTGATCATGACGCTGAACCTGATGATCGGCCTGTTGCATCCGCCGCTTGGCATGGTGCTGTTCGTACTCGCGCGCGTCGCAAAACTCTCGGTCGAGCGCACGACGATCGCGATCCTGCCGTGGCTGGTGCCGCTGATGGCTGCATTGATCGCAATCACCTACATCCCCGAATTGACCCTCTGGCTGCCGAAATACATGGGACTTTCCAAATGACATCAACTGCTCTCGCCGCAACCCTGTTCGGTCCCGAAGATCTGCGCATGATCGAGCATCCGCTCGACAAGCTCGCTGAAGGCATGGTGCGTATCCGCTTCGGCGCCGGCGGCATCTGCGGCTCGGACATGCATTATTTCCGTCATGCCCGGACCGGCGATTTCGTGGTGAAATCGCCGCTGGTGCTCGGCCACGAGATCTCCGGCGAGGTCGCGGAGATCGCAGGCTCCGCAGCGAACCTGAAGGTCGGTGACCGTGTCGCCGTCAACCCGTCGCGCTGGTGCGGCCATTGCGTCGCCTGCCGCGAAGGCCGGCAGAATCTTTGCGAGAACATCTACTTCATGGGCTCGGCCTCGAAGACCCCGCATATGCAGGGCGGTTTCGCCAATTATTTCGACGCGATCCCGGCGCAGTGCGTGAAGATCCCCGACCACGTCTCCTATCAGGCGGCGGCGCTGGCCGAGCCCCTCGCGGTCTGCCTGCACGCGGTCGCGCGTGCCGGTAACATCGAAGGCAAGCGCGGCATCATCTTCGGCGCCGGTCCGATCGGGCTTCTGACCATGCTCGCCGCGCGCCGCGCCGGCATGACCGACATCACGGTGGCCGACATCGCGCCGGCGCCGCTGGCCTTCGCAAGCCGTCTCGGCGCCTCTCACGTCGAGAATGTCGCGGCCGGCCAGGAGGGCCTGAAGGCGCAGGCCGCGTCGCGCCCCTACGATGTCGCCTTCGAGGTCTCGGGCACGGCTGCTGGCCTTGCCAGTGCGATCGGCATCATCAGGCGCGGCGGCGTTGTGGTGCAGATCGGCAATCTGCCGGGCGGCCAGATTCCGGTGCCGGCCAATGCGGTGATGGCGAAGGAGATCGACCTGCGCGGCTCGTTCCGCTTCGGGCTCGAGTTCATGACGGCGGTGGAGCTGATTTCTGCCGGCAGCGTCGACGTGCTGTCGCTGGTCACCGCCGAGCGGCCGCTGTCCACCGCGCCGGACGCGCTGCGGCTGGCGCTGGACCGCTCGCAGAGCGTCAAGGTCGTGCTGACCGCGAACTGATTGGGAGAACGGGCATGATGCTGGAGGGATGGCGCTGGTACGGGCCCGATGATCCCGTGTCGCTGGATGATGTCAGGCAGGCCGGCGCGACCGATATCGTCTCGGCACTGCATCAGGTGCCGATCGGCGACGCCTGGACGCGCAAGGCGGTCGAGGAGCGCAAGGATTTCATCGAGCGCGGCCAGCCCGGCCGCTCGCAACTGACCTGGTCGGTGGTGGAATCGATTCCAATCCCCGACGACGTCAAGCGTCTCGGGGCTAAAGCATCGCGCTCGATCGAGACGTGGATCGCGAGCCTGGAAGCGGTGGCCGCGGCCGGCATCAAGATCATCTGCTACAATTTCATGCCGGTGGTTGACTGGTGCCGCACCGATCTCGAATGGGAGCTGCCGAACGGCGCCCGCGCCATGCGCTTCGACCAGGACCGTTTTGCCGCGTTCGAGCTGCACATCCTCAAGCGTCCGGCAGCGCTTCAGGAATACTCACCCGAGCAGCAGGCACGGGCGAAAAAGCTGTTCGATAAGATGAGCCAGGCCGACATCGACTATCTCATCATGGTCATCGCCAGCGCGCTGCCGGGGTCGACCACCGAGCCGATGACCATCCCGCAATTCCGCGATCGACTCGATACGTATCGCGACGTCACGCCAACAATCCTGCGGCAGCACCTCGCCGAGTTTTTGGGCCGCGTCGCGCCCGTCGCCGAGCAGCTCGGCGTCTCACTGACACTGCATCCCGACGATCCGCCGCGTCCGCTGTTCGGACTGCCGCGCATTGCCTCGTCCGCCGATGACTATCAGGCGCTGTTCGATGCCGTGCCGTCCAAGGCGAACGGCATTTGCCTGTGCACGGGCTCGCTTGGCGTGCGCGCCGAGAACAATCTGCCCGCCATGGCTGAGCGCTTCGGCCCGCGCATTGCCTTTGCGCATCTGCGCGCGACCAAGCGCGAGGCCGATGGGCTGTCGTTCTACGAGTCCGATCATCTCGACGGCGACGTCGACATGGTCGCGGTGCTGAAGGCGCTGCTCAAGGAGAACGCGCGGCGTTCGCCCGACCGGCAGATCGTGTTCAGACCCGACCACGGCCATCGCATGCTGGATGATCTCGCCGCCACCAAGCGCACCAATCCCGGCTACACCGCGATCGGCCGCCTGCGCGGCCTCGCCGAGCTCCGCGGCGCGATCCGCGCGATCGAACATCGATAGAGGTCAGCGGCTCCATCAGGCGAGAAATCGCCGCGATGACGGCCCGCTACCAGTATCGGCGGCGCGATGGCAAGATGATCGACGCGCGGAGCATGCCGTGAGCGGAGTTGAGAAATGCGCTTGGCACAGTGTCATAACTTCCACGATTTCCGGCGGCTGGCGCGCCGCCGACTGCCCGGTCCCATCTTCGACTATATCGATGGCGCGGCCGACGATGAGACGACCCATCGCCGCAACAGCGCGAGCTTCGAGCATTGCGACCTCGTGCCCAACGTGCTCCGCGGCGTGCAGGAAGTCGATCTCTCGGTCAATATCATGGGCCAGAAGCTCGCGCTGCCGTTCTACTGCTCGCCGACCGCCTTGCAGCGCCTGTTCCATCATGAAGGCGAGCGTGCCGTCGCCGCTGCCGCTGCCCGCTACGGCACCATGTTCGGCGTCTCCTCGCTCGGCACGGTGGGCCTGGAGGAATTGCGCAAGGCCCACGACACACCGCAGGTCTATCAATTTTATTTCCACAGGGATCGCGGCCTCAACCGCGCCATGATGCAGCGCGCGAAGGACGCGGGCGTCGAGGTGATGATGTTGACGGTCGACAGCATCACCGGAGGAAATCGCGAGCGCGATCTGCGCACCGGCTTCAGCATTCCGTTCCGCCTGACGCCTGCGGGCGTGCTGCAGTTCGCGATCAAGCCGATGTGGGGTATCCAGTATGTCAGCCACGAGAAATTCAGGCTCCCGCAACTGGAGGAGCACGTCGACATGAGCAGCGGCGCCATGTCGATCGGCCGCTACTTCACGGAAATGCTGGATCCCGCGATGAATTGGGACGATGTCGCGGAGATGGTGCGGACCTGGAACGGGTCGTTCTGCCTGAAGGGGATCATGTCGGTGGAAGACGCGCGCCGCGCGGTCGACATCGGCTGTGCCGGGATCGTCCTTTCCAACCATGGCGGCCGCCAGCTCGACGGCTCCCGCTCGGCTTTCGATCAACTCGCCGAAATCGTCGATGCCGTGGGCGACCGCATCGACGTGATGATGGACGGTGGCATCCAGCGCGGAACCCATATCCTGAAAGCGCTGTCGCTCGGGGCCAAGGCGGTAGGGCTTGGACGATACTATCTCTATCCGCTCGCCGCCGCCGGTCGGCCCGGCGTCGAGCGAGCCCTCGGCCTGCTGCGGGCCGAGCTCGAGCGCGATATGAAGCTGATGGGATGCACATCGATCAGCCAGCTATCGCGCGCCAATCTGCGCTTCCGGTCCGGGTAGCGCCGTGATCATTCGGCATCAATAGCAGGCACCCATCGCGCCGAGCTTCGGATAGAGCCGGTCGATCGCGGCGATCTCGCTTTTCATCTGCGCGGTGATCCAGTCGCGGATCTCGGCGGCGATGGGGCGCATCGGCCGGTTGCGCGGTGGCAGGAATTCGCAGATGCGGCGTGTGGTGGTGAGCGTGTCGGAGGCCGGCACCAGCGCGCCGGTCAACAGCCAGTGCGAGGCGACCGTCAGCCAACCGAGCGCGATGCCCTGGCCGAGCAGGGCGGCCTGCATCACGACGGCATAATCGGTGAAGCTCAGCGCCTTGGCCGCACCGCGGCGCCCCGTGAGGAGCGATGCGTAATCCGCGGCCCAGTCGCCCGGCGTCTCGGCGAGCCGAATGATGGTGTTGCCCTCGGCGGGATCGGTTTCGCCGAGATAGGCAGGGCTGCACATCGGCAGCATGACTTCCTTCATCACCAGCGTGCCGCCGGATGACGGCTCCTCGCGATCGCGGAAGCGCATGCCGAGATCGACATTCTCCACCGGTCCGCGCAGCGCGCCGGAGATGAGCTGGAAGCGCAAATCGACCTGCGGGAATTGCCGCTGCAGCTTGTCGATGCGCGGCATCAGCCAATGCGTGGTGAAGGCGGAGGAGACCGACAGCGTCACCGTCTCGGTGCCCTTGCGGCGCCGCTCGATCTCGACCAGCCCGCTCTCGATGCTGCGAAAGCCTTCGAGCACGCGGCGATACAAGAGTTCGCCTTCCTCGGTGAGCACCGCGCGTCCCGCCTTGCGGTCGAACAGGCGGACGCCGAGATGCTCCTCGAACTGGCCGAGCATCCGGCTCACCGCAGGCTGGGTGACGTTCAGTTCGGCGGCGGCCGCAGTGAAGCTGC
The DNA here is from genome assembly GCF_029846715.1 of Bradyrhizobium nivariense. GTDB lineage: Bacteria > Pseudomonadota > Alphaproteobacteria > Rhizobiales > Xanthobacteraceae > Bradyrhizobium. The sequence continues at coordinate 99,920 of NZ_JARVWW010000013.1, forward strand.
CATTGCGCGCCGCCGCGTCGAAGACGAACAGGGCGTTACTGGAGGGCAGCATCCGGCGCAGCTCGGGCATAACGCCATGTTATGAGCTAGGTGAGAATTTGGCAATTGCCGAGTTTTGCCAAGTCTGGTGTCATTGGGATCACAGCCTAAAGACAGGGCTCACGAGCGAAGATTGAGTGCAGTGCACGCTTCGACCGTGAATGCCAAGAATTCCTGTCTATAAAGCAGGCTTATGGCGCGCAGTGAGGCGCGCCATTGCAGGGACAAGGACGAGGTCGATCGTTGGACAAACGAGCGGAAAGCGTCGAGATCAGATCCGCGAGCAAGGCCTATGGCGCCGTTCGCGCCCTCGACGACGTGTCCCTCAATGTCGCCGCCGGCGAGTTCGTCTCGCTGCTCGGCCCCTCCGGCTCCGGCAAGACCACGCTGCTCGGCATCCTTGGCGGCTTCATTCTGCCATCGAGCGGAACGATCCTGTTCGGCGGCCGCGACGTCACCTGGATGCCGCCGCACAAGCGCGACATCGGCGTCGTCTTCCAGAACTACGCGCTGTTCCCGCATATGAGCGTCGGCGAGAACGTCGCCTTTCCCTTGCGTGCGCGGCGCCTGCCCAAATCGACCTGGCCCGACAAGGTGCGCGCGGCGCTCGCGATGGTCGGCCTTGCCGGCTATGAAGAGCGCGGCATCGCCCAGCTTTCCGGCGGCCAGCGCCAGCGCGTGGCGCTCGCACGCGCCATGATCTTCGAGCCGCGGCTGATCCTGATGGACGAACCGCTGTCCGCGCTCGACAAGCAGCTGCGCGAATCCATGCAGATCGAGCTGCGCACGCTGCACAAGCGCATCGGCGCCACCATCATCTACGTCACCCACGATCAGCGCGAAGCGCTGACCATGAGCGACCGCGTCGCCGTGATGAAGGATGGCCGGCTTGTCCAGATCGACCAGCCGGAGCGCCTGCACGATCATCCCGCCGATTCTTTCGTCGCGAGCTTTATCGGCGAAGCGACGTTGCTGCCGGTGCGTCGCGTCGATGCCTCCAGCGTCGCGCTTGGCGACGCCTTGCTGCGCAGCGCCCGCGCTATTCCCTCAGGCGACGCCCTGATGCTCGCCGTGCACAGCGAAAAGCTGCTGATCGACGACGGCGCGCAGGACGCAGTCTGCAACAAGTTGACCGGCACCGTCACCGACATCGTCTACCAGGGCGAGAGCCTGCGCATTTTCCTGGCGCTCGCCGACGGCACCGCACTCAGCCTGCGCCAGCCGAGCTACCACCAGGCCCATCAGCGCATTCCGCCGCCCGGCGGCAGCCTCACCGTCACGCTTCACCCCGAGGATACCATCATCGTCCCCATGGCGAGCGACTGAACTTAAGCCCTGTCCAACCGAGAGAAGAAACCAGAATGTCGTCAGCAGCCTCGTTCAGCAATTTCAAGGTTCTCACCTTCGACGTCGTCGGCACCTTGATCGATTTCGAGACCGGCGTGCTCTCCGCGGTGCGCAGGATCTCGGGCAAGTCGCCGGCCGAGCTCAGCGACGACAAGATTTTCGAATCCTACAAGCGCGGCCGCGACAAGCACCATGAGCGCTCGAGCGAGGTCATGTTCCACGTCTACCGCTATCTCGCCAAGGAGCTCGGGCTGCCGGCCGAAGATGCGTCCTGCGAAATGTTCCAGCTCGCCGTGCTGCGCTGGGGACCGTTCCCGGACTCGGTCGAGGCTCTGAAGCGCCTGCGCACGAAATTCCGTCTGGTCGCGATGACCAACGCCGATCGCGTCGCGCTGTCCTGCTATGCGCATGCGCTCGGCGATCCCTTCGACGATACCGTCTGCGCCGACGAGACCGGCGTTGCGAAGCCCAATCCGGAGTTCTTCGCCTACAACAAGGGTCGTCAGTCCGCTTTCGGCTACAAGCAGTCCGATATCCTGCATGTCGCGCAGAGCCAGTATCACGACATCGGAATCGCGCGGAAGCTCGGCTACAAGGTGTGCTGGATCGAGCGCCGCCAGGGCATGGCCGGCTTTGGCGGCACACCGGCCGTGGAGACCCTGACCAAGCCGGACTTCCATTTTCCGACCTTGAAGGCGCTCGCCGACGCGGCCATCGGGCCGGCGGCGTAAGGCATGAGCGGTGGCATGACACGGGACTGGAGCGCATTGCCATCGGCCAACTCGCTGTGGGCCGCCACGGCAGAGCCGGCGCGCGCGTTTCCGGTCCTGTCGGGCGAGCAGCAGGCGGATGTGGTGATCATCGGCGCGGGCTATACCGGCCTGTCCGCAGCTCACCACATCGCCAAGAGCGGGCTTGCGCCGATCGTGCTCGAGGCCAACCGCCCCGGCTGGGGCGCGAGTGGCCGCAATGGCGGCGTGATCACCGCAAAGTTCCGCCTCTCGTTCCGCGAGATCGACGCCGTGCACGGCCGCGCCATGGCGCAGCGCATGTACGGGATCGCGCATGAATCCACGGACATCGTCGAGGAGCTGGTCTCCGAATTTGGCATCACCAGTGCCGCGTTGAGGCGCACCGGCCAGGTCAAGGCGGCCCACAACGAGACGACCCTGAAAGCCGCGATCGGCGAGGCCAACTGGATGAAGCGCGAGATGGGCGATGCGGAGGTCCGCGTCCTCGACAAGGGGCAAGTGCGCGACGAGACCGGCTCCGACATTTTCGTCGGCGGCGTGCTCAATCCCGGCTCCGGCGGCATCCATCCGCTGAATTATCTGCGCGGCCTCGCCGATGGCGTGGCGCGCCGCGGCATCCCCATTTTCCAGGAGTCGCCGGTCGTAAAGCTCCGGCGCGAGACCAGCGGCATCGTCGCCGAAACGCCGCAAGGCGCGGTGCGGGCGAAGCAGGCGATCATCGCCACCAACAGCTATTCGGATCTGACGGATGCCACCGCGCACATGCAGCGCACGCTGATCCCGTTCCGCAGCGCCATCATCGCGACCGACAAGCTGCCGCGCAACCTCGCGGGAAGCCTGATGCCGACCGGGCGCACTTACACCGAGACCAAGCGCATGATGCGCTGGTTCCGGATGGTCGACAACCGCGTGATTTTTGGTGGCCGCGGCGCGTTCGGCAAGCAGGATTCGGAAACCGCCTTCGACGCCTTGCGCAAGGCGATGGTCGGCATCTTCCCGGATCTCGCCGACGTCCCGCTCGCCTACAAATGGTCGGGCCTGGTCGGCATGACGCTGGACTCCGTGCCGCATATCGGCCGGCTCGACGACCGCACGCTGTTCTCGATGGGCTACAACGGCGCGGGCGTGGCGATGTCGAGCCTGATGGGCCGCTATCTCGCCGCCTTCGTGCGCGGCGAGACGCCCGAGGTCGGGCTGCTCGATGCGCGGCGATTGAAAGCCATCCCGTTCTATCCGTTGCGCGAGCCCGCCGTGCGCATGGTCGCCGGCTGGTACCAGTTTCTCGATGCGATCGGTCAGTGACTTTTAATTGGTGACAGAGGAGGCGAGGATGACGACGAAACGAGATTTTGGATTTGGCTACGCTTTGTTGGGCGGATCGCTCGGCTTGTTCGCAACAACCGGCATCGCCGCCGCTGCCGAACAAATCACCTTTGTGTCGCAGGGCGGCGCCTATCAGCAGGCGCAGACGATAGCGATCCTCGATCCCTCCGCCAAGAAGCTCGGCATCACCATCAACCAGGACTCCATTCCCGACGCCTGGCCTGCGATCAAGACGCAAGTCGGCAGCGGCAAGCCGATCTGGGATGTCGTGGATACGCCAACCGGCTACTGCCTGCGCGGCGGCGAACAGGGGCTGATCGAGAAACTCGATTTCTCGAAGATCCCGAACGCAGCGGCGATGCCCGAAGCGTATCGCAACCCGTATTCGGTGTCGTACGAGTTCTATTCCAGCGTGCTGGCCTTCAGTCAGAAAACGTTTCCGAAGGACGCGCCGAACAGCTGGGTGGATTTCTGGGACGTCAAGAAATTCCCCGGCCGCCGCGCGCTGCGCAACCATCCGATCGCCACGCTCGAGGCGGCGCTGATGGCCGACGGCGTCGCGCCCGACAAACTCTATCCGCTCGACGTCGATCGCGCGTTCAAGAAGCTGGAAGAGATCAAGCCGCACATCACGGTGTGGTGGACCTCAGGCGCGCAGTCGGCGCAGTTGCTCAACGACGGCGAGGTCGACATGGAGATGGCCTGGAACGGCCGCGTCAGCGCGGTCGCGAAGGAAGGCGCCAAGGTCGCGTTCACCTATAATCAGGGTATCCTTCAGAGCACCTCGCTCTGCATCCTCAAGGGCGCGCCGAATCTCGAGACCGCAGTCAAATTCCTCAACGAGGCCGTCGATCCCGTTCACCAGGCCAATCTGCCGCTCAATATCGATTACGGACCGGGCAATCCCAAGGCGTTCGATACCGGCGTGATCAAGCCCGAGCGCGCCGCGCAATTGCCGAGCGAGCCGGCCAATGCGGCGAAGCAGGCGCTAATGTCCTACGCCTGGTGGTCGTCGCCGGCGGGCGAGGCGGCCGAGAAGCGCTGGGCGTCGTTCATGCAGAAGTAAGCGAAGCGAAGCATACAAAAGTAAGCAAAGCGAGGCTGCGTTGACGACATCCGTGCCAGATCCATCGCAAAAGCATCAGCGCCGCGAGCACGGCCTGATGCTGGCCTTGGTGTCGCCGGCGCTGCTGGTGATCTTGGCTCTGATCGTGCTGCCGGTCGGCTGGCTCGCCTGGCAGTCGATCTACCATGACGGCTTCACGCTGGAGAATTATCGCCGCGTCTTCACCGAAGACATCTACTGGCGCAGTTTTGCGCTGACCTTCGAGATCAGCCTCGCGGTCACATTGATCGCGCTGCTGCTTGGCTATCCCGTGGCCTACCTCGCCAACGCGTTGCCGAAAGGGTGGAGCATTCTCATCCTGTCGCTGGTCGTGCTGCCGTTCTGGACCAGTGTGCTGGTGCGTGCCTATGCCTGGCTGGCGCTGCTCCAGCGTACCGGCGTGATCAACCAGCTTTTGCGTTATCTCGACGTGATCAGCGAACCGCTCCCGCTTGTTCACAACACTTTTGGCACGGTGGTTGCGACCGTACACATCCTGCTGCCGTTCATGGTGCTGCCGCTCTACGCCACCATGCAGAAGATTCCTGGCGACCTGATGCAGGCCGGCGCCAGCCTGGGGGCGAGCCCGTCGCTCACCTTCGTCCGCGTCTTCCTGCCGCTGTCGCTGCCGGGCGTGCTTGCGGGCTGTACCATGGTGTTCGTACTCTGCCTCGGCTTCTACATCACGCCGGAGCTGCTCGGCGGCGGCCGCACGGTGATGGTGTCGATGCTGGTGAGCCGCAACGTCGAGCTCTACAACCAGTTCGGCGCGGCCAGCGCTGTTGCGGTGGTGCTGCTCGCCAGTGTGCTCTTGATCTTCGCCGCAGTCAGCCGCTTCATTTCGCTCGATCGCATATTGGGGCAGAAATGACGCGAGTGTCGCCCGCCCGGATTGCCCTCTACGTGATCAGCACGCTGGTGCTGGTCTATCTGATCCTGCCGGTGCTGATCATCGCGCCGATCTCCTTCTCCAGCGCGCGCTTCCTGACCTTCCCGCCACCGTCCTTCTCGCTGCGCTGGTATCAGCAATATTTCGCCAATCCCGCCTGGATGCAGGCGACGCGGGTGACGCTGACGGTCGCGCTCCTGACCGTGGTGATCGCGACGCCGCTCGGCGTTGCCGCCGCCTATGCCATCAGCCAGTCGAAGCTGCGCATCATGCGCGTCATCCACATGGCGCTGCTGTTGCCGCTGGTGGTGCCGATCATCATCACTGCAGTCGGCATCTTCTTCGTCTATGCCAAAGTCGGCCTGGTCGCGACGCTGCCGGGCCTGGTGCTGGCGAACGTGATGCTGGGATTGCCTTATGTCGTCATCTCGGTGCTGGCGGGCCTGCAGAGCTTCGATCCGGCGCAGGAAATGGTGGCGCGCAGTCTCGGCATGAACCGCCTGCGCAGCTTCTTCGCGGTGACCTTGCCGCAGATCAAGTCCAGCGTGGTCGCGGGCGGCATCTTCGCCTTCATCTCGGCGATGGACGAGACGATCGTCGCGCTGTTCATCTCCGGCGGCCAGTATCAGCCGCTGACCAAGCGCATGTTCACCGCGCTCCGCGACGAGATCGACCCGACCATCGCCGCGATCTCGACGCTGATGACGGCGGCCTCCTTCATGCTGGTGCTGCTGGCGAGCGCGCGGCAGAAGAAGAGTGGGTGAGGGGAGGGGATTCTCTCCAGCGTCGTCCTGGCGAAAGCCAGGACCCATTACCCCAGGGGGATGTTGTAGCGCGAGGAGATAACTCCGAGCCTTCGTCAAACTATGTTCGGTGGTAATGGGTCCTGGCCTTCGCCAGGACGACACCGAAGTCTGCGGCGCGCAGTCGCGGCCGCCTCAAGCCTTCGCCGCCAGCCAAGCCAAAATCATCTCCACGATCTGCGTGCGGCTCTTCGCCAGCACCTTCGCCTCGCTGAGGTCGCGGTCGAACAGCGCGCCGAAAGTGTGGCGGTTGGCGACGCGGAAGAAACAGTAGGAGGAGATGGCCAGGTGCAGGTCGATGGCGTCGACGTCGTCGCGGAAGACGCCTTCATCGCGGCCGCGCTTGAGGATGCCGTCGAGCGTCGCGATCACGCTGGCGTTGAGCTGGCGCAGTTGCAAATTCTGCTTCAGGTGCTTGCCGTGATGGATGTTCTCGATGCTGACGAGGCGGATGAAGTTTGGATTGCGCTCGTCATGGTCGAAGGTCGCCTCGATCAGGCGTCGCAAGCCCTCGCGGGCGTCGCAGCTTCCGATGTCGAGCTGGTCCTCGAGCGCGCGGATGCTGCGGTAGGCCTCCTCCAGCACCGCGAGGTAGAGCTGCTCCTTGCCGCCGAAATAATAATAGATCATCCGCTTCGACGTGCGCGTCCGCGCTGCGATCGCATCGACGCGGGCGCCGGAATAGCCTTCCGAGGCGAATTCCTGCATCGCCACTTCGAGGATGTCGCGCTTGGTGCGCTCGGGGTCGTTGGTGCGCTTCGATAGGGGCGGCATGCGCTCGAGCATCGCTGTTTCTCCCGCCAGTTTCCACGGATCACCTTGAAGGTGAAGGCAAATTTCACCTGACGGGGCATTGATCCAATGCATATTGCATAAACGGACTAGTTCGTACATTATGGCTTCAAACCGAGGTTGCGGCAACCAAAACCACAAAACTCGCGCGCGGCGGACGGCCGGGACGCGAGCCGCACCGGACACATGGGGAGGATTTCATGACGTTGACGTCGACCGCATCGCTGCACGCATCATCCAGCGCACAGGCTACGCCGAACAAGCTGCCCAAGCGCGCCGCGCTCGTCAGCTTCGTCGGCAGCATGCTCGAATACTACGACTTCTTCATCTACGGCGCCGCGGCCGCGCTGATCTTTCCAAAAGTGTTCTTCGCCAATGTCGATCCGGCCACCGGAACGCTGCTCGCACTCTTGAGCTTCGGCATCGGTTATATCGCGCGGCCCGTCGGCGCCGTCATCCTCGGCCATTTCGGCGACCGCATCGGGCGCAAGACGGTGCTGCTGTTCACGTTGGTCCTGATGGGCGGCTCGACGCTCGCCATCGGCCTGTTGCCGGATGCCAAGGCGATCGGCAACGCAGCGCCCGTTATCCTGACGCTGCTGCGCCTGTTGCAGGGCCTGTCGGCGGCGGGCGAGCAGAGCGGAGCGAACTCGTTGACGCTGGAACACTCCGCCAACGGCAACCGTGCCTTCTTCACGAGCTGGACCTTGAGCGGCACCCAGGCCGGTGCGATCCTGGCGACGCTGGTGTTCATCCCGGTGTCGAGCCTGCCGGAAGAACAATTGCTGAGCTGGGGCTGGCGCATTCCATTCCTGCTCTCCGCGCTCGTGCTGCTGGTCGCCTATCTGGTGCGGCGGACCATGCCTGAGACGCCTGTGTTCGAGGACATCAAGGACAAGGCCCAGGTGGCGCGCTTCCCCGTCGTCGCGTTGCTGCGCGACTACTGGCCCGACGTGCTGCGCGTGATCGCCTGCGCGCTGATCGCGACGGTGAGCACAATGACCGCCGTGTTCGCGCTCGGCTATGCCACGAGCAAGTTCGGAGTCGCGCGTCCGACCATGCTGTGGGCCGGCGTGCTCGGCAATGTCACCGCACTGATCACCCAGCCGCTCTGGGCACTGCTCGCAGACAAGGTCGGTCGCAAGCCGGTGTTCATCGGAGGCGTGCTCGGCTCTGCCGTGTTGCTGTTCCCCTATTTCATGCTGGTGACGACGGGCAACACGATCGCGATCTTCGCTGCTGCGATGATCCTGTCCGGGCTCGTCTATGCCGCGCCGAACGCGATCTGGCCTTCGTTCTACGCGGAGATGTTCGAGGCGCGCGTGCGCTATTCCGGCACCGCGATCGGCACCCAGCTCGGCTTCCTCGCCGCCGGCTTCACGCCGCTGATCAGCGCGAGCCTGGTCGGCGAGGGGCCGAACGGCTGGATCCCCGTCGCGATCTTCGTCGCCTGCTGCTGCGTGATCTCGGCGGCGGCCGCGGCCACCGCGCGCGAAACCCACACCGTCGATATCGCCGATCTCGGCAAGCGGCGCGCTTGAGCGAAAGACAGGATAACGATCGCATGCTGACCAACGCAGTTCCGACTACGAATGGGCCGGTTGTCGGCGTCGAGCAAGGGGCCGTGCGCGCCTTCAAGGGTGTGCCGTTCGCAATCGCGCGGCGCTTTGCGAAGGCGGTGCCGCCGGCTGCGTGGACGAAGCCGCGCCAATGTACGGACTACGGCGCATATGCGCCGCAGCCCGATCATTTCGATCATGCTGACGAGGAGGCCTGTCTCAGCCTGAACATCTGGGCGCCGGCGGCGGATCGCCCGCTGCCGGTGCTGCTTTTCATTCATGGCGGCGCCTTCGTCACCGGCGGCGGCGCCGACTATGACGGCTCTTTCCTCGCCGCGCGCGGCCCGGCCGTCATCGTCACCATCAACTACCGGCTCGGCCCGCTCGGCTTCCTGCAACTGCATCGCCACGGCTTCGACGAGGCCAACAACCTCGCCATGTCGGACGCGCTCGCCGGGCTCGACTGGGTGCGCGCCAACATCGAAAATTTCGGCGGCGATCCGGACGCAATCACATTGTCCGGTCAGTCGGCTGGCGCCTCCATGGTGATTGCGCTCGCGACCTTGCCGCAGGCCAGAGGCAAGTTCATCCGCGCCCTTGCGCTCAGCGCGCCCGGACGCAACATCATCAGCGCCGAACATGCCGACGACGTCGCGCGCCGCGTGCTCGACGAGCTCGATCTGGCGGGCGACGCCGGCGCGATCACGTCCGTGCCGCTGCCGAAACTCTTTGCGGCGGTGGAGCGCGTCGGCCGCGGGCTCGCGGACGAGACCGAGGCAGGCACCGTGTTCGGGCCGGTGCTCGACGGCAGCGTGATCCCGCGCGAGCCGCGCGATGTCTTTGCCGACGGCAACTTGTGCGACATTCCGCTCTGGCTCGGCTCCTGCCGCGACGAAATGGTGATGTTCCTCAAGAGCACTCCGCCGGCCGCGATGATCCGCACCACCGAGCGACAGGTGCGTGCGGCATTTGGCGACGCTGGTTGGGGACGCCTGCTGTCCTGTTACCGCGCCACCGCGCGCGCCGACGAGGATCCGTATGAGGCGCTGCTGTCGGATGCGTTCTGGCATCGCCCGATTGCCGATCTCGCGCGGCTTCATGCGGCAGCAGGAGGCATGGTGTGGCTGAGCCGGTTCGACCATCGCCCCGCGCTGGAGCCGTTCCTGTCGCAGGGGCCGACCCACGGCGCCGACAACGCCTGCCTGTGGGCGCATCTGCCTGAGTTCATCGATCGTCCGATCCTCAAGCGCAAGGGCGGTCCGATGACGCCTGATGATCTCGACGTCGCGGCGCGGTTTCAGGCCAACGTGCTGCGCTTCGTCACGGCCGGCATGCCGGATATCGGGGAGGCCTGGCCGAAGTTCGAGCCGGGCAAGGAGCCTCTCGCAATCCTCAGTCAGCCGTTCCATATTGTGCCGCTCAACGACGGCGCGCGCTTCCGGGTGTGGGCGGAGCTGACCGCCCGTCCCGAAGCGGCCGCCTGATAAAAAAAGCAAAGGGGAGATCGAATGAGCGTTTCAAATAGCGGGCGCGCGCTCTCGCGCACGGTTCTTGCGATGGCCTCACTCCTCTCCTTGCTGGCCGTCATGCCGTCGGCGGCGCAGATCGTCGTTACACCGATCCCTGAAGACCCCGTCAGCATCGATAGCGGTGCGATTTCCGGCAAGGTGCTGACCTCAGGCGTGAAGGCCTATTTCGGCATTCCCTTTGCCGCGCCGCCGCTCGGAGACCTACGCTGGCGCGCGCCGCAGAAAGTCGAGGCCTGGAAGGGCATCTATCACGCCGATCGGCTGGCACCGGAGTGCATTCAGGTGCTGCGCCGGCACAACCTCAATCACTATTTCGGCGAGGAAGCGACGAGCGAGAATTGCCTCTATCTGAACATCTGGGCGAACCCGGATGCGAAATCCGGCGCAAAGCTGCCGGTGGTGGTCTGGATCTACGGCGGCGGCTTCACGCTCGGCTCGAGCGGCATGGCGATGTACGACGGCGAGAACGTTGCGAAGAAAGGCACGATCTTCGTCAGCTTCAACTATCGCGTCGGCATCCTGGGCAACCTCGCCCATCCCGAACTGACCGCAGAATCGCCGAACCATGCCTCCGGCAATTACGGCTTGATGGACCAGATCGCGGCCTTGCAATGGGTCAAGCGCAACATCGCGCAATTCGGCGGCGACCCCGACAACGTCACCATCACCGGGCAGTCTGCGGGCGCCATGTCGGTGTCCGCGCTCGAGGCAAGCCCGCTGGCGAAGGGCCTGTTCCATCGCGGATTTGCGATGAGTCTGAGCATGTTCGACAACCGCTTCAAATTCCCGGCGCTGCCGGCCGCCGAGAAGGTCGGTCTCGAGGTGCAAACGGCGCTCGGCGCGGCCTCGCTCGCCGAGATGCGGTTGATCCAGGCCGACAAGATCCTGGCGATCCAGAAGGATTGCCAGCTCGGCTGCGCCGGAACGATTTCCGTGACGCCCGATATTGACGGTCACGTGCTGCCCGACACCGTTCCGAACATCTTCGCCGCCGGCAAGCAGAACGATGTTGCGACGGTAGCGGGCTTCACGAGCGACGAAAGCTCGAATGATTTGCGTACAGCCGGAAATCTCGAAGCCTATGTTGCCGCCGCCCGAAAACTCTATGGCGACCAGGCCGACCGCTTCCTCGCGCTCTATCCCGCCAAGACCGACGGCGAAGCGAAAGCCATGGGCCTGCTCGCCGCACGCGAGGGGCTGGTCGAGATCGGAACGCGCAACTGGGCCGTAGCGCAGGCGAAGACCGGCAAGGCGCCGTTCTACATGTATATGTTCTCGCGCGAGCATCCCTTCGCGAAGGACGTCCAGTTCTTCGACAGTCCGCAGAAGATCGGCGCCTATCACACCTCCGACGTGCCTTACTGGTTCGGTACGCAGGATGCCTTCAACAAGTTCCGAGTCACGCGGCTCTGGACCGAATTCGATCGCGCCTTGTCCGATCGCATGATGGATACGCTGGTCGCCTTCGCGAAGACCGGAAATCCTACGACATCGGCGACGCCATGGCCGCAATGGAATCAGGGAGCGCAAAACTATGTCGAGTTCGGCGACGAATCCGGTGTTCGCGAGGAGAACCGCGCGCGTCTGGATTTCCACACGCCGGCGAACGTCACGCCCTCGACGCCGCGCGTGTCGCGTGATTGAGCGTGCTTTCACGGTGGAGATCAGAACTGCACTTCGCCCGGGATATCGTCCGCGCTGAGACCGACGGCCTCAAAGCCCTTCAACATCCATTCGCGGGTCTGGCCCAGCGCGCGGTTGTAGTCGGCCCAGGCGCTGAGGAAATCCTTGTAGCGCCGGTCGCCTTCGGCACGGATGCCCAGATTGGTCGGCAGTGTCAGCAGCGGCCGCGGCACCGCGAGCTCACCGAGTGTCGGGTTCTTCTTCAACGTCGCGACCGAAAGCACCGCCAGCGAGATGTTGCAGTCCGCTCGCCCGGTGGATACGGCGAGGATCGCCTCGTTGCGCTCCTTGAAGCCGAGGATCGTCGCCTTCGGGCAGTAACGGCGCGCGATCGTCTCATGGGTCGAGCCGATGTCGACGGCGATCTTGACCTCGGGCTTGTTGAGCTCGGCCCAGGTTTGCGGCTTGGCAAAACCCTTCTTGGTGATGACGGTGAAGGAATGCACCAGGATGGGCGTGGAGAAGTCGATGACCAGCGAGCGCTCCGGTGTCGGGTTCACGGCAAAGGCGAGGTCGATCTTGTCGGCCTGGAGATCCAGGATCTGGTTACCCCAGGTCGATTCCAGCGTCTCGACCTTGGCGCCGAGCTTGGCGGCGATGTCGTTCGCCATGTCGATGCAGGCGCCCGACCATTGATTGGTGGTGAGGTCCTTGTGGAAATAGGGATCCTGGCCGGCGATGACGGCGATCCGCAGCACGCCGTTCTTCTTGATCCGCTCGAGCGTCGAGCCCGGTGCGGTGTCGGCCCTGACTGAGCCGGCTGCGGCGATCGCGGCACCGGCCGCGACAGTGGTGAGTGCGTCCCTGCGATTCATGGCAATTCTCCTGCGCAGTCGCTCTTGGACAGTCACTCTTGGACAGTCGCTCTTGGACATCAAACCCGGCTGCTGGACTATTTCTGTATTCAGAGTTAAATGCAATACGGTATTTCTTTGATCCGGACATGAAAGACGAGCCTGTGCGCGCCCACTTCGTCGACGCCAACGACACTCTTGCCGCGCTTACCGAAAAGCTGCTGCGTGCGGACAACCTCCCGGTCGCCATCAACCGCGATCCGGCGATCTCGCCGGACGACCTGCCGCGCCTTCTTGACGGCGTGGAGATCATGATCGTCGATCATACCGCGGTGCCGACGGCGATTGCCGCGAAATGTTCTGCCTTGAAGCACGTCGTCTTCCTCGGCACCGGCGCGCGCAGCTACATGAATCCGGAAGAACTCGCCGAGCGCGGCATCGTGGTTCACACCATCAAGGGCTATGGCGACACCGCGGTGGCCGAATGCGCGATCGCGCTGATGTGGGCCTCCGCAAAGAGCTTTGGCGAGATGGATCGCGGCATGCGCGAGGGCAACTGGCTGCGCCGTGACGCGGTGCAGCTCACCGGCAAGACGCTCGGCCTGATCGGTTTCGGCGGCATCGCCGCGGAAGCCGCGCGCATGGCGGCGGGCTGCGGCATGAAGGTGGTCGCCTGGAACAGGTCGCCGAAGGCGCATCCTGGCGTCGAATTCGTTTCGCTGGAGAAGCTGCTCGCGGACAGCCACGTCGTCTCGCTGCATCTGCTCCTCAACGACGAGACCAAAGGTTTTCTGTCGCGCGAGCGCATCGCGAGGATGCGGCCCGGCAGCATCCTGATCAACACCGCGCGCGGCGCCGTGGTCGACGAGGACGCGATGTGTGATGCGCTGCGCTCGGGCCACATCGCGCACGCCGGCCTCGACGTCTTCACCGTCGAGCCGCTGCCGCCAGGCCATCCGCTGACGAAACTGCCGAACGTGACGCTGTCGGCGCATTCGGCGTTCCGTACGCCCGAGGCGAGCGACAATCTGATCGGCGCGGCGCTCGATCATTGCCGCCGTATCATCGCGAATGGGCGGTAGTGCAAACATCAGGGGCGGGCATGACGCCTGCGCAGGGTGCGGGAAGCCTTTCGATCTTGCGCGCCCTGTCGGCCTGTCCTACGCCAGCTCCGAACAAAATCTTCGCGAAGCCGTGAAGCGCATCGCCAAAGCCCTGAGGGAGCCGTCATGACCATTCGCAACACCCGCACCGGGGGCCAGATCCTGATCGATCAGCTCGTCGCGCAAGGCGTCGAGCGCGTCACCTGCGTGCCGGGCGAGAGCTACCTTGCGGCGCTCGACGCGCTGCACGACAGCCCGATCGACGTCATGATCTGCCGCGCCGAAGGAGGGGCTGCGATGATGGCGGAGGCCTATGGCAAGCTCACCGGCCGCCCCGGAATCTGCTTCGTCACCCGCGGCCCCGGCGCCACCAATGCCAGCCACGGCGTCCACATCGCGATGCAGGATTCGACGCCGATGATCCTGTTCGTCGGTCAGGTCGACACCGGCATGCGCGAGCGCGAAGCGTTCCAGGAGCTCGACTACAAGGCGGTGTTCGGCACCATGGCGAAATGGGCGGTCGAGATCGATCGTCCCGACCGCATTCCGGAGCTGGTCGCGCGCGCCTTCCGCGTTGCCATGCAGGGCCGTCCCGGTCCCGTGGTGATCTCGCTGCCCGAGAACATGCTGACTGAGACTGCCGCCGTTGCCGACGCCATGCGTATCGAGCCGGCGGTGAGCTGGCCGGCGCCTGCTGATATCGAGCGCGTCGGTGCGATGCTCGCGAGCGCCAAGGCGCCGCTCGTCATTCTCGGCGGCTCGCGCTGGACGGATGAAGCAACCAGGAGCATTGCGCGCTTTGCCGAGCGGTTCGACCTGCCGGTCGCGACCTCGTTCCGTCGCGCGTCGCTGATCGACGCCGATCACTCGCACTATGCCGGCGATCTCGGCATCGGCCCGAGCCCGGGCCTGAAGGCGCGCATCGACGGCGCCGATGTTATTCTGCTCATCGGCGGCCGCATGTCGGAAATGCCGTCCTCGTCCTACACACTGTTCGATATTCCGACCCCGCAGCAGCAGCTGATCCATGTTCATCCCGGCTCGGAAGAGCTCGGCCGCGTCTATCAGCCCGCACTCGCGATCCAGGCGACGCCCGCCGCGTTCGCCGAAGCGGTCGAGGCGCTGAAGCCGGCCGGAGCCGTGGCCTGGAAGGGCGAGGCCGCCAAGGCGCATGCTGATTATCTGGCCTGGACCGAGACGGCGCGTGAGCTGCCGGGCAAGTTCCAATACGGCCAGGCCATGACCTGGCTACGCGATCGCCTGCCCAAGGACGCGATCGTCTGCAACGGCGCCGGCAATTATGCCGGCTGGATTCATCGCCATCACCGCTTCCACAGCTTTGCAGCGCAGCTCGCGCCGACCTCGGGCTCGATGGGCTATGGCGTGCCGGCCGCGGTGCTCGCGAAGCGACAATATCCGGACCGTACCGTCGTCGCCTTTGCGGGTGACGGCTGCTTCCTGATGAACGGGCAGGAATTCGCGACCGCCGTGCAATACGATGCGCCGCTCGTCGTCATCGTCGTCGACAATGCGCAATACGGCACCATCCGC
The DNA here is from genome assembly GCF_029846715.1 of Bradyrhizobium nivariense. Taxonomy (GTDB): domain Bacteria; phylum Pseudomonadota; class Alphaproteobacteria; order Rhizobiales; family Xanthobacteraceae; genus Bradyrhizobium. The sequence continues at coordinate 115,189 of NZ_JARVWW010000013.1, forward strand.
ATGCACCAGGAGCGCGACTATCCCGGACGCGTGGTCGGCACCCAGCTCAAGAACCCGGATTTTGCCATGTACGCAAAAGCATTTGGCGGCCATGGCGAGCGCGTCGAGCGCACCGAGGAATTCGCGTCGGCGTTCGAGCGTGCGCTCGCCTCGGGCAAGCCGTCGATCCTGCATTGCATCATCGATCCGCGCGCGATGTCGGTCAGCAAGGACTTTGCGCCCGCGGTGAAGGCTTAAGCGATGTCGCAAAGCCGCCACGTCGCCATCATCGGTGCCGGCGCGGTCGGCGTGATCAGCGCCATCGAGGCGCTACGCGAGGGGCATCGTGTCACGCTGATCGATCCGGGCGAGCCCGGTGGCGAACAGGCGGCGAGCTACGGCAATGCCGGCTGGCTCTCCTCGCATTCGGTGATCCCGCCGGCTGAGCCCGGCGTCTGGAAGAAGGTGCCCTTCTATCTGATGGACCCGCTCGGGCCGCTCGCGATCCGCTGGTCTTATCTGCCGAAGGCGCTGCCCTGGCTGATCAAGTATCTGCTCTCGGGCTGGACCGAGGCGCGGGTCGAGAAGACGGCATTCGCGCTACGCGATCTCCTGAAGGATGCGCCGCTGTTGCACAGGAAGCTCGCGGAGGAGGCGGGCGTCCCCGAACTGATCGAGCGCAACGGCGTGATGCATGTCTTCCCGTCGCGGGGCAATTTTGACGGAGATCTCGGCTGGCGCCTGCGCAAGCGCGTCGGTGTCGAATGGCTGGAGCTATCGGCCGACGAGATACGTCAGCGCGAGCCCGATTTGCATCCGCGCTACACTTTTGGCGTGGTGGTGGAGGAGGCCGGGCGCTGCCGCGATCCCGGTGCCTATGTCGCGGCCCTTGCCAATCATGCGCTGGCAAGCGGAGCGAAGCTCGTGCGGGCCAAGGCAACGGGGCTCAAGCTTTCCGGCAACAAGCTCGTCGCTGTCCTGACCGAGACCGGCGAGATTGCCTGCGATGCCGCGGTGATTGCCGCCGGCGCGCATTCGAAGCGGCTCACCGCATCCGTCGGCGATCCGCTGCCGCTGGAGACCGAGCGCGGCTATCACGTCATGATCGAGAACCCGGAAACGGGCCCACGCAACTCGATGATGGCGTCGGATGCGAAGATGGTGGTGAACTGGACCGACAAGGGTTTGCGCGCCGCCGGCACGGTCGAGATCGCAGGCCTCGAGGCCGAACCGAACTGGAAGCGCGCCGAGATTTTGCGCAACAACCTCATCAGCATGTTCCCGAAACTGCCGAAGGACATTCCGGCTTCGCGTATCAAGACCTGGTTTGGCCATCGGCCGAGCATGCCGGACGGACGTCCCTGCATCGGTTACGCGCGGGCCTCGCGCGATATCGTCTATGCCTTCGGCCACGGCCATGTCGGCCTGGTCGGCTCGGCCCGCACCGGTCGTCTGGTCGCCCAGCTTCTGAGCGGCAAGACGCCGGAGATTTCGCTTCTGCCGTTCGCACCCGACCGTTTCCTCTGAGATCGCGCCATGACCTATCCAGCCAACTCTTCTCCCAATATCGCCCGCGGCGGCAAGGCCATCTATGGGGCGCCGCTCGGCATTTTGATGCTGGAGGCGCGCTTTCCCCGCATTCCCGGCGACATGGGCAACGGCACCACCTGGCCTTTCCCCGTGCTCTATCGCGTGGTGAGCGGTGCCTCGCCGGAGAAGGTGGTGCTGAGGGGTGCGGCGGGTCTGCTGCCTGATTTCATCGATGCGGCGAAGGATCTCGTGCGGCTCGGGGCCGAAGCCATCACCACCAATTGCGGCTTCCTCTCGCTGTTCCAGAAGGAGATCGCAGCCGCGGTCGGCGTTCCCGTCGCGACCTCGTCACTGATGCAGGTGCCGTGGGTGCAGGCGACCTTGCCGCCGGGCAGGCGCGTTGGCCTCGTCACGGTGTCCGGTTCGACCTTGACGCCGGCCCATCTCGAAGGCGCCGGTGTGCCGCTCGATACGCCGCTGGTCGGCACCGAGCACGGCAAGGAGTTTTTCCGCGTCCTGATCAAGGCCGAGAAGGACGACATGGACATCGCGCAGGCCGAGCGTGACGTGGTCGAGGCCGGCAAGGACCTGGTCGCGAAGCATCCCGATGTCGGCGCCATCGTGCTGGAATGCACCAACATGCCGCCTTATGCGGCGGCGCTTCAGGCCGAGGTCGGATTGCCCGTCTATGATATCTATTCCATGATTACGTGGTTTCATGCCGGACTGCGGCCGCGTCAGTTTGGCTAGAGGTCGAGAAGCTGCCTATGAACAAGCATCTGGAACTTCCCTCCGACAGCATCGTCGATCGCGTCTATGAACAGCTCAAGGCGATGGCTGTGAGCTATGAGTTCAAGCCGGGCGAGCGGCTCAACGAGGGCGAGCTCGCCAAGCGTCTCGGCGTCAGCCGCACGCCGCTGCGCGAGGCGCTCAATCGCCTCAACACCGAGGGCTTTCTGCGCTTCACGCCGGGCAAGGGTTTTTTCTGCCGCGAGCTCGACGCGCACGAGATCTTCGATCTCTACGAGCTGCGCAAGTCGATCGAGGTCGCCTCGATCCGTCTCGCCATCCGGCGCGCCAGGGACGAGGACATCGATGCGCTCTTGAAATTTCTCGAAGCCACCGGTCCCGATCCGGGCGAGCGCTCCTCGGTGGAGTTGGTCGAACTCGACGAGACCTTTCACGAGCGCCTGATGGCGATGTCGAACAACGCGGAGATGCTGCGTGTCTTGCGCAACGTCAACGCCCGCATCCGCTTCGTGCGCTGGATCGACATGGACAGCATCAACCGCTCCAATACGCAAGCCGAGCACCGCGCCGTGGTCGAAGGCCTGAAGGCCCGCGACGAAGAGGCTTGCGTGTCTGTGCTTGAAAAGCACATCGACCGCCGCCTCGACCGAATCACCTCCGCGATCAAGGAAGGCTACGCGCAGATCTATATGCCGGCGACGGCGAGATCTGCGGTGAACTAGGTCGCAGTGGCAGCAATGCGCATCGCGCTCTGCTCCCACAAGGGAGGGAGGCAGCTATACAATCCTTCGATATCTGGTCGTGCCAGACGGTCAGCGCTTTCGTATCAGAACATCGCTAGTGTGCCTCGGATTCACGGAGACACGCGGTGCAAAGCCCTCAACCCAATCCCGAAGCGCGCGCCGGTGACGACTGGCCATCCGAGCTTTATCGCATCCTCAAGGCAGCCGACGTGCGGCAGATGTCGTACGTCCCCGATGCAGGCCATAGCCAGCTCATCCGCCTGTTCTCCGCCGACCGCGACGTCACCACCAATGTGCTGACGACGGAAGAGGAGGGCGTCGCCATTGCCGCGGGCGCCTGGCTCGGCGGCCAGCGCAGCGTGCTCCTGATTCAGTCGAGCGGCGTCGGCAATTGCATCAACATGCTGTCGCTGTCGGCGATCGGACGGTTCCCGCTGCTGATGCTGGTGACGATGCGCGGCGAATGGGCCGAGTTCAATCCCTGGCAGGTACCGATGAGCCGGGCGACGCAACCCTCGCTGGAAGCGATCGGCCTGAAGGTGATGCGCGCGGAGACGCCGGAGGATCTGGTCGAGACGGTCGAATCGGCCGCAGCGCTCGCCTACGCGGCCGATCAGCAGATCGCTGTGCTGATCGGACAACGCCTGATCGGCAAGAAGAAGTGGTGATGCCAATGCAGGCTCAACTCGACCGCCGCGCCGCCGTCGCCGCACTCCTGAAGAATCGCAAGGGCACGCTGGTGGTCTCCGGCCTCGGCTCGCCCACCTACGACCTTCATTCGGTCGGTGACCACGACGGCAATTTTTATCTCTGGGGCGCCATGGGCGGCGCCGCGCTGATCGGGCTTGGCCTCGCCCAGGCCCAGCCGGGAAAGCGCGTGCTGGCCCTCACTGGTGATGGCGAGCAGCTCATGGGGCTCGGCGGCATCGCCACCATCGGCGTCGCGCGCTCGCGCAATCTCGACATCGTCGTGATCGACAACCAGCATTTTGGCGAGACCGGGATGCAGGCCAGCCACACCGGGCGCGGGGTCGATCTCACCGCCATCGCCACGGCCTGCGGTTTTGTTGCGACCGGGACCGTGCGGACGCTCGAGGAGGTGGAGCGCCTCGCGCGGCAGATCGCCGAGCCGGCCGATGGCCCGCGGCTTTTTGTCATCAAGGTCCTGGCCGAAAATCCGCCGCGCTCGCTGCCCTCGCGCGATGCTGTCTTTATCAAGAATCGGTTCCGTGCTCATCTCGGCTTCGCGGCAGCCTGAGCCGGGTGTTTCACCCGGCGACAGCCTGCCACGAGCAGCTATCCTGGAGTGAGACCATGAAACTAGCCGGCAAGGTCGCCGCCATCACCGGCGCGGCGCGCGGCATCGGCAAGGCCTGCGCGAAACGATTCCTGGACGACGGCGTCAAGGTCGTTATCTCGGATGTCGATGCCGATGGCCTGGCTGCAACGGCTGCCGAGTTCGGGCGGCCGGACGCCCTGCACACTGTCGTCGGCAATGTCGCCAGGCGCGCTGACGTCGACCAACTGGTTGCAACCGCCGTGAAGGAGTTCGGCCGGCTCGACATCATGGTCAACAATGCCGGCGTTGCCCGCAACCAGAACATTTTGGAGATCTCCGAGCAGGATTTCGACGACGTCATCGCCATCAATTTGAAGGGCGCGTTCTTCGGGGTGCAGGCGGCGGCGAAGCAAATGATCGCGCAAGGTGGCGGCGGGGTGATCATCAACATGTCTTCGGTCAACGCGCTGCTGGCGATCCCGACGCTCGCGACCTACGCCATCTCCAAGGGCGGCATGAAGCAGCTCACATCAGTGGCCGCCGTCGCGCTTGCCCCGCACAACATTCGTGTGGTGGCCGTCGGACCCGGCACGATCCTGACCGACATGGTGGCGTCCGCGATCTACACGTCCGAAGATGCCCGCAAGACCGTGCTGTCGCGTACGCCGGCCGGCCGCGGCGGCGAGCCGGGCGAGGTGGCCTCCGTCGTGGCGTTTCTTGCGAGCGACGATGCATCGTACATCACCGGGCAGACGATCTATCCGGATGGCGGCCGCCTGATCCTGAACTACACGGTGCCGGTGAAGGAGAAGTAGGGGCGCAAGGTCGCCCCACGCTCGCTGTCATCGCCCGGCTTGACCGGGCGATCCAGTACGCCGAGACAGCGGTGATGGAGCCGATGGGCTGCGGCGTACTGGATGCCCCGCTTTCGCGGAGCATGACAGCCGTTGTGAGGCGAGAAGTTTGGCGCTCACTCCGCCGCGATCGTGACCCCGTGACCCAGCCGTTTCGAGATGCCGCCGGCGCAGTCGCGCAGGGCATGGGCGATCGGGCTGTCCCAGCGGGCATCGAACGTGCCTTCCGGCCCCATCGCGGTGATCACCAGCGCGACATGGCCGGAATGGTCGAACACCGGCGCAGAGAATGCGTTGACGCCGGGCAGGGGATCGCCGAGTGCGCGCGCAAGACCGTGCTTGCGGACCTCGGTGAGCATGTCGGCGACCTTTGCGCCTTTCATCGCGCGCTTCGGATTGTAGCCGACGCCGTGACGATCGAGGCCGCTTTCGAGTGCGGCATTGATCGTCTTCTCCGGCAGGAAGGCCGCAAAGGCCCGGCCCGTGGCCGTCTCCAGCAGCGCCATCACCGAGCCGGCCCGCATCACGATGTGCACGGGCTGGCCGGGCTCTTCCAGCTGCACCACGGTCGGTCCATGCGTACCCCAGACCGCGAGCGAGACCGCATGCCCGATCTGACTTGCGAGCGCCGCGATCTTCGGTCCTGCGATGCGTACGCCGGACAGGCGGCGCAGGCTGATCAGGCCGAGCTCCAGCGCCAGCGCGCCGATCTCGTAACGGCCGGTGGTCTCGTCCTGCTCGATCAAGCCGATGCGGGAGAAGCTGGCGAGATAGGGATGTGCCTTGGCCGGCGTCATGCCGGCCTCACGCGCGAGATCGCGCAGCATCATCGGCTCGCCGCATCTCGCAAGCGCCCGGAGCAATTCTCCGCCGACCTCGATCGACTGGATGCCGCGGCTCTCTCTTTTCATGCGCCCCCTCGCGTGCGCGACTAGCTTACGCCGCGTCGCGCTTGGCGGCGCGGTCGGCGAGATGACGGCCGGCAATGTAGCCGAAGGTCAGCGCCGGCCCAAGCGTGATGCCGGCCCCGGGATAATTGCCGCCCATGATGCTCGCCATGTCGTTGCCGGCGGCATAGAGTCCGGGAATCACCCGTCCCTCCGCATCGAGCGCCCGCGCATTCTCGTCGGTGACAATGCCGGCATAGGTGCCGAGATCGCCGACCACCATCTTGATGGCGTAGAAAGGGCCGTGCTCAATCGGCGCGACACAGGGGTTCGGGCCGTGCAGCGCATCGCCTTGATAGCGGTTATAGGCCTTTGACCCCTTGCCGAAGGCCGCATCATGCCCCTGCGATGCGGTCGCATTGAACTGCTTGACGGTGTCGGTGAACGCGGTGGCATCGATGCCGGCTTTCGCCGCCAGCGCTTCGAGCGTGTCGCCACGCATGAGATAGCCGGTGTTCAAGTGATGACCTGTTGGCATCGGGAACGGCGGCACGCAGCCGAGGCCGTATTTGCGCAGGGTCGGATGATCGCAGACGAGGTACGCCGCGATCTCCTCGCCGGGCTTCGCCGCCTTGACCATGGCCTGGACGAAGTCGTGATAGGAATTGCCTTCGTTGGCGAAACGCTTGCCGTCGCGCATTACTGCGATCACGCCGGGCTTGGCGCGGTCGATGAAATGCGGCATCACGCCGTTTGAGCCGTCCTTGCGCTTGGTGACCGAGACCGGGACCCAGGCTGCCGCGTTCGGCAGGCGGTCCTCGACATGTCCGCCGGCGCTTTCCGCAAGGCGCAGGCCGTCGCCTGTGTTGCCGGTCGGTCCCGGCGAAAAATGCTCGTTGCCGGTCGGCGCGTGTGGGAACATCTTCTTGCGCCGTTCGACATCATGCGGGAAACCGCCGCAGGCGAGCACGACACCTTGCCTTGCACGAATGCGGACGTCGCGTCCCTCGCGGGCGACAATGGCACCGGTGACAGTGCCGTTCTCGACCGTCAACTCGCGCACCGGCGAGGACAGCCACATCGGAATCTTCAGATCCTGCGCGGATTTTGCCAGGCGCCCGGCGAGCGCATTGCCGTTGGTCAGCGTCATGCCGCGACCGTGGCGCAGCACGTCCATCAGATGCCGCGACAGGCGCTTTGCGACATAGACCGCCGAGGTCAGCGACTTCGTCGCGCGCATGAAATGGACGATGTCCTTGCCGGATCCGAGCATCATGCCGAATATGGTGAGCTCGGGCAGGGGCATGCCGAGGGACTTGATCTGGTCGCCGAGCTCGCGGCCGTCGAACGGGCGCGCCACCATCGAACGGCCACCCTGGGCGCCGCCGGGCGCCTCGGCGTGATAGTCCGGAAATACCAGCGGCATGTCGAAGCGCAGCGCGGTCTTGGTGGTGAAGAAATCGACCGCCTCGGGACCGGCGCTCAGGAATGCATCGACGCGTGCGGCGTCAAAGTTGTTGCCGGCTTCGTGCCGCAGGTAGGTGCGGGCCTGGTCCGGCGTCTCTTGGATGCCGTAAGCGCGCGCCAGCGAGGTGCCGGGAATCCACAACCAACCGCCGGAGCGGGCGGTGGTGCCGCCGAAGCGTGGCTCCTTCTCGACGATCAGGACGTCGAGGCCGCGATAGCGCGCGGTGATCGCGGCCGACATCCCGGAGGCGCCCGATCCGGCCACGAGCACATCGCACTCGTAAGTCTCAATTGCGTTGCGCTCATTGCCGGTCATGCAGGCCTCACTTCTTGAGCAGCGGACATTTGGACTCGGAGACCGGGCGGAAGGCGTCCTCGCCCTTCACCGTCTTGATGATGTCCAGGTAATCCCACGGCTCCTTGGACTGCTCTGGCGTTTTCACCTTGGCGAGATACATGTCGCGAATGACGCGGCCGTCCTCGCGCAAGCGTCCGCCATGAACGAACGTATCCTCAATTGGCAGCTCGCGCATCCTGGCCATCGCCTTGGCGGGCTCATCGGTGCCAGCGGCCTTGATGGCCTTGAGATAATGCAGCACCGAGCCGTAAACGCCGGTGTGGATCATGGTCGGCATCACCTTGGTGCGCTCGTAGAACTTCTTGGACCAGGCACGGGTCGCCTCGTCCATGTTCCAGTAGGAGGCCGTGGTCATGTAGGTGCCCTGCGCGGATTTAAGGCCGATCGCATGCACGTCGGTGTCGAACATCAAGAGGCCGACCAGCTTCTGGCCGCCTTGGACCAGGCCGAACTCGCCCGACTGCTTGATCGCATTGTCCGTGTCCTGGCCTGCATTGGCGAAGGCGACGACGTCCGATTTCGAGCTTTGCGCCTGGAGCGCGAAGGACGAGAAATCAGCCGTGTTGGTCGGGTGCTTCACTCCGCCCAAAACCTTGCCGCCCATCTCGTTGATGAAGCGCGTGGCGTCCTTCTCGAGCTGCTGGCCGAAGGCGTAGTCGGCGGTGATGAAGTACCAGGATTTTCCACCTTCCTTGATCACGGCGGAGGCCGTCACCTTCGACAGCGCATAGGTATCGTAGGTGAAGTGCACGGTGTTCGGGCTGCACAGCTCGTCGGTCAGCGAACTCGCGCCGGGGCCGGACAGCAGAGCGATCTTGTTGCGTTCGCGCACCATGTTGTGGACGGCGATCGCGATGCCGGAATTGGGGATGTCGACGACGGCATCGACCTTGCCGTTGTCGAACCAGCCGCGCACGATCTGCACGCCGACGTCGGTCTTCATCTGGTGGTCGGCGCTGATGATCTCGATCGGCTTGCCGAGCACGGTGGACCCGAATTCCTCCACCGCCATTTTCGCGGCCTCCACGGAGCCCGGCCCGCTGTTGTCGCGGCCCCAGCTCGACAGATCCGTCAGCACGCCGATCCGGACCGTGTCGTCGGAGATTTGCGCGTTCGCAACGCTGGTCATGGCAGCCGAAGTCATGGCAGCCGAAGTCATGGCCGCGAGCATGGCGCAGGCCAAAAACCCTCTCATCGTCGTTCCCTCTCTTTTATAGGCCGCTTGGCGCAGTCGGTTATTCTGGAGATAAATTAGATATTAGCGAATAGGTTTGTCAATGACAAATCAGACGTCGGGGTGGGTTCCGCGCTCGCCGCGACGATGTCGCGGAGACATCGCGCGCACCTGCTTCAACCCACCCGTCATTGCGAGGAGCCCTTGCGACGAGGCAATCCAGACTGTCTGTGCCGAAGAATTCCGGATTGCGTCGCTGCGCCCGCAATGACGGATGTAGAAGCCGCGACGCGAAAATCTCCCGGCGTGATCCAGAAGAGGCGACACGTCCGCAGGTTGCAACCGCCATCGTGATTGGCCATGATGCCGCCCAGGAATCTTGGGGCATGGCATGACGGCAGCATCGGGGGTCTCCGCGGCGGCGGAGAAATCGAGGACGGCGCATGTGGTGTGGGCGAGCGCGCTCGGCACCGCGATCGAGTGGTACGATTTTCTGATCTACGGCACGGCAGCGGCGCTGGTGCTGAACAAGCTGTTCTTCCCGAGCTTCGATCCCTTCGTCGGCACGCTGGCCGCGTTCTCGACCTATGCGGTCGGCTTCGTCGCGCGCCCGATCGGCGGCGCCATCATCGGGCACTATGGCGACCGGCTCGGACGCAAGAAAATGCTGGTCGCGACCATGATCGCGATGGGGCTCGGCACCTTCCTGATCGGCTGCCTGCCGACCTACAGCCAGATCGGCGTCTGGGCGCCGATCTTCCTGGTCATCCTGCGCTTCGTCCAGGGCATCGGACTCGGTGGCGAGTGGAGCGGCGCCGTGGTCATGGTGGCCGAGCACGCCGGCAATCGCCGCGGCTTCTATGGCAGTCTGGTGCAGATCGGCTTTCCCGTCGGCGTCGCCGCCTCCACCGGCATTTTTGGTCTGATGACGAAACTGCCCGAAGCGGATTTCCTCAGCTGGGGCTGGCGCGTGCCGTTCCTGATCAGCATTCTGCTCGTCGGCGTCGGCTTCATCGTGCGGCTGAAACTCGCGGAGACGCCGCACTTCAAGGAGGTGGTCGAGCGCAAGGAGGTGCTGGCGCAGCCGGTGCTGGAAGTCCTGCGGCGCGACTGGCGCAGCTTCCTGCTCGCGGTCGGCATCACGGTTTCCGAGGTGGGGCTCGCTTATCTCCTCACCGTCTTCACCGTGGTCTATACCACGGCGCAGCTCGGCCTGCCGCGGCAGGTGATCCTGGATGCGGTGGTCTATGCCGCACTCGTCGAGCTCGGGACGCTGCCGCTCGCCGGCTGGCTGTCCGACATTTTTGGCCGCAAGGCGCTGTATCTCGCCGGCGGCGTGTTCTCGGTGGCGCTGGCGTTTCCGTTGTTCTGGTTCCTTGACACCAGGGAGCCGGCGCTGATCACGCTCGCGCTCGTCGTCACGATGACACTGACGCATGCGCTGCTGTTCGGGCCGAAGGCCGCCTTCATGCCGGAGCTGTTCCGCACCCAGGTGCGCTACAGCGGTGCATCGCTGGGAGCCAACGTTGCCGCCGCGCTCAGTGGCGGCTTCTCGCCGCTGATTGCGACCGCACTGCTCGCATGGGCCGGCTCGTACTGGGCGGTGTCGGTCTACATCATCGCGCTGTCGATCATCACGATCATCGCGACCCTGATGGCGCCGGAGACGGCGCGCGATACGCTGAGATCGTAAGAGCCGCTACCGGCAGGCAGGATTCGCGGCTGCTGGAAATACCAGGAAGGTGATGGTCGCCGGTGCAAGCCGGATCGCTCCCGCAGCTGCTGCGCGCCGCCCAAGTCGCGGCAATTCGTCATCGACACTCAGCGCGAGCGCCTTGCCGTTCAGCTGCACGGTCGCGCCTTGCAGCCGCGTCGCATGCAACGTGTAACGCTCGGCGGGATGTGACAGCGTCAAGGTCGATGATGCATGCCGCGACGCGTTGATCGCAAGCACGGACACGGCGCCCCGCATGCCCGGATGGCAATGCGCATAGAGATGGAGATCAGGTGCTGCGCCTGCATTCGCATCGAGCACGATCGTTCCCATCAGCCGGTGCCAGAGCAGCGCAGCCCAATAATTCGGACGCGGACGGAACGTCCCTTCGTCGAGCAGGCCATAGTCGCTGGCGGCCAAGGTGTTGTGCATCACGACCTGGACGCCGGTCCTTGCCAGGCGCCCGAGCTGGTCGAGATAGCGGAACGTGTCGAGAAAAGTTGCATCCCAGCGGTTGCCGCCGCAGGCCGCATTCGCCGTCTCCGTCAGCCAGATCGGCTTGTCCGGCTCGAATGCGTCGCGCAGGGCCCGATAGGTCGCGAGCGTCGCATCGGTGCGGGCCAGCCATTGCCCGGAGAGCGCCAGGGTGGGATCATCGCGGCCGCCGCAACGCGGCGAGATCGTGTTGTAGTGATGATAGGAGAAGCGATCCACGCCGGGGCCCGATGCGGCAAGCAGATCACGCGTGGTGATGCCCGACCCGGATGGCGACGGCACATCGCCGACCGAACCCGGACCGACGATCAGCGTCTCCGGCGCGGCGCGCCGTATCCATTCGCGAAAGATCTTGAAGTCCCGGCCATAAGTGGTCGGCTTATATCCGAGCGGCGCGCCGTTCGTCGCAAGCGTCGGCTCGTTCATGAATTCAACGGCCGCGATGTGGCCGCCCAGCGAACGCGTCGTATCGATCAGGCGTTGCGCCTGATCCGTCTTCCACACGCCATCCGCATCGCGGCTGCCGGCACTGATCGCGAAGGAGGTGACGATTTGCGCATCGACCGCGTGTGCAAAATCGATGACGCCGCGCCACTGTTGACGGCTGAGCACGGAGTCGAATCCCGGCGGTGGCTTGCCCGGGGCACGGTCTGTGTCGGCAAGGAACGTCGCATTGGCCCAGGTGCCGCTCACGCGCAGATAGGCCGGCGACAACGCCGCCGCGAGCAGGCGGAGCCTCGCATTGGCAAGATCTATCGGCGGTCTCGCGCTGTATCGATCCCGTTCATCGAGCGTGCGCATCGTTCGCGGATAGGGTTTCCAGAACCGCCCACCGGTCACCTCCACTATCTCGATGTTGTAGGATTGAAAGCGCGCATCGATCGAGCCGATCGCCTCCAGTTCCGCGGGCGCGATCGCCACATCGCCGGCGTGCGCCGCGCACAGCCTCGCGGCAGCGAGCAGCGCAATTGTCGTCGCGCCAGCTGCGCGAAGGAGCCCGCACCATCGAAGCCACCGCATTGTATGCATGTCCTGCCGCCTTCTTATGCGTCTTGCCAAATCCAAATGCATCGGCCCGAACCATTAGCCCCGTTTATATCGCGAATTTTTACTTCCAATTTTACTTCGCAAAGTTCCGCCCATAGCCTCATGCGCAATCGATCATATCGCAGCCGGTCAATGGCGATCGGTGCGAGCGTTCATCGTAACCAACGAGGGTTGCCATGCTTGACAGGGATAAGCGGACATCCACTTCCGTTTCAACGGGAACGGAAGCCGAAGCGGACGTCAGGTCGACCAAAAAGCTGAGCCGGCGCACGCTGTTGAAGGGCGCCGCCGCGGTCGCGGGTGCAGCCGCAGGGTCGGACGCGATCCGCGGATTCCCGACCATCTGGGCGCAGGAGATCAAGGACATCGAGCTGCGTCATGTCGGCGTGTCCTATTCGGTGGTGAAGGCGATCGGCGACCAGGCCGCCAAGGATCTTGGCTTCAAGGTGACGATGCAGAACCTCGACACCTCCGCCGCCATCAACCGCTTCATAAGTCAGCCTAATACGGTCGATATCGCCGACCTCGAGGGCTGGCAGGCGAAGCTCGCCGCCAAGCGCGGCGTGATCCAGGGCATCGAGGTCAAGAAGGTCAAGGAGTTCGACAGCATCCTGCCGATCTTCACCAAGGGCGAGATCGACGGCCACAAGATCCCGCGCCAGGGCATCTCGCCCTACGAGGCGATGTATATCGCCAAGCCCGATTCGACCGATTTGAACGACGGCGTCACCGAATGGGCGACCTTCCTGCCGCAGGTCTACAACGCCGACTCCATCGGCTATCGGCCCGACCTCGTCGGTTATGAAGTGACCGAGTGGAAGGATCTGATCGATCCCAAATTCAAAGGCAAGGCCGCGATCCTCGACGTGCCCGCGATCGGCATCATGGACGCGGCGCTCTGCTTCGAGAGCGCGGGCCTGATCAAGTATGGCAACAAGGGCAACATGACCAAGGAAGAGATCGACTTCACCTGCAACAAGCTGATCGAGCTGAAGAAGCAGGGCCAGTTCCGCGCGACCTGGACCACCTTCGATCAGTCCGTGCAGCTGATGGCGGCAGGCGAAGTGGTCATCCAGTCGATGTGGTCGCCGGCGGTCGCCGCGGTACGCGTGAAGGAAATCCCCTGCGTCTACGCGCCGGTCAACATCAAGAACGGCAAGGAAGGCTATCGCGGCTGGTGCAATGGCATGGGCCTGATGAAGCACCTCTCCGGCAAGAAGCTGGACGCCGCCTACGAATATCTCAACTGGTATCTGTCGGGCTGGCAGGGCGGCTTCGTCGCGCGCTATGGCTATTACAGCCCGGTGCCGTCGACCGCGAAGAAATTCCTTACGCCGGCCGAATGGGCGTTCTGGTACGAGGGCCAGCCCGCGCCGGAGGTGGTCAACGATCCCTACGGTGTGCCGATGGAGAAGACCGGCACCAAGCGCGACGGCGGCTCCTTCCTCGATCGCGTCAAGAACATCTCCTGCTGGAACACGCTGATGGACGAAGCCGCCTACATGAACAAGCGCTGGAACGACTTCAAGGTGGCGTGAAACCTGCTTTCCCTGACCTAACGAAGCACCGGCGCGTGACGTGCGCCGGTGCGAGAACGCCGACTTCGAGGCATTCGTCACTATGCAGCCCAGTCCAAATCCATCGCGCGCAAATATTGCCGGCTGGCTTTATGTGTCGCCGCTGATAGCGGTGCTCCTGCCGTTCTTCGTGGCGCCGATCCTGGTCGTGCTGGCCGCGAGCTTCTTTGCCACCGACGGTTTTGGCGGGCTGACGCCGGGCTTCACGCTCGCGAGCTATGTCGAGGTGCTGCATTCGACGCTGACGCTGAAGCTCTATCTGGCGACGATCAAGTTCACGGCCCTGACCTGGATCTTCACGCTGATTATCGGCTTTTTCGTCGCCTATTTCCTGGTGTTTCATGTCCGTAACCAGTTGCTCGCGATCGGCCTGTTCCTGCTGTGCACGGTGCCGTTCTGGACCTCGAACATCATCCGGATGATCTCCTGGATCCCGCTGCTCGGCAAGGAAGGCTTGATCAATCAGGCGCTGCTGGGAATGGGCGTGATCCGCCAGCCGCTGGAAGTGCTGCTGTTCTCGGACCTCGCGGTGGTCATCGCCTATGTCCACCAGCTCACCATCTTCATGATCGTGCCGATCTTCAACTCCATGGCGCGGATCGACAAGAAGCTGATCGAGGCCGCGATCGACGCCGGCGCCAGCCGTTTCGACATCATGCGGCTGATCGTGGTGCCGATGTCCAAGAGCGGCATCGCGCTGGGCACCATCTTCGTGGTCTCGATCGTGATGGGCGACTTCTTCGTGGTCAAGGTGATGTCCGGTGGCGGCTCGGCCTCGGTGGTGAGCGCGTTCTACGAGGACATCGGCGTGCTGCAATATCCGACCGCGGCCGCGAGCGCGGTGTTGCTGACGCTAGTGCTGGTCGCGATCGTCTCGCTGATCCTGCGCACCGTCGACATCCGGCAGGAGATCACGCGATGAGCGCGGTCTTGGTCGACATGCCCGAGACCGTTGCGCCGGCAACGACCAAAGCGATCGCGCCGAGCAAGGGCGGTCGTCCCTGGACCTTCTACGTTCTCGCGATGCTGTTTGCGCTCTATGTGCTCGCGCTCTACGGCCCGATGTTCTGCATCTACATCCTGTCATTTCAGGATATCCGCGGCGGCCTCGTGTTCCCGATGAAGGGGCAGTCGATGCACTGGTTCGTGGATCTCTTCACCCAGGTGCGGACCGGTGACGTCAAGGGCTCGTTCGACCGCTCGATCAAGCTCGCCGTCATCGTCACCATCATCACGGTGGTGGTCTCGTTCCTCGCCGGGCTCGGCTTTCGCAAGCGCTTTCGGGGCGACACCGCTGTGTTCTACATGATGATCGGAAGCCTGGTCGCGCCGGGTCTCGTGCTCGGCCTTGGCACTGGCCTGCTGTTCCAGGCGCTCGGGCTCAATGCGAGCTGGTACACCTCGGCGCTGGGTGCGCAGCTGTCCTGGACGCTGCCCTTCGGCGTGCTGGTGATGTTCGCGGTGATGTCGCGCTTCGATCACGTCTGGGAGGAGGCGGCTTACGATCTCGGCGCCAGCCGCTGGCAGTCGATCCGACTGGTGATGATCCCGGTGCTCGCGCCCGGCCTGGTTGCGGTGGCACTGTTCGGCTTCACGCTGTCTTATGATGAGTTCGCGCGCAGTCTCCAGACCGCGGGCTCGCTCAACACGCTGCCGCTCGAGATCTGGAGCATGACGCTGAACGTCACCTCGCCGTCGCTCTACGCGCTCGGCACGGTGACGACCATCGTCTCCTTCATCGTCATCGGCGCGAGCCTGGGCAGCATCGTGCTGATCCAGAAGAAACGCGGCAGCCGTACAAAGGGTTGAGCTGGGAATGAAGAGCGATCGCGGCGATATCGAACTGGCGGGCGTGTGCAAGAGCTTTGACGGCGCGACCAACGTGGTTGACGGCGTCAACCTCAGGATCGCCGACGGCGCCTATTGCTGCTTCATCGGTCCGTCCGGCTGCGGCAAGACCACGATTTTGCGCATGATCGCCGGCCATGAGGATCCGACCGCCGGGGAGATCGTCATCGGCGGGCAGAACGTCGTCGGGCTCGCGCCGGTGCAGCGGCGCACCGCGATGATGTTCCAGTCCTATGCGCTGTTCCCGCATCTCACGGTGCGCGAGAACATCGCTTTTGCGCTGCGCGTGCGTGGCATGTCGAAGGCGGACCGGCTGCGCGCCGCTGACGTCATGATCGAGAAGGTCCGGCTGACGCAATTCGCCGACCGGTTGCCGGCGCAGCTCTCGGGCGGCCAGCAGCAGCGCGTGGCGCTCGCGCGCGCCGCGATCACCGAACCGCGGGTGCTGCTGCTCGACGAGCCGCTGTCGGCGCTCGACGAGCAGCTCCGCGTGCAGATGCGCCAGGAGCTGCGGCGGATGCAGCGGGAGCTCGGCATCACCTTCATCCACGTCACCCACACCCAACTCGAGGCGATCGCGCTGGCCGATCTCGTGGTGGTGATGGAACAGGGCAGGATCAAGCAGGCGGGCGCGGCGCGCGACGTCTACGCGCATCCGCACGACCGCTATGTCGCCGAATTCATGGGCGGCCAGAACGTGCTGTCGGGGCGCGTGGAGAAGGTCAACGGTGCGAGCTTTACGCTGGCGCAGGCCGCACCTGATGGCATCGAGGTGCCGCTTCAGGCGCGATCCTCGATCAGCGTCGGCGACAAGCTCGATATCGCGGTGCGCCGCGACGACGTCGCGCTGGTGCGGCCGGGGAAGGAGCTGCCGCCCGGCTGCACCAATTCGCTGCCGAGCCGCGTGCTCGCAATCGAATACCAGGGCTATTTCGTCAAGGTCATGCTCGACACCGTGCCGGACGACGCGTTCGTCGCCTACGTGCCGGAAAAGACCTTCTTCGCGGATCCCTTCACCGTCGGCGATGTCGTGTTGGCCACCTGGGCCACCGGCAGCGCCCTTCCACTCGCCTAAGAGAGCCGTCGCGCACAGGGAGTTCGATCGTGCAGATATCCTTCACACTCAACGGACGGCCAACCACTGTCGATGTCGAGCCGGCGACGCTCGTCGCCGAGCTGCTGCGCGAGCGGCTCAACCTCACCGGCACTCATATTGGCTGCGACACCAGCCAGTGCGGTGCCTGCGTGGTGCATCTCAATGGCTTGCCGGTGAAAAGCTGCACGCTGCTGGCACCCGCGCTCGACGGCGCGACGTTGCTCACCATTGAAGGTCTCCAGGGCGCACCTGGTTCGAACCGGCTGCATCCGATGCAGGAGGCGTTTCGCGAGCATCACGGCCTGCAATGCGGCTTTTGCACGCCCGGCATGCTGATGACCGCCGTGGCGCTTGCAGCGGAGAAGCCGGGCCTGACGGAGGCCGATGTCCGTCACGGCCTCGAAGGCAACATCTGCCGCTGCACCGGCTACCAGAACATCGTCGTCTCGGTGATGGCAGGCGCTGCCGCCATGAACGCCGCCAAGGGAGAGTGACCATGGGCAATGTGATCGGGATCGGCGCCTCACCGAAACGGAAGGAAGACCAGCGTTTCCTCACCGGGCGCGGCAATTACGTCTCCGACATCAAGCGTCCCGGCGTGACAGCGGGCGTGTTTGTGCGCTCGCCGCATGGGCATGCGATCCTGCGCGGGATCGACAAAGCTGAGGCGCTTGCGGCCCCCGGCGTCGTCGCCGTGCTGACCGGCGAGGATGTCGCGGCCGACAAGCTGGGCTCGTTGCCTTGCGGCTGGGGCATCTCGGACGCCAAAGGCGTGCCGATGAAGGAGCCGCCATTCCCGATGCTGGCGCAAGGCAAGGTGCGTTTCGTCGGCGACATGGTGGCCTTTGTGATCGCGGAGACGCCGGAGCAGGCCGACGCGGCAGCCGAACTGCTGAAGGTCGATTACGAGGTGCTGCCCTCCGTGGTCGGCGTGCTCGAAGCTATCAGGCCGGGCGCGCCGCAATTGTTCGACGACGTGCCGAACAACCTCTGCTGCGACTGGGAGCTCGGCGACAAGGCCGCCGTCGAGACCGCGTTCCGCAAGGCCGCGCATGTCGCAAAACTCAGCCTGGTCAACAACCGCCTGATCGGCAACCCGATGGAGCCACGTGCGGCGATCGCCGAATATGAGCCCGGAACGGATCGCTTCACGCTGTGGACCACCAGCCAGTTCCCGCACGTCGTGCGCTTCCTGATGGGCGCGCTGGTGCTCAACATCCCGCAGCACAAGCTGCGCGTGGTCGCGCCCGATGTCGGCGGCGGCTTTGGCGTCAAGCAGTTCCATTACGGCGAGGAAGCCGTGATCACTTGGGCCGCCAAGCGCGTGATGCGGCCGATCAAGTGGGTCGCGAGCCGCTCGGAAGGCTACGTGTCCGATCGGCATGGCCGCGATCACGTCACCGAGGCCGAGCTCGCACTTGACGAAAACGGAAAGTTCCTGGCCTTCCGCGTCAAGACGCTCGCCAATATGGGCGGCTACCTCTCGACCTTCGGGCCGAACATCCCGACCAATCTGTACGGACCGTTGCTCGGCGGCGTCTACATGACGCCGGCGATCTACTGCAATGTGAAGGTGGTCTTCACCAACACCGTTCCGGTCGACGCCTATCGCGGCGCGGGCAGGCCCGAGGCGACCTTCGTGCTGGAGCGCATCGTCGACGTCGCGGCCGCCGAGATGGGGATCGATCGCGTCGAGCTCCGCCGCCGCAACATGATCCCGAAGGAAGCCTATCCGTACCAGACGCCCGTGCTGGTGCAGTACGATTCCGGCGATCCGATGGGCTGCCTCGACGGCGCGCTGGTAGCCGCTGACGTCAAGAACTTCGGCATCCGCAAGGCGGGCTCGGCCAGCAAGGGCAAGTTCCGCGGGCTCGGCTACTCGACTTATGTCGAAGCCTGCGGCCTTGCGCCGTCGCGCTTCGCGGGCCGGCTCGGTGCACGCGGTGGTCTCTACGAGAGCGCCACGGTGCGCGTGCATCCGACCGGTCAGGTCACGGTCATGATCGGCACCCACAACCACGGCCAGGGCCATGAGACGACCTTTGCGCAGATCGTCTCGGAAAAGCTCGGCGTCGCCTTTGAGAACGTCGACATCGTGTTCGGTGATACCGATCGCGTGCAGTTCGGCATGGGCACCTATGGCTCGCGCTCGCTGGTGGTCGGCGGCGCCGCACTATCGAAGGCAACCGACAAGGTGGTCGCGAAGGGCAAGAAGATCGCGGCCCATCTGCTCGAGGCTGCCGAGGTGGATATCCAGTTCGAGGCCGGCAAGTTCTCGGTCGCGGGCACCGACCGCACCAAGACGTTCGAGGAGATTGCGGGCGCCGCCTACGTGCCGCATGACTATCCGCTCGAAGTGCTGGAGCCGGGACTGGAGGAGCAGGCCTATTACGACCCCGTCAACTTCACCTATCCCGGCGGCTGCCACATCGCCGAGGTCGAGGTCGACCCTGAAACCGGCACGGTGACGCTCGTCGATTACACGGCGGTGGACGACGTCGGCACAGTCATCAATCCGATGATCGTCGAGGGCCAGTTGCACGGCGGCATCGTGCAGGGCGTCGGCCAGGCGCTGTACGAGAACGCGGTCTATGATGAGGGCTCGGGCCAGCTGCTCTCGGGCTCGCTGATGGACTACTGCATGCCGCGCGCCGACCACATGCCGATGATGAAAATCGCGACCCATTCGACGCTGTGCACGCACACGCCGATGGGCGTGAAGGGCTGCGGCGAGGTTGGCACCATCGGTTCGCCGGCCGCCGTCATCAACGCGGTGGTGGATGCGCTGTCGCATCTCGGCGTCACCCATGTCGACATGCCGGCGACGCCGAACCGGATCTGGCGCCTGCTGCAAAACGCGTCGCTGCCGGTCGCCGCGGAATAGGGAGGACAACCATGAAACCGTTTGCCTATCACCAGCCGGACCAAATTCCTGACGCTGCAAAACTGCTGACCTCGATCGAGGACAGCAAGCTCGTCGCCGGCGGCATGACGCTGATCCCGACCCTGAAGCAGCGGCTGGCAAGTCCCGTGGCGCTGGTCGACCTTTCAAAGCTGCCAAATCTCAAAGGCATTACCGATGATGGCGCCACGATCACCATCGGTGCGATGACGCCGCATGCGGTGGTGGCTGCCTCGAAGCTCGTACAGACAAAAATCCCCGGGCTCGCCGCGCTGGCCTCGATGATCGGTGATCCCGCCGTGCGCAGTCGTGGCACCATCGGCGGTTCGGTCGCCAACAACGATCCGGCAGCGGATTATCCGGCCGGCGTCGTCGGTCTCGGCGCCACCATCGTCACGAACGCGCGCGAGATCGGAGCCGACAAGTTCTTCCTCGGCCTGTTCGAGACCGCGCTCGAGCCGGGCGAGATCATCATGGCGATCCGCTTTCCGGTGCCGCTCAAGGCCGGCTACGCAAAATTCAAGGCGCCGGCGTCGCGGTATGCGCTGGTCGGCGTGTTCGTCGCGAAATTTGCCGATGACGTCCGCGTGGCCGTGACCGGAGCGGGCTCCGGCGTGTTCCGCGTTCCTCCGATGGAGGAGGCGCTGTCGCAAAATTTCGATCCGTCCGCGATCGCGGCGATCAAGATCGATACCGACGGCCTTACCTCCGACATCCACGCCGAAGCCGACTATCGTGCGCATCTCGTCACGGTCATGGCCAAGCGCGCCGTCGACGCGGCGCTCTGCTAGCTCTTTAAGGTTGATGATGACTGATGATTCTGGCCGAGCGGCGTTCCCGCCGGCGCCGACTGGCCTTGGCGCGCTTTCTGCAACCGAGATCATGGCCGGCTACCGGCGCAAGGCGTTCACCCCGCGCGATGTCGTCGACGACACCATCGCCGCGCTCGAGGCGACGAACGAGGCCTGCAACGCGGTGGTGACGCCGATGTACGAGCAGGCGAGGGCGGAGGCCGATCGTCTCACCAGGGAGATGCACGCCGGCGATGCCAAGGGCTCGCTCGCCGGGGTGCCGGTCACGATCAAGGACCTCGTCTTCGTCGCGGGTGTGCCGGCCTATGGCGGCTCGCCGATGAACAAGGCATTCGTGCCCGATGTCGACGCGGCGGTCGTGTCGGCGCTGAAGGCGTCCGGTGCCATCATCACCTGCAAGACCACGACCTGCGAGTCCGGTTACAAGCTTACGGCGGACAGCCCCGTCACCGGCACCACGCGAAACCCCTGGAATCCTGGTCGCACGAGCGGCGGATCGAGCGGCGGCGCGGCGGCGGGCGTTGCCGCGGGCTGTGGTCCGATTGCGATCGGCACCGACGGCGTCGGCTCGATCCGCGTGCCGTCGTCGTTCTGCGGCGTGTTCGGGCTCAAGCCGACCTTTGGTCTCGTGCCACGCTCGCCCGGCTTCTCGCCGCCATCATGGGCTTCGCTTGCGCATACCGGACCGATCACGCGGACGGTCGCGGATGCCGCGCTGACGCTGGAGATCATCGCGGGATACGATCCGCGCGATCCCGCGAGCCTGCCGGTGGCGCCGCGGCGGTTTGACACCAATGCCAAGTCTTTGAATGGCATTCGCATCGGCGCCAGCGTCGATCTCGGCTATGCCGCCGTCAGCGCCGACGTGCGCGCGGCGTTCGGCAAGGCGCTCGCCATTCTCGACGCCTGCGGCGCGCAGGTCACCATGGACGGCCCGGGCCTCGATCCCGGCATCTTGGAGCACACGCTGAAGCCGATCGCCTTCACCGAGCAGGCGGCCGCGGTCGCGACCAAGACGACGGCCGATCTCGCAAGTTCGGAAGCCGACTATCGCGATGTCATCGCTGCCGGCCGCCATTACAGCGGCACAGACTATATCGAAGCCGGCTACCGCCGCGGCCAGGCGCGCAGTGCTTTCGTAAAATTGTTCGAGCGCGTCGATGCGCTGGTAACGCCGACGGTCGCGGTGACCGCGTTCGAAGCCGGCCAGATCGGTGTCGACACGATCGACGGCAGCAGGGTCGATCCGCATCTGGGCTGGTCGCCCTTCACCTGGCCGATCAATCTCGCCGGTCTTCCGGCGGCGACGCTGCCCTGCGGCTTCGATCGCGAGGGAATGCCGATTGGTCTCCAGATCGTCTCGCCCTGGCTCGACGAGCCCACGATCTTCCGCATTGCTGCCGCGTTCGAAGCGGCGCAACCTTGGGCAAAGTTCTGGCCGCAGGTCGCGGTGCGCTCCTTCGCCCCGCTTGCGGGGAGAGGGGTGGGGTGAGGGGAGTCTCCGCGAGTCCAACTGATGGTGGCTAAGACAACTCGATCGGCCCGCCGCGGCCGCTGAGCTCTTCGTCGAGGCGGAGATAGTGCGCGAGATAATCGTGCAGCGCGGTCGCTGCTTTCGAGGTCGCGCCGCTCGACTTGTAAAGCAGCAGCTCGATCTTCGGCAGCGGCGGCAGGCCCTCGTTCGGGCCGATCTCGCGCATCGCCGGCACCAGCGCGCTGCGGCCGAGCACGGTAACAGCCATGCCCGCGAAGGCCGCGGCCTGGAGGCCGCCGACGCTTTCGCTGACGCAGGCGATGCGCCAGCGCAGACTTGCACGCTCCAGCGTATCAATGGCGTAGTCGCGATAGATGTTGCCGGGCGGCAATAGTGCGAGCGGGATCGGGCGCTCCTGGTCCGCAGCGGATTGCTCGCCGGTCATCCAGACCAACTGTTCGCGCCGCACCACCTGGCCGCCGGTGAAATCGTTCATGCGGGTGACGAGCGCGATGTCGACGTCGCCGCGCTTGACGAGGCCGACCAGCGGCGTCGAGAGCGCGCAATTCAGCTCGACCTGAACACGCGGAAAGGACTTTCGGAACACGCTGAGGATCTGCGGCAGCATGAATGCGGCATAGAGGTCAGGCGTTCCGAGCACGACCTGGCCTTCGATCTCCTGCGAGGCCAGCTGCGAAATCAGCTCGTCATGCAACCGCAGGATGGATTTGGCGTAGGTGAGAACCGTGGTGCCGTCCTCGGTCAGCATCAGCCGGCGGCCGGCGTGCTCGAACAATTGCTTGCCGGTGAGCTCCTCCAGCCGCTGCAATTGCAGGGTGATGGCCGGCTGGGTGCGACCCAGCCGTCGCGCGGTCTCGGTGATGCTGCCGGTCTCGACCACGGAGATCAGCGACCGGAGCATGCGGATGTCGAGACTGATGAGGTTCATGCGGCGTCCCTGTCGCCCAGAATTTATGCAAGTTCCATGCTAGTGCGAGGGAGTCGGCCTGGAAGGCCCTGCCGCAGGCGGCTTTGTTCTCATCAATTTGGCGACGCGCCTCGTGCCATCCAGCGTTGCTGGCATACGGAATATCGATTATCAGGCAGGCCGGCGCGCATGCCGCGCCCAACGATCATAAATAAAAAGGGAGCACAGAACGTGAAAAAGATCTCGCCAACGCGACGAGAGCTGCTCGCAATTGCCGCGGCCGCGAGTGCTACTTCGCTCGCGGAAGTTGCGCCGGCCGCCGCGCAGACCAGCCCAAAGCCGCTCTTTCCGGTGCCGATGGTGGCGATCCCGATCGTCGGCGAAACCCAAGTGTTCCAGGTCCGCCGCATCTACTGCATCGGGCGCAACTATGCGGCGCACGCGATCGAGCGGGGTTCGGATCCGAACCGCGAGCCACCGTTCTTCTTCCAGAAGCCGACCGATGCGATCCAGAACGTCGCGATCGGCGAGGTCACCGATCATCGCTATCCCTCGCTGACCAAGAACTATCACCATGAGGTCGAGCTGGTCGCCGCGCTGAAATCCGGCGGCTCCAACATCCCGGCCGAGAAGGCGCTCGACCATGTCTATGGCTACGCGCTCGGCCTCGACATGACCCGGCGCGATCTCCAGAACGGCATGGCCGCGGAAAAGAAGCCGTGGGAGATCGGCAAGAGCTTTGACCACGCCGCGGTGATCGGCCCGATCCATCCGGCCAGCAAGACCGGTCACTTCGAGAAGGGCGCCATTTCGCTGGCGATCAACGGGACGGTGAAGCAGAGCTCGGATCTCAGCAAGATGATCTGGAGCGTCGCCGAGCAGATCGCAAAGCTCTCGGAAGCCTTTGAGCTCAAGGCCGGTGACATCATCTATTCCGGCACCCCGGAGAATGTCGGCCCTGTGGTGAAGGGCGACATGCTGCTGTGCAAGCTCGAGGGCCTGCCGGACATGTCGATCAAGATCGTCTGAGCGATCCGGCGGAGCTCCGACGAGATCGCCGCGGCGGGCGGCAAGGGCGTTTGGGATCTTTCGTTCATGCCGGCGGACGTCAAGCGCGAGCAGTTCGTCGACCAGGGGCCCGCTTATGTCGCGTATATGAGTGGTTATCTCGTGCGTGCCGGCTCGGACATCCGCTCCGTTGCGGATGTCGATCGCGCCGGACTACGGATCGGCTGCATCGAGGGGACATCGACGTCACGCACGGTCGAGAAATCCCTGAAGCAGGCGAAGCTGACAAAGTTCGTGAAGCCGGAGGAGGCGGCCAAGGTCGCGCCGTAGTTGCCGATCTGCCTCCGCCGGGACCACGATCTGAAGGCGAAGGCCTTTGAATTGCCGGAGTTCCATCGGCGATTGCCCCGTGTTGGGCAACGAACAAACCTTGTGCGGCCATATTTGAGTAAGAGTGATCTCCGGTGAGGGAGGCGCTCCGATGAAGAAAGCTCTGATCATTGCCATCGTGATGCTGGCTAGTGTGCCTGCAAGCGCCGTTGCGCAGGAGCGCGCTGGCGCTGCGGCATTGGGCGCCGTGTCCGGCGCCGTCGTGCTGGGTCCGATCGGCGCGGTCGCGGGCGCTGTGGTCGGCTACACCGCCGGACCTTCGATCGCCCGGTCTTGGGGCGTGCGAGGTTCGCGCTCGGCGAGACATCGGCAGCTGCCGCGTCGCGAGGCGTACCGCGCGGCTGCGACCGGCGCTCCGCCGCGCACACGCGAGGCGATGGATGCGAACGGCCAGATGAGAGCTGCCGGCAATCCGCCGGTTCAAGCCGCGCCTGCGGCGCAGCCCGTTCAAGCTGCTCCTGCGGTGCCCGCGCAGACCACGACGCCGCCGGTTCAAGGATTCGACTGAGGTCAGCTTACGCCGCCGCCTTCGGCCGCAGCCGATCGACCGTCCGTGCGATCAGCGCCGCGACTTCCCCGACCTTCGGCCCGATCCGGAACTCAGGGCCAGCGACGACAACCGAGAGTCTGCGATCGCTGATCGGCAGCGGGATCGCTGCGCCGGCGAGATCGCGACTGTAGTCGCCAAAACTCTGACAATAGCCGCGCGCGATCGAATTGCGCAGCTCGGTCTCGACGGCTTCGATGCTGATCGGCGTTGATGGGCCGTACTGCTTGAACTCGATCTTGCGATAGATGGAGTCGCGCTCCTCGCGTGAATATTGCAGCAGCAGCGCGCGGCCGCTCGCGGTGGCATGAATAGGCACGCGATGGCCGATGGTGGCGAAATAGCGGATCGCGGCCTGGGACTCGACGACGTCGATGAAGACGGCCATCACGCCGGCCGGTGCCACGATCGAGGCGGTCTCGCCGGTCTCCGCCGAGAGGTCGGCGATCAGCGTGTGCGTCCAGGGCGGCAGCGGCTCGACCTCCGAGATCATCCGCGCCATCGCCAGCCAGCGCGGGGTCGGATAGAAGCCTGCGCGCGGCCGCGGTTCGTAGAGGTAGCCTTTCTCCGACAGCGTCGCGAGCAGGTTGAAGGTCGACGAGCGCGGCCAGCCGAAATGATCGGCGATCTCGGTAAGCGTCGCTGGCTTCCTCGTTTGCGCGAAGAACTCCATGATCTCCAGGACGTTTGCGGCTTGGCGAACGATCATGGTGAGACTTGCGTCCCGATCTAGGGCTGGCCGAGGATCTTCTTCGCGGCGCGAAGATGCGGCTTGTCAATCATCTGGCCGTCGAGGCGTAGCGTGCCGGAGTTCGGATTGCTCGCGAACGCCGCGATCACCTTCTCCGCCCAATTGCGCTCGGCCTCGGTCGGCTCGAACGCCGCGTTGACCACGTCGACATGCTTGGGATGGATCAGCGCTTTCGCCGAGAAACCGTCGCGCCGCGCCGCGCGCGTTTCCTGCTCGAGCCCCGTGAGATTGTCGATGTCGGTATAGACCGTGTCGATCGCCGCGACCTCGGCCGCGGCAGCCGCCATCAGGCAGAGATCGCGCGCCAGACGATAGGGGCTGTGGAATACGCCGCCTGACGCCTTCTCAGTAGCGCCGAGCGAGGCCGAAAGGTCTTCCGCGCCCCACATCAGGCCGGCGAGGCGAGGGGAGCAGCCCTTGTAGCTGCCAAGGCCGAAGATCGAGCCGGCGGTTTCGGTCGCGACGCAGACGATACGGGTCGAGCCGGCCGCGATAGCAGCCGCAGCTTCCAAAGCTTCGAGCCAGCTCGCGACTTGGCGTACGTCGTCGCCGCCTTGCGATTTCGGCAGCACGATGCCGTCGGGTTTGCCAGGCATCACCGCGGCGAGATCGGCGAGCGTCATGTCGGTGTCGAGGGCGTTGACGCGGACATAGAGCTGATGCGGGCCGCGGCGACCCCTGAGCATCGCGAGCGTGAGCCCGCGCGCCTCCGGTTTCTTGTCGGTGACGACGGAGTCCTCGAGATCGATGATCAGCGCGTCGGCATTGCCTTCGCTCGCCTTCTCGAATTTGCGCGGGGAATCGCCCGGCACGAACAGCATCGAACGCATCAGACCGGCCTCTTGTGCATCATCGCCATGCGGCGGCATTTTCCGACGATCTCGTCGTTCTGGTTAAGAGCGTGGTGCTCGAACTCGACGATGCCCGCCTTCGGGCGCGATTTGGATTCCCGCAACGAAAGCACCTTCGTCGTCGCCCGCAAGGTGTCGCCATGGAAGACCGGTTTTGGAAAAGTGACGTCGGTCATGCCGAGATTGGCGACGGTGGTACCCATGGTGGTATCATAGACCGTCATGCCGATCATGATGCCGAGGGTGTAAAGGCTGTTGAAAATGCGCTGGCCGAATTCGGTCTGGGCGGAGAAATGCGCGTCGATATGCAGCGGCTGCGGATTGAGCGTCAGCAGGCTGAACATGGTGTTGTCCATTTCCGTGACGGTCCGGGTCAGCGGATGCCTGAACTCCTGTCCAACGGAAAAGTCTTCGAAATAAAGTCCGGCCATCGCGGTTTCCTCCCTGTGTCCTACGTTTTGGCCAGCGCCCGCGCTTTAAGGCGGCGCTGCCAAGTGAACTGCTTTTTGCTGCGCAAGCGCTTCGATCTCGTCCGCAGAGAACCCGGCCTCGCGCAAGATGTCGCGGCCGTGCTGGCCGAGCGTCGGTGCGGGGCCTGCGGGCTCCGGCTGGGTCACACTCCAGGTCGAGGGCACGCCCATCTGGCGGATGCGGCCTTCCACGGGGTGATCCACCGTCTTGAAGAATCCGACCGCGTTGAGATGCGGGTCGTCCAGGATCGTCTCCAGCGTATGCATCGGCATCACCGGAATGTCGGCGCGCTCCAGGAGTTCACGCCACTCCGCGGTGCTGCGTGTCAGGAAGATGTGGCCGATCTCCTCGTAGATCTCGTCGATATGCCTGGTGCGCGCGGCGTGGTTGGCAAAGCGCGGCTGTTCCAGAAATTCCGGCTGCCCGATCGCCTCGAAGAAGCTGCGCCAGTGCTTGTCGTTGTAGATGAGGACGCAGAGATAGCCGTCGCTGGTCCGGTGGGGCTTTCGATAGCGCGAGAGCAGGCGGGCGTAGCCGCCATGGTCGAGCGGCGGGTCGTAGGTCAGTCCGCCCAAATGATCGACCAGCACAAACTCCGTCATGGACTCGAACATCGGCACGTCGATGCGTTGGCCGATGCCGGTGCGCTGCTGGTGCATCAGTCCGCCCATGATCGCATTGACCATCATCAGTCCGACGATACGGTCGGCGATGGTGACGGGAACGTAGCGTGGCGTGCCGTCGCCGGCCGCGGCGAGCAGCGTAGGAATGGTGGCGGCGCCCTGGATCAGATCGTCATAGGCGGGTTTCGCGGCATAGGGGCCGGACTGGCCGTAGCCGAAGGCGCCGACATAGACGAGGGCCGGATTGATCTCGCGAAGCGTCTCGTAGTCGAGACCGAGCCGCGCCATCGCCTGCGGGCGTACATTATAGACGAGTGCGTTGGCGCGCTTGGCGAGCCGCAGCAGCGTCTCGCGGCCTTCCTTCTTCTTGAGGTCGAGGACGATGCTGCGCTTGCCGCGGTTGGCGTTGAGAAACATCCCACCCATGCCGGGCGTGCGGCCGGGACCGATCTGGCGAACGATGTCACCCTCGGGACTTTCGACCTTGATGATTTCAGCGCCCATGTCCGCCAGCACCTGGGTGCCATAGGGCCCCATCAAGACGGAGGTCAGGTCGAGAATGGTGAAGCCGGCGAGCGGTCCCATAGGGCCTCGTTGGTCGTATTCATATACGTGGAGTTAGAATTCATAAATCGGCGCTGTCAATTCAGAGACATCGGGGCCTGGTGCATGGGCCCATGTACTATTCATATACTTGACAGGTAAGTTCACATATATGTATTTTTAACTCAAGCAAGAATTCGAGCGGGGCTGGGCGGTCGGCAGCAACAGGCTGACGACCGTCGGCATAGGGACGGCAGGCGGCGTCAGCTTGGGCAGCTTCATCGTCGCGTACTCGATCAATCAATAGGTCTGGGACAAATTGCCGGGCGACCTGAAGAAGGCGATGGACGAGGCGTCGGAAGCGATCACGCCAAAGGCCTGTGCCGATGTCGACAGCGAGCAGGACGTCACGCGGCTCCCAATAAGGAGATCAAGAACATGGATTTCGCGCTCACAGATCAGCAGGAAGCCATTCGCGACGCCATCGCAAAGATCTGCGAAGGCTTTGACGATGCCTATTGGCTGAAAAAGGACCACGACGGCGGCTTTCCACACGACTTCCACAAGGCGCTGGCCGACGCCGGCTGGCTCGGCATCTGCGTGCCGGAGGCCTATGGCGGCTCCGGGCTCGGCATCACCGAAGCCGCGATCATGATGCGCGCGATCGCGGAATCCGGCGCCGGCATGTCCGGCGCATCCGCCGTGCACATCAACGTGTTCGGGCTCAATCCCGTCGTCGTGTTCGGCACGGAGGAACAGCGCAAGCGCATGCTGCCGCCGATGGTCGAGGGGCGCGAGAAGGCGTGCTTTGCCGTCACCGAGCCCAACACCGGCCTCAACACCACCCAGCTCAAGACCCGCGCGGTGGCCAAGAACGACCGCTATATCGTCAACGGCCAGAAGGTGTGGATCTCGACCGCCCAGGTCGCGCACAAAATCCTGTTGCTGGCGCGTACCACACCGCTGGAGGAGGTGCGCTCGCCGACGCATGGGCTGAGCCTGTTCTACACGGACTTCGACCGCAAGAAGATCAAGGTCCACGAGATCGAGAAGATGGGCCGCAAGGTTGTCGATTCCAACGAGCTGTTCTTCGAGGACTTTGAAATCCCGATGGAGGACCGTATCGGCGAAGAGGGCCGCGGCTTCCAATACATCCTCGAAGGCATGAACCCCGAGCGTATCCTGATCGCGGCGGAAGCGGTCGGCCTTGGCAAGCTCGCGCTGTCGCGCGCGACCGAATACGCCAAGACCCGCATCGTGTTCAACCGGCCGATCGGCAAGAACCAGGGCATTCAGCATCCGCTCGCCGTAAACTGGGTCGAGCTCGAGGCGGCCTGGCTGATGGTGCTGTCGGCGGCCTGGCAATACGACAAGGGCATGCCCTGCGGCGGCGCCGCCAATGCCGCGAAATACATTGCGGGTGAGGCCGGATATCACGCCTGCGAGCAGGCGGTGATGACCCATGGCGGCTTCGGCTATGCCAAGGAGTTTCACGTCGAGCGCTACTTGCGCGAAGTTCTGATCCCGCGCATCGCGCCGGTCAGCCCGCAGCTCGCGCTCAGTTTTATCGCGGAAAAGGTGCTTGGACTGGCCAAGTCATACTAAGCAAGTCGTACTAGGTCAGCGATTTCTTGGTTCGAATCATATCAGGTGGCCTCGGCGAGTTTGTAGGACCAGGTATGGACGACGGGATGGCGATTGATGTCATCAACTCCAGCCATGACGCGCTCTTTGAGTTCGTGCTTTGATGTGACCCGGATGTGACGCAGGACGGAGCGGGCGAACTTGGAGAAGAAGCCCTCGATGAGGTTGAGCCAGGAGCCGTGTTTGGGCGTGAAGGTAAACTGGAAGCGGCCTGCCGGTCGTGTGTCGAGCCAGGTTCTGGTTTCTCTCGAGATGCGAGGATCAACTTGATCGCGGTCTTGGCCGGATAGGAGCATCGAGGAGCTTGAGGAATTCGATGAACTCTCGGCTGCGGTGGCGGTCTTTGACGAGCGCGTGGACCTTCCCGGTGAGCAGGTCAATCCCCGCCAACAGGCTGAGCGTGCCGTGACGTTTGTACTCATGATCGCGCGCGAAGGTCGCATGCACGCCCGGCACTGGCGGCAGATCCGGTGCTGTCGTCGCGATCGCCTGGATCCCCGGCTTCTCGTCGTAGGAGACGATCGCGACCGGCTTGTCCGATTTCTTCGACCGGACTACAAGAGCTATGCCGAGACGTTGTCGAGCGACCTCACCAGCGTCGACGTCGCTGCCGTTACGGCGGAGCTCTCGACCTACGAGGCGCAACTTACTGCGTCCTATTCGGCCCTTGGCAAGATCCTCAGTCTGAATCTTTCGAGCTATCTGAAATAGGGCCGGCTCATTCGGCCGCGATGCGCTCCATCGCGATGGCACGAAGCCGGGCGCGCTGGATCTTGACGCCGTTCGCGCTGTCCGTGACGGGGAAGGCCTCCACGACATAGATCCGCGCCGGGACCTTGTAGCCGGCGAGCCGCTCGCGCAGGCGCGTGATCAACGCTTCCTGCCGCGGCGGCTCGTGGTGGGGTTCTTGGGCGGGGATCACGAAGGCAACGCAGCGTGCGTTTCCCTTCAGATCGACTGCGACGACCTGGGCGTCGGCCACACCAGCGCACGATTTGAGCTCGTCCTCGATCTCGCCGGGCGCAACCAGGAAGCCGCCGAGCCGCATCGCATCACCCGCGCGGGTTTCGTAGACGAACGCGCCGTCGCCGCGGAGACGGCCGATGTCGCCGGTGCGGAAGAAGCCGTCGGCGGTGATCGCATCGCGCGTCGCTTCGGGATTGTTGAAATAGCCGAGGAAGCGCGACGGCGCGCTGATCTCGATCTCGCCGGAAACACCTCGAGCCGCGAGTTCGCCGGTCTCGGTGTCGCGCACACGCACCCTCGTGTCGGGCGACATCGGCCAGCCGCCACCCTCGATGCGATCGGCGAAGCCATCACTGGAGCGTGCGATCGAGAACAGGGCCTGCACCTCGCTCGAACCGTAGAGGCCGAACAGGGGCATGCCGCGGGCCTCGGCCTCCGCGGCGAGCTCGCGCCAGCCGGGCTGGAACGCTGCGAAGCCGCAGACTTCGAGATGCGGAAACGGACGCGGCGCATCGGTGAGGGCGAGGATGCGGCGGAACATCTCGTCCGAACCGAAGGCGTGCGTGATCCTGCACTCGCCGAGAAGCTTCAGCGCCGGCGCCGCCTCGAAGGCGTCGAGCACATGGACGATCGCGCCCGCTGCGACGAAGCCGAGCAGGCTCGTCATACCAAAGGTGCCGCAGATCGGCAGCATGGCCAGCAGCGAATGGCGCTGCGGCGAGAGTTTCAGCGCCTCGGCGACGGAGGCGGCATGCGTGGCCAACGTCCGCTGCGAATGCGCGACGAGTTTTGGCCCTTTGGTCGTGCCCGACGTCGTGTAGAGCAGAACCGGCAGGTCGAAATCGTCCGGAGCCGGCAGGGCGGGCGGATAGGGCTTCTCGAAGGCATCGAAGCGCACGCATGGCCATTGGGCGGGAATCGCATCCGCGCCGACCACCGCGAGCTCTCGCAGCGCGGGCACCTCGTCCCTGGCGACGTCGGCGAGGATAGCGGCAAAGTCGATCGAGCGGAACGCGGCTTCGACCACCATCAGCCTGGCGCCGGACAGCTTGAGCAGATGCGCGACCTCCGCGCTGCGGTAGCGCGTATTGACGGCGGCGACGACAGCGCCAAGGCGTGCGGCGGCGAACAGCAGCGCGATCCATTCGATCCGGTTGACCAGCCAGACCGCTATCACGTCCCCCTTGCCGATGCCCCGTGCGGCAAGCCAGGCGGTGGTCTGCTCGATCTTTTCCGAAAATTCCGCGCGCGAGACCGGCGTGCCGTCGAACACGAAGGCCGGATCGGCGGCGGCCTCGGTCCGGATCAGCGATTGCAGTGAAAATTCGTTGGCAGGCATGGCAACCGGAGTAGCCCGATCGCACAAACCTGTCTACTTGGTGCCGAACATCCGGTCGCCGGCGTCGCCCAGCCCCGGCACGATGTAGCCGTGGTCGTTGAGCCGCTCGTCGATCGCGGCGGTCCAGACCGGCACGTCGGGATGCTCGCGCTGGAACTGCGCAATGCCCTCGGGCGCGGCCAGAAGGCAGACGAAGCGGATGTCGCGGGCGCCACGCGCCTTCAGCAGCGAGGCGCCGGCGCAGGCCGAGTTGCCGGTCGCCAGCATCGGATCCATCAGGATCACGGTGCGGTCCGACAGGTCCTGCGGCGCCTTGAAGTAATATTCCACGGCCTGCAATGTATCGGGATCGCGGTAGAGCCCGATATGGGCGATGCGCGCCGAGGGCATCAGCGCAAGCATGCCGTCGAGGAAGCCGACGCCCGCGCGCAGGATCGGCGCCAGCGTGAGCTTCTTGCCGGCGATCTTGGGCGCCAGCATTGGCGCAATCGGCGTCTCGATCTGGACCAACTCCAGCGGCAGGTCGCGCGTCACCTCGTAGCCGAGCAGCATCCCGATCTCGTTCAGGATCTCGCGAAAGCTCTTGGTCGAGCGGTCCTTCTCCCGCATCAGGGAGAGCTTGTGCTGAACCAGGGGGTGGGCGACGACGTTGACGTTGCTGATGCTCATGAAACCGCTCTACACGGTTCCGTGAAACTGCGCCAGATCGGGCGGGCGTTTTCCGCGGGATACGCAGCCTCAAGCCGGCGTCGCCACCGCAGAGCGCGCCCGATTGCTCGCCACGTAGGCAGCCATGCTCAACTCCCGCTCGATCACGGTACGCGTGGCCACGAGAGGCTAGACCCCGAGCCCGCGGGCAAGAAGCGTGATCACGAGCGTCAGGTCATGTCTGTCGCCTTGCGGCGACGAGCGCCGCGAGCCGCTTGGCGCCCTCCCGCAATCGCGTGGCCAGCACGATCAGCGGATTGCCGCGGTTCTCGATGTCGAGCTCAAAAGTCCCGGTGGGAAACACCAGCGCGCATCTTGCCGGCTTGCTCTGCCGGTTGGCGAAATCGACCGCCGAACTCTTGAACAGGAACAGGCCGCCGATGCGTCCGTTTCCTTCCCGGACAACCCAGAGGCCAGCCGTGTTGCGCCCGATGAAGAAGGCGGGAATGGAGGCGCTGACGACGTCGGGATCGAGCGGCTTGAGCAACACCTGCGCCTGCCGGGCCCCGGGCCCGCGACGGGCAGCTTGAAGCGCGATTGCCGCCATGGCGGCCTCCTCACACATCTGCAGGATCATGATGATCTGCCATTTTGGTCAGGCGTGAAGGTGCCAGACATAGATCGCGGTCCTTAACGCGATGAACGCGGTGAGGACGCTGCCCATCGAGAGCACGGCCAGCGCGCTTAGCGCCAGGCGCTTGAGCTGGGCCTTATGCACCGTCGATATCCGCGCTGGCCGCTCCGTCCAGTCGAGGGGCCGTTCAAAGCCATGTATCAGCATCGACATTTTGGAAGTCCTTGTCCGTGGTGCGGCAAGACGGTTGGCGGTGCAGCGATCTAGGAACGTCATGAGTGGGGAGATACCTGCCGTTGCCCGTCGGGCTGCTCTAGCCGAAATTGTCGCAGGCGAGCGGCTCGTAAAGCGTATCCGGTACATGACGAACAGAAGGAACGCTCGGCCGCGATACGTCCACGGCAAGGGCACGGACCTCGAGGAAGGCCGACAACAGGGCGAACGCGAGGTCGGCGTGGCGCGCTTCCACCGCGGCGTCCAGCCAGTCCGGCAATTCGCGCTCGCGCGACAGCGCGCAATGCCACTCGCCCTCGTCATAGGCGATGCGGCGGACCTGCCACAGCGGCAGCTCGAGCGCCATCAGCGCAAGCGCTGCATCGGTCCAGGCTCCAGCATCGACCAGGCGCATAACGCGCGTCGAGCACTCGCTCTGCCCGGGCGAAGTAAAGCGCCGGCAGGCATGATCGATGATCTCGAGCATCAGCGGCCGCGTCATCGCATGCGCATTGCGCAGGCGTTCGCTGAGCGAAGGTGGATCGTAACGTCGGAGTGCGGCGGTCATGTAGGCCTCCTGGAATTGGCGTCGGTCAGTCGGCCGGCATTCCCAAGATGGCTGGAAGGGCATTTGAAAACGAGATGAGGAGGGGGCGCGAGATATAAGGATTTCATAAGTGCCGCGACAGCGCTACGCGCTGCCCAGCGCTGCGCTTGTCCGGGACGACGGCTGCATGCTGGGCCGCACCGCACGCCGCCGCCCTTTTATGAGATTCCTATAACTTCGCCATAGCCCTCATCTCGAAAACCTATGCCTGTGGTGGCACTTCAGCACGGTCAAGAGTCCCGGCTGCCGTCTGTGGAAATGCGCCTGCGTTTCCTTCGAGCTTCGCCGGGTCCCCGAGAAGCGATTGCGCCGGACATGAGGGCGCAACGAGGAGCAATCCCATGATGGACATTCTGCTGCTGGCGCTGGGCTTCGGCTTCTTTGCCCTTGCGATCGGCTATACCTACGCCTGCGAACGGCTGTGACGGAGCGGGCCATGATCTTCGATTATGCACTTGCCGGCGCCGTCTCGTTCGGCCTGCTGAGCTACCTCACCTACGCGCTCCTGCGGCCCGAGCGGTTCTGACCCCTGCTGCCGCTTGTCGAATTGCTGCTGGCGGACGCCGCGCTCGTCGCCTGCTTGCTTGCGGTGCTCGTGCCGCTCCTGCGCCGGACACCAAGCCTTAAGGGTTAATG
Source organism: Bradyrhizobium nivariense (assembly GCF_029846715.1). Classification (GTDB taxonomy): domain Bacteria; phylum Pseudomonadota; class Alphaproteobacteria; order Rhizobiales; family Xanthobacteraceae; genus Bradyrhizobium. Next base: position 149,974 of record NZ_JARVWW010000013.1, read on the forward strand.
CCATGACTGTGATCGGTTGGCTCCAGATCATTCTCTTTTGCGTCATTATCGTCGCGCTCGCAAAACCGCTCGGCTGGTACATGACGCGCGCGTTCAACGGCGAGCGGACGTTCCTGTCACCGGTGCTGCGTCCGATCGAGGCCGGTATCTACTGGCTTTCCGGCGTCGACGAAAAGCGCGAGCAGCATTGGCTGACCTATACGGTCGCCATGCTGCTGTTTCATGTCGGCGGCTTCCTCGTCATCTACGGCGTGATGCGGCTTCAGGCCGTGTTGCCGTTCAATCCGGCGGGACAGGCAGCGGTCGCCGAGGACCTCTCCTTCAACACCGCAATCTCGTTCATCACCAACACCAACTGGCAGAACTACGGCGGCGAAAGCACGCTGTCATATCTCGTGCAGATGCTCGGCCTGACACACCAGAACTTTCTGTCGGCGGCAACCGGCATCGCGCTGGCGGTCGCTCTGATCCGCGGCTTCTCGCGCGCCTCGGCGCGCACCGTCGGAAATTTCTGGGTCGATGTCGTCAGGTGCACGCTCTACGTCCTGCTGCCGGTCTGCGTCGTCTACACGCTGTTCCTCGTCTGGCAGGGAATGCCGCAGACGCTCGGTGACTATGTCGAAGCCACGACGCTCGAAGGCGCCAAGCAGACCATTGCGGTCGGCCCGGTCGCCTCGCAGGTTGCGATCAAGATGCTCGGCACCAATGGCGGCGGCTTCTTCAACGCCAACGCCGCGCACCCCTTCGAGAACCCGACCGCACTGTCGAATTTCGTGCAGATGATCTCGATCTTCTCGCTCGGCGCCGCGCTCACCAATGTGTTCGGCCGCATGGTCGGCAACCAGCGTCAGGGCTGGGCGATCCTCTCGGCGATGGGTGTGCTGTTCGTCGCCGGTGTCGCCGTCACCTATTGGGCCGAAGCCAACGGCACCTCGACGCTGCATGCGCTTGGCCTGACCGGCGGCAACATGGAGGGCAAGGAGGTGCGCTTCGGCATCGTCGCCTCCTCGCTATTCGCCGTAATCACGACGGCCGCCTCCTGTGGTGCCGTCAACGCGATGCATGACAGTTTTACCGCGCTCGGCGGCATGATTCCGCTGATCAACATGCAGCTCGGCGAGATCATCGTCGGCGGCGTCGGCGCCGGCCTCTACGGCATGCTGCTGTTCGTCGTGCTCGCGATCTTCGTCGCGGGCCTGATGGTCGGCCGCACCCCGGAATATGTCGGCAAGAAGATCGAGGCACGCGAAGTCAAGATGGCGATGCTCGCGATCCTGGTGCTGCCGTTGATGTATCTCGGCTGGACCGCGGTCGGCGTGGTCTATCCGCCGGCCGTCGCCTCGATGGCGAATGCCGGACCGCACGGCTTCACCGAGGTGCTCTACGCCTTCACCTCGGCGACCGGCAACAACGGCTCGGCTTTCGCAGGCCTCACCGGCAACACCTTCTTCTACAACCTCACGCTCGCCAGCGCGATGTTCGTCGGCCGCTTCTTCATGATCATTCCGGCGATGGCAATCGCGGGCTCGCTCGCTGCCAAGAAGTCGATCCCGCCGTCGGCGGGCACGCTCCCGACCACCGGCGGGCTGTTCGTCGGCCTCGTCGTCGGCGTGATCCTGATCATCGGCGGCCTGACCTTCTTCCCGGCCCTCGCCCTCGGCCCCATCGTCGAGCATCTCGCGATGAACGCCGGCCAAATCTTCTGAACAGCAAGTGTTCTGATCGACAGCCTTCTGATTGTCTGGAGTGACCTCCATGGAAACCATGAAACTGCAAAAGCGCGCGTCCGTCTCGGCGATGCTCGACCCCAGGATCGTCGTGCCTGCGATCCGCGCGTCATTCACCAAGCTCGATCCGCGGCTGATGGTCAAAAACCCCGTGATGTTCGTGGTCGAGATCGTGGCCGCGCTCACCACGGTGATCTTCCTGCGCGACCTCGTCACCGGCGGCGCAAATCTCGGCTTCACCTTCCAGATCATCCTCTGGCTCTGGTTCACGGTGCTGTTCGCCAATTTCGCCGAAGCGGTCGCCGAAGGCCGCGGCAAGGCGCAGGCCGAGTCGCTACGCAAGACCCGCACCGAGAGCCAGGCCAAGCTGCTGACCGGCGCCGGCGAGAGCTTCAAGCTGGTGCCGGGCACGAACCTCAAGGTCGGCGAGATCGTTCTGGTCGAGGCCGGCGACACCATTCCCTCCGACGGCGAGGTGATCGAAGGTGTCGCTTCCGTCAACGAGGCCGCTATCACCGGCGAATCCGCGCCCGTGATCCGCGAGTCCGGCGGCGACCGCTCGGCGGTAACAGGCGGCACCCAGGTGCTGTCCGACTGGATCCGCGTGCGGATCACGGCAGCTCAAGGCTCGACCTTCATCGATCGCATGATCAAGCTGGTCGAGGGCGCCGAGCGGCAGAAGACGCCGAACGAGATCGCGCTCAACATCCTGCTGGCCGGCCTCACCATCATCTTCGTGTTCGCCACCGTCACCATTCCGAGCTATGCGGCCTATGCCGGCGGCTCGATCTCGGTGGTCGTGCTGGTCGCGCTGTTCGTGACCCTGATCCCGACCACGATCGGTGCGCTATTGTCGGCGATCGGTATCGCCGGTATGGACCGCCTGGTGCGCTTCAACGTGCTGGCGATGTCCGGCCGCGCCGTCGAGGCCGCCGGCGACGTCGATACTCTGCTGCTCGACAAGACCGGGACGATCACGCTCGGCAACCGGCAAGCGACTGCGTTCTGCCCCGTGCGCGGTGTGACCGAGCAGGAGCTCGCGGACGCGGCCCAGCTCGCTTCGCTCGCCGACGAGACCCCGGAGGGCCGTTCGATCGTGGTGCTGGCCAAGGAGAAATACGGCATCCGCGGCCGCGATATGGCCGAGCTTGGCGCGACCTTCATTCCGTTCACGGCACAGACCCGCATGAGCGGTGTCGATGCCGGCGGCTCGTCGGTGCGCAAGGGCGCGGTCGATGCCATGCTGAATTACGTAGGTGGCGGTGTGCCGCTGGCGATCGCCTCAGGTAACACGGCGCGCGCCATCCAGCCTGCGGTGCTGTCGGATATCGGCCGGGAGGTGCAAACCATCGCCGACGAAATCGCCAAAGCCGGCGGCACGCCGCTTGCGGTTGCCAAGGACGGCAAGCTGCTCGGCGTCATCCAGCTCAAGGACATCGTCAAGGGCGGTATCCGCGAGCGTTTCGCGGAGCTGCGGCGCATGGGCATCCGCACCGTCATGATCACCGGCGACAACCCGATGACGGCCGCCGCGATCGCGGCTGAAGCCGGCGTCGACGACTTCCTGGCGCAGGCAACCCCGGAAGACAAGCTTAAGCTGATCCGCGACGAGCAGGCCAAGGGCAAGCTGGTGGCGATGTGCGGCGACGGCACCAACGATGCGCCGGCACTCGCGCAGGCCGACGTCGGTGTTGCCATGAACACCGGCACGCAGGCGGCCCGCGAGGCCGGCAACATGGTCGACCTCGATTCCAACCCGACCAAGCTGATCGAGGTGGTCGAGATCGGCAAGCAGCTCCTGATGACGCGCGGCGCGCTGACGACATTCTCGATCGCCAACGACGTCGCCAAGTACTTTGCGATCATCCCGGCGATGTTCCTGGCGTTCTACCCCCAGCTCAACGTGCTCAACGTCATGAACCTGTCGAGCCCGCAGAGCGCCATCCTGTCGGCGATCATCTTCAACGCGCTGATCATCATAGCGCTGATCCCGCTGGCGCTGAAGGGCGTCGCCTATCGCGCGGTCGGGGCCGGCGCACTGCTCCGGCGCAACCTGTTGATCTATGGCCTCGGCGGGATCGTCATTCCCTTCATCGGCATCAAGGCGATCGACCTCGTCGTCACCGCCTTGCACCTGGCTTGATCGTCGTCGCACGGCGCGATGCGCCGCGCGCAATGACGAGGACTTAGGAGACGTAACATGCTCAGAGAAATCCGCCCCGCCATCGTCCTGCTGCTGGTGCTCACCGCCATCACCGGACTTGCCTATCCGCTCGCGATGACCGCTATTGCCGGCGCGATCTTCCCGGCTCAGGCGCAAGGCAGCCTGATCGAGAAGGACGGCAAGGTGGTCGGCTCCGCCCTGATCGGGCAGGAATTCAAGGACGACAAATATTTCCACGGCCGCCCCTCGGCGACGCTGGCGCCGGACCCGAACGATTCGACCAAGACGGTGTCGGCGCCCTACAACGCCGCCAACTCGGGCGGCTCCAACCTCGGCCCAACCAGCAAGGCGCTGGCTGACCGGCTGAAGGAAGATGTGGACAAGCTCAAGAGCGAGAATCCCAACGCCGCCGTGCCGGTGGACCTGGTGACCACATCGGCCAGCGGTCTCGACCCGGACATCTCCCCGGAAGCGGCACAATTCCAGGTACCGCGCGTCGCCAAGGCCCGGAATATGCCGGAGGACGCGTTGAAGCAGCTCGTGGCCTCCGCCACCCAAGGCCGTTTGCTCGGCCTGCTTGGCGAACCCCGCGTTAACGTATTGGCGCTGAACCTCGCGCTCGATAGCGTAGCCGCGAAGTAGCGGTCTAGGCTCGCGGCGCCCGGATGATTATATTGGCCTGATGGTCCGAGAACGCCGCGATCCCGAACAACGTCCGTCTCCCGAGGCGCTGCTGGATGCCGCGCGCCGGGAGGAGAGCGCGAGCGGCAAGCTGAAGATCTTCGTCGGCGCCGCCCCCGGCGTCGGCAAGACCTACGAGATGCTGCAAAGCGCTCATGCCAAGCACAAGGCCGGCATCGACGTCGTGGTCGGCTTCGTCGAAACCCATGGCCGCGCCGAGACCGAGGCGCTGGTACGCGGGCTGGAGGTGATCCCGCGCAAGAGTCTGGATTACCGCGGCCAGGTGATCGAGGAAATGGACCTCGATGCCGTGATCGCGCGCCGGCCGAAAATCGCGCTGGTCGACGAACTCGCCCACACCAATGCGGTCGGCAGCCGCCATCCCAAGCGCTATCTCGACGTCGAGGAGCTGCTATCACACGGCATCGACGTCTATACCGCCGTCAACATCCAGCACATCGAGAGCCTGAACGACGTCGTCGCCCAGATCACCCACGTGCGGGTGCGCGAGACCGTGCCGGATTCGATATTCGACCGCGCCGATGCGATCGAGCTGATCGACCTCACGCCCGATGATTTGATCCAGCGTCTGAAGGAGGGCAAGGTCTATGTGCCCAAGCAGGCGGAGCGGGCACTGGAACATTATTTTTCGCCGGGCAATCTCACTGCGCTGCGCGAGCTCGCTTTGCGGCGTACGGCCGAACGGGTCGACGAGCAGCTTCTCAATCACATGCAGGCGAATGCGATTTCGGGCCCCTGGGCCGTCGGCGAGCGCATGCTCGTCTGCGTCAGCGAAGATCCGCGCGCGGCCGGTCTTGTGCGCTACACCAAGCGGCTGGCCGACCGGCTGCACGCGCCGTTCATCGCGGTGTCGATCGAGACGCGGCGATCGCTGCAAATGTCCGATGAGGAGCGCGACCGGCTGGCCGATACGCTGCGGCTCGCGGAATCGCTCGGCGGTGAGGCGCTGACGATTCCGGGCGTCGGCCGCCGCCTCGCCGACGACGTCGTCAACTTCGCGCAGGGCAACAACGTCACCCAGATCGTGATCGGCAAGTCGACGCGCTCGCGCTGGTTCGAGATGACGCGCGGCTCCGTCGTCCATGACCTGGTGCGTCGCGCCGGGAATATCAGCGTGCATGTCATCCCTGGCGACGAGCTCACGAGCGAGCCGGCGCCGAAGACGGCGGTGCAGACCGCAGCGCGATCGGACCCGTTCGATGCCCGGCCCTATTTGAAGGCGCTCGGGATCACCGCCCTTGGCCTTGCTGCCGCCGTGGCCATCAAGCCGTATGTCGGCATCGAGAACGTTGACCTGATGTTCCTCACCGCCGTGGTGACGGTTGCCGTGCGCTACGGATTGTGGCCGTCGTTGCTTGCGAGCGTCGCGGCGTCGCTCGCCTACAATTTCTTCTTTCTGCCGCCGGTCTATACCTTCACCATCACCGATCCGACCAATGTCGCGGCGTTCTTTTTCTTCATGCTGATTGCGTTCGTGGTATCGAATGTCGCCGGACGGGTCCGCACTCAGGCTGACGCCGCGATCGGCCGTATCCGGACCACCGAGCAGCTCTATGCTTTCAGCCGCAAGCTCGCCGGCACCGGTACGCTCGACGACGTGCTGTGGGCGACCGCCTATCAGATCGCGTTGATGCTGAAAGTCCGCGTGGTGCTGCTGTTGCCGGACGAGGGTCTGCTCACGGTGAAGTCAGGGTATCCCCCCGAGGACGATCTTGATCAGGCTGACCTTGCCGCCGCCAACTGGGCCTGGAGCAACGACCGCCCCGCAGGCCGCGGCTCGGACACGTTGCCGGGCGCAAAACGGCTGTTTCTGCCGATGCGCACCGGGCGGGGTCCGATCGGCGTCATCGGCATCGACAATGATCGCACCGGCCCGTTGCTGACCCCGGACCAGCGCCGGCTGCTCGACGCGCTGGTCGACCAGGGTGCACTGGCGATCGAGCGCGTGCTGCTGGTCGAAGACGTCGATCGCGTCAAGCGCACCGTCGAATCCGAGCGGTTGCGTTCTGCATTGTTGACCTCAATCTCGCATGATTTGAAGACGCCGCTCGCCTCCGTGCTCGGCGCAGCTTCAACCATGCGCGATCTGGCCGGGGCGCTGTCGGATACCGAGAAGCGCGACCTGCTTGCGACCGTGATCGACGAGTCCGAGCGTCTCAATCGCTTCATCGCCAATCTGCTCGACATGACCAAGCTCGAATCCGGCGCCATCGTGCCCAACACCGCGTTGCACGATCTCGCAGAGATCGTCGGGAGCGCGCTCCGGCGAGCAGCCAAGATCCTCGCTGCTCACAAGGTCGAGCTGGTGTTGGCCGCAGACCTTCCTATGCTCCAGCTCGATGCGGTGCTGTTCGAGCAGGTGCTGTTCAACCTGCTCGACAACGCCGCCAAATATTCGCCGCCCGACACGACGGTCTCGATCAGGAGCCAGCGCGATCGTGATTATGTGGTGCTTCAGGTCGGCGATGAGGGTGATGGCATCCCGCCCGACGAGCTCGAGGGCGTGTTCGACAAGTTCTATCGCGCGCAGAAGGGGGATCGTGTCCGTCCCGGCACCGGGCTCGGGCTTGCCATCTCCCGCGGCTTCGTCGAGGCGATGCGGGGCACCATCTCGGCCGCGAATCGCAGCGACCGGAGCGGCGCGGTGCTGACCATCCGTCTGCCCATTCCGGCCCAGACCCACGCATTGGATACCGCCGCATGAGCGCCGCCCCGATCAAGGTGCTGGTCATCGACGACGAGCCGCCGATCCGCAAATTGCTGCGGATGGGACTCTCGACCCAGGGCTATGAGATCCTGGAGGCGCCGAACGGCAAGACCGCGCTTGAGAAGCTTGCGGAAGAACCTGCGCTGATCATCCTCGATCTTGGCTTGCCCGATATCCAGGGTCATGAGCTGCTGCGCACGATCCGCGCCCGCAATGAAGCTGTGCCGATCGTGGTGCTGTCGAGCCGCGGCGACGAGGCCGGCAAGGTGCAGGCGCTCGATCTCGGTGCGGACGATTATCTGACCAAGCCGTTCGGTATGGACGAGCTTCTGGCACGTCTGCGCGCCGCGCTGCGGCACCAGCTCCAGGTCCAGGGCGAGCGTCCGGTGTTCCGTGCCGGCGATCTCTCCGTCGATCTGGTACGCCGGATCGTCAAGGTCGGCGAGCGCGACGTCAAACTGTCGCCGAAGGAATACGATCTGCTGCGTGTGCTGGTTCAGCACGCCGGTAAGGTGCTCACCCACCGTTTCCTGCTCAAGGAGCTCTGGGACGAGTTTACCGACGCTCAATATCTGCGCGTCTATGTCCGCCAGCTTCGCCAGAAGATCGAGGCCGATCCGGAGCGACCGCAATATGTGCTGACGGAGACGGGCATCGGGTATCGGTTAAAGGCAGGGGATTAACGCTGTATCCCTCATCCCTTGCGCAACGGCAAAGCCGTTGTCGCTGGGAGCGCGGAACGCGCGTCTCGAAGGATGAAGGCCCGACTGCTGCAGCGGGGGCCTGCATGGTTCGAGACGGCGCTTCGCGCCCTCCTCACCATGAGGGGAGAGAGTGAAGTGCGCGGCGGAGAGCTAACCCGCTTTCCTCTGCCGCGACGTCGACCGGTGCGCTTTCTTCGTGGCTCGCTGTCGCCCCGGCGCACGGCGCGCGTGGGACTTCGCCGCCGTCTTTTTTCCCCCGCCGCGTCCCTTCAAGCTCTGCTTCAGCGCATCCATCAGGCTGACGACGTTGCTCGGGCGCTCTTCGGGCTCCGGCAGCTCGATTGTCTTGCCGCTGGCCTTGCGCTTCACCAGCGCCTTCAGCGCGTTCTCGTATTCATCCTTGAACTTGCTGGGGTCAAAATGCGCCGCCTTGCTGTGGAGGATATGGCCGGCCAGCTCCACCATGTCCTTGGTGATCTTCGGGCTCTTGATGTCGTCGAAGAACTGGTCCTCGTCGCGCAGCTCATAGGGGAAGCGCAACGTGGTGCCGAGCAGGCCCTTGCCGAGCGGTTCGATCGCAATGATATGCTCGCGATTGGTGAGCACGATCTTGGCGAGCGCGACGCGATCCTGGTCCTTCATGGCATCGCGGATCACGGCAAAGGCGTCGATCGCAGCCTTGCCGTCGGGCGCGATATAATAGGGATGATTGAGATAGCGCTGGTCGATCTCGTCGCTCGGCACGAAGCTCTCGATGTCGATGGTGTGATTGCTCTCGATCTGGACGGCTTCGAGCTCCTCCGGTTCGATCTCGACATATTTGCCCTTGCGCAGCTCGTAGCCGCGTCCCTTCTGGTCGCTCTCGACGACGTCGCCGGTTTCGGCGTCGATCATCTGCTGCTTCAACCGGTTGCCAGTCTCGCGGTTGATCATGTGAAACCGCGTCTTCTCGGCGGCGGTGGTCGCCGGAAAAAGCACAACCGGGCAACTGACCAGCGAGAGCTTCAACGTTCCCTTCCAATAGGCGCGCGGGGCCATTCGGTTCTCCAGCGTTTTCAAGGCATTTTGGAACCCCAACCGTCCCGTGGGGTTTTGGTTCCGGGTGGGACTTTTGCTGTGATAGGCTGCAACGCCGAAAGAGAATGCGGGACCGGCCGTGCTGCGGAAACTCTCTACTTACCGACAGAAACGCGATTTCGAGAAGACACCGGAGCCGTCGGGCAAAACGGCAGTGGTGCCCTCGAAGCAACGGCGCTTCGTGATCCAGAAGCACGATGCGACGCGGCTGCACTACGATCTACGGCTCGAGTTCGACGGCGTCTTCAAGTCCTGGGCGGTGACGAAGGGGCCCTCGCTCGATCCGCACGACAAGCGGCTGGCCGTCGAGGTCGAGGACCACCCGCTCGACTATGGCGATTTCGAGGGCACGATTCCGGAGGGCCAGTACGGCGGCGGCACGGTCATGCTGTGGGACCGCGGCACCTGGGAATCCGAGGATCCCGAACGCGGTTTCAAGAAGGGCGACCTCAAATTTACGCTTCACGGCGACAAGCTGCACGGCAGCTGGGTGCTGGTGCGCATGCGTCATGACCGCAGCGGCGGCAAGCGAACGAACTGGCTGCTGATCAAGCACCGCGACGAATATGCCAGCGAGGGCGAGGATATTCTCAGCGAAGACAAGTCTGTGGCGTCCGGCCGCGCGATGGCGCAGATCGCCGATGGCAGGGGCCATGCGCCAAAGCCTTTCATGCTGGCGAAGGGCGCCAAAGGCAAGGCAGATGCGGTCTGGCAGTCCAACCGCACGGAGGAGCCGAAGGGGCGCACCGTCAAGCCGGCGCCACGCGCGGCGCTGAAGCGCGGCAGGATGTTCAATGACAGGGCTGTCAAGAAGAAAGTCACGACGGCCACGAGCGCCAGCAAAGTCTCGGAGATGCCGGATTTCGTGGCGCCGCAGCTCTGCACGCCGGTCGAGCGCCCGCCGGGCGCCGATGGCTGGTGCCACGAGATCAAGTTCGACGGCTATCGCGTGCAACTCCGCGTCGAGGACGGCGGAGCGACGCTGAAAACGCGCAAGGGACTCGACTGGACCGACAAGTTTGCTTCGATTGCGAAAGAGGCGGATTCGCTGCCGGACGCCATGATCGATGGCGAGATCGTCGCGCTCGACCACAACGGGGCACCGAACTTCTCCTCGCTCCAGGCCGCGCTATCGGACGGCAAGACCGAAGAGCTCATCTTCTTTGCCTTCGACCTCTTGTTTGCGGAAGGCCTCGACTATCGTCGTCTGCCGCTCAGCGAACGCAAAGCGCGGCTGAAGGAGCTGCTGGAGGCGCGCAAGCGCAAATCGAGCCAGATCCGCTATGTCGAGCATTTCGAGAGCGGCGGCGACGCCGTGCTGCAATCGGCCTGCAAGCTCGAGCTTGAGGGCGTGGTGTCGAAGAAGCTCGATGCGCCTTATCATTCGGGGCGGACAGAAAGCTGGACCAAGGCAAAATGCCGGGCCGGCCATGAGGTCGTGATCGGCGGCTACAAGACCACTAATGGCAAATTCCGTTCCCTGATGGCCGGCGTGCATCGCGGTGATCATCTCGCCTTCGTCGGCATGGTCGGTACCGGCTTCGGCGCCGACAAGGTCAAGCGCATCATGCCGCTGTTGAAAGAAGTGGCCTCGAACGAGAATCCCTTCGGCGGCAAGAACGCACCGAAAAAGGCGCGCGAGGTGCACTGGCTGAAGCCGGAGCTCGTCGCGGAGATCGAGTTCGCCGGCTTCACCGCCGACGGCAATATCCGCCAGGCAGCATTCAAGGGGCTGCGGCAGGACAAGCCGGCGGAGGAGGTCGAGGCGGAAGCGCCCGTGGATACCGAGCTGGCCGAGCCTTCCACCAGGTCCCGGGCCAGAGCCAAGCCTGCCGCCCGGTCGAAGGCAAGCGGCGGCGCCGAGGTGATGGGCGTCGTGCTCTCCAAGCCGGACAAGGAGCTGTGGCCGGACGGCAGCGACGGCGAGGGCGTGACAAAACTCGATCTCGCGCGCTATTTCGAGGCCGTCGGTTCTTGGATGATCGAGCATCTGAAGGGACGTCCTTGCTCGATCGTGCGTGCGCCTGATGGCATCGGCGGCGAAAAATTCTTCCAGCGCCACGCCATGCAGGGCACTTCGAACCTGATCGAGCTGGCCAAGGTCTCAGGCGATCGCAAACCCTATCTGCAGATCGATCGCGTCGAGGGGCTCGCGGCCGTTGCGCAGGTCGGCGGCGTCGAGCTGCATCCCTGGAATTGCGCGCCCGGCGCTTATGACACGCCGGGCCGGCTGGTGTTCGATCTCGATCCCGCGCCGGATGTTGAGTTTGCGGATGTCGTAGAGGCAGCCAGGGAGATGCGGAAGCGCCTCACCGATGTCGGCATGGAGAGCTTTTGCAAGACCAGCGGCGGCAAAGGCCTGCACGTGGTGGTGCCGCTGCTCCACGGCGCGCGGGACAAGGTGAGCTGGAAGGAGGCGAAAGCCTTCGCGCAAGGGGTCTGCCAATGGATGGCGGACGGCGATCCCGAGCGCTATCTGCTCAACATGTCGAAGAAGCTGCGCAACGGGAAGATCTTCCTGGACTATCTGCGCAACGATCGGATGTCGACGGCGGTGGCGCCGCTGTCCCCCCGCGCGCGAGATGGCGCCACCGTGTCGATGCCCGTCACTTGGGCGCAGGTGAAGAGCGATCTCGATCCGAGGCGGTACACGGTGCGGACGGTGCCCGGCTTGCTGGCGCGATCGAAGGCGTGGGATGGCTACGACGATGCAGCCGCATCGATCAAGGCGGCGATCAAGAAGCTGGCTGGGAAAATGAAGTAGGTGGGTCAGCCGAAGGCATAACCCACCACTTCTGTGTCTGCGGAAGCGAAAGAGGTGGTTTGCGCGGAGCGGACCGCGCTTCATACCGCGCTTCGTGCAGCCGCACGGCGGCTGACCCTCCCTACGTGCCTCGGCTAGATCCGCCCCAGCAGCAGCAAGATCAGCAGGATGACGATGACGAGTCCGAGGCCACCGCCGCCATAATAGCCGGTGCCGTAGAACGGGCCGCCGCCGATGCCGCTGAAGCCGCCGAGCAAGGCAATGACCAGAATGATCAGAATGATCGTACCGATAGACATGTGAATCTCCTCCACCCCTTTGTCGAAAGGGTCGTTGCACCTGTCCCGTTGTTGGGGGCAACTTGCCGCAGGTTTTAAAGTTCCACCGATGAAACAGCGGTTGCACGGTCAACTTGCATGGAACCTTTGGCGCACGGGCCGGCATAATTATGTGAGGATCAACCACCCACAGGCAGGTCCATGTCAGCACCGCTTGTTGTCTCCATTCCCCACCGTCTCGGCCGCGAGGAGGCGGTGCGCCGGCTCAAGACCGGGCTCGGCCGCGCCGCGGCCAGCATTCCCGTGATGCAGGTCGAGGAGGAGCGCTGGAGCGGTGACAGCATGAATTTTCGTATCCGCGCGCTGGGGCAGATTGCGAGCGGCCAGGTCGACGTCGCCGACGACCATGTCAAGGTGCAGGTGGTGCTGCCCTGGCTGTTGCAGCGCTTTGCCGAGATGGCGCAGGCCACGATCCGCAAGCGCGGCCAGTTGCTGTTGGGCAAAGACGAGAAAAGCTAGCGTTCAAGCGCGGGTGCGCTGTCGCACCGGCTTCGCCGCACCCGCGGGGCGCGCCGGGATGACAGAAGCGGGAAAACCGCGGAGAGCCTGCGCGAGCGGCAGATCGTTGCCCGCGAGATCCGGCAAATTGTAGCCTGTGACGTCGATGGTGGCGTCGAAACCATCGAGCGTCGGCCATTCGCGTCCCGCCTGCGTGAAGGGTGCGAACTGGCGCACGACCACGACGATCGCTGCGGCGCGGCCATGACGGCGAGCAAAGGCGACGACATGGTCGGCATCTGCGCCCCGCACCTGAAGCGGCTGGTAGTCGCCTCGAGCGAAAACATCGGGGAGCTCGTTGCGCAGCTTGAGGAGGTGCCGCGTCCAGGCCAGCTTGAGCTGGCCGTCCGGCCAGCTCTTGATCAGATCATTCCAATCCGGATTGTCCAGCGTGCCCAGCGCCGCGTGTCGCGCGGGAAAATCCACCGGGCGGCGGTTGTCGGGATCGACCAGCGACAGGTCCCAGAATTCGGTGCCCTGGTAGAAGTCGGGCACGCCCGGCAATGTCGCCTTGAGCGTGAGCTGGCTTAGCGCGTTCAGCGCGCCGAGCAGCGCGACGCGGCGTATCAGGGTTTGCAGCGCCTCCAGGAATTCGCTGGATTGCGCCGGATCGAGGATCTTCGCGATGAAGCTCTTGACGCCGTTCTCATACGTCTCATGCGGGTTGAGCCAGCTCGTCTCCTCCTTGCCCTCGCGCGCGGCCTTGAGCGCATAGGCCTGGATACGCTCGACGAAACCGGCATCGGCCGTCTCTCCAAGCGACCAGGCGCCGAGCAGGGTCTGGTAGAGCATGTATTCGAATGTCGCCGATGGGGCACGCAGATTGCCTTCGAGCGCAATGTGCGGAGCGTTCAGGATTTTCCAACGTGCCACCGCGCTGGTCCATTCGCCGGGAATTTCACTCAGGGCTGCGATCCGCGCGCGGGCGTCCTCGCCGCGCTTTGTGTCATGCGTGGCGGTCGCCGTCATCCCTTGCGGCCATTCCTTGGCGCGGGCCTGCATGGTCTCGTGGAAAGCGGGAATGGTGAGGCCGCTGCTGGCGGGATCGCCGCCGACCTCGTTCATCGCGAGCAGCCGGTGGAATTGATAGAACGCGGTGTCCTCGAGCGACTTCGCCATCATCGGCCCGGTGAACTGCTGCACCTTCAGCGCAAAGCGGCGCACCCGCCGGGCGCTGTGCGGGGGACGCCCAGGCTTGAGCAGGTCCATGGTGAGCGCGTCGCGCAGGAAGTCGAAAATGCCTTCGTCCGCGGCGAACCATTCCGCGCGAGCGCGCGCGATGGTGTCGTCGATCAGCTTGCGATCGTTCGCCGCTGGCGCGCTCGTCGTCAGGTAGGTGCGGTATACCGGGAAATGCAGCACATAGAGCTCGAGCGCCTGCCGCAGGCTGTCGGCTGAAAAGTCGCGGGTCGAGTAGTGCCCGTTGGCGATGCGCGCAAGCAGGCGGGTCAGAACCGTGAACTCGCTGGTCAGCAGCGTCTCCAGTACGCGCCTTTTGGCGTCCTTGACGTAAGGCGCGAGCCGCGGCGGCTGGTTGCTGATCTGGCGCCAGGTTTCGTCCAGGGCCACAAGCCCCTTGGCGTCGACCAGAACGTGAGTGATGGCGTTCATCCACTCATAGCCGGTGGTGCCCTGGATGCCGGCGAAGTGCGGCAGGCGCTCGTGCTCGCACAGGATCTTCTCGATCACCGTATAGAACGACTTTGTCGTGCCCTGCGCGTCGCGCACCAGCCGGCGCAGCCGCTGGCAATATTGCGCGGGATCGCGCAGGCCGTCGATATGGTCGAGGCGGATGCCCTGCAGTCTGCCCTCGGCAATGAGTTGCTTCACCAGCCGGTGCGTGGCGGCGAACGTGCCGGGGTCCTCGACGCGCAGGCCGGCGAGCCCGTTGACGTCGAAGAAGCGGCGATAGTTGATGTCGCTGGAGGCAAGCCGCCAGTGCCCGAGCTTGTAGTGTTGGCGTTCCAGCAGGTGATGCAGCGCCAGCGTCTGCGCGGGGCGGTCCTTGGCGGCGCGATAGGCGCCAAGGCCGCGCGCGATGATGTCGGCGCTGCCTGCGATCTCCTTGAGCTCCGCCTTGAAGCCGGGCGCTTCCTTGCGGTTGGGGCGGCGCAGTCCCGTGTAGCGCGCCGCAAGCGACAGCAGGCGCTTGCCGGCTTCTGTCTCGGCCGCGTCTGCTTCCTTTGCGATCATCCGCAGCATCTCGCCATAGCGCTCCGGCGCGATCGGCAGGCGGTGCTCGAAATACCAGGCCGAGAAGCTGCCTTCTCCGGAATCGTAGCGCAGCTCGATCTCGCCGCGCTCCAGGGCCTCGCCATAGGAGGCGCCGAGGATCGGCAGCAGCACGCCGTCGCGGGCGCGGTAGGGCAGCAGATCCCAGTCGATGTCGAAAGAAACTGCGTGCGGCGAAGTCTGGCCCCATTCCAGCACGTCCAGCCACCAGGGATTGTCGGCAAAGTGCACGCCGACATGGTTCGGTACGAAATCGATGATGAGGCCGAGGTCGTTCTGCGTCAGCGCCTCGCTCAGCCGCGCGAAGCCGGCCTCGCCGCCGAGCTCCGGATTGAACTGGCTGTGATCGACGGTGTCATAGCCGTGCGTCGAGCCTTTGCGGGCCTTCATCACCGGCGAGGTGTAGAGATGCGTGATCCCCAGCGCCTTCAGATAGGGCACCACCGCGGCGGCCTTGTCGAAGTCGAAATCCGCGGTGAGCTGAAGCCGGTAGGTTGCGAGAGGAACGGCTGGAGGCATGTCAACCTCCGAGGCGCCAGACCACCGACCAGGGCCGAAGCCGATCGTCGGCCGCGCTGCCCCAGATCGGGGTGCCCATGCCGACATGGGACGTGATCTCATGATCCGACAGATTGGCGACGAGGCGCAACGTCGCGCCATCTCCCATGCGCCAATGTGCGGTGAGCAGGCCGCCATCGGCTGCGGCGGCATCACCGAAGCGCGCACCTTTCAGTCGCGGGGCGATCTCTTTGCGGCGGAGTGCGAGCAGCTCCCGCACCAGCGCGAGACGCGCGTCCTGCTCCGGCGTGTGGCCGGTCCAGTCAAGCACGGCCGAGTGCAGCGTTGCCGGATCGAGCGGGTCGGGCACTTCGTCGCCGTACTTCTCATAGGCCCAGGCGTATTCCTGCTTGCGCCCCTTTCGGACGGCATCAGCCAGTTCGCCCTGGAAGTCGCAGAAGAACGGGAAGGGTGCGGTCGAGCCCCACTCCTCGCCCTGAAACAGCATCGGCACCATCGGCGCGAGCAGGGTCACCGCAAGCGCGGCTTCGATCTGCTTGGGCGATGTCAGGCTCTCGAGCCGATCGCCGAGCGGTCGGTTGCCGATCTGGTCATGGTTTTGCAGGAAGTTGACGAAGGTCGCCGGCGGCAGCTCGCCGCTTTTCTCGCCGCGCGGCTTCTTGCCCCAGAATTCCGAGATCTCGCCCTGATAGACGAAGCCGGAAGCGAGCGCGCGTGCGAGATCGAGGCGCGGCGTTTGATAGTCCGCGTAATAGCCGGCGAGCTCGCCGGTCAGCATCACGTGCCAGGCGTGGTGGTAGTCGTCGTTCCACTGTCCGCGATATTTGCCGTTCGGGGGCTCCTGCGCGGCGTCGAGCAGGCTCGCGCGATTGTCGCCGTTCTCCAGCACGAGATGGATATGCCGCCCCGTCGCCTTGGCAAGCTCGCCTGCGGCGACGCTGAGGTCTTGCAGCATCGATTGCTCGCCGGGGATTGCCATGATGTGATTGGCGGCATCCAGCCTCAGGCCGTCGAAGCGGTAGTCGCTGAGCCACGACAGCGCGTTCTCGACGGCGAAAGCGCGGACCTGCGGCACGCGATAATCGATCGCGCTGCCCCAGGGGGTGTGCGCGTCAGTGAAGAAGGCCGGCGCATAGCGGCCGAGGTAATTCCCCTCGGGGCCGAAATGATTGTAGACGACGTCGAGGAACACCATCAGCCCGCGCAGATGTGCTTCGTCGATCAGCATCTTCAAATCATCGGGACGGCCATAGGCGCTGTCGGGGGCGTACCACAGCACGCCATCATAACCCCAGCCGCGGCGACCGGCGAAATCAGCCAGCGGCATCAGCTCGACCGCGGTGATGCCGGTCGCGACGAGATGATCGAGCTTGTCGACCATGGCGCCATAGGTGCCTTCCGCGGTGAAGGTGCCGACATGCGTTTCGATCAGCACCGTCTCCTCCCAGGGACGGCCGCGCCAATCGCGTGCGCGCCAGGCGAAGGCGTCATGATCGATCACCTCGCTCGGGCCGAACACGTCCTCGGCCTGGAATGCAGACGCCGGATCGGGCACGTCGATCTCGTCGTCGATCCTGAATTTGTAGTTGCTGCCAACGGCCAGGCCGGCAATCTCGGCGACATACCAGCCATCCTGCCGGCGCTGCATCGTGTGTCGTCTGTCGAGCAGGAGATCGACACGGCGCGCGGCGGGCGCCCACAGCCGGAACGACACGCCGTCCGTCGTCGGCCTCGCGCCGAAGGATGGCCTCATAGCGCCCCCGCGAAAGCGAGCACCGAGCGCGGCGGCGCCTTGCTGTCGCTTCCGGGCGGGAAGTCGATCGTGTTCAGCTTGGCGTCGGTCGTGTTCAGGATCTGCTGCCAGCTCTTGTATTCGGTCATTTTGGGCAATTTGAATGCGATCTCTTCGGGGGCGGCGTTCAGTACGATAAAGATCGCGGCGCTGCCCGGTTCCATCGGCCCCATCACATAGGAGAGAAACCGCCCTTCGGGGAATTTCCAGTCGCTTTCCGTCATTTCGTCGCCGGCCGGCGTCAGCCACAGCGCACCGTAGGAGATGCCGTCCTTGGGGCGGCCGTCGAGCCAGCGATGGCTGCGAAGCTGCGAGAACCGGCGGCGGATATCGGCGAGTTCGGCGACGAAATCGACCATGTCGTCGCCGTCCTTGCCGAGATTGTCCCAGCCGACCCAGCCGACCTCGTTGTCCTGGCAATAGGCGTTGTTGTTGCCGGATTGCGAATTCCCGACCTCGTCGCCGGCGAGGATCAGCGGAATGCCCTGCGCCAGCATGAGGCAGGCCAGCACGTTCTTGCGAAGCTGTCGGCGCAAGCTGAGGATCTGGGGATCGTCGGTCGGACCCTCGACACCGCAATTGTTGCTGTGGTTGTCGTTGGAGCCGTCGCGATTGTCCTCGCCGTTGGCCTCGTTGTGCTTCTCGTTGTAGCTGAAGAGATCGGCGAGGGTGAAACCGTCATGGACGGTGATGTGGTTGATGCTGGCGCGCGGTCGCCGTCCATCGTGGTTGAACAGGTCGGAAGACGCCGTCATGCGGCTGGAGATGTCGCCGATCAGGCTGCCTTCACCGCTCCAGTAGCGGCGCATGGCGCTGCGGTAGCGGTCGTTCCACTCCGACCATTGCGAGGGGAATGCGCCGACCTGGTAGCCGCCAAGGCCGAGATCCCAGGGTTCGGCGACGAGCTTGACGCTCGCCAGCACCGGATCCTGCCGGATCGCGGTGAGGAACGAGATGCCGCGATCATATCCGTTCGGCCCGCGCGCCAGCGTGGTGGCGAGGTCGAAACGGAAGCCGTCGACATGGCAGACCTCGACCCAGTAGCGCAGCGAATCCATCACCATCTGCAGCACGCGCGGATGGGCAAGGTTCACCGACGAACCGCAGCCGGTGAAGTCGTCGTAATAGCGCGGGTTCTCGCGGTTAAGCCAGTAATAGGAGGCGTTGTCGATGCCGCGGTAGCACAGCGTCGGGCCGAGATGGTTGCCCTCGGCGGTGTGGTTGTAGACGACGTCGAGCATCACCTCGATGCCGGCATCGTGCAGGCGCGCGACCGTGGTGCGGAAGGAATCGAGCGCGTTGTCCTGGGCGTAGCGCTGTTCAGGGGCGAAGAAGGACAAGGTGTTGTAGCCCCAGTAATTGGCGAGCTTCTTCTCCACCAATATGCGGTCGTCGACGAAGCTGTGCACCGGCAGAAGCTCGACCGTGGTGACGCCGAGCTTCTTCAGATGCTCGATCATCGCCGGCGAGGACAGGCCGCCATAGGTGCCCCGCAAATTCGGCGGCACGTCGTCGCGCTTCTGCGTCAGCCCCTTGATGTGGGCCTCGTAGATGATGGTGTCTTCCCAGGGGATGTTGGGCCGGATCTCGCGACGGCCCCAGTTGAAGGTCTCGTCGACGACGACGGCCTTGGGCATGCCGCGCGCATTGTCGCGCCGGTCGAAGGACAGGTCCTCGCGCGGGCTTCCGGTGCGATAGGCGAAATGCGCGTCACTCCAGACCAGCCGCCCGGAAAGCCGCTTGGCATAGGGGTCGAGCAGCAACTTGTTGGCGTTGAAGCGATGACCCTGCTCGGGCTCGTAGGGACCATGCACGCGGTAGCCGTAGAGCTGGCCGGGCGAGACGTCGTTGAGATAGCCGTGCCAGACATCCTCGGTGCGCTCCGGCAGCTCGATGCGCTCGAGTTCGCGGCGGCCTTGCGTGTCGAACAGGCACAGCTCGACCTTCTGCGCGTTGGCGGAGAACAGCGCGAAATTGGTGCCGCGTCCGTCCCAGCTTGCGCCGAGGCGTGCGGGCGATCCAGCAGTCAGGCGCATCGTTCAGCTTTCCGGAACGAGGAAGATCGCGGCGAGCGGCGGAATGGTGAGGCGGAGCTCGCCATTGACGGCATGGACTTCGCCGATGTTGCCGACATTGCTGCCGCCGTAATGGGCGGAGTCCGAGTTGAACACTTCCTTCCATTTGCCGCCGAAGGGTACGCGAACGCGGTAGTTGCGATAGACGTTGGGTGAGAAGTTGACGATCACCATGCACCGGGCGTGCTCGTCAAATCCCTTGCGCAGCCAGGCGAACACGTTGCGATTGGCGTCGTTGGTGACCAGCCATTCGAAACCGGCCTGGTCGCAGTCCATCTGGTGCAGAGCGGGCACCGCGCGATAGAGCCGGTTGAGGTCGCGGATCAGCGCCTGGATGCCGGAATGGGTCTTGTACTCGAGCAGGTGCCAGTCGAGCGACTGGTCGTGATTCCATTCGCGGCTTTGCGCGATCTCGGCGCCCATGAACAGCAGCTTCTTGCCGGGATGGCCGAACATGAAGCTGTAATAGGTGCGCAAATTCGCAAAGCGCTGCCATTCGTCGCCGGGCATACGCCCCAGGATCGAGCGCTTGCCGTGTACGACCTCGTCATGCGACAGCGGCAGGATGAAATTTTCCGAGAAGGCGTAGTGCAGGCCGAACAGGATGTCGCCGTGATGATGCTTGCGGTGGATCGGATCCTTGCTGATGTAGTTCAGCGTGTCGTGCATCCAGCCCATGTTCCACTTGTAGCCGAAGCCGAGCCCGCCGAATTCGACCGGACGCGAGACCTGCGGCCAGGCGGTGGACTCTTCGGCGGCCGTGGTCGCCTGCGGGAAGCGCGCGAACAGCTCGGTGTTGAAGCGGCGCAGGAACGCGATCGCCTCGATGTTCTCCCGGCCGCCATGCTGGTTCGGAATCCACGCGCCGGGCGGACGGCTGTAGTCGAGGTAGAGCATGGACGCGACCGCATCGACGCGGAGCCCGTCGATCGCGTAGCGTTCGAGCCAGAACAGCGCGTTCGACACCAGGAAGTTCGTCACTTCGGTGCGGCCGTAATTGTAGATCAGCGTGCCCCAATCGAGGTGACGGCCCTGGAGCGGGTTGGCGTGCTCGTACAGCGCTGTGCCGTCAAAACTGCCGAGCCCATGCGGATCGTCGGGGAAGTGGCCGGGCACCCAGTCGAGCAGCACGCCGACGCCTTCGCGGTGGCAGGCATCGACCAGCGCTGCAAAATCCTCCGGCGTGCCGAAGCGGCTGGTCGGCCCGTAAAGGCCGGTGGGCTGATAGCCCCAGGAGCCGTCGAACGGATGCTCGCTGACGGGGAGGAATTCGAGATGGGTGAAGCCCATGTCGCGGGCATAGGCCGGCAGTTGCTCGGCCAGTTCGCGATAGGTCAGCCATTCGTCGCCGTTCTTGCGTCGCCACGAACCGAGATGGACCTCGTAGATCGACATTGGCGCCGAGAGTGCGTTGATGCCGTCGGGCGCCGGGCGAGGTCGCGGCAGATGCGCCTCGTCGAACACGATGGAAGCGGTCTTCGGACGCACCTCGCTCGCAAACGCCATCGGGTCGGATTTCAGTGGCAGCAAGTGGCCGTGCGGCCCGATGATCTCGAACTTGTAGTGGTCGCCGGCCTTGGCGTGCGGGATGAACAACTCCCAATACCCGGCGCCGCGCACCCGCATGGGATGGCGCCGCCCGTCCCAGAAGTTGAAGTCGCCGACTACTGACACGCGCCGCGCATTTGGCGCCAGCACCACAAAGCCGATGCCGTCGATGCCTTCGAGCCGCATCGGATGCGCGCCGAGCTTGTCGTAAAGGCGCTGGTGGGTGCCTTCGCCGAGCAGATAGAGATCGAAATCGGTCAGGATCGGCGGGAAGCGATAAGCGTCCTCGAATTCGACGACGTTGTTGCCGAACTTCGCGCGGAGCTGGTAGCGCTTCGAGCCGTTCGGCAGGGCGCCGATGAACAGGCCGGAATCATGGACGCGGTCGAGCTTCGCCACCTCGCCGTGCTCGCCCACCGCCTCGACATTGGAGGCTTCGGGCAGAAACGCGCGCACCACGCTTTTGCCGCCCTCGGGATGCAGCCCGAGATAGTGGAAGGGGTCGGAGTGGCGGCCCTCGATGATCGCATAGGCCTCGGCAGGGAGTTTAGGCATGGGCTTCGCTCTCGGTACTGGACAGAATGCGAAGCAGTCCGGACAGCGGCGCATGGAGCCCCTCAGGCCGGTGGGACAGCTCGTACTCTACTTCGTCGAACGCTTGATCAAGCAGGAAAAACCTTAACAGGCCTGCCGCGCATTGCCGATCTTCCGGCCACAGCCGCCGATCGGTCATGGCTTCACGATAGGCGGTGAGGAACGTCGCGGTGGCGCGCTCGCGCCATTCGCCGAGCGCAGCCGCGAGCCGGTCCTGCTCGTCGGAGGCGCCCGTGAGCGCACGGTTGAGCGCCGCGTTAACCGAAAGATCAATCGAACGGATCAGGCCGGCGACGTCGCGCGCGGCAGGCAGCTTGCGCCGCTTGTCGGCCAGCGGCAAACGCGGATCTCCGTCGAAGTCGATGATGAAGATATCGTCCTTCACGATCAGCGTTTGCCCGAGGCGGAAGTCGCCATGATGACGGATGTTCAACCCGTCGATCCCGGAAGGCAATAGTGCATTCAGCCGGCCGGACAAGGATGCGCGCACCGCGGCGAGCTGATCGATCAGCGGCCGGTCCGCCTCCCGCAGGCCGTCGCGCCTGTCGGCCAGCCGCTCGAAAACCCGCTCGGCACGTGCCTTGAGGTCGGATGTCCAGCGCTTGATGTGTACGGAGCCGATCGGCTCCGGCGCGAGATCGTCGGGCTTTGCGGCGGCCAGAGCCACATGCAGTTCGGCGAGCCGCCGGCCGATCTGCGCCATGAAGTGCAGATACGGCGCTTGCTCCTGGGTCTCGCCGGGCATCTCGCCCGGTGGCAGCACCCGCTGCTCGTCGATATAGCGGTCGAGATAGCCGGCCGTGACGGCCCAGCCGTCGCCCTGGTTCTCGACATAGGCGTGCAGCACGCCGAGCGCGCTGCGGCTGTCGCCTTCGACCAGCTCGACGCTGCCGAGCAGCGCCGGCGTGTTGGCGAAGCGGGCGATTTCAGTGAGGTAGGAGCCGATCTCGATCTCGGGATTGATGCCGCCTTCGAGCTGGCGATAGATCTTGGCGACGTACTGGTTGTCGACCAGCGCGGTGCTGTTCGATTGCTCGATCGCGCGGATGCGTTCGGGCTCCTTGATGGTGTAGTCGGCAAACCGGCTGGTTGCCTTGAACTCCAGCCGCAGATTGTTCTCTTCCACCGCCAGGTTCTGCGACAGATTGCGCAGGAACAGGCCGATGAAGATTTGCTCGGTTGCCACATCCAGCAGCGTCCCTTCGCGGGCACCCTGGCGCACGGCGGCGAGCGCCCTCGGGTTGAAGCGTTCGCGGTCGAAGCGCACCCACTCGATCTGCATCGGCAGCACGTAGCGCGTGGTGACGTCACCCTGCGCCGCCTCGAAGAACGCGATCCAGGGCCTGTTGTCGCCGATGTCGCAGAACGGCACCGCCGAGGTCAGCGTGGGCTTGATGTGCTTTGGATTCTGCTCCGGATACCAGCGCGTGCGCGACAGGAATCCTGGCAGCACCTCGTGCTCGAACACGCCGCGCTCGCGCGCCAGCGACACCCAGGTCGAGTTCACCGGCACCACCAGCGTCTCGAATTCCGGCACCGCGCGCGGTGTCACCGGCTCGGACTTGTCGCGCTCGGTGAGCTGGAACCAGTAGAAGCCATAGGGCCCCAGCGTGACCATGTAAGGCAGTTCGCCGATCGCCGGAAAACGCGTGCGGCCGAGCATCTCCTGCGGGATGCGGTCCGCCCATGGCGACAGATCGAGCTCGGTCGCCTGGGCCGCGCGCGACAAATTGGCGACGCAGAGGATCACCTCGTCGCGGTACTGCCGGACATAGGCCAGCACGGCGCGGTTGGCCGGGCGGATGAAGGTCATGGTGCCGCGGCCGAAGGCGAGCGTCGACTTGCGCACCGAGATCAGCCGTTTGGTGGCGCTGAGCAGAGAGGACAGGCTGCGCGACTGCGCTTCCACGTTCACCGATTCGTAGCCGTAGACCGGATCCATGATCAGCGGCGCGTAGAGGCGCGCCGGGTCGCAGCGCGAGAAGCCGCCGTTGCGGTCCGGGCTCCACTGCATCGGTGTGCGCACACCGTTGCGGTCGCCGAGATAGATGTTGTCGCCCATCCCGATCTCGTCGCCGTAATAGATGATCGGCGTGCCGGGGAAGGACAGCAGCAGCGAGTTCATCAGCTCGATCTTGCGCCGGTCGTTGTCCATCAACGGCGCAAGGCGCCGGCGGATGCCGACATTGATGCGCGCCCGCGGATCGTTGGCGTAGGTGGTCCAGAGATAGTCGCGCTCGACGTCGGTCACCATCTCCAGCGTCAGTTCGTCATGGTTGCGCAGGAACAGCGCCCATTGGCAGCTTGCCGGAATGTCCGGCGTCTGGCGCAGGATGTCGGTGATCGGGAAGCGGTCCTCCTGTGCGATCGCCATGTAGATGCGCGGCATCAGAGGGAAGTGGTAGGCCATGTGGCACTCGTCGCCGCGGCCGAAATATTCCTGCACGTCCTCCGGCCATTGATTGGCCTCGGCCAGCAGCAGCTTGCCCTTGGAGTAGGAATCCAGCTCCTGGCGCAGGCGCTTGATGATCGCATGCGTCTCCGGGAGGTTCTCGTTCGAGGTGCCTTCGCGCTCGCAGAGATAGGGAATGGCGTCCAGGCGGAAGCCGTCGACGCCGGCATCGAGCCAGCGCTTCATCACCTGGATGAGGGCGCTGACGACGCGCGGATTGTCGAAATTGAGGTCCGGCTGGTGCGAGAAGAAGCGGTGCCAGTAGAAGGCGCCGGCCTCGTGATCCCAGGTCCAGTTCGACTTTTCGGTGTCGGTGAAGATGATGCGGGTGCCCTGGTATTTCTGGTCGGTGTCGCTCCAGACATACCAGTTGCGGGCGCTCGAGCCCGGATGGCTACGGCGCGCGCGCTTGAACCAATTGTGCTGGTCCGAGGTGTGGTTGACGACGAGCTCGGTGATGACGCGCAATCCGCGCTTCTGCGCTTCCTGGATGAAGCGCTTGAAATCCTTCATTGTCCCGAAATCGGGATTGACCGCGCCGTAGTCGGCGATGTCGTAGCCGTCGTCGCGACCGGGCGAGGGATAGAACGGCAACAGCCACAGCGCGGTGACGCCGAGCTCCTGAAGATAAGCCAGCTTCTCGGTCAGTCCGGCGAAGTCGCCGATGCCGTCATGGTTGCTGTCGGCAAATGCCTTGACGTGGAGCTGGTAGATGATCGCGTCCTTGTACCAGAGCTCATCCACGATCTCGGCAGCCTCGGCTTTCTTGGTGTCGACGGAAGGCAATACGTTCATGGCGTGCGCCTTTACGCCAGGCAGCGGAACAGCAGCGCCGGATCGCGGTCGGGATCGATACGCAACCTGATCCCGCCCCATTCGATGCGGGACTGTTCGCCGGTGAGGAGGTTTTCGAGTGCCGACACATGGTGTCGGTGCCCGCCGGCGTCAACCGTGACGTCGCCGAGCGGCAGCCAGAATTCGCGCACGTGGCGCGACAGCGCAATCAGGACCACGACGATGTTGGCCGGGTCGGTCGCCTCCTTCACGAAGGCGATCGTCTCGCCGTCCTCGATGCCGAGGAAGCGCAGATTCGCCGTCTGCTGAAGGGCTACGTTTTCGTTGCGGATGCGATTGAGCTCCGTGATGTAGGACTTGATATTGCCGGGCTTGTCCCAGTCGCGCTGCTTGATCTGGTATTTCTCGGAATCGAGATATTCCTCGCGGCCGGGAATTGCGTCGTGCTCCAGCAACTCGAACCCGCTGTAGACACCGTAATTGCCGGACAATGTCGCGGCCAGCGCGACGCGCGATTTGAACTCCCAGATCTCGCCGCCCTGGAGCTGATAGGGCAGCAGGTCGGGCGTGCTCACGAACAGGTTCGGCCGATAGAAGTCACGTTCGGGATAACGCGTCAGCTCGCCGAGATATTGCTCCAGCTCCCACTTCGCGGTGCGCCACGGAAAATAGCTGAAGGATTGCGCAAAGCCGAGCTTGGCGAGGCCCGTCATCAGCTTTGGCCGCGCAAAGGTCTTGGAGAACAGGATCACTTCGGGATGCCGGCGGCGGATGTCGCGGATCAGCCACTCCCAGAAAGCGAGCGGCGCGGTGTCGTGATTGTCGATGGCGAAGATGGTGACGCCGTGGTCGATCCAGAACAGCATGGCATCGCGAAACGCGTTCCACAGTCCGGCCCGGTCGACGGACGTGAAATCGGGGATGACGATATCGGAATAGGGCCCGTCCGCCGTCCGTACCGAGCGGTCCGGCCGCCATCTGAACCACTCCGGATGCTGCGTCAGCCACGGGTGGTCCGGCGAGCATTGCACGGCGAAGTCGAGCGCGAGCTCGAGGCCGTATTCCAGGCAAGTCGCGACCAGCGCGCGGAAATCCTCGATCGTGCCGAGTTCCGGATGCAGCGCATCGTGGCCGCCCTCAGTGGCGCCGATCGCATAAGGCGAGCCGGGATCGCCTTCGGTCGCTACCGGCGCGTTGTTGCGGCCCTTGCGGCGGGTGCGGCCAATGGGGTGGATCGGCGTGAAGTAGAGCACGTCAAAGCCCATCGCGGCAATGTCGGGTACGCGCGCGATGCAGTCGCGGAGCGTGCCGTGCCGGCCTGGGATCCGGCTCTGGCTGCGCGGCATCATCTGATACCAGGCGCCAAAGCGCGCCTTGTCGCGGTCGACGATAAGCGGGAAGGGCGCCGAGCGAGTGAGATCAGGCCGCGACTGGCTCTCGGCCATGGCTTCGCCAAGCTCGGTTGCAAGCAGCGGGGCGACGTCGCCGGTCTGAAGATAGTCCTCGCATTGCCTGACGATCACAGCCGCGGCGTCCTGCTGCGCGCCATGCGCCTTGGTCAGGAGACCGGCACCCTCGATCGCATCGAGGCTGACATCCGCACCAGTGCGCTGCTTGCGCGCAACCCCATGCGACCACGTCGCAAACTCGTCGGTCCAGGCTTCGATCGCATAGACATATTGGCCGGGCTCGACGGGTGTGAACGCGCCGGACCAGCGGTCATTGCCGTGAGGGATCATCGGCTCGCTCCGCCATTCGCGGTCCTGCTCTTGTCGCCAGATCAGCGCTGCGCCGATCACGGCGTCGCCGTCGCGGTAGATGTCGGCCCAGACCTCGACCCGTTCGCGCGCGATCCGCTTCACGGGGAAGCGGCCGCCGTCGATCAAGGGATAAACGTCTTCGATGAGGAAAGCGCTGCCAGCTGCTGCACTCTCGACAGTTTGAATTGTCTTGTTCACGGTGATGCCATTGACAAGAAAGCAGGAGCCCGTTTCCCTATCGGGAACCTACGCTTGATACCTATATAGAAAGCCGCTTGTGTGTCATTGGTTCCCTTGGGAACGGCAGGCGCGGTTTGCGACTTAACCCCGACTAACCTCTTCCGCGACCTGGTTAAAATCGATGCCCCCGGCCAAAGAATGGCCTGCAAGCTGCGTGCCGAATGGATCTTTTAGCTCAAGCCCGGATCAAGGGCGTTCAATCCGAATTCGTCGATGCCCTCGGAAAGCTGCGGATCACCGATCCCGCGGCCCTCAAATCCATCCTCGACGCCCTGCCGGCGAAGCGGGTTTACCGCTTCGTCAGCGGGCCTGTGGTGGTACGCGCCTTGGGACACCCGCGCACTGAATTGGTGACAATCGGGGCGCCGCCGCTCAAATGGAAGATGACCGGCAACGCTAACGTGATCGCGCAAGGCGAGACGCGCGAGCCCCTAATTGCCTGGCCCGCCGGCCTGCCGCTTGGCTATCACCGCCTGACGCTGACCGATGCCGAAGGCGTGACGGAAGAGGTGCCGATGATCGTGGCGCCCGAACGGGCCTTTGGCGGCGATTTCGACCGCGGCTGGCTGCTTGCCGTGCAGCTCTACAGCGTCCGTTCGGACCGCAATTGGGGTATCGGCGATTTCACTGACCTGGCCGATCTCGTCCGGCTCGCCAAGCAGTTGGGAGCCGACGGCGTCGGGCTCAATCCCCTGCATGTGTTGTTCGACAACCATCCGGCCGATTGCAGCCCCTATTCGCCGAACAGCCGGTTGTTTCTCAATCCGCTCTATATCGACGTCGAGGCGATCCCGGAATTTTCCGCCGACCTCGTCCCCGATGCGACTGCGACCGCCGCGCGGCTCCGTGAAGGCGATCGTGTGCCCTATGCGGACATGGCGGCCTTGAAATGGCTCGGCCTGCGTGCCGCCTTCAACAGCTTCGTGAAAAGCGCGAGCGGCGTCCGCCGCAACCAGTTCGACGCCTTCCGCGCGGCTCGCGCGCCGCTGTTGTCCCGTTTTGCCTGCTTTGAGGTGCTGCGCCATCGCTTCACGGCGCCGTGGTGGGAATGGCCGCTGGAATGGCAGCAGCCGGATGAGGCGAAATGCGCCGGGCTGCGCAACGGGCCCGACAAGCACGACGTCGAGTTCGTCGAATTCGTGCAATGGACCGCCGATAGCCAATTGCATGCCGCCAAGGAGCTGGCCGGCCAGCTCGGCATGCGCGTCGGCCTCTATCTCGACGTCGCCGTCGGCGTGCAGTCCAACGGCTTCGATGCCTGGAACGAGCAGATGGCGATTTCCCGCCATCTCGCCGTCGGCGCGCCGCCCGACGTGCTCAACACGGTCGGACAGGACTGGGGCCTTGCCGGCTTCAATGCCGGCGGCCTGGAGGCCCAGTCCTTCGTGCCGTTCGCCGATATGCTGGCCGCCTCGATGCGGCATGCCGGCGCGATCCGGCTCGATCACGTGCTGGGCTTGAAGCGGCTGTATCTGGTGCCGCGCGGCTTCAAGCCGGACAATGGTGCCTATGTGCAGATGCCGTTCGAGGCGCTGCTGGGCGCCGTGGTGCGCGAGAGCGCGGCGAACAAATGCATCGTGATCGGCGAGGACCTCGGCACCGTGCCGGAAGGTTTCCGCGAGACCATGCAGGATTTCGGCATCTGGTCCTACCTCGTCATGATGTTCGAGCGCGACGATTCCGGTCATTTCCGCGATACCGATCATTACCGGCCCAACGCGCTGGTCACGCTGAACACGCATGATCTGTGCACTTATGCCGGTTGGCGCACCTTCAGCGATCTCAGGATGAAGGTCTCGCTCGGGCTCGACCCCGGCGAGGACGACCAGGCGCGCTGGAATGCGCTGGGCCAGCTCGACGAGATCCTGCGCCAGAACGGCATCAACGCCAACGACCTCTATTCGGTGCTCGCCTTCCTGTCGCGCACGCCGTCGCGGCTGCTCGCGGTGTCGCTCGAGGATCTGCTCGGCGTGATCGACCAGCCCAACATTCCCGGCACGATCGACGAGCATCCGAACTGGCGCCAGCGCCTGCCTGTTACGCTCGATAAGATCGCCTCGAAGGTCGATCTCGCGGCTTTGAAGGCCGCGACGCGGGAACGCTCCTTGCCCGGCGGGCGTTGATCGCCGGGGTCTTGCAGGACGCCGTTTTCGAGGCTCGCACGACATTGGCTCAGAGGATCGAGGATTATGCGCTGATCGGCGACTGCGAGACCGCAGCGCTGGTGGGGCGCAACGGCTCGATCGACTGGCTGTGCTGGCCGGCCTTCGATTCCGATGCCTGCTTTGCCGCGATCCTCGGCACGCCCAAGAACGGCCGTTGGCTGATCGCACCGGGCGACGACGTCACCAGCACCTCGCGCCGCTATCTCGGCGACACTCTCATCCTCGAGACG
Organism: Bradyrhizobium nivariense; assembly: GCF_029846715.1. Lineage (GTDB taxonomy): Bacteria > Pseudomonadota > Alphaproteobacteria > Rhizobiales > Xanthobacteraceae > Bradyrhizobium. The sequence goes on from NZ_JARVWW010000013.1 coordinate 179,057, forward strand.
CGCTTTGAGACGAAGAGCGGCACCGTTGCGCTGATCGACTTCATGCCGCCGCGCGGCAAGGCCTCCGACATCGTGCGGCTGGTCCGCGGCGTCAACGGCACGGTGAAGATGCGGATGGAGTTCGTGATCCGCTTCGGCTTCGGCACTGACATTCCCTGGGTGCGGCGGATCGACCATTCCCTGCTCGCGATCTGCGGCCAGGACATGACGGTGCTGCGCACGCCGGTCGAGACCCGCGGTGAGGATCTGACGACGGTCGCCGACTTCGAGGTGGAGGCCGGTGAGACCATGCCGTTCGTGCTGACCTACGGCCCTTCGCATCTCGAACCGCCGAAGCCGATCGATCCGGAGTTCGCGCTCCAGGAGACCGAAAAATTCTGGCAGGACTGGTGCAGCCATTGCAATCGCGACGGCGGCTATCACGAGCTGATCGTGCGCTCGCTGATCACGCTGAAGGCGCTGACCTTTGGCCCGACCGGCGGCATCGTCGCCGCGCCCACCACCTCGTTGCCAGAGAAGCTCGGCGGCAGCAGGAACTGGGATTACCGTTTCTGCTGGCTGCGCGATGCCACCTTCACGCTGCTGGCGCTGATGAACTCCGGCTATACCGAGGAAGCCCTGGCCTGGCACAATTGGCTGTTGCGCGCGGCCGCCGGCTCGCCGTCGAATATGCAGATCATGTACGGCATCTGGGGCCAGCGGCGATTGCTGGAATGGGAAGCGGGTTGGCTCGACGGCTACGAGGGCGCGCAGCCGGTGCGTATCGGCAATGCCGCGCATGCGCAGCTCCAGCTCGACGTCTACGGCGAATTGATCGACGCCTTCCATCAGTCGCGCATGGCCAAGCTCAAGCTCGACGACGAAACGACCTGGGCACTGGAATGCAACGTGCTCAACCATCTCGCCGAGGTCTGGGACCAGCCCGATCACGGCATCTGGGAGCGGCGTGGGCTGCCCAGGCACTACGTCTTCTCCAAGGTGATGACCTGGGTCGCCTTCGACCGCGGCATCAAGAGCGCCGAGACTTTTGGCTTCAAGGCGCCGCTCTTGCATTGGCGCGCCTTGCGCGAAGCCATTCATCGCGACGTCTGCAACAACGGCTTCGACGCCGGGGAGAACGCCTTCGTCGAATCTTACGGCTCGAAACTGCTCGATGCCAGCGTGCTGCTGCTGCCGGCCGTCGGCTTCCTGCCGGCGGAAGACCCGCGCATCCGCGGCACCATCGCGGCTGTCGAACAACACCTGATGCGCGACGGTTTCGTGCTGCGGCACGACCCGCGCGAGGTGCCTGCGGGACAGCCGCCGCTCGAAGGCGCGTTCCTCGCCTGTAGCCTGTGGCTCGCCGATGCCCATGTGCTATCGGGTGATCTGGACAAGGCGCAAGTCTTGCTCGACCGCGTGACGGGTATTGCGAACGACGTGGGATTGCTGGCCGAGGAATACGATTCAGGCGCCCGGCGCCAGACCGGAAACTTCCCGCAGGCGCTGACCCATATCGCGCTGGTCAACACCGCGCACAATCTGTCGGCGGCGAGACAGGGGAGCGAGAAACCGGCGGTGCAGCGGTCGAAGCAGTAACTTACGCGACCCCGCTCCGCTTCATGATCATCTCCATCGCCTCGGCAAAACCGTCCTGCTCGTTGGACGCGGTGACGTGGGTGGCCTGGTCCTTGACGTTGTCGGCCGCATTGCCCATGGCGATCGAGACGCCGCTGACGCGGAACATTGCGAGGTCGTTCTGCATGTCGCCGATGGTGGCGACCGCGTCGGTGGAAATGCCGAGGCGCTTGGCCATGGCTTGCACGAATGTGCCCTTGTTGAAGCCGGGCGGGGTGATGTCGAGATAATAGGTCTGCGAGCGCACTGCGGTCGCCTCGCTGCCGAGCGCCTCCTGCATCGCCTTCTCGCAAGCTTCGAGGCCCGCCGCATCGGCGCTGGCGCCGACGATCTTGCAGGCGCTCGCAAGGTAGGGCGCGAAGTCCGTCACGATGGTCGGGTCGGAGCGGATGGTGTGCTGCTCATGCGCGACGTATTTGCCGCTCGGGTTATCAATCAGCCATTTGTCGGTGGTGAACAGCCAGATGTCGGCGTCGAAGTCCCGAAGGATCTGCAAGCTTCGCTCGGCCGCGCCGGCCGGGATCAGATGCTGCTCGACCGGATTCATCTCGGGATCGACAATCGAGGAGCCGTTGAACGGGCCGACCGGCAGCCAGAGCGCCAGCGGCTCGATCAGGAAGCGCATGCCGATCGCGGGGCGGCTCGACGTAATCGTGAAGCCGATGCCGGCCTGGTGCAGCCGCTGCACCGCGGACCTCGCCCGGTCGGTCAGCGTCTTGTCCTTGGTCAGCAGCGTGCCGTCGACATCGGAGACTACGAGTGAAATTTTCGTCATGGCAGGACCTTGGATTTGCTGAGGTTCTTGGCCTCAGCGTTTCGTGACGCTCAGTTTCAGCTGCCGTACAACCCCGTCCACGATCGCCTCGACGGATTCGTCGATCGAGACGGTGATCACGTGCTCGCCCGCCTCCGGCGGCTCCAGCGTCGTGAACTGGCTCGTCAGCAGCCCGGGCGGCATGAAGTGCCCCTTGCGCTGCGCGAGGCGAGCGGCGATCAGCTCCTTCGTGCCCCTCAGGAAGACGAAGCGGACGTCGTCGCGTCCACGCAAGAGCACGTCACGATAAGCGTGCTTCAGCGCCGAGCAGGCAATGATGACGTGCTCGCCTTTGTCACAGACCCGCGCGATCTCGTCGGCAATGGCGTTGAGCCAGGGCCAGCGGTCCTCGTCGGTGAGGGGATGGCCGGCCCGCATCTTCTCGACATTGCTGGCGGGGTGAAAGCTGTCGCCGTCCTCGAAACGCCAGCCGAGGCGATCGCCGAGCGCTTCTGCAACCGTGCTCTTGCCCGAGCCCGACACGCCCATCACGATCAATGCACAAGGTGCTTCAACGCCCGCCACGAATTCCCTCCGGAAGCGCGGCCCGGTCGACCAGCCAGACGGTCTCACCATTCGAGCGCGCGCGTTCAGCCGGCAGAGTCTCGCCATTGAGCAGGCGCGTCAAGATCGGCTGCTTGTCGTGCCCGGCAATCTCGAACAGCATTTCGCGGCATGAGGCCAGCGCGGGCAGGGTGAGCGAGACCCGCGGCACGAAGGGGGCAACATTGGCCTTGGGGACGCCGACGACCCAGCGTCCGGTCTCCTCGACCGCGGGATAGCCCGGGAAGAGCGAAGCCGTGTGGCCATCCGGGCCCGCGCCCATCAAAACCATGTCGAACAGCGGCCGTGCCGGATCGAGGCTTTCGGCGCCGTAGAAAGACTGCAGCTCGCGTGCATAGGCTTCGGCGCTTCGATCCGGATTTTCAGCCGTGGTCGGGATCGGGTGGATATGGCCGGAGGGCGCGTTGCGATCGAGAAAGGTCGCGCGCGCGACCGTCATGTTGTTGAGGGGGTCGCCTTCGGGCACGAAGCGCTCGTCACCGATGAACCAGTGCACGCGCTCCCACGGGATTTTTCCGCACCAGGCGTCGCTGCCAAGCAGCTGATAGAGCTTCTTTGGGCTGGAGCCGCCGGTGAGGCAGATCGCGATCCGCCCGGGATTGGCGGCGATCCGCGCCATCACCCGTTCTGCCGCGCTTTGTGCGAGGGACTCGGCGTCGGCCTCGACGATCAGCTTCGGCTGTCCGGCCGCTGGCATCACGAAAACTTCCGCCAGCTTCGGCCGTCGCGGCGGAGCAGCTCATCGGCGCAGGCGGGGCCGTCGCTGCCGGCTTGATAGGTCTCGATGCCGTTGGTGCCCGCGTTCTTCCACGCGTCCAGGAACGGCTGCACCGCCTGCCAACCGGCTTCGATGCCGTCGGCGCGCTGGAACAGGATGTTGTCGCCGATCATGCAGTCGTAGATCAGCGTCTCGTAGCCGGTCGAGGGATCGGCCCGAAAATAGTCGCCATAGCGAAACTTCATCTCGACGCCGTCGATGGTGATGCTCGGCCCCGGAATCTTGGCGTTGAACTGAAGCTCGATGGTCTCGGTCGGCGCAATTCCGATGGTGAGAAAGTTCTGCGAGAGCCGGTCGACCGTCGTGCCTGAGAACATCGACAGTGGCGCCTGCTTGAACTTGATCGCGACCTCCGTGCGCTTGTGGCCCAGTGCCTTGCCGGTGCGCAGATAGAACGGCACGCCGGCCCAGCGCCAATTGTCGATCATCAGTTTCAGCGCGACAAAGGTCTCGGTGGTGCTGCCGGGCTTGACGTCCTCGGTCCTGCGATAGTCGATGACCTCGTCGTCGCCGATGCGCCCCGCGAGATATTGCGCGCGGACCGAATTTCTCAGTGCTTCCTCCCGGCTCGGCTGCTGGATCGACGTGAGCACTTCGGCCTTCTCGGAGCGCACGGAATGCGCGTCGAAGCGTGCGGGCGGCTCCATCGCGACCAGTGACATCAGCTGGAACAGATGGTTCGGCACCATGTCGCGCAGCGCGCCGGTGGCGTCGTAGAAGCCGCCGCGATGGCCGACGCCAAGCTTCTCCTCCACCGTGATCTGGACGTGGTCGATGTGGTTGCGATTCCAGATCGGCTCGAACATGCCGTTGGCAAAGCGCAGCACCAGAATGTTCTGCACCGTCTCCTTGCCGAGGTAATGATCGATCCGGTAGATCTGGTGCTCGTCCATGATTTTTAGCAGCTCGGCATTCAGCGCCTTGGCCGAGGCGAGGTCGGTGCCGAACGGCTTTTCGATGACGAGACGCCGCCAAGCGCCGTTCCCCTTCATCATGCCGGTGCGGCCGAGCTCGCGCGCGGTCGGCGCGAACGCAGCGGGCGGCGTTGCCAGATAGAACAGCCGGTTGCCGCCGGTATCCTGCGCGCATTCCAGTGAATCCAGATGTTCGCGCAGGCGATCAAAGGAGGGCGGGTCCTTTGCGTCGGCCTCGACAAAGGTCACGCATTCCAGCAGCTTCTTGGCGATGTCGTCGTCCACGGGCCGGGTCGCGAACTGGCGCAGGCCCTTCATCAGGCTGTCGCGCAGTTCGTCGTCCGACTGGCCCCTGCGGGCTACGCCGACGACACAGAATTTTTCCGGTAACAGGTGCTCCGCGGCGAGGTTGTACAGCGACGGCATCACCAGGCGGTGCGTGAGATCACCGGTGACACCAAAGATGACGAAGGCGCAATTTTCCGGCTTGCGCTTGGGCTGCTGGTCTTTTGTCACGAACGATTGGCCTTCGCTTTGTTACGCTTGACTGGTTCTTATTTCGGCTTCGGAGCGTCCGGCTGCTTCGGCTCCTTGTGGCCGCCAAAACCCGCGCGCATCGCGGAGAGAATTTTTTCGGCGAAGGTGTGTTGCTGCCGTGACCGGAAACGCGTGTAGAGCGCCGCGGTCAGGACTTCGGCCGGCACCGCCTCGTCGATCGCCGCGTTCACGGTCCAGCGCCCTTCGCCGGAATCCTCGACGTAGCCGGAATACTCCGCCAGTGCAGGGCTATCCGCGAGCGCGGTCGACGTAAGGTCGAGCAGCCAGGACGGAATCACGGAGCCGCGCCGCCACACCTCGGCGATGTCGGCAAGGTCAAAATCGTAGCGATGATCGGCAGGCAGCGCCTCGATGTTGGCGTTCTTGAGGATGTCGAAACCTTCGGCATAGGCCTGCATCAGGCCGTATTCGATGCCGTTGTGGATCATCTTGACGAAATGCCCGGCGCCGACCGGACCGGCATGGATGTAGCCCTGCTCGATGCGGGAATCGCGCCCCTCACGTCCTTCCGTGCGCGGAATGTCGCCGGCGCCGGGTGCCAGCGCGGCGAAGATCGGATCGAGCCGGTCGACCACCTGTTTCTCGCCGCCGATCATCATGCAATAGCCGCGGTCGAGGCCCCAGACGCCGCCGGAGGTGCCGACGTCGACATAGTGGATGCCGCGCGCCTTCAGCGCCTTGCCGCGACGGACATCGTCCTGCCAGAACGTGTTGCCGCCGTCGATGATGACGTCGCCTTCCTGCATCACGCCCGCGATCGTGTCGATCGTGGTCTCGGTGATGTGGCCGGCCGGCAGCATCACCCAGGCAGTGCGCGGCCGCTCCAGTTTCGCAATGAACTCTTCGAGCGTCGCCGAGCCTGCCGCGCCGTCTGCGGCAAGGCCGGCGACGGCCTTGGCGTCCTTGTCGTAGACCACGGTCGAATGGCCGTGGCGCATTAGCCGGCGAACGATGTTGCCGCCCATCCGGCCGAGGCCGATCATGCCGAGTTGCATTTGAGGAATTCCCTTAATTCAGTGCGTCGTTAAGCGCCGCATTGAGCGCCGCGAGACCTTTCTTGAGCCCGCCCTTCAGGTGGACGCGGAGCGCGCGCCGGCCGCGCTCGGTGAGCACGTCGAAGTCGCCGCGCGCCTGCGCCGCCTTGATGATTCCGAAGCTGGCCTTCTGGCCCGGCACGGACAAGTCCCTGGCATCGTCGGCGGTGATCTGGAGGAACACGCCGCTGTCGGGACCGCCCTTGTAGGCCTGCCCGGTCGAGTGCAGGAAGCGCGGTCCGAACTCGGCGCAGGTTGCGACGTGCCGCTTCTCGCGCACTTCGAGCCGCATGGTCTGGAGTGCGTCGATCGTCGCCTTGTCGCGCGCGATGTAGCCGAGCAGGGCGACATAGTCGCCATGGTTGGAGCGGGCGAGATGCGCCTTCAGCCAGGAGGTGAGGTCGCCGTTGGCGCCGGCGGCGCGCAGTGCCGCGGCATTGGTCTCGTCGGTGTAGAGATCGACGTCGGCGGTGCTGATCACCGGCTGCTCGGCCGGCAGCGAACCCGTCTTCTCGAACGACGTGGTGAGCTCGCGGGTCTTGATCTTGGCCGCTTCCACGTCCGGCTGGTCGAACGGGTTGATGCCGAGGATGCTGCCTGCCACGGCCGTTGCCATCTCGAAGCGGAAGAACTCCTGGCCGAGATGGTCGACCGACTTCATCACGATGCGCACCACGGGATGGCCGGCCGCCTCGACCGCGGCAAGCTTGGAGTCATGGGCGGCGTCCGCCTCGCCCTCGATACGGATGTCGATGAAGAGCCGGTCACTGCCGTAGATCGAGGGTTCGCCCAGCGGCTCGCCATCGATCGGGATCAGGCCCTTGCCGTCCTTGCCGGTCGATTCCGCGATGAGCTGTTCGGCCCAGGCGCCGAAGTCGGCGATCTTCTTCGACGACAGGATCGTCACCTTGTCGCGGCCTTCGAGCGCCGCGAGGCCCATGGCAAGGCCGAGCTGCACGCCCGGGTTCTGGCTTGGCGGCACGTCCGGTCCGCAGGAGCGGGCCATCGCAAGGGCGTGCTTGACGAAGGTCTTGATATCGATGCCCGCGGTTGCCGCCGGCACGAGGCCGAACGGCGAGAGCACCGAATAACGTCCGCCGATGGAGGGCTCGCCGTGGAAGATGCGCGCATAGTTCAGCGTCTTCGCCGCCTTCTCCAGCGACGAGCCGGGATCGGTCACCGCGATGAAGCGATGGCCGGTCTTGACCTTCGGCCCGACCGCCTGCGCGACGCGCTCGTGGAAATAATCCTTCATCGCATTCGGTTCGGTGGTGCCGCCGGACTTGCTGGAGACGATGAACACGGTGTTGGCGATGTCGATCCTGGCCTCCATCGCCCGCACCTGCGCCGGATCGGTGGAATCCAGAACGTGCAGCTTCGGGAAGCCGGGCTTCCGTGCAAACGTCTCGGCCAGCACCTCAGGGCCAAGGCTCGATCCGCCCATGCCGAGCACGACGGCGTCGGAGAATTTCTGGCCCTTCACGCGGCTGGCATAGTCCTCATAATCGGCGACGTCGGCCTTGGCGGCGCTGTCGAGCCAGCCGAGCCATTTGTCCTCGTCGCTGCCGGTCCAGACCGATTTGTCGCGCTGCCACAGCCTGCGGATCTTTGCCGACGCGCGCCATTCCTCGGTGCTCTTGGCCACGGCCTTGCCGAGACCGTCGCCGAGCGAGAGAAGCTGGCGGTCGATCGCGGGCCCGAGCACGGTGGCGCGCTTGTGGGCGACCGCGCCATAGAGCTTGTCGGCGGCGTCGGCGAACTGCTTGACGCCGTCCTTGACAAGCTCCTCGGTGATGGCGTCGAGCGAAACGCCGGAGCGCTCCAGCGCTTCGAGCACGCGATAGGCATCCTCGAGATTCTCCTCCAGGCTGTCGCGCGGCTTGCCGTGGTCGCGGAACGCATCGAGCGTCGCCGGCGGCATGGTGTTGATGGTATCGGGACCGATCAGCTCCTCGACATAGAGGACGTCGCTGTAGTCCTTGTTCTTGGTGCCGGTGGAGGCCCACAGCATGCGCTGCGGCTTGGCCCCCTTGGCGGCGAGCTTGTCCCAGCGCGCACCCGAGAACAGGCGCTTGTAATCCTGATAGGCGACCTTGGCGTTGGCGATCGCGACCTTGCCCTTCAGCGCGGCAAGCCGCTCCTTCTCGCTGGGGTCGTTGGCACGGGCGATCTTCTCGTCGAGCTGCTTGTCGACCATCGAGTCGATGCGGCTGACGAAGAAGCTCGCCACGCTCGCGACATGCGAGGGGTCGCCGCCACCGGCGACGTATTTCTCGAGACCGGCAAGATAGGCTTCGGCCACCTGAAGGTAGACCGCCTTCGAAAACAGCAGCGTGATGTTGATGCTGATGCCGTCGCCGATCAGCGTCTCGACCGCCGGCAGGCCCTCCGGCGTCGCCGGGACCTTCACCATCAGGTTCCTGCGATTGACGTCTTTCCAGAGCCGCCGCGCCTCGGCGACCGTGCCGGCGGTGTCCATCGCCAGATACGGCGAGACTTCCAGGCTGACATAGCCGTCGCCTGCCCTGAGGCGGTCATAGACCGGGCGCAGCACGTCGGCGGCGTTCTGGATGTCCTCGACCGCGACAGCCTCGAACAGGTCGACGACCGACCGATCGCCGCGCTTCAACGCCTTGCCGATCTGCGCGTCGTACTCGTCCGAGCTGCCGATCGCCTTCTCGAAGATCGATGGATTGGAGGTGACACCCTTGACGCCGTCGGTCTCGATCAGCCGCTTCAGGTCGCCCTTGGCGATGAAGCCACGGGCCAGGAAGTCCAGCCAGACGGCTTGTCCGTGCTTTTCCAGTTCTTTGACGGGATTCATGATGCTTATTTATCTCCAAGCCTGCGGGCGAGGGGTTTCCGCGCCGGTCCTGACGCGCTATCCTCTAGCTTACATGCTTCCTTGAGGGAACCAATCAAGGGTATGGGCGTCATACCCTCCAGTGTAACTCCGTCGCGATCATGGCGATCCCGGTAGAAGGAGCCGAGTTGCGTAAAAAGTCGTTGGCCGTAAGGAATCGGCCGGGGCCTCGTTGCGTACGTCAGCTGCCTCGCCTCGTCGCTAGTGGCTGCGCGGAGTACGATCAGCGGATTCCGGTCCGCCTGATGCATGGTGGCTCGGTCGCGAATGGCCATGCTGGGGGAAAGCATGCACGCACATCATGACGGCCTGACGCTCGCCGTCGCTGACAGCCCGCAATCGGTCGCGTCGGCCGGATGCGTCGACGCGTCCAACGATCTCGAAATCAGTCTGTGCAAGACTCAGCTGCGGCTGCTGGTCGCGGCGGGTTTCGCCATGACGCTGCTCAGCGCGACCCTCGTCCTCGACTGGTGGGACGGTCTCGGCGATCATAATACGATGGTCGGCTATGCCGGCATCCTGGTGTTCGCCCTGATGACCATCCGGCTGATCTGGATGCTCCCCGCCGAACGGGGACCGGTGGTGATCGTCACCCCCTACGGCATCCGCGATCTCCGCATCGGCAATGAATTTCTGCTGTGGGACTCGATCGCGAAGATTTCGGCTGAAGAACGCCGCGGGCGCAAGATGATCGTGCTGACGCCGACGCCGGCCTTGCAGCGGCAGCTCTGCGCCATCCGCGGCTTGGCCCGTTGTGCGCAGGCCGATCGGCAGAACGGTCGGATTGTCATCCGGTCGGCGGGCCTGGCGACCGATTTTGAGACATTGCTGCGCGCTTGCCGCGATCGTCACGCTGCCAGCAGTCCGCGCACTGCATTGCAGCAGGAAGATGAACGCGGCACCCAAGGCTTCGCCGTACAAGCGTCATAAGATCGCCGTTCGCAGACGGCTATGCTGCGGTGCCGGATGGGCTCATCCCCGGTAACGCCCGGATGTTGCGAGCAAGTGACATTTTCTGGAAATGAGCCAATATAGACGGAGATTCGCTCAAATATCAGGCAGGTGCCTGTTCGTAACTCACCCTGTGCCTACGTTGTGCGTTGCGCCGAGAAGGCGCCCGGGTGTCGAATGATCGTCATGTGCTCACGCTGATTCGAGAGTGGCGCTAAGGAACGGTCCGGTCGCTGCTTTCGTTCAGTTGTGTAGCGGAACTCACGCGGAGAGGGATCATGTACAACGATTCTCTATTCAACGCTTTCGCTAAGTCGTTCGAGGCGAGAAGCCAACACGACATGTCGATGGCGGAATATCTGGAATCGTGTCGAAGCGATCCCATGAAATACGCGAACGCGGCCGAACGACTGCTAGCAGCGATCGGCGAGCCCCAGACGATTGACACGGCCAAGGACCCACGCCTTGGCCGCATTTTTTTGAACCGCACGATCCGCACCTATCCGGCCTTCGCCGGCTTTTACGGCATGGAAGAAACCATCGAGCGCATCGTCGGTTTCTTCCGTCACGCGGCGCAGGGCCTCGAAGAGCGCAAGCAGATCCTCTATTTGCTCGGTCCGGTCGGCGGCGGTAAATCCTCGCTCGCCGAGCGGCTGAAGTCGCTGATGGAGGTGCATCCGATCTACGTGCTCAAGGCCGGTGACGAGCTCTCGCCCGTGTTCGAAAGCCCGCTCAGCCTGTTCGATCCGGATCAGCTCGGCCCGATGCTGGAAGAGAAGTACGGCATTCCGCGCCGGCGCCTCACCGGCCTGATGAGCCCGTGGTGCTACAAGCGGCTCGAGGCCTTCGGCGGCGACATCTCGCAATTCCGCGTCGCCAAGATCCAGCCGTCGCGGCTGCGCCAGATCGCGGTCGCCAAGACCGAGCCCGGTGACGAGAACAACCAGGACATCTCCTCGCTGGTCGGCAAGGTCGATATCCGCAAGCTCGAGACCTACGCGCAGAACGACCCCGATGCTTACAGCTATTCGGGCGGCCTCAACCGCGCCAACCAGGGCATCCTCGAGTTCGTCGAGATGTTCAAGGCGCCGATCAAGATGCTGCATCCGCTGCTCACTGCGACGCAGGAAGGCAACTACATCGGCACCGAGAATATCGGCGCGATCCCGTTCACCGGCGTGATCCTCGCGCACTCCAACGAGGCGGAGTGGTCGAGCTTCAAGGCCAACAAGAACAACGAAGCCTTCATCGACCGCATCTGCGTGATCAAGGTGCCGTACGTGCTGCGGATCACGGAAGAGCAGAAGATCTACGAGAAGCTGATCCAGGGCTCCGAGCTCGCGGCCGCGCCGTGCGCGCCCTCGACGCTGGAGACGATGGCGCGGTTCTCGGTGATGTCGCGTCTGCGCAAGCACGAAAATTCCACGGTGTTTGCCAAGATGCGGGTCTATGACGGCGAAAGCCTGAAGGAATCCGATCCGAAGGCGCGCAGCGTCCAGGAATATCGCGATGCCGCCGGCGTCGACGAGGGCATGGACGGCGTCTCCACGCGCTTTGCCTTCAAGATCCTGGCTGCGACCTTCAACCACGATCCGCAGGAGGTCGCCGCCGACGCCGTGCATCTGATGTACGCGCTGGAGCAATCGATCAAGCGCGAGCAGCTGCCCGAGGAGATCGAGAAGCGCTACCTCGAATTCATCAAGGCGGATCTGGCGCCGCGTTACGCCGAGTTCATCGGCAACGAGATCCAGAAGGCCTATCTCGAATCCTACTCGGATTACGGCCAGAACCTGTTCGACCGCTACGTGGATTATGCCGATGCATGGATCGAGGACCAGGATTTCAAGGATGCCGACACCGGCCAGCTCTTGGATCGCGATCTCTTGAACCAGGAACTGACCAAGATCGAGAAGCCGGCGGGCATCGCCAACCCGAAGGATTTCCGCAACGAGGTGGTCAAATTCTCGTTACGGTCGCGCGCCCAAAACGGCGGCAAGAATCCGACCTGGATCTCCTACGAGAAGATTCGCGATGTGATCGAAAAGCGGATATTCTCCCAGGTCGAGGACCTGCTTCCGGTCATCTCCTTCGGGTCGAAGAAGGACGGCGAGACGGAGAAGAAGCACGGCGAATTCGTCGCACGCATGGTGGAGCGCGGCTACACCGAGCGTCAGGTTCGCCGGCTCGTCGAGTGGTACATGCGCGTGAAGCAGGCCGGTTGAGGCGGATGGAAAAGTGCCCATTCACATTATTGACAGGCGCCTGAATCCAGGCGGCAAGAGTCTTGAGAACCGGCAGCGGTTCTTGCGTCGGGCCAAATCTCTGGTGCAGGGCGCCGTCAAGAAGACCTCGCAGGAACGCGACATCAAGGATGTCCTGGAGGGTGGTGAGGTCACGATCCCGCTCGATGGCATGCACGAGCCGCGTTTCCGCCGCGACGGCGGAACGCGCGACATGGTATTGCCCGGGAACAAGAAGTTCATCGAGGGCGACTATCTCCAGCGCTCCGGCCAGGGCAGCGCCAAGGATTCCGGGCCGGGCGAAGGCGACAGCGAGGACGCCTTTCGCTTCGTGCTGAGCCGCGACGAGTTCGTCGATCTCTTCCTCGACGATCTCGAGCTGCCGGACCTTGCCAAGCGCAAGATCGCGCACACCGAGAGCGAAGGCATCCAGCGCGCCGGCTATACCATGACCGGCTCGCCGGCCAATATTTCGGTCAGCCGAACCGTGCGGCTCGCGCTTGCACGCCGCATCGCGCTCAAGCGTCCCCGCAAGGACGAGATCGAGGAACTGGAAGCCGCGATCGCCGCATGCACGGATGAGGACGAGCGTGTGGTGCTTCTCGACCAGCTGGAAAAGCTGAAAGCGAAGACCAAGCGCATTCCCTTCATCGACCCGCTCGACATCCGCTATCGCCGCTTCGAGACGGTGCCCAAGCCCGTTGCCCAGGCCGTGATGTTCTGCCTGATGGACGTGTCGGGCTCGATGTCCGAGCACATGAAGGATCTCGCCAAGCGCTTCTACATGCTGCTCTACGTGTTCCTGAAGCGCCGCTACAAGCATGTCGATATCGTCTTCATCCGCCACACCGACCGCGCCGAGGAGGTGGACGAGCAGACCTTCTTCTACGGCCCGGCTTCCGGCGGCACGCTGGTCTCCAGCGCGCTGCAGGCGATGCACGAGATCGTGCGCGAACGCTTCAACCCGTCGGACTGGAATATCTACGCCGCGCAAGCCTCCGACGGCGACAATTCCTATTCCGACGGCGAGCTCACGGGGATGCTGCTGACCGACAAGATCCTGCCGGTCTGCCAGTTCTTCGCCTATCTCGAGGTCGGCGAGTCCGGCGGCAGCGCCTTCGATCTCTCCGACTCCTCGCTCTGGACCCTCTATGAGCGCCTGCGCAACAGCGGCGCACCGCTCTCGATGCGCAAGGTCAGCGAGCGCAGCGAGATTTTCCCGGTGTTCCACGACTTGTTCCAGCGCCGCGAAACTTCCCAGGAGAAGACCGCTCCATGACGGAACGCTTGTTCGAAGGCGCCGATTGGGATTTTCACACCTTGCAGCGCATCACCGATGCCTGCGAGGAGGTGGCGACGAAAGATCTCGGGCTCGACGTCTATCCGAACCAGATCGAGGTGATCACCGCCGAGCAGATGCTGGATGCCTACTCGTCGGTCGGTATGCCCCTGTTCTACAAGCACTGGTCGTTCGGCAAGCAGTTCGCGTTCCACGAGGCGTCCTATCGCAAGGGCCTGATGGGGCTCGCCTATGAAATCGTGATCAACTCCTCACCCTGCATCTCCTATCTGATGGAGGAGAACACGGCGACGATGCAGACGCTGGTGATCGCCCACGCCGCCTTCGGCCACAACCACTTCTTCAAGAACAATTATCTATTCAGGCAGTGGACCGACGCCGACGGTATTCTGGACTATCTCGACTTCGCCAAGAAATACGTGATGAGCTGCGAGGACCGCTACGGTCGCATCGAGGTCGAGCGTACTTTGGATGCCGCGCATGCGCTGATGTCGCACGGCATCGACCGCTATCCCGGAAAGAAGAAGCTCGACCTCCGCGCCGAGGAAAAGCGGGCAGGGCGCCGCCGCCAGCACGAGGAAGAGGTCTTCAACGACCTCTGGCGCACCGTGCCGGCAGGGAAGAGCAAGACCCGGTCCGCGATCAGCATCGAACGCCGCCGCAAGCTGCTCGGGTTGCCGCAGGAGAACCTGCTCTACTTCCTCGAGAAGAGCGCGCCGCGGCTGGCGCCCTGGCAGCGCGAGCTGTTGCGCATCGTCCGCCACATCGCGCAATATTTTTATCCGCAGAGCCAGACCAAGGTGATGAACGAGGGGACGGCGACCTACGTCCACTATCGCATCATGACCAAGCTGCACCAGCAGGGCCGTATCACCGACGGCAACTTCCTCGAATTCCTTCAATCGCACACCAATGTGGTGTTCCAGCCCGAATTCGATGATCCGCGCTTCTCCGGCTTCAACCCCTATGCGCTCGGCTTTGCCATGATGCAGGACATCGAGCGCATCGTCACCCGGCCGGAAGACGAGGACCGGGAGTGGTTCCCGGACATTGCCGGCAAGAACGACGTGATGGGCGTGCTGCGCGACGTCTGGGCCAACTACCGCGACGAAAGCTTCATCGCCCAGTTCCTGAGCCCGAAGCTGATGCGGCACCTCCGCATGTTCCACTTGCACGACGATCCCGAAGAACGCGCCGGCATCCGGGTCGACGCCATTCACGACGAGCGCGGCTTCCGCCGCGTCCGGCGCGAGTTGGCGCGGCAGCACGATGTCGGCTACATCGACGCCAATATCGAGGTGGTCGACGTCGATCTCTCCGGTGACCGGCGGCTGATCCTGCATCACCACGTGATCAAGGGCTCGCAACTCAACGAGACCGACGCCAAGCGCGTGCTCCAGCATCTGGCCGATCTCTGGACCTACGACGTCGCGTTGATCGAGGTCGACGCCAATGACAAGGTCTTGCGCGAATATGTCGTGAGCCCGCGCCCGATCTCGGCGGTAGCCTGACTTCGGCGTCTACACCTGGAGCATCGATGTGGCGGACAGCTCGCCCGCGGCCCATCCTTCGAGACGCCCGCCGTTGGCGGGCCCTCAGGATGAGGACGGAGTCTGCGGCTGCAATTTCGACAGATAGGGACGCTGCCTAGCCTCATCCTGAGGAGACCGCGGAGCGGTCGTCTCGAAGGACGAGGCGCTTGCTCTGGCCGCCGCCGAGAACTTGTATCGACCCGAGGTGCTCTAAGTCGATCGCTTCTTCGCCGGCCTCTTCTTGGCTTTGGACGCGTTCAGCGCCACAGCGGCACGAATGAGTGCCTTCAACGCTTTCTCGTTGATTTTCGCGCCCTCCTGGAAATCGATCGCGCGCCTCACATTTCCCTCGAGGCTCGAATTGAACAGGCCTGCGGGATCCTCCAGCGCCGCGCCCTTGGCAAAGGTCATCTTCACGACGGCCTTGTAGGTTTCGCCGGTGCAGATGATGCCGTCGTGCTCCCAAACGGGAACACCGCGCCACTTCCATTCCTCGACGATTTCGGGATCGGCCTCCTTGATCAGGCCGCGGATTCGCCCGAGCATTTCGCCGCGCCAGTCGCCGAGCTCCTTGATCCTGCCGTCGATCAGCTTGGAGGGCGACGGCCCATTCGCGTCCTTCGCGCTGCTCTTTGTCGCGGTCACGGCCTTCTTCATGATCTCGCCTCGCGTCGCACGTCGTCGCGCTGGCCGAGATAGGGCAGCGCGAACATGTAGAGCCCGGTCGCGAGTAACGGGATCAGCGGAACGAGCGCCAGCAGGCCGATCCACACGGCCTGGAGCTGCATGGTCATGGCGACGATGTTGGCGATGACGGCGAGCGTGAACGCGATCGACAGCCAGCGATGGATCTGCCGAACCCACATATTCCCGGTCAATGAAACCTCCTCTTGAGATGATCGAATGAAGGCCGGTGGCCGAGCTAGTCTGCCCGCGCCAGCAGCTCGTCCAGCTTGGCGAAAAACTGCTTCCAGCCGGCATGCGCGCCGCCAAAAGCCTGCTTCTGCGTCGGGCTGAAGCCGGCTTGCTCGACGCGCAGATGCGTGCCTGCTCCTGTCGGTGTCAGCGTGAAGGTCACGACGCTCTTGAGATCGAACGCCGCGTCGTCATGCGAAAAATTCCAGGTGTAGGCGAGCGTCTTCTGCGGTTCGATGGTGAGGACCTCGCAGTCCAGTACGCCGCCCCACTCGCCGCGAAGGTTGAAGCGATGGCCGACGGTCGGCTTGAAATCGTTCTTCATCAGCCATTCCTCGATCAGATGCGGCTGCGTCAGCGCGCGCCAGATCCGCTCTGCCGGAAAGGCAAATTCGCGCTCGATGACGACAGAACGCATCTCGGCGGCAGCTTCGGTCATTGGTCCATCCTCTTCAGGAGATCGTCGAGTGCGTCGAGCCGGGTCTGCCAGAACCCGGCCATCTGGCTGGTCCAGTCGATCAGCGGATTGAGCGCGCCGGGCTGCGCGCTGTAATGGGTCTGGCGTCCTTGATGCCGGTCGCGCACGAGGCCAGCCTGCTTCAGCGCGCCGAGATGTTTCGAGACCGCCGGCTGGGAAACGCCTGATAATGCCGTCAGTGCCCCGACTGTCTGTTCCCCTTCGCGGCACAGCCGCTCGAAGATTGCCCGCCGGGTGGGGTCGGCGAGCGTCCTGAACAGGAGATCGTGAGCGGCGGACATACAATCTATAACCCATGAGTTATGGCTCAACTCATAACCGTGGAGTTATGGATAAGTCAAGGGCGACAGAGAGAGGTTCTGCTGGATTCGGTACTTGCTGCGGGCACCGGTGCACCTCTCCCGCAAGTTTGCGGGAGAGGTCGGCGCGCAGCGCCGGGTGAGGGCTCTCTCCTCTTGGGGTTCTCGATTGCGGAGACACCCTCTCCCCGACCCTCCCCCGCAAGCGGGGGAGGGAGCGCACAATTTTCGCAGCAGCCTGCCTACGGCCGCAGATAGAGATAGCCCTGCGACTGGAGCTCGGCCAAACGGACCACGCCGCCTTTTTCCGCGCTGAGGAAGCCCGGCAAGAGATCCGTGAGGGTGACGTTCTGCGCCTTCATCGTGTTGCCGCACGCGGCGAGCTCGATGCCGTCCTTGGAAAAATCGCCGGCGCGCTTGCTGATGTCGGGGTTGGCCTGCGCCCAGTGAAACGCCTTCAGCGCCGGCCCGTGGATCACCAGCGCGATCGTCACATGGTCCGGACCGCCGACGCCGTCGATGTGGTTCTGGATGTTGCCGAGCACGAAATTGACCTTCTCGGCGTCGCTGAGGTGATAGACCACCTTGAGCTTATTCGCCGTGCCGGCTTCCGCCGCGGCCTTCGCGCCGGAGGCGCCAAGCGCCGCGCCCAAAGCCGAGACGGCGCTCCACAAGATGTTCCGGCGGTTCATGGCGATCTTCCTCGACTAAACCTGACTTCGCCGGACACATATCATTTGTCATTTGTGGCGGAGCGCGGCGAGTTCCTTGCGGTCGGTCACGAGCGAGGCGCACTCCCTGTTGTCCGTGCGGTCGAGGCGGAAAATCCCGTCGTCGGCGCCGGCGACCAGCGATTGCTCGGCGTCGTCATCCGGCTTGTTGTTCTGCCAGACCCTGACCCGCGCCAGCCGCACGATCGCCGATCTGTCGTCCTTTGAGAGCGCCACGCCGAGGCCGCCGCCCTCGCAGTCGACACCGCAGCCGAGGCGGAGCTCGGTGCCGTCCTTGGCGAACACGACGTGATGACAGGAGCCGCTGGAGTCGAAATCGCCGGAGCGGTGACGGTATTTGAAGCCGAGGCGGAAGGAGTTGTGGAGCTGCTGGTCCTCCGTGTCCAATTCCGCCGAGACCAGCAGCTTCATCGAGGCGACCTTCTGCTTCGGATGCCGCGCCAGATGCTCGGCATCGTAGCGGCGCACGAAGCAGGCATAGGCCTTGTTGCCGGGCGTGCCCGCATACATCCGCGCGTTGAAGGTCTCGGCCTCAGTCTTGCTCGCCTCGCGGATGTCGTCAGCCTCCTCGGCGTGGACGGCGCCGCCGAGCGCGGCAAAGAAGACGGCAGAAAAGAGAGAAAGCTTCATGATGGCCTCGAGCTAGCAGCTGAGCTGTACACTGTAGACGCGGCCTGGGTGCAACGCGTTCAACCTTCGCACATCCCTGACATGATCATCGCAGGGCGGAGCGAGGTGATTGGTTCAGTGCGGGGCATTAGTCATCGGTGGGGTCATGAAGGTTCAACCGATGTGACACCATCGCCCTTCGGAACTCGACGCCTACGGTTCCTTCGACATTGCCCCATTTCATCGATGTGATAGCCTTCACAGACGATCGCCTTTGGCGGTCGTAGGCTGGGGCTGCCTTTGCAAGTTTGTGGAGTCCCCCGCAATGGGCGAAATTCGCAACTTCAGATCCGGGAATGACGAGCCGCCTCCCCACGGCCCAATGCCTCGTCGTCTCGCGGCCATCATTGTCGGCGACATTGCTTCCTACAGCCGCTTGATGCAGGCCGACGAGGAGGGCACGCACGTCCGCGTCAAGCGGATCGAGCGGGATCTCATCCAGCCTAGCATCGTGGAGCACCATGGAAGTCTGGTGAAGACGACGGGCGATGGCTTCATCGCGATTTTCGACAGTCCGGTCGAGGCCGTGCGATGCAGCATCGTCATCCAGCAGAATCTCATCGGCCGCAACGCCTCGCTTCCGAAGCATTCCCGGATCGAGTACCGGATTGGCGTCAATCTCGGTGACGTCATCGTAGAGCCGGATGATGTCTACGGCGACGGCGTCAACATCGCCACGCGCATCGAGGGCATCGCCGAGCCAGGCCAGGTCTATGTCTCCGGCGCGATCTACGAGCAGATCAAGCACAAGGTTGTGTGCGGTTACGAGTCGCTCGGGGACCGCAAAGTCAAGAACATCACCGATCCCGTGCGCGTCTATCGCGTGCTGCCGGATGCAGATGCGGTCGGCAGGACGCGGGGGCGGCGCGAGAATACTCTGATCTTTCTCCTGGGAATCACGCTGTCGGTGATTGCCGCCGGTGTGCTGTGGTATCTGCTGGCTCAGGCGCCGGGCAGGGTGAGCGAGCAGGCCGCCGTGCCCGTGCCTACCGCTTCTCCGGCCGCATCGCCGAGCCCGCAGCCTCCGCCGCGCGAAGCGGCGACGCAGACGCCGCAGCCCTCTCCCTCGTCGGCTTCGTTACCTCCGTCGCCCGCTCCGGCGCCAAGTCAATCGCCGAGTCAATCGCCAAGTCAGTCGGCGACTGCCGTCCGTGAACCCGAGATGGTCGCCATTCGCGGCGGCAGCTTTGCGATGGGAAGCAATGACGACCCGACCGAGCGTCCTGTCCACCAGGTTACGATCAAGCCGTTCTCGATCGGCAAATATCCGGTGACTGTGCAGGAATGGAACGAGTGCGCCGCTGCAAAGGCGTGCGGCTTCACGGCCATCGGCAAGGACGATGCGCCGGCCAGCAATGTGAGCTGGACAGACGCGCGCCAATATGCGGCTTATCTCGCTCAGGCGACGAAGAAGACTTATCGGCTTCCGAGCGAAGCCGAATGGGAATATGCCGCGCGGGGCGGAACGCAGACTAAATATTGGTGGGGCGACAAGCTGCAGCCGGGCGTGGCCGGTTGCAAGGATTGCGGTGATCTCGCGGTCGAGCAACCAGCGAAGGTCGGTAGCTTCAGGCCGAATCCGTTCGGGCTCCATGACATGGGCGGCGGTGTCGATCAGTGGGTCGAGGACTGCTGGCACAAGACCTATCAGGGCGCGCCCGGTGACGGCTCGGCATGGAGCAGCGGGGACTGCAGCGCCCATGTCCTGCGCTCGGGCTCCTGGAAGAACGATTCGAGATATGTGCGGCCGTCCAACCGCGATGGCTACGACACCAATGTTCGTTATCCGACGCACGGATTCCGCGTGGCGCTCAGTCCTTAAGTGCTGGAGTTGGTTTGATGCAAATCCTTGGTTGCGCCGCGCTGGCGGCGGCGCTGGCATTGCTTCCGGGGGTAGCCTTTTCGCAAGGCAAGACAGCTCCCAAGGACGCAAAGCTCTATTTCATCACCCCGCATGACGGGCAGAAAGTCCGCGGCGGATTCTGGGTCCGGTTCGGCTTGCGCAACATGGGAGTGACCCATGCCGGCGACGAGTATCAGAACGCCGGTCATCATCATTTGCTGATCGACGTCAACGATCCCGTCGATCCCAAGGAGCCGATCCTGCAGGACAAGTCGCATCTGCATTTCGGGGCAGGGCAGACCGAAACGCTTCTCGAGCTTCCGCCCGGGACGCACACGCTTCAACTCGTGCTGGGCGATGCCAAGCACTATCCGTTCGAGCCGCCCATCGTTTCGGAGAAGATCACCGTACGCGTCAGGCAGCCCGCCACAGCGCGGTAGGCGATCATCGCAGGCTGGCGTTGAACTTGTCCAGCACCGCCGAGCCCGGGCAGAGCGTGTCCGCTTCCAGCGTGTTGAGCGGCGTCTCCACCGTGTTGAGGTGCTCGTGCAAATCTTCCGCGTCGGGATCGACGTAGAGCAGGCCGGTGACGATCTGGCCCTTTGCGGCGTGCTTTTGCAAGAAGGTCTGGGCGCCGAGCCGGTCATGCGGATCGTAGTCCGCGTCGATCTTGCGCAGCGCAATCTTGCTGCCGTCATGCTGCTCGACCATTTGCACCGTGCCTGGCGCGTAATCCACCGCAATGGGATCGCGGCCGACCAGCACGTCGAGCCGGTTCACCGCGTCATTGTGCTCGCGGACATAGTCGAAGCTCTTGGTCGAGCCGGCATGGTTGTTGAAGGCGATGCAGGGGCTGATGACGTCGATGAACGACGCGCCCTTGTGGCGGATCGCGGCCGCAATCAGCGGCACCAGCTGGGTCTTGTCGCCGGAGAACGAGCGCGCGACGAAGGTGGCGCCGAGCTGCAGGGCGATCGCGACGAGGTCGATGGCGTTGTCGGTGTTGGTGACGCCCTTCTTGGATTTCGAGCCGCGGTCGGCGGTCGCCGAGAACTGGCCCTTGGTCAGGCCGTAGACCCCGTTGTTCTCTACGATATAGGTCATGTTGACGGCGCGCCGGATCGAATGGGCGAACTGGCCGAAGCCGATCGAGGCGGAATCGCCGTCGCCGGAGACGCCGAGATAGATCAGGTCGCGGTTGGCGAGGTTGGCGCCGGTCAGCACGGACGGCATGCGGCCGTGCACGGAGTTGAAGCCGTGCGAATTGCCGAGAAAATAGTCCGGCGTCTTCGACGAGCAGCCGATACCCGAGATCTTCGCCACCCGGTGCGGCTCGATCGAGAGCTCATAGCAGGCCTCGATGATCGAGGCCGTGATCGAATCGTGGCCGCAGCCGGCGCACAGCGTCGAGATCTTGCCCTCGTAGTCGCGATGGGTGTAGCCGAGCTCGTTCTTCTTCAGCCCGGGATGATGGAATTTCGGCTTTGCAATGTAGGTCATGACATGGCCTTGCGGAGCGGGGTCACCTTGAGGTGATCCTGGTGGTCGCCAATGGCTTTTGCGATGAAACGGGCGGTGATCGGCGAGCCGTCGTAATGCACGATCGGCACCAGCCGCACCGGGTCGATGCCGTTCTCGTTGACGATGAGCTGGCGCAGCTGGCTGTCGCGGTTCTGCTCGACCACGTAGACGAAATCGTGCTCGGCGAGGAAGCTCGCCACGCTCGAGTGGAACGGGAAGGCGCGGATGCGCAGGCGGTCGAGCTGATGGCCCCGTGCCTCCAAAAGTCCGATCGCCTCGTCCATCGCGGGCGTGGTCGAGCCGAAATAGATCACGCCGTATTTGGTCGGCCGTTCTGCATTGGCCTGGAGCGGTCGCGGCACCAGATCCTGCGCGGTCTCGAACTTGCGTACCAGACGCTGCATGTTGTCGGCGTAGACCGTGCCTTCCTCGGAATAGCGCGCATAGCGATCACGCGAGGTGCCGCGGGTAAAATAGGAGCCCTTGGTCGGGTGCGTGCCGGGATAGGTGCGGTAGGGGATGCCGTCGCCGTCGACGTCGAGATAACGGCCGAAATCGCGGCCCTCGTCCAGCATCTCCGCGGTCATCACCTTGCCGCGGTCATATTGCTTGGCGTCGTCCCACTTCAACGGACGGCAGAGCCGGTGGTTCATGCCGATGTCGAGGTCGAGCATCAGGAAGATGGTGGTCTGGAGCCGCTCGGCGAGATCGAAAGCGGCGGCCGCAAACTCGAATGCTTCCGCAGGATCCTCCGGAAACAGCAGCACATGCTTGGTGTCGCCATGCGAAGCATAGGCGCAGGCGATGATGTCGCATTGCTGGGTGCGGGTCGGCATGCCCGTGGAGGGACCGGCGCGCTGGATGTTCATGATCACGGCCGGAATCTCGGCGAAGTATGAGAGGCCGATGAACTCCGTCATCAACGAGATGCCGGGGCCGGACGTTGCGGTAAAGGCGCGCGCCCCGTTCCAGGAGGCGCCGATCACGATGCCGATCGAGGCCAGCTCGTCCTCGCCCTGCACGATCGCGTATTTCGCCTTTCCGGTCGCGGGATCGTGCCGGTACTTCTTGCAGTGAGCGGTAAAAGCCTCCGCCACCGACGAGGACGGCGTGATCGGATACCAGGCGCACACCGTGGCACCGCCATAGACGGCACCGAGCGCGGCGGCGCTGTTGCCCTCGATGAAAATGCGGTCGCCGACCTTGTCGGATTTCTTCACCCGCAGCCCGGTCGGGCATTTCAGGTTTTGCAGCGCCCAGTCGCGGCCGAGATGCAGGGCGTGGACGTTGGAGGACAACAGCTTCTCCTTGCCCTTGTACTGCTCGCCGATCAGCTGCTCGATCAGTTTCGGATCCATGTCGAGCAGCGCCGAGAGGCTGCCCAGATAGATGATATTCTTGAACAGCTGGCGCTGGCGCGGATCGGTGTAGGTCGAGTTGGTGATCGCTGTCAGGGGAACACCAATCACGGTGATGTCATCGCGGAATTTCGTCGACGGCATCGGCTTGGTGGAATCGTAGAACAGATAGCCGCCGGGCTCGATGCCGGCGACATCCTTGTCCCAGGTCTGCGGGTTCATCGCCACCATCATGTCGACGCCGCCGCGGGCGCCGAGATGGCCGGCTTCGGTCACCCGCACCTCGTACCAGGTCGGCAGGCCCTGGATGTTGGAGGGGAAGATGTTGCGCGGGCTCACCGGCACGCCATGGCGCAGGATCGCGCGCGCGAACATTTCGTTGGCGCTGGCCGAGCCCGATCCGTTGACGTTGGCGAAGCGGACGACGAAGTCGTTTACGCTGCTGATCGGCTTTTTGTCGGGCATGCTGAACCTGCGTGAGTCATCTCGATGAAATATTTCTGCATATCCCAGGCGCCGGTGGGACAGCGCTCGGCGCACAACCCGCAATGCAGGCAGACGTCCTCGTCCTTGACCATTACGCGTCCGGTCTTGAGGTCGCTGGAGACATAAAGGTCCTGGTCCGGATGCGGCGAGGGCGCTTTCAGGCGCTGACGCAGATCAGTCTCCTCGCCGTTACCCGTGAAGGTGATGCAATCCATCGGACAGATGTCGACGCAGGCATCGCACTCGATGCAGAGCGAGGTCGAGAACACGGTCTGGACGTCGCAGTTCAGGCAGCGCTCGGCCTCTCCCAGTGCGAGCTTGACGTCGTAGCCGAGCTCGACCTCGGTGCGGATGTCCTTCAGCGCGATCACCTTGTCGCGATGCGGTACCTTGAAGCGCTTGTCGTTGGAGATGTCGTTGTCATAGCTCCATTCGTGGATGCCCATCTTCTGCGAGGAGATGTGCACCTCCGGCAGCGGTCGCTCGGTGATGTCCTCGCCCGAGAGCAGCTTGTGGATCGACAACGCGGCGTCGTGGCCCTGCGCCACCGCCCAGATGATGTTCTTCGGCCCGAACGCGGCGTCGCCGCCGAAAAACACCTTTGGGTTGGTCGAGACGAATGTTTTTGGATCGACCTTGGGCATGTGCCATTTGTCGAACTCGATACCGCAATCCTGCTCGATCCAGGGGAAGGCGTTCTCCTGGCCGACCGCGACCAGCACGTCGTCGCACTCGATGGTCTGGTCGGGCTCGCCCGAGGGCACGAGGTTCCGGCGGCCCTTGGCGTCGTATTCGGCCTTCACCTTCTGGAACGTGATGCCGGTGAGCTTGCCGTTGTCGTGGACGAAGGCGACGGGGACGAGGAAGTTGAGGATCGGGATGTCCTCGTGGAGCGCGTCTTCCTTCTCCCAGGGCGATGCCTTCATCTCCTCGAAGCCGGAGCGCACGACGACTTTCACCTCTTCGCCGCCGAGCCGGCGGGCGGTGCGGCAGCAATCCATCGCGGTGTTGCCGCCGCCGAGCACGATGACGCGCTTGCCGATCTTGTCGGTATGGCCGAACGAGACCGAGGACAGCCAGTCGATACCGATATGGACGTTGGCGGCGGCCTCTTTTCGGCCAGGAATGTCGAGCTCGCGGCCGCGCGGTGCGCCGGAGCCGACGAAGATCGCGTCATACTTCTCCGCGAGCAGCGCCTTCATGCTCTCGATGCGGTGGCCGCCTTTGAAGTCGACGCCGAGATTGAGGATGTAGCCGGTCTCCTCGTCGATCACCGAATTGGGCAGGCGGAATTTCGGGATCTGCGATCGCATCATGCCGCCGGCTTCGGGATCACCGTCGAACACGGTGCAGTGGTAGCCGAGTGGCGCCAGGTCGCGCGCGACTGTCAGTGAGGCGGGGCCGCCGCCGACGAATGCAACGCGTTTGCCGTTCTTGGCCGAGGGCCGCGGCAGGCGTTGCGTGATGTCGTCCTTGAAGTCGGCGGCGACGCGCTTCAGGCGGCAGATCGCGACCGGGGTCTCCTCGACGCGTCCGCGGCGGCACGCCGGCTCGCAGGGACGATCGCAGGTGCGTCCCAGAATTCCGGGAAACACGTTCGATTTCCAATTGATCATGTAGGCGTCGCTGTAGCGGCCTTGGGCGATCAGTCGGATGTATTCGGGAACCGGGGTGTGTGCAGGACAGGCCCATTGGCAATCGACCACTTTGTGAAAGTAGTCAGGGGCCGCGATATCGGTCGGTTTCATTCCTACCCTGTCCGCGCAGGCTCAAAGACCCCGCGGCCTTTTCTTGAGCTTGGCGAACGCTAACGCGCGTCGATCTGGTTTCTGAATGACGTCATTAGGTTAGCTTATTAGAACCCTTCCGAAGTACAACGGCAAATTTGGGTGATCACCGGCTTTCATGGGAGCTACGCGCGCACAGCATTAACGGCGGCGCGCGGTATGCGGCGGTGCAGCATGTTGCGATGCGGATAGCTGCTTCAACTGTGCGCGATATCGCTCTTCGCGAGATCCCACATCAGCGAATAAGTGCCGACGGACACGGGAAGCGGGAAGGGCGCCGCGACAGGGCCGGTGAAGCGTTCGGCGATGACAGCCGAGACCGCGCCGACACGCGTGCCGTCGACCAGCACGAACCAGTCGCGCGCGCCTTCGTTGCGCACCGCCGGAATGTCCGCGGTCGCGGCCGACAATTCGGGTTCGCTCTCGAGCAGATGCATGGAGATGATGCCCTCGCGCGTTTCCGGCGCCAGCTTTTCTTGCAGCGCATCACGCCATGCCACGGCATTCTCAGGCGTCGGCCGCAGCCGCACCACGCCGAGCGCAGCGCCGCGACCGGTACCGTTGCTGACCGTGATGCGGGCGACAACGCGGAGCATGTCCTTGAAATGAGCCATGGTCCGCCGCGACCATTCAGTTTGATTGGCGAGCCGTGTCCGGTAGGCGGGACTGTCCAGCACGTCGAGCGTCTCGGTCGAATACAGCGAGAGATATTTGGGATTGGCGGCGTGCGCGACATAGCGCCGCGCCTCCAGAAAGCCGTCGATCGCGACGCGCTCTTCCAGATGCTCGCGATCGTACCAGCGGTTGAAATCAGCTTCATCAGCCGCGTCGATGTTCATCGACGTCAGCAGCATGCCTGTCCCGGCGAGCGGCATTTTCTTGTTGTCCTGTTATCGCGCGGCCTTCGAAGCAAGATCCGCGATCGACTTCATGACCGCGTCCCGCACGCCGGCATCATAGAGCGAATGTCCGGCTTCTTCCACGATGCGAATCTCGGAACCCGGCCACAGTTTCGCGAGTGCTTGAGATGTCTCAGGAGGACACAACAGATCGTAGCGGCCCTGGACGATGATGCCGGGAATGCCACTGAGCTTATCGGCGTTCCGCAACAACTGGTTCTTCGTCATGAAGCTGTCGTGGACGAAATACTGCGCCTCCATGAACGGCGTCGCAGGCAATGTGCGCCAGACGTTCAGCGACGCCAGGTCCAGCCGCGTCTTTGCCGCCTTGTGCTCCGACAAGGCGCGCTCGGTGTCGTGCCAGGCGCGCGATGCGGGGCCATGCACGGCCGGATCTGCATCGAGGATGCGGCGCCAATAGGCGTCCACTGGCCGCCCGCGCTCCTCGACCGGCAGCACGCTCAGAAAATCCTCGTAGAGCGCGGGATAGAACTGCGACAGGCGCGAGGTGAAGGCGATCTCGACCTCGGCACGCGTGCCGAGGAACGTCGCGCGGAGCGCAATGCCGGAGACCCGCTCGGGATGCGCCTCTGCATATGCCAGCGCCAGCGTCGCGCCCCAGGAGCCGCCGACGACCATCCAGCGGTCGAAGCCGAACTTTTCGCGGATGTTTTCCATGTCCGCGACCAGGTGCGCCGTGGTGTTGTGCTGGCGCGATCCCTTCGGACGGCTGCGGCCGCAGCCGCGTTGGTCGAACAGCACGGCGCAGAAGCGGTCGGGATCAAAAAGGCGGCGATGGTCGGGCTGGCAACCGCTGCCGGGGCCGCCATGCAGATAGACCGCAGGGATTCCGTCAGTGCGGCCGGCGCTCTCGACATAGAGCTCGTGGCCGTCGCCGACATCGAGCATTTCGGAGGTCAGCGGCGCAAAGGGATCGGCGCGTTTGGCCGAAGCGGCCACGGCGGCGTCAGGCACCATTCTCGGATTCCAGAGTGCCGCCGGCGAAATTGCGATAGAGGAAGCGGTTGGTTCCGCCCTCGGCCTCGCGCTCGGCCTGCTTGAAGATGGTCTCGTGCAGCGGCGACAGCGCGCAGGCGGGATCGGTGTTGGCGGCGTCACCGGTCAGCGCGAAAGCCTGGCAGCGGCAGCCGCCGAAATCGATCTCGCGGAATTCGCACGACTTGCACGGCTCCTTCATCCAACCGGTGCCGCGATAGCGGTTGAAGGCGTCCGAGTTCTGCCAGATCCAGGCGATCGAATGGTTGGACCGCACCGATTCGAAGTCGAGCCCGGTGATGCTCTCGGCGGCGTGGCAGGGCAGCACCTTGCCGGCCGGCGAGATATTGAAGAACTGCCGGCCCCAGCCGCCCATGCACTTCTTCGGCCGCAACGCATAATAGTCGGGCACGACATAGTCGATTGCGAGAGTTCCCTTCAGCCGCTCCCGCGCCTCTTCGACGATACGGGTGCACTCGTCGAGCTGCGCCACCGTCGGCATCAGCGCGGCGCGGTTCTTCAGCGCCCAGCCGTAATATTGGACGTTGGCGACCTCGAGCCGGTCGGCGTCGAGATCGACCGACATCTGGATGATATCAGGAAGCTGGTGCAGGTTCTGCCGGTGCATTACCGCGTTCACGGTGAGCGGCAGGTCGAGCTCGCGCGTCCATTTTGCCACTTCGAGCTTCTTGCGGTGCCCGTTCTTGTAGCCGGCGACACGATCGGCGAGGCCTTCTTCAACGCCCTGGAAACTGATCTGCACATGGCAAAGGCCTGCGTCCGCAAGCCCGCTCAGCCGCTCGCGCGTCAGCAGCACGGCCGAGGTGATGAGGTTGGTGTAGAGGCCGACGTCGCTGGCATGCTTGACCAGCTCGACGAGGTCTTTGCGCGCCGTCGGCTCGCCGCCGGAGAAATGCACCTGGAGCACGCCGATCTCGGCGAGCTCGCTCAACACCTTCTTCCATTCCTCGGTCGTCAGCTCCTTGCTCGAGCGGTCGAGCTCGACCGGGTTGGAGCAATAGGGACATTGCAGCGGGCAGCGATGGGTGATTTCGAGCAGCACGGCGAGGGGAATGCCGAACGTTTCCGCCGTCGAGCGCTGCTTCTCCAGCACCGCGAGGCTGTCGCTGGCGTCGGGCGGGATGGTGGGATTGCCAAGCACATCGCTCATGACGTCTTCTCCCGGGCCTCCGTGAGAAAGCCCTTGTCGGCGAGATCCTGCAGCATGACGATGACGTCGGTGAGGATCGCATCGCGCGGCGCGGCGTATTTCGCGGCCAGCTGATCGGAGATGTCGCCGACACTGCGCTCGCCGTTGCAAAGCTGCAAGACCTCGACCGCGATCTCGTCCGGTGCCAGCACGCGTTCGGGCGCCAGGATCACCCAGACTTTCCGCGTCTCGTCATATTTCAGCTTGGCGTGCCGCGGCAGAACCGGCCGGCTCGTCTCGCTGACGCTGATGCGCGGCCCGGCCATCGATTGTTCCTCAGCTCGCTTTGGGCACGAACGCGCCCGGCGGAATGTGGCCTTCGACATAGGCGTGTTGGAGCGCGTCGAGCTGCACCCACAGCACGTTGGTCTTGAAGATCAGCGCGTTGCAGACCGACGCGCGCTCTTCCGGCGTCCGCGCATGCGCCTTGACATAGTCGAGCGCAAAACCGGCATCGCGCGGCGCCTGCGCCAGTCGGCGCTTGAAGTAGCTCATGATGTCAGGATTGACGAAATCATAGTGCTCCAGCATGCCGGAGATGCGCTCTTCGTGCAGGTTCGGCGCGAACAGCTCGGTCAGCGAGGAGGCGATCGCTTCCAGCGGGCTCTTCTCGCGGCAATAGTGGACATAGGCTTCGACCGCAAAGCGCGTCGCCGGCAAGATGCCTTCGGTCGATTCCACGTAAGCCGTGTCGAGCCCGAGGCCTTCGGTCAGCTTGAGCCAGCGCTCGATGCCGCCTTCGCTGCCAATATCGCCATCATGGTCCTCGATGCGGTGACGCCATTCCAGCCGCGTGGCGCGGTCGCGGAAGCGCGAGATCACCACCGCGTCCTTGATCGGGATCGTGCTCTGGTAATAGTAGCGGTTGAGCGCCCAGGCCTGTACCTGGCCCTTGTTCAGCTTGCCGCCGTGCAGCAGCTTATGGAACGGATGCAGGCTGTGATAGCGCGTCGCCCCGATATGGCGCAGCGTCGCCTCCAGCTCCTCGGCCGAGTTGAGCTTGATGTCCTTGCCGATCGAGAGCGCAGTCATTCCAGTCAGTGACGCGGCATTCACAGCACGATCTCCGTTCCGTCAGCGGGTATCTGCCAGCCCGCCTGCTCAGCGGCCTTGCGCTCGGGTGATGCGGGCAGCAGCGCCGGATTCGAGTTATTGATATGCAGAAATATCTTCCTGTCGAGTGTGAGATCGGCAAGCCGCGCGATGGCGCCGTGTTCGCCGGACATCGCGACATGTCCCATGCTCTTGCCGGTCTTGTGGCCGAGCCCGCACCTGATCATCTCGTCGTCCTGCCACACCGTTCCGTCGAAGAACACCAGCGCGGCGCCGTCGATCTCGGCCTTCAGCCCTTCGGTGACTTCGGCGCAGGCGGCGATGAAGCAGAAGCACTTGCCGGTCGATTTGTCGGTGATCTTCAGCCCCAGCGTATCGCCGTCGCCGCTCTCGCCGCCCGGATGCGCCTTGCCGTCCAGATACCAGGCCGATTTGCCCGGCACCGCGAAGGGCAGCACCTCGAGCCCTGCGCGCGCGCCATCCGGCAGCCGCGGCTCGAACGGCTCATTGATGTCGATCGGCTGGCGCCGCACATTCTTCTCGTTCAGCACGTTGAAGATGCTGTTGGCCTTCAGGGTCGCCAGCACCTTCTCATGCGCAAACACCGTGAAGGGCGAGCCCTCGCGCATCGACAGCAGGCCTGCGACCGCATCGACTTCGCTGTTGGTCAGAATCACGCCTGCGATCGGCGTATGGCGCAGCGCCCCTGCCTTCGGATGCAGCTGTGGCGTGGCATTCAATTGCTGGCGGAGGTCGGGCGAGGCGTTGATCAGGAACCAGTGCTCGCCATCGCCACTGAAGGCGACCGAGGCCTGGGTTCTCTGGAGCTCTTGGCCGTTTTCACGGGCCGTCCGGCAGCCCTCGCAGCCGCAATTCCATTGCGGCACTCCGCCGCCGGCTGCGGCGCCCAGGACGACGACACGAAGCATGATCCGTCTCCTGGAAATAACGTTGCGAGGTGAATCTCAGGCCGACACGGTTTCCGTCATTCGGAAACCTGTCGTGACCGAAAGATCCACCTGCGCTGAACGCAAACTGACCAACCGCCTACTTGCGGGTGGCGCTCACATACATGTTGATTTCCATGCCACACGGCACTTCGACGATCTTGGGGGCTTTCCAGGCCATTTTGGCTCTCCATTTCGCGAACTCGGACGTGTCCGCCCAGCGGTTAAAGTAATGCGGGCGGAAAAGTTCGCTAGTGAAATCTTCCCGAGAAAGTCATGTTGCGCCGCGAAATATCGGGTTGGAACACCGCTTTTGGTGAGGCAGTCTTGCGGCCAGGCGTATTCGGTCGCGAACCCTGTCCTGATAAAGCAGTTGTGAGTGCAGTGCAGCTTTCAATCCGGTACAGGCGACCCAATTGGATCTCGGTAATGCCCAAATATTTCTTCAACACCCGTATCGGCAACGAACTGATCGTGGATCCCGAAGGAGAGGACCTGCGTAATCCCGATCGCGCCTGGGAGGTCGCCCGCCAGATGATCCTGGAGGTCCTGAAATCGGAAGGCACCCAGCCGGCCCTGCTCGAGGCGGTCATCGAGGTCACTGACGTCGAGGGCGAGGTCGTGCTCGAATTCCCCTTCACCGAGGCGCTCCTCGATATGCCGGACCAGTCCGCGACCCGGCATTAAACCCCCTTCGCCCCTGCGAAATCCGCATGGCTTTGCCGCGTTCCCGGCGCTAAAAGACGCCGGTTATACGGAGCAAGCCATGCAAGATCTCTGGCGCCTGTCGGCCGCCGACCTCGCCAATCTCGTCAAAGCCAAAAAGGTCTCGGCCAGGGAGGCCGCGCAGGCCGGCCTTGCCCGGCTCGACGCCGTCAATCCCAGCCTCAACGCGGTGATCGACCATCGGCCGGAGGACGTGCTCAAGCAGGCTGACGCCGTCGATGCCGCCATTGCGAGGGGTGAGGACCCCGGCGTGCTGGCCGGCGTGCCCGTCACCATCAAGGCCAATGTCGACCAGGAGGGCTTTGCCACCACCAACGGCCTGAAACTCCAGCGCGACCTGATCGCGCGCGAGGACAATCCGGTGGTCGCCAATTTCCGCAAGGCCGGCGCCATTCTCCTTGGGCGCACCAATTGCCCGGCCTTCTCCTATCGCTGGTTCACCACCAATCTGGTCCACGGCGACACCAAAAACCCCCGCGATGCCTCGCTGACGCCGGGCGGTTCGTCCGGCGGCGCCGGCTCGGCGGTCGCGGCCGGCATCGGCCATATCGCCCACGGCACCGACATCGCCGGCTCGATCCGCTATCCCGCCTATGCCTGCGGCGTGCATGGCCTGCGTCCGACTTTGGGCCGCATCCCGGCCTTCAACCCGGCGCTGCCGGAGCGCCCGATCGGGCCGCAGATCATGGCGGTGTCGGGACCGCTGGCGCGCACCGTCAACGACATCAGGATTTCGCTCGCGGCGATGTCGGCCCGCGACATCCGCGATCCCTGGTTCGTGCCGGTGCCGCTGGAAGGCCCGGCGCGGCCCAAGCGCGCCGCGCTCTGCCTCAATCCGGACGGCCTTGCGACAGCCCCCGAGGTGAAGGCGGCCGTCATCGATGCCGGCAAGCGGCTGGAACGCGCGGGCTGGACTGTCGATGTGATCGAGAACACCCCGCCGATGCGCGAGGCGGTCGAATGGCAGATAAAACTCTGGCTCGGCGACGGCTACGAGGCGCAGCTCGAGATGGCCGAGCGTGAGGGCGATCCCGGCGCGCTGGCGTGCCTGCGCGGCAACCGCGCCAGGGTCACGCCGATGGACCAGGCGAACTACGCCAAGGCATTGACCCGCCGCGCCACGCTGACCCGCGAATGGATGCTGTTCTTCGAGACATATGCCGTGCTGCTGACGCCGGTCTCCGGCGAGCTGCCGTTCCCGGATCATCTCGACCGCAAGGACGATGACTCCTTCAAGCGCGTCTGGGAGGCGCAGCTGCCGCAGATCGCGATTCCGTTCATGGGACTGCCGGGTCTGGCGGTCTCGACCGGTCTCGTCGGCAAGGCGCCCGTCGGCGTGCACATCGTGTCCGGCCGTTACCGCGAGGATCTTTGTCTCCTCGCCGGCGAAGCGATCGAAGCGGGCGGCGTGCCGCCGTCGCCGATCGACCCCGTGGGTTAGCGATGTCCGCGATCTACGATTTCAAGGCCAACTCGCTTCTCGGCGAAGAAGTCGCCCTGCGCAGCTTCGAGGGACAGGTGCTGCTGATCGTCAACACCGCGAGCAAATGCGGCTTCACGCCGCAATATCGCGGCCTGGAGGACCTGCATCGCGACCTGTCGCCGCGCGGCTTCTCGGTGCTCGGCTTTCCATGCAACCAGTTCGGTGCGCAGGAGCCGGGGCAGGCGAGCGAGATCCAGGCGTTCTGCTCGACCAATTACGACGTCACCTTTCCCCTGTTCGAGAAGATCGACGTCAACGGCAGCAATGCGCATCCGTTGTATGAGTACCTGAAACGCCAGCAATCCGGCCTGCTCGGTGCCTCCATCAAATGGAATTTCACCAAATTCCTGGTCGATCGCGCCGGCAAGGTGGTTTCGCGCTATGCGCCGACCGCGCGGCCCGAAGGATTGCGGCAGCAAATCGAGACCCTGTTATGAGCGAGACAATCATGAGCGACGAATTTCCGGACCGCCTCTCGGTCAATCCGAACAGCCCCTATTACAACGCAGACATCCTGGCGCGCGACGTCGGCGTCCGCTTCAAGGGCGTCGAGAAGACCAATGTCGAGGAGTACTGCATCAGCGAAGGCTGGGTCCGCGTCACCGCCGGCAATGCCAAGGATCGTCACGGCAACCCGCTGACCATCAAGGTGCACGGTCCGGTCGAGCCGTATTTCAGGGATAAGAAGTGACGGCGAAGCCGTCATTGCAATGACGATGTGGAGGCGCTGCGCGTCCAAATAGATCACCGTCACCCTGAGAGCTTGTGACGCATTTGGCGTTCTGCGGAGTTTTGGAGCGATGTGGCAAGTGCTCGTCGTGGCAAACGGCAGTTTGAGGCTCGAGTTTGTCGATGAACTCCCGCTTATGCGCTGGCGAGGC
>NZ_JARVWW010000140.1 GCF_029846715.1 Bradyrhizobium nivariense
AGAGTCTGTCCGGGATCATGATGTTTTCTGACAGAGCTTTCTCAGCATGAGGCGGATTGAGGCCAAGCGCAAGAACGCCAAGGCCTTTCGGTTGAGACACTCCCAATCCCTGGCCAAGCGGCGGCAGCGGTTGAGCCACGCGATGGTGCGTTCGACGATCCATCGCTTGGGCAAGACCGCAAAGCCCTTTGCTATATCGGAGCGCTTGACTATCTCGATGTCGATTTGCCGGAGGATTTTGCGAACGGCGGACTGAAAGAGCGGCCCCTGATAGCCGCCGTCGGCATAGAGCTTCAACAGGAATGGATGCAGGCCAAACAGTGTGGCCATCACCAGCACCCCGCCGTCGCGATCCTGGATGTCCGCCGAATGCACAAGGGCGTGGAGCAGCAAGCCCTGGGTATCGACTAGGATGTGGCGCTTCTTGCCCTTGATCTTCTTTCCCGCATCGTAGCCATGCGGGTCAATCCACGCCCCCCTTTTTCCGCGCTCTTGACGCTCTGACTG
Organism: Bradyrhizobium nivariense; assembly: GCF_029846715.1. Classification (GTDB taxonomy): domain Bacteria; phylum Pseudomonadota; class Alphaproteobacteria; order Rhizobiales; family Xanthobacteraceae; genus Bradyrhizobium. The sequence continues at coordinate 508 of NZ_JARVWW010000140.1, forward strand.
TCGATGATGGCGGCGCTCGGGCTGGGTTCTCGGTTGGCCAACTCACGACATTGCACATAAAGCGCGTGATGGATGCGATCGAGCGTGCCGTCCCAAGCCCACAAGTCAAAATAGTCGTGCACCGTGCTGCGCGGCGGCAGATCCTTCGGGATCGCTCGCCATTGGCAACCGGTGCTCAGCACATACATCAGGCCATTGACCACCTCGCGCACTTTGACCGTGCGCTTGTTGCCGCCGCGCTTGGCCGGCGCAATCAGCGACTCCACCAACGCCCATTCCTCATCGGTCAAATCGCTGGGATAGCGTAGCCGGCTGCGGTCGTAGCGACCGCGATTCTCCTTCGTCCACATGGGCGCTCCTTCAAATCGGACCGCCACCCTTGAATCACAAATGATTCCGATGATTCAAGATGTTCCCGGACAGACACT
>NZ_JARVWW010000141.1 GCF_029846715.1 Bradyrhizobium nivariense
TTGATGCCAATTTCTCGTCAGCTTCTCGAAAGCCAAGCATCTTACCAAGAATTGTTTATCCGTGTCCGGCGTTAGCTGCTCAATCTGTCGAAGGAGAGTGGGGTGGATCCGTTCAACAATCTCAACCAATTCGAGGGCCCAGATGTCGAGTGGACGTATTACGACGGGCTAGAACAGCAGCAGGCGGACCAAGCGGGGTTTCAGCAGCACCTGAATGCGAATCCTTTGAGAATGCCGGACGAGGATCGTGTCGGGCAAGGTACCTCGCGGTGGCTCTCGGATCCGCCCGCCTACTCTGAACAAGGGCTCAATCAGCATATGCTTTTTGCGGCGGCGGATCGCGCTGGCCAGTTGCCAGCCGGTAATTTCGGTCTAACGGATCGTTGGCACGGCATGGATGCAGCTGCCGATTGGCCGACGCATAGTGTCGATCAGGAGGAGCGATCGTGGGCGGAGGTCGGTGACGTGGTGCCGGGGTGGCCAACGACCTCCGAAATTCCTTGGGAGCAAAATCTCGGGGCATCGATACTCGGCCGAGAGCCTCGGCCGGGCGATGGCGATACTTCAAGAGGAGGCCGCCGGCTCACCCCAGCCGCGGCGCAGTGGACCGAAACCTTGTACGGCACGCGGGCCTCAGGCCCTGCAAGCCTTCCGACGGACCTTGAAGACCCCGTCCTCAGGCAATCGCGGCTTGACCAGATCTTGGACACCTGGGCCGGCGAGGAGGGGCAGACGGAAGACGAGGACCGGCAAGAGGCGGTAAGACGAATGCGTGCCTGCGGAGAGGCCGGCGACGGCTATGTAGGGCTGGAGCTCTTGAACCTAGGCCTGACGACATTGCCCGCCGCCCTTCCGCCGGGGCTCCAGTCGCTCAACGTGAGCGACAACGAGCTGGTGCACTTGCCTGACAC
>NZ_JARVWW010000142.1 GCF_029846715.1 Bradyrhizobium nivariense
CTCGAGCCGGTGCCCGAACAGAAAATGATGCGGGTCAGTGATCGTGACGTGAGACACGACCCGCTCGAGAATAGGGGTACTCTGACGTGTTCGGTGACCCAACCCTCGGCGACGCCATCCTGGACCGCCTCGTTCACAACGCTCACCGCCTTCAACTCTCCGGAGAAAGCATGCGAAAACAAAACGCCCGCAATCAAACTCTTGACGCCAACTCAAACCCCTGACCCAATCACCATGTCGGCCAAAGCGGCTGCTCACGATCGCGCGAAATGCCTGCTCACCATCGCGTGAAATCACGGCTCACCATCAGCGAAATGCGCACCAACCGGGCAAATCCAATGGCGGGCGAACTCAGAACTGGATAAAACTTGGGGGCAAGGTCAGCGACGGCCTCCGACAAATTAGAGCTTGATAGCGCTTCTGGGGCAACAACCGGGCCGGCGGCGGCCGAGCTTAGTTTAGAATCCTGCCCATCCTTTCGTAGTCTGCGGGAGACAATCAGAAGTAGAGCTAGCGTGCATCCGTCGGTGATGCTGGGAGAACCGGTCGTCGTGGCGGTCGCGCTCGCGACGTCCGCCGCTTCCGCTGCAACGCCGTCCTATGTGGGCGCCAGGCCTTCACTGAGCGCTTTGCTGAAGGGGTACTGGCTCCATCGGCGCGACGGACCGCGAGGCTGGACGCGATCGTCCATCACTTTGGTCTGGCGCTCGGCGGACGACCGGCGGCAGGCTCCCCAAAACGGCAGACGCTGCCGGTGAGTGAGGTGTCGTGACACCATAGCCGTCGGCCAGCTGACCTCTCAGGGTTATCGGCATTGATGACTGGGCTTGGCGGCGCAATCACCGACACCCAGCATCATCTGCAATCTGGAAAAGCGCAGGGTAGTCAGCCCGCGACCACCCCA
>NZ_JARVWW010000143.1 GCF_029846715.1 Bradyrhizobium nivariense
TAACGCAAGTTGATCACTACGCGATGCGCTCGGCTATCGGAAAAGTCTATGTGCTGCCTCCTGCGGAAAAATACGGCGCTTCGACGCGGCAAGTTCTGCAGGGACTGCAATACCGCGAAGCCGAAATCGACGCGCTGTCCGGCGCGAAAGTCGTAAGTGAAAGCTGGAGCACCGAGTATTTGCCCGGCTGAGGAGAAGGCCAATGCGCACCGTGCAGCCGCTGCAAATGCTCCTTGCTGCGCTGACGACACCAGCTGCCATCCTGGATCACACTGTGCATGGCATCCACACGATGTTGGCGAGAAACTCTGCATCCCCACGCTTTTCGTACCGAAACACACAGGTGTGTCTCTTTCGAAGGATGCTGCCCAATGAGCATGCGCAGCTAGAAGATGTGTTATCGACCAGCGTTGACTTTCTCGTCACCCCGCGGTTGGCGTACTTCTTGGAGAAAAGCCATGAATGCTCTTCATCCTGGTTCTATCAGAACGATTCCTTACGCTTCCTTCCCGCGAGCCGAATACGAAGGCCGGGTCGAGCGAGCGCGGCGTTTGATGAAAGAACATGCCATTGACGCGCTTCTGGTGACCTCCGAACACAATTTGCGATATTTCGTTGGCGAGCCTAGCACCACGCCGCAGCAGACGACTCGGCCGCGATTTCTTCTTATTCTTTCGTCCGGTGAGGCCGTTGCAGTCGTTCCCGAGGGGATCGACCAGTTTTACAGAGAGACGACCTGGGTCAAAAATTGCCGGAGCTGGCCAAGCCCGAATCCAAAGGATGAGGGTGTATCAGCACTTGCCGGAGCGTTGCGCGAACTATTGCCAGAGCACGCCAGAATCGGCGTAGAGCTTGGCGCGGAGAGTAGGCTTGGCTTCCCTGCGGGAGATTTCTTGCGCGTTG
>NZ_JARVWW010000144.1 GCF_029846715.1 Bradyrhizobium nivariense
GGCTTAGGGAAAAGCTGGCGAAGCTCGAAGAAGAAGTGAAACGGCTGGCCGCGATTGAAAAGGCATTGCTCGCCTCGCCCGACAAGCAGATATCGCTGACCGATCCCGATTGCCGCTCGATGGCAACGAGCGGGCGCGGCTCAGGCATGGTCGCCTACAACGTACAAAGTGCGGTCGACACCACGAACCATCTGATTGTCGCGCACGAGGTCACCAACGTCGGCACCGATAGATCGCAACTGGCGACGATGGCGCAGGCGGCGAAAGCCGCGCTGCGCAGCGATAATTTGGACGTCGTTGCGGATCGGGGCTACTTTAAAGGTGAGGAAATCCTGGCATGCGAACAGGCCGGGGTCGCGGTCACGCTACCCAAGCCGCAAACTTCGGGAGCCAAGTCGGCAGGCCGCTTTGGGAAACCTGATTTTGTCTATTTGGCCAAGGACGACGTCTATCGCTGCCCGGCCGACGAGAAGCTGGCGCACCACTTCACCGCTGATGAAGATGGCCAGAAAATGCGGATTTACTTGACGAAGGCGTGCCGCACATGCCCGTTCAAGGATCAGTGCACGACGTCCAACGAGCGCCGCATCAAACGCTGGGAACACGAACACGTCGTCGAGGCCGCGCAGGCGCGGCTCGATCAGAACCCGCAAGCCATGCGTGTGCGCCGCGAAACCGTCGAGCATCCGTTCGCCACACTGAAGATGCGGATGGGTGCAACACACTTTCTAATGAAGCGGTTGCCCAATGTCGCGACCGAAATGGCGCTGAACGTACTCGCCTACAACCTCACGCGCGTAATGAACATCGTCGGCATCAAGCCGCTCCTGGCGGCAATCCGGGCGTGAGAGTTCGTGCTGTTATGCGCATCGTGTGACCAGTTCAGGTCGCTCAGCGTG
>NZ_JARVWW010000145.1 GCF_029846715.1 Bradyrhizobium nivariense
TGGCGTAGTAGCGTTGCTCGGCTTCGGCCGGCGGGATGTTGCCGATGGGCTCCAGGAGCCGCCGGTTGTTGAACCAGTCCACCCATTCCAGCGTCGCGAACTCGACGGCCTCGAAGCTGCGCCATGGTCCGCGCCGATGGATCACCTCGGCCTTGTAGAGACCGTTGATGGTTTCGGCGAGAGCGTTGTCATAGGAATCTCCGACACTGCCGACAGAAGGCTCGACGCCAGCTTCAGCCAGGCGCTCGGTGTATTTGATAGAGACGTATTGGCTGCCCCTATCGCTATGATGCACGAGCCCGCCGCGATGGACCGGTCGGCGATCGTGCAGGGCCTGCTCCAGCGCATCGAGCACGAAGCCTGCGTGCGCCGTGCGGGAGGCCCGCCAGCCCACGATCCTGCGGGCATAGGCGTCGATGACGAAGGCGACATAGACGAAGCCGGTCCAGGTCGCGACATAGGTGAAGTCGGAGAGCCAGAGGACGTTCGGCCGTGGTGCCCTGAACTGGCGGTTGACGTGATCCAGCGGGCATGGCGCCGCCTTATCGCTGATCGTGGTCTTGACGGATTTGCCGCGGATGACCCCTTGCAAACCCATGTCCCGCATCAGTCGCGACACCGTGCAACGGGCAACATCGAAGCCTTCGCGCTTGAGCTGCCGCCAGACCTTGCGCGCGCCGTAGACGGAGAAGTTCTGATCGAAGACGCGCCGAACCTCGATCTTCAACGCGGCGTCCTGCCTGGCGCGCGCCGACAGCTTGGCGGGATCGCGCCGCTTGGCCACATGGGCGTGGTAGGTCGAGGGGGCGATCGGCAGGACCTTGCAATCGGCTCGACCCCATGCGCCCCACGATGATCATCGATGAAGGCGATCATGGCTTGGACCGGCGG
>NZ_JARVWW010000146.1 GCF_029846715.1 Bradyrhizobium nivariense
AGGCCGGTGAGTGGTTCCGGCGGGGTCGTCTGCTCATGGTCTCTCCTGATTCGCGGGGCCTATCGTGCCCGCCGTCAGGCAGAAACTCCACTTAGCGTCCTGTGCAGATTTCCGGGACCGGCTCTCATGTGAGGAGGCGATGCCCCATCTGATAGAGCTGCAAGCAAAATATAACGACGAGGGGCTTGAGGTCGTCGGAGTCGCAGCTAATGAAAAAGCACCAACGGCGGATGAGGCTCGCGCCAAGTTGGACGCATGGTTGACTGAAAAGTTCTCAAATCTCAACTATCGAATCGGGTTCGACAGTACCCGCGCAATGAACAAGCTTTGGATGGATGCCAGCTCTTCTCTTGCGATTCCGACATCGTTCGTCGTCGACCGCGACGGCCACATTGCCTTTATCGGTAATCCGATCGACATCGACCACGTCTTGCCGAAAATTATCAACGGTACTTGGCGCAGCAGCGATGAAGCTAAAGCCGCTGATGCGAAACGGATTGCGGAAGACCAACGCCGAGCGCGCGTATCCTCAATCCGCCGGACAATTCGATCGGCGATGGAAGCAAAGGATTGGCCGGCAGCGCTCTCAGCGGTCGAAGAGGGCATTGCCGCGATGCCGGACAATTTCGAGTTCCGCAAGATTCATGCGGATCTGTTGCTTCACAAAATGCGCGACACGGCGACTGGGTTCCAGGTCTTACGCCAACTGGTTCGAGATGCGGTTGAGAAACAGTCAGATGCTGTGTGGGAGCTGAATATCCTGATGAGGCAACTCTTTGATCCGGATAACGATAGGGCCTACCTTCCGCGTGCGGAGCGCTTTGCGATCGGCAGGGATGTGTCGGAAAATATCCTCAATCCTGGGCAAGCCCAC
>NZ_JARVWW010000147.1 GCF_029846715.1 Bradyrhizobium nivariense
TGGAGCAGATGGGCTTTGTTGACGTGGGTGGAAACGAGTTTGTGCTTGATCCCAAACGGCATCGCGATAAGTGGACGCTGAATGGCAACGGTGAATGGCAGCGGGCGGACAGGCCTCAACTGTATCTCCAAGCTGAGAGCGAGGATCCCCTTGAAGGAAGTAGCGACGAAAGCGAACAGTTTGTCGAGACAGATTCGTCCGGCGATGACCCTTCTTGGTACTTAGAGCGGGCGCTCACTTTTCGCGGAGGAAGCGACGACTGAGAAGCTCAATCGGAAGGCCACGAAAGCAAAATCGTGTCTCGCCTTGCCGGGCGCGAAGGGCATAGAGAAGCGGGAGCGCACTGAAAGCGCGCTCCCCGCCGAAGCGCCTTTCCGCATATGCCGGAAGGAAGCGCTTTGATGATCTGCTCCGATATTTGGAGATAAGTATCTGCATAGCGGCCGGATGAATGGCGCGTGCTGGTTGCGTCCCGTTTGATCTCGTCCGCGACGGCCTCCGACAAATTAGAGCTTGATAGCGCTTCTGGGGCAACAACCGGGCCGGCGGCGACCGAGCTTAGTTTAGAATCCTGCCCATCCTTTCGTAGTCTGCGGGAGACAATCAGAAGTAGAGCTGGCGTGCATCCGTCGGTGATGCTGGGAGAACCGGTCGTCGTGGCGGTCGCGCTCGCGACGTCCGCCGCTTCCGCTGCAACGCCGTCCTATGTGGGCGCCAGGTCTTCACTGAGCGCTTTGCTGAAGGGGTACTGGCTCCATCGGCGCGACGGACCGCGAGGCTGGACGCGATCGTCCATCACTTTGGTCTGGCGCTCGGCGGACGACCGGCGGCAGGCTCCCCAAAACGG
>NZ_JARVWW010000148.1 GCF_029846715.1 Bradyrhizobium nivariense
ATGGAGCACGGCGTGTCTGGCGAGACCTGCTGGCGGACGGTGTCGAATGCGGTCTGCACCGGATCGAGCGGTTGATGCACTTGCAGGCCCTGCGGGCGCGACCACGGCGCCGGCGTCTGCCGAAGGACGAAGGCGATCGCCAAGCCGCAACCGTAGCGTCGAATCTTCTGGACCGGCAGTTCGTGGCCGAGCGGCCGAACCAGAAGTGGATCGCCGACTTCACCTACATCTGGACCGCGGAGGGCTGGCTCTACGTGTCGGCCGTGATCGATCTGTTCTCACGCCGGGTGGTCGGCTGGTCGATGAGCGCCAGCATGACAGCCCAATTGGTCGCGGATGCCCTGCTGATGGCAGTCTGGCGACGCGGCAAGCCGAACGAGCTGTTGCATCACTCGGACCAGGGCAGCCAATACACCAGCGAGCAGTTCCAGCGGCTGATGGCTGACAGCGGCATCGTCTGCAGCATGAGTCGATCCGGCAACGTCTGGGACAACGCGGCGATGGAGAGCTTCTTCTCGTCGCTGAAGACCGAGCGGACCGCCCGTAAACTATATCGCACCAGAAACGAGGCCAGGGCGGATGTGTTCGACTATATCGAGCGGTTCTACAATGCCATCCGCCGTCATTCGACGATCGGATATCTCAGCCCTGTTGAGTTCGAGCGCAAGGTGGGATTAGCTTAACCAGCCGTCCATCAAACCGGCAGCAGCTCA
>NZ_JARVWW010000149.1 GCF_029846715.1 Bradyrhizobium nivariense
CGTTGGACAGCCGCTGCAGCGGCACCTTGAACTCGGTGTCCTCGTTGCGGCGGGAGATCTCCAAAAGCTGGTTGCGGGTCAAGACCAGCTCGGAGACCATGGTCATCAGATGCTCCAGCGTATCCACATTGACGCGGATCGACTGGTTGGCGATGCGGTCGCCCTCGACGGCGGTCTCGTCGGCCGCCGACTTCTTCGGGGCGGGCTTTTCCTTGGGTGCCTTGGTCTCCTTGGCAGTTTCCTTGGCAGCTTCCTTGGCAACAGGCACTGGGGCTTCAGCGGCCGGCTCGGCCTTGACTTCAGCCTTGGCAACGGGGGTCGGCGCTTCGATCGCGGTTTCGCGGAAGGCGCGCTCGAGCTCGTCAAGCGAGACTTCGCCGGGACGGAGCGGGCGCTCCACGGTCTGGTCGGCCAGCGCACCCTGGCTGGCAGGCGCGGCTTCCACCGCAGCCGGCGCTTCCGGCACCAGCGGCGGCGCTTCGGCCACGGGAGCAGCACCGGCAGCCATAGCCGCCATGCCCTGCTCGACCATCGCTTCCAGCTTGTCGATGAGGTCGCGGTCAGTGCCCTCGGGCTCGGCTTCGGTCGCCTCCAGCCCGGCCAAAATTTCCTTGATGCGGTCGATCGAGGACAGGATCACCGTCACCGCCTGCCCGGTCACCGGCATGCCGTCACGGAATTTGCCCATCA
>NZ_JARVWW010000014.1 GCF_029846715.1 Bradyrhizobium nivariense
GAGGAGGAATCTCTTGCCTCTCCCCGCACGCGGGGAGAGGCAAGAGATTCCTCCTCCGGCAGCAGATCCCGCAAGCTCACGCCGAGCCGCGGCGTCGCGCGCATCAGCTTTTTCGTGTAGGGGTGCTGCGGATTGGCGAAGATGTCGGCGGCCTTTGCGGTCTCGACCACCCGGCCCTTTTCCATCACCACGACGCGGTCGCAATAGGCGGCCGCAAGGCCGAGATCATGCGTGATCAGGATGGTGGACATCGCCTTGCGCTTGGTCAGCTCGACGATCAAATCCATCACCGCCTTCTGCGTGGTGACGTCCAATCCAGTCGTCGGCTCGTCCGCGATCAAAAGCTGCGGATTGCAGGCGAGCGGGAGCGCGATGACGACGCGCTGGCACATGCCGCCGGACAATTCGAACGGATAGGCGTGATAGCGCTCGCGCGGGCGGGCGATCTTGACCTGCTCCAGCGCCTCGATCGCCTTTTCTCCGCGGTCCGAAACCATGGCCTGCTGCACATGGGTGCGCAGCACGTCCTCGATCTGGTCACCGACCTTGCGGATCGGATTGAGCGCGGCACGCGGATTCTGGAAGATCATCGAGACTTCGCGGCCGCGCAAATCGCGCATCTGGTCCTCGGTCGCGGCCTTGACGTCGATGCCCGAGAACATCACCGAGCCTTCGGCGATCCGCCCCGCCCGGTCGAGGATGCGCATCACCGCATAGGAGGTCACCGACTTGCCGGAGCCGGACTCGCCGACGATAGCGAGCGTCTCGCCCTTGGCGACGGAGATGTTGACGTGTTGCACCGCCTTGACGATGCCGCGGCGGGTGGTGAATTCGACGGTGAGGTCCTGGACATCGAGCAGGGGCTGGGCGGTCATGGGTGCCTCCCAACCAAAAATGTCGAAAACAACCCCATGCACAGTAGAACGGGATTGAATTCATTGAACAATTTCGACCGCTGCAGAGCGGAGAATCTTGAAACAGTCATCACGTCCTCCGCTGCGGGTCGACGATGTCGCGCAGACCGTCGCCGAGGAGGTTGAAGCAGAACACGGCGATCATCAGAGCGAGGCCCGGGAACAGCGCGATCCACCATTCGCCGGAGACCATGAAGCCGGCGCCTTCGGCGACCATGATGCCCCATTCTGCCGTCGGCGGACGGACGCCGAGGCCGATGAAGGACAGGCCGGCGGCATTGAGGATGGCGTAGCCCATGGTCAGCGACATCTGCACGATCATGATCGGCATGATGTTCGGCAGGATATGCACGAGGAGAATGCGGAACTCGCCGTTGCCCGACAGCCGCGCGGCCTGCACGAAGCCGGCGTTGCGGCGCACGTTGGCTTCGGCGCGCGCGACGCGGGCATAGAGCGGGAAGTTCACGATCGCTGTCGCCAGGATGATGTTCTGCACGGTGTTGCCGAGCGCGGCGACGATGCCCATCGCCAGTACGAACAGCGGGAAGGCCATGATGGTGTCGGCGATGCGGCCGACGATGCGGTCGGTCCAGCCGCCGAAATAGCCGGCCGCGATGCCCGCGAGCCCGCCCATCAAAAACACCAGCACGACGGAGGCGACCGCAATGAACGTATCGAGCCGCGTCGCCACCACGACCCGGCTGAAGATGTCACGGCCCAATTGGTCGGTGCCGAACCAGTGCGCGGCCGACGGCGGCTTCAGCGACGCCGCAGTGTCGGACGCCAACGGGTCATACGGCACCACATAGGGGCCGAAGATCGCGGCAAGGAGGATCACGATCAGCAGCGCGAAGGCAAAACCCGTGACCTTGTTCTCGCCGAGCACGTAGCGGGTCTGCTCGAGGAGCGCGACGAGTCCCGAGGTCCGCGCGGGACCGACGGGTTCAACAGCAGGCGCAACGGTGCTCATGGGACCATCCGGATGGTGTTTGATCGAACCAGCAAGCCGCGGGGGTGTCTTACCTCTCCCGCTTGCGGGGGAGGTCGGCGCAACGCGCCGGGTGGGGGCTCTCTCCACATCGGGACTCTCGCCCGCGGAGATACCCCCTCCCCAACCCTCCCCCGCAAGCGGGAGAGGGGGCGCACCTTCGTCGGAGTTTGCATCGGACGAAACCTCAACATGGTTCAGCCCTCCAGCCGCACGCGCGGATCGATCACGCCATAGAGAATGTCGATCACCAGATTGAGCAGCACGTACATGACCGCCATGGTCAGCACGAAACCCTGCACCGGCGCGAAGTCCGACGAGATCAGCGCTTCGACCGCGTAGGAGCCGATGCCGGGCCAGGCGAACACTTTTTCGACCAGCACGTTGGCACCGAGCAGGAACGAGAACACCATGCTGAGCGTGGTGATGACGGGAAGCATCGCGTTGCGGAAGGCGTAGGTGACGATGACGGTCGCGGGCGACAGGCCGCTGGCGCGCGCTGTGCGGACGAACTCGGAGGAGAGCACCGCCAGCATCGAGGCGCGCGTCATGCGCGCGATCGGCGCCAGCGAGAATATCGCAAGCGTCGTCGCCGGCAGAATGAGCTGACTGCATGCCGAACGGAACGCCTCGAGGTCGCGCGCGATCAGGGTGTCGATCAGATAGAAGCCTGTTACCGTCGGCGGTGCGCTGTAGAACACATCGAGCCGGCCGAGCGGCGCGGGCGACCAGCCAAGCTGGAAATAGAAGACATAAACCAGCACGAGGCCGGTGAAGAACACCGGCAGCGAGACGCCGGCCGTCGTCGTCACACGACAGAGATGATCAACCCATGATCCCGGCCGCGTCGCCGCCAGCACACCGAGCGGAATGGCGATGACGATCGAGACGACGAGTCCGAGCAGCGTCAACTCCGCGGAGGCCGGCAGGCGATTGCGGATCTCGGCCGCGACCGGCTGTCCCGTCGTGAGCGAGTTGCCGAAATCGCCATGGGCGAGATCGTTGGTGTAGCGGAAGAATTGCTCGATCAGCGGCCTGTCGAGGCCGAGCTTCTTGCGGATCTGCTCGACGGCTTCCTTCGTTGCCGCGGGACCTGCGAAATACGCGGCGGGATCACCGGGCAGCGCGCGTGTGAGCAGGAAGGTGACGATGACGACCCCGATCAGCGACGGGATCGCGAACATCAGGCGCTTGCCGATCATGGTCAGCATGATGACCTCGTGATGTGGAGATGAGATCGAGCCGCGCGCACCCCTGCGCCCCCTCTCCCCTTGTGGGAGAGGGTTGGGGTGAGGGGTAGCCCGAAGCGAGGTCGGAGTTCGTGGCGACCCCTCACCCGCCCCTCTCCCACAACGGGAGAGGGAATGAGAGAGGCGTGCTCCCCTCACTTGAGCGAGAGATGCAGAGAGACGCGGCTATGTCGCGCGCCATGACGCCTCACCCCTTCGCCATCGCGCGATAATCCAGGCGGCGGTGGAACCAGTATTGGTAGCCGCTGATGTTCTTCTGCATCGCGACGTTGACGAAGGGCTGGTACAGCGGGATGCGCGGGATGTCGCTGTAGGCGAGGTCGACAAAGCCCTTCACATCGGCGTCGTAGGTCGCAATGTCGCCGGTCGCGGCCGCGACGCGGGCGCCGTCGATGAGCTTGTCCATCTCCGCCGACTTGTAGCTCATGGTGTTGAAGACGGAATTGTTGCCGTGATAGCACCAGTAGAAGAAGTACTCGGGGTAATCGAGCCAGCCCGAGAACACGTTGGTGAACAGCGGCATCTCCTTCTTGTTCAGCTCGGTGCGCCAGTTGGCGCCGGGCACCTTGTTGATGGTGGTCTTGATGCCGATCTGGGCCAGGCTCTCCTGCACCAGCACGCAGAGCGGCTCGTTGACGCCTGCAAAATTCAGGTCGAACGAGATCGTGGTCTCGAAGCCGTTGGCGTAGCCGGCCTCAGCGAGAAGTGCCTTCGCCTTTTCCATGTCGGTGTTGTATTTGTGCGGCTGCGGCCAGGCGACTTCGGTCGGCTTGTCCTTTGCCGCGCCGAACATCGGGTTGGCCAGCCCGAACATCACGGCGTCCATGATCTTCTGATAGGGAATCGCGTAGGCGACCGCCTGACGTACTTTGGGATTGTCGAACGGCGGCTTGGTCACGTTCATGCCGATGTACTGGATGCCGTTGGAGAACGGCAGCGACACCACGTTGAGCTTGCCGCTCGCCTTCATCTCCTGGAAATCCTTGAACGGCAATTCGTAGGAAATGTCGGCGTCGCCGCGCTCCAGCAGCGCCCGGCGATTGCCGGCCTGCGGCACCATGCGCCAGATCACGCGCTTGATCTTCGGCAAGGGCCCGCCGACCCAGTCGTCGTTGCGCTCCATGACCACTTCAGTGCCGGCGGTCCACTTCGTCACCTTGTAGGCGCCGGAGCCCGCGGTCTGCTGTTTTGTAAACTCGAGACCCCACGGATCCTTCTCGCTGGCGTTCTTCTTCACCAGCTCGGAGTTGATGATGCAGGGCACGATCACCGCGAGATCGGGGATCGTCAGTCTGTCCTTCTTCAGGAAGTCGACACGCACCGTGTAGTCATCGATCACGACGAACTGCTCGGGTTTCGTGAGCGAGCCCGCGCTCATCTGGAAAGTCGGGAAGCCGCCGACGCTCACCGCGCGGTCGAGCGACCACTTCACGTCCTTGGCAGTGACCGGTGCACCGTCGTGGAATTTGGCGTTCTTCTTCAGCTTGAAGGTGACCGACATGTCGTCGATCTTGATGTCCTCGGCGAGTTCGCCCTTGAACTTGTCGCGGTCGTAATAGGGCACGCCGCCGGGACCGCTCTTCATCTCGTGGCTGACCAGGCGGTCGTAACAATTCCAGGAGACTTCGTAGCCCGGCACGTTGGTGCCGACGCCATGGATGTCGAGATTGTTGGGCCCGCCTTCCGAGACGATCAGCAGTGTCTCCGAGCGCGCATCGGCCCTGGCCGACGAGATCACGGAGGGCACGGCCGGAAGCGCCGCGCCTGCGGCCAATCCGGAAACGGACTTGAGGAAATCGCGGCGCTTCATGAAACGGCTCCAACTCAAAAGTTTCTGGTTGGAACTGGATTCGCAAGGTTCGTGCCAAAGCTTAATGAGGAATTACCCGAGACCTAAGCTATTAAAATTGCGAGATAATATTACTCCACAGCCAAGCTGGCGATCAGAAGCCAAGTCGGAGGCATTGCATACAAAGCTGCGCGCTTGCACATAAATTGGTCTTGCGAAACGCCACGCTCATTTAGGGGGCACACCTCCCGCCGTTGCTGCCCGGGCGAAGGCCAGGACGACGCCGGTGGTGATCTCCGCCGATCACCCCGGCCAGATCAGCTCCTGCAACTCGACGAGATCATCCGCCCTCTCCTGCCAGCCCTCGATGCAAATGTGGCTGTTGAGGTCGCTGGCGCGGTGCAGCAGCATCAGGGCCATCAGCCGCCGCTTCAGCGCGTGGTCCGGCTTCGCATAGCCAAAGCCTTCGAGCAGGTTGCGCACCCTCCCCGGCCGGCCCGCCGCCATGAAGGCGCCGGGGCCGAGCAGATCGTAGTCGCGCCACCCCGCCAGCACGTCGCCGAAGTCGAACAGGCCGGCAAGCGACCATTGATCGTCATGGCAGGCGAGCAGAAAATTCTCCGGAATGTATTCGCCGATCAGAATCACCGGCGGCGCGTCCATCGGAATGAGCTCGGCCGCATCACGCAGGAGGTCGTCGAGGCCGGCGAGGAATTTTGGTGCAAGGCCGAGACGCGTATGCCGCGCCTTGCAGCCCTGCATCTGGGCGCGCATGAAGTCGTCCCAGCGCGGCTGGATCTGCGCGAGCGGGCCGAGCGGGGCGCGCTGCACGGCGGCAATGGTCTCGCCGATCTGGCGCAGCACGCGCTCCTTCTGCGCTTCCGGCAGCGATGGCCACACCTCCGAGCCGAGCGTGCCGGCAAGCCGCGTGATGATCAGATAAGGCCAGCCGTCGCGCTCACCTTCCGCGACGATCTCGGGGATCGGCAGATGGAGGCGGCCTGCAAGCTGTGTCAGCGAGCCGCGCTCGGAGACGAACTGCGCGCGCAGCAGCGGCGGGAAGATTTTCAGGATCAGCTTTTCGCCGAGCCCGACCACGAGATTGGTGCCGGTCGAAAACACATGCGGCGAGCTGGCATCGAGACCGTGGCTGCGCGCGATGTCGAGCGCGATCGGCAGCCATTGCGAGGAAGCGGAGCGCCAGGCGCGGAAGCTTTCGGCGTCGGCGAAGGGAGGCAGTTGTTGCGTTGGAACGTTTGTCATCCGCACTCGCTCACGCAGGACGGGCTTGAGTTGATCCGGCACAAGCCCAGAACGCGGTGCACCTCTCCCGCTTGCGGGGGAGGTCGGCGCGAAGCGCCGGGTGGGGGCTTTCTCCTCTTGGGGATTGTCCCGTTGCGGAGACACCCTCTCCCCAACCCTCTCCCGCAAGCGGGAGAGGGAGCGCACTTCATTCGCGGTTGCGGAAAGGCCAAAATCGCTACCGGTCCGGGCTTGCGCGCTCGAACTGGCGCAGCAGCTTGTTGCCGCGCTCGACCGCGGAATCGAGCGCTCCTTGCGCGCTCTTGCGGCCGGCAAAGGCCTGCTCCAGCTCGTCCTCGATCGCGCCGCGGATCAGCACGAACGAGCCGAGCCGGATGCCCTTCGAATTCTCCGTCGGCGGATGCAGCGTGATCTCCTCGAACGAGATCGCCGAGCCCGGATTGCGCTCGTAAAACCCTTGCGCGCGCGTCAGCTCGAAGGCGGCGCGGGTAACAGGCAGATAGCCGGTGTTCTGGTGCCAGGCGGCCTGCACGCCGGGCTGCGACAGATAGGCGAAGAATCGCGCCACACCCTTGTATTCCTCGCGCGGCCGGTCGCGCAGCACCCACAGCGTGGCGCCACCGATGATCGAGTTCTGCGGCGCGCCCTTCACGTCGGGCCAATACGGCATCATGCCGTAGCCGATCTCGAACTTCGAATTTGCCTTGATGTCGGCGCGCGTCGCCGAAGAGCCGATGAAGATGCCGCATTCGCCGTTCTGGAAGCGCGGCTCGGCCGACTGGCCGCGGCCGCTATAGTCGAACACCTTGGTCTTCTGCCACTCGCTGAGCTCGGCGACGTGACGCACCAGAGACGGATTGTTGATGGTCAATTCCGCATCCAGCCCGGCAAAGCCGTTCGCCCGCGTCGCCAACGGCAGATTGTGGAAGGCGGAGAAATTCTCGACATGGATCCAGGACGGCCAGGACGTGGTGAAGCCGCACGCCGCGCCGCGATCACGCAGACGTTTTGCGGCAGCGCCAAGCTCCGGCCAGGTCTTCGGCGGCGTCTCAGGATCGAGGCCGGCGTCGCGGAACATGGTCCTGTTGTAATAGAGGATCGGCGTCGAGGAATTGAACGGGAAGGACAGGAGATTGCCGGCCGCGTCGGTGTAGTAGCCGGAGACCGCGGGAAGATAATCGCCCAGCGAGAACGGCTCGTTCATGTCCCGCATCAGGCTGAACACCGGATAGATCGCGCCCCTGGCCGCGGTCATGGTGGCGGTGGCGACCTCGTTGACCTGGACGATCGCGGGCTGGCTGCGCGAGCGAAACGCGAAGATCGCCGCCGTCACCGTCTCGGTGTAATTGCCCTTGTAAGTTGGCACGATCCGATAATCGGACTGCGAGGCGTTGAAGTCGGAGGCGAGCTTCTCGAGCTGCTTGCCGAGCTCGCCCGACATGGCGTGCCACAGCGCGATATCGGTGGCGGCGCGCGCCGGCGCGGCCAATGAGAGGGCCGCAAAGGCGGCGACGATCTGCAAAAGGCGCGATGCTGAAGTCACGATGGCTCTTCCCGTGCCGCACGACGAAAAGGCGGCTGTCCCTGCTTAAGGCGCGGCATTTGCGGTTTCAACCGGGAATGAGCGCCGGCCGCGTCTCACAATCACGCCGCGGCGCCGGGCGCCATAGCCTTCCCTCAACCATCTGCTAGATTGCATTGAACCTTTTCCTCCTGCCATAGACTCCACCACTGAGGGGTTGAGTGTGCCAGTGTTGAACCGTGCCGAACGCTCGCGGGCCGGGGTGGTTTTCGTCGCGCTTCTGATCGCCATCTGCGCGACGGGCGCCGTTGCGCGCGAATTCCGCGCCGCCGACACCCAGACCGAGGATTACCCGACCGTGCAGGCGCTGCGCTACATGGGCGCCCTGATCGCCGAGCGCAGCGGCGGCCGGCACGAGATCAAGGTGTTCCACTCCCGCCAGCTCGGCGAGGAGAAGGAGACCATCGAGCAGACCCGGGTCGGCGCGATCGATCTCAACCGGACCAATGTGGCGCTGATCGGCAATTTCGTTCCGGCGATGAACGTGCTGGCGATGCCGTTCCTGTTCCGGTCCATCGAGCACATGCAGAAGGTGCTGGACGGGCCGATCGGCAGCGAGATCCTCGGCAGCTTCGAGCCCTACGGCTTCGTCGGGCTCGCCTTCTACGATTCCGGGGCGCGGTCGATCTACAACGGCGCCCGCCCGGTCAGAAACGTCTCGGACCTCAAGGGATTGCGGATCCGGGTGCAGCAGTCGGAGTTGATGAGCCAGATGATCCGCTCGCTCGGCGCGGAGCCGGTCGAGATGCCCTATGGGCAGGTGCTCGCCGGGCTTGCCAACCATCTGATCGACGGCGCCGAGAACAACTGGCCATCTTTCGTCACGACGGACCACTACAAGCATGCCGGCTACCTTGCGCTCACCGAGCACACGATGAGCCCGGAAGTGCTGGTGATCTCGCTGAAGGCCTGGAAAAGCCTGTCGGCCGACGACCAGACCGTCTTCAGGGAAGCCGCAATTCGTTCCAGCCGATTCATGCGCGAGAAGTGGCGCCACCTCGAGGAGCAGTCGCAGCGCAAGGCGGAAGAGGCGGGCGTCACCATCGTCAGGGATATCGACCGCAAGCCGTTCGAGGACGCGATGGCCGCGATCTACACCAAGGCCGGGCAAGATCCGGTCGCGGCCGCGCTGATCGAACGCATTCGCAAGGTGGAGTGAGGCCTCTTGCCCGGGCTTGGACACAGCGAGCATGCAGACAGATCGCCGGGCCCGATCGGGCGGCTGCGCGCGCGGCTCGTCGGCGCGCTCCGGGCGGTGCCGATCCGCTGGCGCATCCTGTCGATCGCGGCGCTGAACTCCGCCGTGGTGGTGGTGCTGGTCGCGCTGATCTGGAACGGCTCGCAGGTGCTCAGCTCGGCCTGGGACGACGTGCGCCAGGTGCGCGAGTCCGACCGGATTCTGGCGCTGCTCGAAAGCGAGACCGGGCGGCTGCACAATCTGATCCACCGCTACATCAACCAGCCGAGCCCCGACCTGTTCGCCGAGATCCTGCTGCTGCGCGAGGCGGTGCTGGGCACGCTGACCAACCGCGCCGCCAAGGACCCGATGCTGTCGGGCTCGGTCGAGGAGCTGGAGCGCACCACCGACCGCTTCCTCAACGGCTTTGGCGAGCTGCGCGGCGTGCAGGCCACCATCGCCAGGACCTATGAGGAGCAGGTGCAGGGACCGGCCAGGGACATGGCCGGCCTCTACTCCATCATCGAAGGCGCCACCGGCCATCGCGACGCGCTGATCTGGCCTTCGCTCGGCAAGTCGCGCGAGGCCTTCACCGCGATGCTGGTCGCGGCCAATTCCTACTACCTGTCGCTGTCATCGGGGGCGGCCGACGACGCGCGCCGCAACACCGAGACGATCGAGAAGACCATCCCCGTGATGATCGATCTCGCCGACAACGATCTTCAGCGCATGGCGCTGCAACGGCTCGGGGCCCGCACCGCTGCGCTGCGCGAGGGCTTTGCAAAGCTCTCCGAGCAGCTCACGAGCCGCACCGAGCTGCTGCGCAACACCATCGACGCCAACCAGGCCGAAGCGATCGGCGCCATCGACGACCTCTCCACCAAGATGCGCCAGCGCGAGCAGAAGGCGCAGGAGAGGTTCGACCGCGCGCTGGCGGACATTTCCCGTCGTGTTCTTTCCATCGCCGTGATCTTCCTCGGCATCATCCTCACCGCCGGCGTGCTGATCGCGCTGTCGATCCGGCTGCCGCTGCAGCAGATCATGGCGGCGATGCGCGCGATCACGCTCGGCGACCTCGACCGCGAGGTGCAGGGCACGCGCGCGCGTGACGAAGTCGGCGCGATGGCGCGCGCGGTGGAGGTGTTCCGCGAAAATGCGATCGCGAAGCGTGAGACCGAAGACGAGCTGCGCGCGTCGAAGGAGAAGGCCGAGAGTGCGCTGATCGAGCTCAATACCGCGCAGCAGAATCTGATCGATGCCGAGAGGCTCGCAGCCCTCGGCGGCCTCGTCGCCGGCGTCGCGCACGAGGTCAACAATCCGATCGGCATCAGCCTCACCGTTGCTTCGAGTTTTGCCCGGCGCACCGAAATCTTCGAGGCCCAGCTCAAGGGCGAAGGCGGCCTGCGCCGCTCGCAGCTGGAAGAATTCGTGCAGTCTTCGCGCGAAGCCTCGCAGCAGCTCGTCGCCAACCTCCAGCGCGCCGGCGAACTGATCCAGTCGTTCAAGCAGGTCGCGGTCGACCGCTCCCAAGCCGAGCGGCGGCAATTCTCCCTGAGCGAAGCCACCGACCAGATCATCGCGAGCCTGCGCCCGGTGCTGAAGCGCGCGCCGATCACGCTCCATGTCGACATGCCCGAGGGGCTGCTGCTCGACGGCTATCCCGGCTCCTACGGCCAGATCCTGACCAACCTCTTCCTCAACGCCGCCAACCACGCCTTTGCCAACGGCCGCGCCGGCACGATCACGATCTCGGCGCGGCCCCGCGGGGCCGACGACGTCGAGATCATCTTCACCGATGACGGGGCCGGCATGACCTCCGACGTGCAGCGCCAGGCCTTTGACCCATTCTTTACCACAAGGCGCAATGAAGGTGGCACGGGACTCGGCCTGCATATCGTCTATAACCTCGTCACCCAGCAGCTCGGCGGTCGCATGATGCTGGAATCCAAGCTGGGACAAGGCACTACTTTTCGCATTATCATGCCCCGGGTCGCCAAGGGCGGCGCGCAAAGCACAGAGACTGACGGGACTTCTCAATGGCCGAACAGGACGATGTCCTCCACCTGATCGACGACACCGGTACCGCGTCGGAGGATATTGACGCCCGGAAATGGAAGATCGCCGTCATCGACGACGATCCGGCCGTGCATGACGGCACGCGCTTCGCGCTGTCCGATTACAGCCTCAACGGCCAGGGCCTGGAGATTCTCTTCGCCCATTCCGCGGCGGAAGGTCGCAAGTTGATGGCCGCGCACAGCGACATCGCCGCCGTGCTGCTCGACGTCATCATGGAGACTGACGTCGCCGGTCTCGATCTGGTCGAGTACATCCGCAACGAGCTCAAGAACGAGACCGTGCGCATCATCCTGCGCACGGGACAGCCAGGCCAGGCGCCCGAGCGGCGCGTGATCGTCCAGTACGACATCAACGACTACAAGGCCAAGACCGAGCTCACCGCCGACAAGCTGTTCACCTCGCTGACCGCGGCGCTGCGCTCCTACCAGCAGCTCGAGCGCATGGTGCAGACCCGGCGCGGCCTCGAGATCATCATCGACGCTGCCTCGACGCTGTACGACTTCAAGTCGATGCAGCGGCTCGCCGAGGGCGTGCTGACCCAGCTCGCCTCGCTGCTCAACGTCGATTGCGCCGGTATACTGGTTCTGCGCGACAATGGCGGCATCGATCCCGAGCTCTCGGTGCTCGCCGGCAGCGGCTGCTACAGCCGCTTCATTGGCACGACGTCGTCGAAGGCGCTCGACCCCGATCTGCGCGCGATGGTGGAAGCCGCCTTCCAGGGCCGCAAGAACGAATTCGCCGACCACCGCAGCGTGATCTATCTGCGCACCGGAAGCGGCCGCGAGGTCGTGGTGCTGCTCCAGGCCGAGCGCGAACTGTCGGAGACCGACCGCTCGCTGGTCGAGATCTTCTCCAGCCGGCTCTCGATCGCCTTCGACAACGTCATCCTCTACCAGCAGCTCCAGGCCGCCAACACCCAGCTGGAAGACCGCGTCGCCCAGCGCACCCGCGCGCTGATGCAGGCCAACCGCCGCCTCTCGGCGCAATGGCTGCGGCTGCAGCGCGCCAACGGCTTCAAGAACGAAATCCTTGGCACCGTCGCGCATGATTTGAAGAACCCGCTCGGCGTCATCCTCGGCCGCACCGAGATGCTGAAGGAGCTGATCGCGACCGGCGCGTCGTCCAGCGGTGTGGTCGCCCAGGTCGATCACATCCGCGATGCGACGAAGCGCCTGACCACGATGGTCGACCACCTGATCTCGGACGCGATGGCCGATGCCTTCGACATCACCATCCGCCGCGAGCCGGTCGACGTCGCGGCCCTGGTCAAGGAGGTCGCCGAGGCCAACCAGCCGCTCGCCGTCAACAAGCAGCAGGCGATCAGCGTCACCGCGCCCCTCAACGTCGTCACCATGTGCGACACCGACCGCATCCGCGAGGCGATCGACAATCTGATCAGCAACGCCATCAAATACTCACCGATCGGCGGCAAGATCGGCGTCGTCGTCAGCCATGACGGCGGCGACACCATCGTCCGCGTCGGCGACGAGGGCGCCGGCCTGTCGCCGGAGGATCTCGGCCGCCTGTTCGGCCGGTTCCAGCGGCTGTCGGCAAAACCGACCGCCGGCGAGAGCTCGACGGGGCTTGGGTTGTCCATCGTCAAGCGTATTATCGACATGCACGGCGGCGAGGTGACCGCCGACAGCGAGGGCCCCGGCAAGGGCTCGACCTTCACCATCACCCTCCCCGCGACCGAAATCCCGTGATTCTCAGACCATGACCCAAAGCCAGCACATCATGATCGTCGACGACGAGGCCCCGGCCCGGGAGATGGTCGGCGATTACCTCAAGATGCACGGCTTCACCGTGACGCTGTGCGACGGCGGCAAGTCCTTGCGCACAGCGATCGACGGCAGCATGCCCGACCTCGTCGTGCTCGACCTCAACATGCCCGAGGAAGACGGGCTCTCGATCATCCGCGACCTCAAGAGCCGCATCAACGTGCCGGTGATCATGCTCACAGCGACCGCGAGCCCGATCGACCGCGTCGTCGGCCTCGAGCTCGGCGCTGACGATTACGTGGCGAAGCCGTGCGAGCTGCGCGAGCTGATGGCGCGCATCCGCTCGGTGCTGCGCCGGAGCACGCCGGTGAAAGCCGTGGCGGCGGAAGCGGCGGCTGCGAAATCGGAGAAGGACCAATTGGTACGGTTCGGGACAAAATGGCTCGATCTCGAAGCGCAGGCCTTGCGCGACGACGAGGGCAACGAGCACCCGCTGACCGCATCCGAGTTCGGGCTCTTGAAGGTGTTCGCGGCCAATCCGAAGCGCGTGCTGTCGCGCGAGCGCCTGCTGGAATTGGCCAACGCGCGCGACGCCGAAGCCTTCGACCGCGCCGTCGATCTGCGCATCATGCGCATCCGCCGCAAGATCGAGCCCGATCCCACAAAGCCCGCCGTGATCCGCACCATCCGCGGCGGCGGCTATCTGTTCTCGCCGGCGGGCGAGAAGGCGTAAGGCGCCCTTGTCGTCCTGGCGAAAGCCGGCGAAAGCCAGGACCCATTACCCCGACGGGTAATTTGGGAGACGGCTGGTGATCGCCAGTCGTCGTCAAGGGTAATGGGTCCTGGATCAGCGCTCGCTCCGCTCGCTGGTCCAGGACGACGGAGAAAATGTGGGCCGTCCCGAACGCAAAAGCCCGAAATACGTTCCTCACTCCGCCTAGCCCCTCAACCCCGTATTTTCCGTACGTTGAAATTGCACGCTTTTTTGCCCCGAATGTTTCGTCGCCCCCGCTCCGACGAAACAATTTGGCGGCGCACGAAACCATTTTCCTCTTTTCGTGCAGACGTCCCGAAACGTTGGCTCATTAACACTTTGGTCCAAGGAAACGCCGCTCGGTTGCGGCGCTACGGGGAGCCAAGTCAATGCCGAACGTCATCGCCATCAACGCCCAAGCCAGCCAGAGCATCATTGCCGCTCAGGCGACCTCGGACGACATGCTTCTCGAAAGCATTGCCGACGGCAACCGGACGTCGATGCACATTCTCTATTGCCGTCACAATGTGCGCGTTTATCGCTTCATCCTGCGGATCGTGCGCGACGCCACCACGGCGGAAGACCTCGTCAGCCAGGTGTTTCTGGACGTGTGGCGGACCGCCGGCCAATTCCAGGGCCGCTCGCAGGTCTCGACCTGGCTGCTGTCGATAGCGCGCTTCAAGGCGCTGACCGCGATGCGCCAGCGCCGCTTCGAGGACATCGACCAGGAAGACGTGCGTCAGATCGCGGATGGCTGCGACACGCCGGAGACCTCGCTCGACCGCAGCGACACCAGTGCAATCCTCCGCGCCTGCGTTCAGAAGCTGTCGCCCGCGCATCGCGAAATCATCAACCTCGTCTACTACCATGAGAAGTCGGTAGAGGAGGTCGGACAGATCATCGGCATCCCGCAGAGCACGGTGAAGACCCGGATGTTCTATGCCCGCAAGCAACTGGCCGAATTGCTTAAGGGCGCTGGCGTCGAGCGATTCGCTGCCTAAACCCTAGGGAATTCAAGGCGATAGGACCGCCGATTGGGCCCTATCGCCGGACACGGAAGTGTTACCGCCGACGAAACAATTGAAACAAAGCACAACATCAGGCGGAAAAACTTCCCTCCTATAAAGCTCACACATGGTTTCGTTAAACCTCCCAAGACCTCCAGCGACCCGGACGGGATGCCCCCCTCCGGGTCGTTTTGTATTTGGGGGTGGTTGAGGTGCCGGCCTTATGGTTCGAGACGCCCGCTGCGCGGGCTCCTCACCATGAGGGTTTGACATTTCGCCGCGCAACAGGACCTCATCCTGAGGAGCCCGGGCAGCGCGCGTCTCGAAGGATGGCGACAACAACCGCGTCCCGCGGCGACCACCCGTCACGAAGGCGTGACGCAGCGTAACGACTGCCTCTCCTATCCCGAACAGCCCTCGTGACCCCCTTCACGAGTGCCCCATGCTCGAACTTCTCTTCGCCGTCCTCGCCGGAATCCTCACCATCGCCGCGCCCTGCACGCTGCCGATGCTGCCGATCCTGCTCGGCGCCTCGATCGGCCGCGCGGGGCATCTGCGCCCCGCCATGATTGCGCTCGGCTTCGTCGTCTCGTTCTCCGCGACCGCGCTGTTGTTGGGTGCGATCACGCGGCTGTTCGATTTCGATCCGAACGTGCTGCGCGAGGCGGCATCGATCCTGCTGCTCGGCTTCGGCCTGTTGATGCTGTGGCCAGCGCCGTTCGAATGGCTGTCGATCCGGCTCAACGGCTGGCTCGATCTCGGCAACTCCAGCGCCACGCAGCGCGAAGGCGCGCTCGGCGGGCTCGTGCTTGGCACCACGCTTGGCCTGGTCTGGACGCCCTGCGCCGGCCCGGTGCTCGGCTCGATCCTGACGCTGGTCGCGACGACGAAGAACGCAACCTGGGCCGGCACGCTGCTGGTCGCCTACGCGATTGGCGCGGCGATTCCGATGCTGGCGATCGCCTATGGCGGACAGGCCGCCACCACGCGGGTGCGCAGTCTTGCGCGCATCTCGCCCAGGCTGCAGCAGGGCTTTGGCGTCGTCGTGATCGCCTTCGCGGTCGCCGCCTACTTCCAATATGACACGCTGATCGTGGCGTGGCTCACCGGATTCTACCCCACCGGCCAGATCGGCCTGTGATCATCGCGCATCTCAACCGGAGGACTCGTCCATGACTTTCAAACTGCTCGCCGTCTCCGCCGCCCTGATCGGCATCGCTGTGACCGGCGCCGTCATCCCCGGCATCTGCGACGAGGCCGCGCGCGCCGTCCCTGTCGTCACCGCTGCCGCCAGCCAGGAGGCCGCGCCCGACTTCGCCGGCATCAACAACTGGTTCAACTCAAAACCGCTCAACATTGCCGATCTCCGCGGCAAGGTCGTGCTGGTGGATTTCTGGACCTATGGCTGCGTCAACTGCGTCAACACGCTGCCGCACGTCACCGACCTCTACGCCAAATACAAGGACAAGGGCCTCGTCGTGGTCGGCGTGCACACGCCGGAATTCCCGTTCGAGCGCTCGGCGTCCAATGTGCAGGCGGCGCTGAAGCGCCACGGCATCACCTATCCGGTGGCGCAGGACAATGATTCCAAGACCTGGAACGCCTACCGCAACCAATATTGGCCGGCGCAATTCATCATCGACCAGAGCGGCAAGATCGTGTTTCAGCACGCCGGCGAAGGGCGTTACGACGAGATCGACCGCACGGTGGCGCGGCTGCTGAACGCCAATAGCTAAGCCTCTCACCTTAAGTTGCCGACAAGACTTTCTGCGATTGCTACTTGACTCCACGGCACGCGCCGTGGAGTTTCGCATCCACGGAATCCCGCCGGTTGCGATGGACGACAAAGCTCCCGAAAACCAAGTGCGCCTTTGCAGCGGCCTCTCGCGCCCGGAGCGCCTGCTCGGTGCTGGCATGGGGATCGCGCTCGTACTGTTCGGCCGCGCGGAGCTCGCTATCGTCACTTTCCTGCTGATCGCGATTGGCCTTGTGATCATCTACAAGGCGGCATTCTCGATTGATGAATGCTGGAGTATCACCCGAAACAGGATCTTCATCGGCAGGGCCCATCCGTTCGGCCGGCTCCAGACCAAGGTGATCGAGCGTAACGACATCGCGGAGATGCAAGTCCGTAGCGACAGAGGACGCCCCGAGCGCTTCGCCGTTTCTCTCAAGCTGGCATCGGGAGATCAGCTGACGTCGCCACCCATCGCAGAGATCACGCGTGTCAACGAGATCAGTTGCCGGATTGCCGAACTGCTTGGGACGCCCCGGAGCATTCCGCCGGCCAATCCCCTGGACGCCGTCAACGCGGAGATACGGATCGGCGAGCCCGTCCGACAGTTCCCCCGCACAGAGGCACGAATCGTCATTCTGGTCATCGCGAGCCTCTGCGCCATGATCTACGCGCACAGGCTCTGGAAGGACCTGTCGCTTTCCCTTCCCGAAATGATCCTGCTCCCGATCGGCTTCGCGGTTGCTTTCGTCGTATTTCGGTACGCACACCGGTTTGCCGACACGTCCTGGATCGTCCGCCATGGTGAACTGCGCATCGAACGACTGTCCAGTGACGGCAAATTGTCCATAGACACGATTACGGGCCGCGACGTGGAGTCCATTGCGATCAAGCGCCCCGACGACGGGAACTACCTCGTCGTGGTCGAGTTGCGCAACGGAAAGAAAATCTACAGCGCCGAAATCGGTACGGAGACGGAGACGCGCGCGGTGAGCGACGAAATCGTCCGACGGCTTGGGATCGTTCGCGAGCGCGTGCGCCGGTGAATCGGTCGCCCGTCGCCCTTGTTGCTTGACTCCGCGGACCCGTACGTGGAGTTTGCAGCCTCGGAATCAGCCGCCCGCGATGGACGACGCGATCACCAGCAACGACATCCGCCTTCGTGAAGGCGCCTCGATCGCGCAACGGCTGGTCATGTCCGGCTTTGCGGCCGCCGTTGCGCTTTGCTTCACGCCGGGCCTGTTCACGCACGATACACTGGAGGTGACCATCTCCGTGGTCGCGCTCCTCGTGGGAGCGGCGTTCGTCGGCGTCATCATGCTGGCGCCCGCAGTGGTGTGGATCATCACGCCGGACGAGATCTTGATCGGGGAGCAGCGCCCGTTCGGAAAACTCCGCACCCGGGTCGTCGCCAAGGACGACATCAGAGGATTGCAGGTTCCCGGCAGCAAGAGGGCGAAAGCCCGCTTCCAGCTGGCTTTCACGCTAGCCTCTGGGGAGCGCCTGACATCGCCGCCGATCGCCGATGTCACGCATGTGCGCGACACGGTGGCGCGGATCGCCGCGCAATTCGACGTTCCCGACGTCGAGTCTCCGGTCAATCCGCTCGATGCCAGCAATCCCGAGATGCGTCTCGGCGACCCCCTCGAGCCGTTTTCCGCGAGGGACATAAGGATCGTCGCACTGATCGTCGTCGCATTGTGCGCCGTTCCCTACGCCTACAAGCTCTGGCGCGGCCTGTCGCCCGGGCCGGTCGACATCATGCTGCTGCCGGTTGGCGCGATCGCCGCTTTCGCCGTGCACAGATACGCCAATCTCGTGACGGGCGCCTTCTGGATCATCCGGCAAGGGGATATTCGCGTCGAGCGCTTATGGGGCGACGGCAGCTTGCGCGCCGACCATATCGCGGGGCGCGACGTGAAAGCGATCACGGTCGAGCGCCGCGGCCGCTCCGAGGACGAGCACTGCATCGTCGCGATCCGACTGCGGTCCGGACAACGATTTCGCAGTCCCCGCATCGGTTCGCGGCCTGAGGCCCGGGCCGTGGGCACCGAAATCGTCCGGCGGCTCGGGATCGCGCCGGAGAACAACCAGATCTAGCTCTCCCGCTCGCGACAGTGTGCTCGTGTTTGAAGAGGAGCCGACAAGTCGCCTGCAGCCATCCTTCGAGACGCCCGCCTGCGGCGGGCCCTCAGGATGAGGACGGAGTCCGCGGCGGCGATTTTGGCGGGCACCGATGCGTCTTAGCCTCATCCTGAGGAGACCGCGGAGCGGTCGTCTCGAAGGACGAGGCGCGCGCTCAGGCCGCCGCCAGGAAGTCCTATCCGGCCAGCTGCCCCGCAAGCGGGGGAGGGAGCGCACTACCACCGCGGCAGCAATCTGGGCTTTTCGCGCCATCCCCCGTTTGTGGCATTGCCCGGGCCGTCAAAAAACCAAAGCATTCTCGTGACATACCAGCCGGGCGCGCCATCAACTTGCCATGAAGCTGCCCCTGAGTTCAGATGGTTGCGAATGATATGCGCTGCGGCAGCGGGGGAGAGCTTGAAATGACGGATTTTCGTCGCCTGACGGGGATGTTTGTGGCTGCGATCGGCCTGATCCTGGCCATCCCGCATGCCTCCGCCCAGCAGCCCGATCGCGGCGACGAGCCGGGCCTGGTCGCCGACGACGCCTACGAGCTCGATCCGGAATGGCAGAAGCAGGTGGTTTACTTCCGCACGACGGAGCCGCCGGGCACCATCATCATCTCGACCTCGGAGCGCCACCTCTATCTGGTGCAGCCAGGCGGACGCGCCATCCGCTACGGCATCGGCGTCGGCCGTGACGGCTTCCAGTGGCAGGGCTTGCTGAACATCGCCAACAAGAAGGAATGGCCGGACTGGACGCCGCCGGCGGAGATGATCCAGCGTCAGCCCTATCTGCCGCGTTTCATGGCCGGCGGCCCCGGCAATCCGCTCGGCGCCCGCGCCATGTATCTCGGCACCACCGTCTATCGGATCCACGGCACCAACCGTCCCGATACGATCGGCACCAAGGTCTCCTCGGGCTGCTTCCGGCTGGTCAACCGCGACGTCGCCGATCTCTACGATCGCGTTCCGGTCGGCACCAAGGTGGTGGTGCGGCAAAAGCCCGAACTCTGATCTTCCTACCTCCTCCAGAATTCCTTTTCCCGATTATTTCGAGAGAGCAACATGATGCGCACTTTTCGAGGCGGCCTGCTGATCGGGCTCGCGGTTGCCGTGCTGGTCGGCGTCCTGGCGGTGATCTACGAGTTTTACGACACCCGTACGCTGAAGCGCACCGTGCGCCGCGGCGAAGTGCTTTGCGGGGTCAATAAGGGCCTGCCGGGCTTCTCGATCCCCGACGACAAGGGCAACTGGACCGGCTTCGACGTCGATTTCTGCCGCGCGGTGGCCTCCGCGATCTTCAACGACCCGAGCAAGGCGAAGTTCGTCGCGCTCGATGCCAGCGAGCGCTTCAAGGAATTGCAGAGCCGGAAAGTGGACATCCTCTCGCGCAACTCGACCTGGAGCATGGCGCGCGAGCTCGACTACGACCTCTATTTCCCCGCGGTCGCCTATTACGACGGCGCGGGCTTCATGCTGCCGCGCGCGCGCAACAAGGAGACCGCGCTGGACCTGACCGGCAGCAAGGTCTGCGTCCAGACCGGGACCACCACGGCGCTCAACGTCGCGGATTACTTCCGTGCCAACAACATGAAGTATGAAGAGGTGAAGTTCGACAAGCTGGACGACGTCGTGAAAGCCTACGACACCGGCAAATGCGACACGCTGAGCGCCGACGTCTCCCAGCTCTACGCGCTGCGGGTCAACCTGTCGAAGCCCACCGACCACATGATCCTGCCGGACATGATCTCCAAGGAGCCGCTCGCTCCCGTCGTGCGCCAGCGCGACGACGACTGGATGATGATCGTGAAGTGGACGCTCTACGCGATGATCAACGCCGAGGAACTCGGCGTCTCCTCGGAGAACATCGACGAGGCCCTGAAGTCGAAGAAGCCGGAAGTGATGCGGCTGGTCGGCACCGAAGGAAATTACGGCGAGCAGCTCGGCCTCACCAAGGATTGGGTCGTCCGCATCATCCGCAACGTCGGCAATTACGGCGAGATGTACGAGCGCAATATCGGCGAGAAGTCCAAGCTGAAGATCCCGCGCGGGATGAACCAGCTGTGGAACGCGGGCGGTGTGCAGTACGCGCCGCCGGTGCGGTAACGGGTCCCTCCGCCGTCATCGCGGGGGTGCAAAGCGACGGAGCAATCCAGAAGCCCTCCGCGGTGAAGTCTGGATTGCTTCGCTTCGCTCGCAATGACGAGCTTGGGGCAAGCGCTTTCCACTTGCTCAACTGTCATCGCCCGGCTTGACCGGGCGATCCAGTACTCCGAGACATCAATCGTATACTGAGGGGCCGCGGCGTACTGGATCGCCCGCCTTCGCGGGCGATGACACCGAATGCGACGCGACGGCCCGCCTCAATACCCCCGCGCCCTTGCCAACTGCTCGGTATGGTAATTCGCGTCCCCGA
Source organism: Bradyrhizobium nivariense (assembly GCF_029846715.1). Classification (GTDB taxonomy): domain Bacteria; phylum Pseudomonadota; class Alphaproteobacteria; order Rhizobiales; family Xanthobacteraceae; genus Bradyrhizobium. The sequence continues at coordinate 20,799 of NZ_JARVWW010000014.1, forward strand.
ACAATTCCTCGCACACACGCGCGCGCTTCATGAAGAAGCCGATGTCGAACTGGTCGGTCATGCCCATGCCGCCATGCATCTGCACGCCTTCCTGCACCGCGCGCGTGGCGGTGGTACCGGCGCGGGCTTTGGCCACTGCGACGGCCGAGGCGGCCTTGGCAACGTCCGCATCCAGCACCTGAAGCGCCTTCATCACGGCGGCGCGGGTGATCTCGATGTCGACATAGAGCTCGGCGGCGCGGTGCTGCAGCGCCTGGAATTCGCCGATCAGCTTGCCGAACTGCTTGCGGCTCTTCAGGTATTCGACGGTGCGGTTGAACACCTCTTCGCTCAGGCCCACCATTTCGGAGGCCACCGCGCTGCGTCCGATATCGAGCACGCCGTCGAGCAGGCCAATGCCCTGGTCGACTTCGCCGAGCACGCTGTCGGCATTGACCTCGACATTGGCCAGCTCGATCCGCGCCGCGTTGTGCGCGTCGACCATGATGGTGCGCTCGATCGCAACGCCCCTGGCCTTGGGGTTGACCAGGAACAGCGTCAGCCCCTCGCGCTCGCCGGCCGAACCTGCGGTGCGCGCGGCGACGATGAGGAGATCGGCGACATGACCGTCGACCACCAGCGCCTTGGCGCCGGAGAGCCTAAAACCGTTGCCGGCACGCACGGCCTGAAGGCTGGTCTGAAGCGGGCGATGCTTTGCGCCCTCGTCGATCGCGAGCGTCGCGAGCAGCGAGCCGCTGGAGATTTTTGGCAGATACTCCGACTTCTGCGCGGCATTGCCGCCGCGGTTCAGCGCCGAGGCCGCGACTACACTGGTGGCGAGGAAGGGCGATGGCATCAGCGTGCGGCCGATCTCCTCCATCACGACGCCGGCCTCGACAAAGCCGAGACCGCTGCCGCCGAACTCTTCCGGCACCAGCAAGCCGGCGAAACCCATCTCGGCGAAGGAATGCCAGAGTTCTTTCGAGAAGCCGGTTGGATCCTTGGAATCGCGCAAGCCGCGCAGATGCGATACCGGCGCCTTGTCGCTGATCAGTCCGCGCGCAGAGTCGCGAAGCATCGATTGTTCTTCGGTGAGGACGAGGGCCATGGTGGGCTCCAACTAAGTGCGGTTCGGCTGAATTCGGTGGTGACCCTCATGGTGAGGAGGCGCCACCGGGTCCGCGCTATGCGCGGCCCGATGATAAACTCCGCGCCGTCTCGAACCACGAGGCCATCCTTCGAGACGCGGCCTTGCGGCCGCTCCTCAGGATGAGGGTTCTTGCTAGGCTCCCGGCAGATCGAGGATGCGCTTGGCGACGATGCCGAGCATGACCTCAGTCGTGCCGCCCTCGATCGAGTTGGCCTTGGTGCGCAGCCAGGCGCGCGGACGGGCTCCTTGCTTCGAACGCTCGCTCTCCCATTCCAGCGCATCGACACCTCCGGCCGACATCAGGATCTCATAACGGCGCTTGTTCAACTCAGTGCCGTAATATTTCATCGCCGACGAGAACGCCGGATGCGCCTGACCCGCCTTGGCGAGATCGACCGCGCGCTCGGCGCAGGCCGCAAGTGCGGCTTCATCGACGTCGAAGCTGGCAATCCGGCCACGCAGCATCGCATCGTCGAGCCGCCCCAGCGCATCGGTGCCGACGGAATCGGCCGCGATCTGACCGAGCGGGCGGCCGACGCCGCGCTCGCCCATCCCGGATATCATCGCGCGCTCATGCTGCAGCAGATATTTTGCGACGTCCCAGCCGCGGTTGACGGTGCCGACCACATGCGATTTTGGCACGCGGACGCCGTCGAAGAAGGTCTCGCAGAACGGCGAGTAGCCGGAGATCAGGAGGATCGGCTTGGTCGTCACGCCTTTCGAGGTCATGTCGAACAGGATGAAGCTGATGCCGTCATGCTTCTTCGCGGCCGAATCAGTGCGGACCAGGCAGAAGATCCAGTCGGCGTAGTTGGCGTAGGAGGTCCAGATCTTCGACCCCGTGATGACGAAATCGTCGCCGTCGCTTTCGGCGCGGGTCTGGAGCGAGGCGAGATCGGAGCCGGCATTCGGCTCGGAATAGCCCTGGCACCAGCGGATCAGGCCCGCCGCGATGTTTGGCAGGTGCTCTTGCTTCTGCACCTCGTTGCCGTACTTCAAGAGCGCCGGCCCGAGCATCCAGATGCCGAAGCTCGACAGCGGCGGGCGCGCGCCCATCCTGGCCATTTCCGCGCGCAACACCTTGTGCTCGGCCGCGCTCAAGCCCCCGCCGCCATACTCCTTCGGCCAGTCCGGCACGGTCCAGCCCTTGTCGCGCATGCGCTCGAACCAGATGCGCTGCGGCTCGGACGAGAATTTTGCGTTACGTCCGCCCCAGAACACGTCGGCGTCGGAGGTCGCGGGCTTGCGCATCTCCGGCGGGCAATTGGCCTCGAGCCAGGCACGTGTCTGCTTGCGGAATTCTTCGAGATCGGCCGTCTCGGCATCATTCGTTTTGTCGCTCATGGATCGTTTCCATCAATCTATATCGACTTGTTGAGCGCGACTCTGGGCCATCGCCTCGTGGAATTCAACCACTTCCGTGTCACGCATCGGCTATAGTCGCGGCACCGGCGAGCTTGAAAACAAAGAGGAAACAACAATGCGCCTGAAGCTTCTTTCGCCTGGCGAAATGAACGAGAGCCAGCGGCAGACCTATGACGAGTCGATTGCCGGCAAGCGCGGCAAGCCGCCCGCGCCGATGATGGCCTGGCTCAACAGCCCCGAGATGGCGCGACACGCCACGCGGCTCGGCGAGGTCCTGCGCTTCGACACGACTTTCCCCGCAAAGCTCTCGGAGATCGCGATCCTGGTGACGGCGCGGCACTGGACTGCGCATTACGAATGGTACGCGCATAAGCGCCTGGCGCTTGCCGGCGGCATGGATCCGGAAATCATCGACGCAATCCGCGATCGCCGCACGCCTGTCTTCGACGATCCCAAGGCTGGGATGATCTACGACGTCGCGAAGTCGCTGCATGAGGGCCATGGCGTCGCGAAGGGCCTCTATGATGCGGCGGTGAAGCTGCTCGACGAGCGCGGCGTCGTCGAGGTGATCGGGCTGTGCGGCTATTACACGCTGGTGTCGATGACGCTGAACACATTCGAGTTCGGCCTGCCCGAGGGCGAGATCTCGGAGCTCTCATAGTTTCGCATATGGAAACGATGGGTTTCAGGATAGGCCAGTAGCACTGTTCCGAGGCCCGCCTTATGTGGGGGTTGTCAACGGAGCAGCCACATGTCGGACAACCAAGCCATCGCCGCCGGCACCCGGATCGGCCACGTTCACCTCAAGGTCGCCGATCTCGATCGCGCGCTGGGCTTCTATTGCGGCGTGCTGGGCTTCGAGCTGATGCAGCGGATGGGCTCGGGCGCAGCCTTCATCTCGGCCGGCGGCTATCATCACCACATCGGGCTCAACACCTGGGAGAGCAAGGGCGGGTCGCCGCCGCCACCAGGCACGACCGGTCTCTATCACACCGCGATCCTCTATCCGACGCGGCCCGCGCTGGCGGATGCGCTGCACCGCGTGCTCTCGGCCGGCATTGCGCTGGATGGGGCGAGCGACCATGGCGTGTCCGAAGCGCTGTATTTGCGCGATCCGGACCAGAATGGCGTGGAGCTGTATCGGGACCGGCCCAGGGAGCAATGGCCGTTCGGGCCGGACGGGAAGCTCGCGATGGTCACGAAGCGGCTGGATCTGGAGGAACTGCTGAGGCAGCGCGAGGCGTGAGGCCTACGAGAGCTTCGCTTTGGGTTTCCCGCGCACCATGATCAACGCCGCCGCCACCACCTCCAGCGCGATGCAGAGATAGAACGGCAGCGCATAGCCGCCCGAAAAGTCTCGCAGGAAGCCGACTACGCCGGGGCCGAATGCATACGTCACCTGGTTGATCGCGGTGTTGAGGCTGATCAGCACGCCGAACGAGGCGGAATCGAATTCCTGCTGCACGATCAGCGACGGCAGCGTGATGAGGTTGCCGACCGAGAAGCCGAACACTGCGCAGGCGGCGATCAGCACGTAATCATTGTGCAAATTGACCACAACGAGAAGCGCCACGGCCTGGCTCAGGAACGACAGCGCCGAGGCGAGCCGCTGGTTGAGGCGGTCGATCACCAGCGAGAACAGCACCCGGCCGATCACCGCCATCGCCGTCAGCACCGCGACGGCCACAGCGGCGCGCTCGCGCCCGATCACGGGATCGAGGAACGAGATCAGGTGCACGATGAAGCCGACCTGCGCGAACAGCACCAAAGCAAAGGCAATGGTCACGGTCAGGAAGCCGACATCGCGCAACGCCCCCGCGCGGATCTGCGCCGACGATCGCGGCTTCGCCTTCGTCGCTGCGCGCCGACCATGGAGATCGGGCGGGCGGCCGACGACAATCAGGATCACCGGCAGGAGCAGCGCCAGCATGGCGCCCGCGACGATAAACATCGCGCTGGCGAAGCCGATATGACCGATCAAGGTCACCAGCAGCGGCACGCCGACGATGCCGCCGAAGCTTGCGCCATTCAGCGCAAGACTGATGGCCATGCCACGCTTCTGATCGAACCACAGGCTGATCGTGTTGGTGATCATCGCCAAACTGGTGCCGGCCCAGCCGAAGGCGAGCACGGCGTTCGCGAGATAAAGCTGCCACGGCTCGCGCACCGCGCCGATCGCCAGCGCTGCAGCCGACATCGCCAGCGTGCCCGCGATCAGCCCGAGGCGCGGGCCGTACTTGTTGACGGCCTCGCCGACGAAGACGACGAGCAACGCGCCGAACAGATAGAAGAACGTCGTGGCAGATGAGATCAGCGAGGCCGACCAGCCGTGCGCGCGCTGGAGCTCGGCGACATAGACGCTCTGGCCGTAGAAGCCGAGCCCCCAGCCGAAGGTCGCGAGCAGGAAGCAAACCGCAACGATGGGCCAGCCTTCGTAGCGGAGCGAGGATTCGTCGATGGATGCGTCGTGCCGGGGGTTGTCGAGCATTTGCGCTTGTCCTTCGTTTCCCCCGCGAGCGCCGTGCTTCACGCCCGCCTGTTCATGACGAGCATCATGTAACAACCCAAGCCCCGGCAATCACTTCGATCTGGATCGAAGCATCAACGCTGCTGACAGCATCCTGCCACCTCAGATCGCATCCGGGAACTCGCCCATGGCCTCGTCCAGCCGCGCTTTGCGGCGGCGGGCCCAGGACGCCAGCGAGAGCACGGCGAGGCCGAGCAGCACCGGCGGGAACACCACCATGTTCACCGCGGACCAGCCGTAATTGGCGAGCAATTGACCGGACGAGAACGAGCCGATCGCCATCATGCCGAACACCAGGAAATCGTTGAAGGCCTGCACCTTGTTGCGCTCCTGCGGCCGGTGCGTCTCCAGCACCAGCGCAGAGGCGCCGATGAAGGAGAAATTCCAGCCGATACCGAGCACGATCAGCGTGGCCCAGAAGTGCATCGCGGTGATGCCGGACAGGCCGATGCCGGCCGCACCGGCCTCCAGCAGCAGGCCGGCGGCAACGATCCTCCGCGCGCCGAAGCGGGCGATCAGCGCGCCCGTGAAGAAGCTCGGCCCGTACATGGCGACGATGTGCCATTGAATGCCGAAATTGGAGTCGGAAACGCTTAAGCCGCACAGCTTCATGGCGAGCGGCGCCGAAGTCATCACCAGATTCATCATGGGGTAGGAGATGACGCCGCACAGCGCCGCCGCGATGAAGCGCGGCTGGGTCACGATGTCGAGTAGCGGCCGCCCGCCGTGAAGATCGGCCGGCGCCGGCCTCGGCATGTCGACCCCGGCGACGATGCCCATCGCGACCAGCGCGACAGCAGCCTGGACCAGGAAGCTGAAGGCGAACAAATAAGGCTGCCAGACATCCATGGTCCATTGCACGAGCTGCGGACCGAGCACGCCGGCGAACACACCGCCCGCCATCACCCAGGACACCGCCTTGGGCCGATAGGCAGCACTGGCGCCGTCGGCGGCAGCGAAGCGATAGGACTGCGCCACCGCGCCGTAGAGGCCGCCAAGAAACGTCGCCAGACAGAACAACGGAAACGAAGCGTGCAGGATTGCGAAGGAGCCGAGCAGACCGGTCAGCGTGCCCACACCGGTGCCGACGACGAAAGCCATGCGGCGGCCGAAGCGGCGCGAGATCGCGCCGGTCGGCAGCGTGCCGGCGGCGAGGCCGAGCACATACATCGAGATCGGCACGGTTGCGAACGAGACGTCTGGCGCGAGCGTGGCGCCGACGATCGCGCCGGTGGCGAAGATCACCGCCGAGTTGGCGCCGGTCAGCGCCTGCGCGGCGGCAAGGCGCACCACATTGGCGCGCACGCGCGCGTCGGCGGCGATCTCATTGGCTGCAGTCACATCTAACATCGGCATTTCCGCCCCAAGGGGCTTTTAAGGGGCTTTCAAGAGGCTCCGTTGATTCCCGGCACTATGGCGGGGCGCGGGAGGGCGGGCAACCGGCGCAAACGGGCGCAGGCCATGCCTCTGACGCAATCGGGCGGATGATAATGGGCCGCGCACTTGACGGCTTGCGCTCGATCAAATCCTATCCGCCGCGATCTCAGGAGTTTCGTTCATGTCCGTCGACGACCGGCCTACGCTCAGCGCTCCCGATGACGATCCCTGGCTCTGGCTGGAGGAGATTGAGGGCAAGCTGGCGCTCGATTTCGTCGCGCGGCAGAACAGCCTGACGCGCGATGCGTTTGGTGGAAAGGCCTTCGAGCGCGATCGCGACATCCTCGCGGCGATCTACGATCGTCCCGACAACATTCCTTATGTCAGCCGGCGCGGCACAGATCTGCACAATCTCTGGAAGGACGCGACAAACCCGCGCGGCCTGTGGCGGAGGACTTCGCTTGCGGAGTTTCGCAAATCGCGTCCGGCGTGGGAGATCATGCTGGATGTCGACCAGCTCGCCGCGCGCGAAGGCGAGGACTGGCTGCTGAGCTCGATCACCACGATGCCGGGAAGCGCGCGCGCCATTTTGAGCCTGTCGCGCGGCGGCAGCGACGCCGTCGCCTTGCGGGAATTCGACCTCGACACGAAGAGTTTTGTTGAGGACGGTTTTGCACTGTCGGAAGCCAAGGGCGGCGCCGATTGGCTCGATGCCGACACGTTGCTGCTGTCGAGCGCCCATGGCGAAGGCATGGCGACGAGCTCGGGATATTCGCGGACGGTTCGCGTGTGGCGACGCGGCCAGCCTGTCGATCAGGCACAGATGATCATCGAGACCACGGCCGATCATATGGCGATCTCCGGCATGGCCGACGACACCGCTGCGGCCCCACGCAGCTGGATCGTCGACCAGATCGACTTCTTCAATCATGCGATCTGGCTGCGCGACGCAGACGGCACGACGACGAAGCTCGATCTGCCGACCGGCATCTGGATGCAGGCGCATGGCGACTGGTTCGCGATGAAGCTGCGCGAAGCCTGGTCGATCGAGGGGAGAAGCTATGCCGCCGACACCGTGCTCGGCATGTCGCTCTCAGCGTTCCTGGCCGGCAGCCGGGATTTCGCGGTCCTGTTCGCGCCGGAACCGCGGCGCGCGTTGCAGGGTCTGTTCTGGGCGGCGGACAAGCTGGTGCTCTCGATCCTCGACGAGCTCCAGCCGCAATTCGAGATCTGCACGCCGTCCGCCACAAGCTGGAGCCGCGAGACCTTGGGTGGCCTCCCGCAAATCGGCGTCGTCGACATCTGGCCGCTCGACCGCCATCCCTCCGAGAGCAATGGCGACCTGCTCGCCAATGTGCAGGATCCACTGACGCCGCCGTCGCTGCTGCTGATGGAGCGCGGCGTCGCAAGCCCGATCGTGTTGAAGCAGGCGCCGAAGATTTTCACCGCCGACGGGCTCGTGGTGACCCAGCACGAGGCGATCTCGATCGACGGCGAGCGCATCCCCTATGTGCAGACCGGCCCCACCGGCGAGACCGGCGATGCACCGGTCTATATGAGCGCCTATGGCGGCTTCGCCCTTTCGGTGAAGCCGTACTACAATCCGTCGCTCGGCAAGCTGTGGCTCGAGCGCGGCGGCACGACGGTGCAGGCGAATTTACGCGGCGGCGGCGAATTCGGCACGCGCTGGCACGATGCCGGCCGGCTCGCCGGCAAGAAACTTTCACACGACGATTTTGCCGCGGTCGCCGCCGATCTCGTCCGCCGCGGCGTGACGACAGCAAAGCGCATCGCCGCACAGGGTGGATCGAACGGCGGCATCCTCATCACCAACATGCTGGTGCGCTACCCCGAACGTTTCGGCGCGCTGTTCTGCACCATCCCGCTGATCGACATGCGCCGCTACACAAGACTGCTCGCCGGCGCGAGCTGGATCGCGGAATATGGCGATCCTGACAAGCCGGAGGAGTGGGACTGGCTGAAGACCTACTCCGCCTATCACAACGTCAAAGCCGGCCAGCCCTATCCGCCGATCCTGATCGCCACCACGCGGCGCGACGACCGCGTCCATCCCGGGCATGCGCGCAAGATGGCGGCAAAGCTCCAGGCCATGGGCTATGAAGCCTGGTTCTACGAACCGGAAGCAGGCGGCCATGGCTACGGCAAGGACAACAAGGAGCGCGCCGGCTTCGAGGTGCTCGGCTTCCGGTTCTTGAAGGACAAGATCGGCTGGCGGGATAGCGAGGCGTGACCTTGATTTGATCGCTGCGCGCCACGGGCGACGCTTACCTCTCCCGCTTGCTCGCGGGAGAGGTCGACGCGCTCGAAGAGCGCGGCGGGTGAGGGCTTTCTCCTCTAGGGGATTGTCCCGTTGTTGAGACACCCTCTCCCCGACCCTCCCCCGCACGCGGGGGAGGGAGCGCACCTCCTGTGTAGCTAGCGCGCGAACACCAGCGTCAGGTTATTTGCCGGCATCTCGATTGTATCGACGAGGCGAAGACCTACGCCGCGCGCGAGCGCCTCGACGTCGCTGATGTCGCGCACGCCCCAGTCGGGATTGCCTTCACGCAAGGACGTGTCGAACACGGCGTTGCTGAGCGCAATGTGCTTGCCGCCGCGCTTGAACGGGCCGTAGAGGAACAGCTTGCCGTCGGCCCGCAAATAGCGGCCGGCGCCGGCGAACAGGCCCTCGGCGACGCTCCATGGCGCGATGTGGATGACATTGGCGCAGAACACGGCGGCAAGACTTGACGGCGCCTGTCCGCTTTTCATCTCCGGGCACCAGTCGGGATCCGTGAGATCTATCCGCAGCGGGCTGCGGATGTTTTGCAGGCCGGCATGAACGCGCCAGGCCTCGATGCTCTTGAGGTGGCGCTGATTGAGGTCGCTGGGCCACCAGATCAGACCGGGCGTATGGCGGGCGAAGTAGACCACGTGCTGCCCGGTTCCGCTGCCGAGCTCGACCACGTTGCCGGTGCAACCGACGAGATGCTTTTCCAGTGCCGCCCAGAGCGGCTCGTGATTGCGATGAAATGCCGGCGCATCGAGCCGCCCATCCGGCTCGACGCGTCCGCCATCCCCGCCAAATTCGACGACATATTCAGCCAAGTGAGGTCCCCTTGAAAAAACGAGAACACGATGAAAACAGGATGAGCGCCCAAAACGCCCTGGAAACAGCCGGCCCGCGCCACGGCCCTAACTCTTCGGACCAAATCGGCCCAACAAATACTCTCTTCAGTTGCAATGCGGAAGATATTAACTCCATTTTGTCGCGTACATGGTCTTGATTGTCAGGTGATGCCCTTTGTGCTTTGGAACGCTATATTCCGCGAACGAGATCATCGACATAACGCCTTGGAATGATGCCTTGACCGCCCTTGCCCGGAAGCCTCTGTTCCTCATGCTGGCCATTGTCGCCGGCCTCGCCGCGAGCCCGGCGCGGGCGCAATCCGCTGTAGCCGACGGCCAGAAACTCGCCTTCGACCGCGGCAAGGGCAATTGCCTGACCTGCCACGTCATCAAGGGCGGCGACCTGCCGGGAACGATCGGGCCGGAGTTGAAGGACATCAAGGCGAAATACCCCGACCGCAACGAGTTGGTCGCGATCCTGTTCGACGAGACCAAGCGCAATCCGCAGTCCATGATGCCGCCGTTCGGCCGGAACCGGATTTTGACCGACCAGGAGATCAGCGCGATCGTTGATTTCCTGCAAACCCTGTGACGGCCGGCACGCCAGGAGACCTCAGATGACCACACTCACCGGCCCTCTCGCGACGCGGCGCCTGATCCTTCAGGGCGCAGCCTCTGTCGCGCTGATCGGCTTCGGCAATCTGCCGTTCGGCGCCGCTCCCGCGCGCGCGGCCGCCAACGACAAATATCCGGAAGAGGCCTTCAGGCAGAAGAGCGAAGCCGACGCCATCAAGGCGCTCTATGGCCAGACCGCCGAGCCGTCCGACAAGGTCAAGCTGGATGCCCCCGAGATCGCCGAGAACGGCGGCGTCGTGCCGATCTCGATCACCACGACGCTCGACAAGGTCACCTCGATCTCGCTTTTCGTGGCCGAGAATCCGAACGCGCTCGCGGCAAGCTACAAGATTCCTGATGGCACGATCCCTGGTGTCGCCAACCGCCTGAAGATGGCCAAGACCACCAACGTGACCGCGATCGTGGAGGCCGACGGCAAGCTCTACAGCGCGACCAAAGAGGTCAAGGTCACCGTCGGCGGCTGCGGCGGTTAAGCGAGGAAGATCGAGATGGCATCCAGCATTCGCGTACGGGCCACCGCCAACGGCGACATCACAGAGGTGCAGGCGCTGATCCAGCACCCCATGGATACCGGCTTCGTCAAGGACGCCAAGGGCGAGCTGATCCCGGCTCACTTCATTCAGGAGCTGAAGTTCGAACATAACGGCAAGGACGTCTTCGTCGCCGATTGGGGCACCGCGGTCTCGAAGGATCCCTACGTCAAGTTCAGCTTCAAGGGCGCCAAGAGGGGTGACGATCTCAAGATCTCCTGGACCGACAACAAGGGCGGGTCGGACACGACCACCGCAAAGATCGCGTGATGAAGGCCCGCATCTCTCTCCTGCTTGGTTCGTTGAGCGCTGCGCTCGTCGCGTTCGCCCTCACCTCTCCGCACGTGGTCGCGGCCGACAAGGTCGATCCCGTTGCCGATGCCAGGGCGTTCCAGAATTTCTTCTTCCAGAAATTCCCGAACGTGAAGCACGAGGATTTCGTCAACGGTCCTTATTCCATGAACGAGGACATGAAGCGGCAGTGGCAGGAGAAAGAGGAATTCCCGCCTTACGAGTTCGCGCTCGACGCCGGCAAGGAGATGTTCGCCACCCCGTTCAAGAACGGCAAGAGCTATGCCGACTGCTTCCCGAACGGCGGCATCGGCGTCCGCCAGAACTATCCTTATTTCGACGAGAAGGAAGGCAAGGTCGTCACGCTGGAGCTGGCGCTCAACCGCTGCCGCGAGGCCAATGGCGAAGCGCCCTATTCCTACGTCAAGGACGAGATGGCCTCGCTGACGGCGTACATGGCCTTCACCTCGCGCGGCAAGCCGATGGACATCAAGATCCCCGACGATCCCCGCGCGCTCGCGGCGTTCGAGAACGGCAAGCGCTATTTCTACACGCGCCGCGGCCAGATGAATTTCTCCTGCGCGAGCTGCCATGTGCAGAGCCCGGGCGAGCGCATCCGCGCCGAGATCCTGGCGCCGGCGCTCGGCATTCTGAACGCGATGCCGATCTACAGGTCCGAATGGAGCGGCATGGGCACGACCAGCCGCCGCTTCGTCACCTGCAACAGCCAGACCCGCGCGGTTCCGCTGGAGCCGCAGGCGGATGAATATCGCGACGTCGAATATTTCCTGTCCTATGTCGCCAACGGCCTGCCGATATCAGGACCGGGAGCGCGGCCATGAAGCTGTCACTTCCTCTCGCCATGCTACTTGCCCTAAGCCTCGCGCCGGCGGCGCGCGCGGCAAATGAGGCAGACTACAAGACGGCCTATTCCGCCGCCGAAGCCGCATCAAAGGAGGCTGCCAGCTTGCGCCACCAATGGACCGTGACCGTCTCGGCGCTGGCCGCCGCGAAGAAGGCAGCCGACGGCGGCGATTTCGACCGCGCCGTAGCCGCAGCCAAGGAGGCCGAGGCGCTGGCCAAGGCGTCGATCTTCCAGGCCATTTCCGAAAAAGAAGCCTGGAAGGCGATGGAAATCCGCTAGACTGTTCGCTCGTGCAACAGTCTTGCGACCATTAGAGGGCGCGGAGAATTTCTGGATGGCGATCCGCCGCCGCGATTTCCTTAGGAGTGCGGGCCTTGCTGCCGCATCGCTCAGTCTGCCGCGGCTTGCGCGCGGAACTGAAGCCGCGAGTATTTACGACATCGAACGGTTCGGCAATGCGCGGATCCTTCACCTCACCGACACGCATGCGCAACTCAATCCGGTCTATTTTCGCGAGCCCAGCGTCAATATCGGCATCGGCGAGATGGCGGGGCGGCCGCCGCATCTGGTCGGCCGCGCCTTCCTCGAACGTTTCGGCATCCGGCCCGACAGCGCGGATGCCTATGCCTTCAGCTGCTTCGAATTCGAGAAGTCCGCAGGCCGCTTCGGCAAGCTCGGAGGCTTCGCCTATCTGAAGACGCTGATCGACCGCTTGCGCGGCGATGCCGGCGAAAAACACTCCGTTCTGGTTGACGGCGGCGATCTCTGGCAAGGCACGGGGCTCGCCAACATCGTGCAGGGCCGCGACATGGTCGAGGCCGCAAATCTGCTCGGTATCGAGGCGATGACCGGGCATTGGGAATTCACCCATGGCGAGCAGGCGCTGCGCGACAATCTCGAGCGCTTCAGGGGCGAGTTTCTGGCGCAGAACGTTTTTCTTACCGAGGAAGCCGCATTCAACGACGCCCCCGTCTTCGACAAGGCGACGGGGCGCGTGTTCAAGCCCTCCGTGATCAAGGAGCTCGGCGGCCATCGCGTCGCGATCGTCGGCCAGGCCTTCCCTTACGTGCCGATCGCGCATCCCAAACGATTCACGCCGGACTGGACCTTCGGCATTCGCGAGGAAGAGCTCCAGAAGCATGTCGATGGCTTGCGCGGCACCGACAAGGTCGATGCAGTCATCCTGCTGTCGCACAACGGCATGGATGTCGATCTCAAGCTTGCAAGCCGCGTCACCGGCATCGACGTCATCCTCGGCGGCCATACCCATGATGCGATCCCGCAGCCGATCGCAGTGAAGAACGCGAGCGGCACGACGCTCGTCACCAATGCCGGCTCCAACGGAAAATTTCTGGCCGTGCTCGACCTCGCGCTCGACAAGGGCAAGGTCAGCGACGTCAGGTACCATCTGCTGCCGGTCTATTCCGAGCTGTTGAAACCCGATCCCGCGATGGCCGAACTGATCGGCCGGTTGCGGGCGCCCTTCGTCACCGACTGGTCGGAGAAGATCGCAACGCCCGATCGCCTGCTGTATCGCCGCGACAATTTCGCCGGCCCGGTCGACGAGCTGATCTGCACCGCGCTGCGCACCGAGCTCGACGCCGAGGTCGCGTTGTCGCCGGGCTTCCGCTGGGGCGTCACCGCGCTGTCCGGCCAGGCGCTGACGATGGAGGATTTGCTCGCGGAAACCGCGATCAGCTATCCCGAGACCTATGTGCAGGAGATGACCGGCGCCCAGATCAAGGACGTGCTGGAAGACATCTGCGACAATCTCTTCAACGCCGATCCCTATTACCAGCAGGGCGGCGACATGGTGCGCGCCGGCGGGCTCAGCTACACCTGCACGCCGACGGCTGCGATCGGCAGCCGCATCTCCGAGCTGCACCTCAATGGCGGCAAGGCGGTTTCCGCAAACCACCGCTACAAGGTCGCGGGCTGGGCCTCGGTCAACGGCCAGCAAGGCGCGCCGGTGTGGGATGTGGTGGCCAAATATCTGCGCTCGGGCCGGATGTTTCCGGAGCGGCTCGGCTCCGGCGTGACACTGAAAGGCGTCGAGGGCAATCCAGGCATCGCAGGACAGGGATGATGCGATCGCAAATCTTATCCGCGATGCTGCTGGCGCTGCTCGCCTTCGTTGCCACGCCGCTCGCTTATGCGCAGCAGGTGCCGCTCCAGGACAAGCCGTTCGCCGAGCACAAGATCGTGCTGCAGCTCTCCGACGGCGATGCCAGGAAGCAGGCGCTGGTGCTGAGCGTCGCCAACAATTTGCTGAAGGCTTACGACCCCGACAAGGTCGCGATCGAAATCGTGGCCTTTGGTCCCGGCATCGATCTCCTGTTCGCCGGCAGCGAGCGCCGCAAGCAGGTCGAAAGCCTGATCGCGCAAGGCGTACGCTTCGACATCTGCCTCAACACCGTCGACACGATCGAGCGGGAGACGGGCAAGCGGCCGGAGTTCATCCCCGCCGCTACGCCGGTGCAAGTGGGCGTCGGGCAGATCCTGTTTCTGGCGGAGAACGGGTACACGGTGGTGCGGCCGTAGAGGCTATGCCGCCGCCTCACCCACCGCTGTCATTCCCCGCGTAGGCGGGGAATCCAGTACGCCGCGGCTTCTCCGTACCCCTTCCCGCCTCTGGAATACTGGATCGCCTGCCTTCGCGGGCGATGACAGCACCGGGTGAAGCGGCCAGTTACCCAACAATGATAATCTTCTCAATCTTCATGTCGACACAGTGAATTGCTTCTCTTTTTTGCCGCTTGCGTAGTAGAATTTGAAATCAGTTCCACGCCGGGTCTTGCCATGATCTTCCGCCAGCTCTTCGACAGTGTTTCGGGCACCTACAGCTATCTCCTGGCGAGCCGCCCCGGCGGCGAGGCGCTGATCCTCGATCCCGTGCTGGAGAAGGTCGACCGCTACTGTCAGCTGCTGCGCGAGCTCGACCTCAAGCTGGTCAAGGCAGTGGACACGCATCTCCACGCCGACCACGTCACCGGCCTCGGCGAGCTGCGCGACCGCACCCATTGCATGACCGTGATGGGCGACCAGACCAAGGCCGACGTGGTGGCGATGCGGGTTGCCGACGGCGACAAGGTGACGATCGAGGGGCTGTCGCTCGACGTGATGTACACGCCCGGCCACACCGACGATTCCTATTCCTACCTGATGGGCGACCGCGTCTTCACCGGCGACACGCTGCTGATCCGCGGCACCGGCCGCACCGATTTCCAGAACGGCTCTTCACGCGCGCAGTACGATTCGATCTTCAATCGCCTGCTCAAGCTGCCCGACGAGACGATGGTGTTCCCGGCGCATGACTACAAGGGCGACACCGTCTCCACCATCGGCGAGGAAAAGCGCTACAATCCGCGGCTCCAGGTGCGCTCGGTCGACGACTATATCGAGCTGATGGCCAATCTGAAGCTGCCCAATCCGAAGATGATGGACGTCGCGGTGCCCGCCAACATGCATGTCGGCCTGCATCAGGAGGAGCTCGAGAAGGAGGGCCGCGCGCTCAGCGCCGTCGAGGCGATCCGCTCGCTCGGCCGTCCTGATATCCTGCTGGTCGATTTGCGCGAGACCAATGAGCGGATGAAGCACGGCACGCTCGAAGGCGCGCTGCATACGCCCTATCCGTCCGTTGAAGAGAGCCTCAAGCCGGGCGGCATGCTGCGCGAGGTCGCGGCCGCCACCGGCCGCCGCGTCGTGTTCTTCTGCGCATTCGGCGAACGCTCGGCGATGGCGGTGGCCGCCGCCAAGGCGACCGGGCTCACCAACACCGCGCATATCGCCGGCGGCATCGATGCCTGGAAGAAGGCCGGCGGACCGGTGATGCACTGACGGCCTCGCCGCCATTCTTGAGATAAATCAGGAACCGCCCATATATTCCGGCTAGGACGGATGCAGCATCACCATCCGGGAACAGCCATGGCCAAGATCGGCAAGCCGAACGAACCGCCCAAAATTGCGGACAACAAGCCAGCGGAAGACAAGGCCAAGCAGCCCCCGCCTCCGCGCGACATCGACGACGATGATCACGAAGACGGCGACATCGCGACGCCGAAGCGCGACCGCTACGGCCCGGATGACGAGCCGTTGTGAGTAGCAGTAGGCGGCGCGCGTTTTCATCGGGCTCGCGCCTCCTCTCCGCCGTCGTCCTGGCGAAAGCCAGGACCCATACCGCGTGATCCCTCGATCGTGATAGGTCGCAATACCAAACGACGGATCTTCGCCAAACTGCGCCCTGGGGTAATGGGTCCTGGCTTTCGCCAGGACGACGAGCGGGAATCGCCTTGCCCGCGCTACTGCCATGCGCCTGCGTTCATGGACAAATAACCGCTGTGCCCGATAGTTTGCGCTCCCTTAGGGAGTGAAACGGAACTGCAATGGTCGATGTTCTCGCCGCACCGCAGCAAGGCAAGGCGGAGAGCGCGCTGCGCACGCTGACGGGAATTTCGATCGCGCATTGGGTCAGCCATTTCCATCTGCTGGTCCTGCCGATGCTGTTCCCGTTCCTCAAGAGCCAGCTCGGCGTCGGCTATGTCGAGCTTGGCTTCGCGCTCACCGTGTCCGCCGTGGTATCGGGGCTGACGCAGGCGCCGACCGGCTATCTCGTCGACCATTTTGGCGCGCGAAAGATTTTGCTGGGTGGCCTCACCCTCGGCGGGGTCGCGCTGATCCTGCTCGGCCTGCACCTCAGCTACGCTTCACTGATCGCCTGTGCCGTGCTGCTCGGGCTCGCCAACAGCGTCTACCATCCTGCCGATTACGCCATCCTCGCCGAGCACATGGACGAAGCGCGGATGGGCCGCGCCTTCTCGATCCATACCTTTGCCGGCTATTTCGGCGGCGCGGTGGCGCCGGCGATCGTCGCCGCGCTGGTCACCGTGTCTGGCGGTGCCGGCGCCCTGATCGCATCGGGTGCAATCGGCGTTGCGGTGGCACTGCTGCTGGTCGTCATGAACATCCCCGATGCTGGCGCGCACAAGACGAAGCCGGGCAACGAGAACGCACCAAAACAGGGCGTGATCACGCCGGCGCTGATCACGCTGACGGCGCTGTTCATGCTGCTCAGCCTGTCAGTCGCCGGCATCAACAATTTCGGCGTGGTGGCGCTGATGAGCGGCTATGGCACATCCTACTCCGCCGCCAATATCGCACTCACCGCGTTTCTTGGCGCCAGCGCTGCCGGCGTGCTCGCGGGCGGCTTCCTTGCTGACCACACCGAGCGCCACGGCTATGTCGCCGCGGCGTGCTTTGCCGCGAACGCGGCGATCGTGCTGCTGATCGCTTTGGTCACGCTGCCGGGCTGGGCGCTGACCGCCACGATGGCGACCGCGGGATTTCTCTCCGGCGTGATCGCGCCCTCGCGCGACATGCTGGTGCGCAATGCAGCACCTCCCGGCGCGGCCGGCCGCGCCTTCGGCATCGTCTCCACCGGCTTCAATCTCGGCGGCATCGTCAGCCCGCTGCTGTTCGGCTGGATCATGGATCAAAGCGCGCCGCACTGGGTGTTCGGGGCGTCGGTAATCTTCATGGTCGCGACGGTGGTGTTGTCGCCGTTCACGGAGCGGAAGAAAGGCAATTCGTAGCCAACAATTCAACCGTCGTTCCGGCGACGGCTGTATTTGTGGCTAAAGCGCGATGAGATGAGGATGAATCATCATCGCGCTTTAGGTTGTTGTTTGAGCATGATCTTTTCGGAAAACCGCTTCGCACTTTTCCGGATCATGCTTTAGCGGACCGATCTACGTCGGCGACACCGCGCCCTTCAGCTCGCCGGTCCGCGGCGCGGCGGTGCCGGTCAGCCTGCCCTTCTCCGTGTTCGGCCAGAGCAGGAGCAGCCCGAGCAGGCCGGAGCCGACCATGATCGCGGCGTTGATGGTGAAGCCGGTCATGTAGCCGTCGAGCATGCTGCCGGCACGCTGGATCACGGTGCCCATCACGGCGGGCGCGATGATGCCCGAAAGCGTATAGAGCGCGCCATAGATCGCGAGGATCGCGCCGCGCTGCGACGTCGGCGTGAACTCGCCGAGCATGGGCGGGCAGACCACGTAGATCGCTCCGCACAAGCCCGTTCCAATCACAAGCAAGGTGAGCTGAAGGCCCGCGCCCTGGACATGCGGCATCGCAGCCAGGATCAGGCCACCGATGACCAGCGGCACGGAGCCGAGCACGCCGCGGGCGACGCGCGTGGTCGAGCCGCGGGCCATCATCAGTTGCGAGATCCAGCCGGTCAGGATCACGATGGTGGCGCCGAACACCCAAGGCAGGGTCGAGATCCAGCCAGCCTGGCTCTGCGAGAAGCCGAGGCCCTTGATGATGAACGGGGTGAACCAGGTCAGCCCGAGCGATAGCGCCCAGTAAGCGCCGAAGGTTGCCGCGACGCAGCCGAGGAAGGTACGCGAAGTGAGAAGCTGAACGTAGGGAATCTTCGTCTCGGCCGCCGCCTGAGCATGTGTGTCCTCGAGCGGGCCTTCCTTGCCGAGCGCGAGCCAGGCACAGACCCAGACCAGGCCGACGACGCCGAGCGCGCCGAACGCATAGTGCCAGGAATGGTTGACGATGATCCAGTTCAGCGCCGGCACAGCGAGGATGACGCCGAAGGCCGAGCCCTGCGACAGGATCGCGGTCGGCAGCGTGCGCTTCTCGTCGGGGAACCATTTGTAGATCGCATGGGCAGCGACCGAGAAGGCCGGGCCTTCGCCGGCGCCGAGCACGATGCGGCAGATCAAGAGCGTGGTGAAGGAGACGGTGCCGACCATCGGAAACTGCGCCAGCGCCCAGACTACCGCGAGCGCGAGCAGCACCCAGCGCGTCGGCACCCTGTTGACGATGAAGCCGACCACGATCGCAGAGATCGAGAACAGGAAGAAGAACGAGGAGCCGAGCAGACCGAACTGCTCCGGCTCGAGCTTCAGCTCTGTCATGATCGGCACGCCGGCGAGACCGACGACGATCTTGTCGGCGAAGTTTACCAGCATGAACAGAAACAGCAGAAAAGTGACCGCCCAAGCGCCCTTTGGCGTTTCGGTCGTCTTGCCCGCCACCTTGGGCGTTCCCTGAGCGCTCATGATTCTCCCCCGTCGTCCTTTTTGGCACTTTTTTGATTTGGCCGTCTTGTGAGCTAACAACGGCTTCGAGACCAACGCAACCCGGCATTTCCGCAGCAAGTGTGCTACGCAGCAATTCCGTTAATTCCGTCCGGCGCCATGCATCGTGCTGAGCATCCGAAACCTCTCCAAGACGTTCTCTTCGGCCGGCGAACCGGTCCATGTGTTGCGCGGCGTCGATCTCGACCTCAAGGCCGGCGAACGCGTCGCGCTGACCGGCGAATCCGGCAGCGGCAAGAGCACGCTGCTGCACCTGATCGCGGGGCTCGATGCCGCCGATGACGGCACGATCCGGTTGGAGGACACCGAGATCACCAAATTGTCGGACGCGGGGCGCGCTGGGCTGCGGCGCGACCGGATCGGCCTGGTGTTTCAGCAGTTCAACCTGATCCCGAGCCTGTCGGTTGCGGATAATCTCGCCTTCCAGGCGCGGATCGCCGGGCGGGACGACGCAGCATGGTCCAAGGAGCTGATCGAGCGGCTCGGGCTCGACGGCCTGCTCAAGCGTTATCCAGAACAATTATCAGGCGGACAGCAGCAACGGGTCGCGATCGGGCGGGCGCTAGCGACAAAGCCCTCGCTGTTGCTGGCGGACGAGCCGACCGGCAATCTCGACGAGGCCACCGCCGAGGACGTGCTGGCTCTGACGCGCGACCTCGTCACGCGTACCGGCTGCGGCTTCCTGATGGTGACGCACAGCCTGCATCTGGCCGCGACACTCGATCGCCAGGTCGTCCTGCACGCAGGGCGGATCGCATGAGGCGCGCGCTGTGGGTCCTCGCCGTGCTGCTCAGCCATTGGCGGCGCCACAAGATGCAGTTCGCGACGCTCCTGATCGGGCTGATCTCGGCAACCGCGCTGTGGAGCGGCGTGCAGGCGATCAACCAGCAGGCCCGCAACGCCTATGACCGCGCCGCAGCAACCTTCGGCGGCGCGCGCACGCCGATGCTGGTCGCACCTGATGCCGCGACCTTTTCGCAGGAGCTGTTCGTCAAGCTCCGCCGCGCCGGCTGGCCGGTCTCGCCGATGCTGGAGGGACGGGTCCAGATCAACGGACGCTCGCTGCGATTGCTCGGGATCGAGCCGGTGACGCTGCCGGCCGACGTCGGCAACGCGCCGCGCCTCGGTGCTTCGGATCTGAGCAGCTTCGTCGCGCCGCCGGGCCAGACGCTGGTGGCGAAGGAGACGCTGAGCGATTTGCAGGAGCAGGAGGGTGCAGCGCCGCCGATCAGCAACGGCGCAATACTGCCGCCGCTGCACGTGCAGCCGCAGCTCGTGCCCGACGTGCTCGTGGTCGACATCGGCGTGGCGCAGCGTCTGCTGAACAAGCCGGACCAGATCTCGCGACTGCTGATCGGCAAACCGAAGGGCAAGCCCGCGCCATTGGCGGGCGTCGTCGGCGACCAGTTGCAGCGGGTCGAGCCGAATGCGGAGACCGAACTGGAGCACCTCACCGACAGCTTCCATCTCAACCTCACCGCGTTCGGCCTGCTGTCGTTCTTCGTCGGTCTTTTCATCGTCAATTCGGCCGTCGGCCTTGCCTTCGAGCAGCGGCTGCCGATGCTGCGCACCTTGCGGGCCTGCGGCGCGTCGGCGCGACTGGTCAACACCGTGCTGGTGGTCGAGCTCGTGGCACTGTCGCTGGTCGCAGGCCTGATCGGGCTTGCCTGCGGCTATTTCATTGCGGCCGCGCTCTTGCCCGACGTCGCGGCGTCGCTGCGTGGACTCTATGGCGCGCAAATTCCGGGGCAGCTCAGCTTGCGACCTGAATGGTGGCTCGCCGGGGTCGGCATCAGCATTGCCGGCGCGATGGTGGCCGCGGCGACCAGCCTGATCAAGGCGATCAGGATGCCGGTGCTGGCGACCGCACAGCCGCGCGCCTGGCAGCAGAGGCAGCGCCGCTGGCTGATCCTGCAAAGCAGTGCCGCCTGCGCCGTGTTCGCGGTCGCGCTGTTGCTGCTCCAGTACGGGCAATCACTGATCGCGGGCTTTGGCGTGCTGGCAGCGCTGATGTTTGGCGCCGCGTTGATCCTGCCGGCCTTCCTCGAACTCATCCTGCTGGCCGGGCAGCGTTTCGCGCGACAGCCGCTCGCCCTGTGGTTCTGGGCGGACAGCCGGCAGCAGCTCTCGGGCTTGTCGCTGGCGCTGATGGCGCTGCTGCTCGCGCTCGCCGTCAATGTCGGTGTCTCCACCATGGTGGAAACCTTCAGCCGCACCTTCATCGGCTGGCTCAACGGGCGGCTCGCCGCCGATGTCTACATCAGCGCCTCCGACAATGCGAAAGGCGTCGCGATCCGTAACTGGCTGAAGGAGCGCAGCGATGTCCAGGCGATCCTGCCGGGCGGGCGTGCCGAGACGCAGGTGCAGGGCCAGCCGGTGGAACTGCTCGGCCTGCCCGATCACGCGCTCTATCGCGAGCGCTGGCCGCTGCTGGAAGTCGCGCCCCGTGCCTGGACCCAGCTCATACCCGGCAATGCCGCCTTCATCAGCGAGCAGCTGAGCCGCCGCCTCAACGTCCGCGTCGGCGATGTCATCGAGGTGCCGGCGCAGGGCGGGACCTGGGAGCTCGACATCGTCGGCATCTATGCCGACTACGGCAATCCCAAGGGACAGCTTGCGGTGAATGTCGCGGCGCTGATCCGGCAATTTCCGCAGACGCCGCAGACGCGCATCGGCCTCATCGTTGCGAAGGAGAATATCCCCGGCCTGATCGCGGCACTGCAGCAGCAGTTTGCGCTCGACGACCGCAACGTCGCCGATCAGGCGACGGTGAAAGCGGAATCGATCCGCATCTTCAACCGCACCTTTGCGGTGACGTCGGCGCTGAACGCGTTCACGCTCGGCGTCGCCGGCATCGCGCTTTTGACCAGCCTTTTGACGCTGGCCAATTCCCGCCTGCCGCAGCTCGCGCCGCTCTGGGCGATCGGCATCACGCGGCCGCGCCTTGCCGCGATCGAACTGACCAAGACGCTGTCGGTTGCGCTGTTCACGTCGCTGCTCGCCGTACCGCTCGGGCTGTTGGTGGCGTGGTGCCTGATCGCAATCGTCAACGTGAAGGCGTTCGGTTGGCGGCTGCCGTTCCATGTGTTTCCGCTGCAACTGGTCGAGCTGGTCGCGGTCGCGCTGTTCGCCTCGTTGCTTGCCGCCCTGCTGCCGATGATACGACTGGCCCGGATGCAGCCGGCGAGCCTCGTCCAGGTGTTTGCCAATGAGCGCTGACAGGATCTCGCGGCGCACCTTCGCCGGCGGCATCGCCGCGCTCGCGGCTGCCCGCCGCGCGGGTGCGCAAGGCTATGCCGGGCTCGGCGAGACGGCCGATGGCTTTGCGAAGGTAGCGCAAGGGAAGACGTTCGCCTTTCCGGGCGATCACGGGCCGCATCCGGAATTTCGCATCGAGTGGTGGTATCTCACGGCGAATCTCGTCGACGGCAGCGGCGCTCCTTGCGGCCTGCAATGGACGCTGTTCCGCCAGGCGACGCAGCCGGGGCCGCAAGGCGACGGCTGGGCCAACCAACAGGTGTGGATGGCCCACGCCGCGGTGACGCGCGCCGACACTCACCGCTTCAACGAGCTGTTTTCACGCGGCGGTGTGGGGCAGGCCGGCGTCACGGCAAAACCGTTCGCGGCCTGGATCGACGATTGGGAGATGAACGGATCCGAACGCACCGGCGATCGAGCCCTGGCGCCGCTGACGCTGAAGGCCTCGGGTGCCGATTTCAGCTACGCGCTGACGTTAGAGGCGGATCGTCCAGTGGTGTTGCAGGGCGATGGCGGCTACAGCCGCAAGTCAGAGCGCGGGCAGGCCTCCTACTATTACAGCCAGCCGTTCTATCGCGCCCGCGGCACGCTCACCATCGACGACCGGCCGGTCGATGTCTCCGGCCGGGCCTGGATGGACCGCGAATGGAGCAGCCAGCCGCTCGACGCCGACCAGACCGGCTGGGACTGGCTGTCGCTGCATCTGGCGTCCGGCGACAAGCTGATGCTGTACCGGCTACGCCAGAAGGACGGCCAAAATCATCCGTTCGGCAACTGGATCTCCGCCGCGGGCGACACGCAAATGATTGCGGGCGACGACATCCAGATGAGCCCGAAAGCGACCGCCGAGGTCGCGGGACACAAGCTGCCGGTGGAATGGCAGATCGCGATCCCCTCGCGGTCGTTCTCGATCCTGTGCAAGCCGCTCAATCCGAAGGCGTGGATGGGGACCGGCTTTTCCTATTGGGAAGGGCCGATCAGCTTTGCCGGCACGCATGACGGCGTTGGCTATCTCGAGCTGACCGGCTATTGAACCGGGACCTCTTCGAAGGGACTAGCGATGTATCACCTCACCGCCCTCGTCACGCTGCTGGCGATCCTGTTCTATTTCTTCACTTGCATCAACGTGTCGCGCTCGCGCACCAGGACCGGCGTCAAGGTGCCCGCGATGTCGGGCCATCCGGATTTCGAGCGCGCCTTCCGCATCCAGATGAACACGCTGGAATGGATGCCGATCTTCCTGCCGTCGCTCTGGCTGTTCGCGGTTTACATCAGCGACGCCGGCGCAGCGGCGATCGGCGCGATCTGGATCGTCGGTCGCATCGTCTATTTCATCGGCTATTCGAAGGCCGCCGCAAAACGCGGCCCAGGCTTCATGATCCAGGGCATCGCCGCCATTGCACTGTGGGCGGGCGCGCTGGGAGCGTCGGTGCTGCGGCTGGTGTGAGGCCGAGCTGCGACGACACACTCAGTGTCGTCCTGGCTTCGCCAGGACGACATAAACACCCTTACTTCGTCAGCGGGCAGCCGCTGTCCTTGGCGGTGAAGAATGCCTTGTCGCCGGGAACGACCGCGAGCTGCTTGTAGTAATCCCAAGGCTTTTTCGATTCCGAGGGCTTCTTGACCTCGAACAGATACATGTCGTGGACCATGCGGCCGTTCTCGAGCACCTTGCCGCCTTGCGCAAAATCGTCGTCGACCGGCAGCTCCTTCAGCTTCTTGGCGACCGCATCCGGATCCTTGCTGCCGGCGGCCTTGACGGCCTTGAGGTAGCTCAGCGTCGCCGAATAGGTGCCGGCCTGGATCATGTTCGGCATCCGTCCGGTGCGCTTGAGAAAGCGTTCGCCGAGATTGCGCGTGCGGTCGTTGACATCCCAGTAATAGCCCTCGGTCAGCACCAGGCCTTGCGCGGCCTGCAAGCCGAGCCCGTTCACTTCGGCCAGCGTCATCAGCAGGCCGGCGAGCTTCTGGCCACTGGCGACGATGCCGAACTCGGACGCCTGCTTGATCGAGTTGGTGGTGTCGAGGCCGGCATTGGCAAGACCAACGATCTTCGCCTTCGAGCTCTGCGCCTGGAGCAGGAAGGAGGAGAAGTCCGAGGAGTTGAGCGGCACGCGCACCGAGCCGAGCACCTTGCCGCCATTGGCGGTGACGATCTCGCTGGTGTCCTTCTCCAGCGCGTAGCCGAAGGCGTAGTCCGCGGTGAGGAAGAACCAGGTGTCGCCGCCGGCCTTGGTCAGCGAGCCGCCGGTGCCGACCCCGAGCGCGCGGGTGTCATAGGCCCAATGGAAACCGTAGGGCTGGCAGGCGTCGCCGGTGAGGCGCGAGGTCGCAGCGCCGACGACGATGTCGATCTTCCTCTTTTCCTTGGAGAGTTCGTGGATCGCGAGCGCGACCGATGAGGTCGTCAGCTCCGTGATCATGTCGACGTTCTCGACATCATACCAGCGGCGCGCGATCGAGGTAGCGAGATCCGGCTTGTTCTGGTGGTCGGCGGTGACGAGCTCGATCTTCTGGCCCAGCACCTCGCCGCCGAAATCCTCGATCGCCATCTTGGCGGCTTCGACCGACCATTTGCCGCCGTAATCGGCGTAGACGCCGGACTGGTCGTTGAGGATGCCGATCTTGACGCCTTGCGCGGAGGCCGGCGCGGCCAGCAGCAAAGCCGACGTTGCGACAGCGGCCAAAAGTGCTGATTTCATAGGTTAGCTCCCAGCAGTTTTCTGTTTTGAAATCGCGCGGATACTAGTGAAGAACCCCGCGCCTGCCCATCCATTTCATGTTGGTCGTTAGTATGGGCGCGGCCATCTTGATGATGAGCTGCCGTCGTCCTGGACAAGCGAGCGGAGCGAGCGCTGATCCAGGACCCATTACCCCAGGGAGCTGTTTGGCGAAGTCTCGGAGTTAGCAGCTCGCACAGCAACCTCTCCCTGGGGTAATGGGTCCTGGCTTTCGCCAGGACGACGTTGGGGGAGCATCAGCCGACCGCCTCCGGCTTCTTCTCGTTCCGCCCCTCGGCCAGGTTCCTCACCACCACGTAGAAGATCGGCGTGAACAACAGCCCGAACAGGGTGACGCCGATCATGCCGAAGAACACGGCGACCCCGACGGCTTGCCGCATTTCCGAGCCCGAGCCGGACGATATCACCAGTGGCAGCACGCCGAGGATGAAGGCGAAGGACGTCATCAGGATCGGCCGCAGGCGCAGGCGGCAGGCCTCGATCACGGCCTCCAGCCGCGGCTTGCCTTCGTTCTCGATGTCGCGGGCGAACTCGACGATCAGGATCGCGTTCTTCGCCGCCAATCCTACCAGCACGACAAAGCCGATCTGGGTGAGGATGTTGACGTCCTGCCCCATGATGCGCACGCCGATCGTGGCGGCCAACAGGCACATCGGAACGATCAGGATCACTGCGAACGGCAAGGTCCAGCTGCCATACTGCGCCGCGAGCACGAGATAGACGAACAGCACGCAGATCGGGAACACGTAGAGACCCGCATTGCCGCCCGTGACCTGTTGATACGACAGGTCCGTCCATTCGAAGGTGAAGCCGCTCGGGAGGGTGTCGTCCGCGAGCTTCTTAATGGTGTCGAGCGCGGTGGTCGAGCTGGTGCCCGGCGCCGGCTCGCCCTGCAATTCGGACGCCGCGTAGAGATTGTAGCGCGCGACGCGGTCGGGGCCGGAAACGTCCCTGAACTCGACCACGCTGCCGAGCATCACCATGTCGCCGGAGGCGTTGCGCGTACGCAACCGCGCGAGATCACTGGGCTCCTTTCGGAACGGAAAGTCGGCCTGTGCGGTGACGTGATAGGTGCGGCCGAACAGGTTGAAGTCGTTGACATAGGTCGATCCGAAATAGGTCTGGATCGTGTCATTGATGTTGGCGATGGGGACACTGAGCTTCTGCGCCTTGGTGCGGTCGATGTCGACGAAGAGCTGCGGAGTGTTGGCCGAGAACGGCGAGAACACCGAGGGAGCGAGCAGCAAGGGCGATTTGCGCGCCGCGGCGACAAGCTCGTCGGTGGCCGCGGCGAGCAGCTCCGGCCCGCGGCCCTGTCGGTCCTGGATGCGGACGGTGAAGCCGCCGCCGGTGCCTATGCCGGGCACGGCCGGCGGCGGAATGACGATGATGAACGCGCCCTGGATCACGGCGAGCCGCTTGCGCAGCTCGGCCGTGATGGCGTTCGCCGTCAGCCCCTTCTTCAGGCGCACCTCGGGTTCATCAAACACCGGGAACAGAGCGGCCGCGTTGCCGGCCTGCGTGCGCGTCGCGCCGGAGAAGCCCGCGAAAGCGGCGACGCGGACGATACCCGGCGTATCCAGCGATATCCGCTCGATCTCGCGCACGATCTCCGTGGTGCGCGCCAGTGACGCCGCGCCGGGCAATTGCACGGAGACGATGACATAGCCGCGATCCTGCGCCGGAATAAAGCCCTGCGACGTGGTCCCGATCAGCCAGCCGGCGCTGCCGATCAGCACGACATAGATCAGGATCATCACCACCGAATGCCGGATCACGAAATTGGCGACACCGGCATAGCCATGCGCGAGACGGTCGAACACACGGTTGAAGGCGCCGGTGAAGGCGTCCCAGCCGCGCCCGATGAAATTCCAGCGCGCCGGCGGCCGCTTCTCCTCGTGCGGCACCAGGATCTGCGAGGCCAGCGCCGGCGACAGCGTCAGCGAACAGAAGCAGGAGATCGCAGTCGCAACCGCAATGGTGACGGCGAATTGCTGGAAGAACTGGCCGGAAATTCCCCCTATGAACGCCGTCGGGACGAACACCGCACACAGCACCAGCGCGATCGACACCAGCGCGCCGCCGACCTCCTCCATGGTCTTCAGCGCGGCGTCGCGCCGGCTCATGCCATGCTCGAGATGCCGCTCGACATTCTCGACCACCACGATGGCGTCGTCGACCACGATGCCGACGGCGAGCACGAGGCCGAACAGCGTAAGATTGTTGATGGAGAAGCCCAGCGCCGCCATCACCGCGAAGGTGCCGACCAACGAAACCGGGATCGCGATGATCGGAATGATCGCGGGCCGCCATCCTTGCAGGAACACCAGCACCACGATGACCACGAGCAGCATGGCCTCGTAGATGGTCTTGATCAGCTCATGGACGGACTGCGCGATGAACTCGGTCGGATTGTAGCCGATATTGTAATCGAGGCCTTTCGGGAAGCTCTCCTTGAGCTTCACCATCGTGTCGGAGATGCTTTTTGCCGTCGCGAGCGCGTTCGATCCCGGCCGCTGCGTCACCAGCATCGCGACTGCCGATTTGCGCAGCAGAAAGCTGTTGGTCGAGTACGCCAGCGCACCGAGCTCGATGCGGGCAACGTCGCGGAGCCGAACCGTGCGCCCGTCGGAGCCGGCCTTGATCAGGATGTCCTCGAACTGCTTCTGGTCTTTCAAACGCCCGGTGAAGGTGAGGTTCGGCTGGAAGGCGCGATCTGCAATCGGCGGCTCGGCGATCTGGCCGCCGGCGATCTGCACGTTCTGCGCACGGATCGCGGCGAGCACTTCGGTCGAGGTCAAGCCGAGATTGGCGATCCGGTCAGGGTCGAGCCACAACCGCATCGAATAATCGCGTGCGCCGAAAATCTGGATGTCGCCGACGCCGTCGATCCGCAGCAGCTGGTCGCGGACCTGGAGCAGCGCGTAATTGGAGATGTAGAGCTGGTCGAACGTGTCGTCGGGCGACAGCATGAACACGACCATCAGGATGTCGGGCGAGTTCTTGCGGGTGACGACGCCGTTGCGCTGCACTTCGTCCGGCAGTTGCGGCTGCGCGATCGCGACGCGATTCTGGACCAGCACCTGTGCCTTGTCGAGGTCGGTGCCGAGCTTGAAGGTGACGGTGATCGTCAATTGCCCGTTCGAGGTCGCCTGGCTGTAGAGATACAGCATGTCCTCGACGCCGTTGATCTGTTGCTCGATCGGAGCGGCGACGGTGTCGGATACGGTCTGCGCGGAGGCGCCCGGATATTGCGTGGTGACGACGACGGTCGGCGGCACCACTTGCGGATATTCGGAGACCGGCAGCGTGGTATAGGCCAGCGCGCCGACGATCAGCAGCACGATCGACAGCACCATCGCCAGAATGGGCTGGTTGATGGAGAGACGGCCAAGATTCATGATTTGTCACCGGGCTTGCCACCGGCTGGCGCTTGCGCGGCAGACGGAGCGACCTTGGCGCCGACACGGGCGCGCTGGATGCCGTTGACGATGACGCGGTCCTCCGCCTTCAGCCCCTCGCGGATCACGCGCAAGCCCTCATCGAGCGGTCCGAGCACCACCGGACGCGCCTCGACGGTGTCGTCCGGCTTGACCACGAACACGATCTTGCGGGACTGGTCGGTGGCGACCGCGACGTCCGGAATCAGCAGCGCCTCATAGGGCGCACTGCCGATCAGCCGGACGCGGCCGAACTGGCCGGGCAGGATCGAGAGATCGGTGTTCTTGATCACGGCGCGGCTGCGCAGCGTACCGGTCGAGACATCGAGACGGTTGTCGAGGAAGTTGATCGAGCCGTCATGCGACGGCTTGGTCTCGCCGGCGAGCGTCACCTGGACCGGGTTCGCGGTCTCGCGCGAACTCGGGCGCCGGCCTTCGAACCACAGCTTGCTGTATTTGATGAACGTCGCCTCATCCATGTCGAAATAGACGTAGATCGGATCGAGCGTCACGATCGAGGTCAACAGCGTCGACGTACCGGTGTCGCTGCCCTGCACAAGGTTGCCGGGGCTGACGAGATGGCGGCTGACGCGGCCCGTCAGCGGCGCCGTCACATGCGTGAACTCGATATTGAGCCTGGCGGCCTTCAGCGCGCCTTCGGCCTGCACTTCCGCAGCGTGCGCGGCCTGCAAGGCCTGGCGGCGCTGGTCGACGACCTGCTCGGACACTGCGCTGGTCTGGACCAGGTTCAGTCCACGGTCGAGCTCGCGCTTGGCGAGTTCCACCTTGGCGCGTGCGTCCGAGAGCTGGCCGTCCGCCTGCTCGGCCACCGCCTCGAACGGACGCGGGTCGATGACGTAGAGCAGATCGCCCTGATGCACGATGGCGCCGTCCTGGAACTCGACCGAGTTGACGAAGCCGCCGACGCGGGGGCGCACCTGCACCTCCTCCGTCGCCTCGAAGCGGCCGGTAAATTCGTCCCAATCGGTGACAGTGCGCTTGACCGGCTGGGCGACGGACACCGGCGCAGGCGGCGGTGCCGCGCCTTGCGAGGCCGGCTGGCCGCAGCCGGCGAGAGCGAATGCCGCGGTGAGAAGCCCGGCGATCGCGCGAGGTCGAGGCGAAACGAAATCGTGCTTTTTGACAAACTGCTCGCTTCCGTCCGGTCCACTCATCCCAGGTCCTCGCATAAAAACCGCAGAAACAGCAGGGTACGCCTCTACCCGCGGGCGCCACAAGATGGGTTTCAATGATGAACTCTTCAAGACCAATGAACGCGCAATGCTCGGAAGAATGCCTTGGCCGGATGGCGGGTTGACAGGGCTTGTTCGCGTCTCCCCCCCTGCGGGGAAGAACAGCGGCCAGCGTCTTCGCACATGACGGGCGGAGCAGGCTCGGCTAGATTACCCTCATAAAAAACAAGACGAATTGTCCGGGGAGGACAGGCATGCACCAGGGACGTGTCGTTTACGGCGCGATCGAGGAGGTTGTGTTCGGTCATCCCGCAGCCGAGGCGATTGTCGCGCAGATGGACCGGCTGGGGACGCGCCGCGCCTTCCTGATGGTCTCCGGCACGCTCAACCGGCAGACCGACGAAATCGCGAAGATCAAACAGGCCCTGGCCACGCGCTGCGCCGTCGTCTTCGATGCCATGCCGGCGCACACACCGCGCGAGGCGGTGATCGCCGCCACCAATGCGGCGCGTGAAGCGGGCACTGACCTGATCGTCACCGTGGGCGGCGGCTCGATCACTGACGGCGCCAAGGCGGTGCAGCTCTGCCTTGCCAACGGCATCGACGATGTCGACGGCATCGAGCGTATCCGCGTGCACAAGGGTGTCGCGCCCGAGATGACGGCGCCGACGGTGCGCCAGATCAGCGTGCCGACCACGATCGCCGGCGGCGAGTTCAGCTCGATCGCGGGCGTCACCGACCGCACCACCCATGTGAAGCAGATGCTACGGCATCCGCTCGTGGTGCCGCGCGCGACGATCCTCGATCCCGCCATGACCGTGCACACGCCGGAATGGCTCTTCCTCTCCACCGGCATCCGCGCCATCGATCATTGCGTCGAGGCGATCTGCTCGCGCGAGACGCACCCCTATGCCGACGCACAGTCGGTGAAGGGCCTCGCCATGCTCGCCGACGCGCTGCCGCGGGTGAAGGCCGATCCGTCCGATCTGGACGCGCGGATGGATGCGCAGATCGGCACCTGGCTGTCGATGGGCGCGCTCGCCGCCGGCGTGCCGATGGGGGCAAGCCACGGCATCGGTTACGTGCTGGGCGCGGCCTTCGACGTACCGCATGGCTACACCTCCTGCATCATGCTGCCGGCCGTGATGCGCTGGAATGCGTGCGACAATGCCGAGCGCCAGACGATCGTCGCGGCCGCGATGGGCTTTCCCGGCCACAAGGCGGCCGATGTGCTCGATGCCTTCATCCGCTCGCTCGGCATGCCGCGCAGCCTCGCTGACGTTCGCGTCTCGCCGGAGCATTTCGACGCCATCGCGGAAGCTGCGATGCGCACGAACTGGATCCCGCGCAACCCGCGCAAGATCGACGGCCCGGCGCAGTTGCGCGAAATCCTGCTTCTTGCCGCATGATCTAAAGCCGGAGGACCGATGTACCCAGGTCAGCATGCCCGCCTGCGCCCGCTCCAGCCCGCCTTCATCATGGCGGCGACCGGCGAGACCGTCACCTATCGCGAGCTCGATGCGCGCAGCAACCGGCTCGCGCACCTGTTCCGCAAGCACGGCTTGAAGCGGCTCGACCACTACTCGATCTTCATGGAGAACAATTCCCGCTATCTTGAAGCCTGCGGCGCGGGCGAGCGCTCCGGTCTGTACTACACCTGCATCAACTCGTTCCTGACGCCGGGCGAGCTCGCTTATCTCCTCGTCAACAGCCAGTCGAGAATCCTGATCACGTCGGTTGCGAAGCTCGATATCGCCCGCGAGGCGATCGAGGCCTGCCCCGATATCAAGCTGTGCATCGTCGCCGACGGCCGGGGCGAGAGTGAACGCATCGTCGACCTCACTGAGGTGACTGCCGACCTGCCGGGGACGCCGATCGCGGACGAGTGGCTCGGCACCGCCATGCTTTACTCGTCGGGAACGACGGGACGACCGAAAGGCATTTTGCGGCCGCTGCCGGAGGAACCGCCGAAGCACGTTCTTCCGCTGTTCGAATTCCTGACAAAGCTCTGGCACTACCGGGAGGGCATGATCTATCTGTCGCCCGCGCCGCTCTATCACTCGGCGCCGCAGGCCGCCGTGAACCTGACGATCCGGATGGGTGGCACCGTCATCATCATGGAAACGTTCGATCCCGAGCGTTATCTCCAGCTCGTGCAGCAATGGGGCATTACGCATACCCAGCTGGTGCCGACGATGTTTTCGCGCATGCTGAAGCTGCCGGAAGAGGTGCGCACGCGCTACGACCTCTCCTCGCTCGAGATCGCCATCCACGCCGCTGCGCCCTGCCCTGCGCTGGTGAAGGACGACGTCATGAAATGGTGGGGCCCGATTATCCACGAATATTACGGCGCGACCGAAGGCCTTGGCTTCACCGCCTGCAACAGCGCGGAATGGCTCGCCCATCGCGGCACGGTCGGCAAGGTGCTGCTCGGCGACCTCCATATTCTCGACGAGAACATGAAGGCGTGCCCGACGGGAACGCCAGGCCAGGTCTGGTTCAAGACGGCCTCGCCGTTCGAATATTTCAACGACCCGGAGAAGACGAACGAGGCGCGCTCGACCGACGGCAGCATGAGCACGGTCGGCGACGTCGGCTATGTCGACGAGGACCGCTTCCTCTATTTGACGGATCGCGCGACCTTCATGATCATCTCCGGCGGGGTGAACATCTATCCGCAGGAGTGCGAAAATTTACTGATCACCCATCCGAAGGTCGCGGACGCCGCGGTGTTCGGCGTGCCCAATCCCGATCTCGGCGAAGAGGTCAAGGCGGTGGTGCAGCCGATGCCCGGCGTTGTGCCGGGGCCGGCACTGGCCGAAGAGCTGATCGCCTTCTGCGGGGCGCAGCTGTCGCGGCAAAAGGTGCCACGCTCGGTCGATTTCGAAAAGGAACTGCCGCGACTGCCGACCGGGAAGCTGTACAAGCGGCTGCTAAGGGACCGGTATTGGGGGAACAAGGCGTCGAGGATTGTGTGAGCCCGCTGTCGTCCTGGCGAAAGCCAGGACCCATACCGCGTGATCTCCCGATTGTGGTCGGTGGCAGTACCGAACGACTGGTCTTCGCCAAACTCCTCCCTGGGGTAATGGGTCCTGGCTTTCGCCAGGACGACGCCGGGGGAACCATCACTCACATCGTGAGAAGGAGCCACGTGCGGCCTTACGTCATCCAAATTGCCAAGGCCGTAACGAGCGTTGGCCGGTTGCCTCCCTCCGCCCGCGTCGCTATCGTCTTGTCAAACAGGCCGCAAAAGGCCGATGTCCAGGGAGGACGAGGATGCGGAGCGTACGGGCGCTCGCCGCAACGGCGGTGCTATCTTTGCTTGCGTTTTCGACCATTGCACTCGCCGGCGAGCCCAAGCAGGGCGGGATTTTGCGGATGTACCACCGCGACAGTCCTGGCAATGCCTCGATCCATGAAGGCGCGACCTACTCGCTCAACGTTCCCTTCATGCCTGTGTTCAACAACCTCATCATCTACAAGCAGGACGTGGCGCAGAACAGCATGGACACCATCGTGCCCGAGCTCGCCGAGAGCTGGGCCTGGGTCAACGACAACAAGACACTGACCTTCAAGCTGCGTCCGGGCGTGAATTGGCACGACGGCAAGCCGTTCACCTCGGCGGACGTCAAATGCACATTCGACATGCTGATGGGCAAGTCGCAGCAGAAGTTCCGGCAGAATCCGCGCAAGACCTGGTACGAACAGGTTAACGACGTCTCCACCAACGGCGATCTCGAGGTCTCCTTCAACCTGAAGCGGCCGCAGCCTTCGCTGCTGGCCCTGCTCGCCTCGGGCTACACGCCGGTCTATCCCTGTCACGTCTCGCCCGGCGACATGCGCACGCATCCGATCGGCACCGGGCCGTTCAAGTTCGTCGAGTTCAAGGCCAATGAATCGATCAAGCTGACCCGCAATCCCGACTATTGGCGCAAGGGCCGGCCCTATCTCGACGGCATCGAGTTCACCATCATCCCGAACCGCTCAACGGCCATCCTCGCCTTCGTCGCCGGCAAATTCGACATGGCCTTCCCGACCGAGGTGAGCATTCCGCTCCTGAAGGACGTCAAATCGCAGGCGCCGAACGCGGTCTGCGTGGTCGAGCCCAACAATGTCGCGACCAATATCATCGTCAATTCGTCCGCACCGCCGTTCGACAATATCGACATCCGGCGCGCCATGGCGCTGTCGCTGGATCGCAAGGCCTTCATCTCGATCATGTTCGAGGGCCAGGGCGACGTCGGCGGCACCCTGCTGCCGCCGCCGAACGGGCTGTGGGGCATGCCGAAGGAGATGCTCGAGACCATTCCGGGCTACGGCCCCGACATCAACGCCAACCGCGACGAAGCCAGGAAGCTGATGCAGAAGGCCGGCTACGGACCGGACAAGCACCTCGCCGTCAAGGTCTCGACCCGCAACATCCCGGTCTACCGCGATCCCGCGGTGATCCTGATCGACCAGCTCAAGAGCATCTATATCGACGGCGAGCTCGACGTGGTCGAGACCGCGAACTGGTTCTCGAAGATCGCGCGTAAAGACTACATGCTCGGCCTCAACCTGACGGGCAATGCCGTCGACGATCCCGACCAGTCGTTCTACGAAAACTATTCCTGCGGTTCCGAGCGCAACTACACCAATTACTGCAACAAGGAGATCGAAAAGCTGTTCGACGCGCAGTCGCAGGAGACCGACGTCAACAAGCGCAAGAAGCTGGTGTGGGACATCGACAGGAAGCTGCAGGAGGACGTCGCCCGCCCGATCATCTTCCATGCGCGGACCGGCAGCTGCTGGCAACCTTACGTCAAGGGCGTGACGGTGATGTCGAACAGCTCTTACAACGGATACCGGTACGAGGATGTCTGGATGGACAAGTAGCGCGGGCCACGGGCAGCTGACGAGATCGGCAGGAGGCGAGAGATGTTTGCCTATCTGGTACGGCGCCTGTTCCTGATGCTCGTGACCCTGTTCGGGATCTCGATCGTCATCTTCTTCCTGCTGCGCGTCGTCCCCGGCAACATCGTCGACATCCTGTTCGCCGCGGCCGGCTATGTCGATCCCGCCGACAAGGCCAATCTGGAGAAGGAGCTCGGCATCGACCAGCCGCTGGTGGTGCAATATTGGCACTGGATCAGCGGCTTCCTGCGCGGCGATTTCGGCTACTCCTACGTCTCCGAGAAGCCCGCGCTTCAGGAGATCCTGCCGCGGATTCCGATCACCGCACGGCTCGCCGGCCTGGCGTTGTTGTTCTCGGCGTCGATCGGCATTCCCTTGGGCGTCATCAGCGCGGTGAAGCAGGGAACAAGGCTCGATTACGCGCTCCGCGTCGTCAGCCTCAGTGGATTGTCCCTGCCCTCGTTCTGGCTGGGCCTGCTCATCCTCACCGCGTCGGTGGCGATGTTCGGCCAGATGCCGATCTTCAATCCCAATCCGCAAACATATCTCGAGGCGTTTGCGACCTACGCCGTGCCCGCCGCCGCCGTCGGCTTCCGCAGTGCTGCGCTGACCATGCGCATCACCCGCTCCTCGATGCTGGAGGTGCTGCGGCAGGACTATATCCGCACTGCCCGCGCCAAGGGCGCATCGGATGCCGCCGTGAACTATCGGCACGCGCTCAAGAACGCGATTTTACCCGTCATCACCGTGATCGGCATCGAGGCGGCGTTCCTGATCGGCGGCCTCATTGTCACGGAGACCGTGTTCAACATCCCCGGCGTCGCCCGCTTCCTGGTCGAGGCGATCCGCTGGCGGGACTATCCGATCGTGCAGAACCTCGTGATGCTGATTGCGGTCGTGGTGGTAAGCGCGAATTTCATCGTCGACATGCTGTACGCCGTGTTCGACCCGCGCATCCGGTACACCGATTAGGAGAGCTGTTTGGCCGCGATCGACTATGACGTTGAACTGAGGCGGGCCGGGGCGCACGCGACCGGCGGCTGGCGACGCGTGCTGTTTTTGGCGCAGCGGCATGTGCTGGGCGCGGCCGGGCTCGTCATCATGACCCTGTTCGTGTTCACCGCGATCTTCGCCGATTTCATCGCGCGCTACGATCCCCTGACGATCGACGCCGCCCGGGCGCTGGCGCGCCCAAGCCTGGCGCACTGGATGGGCACGGACTCCTTCGGCCGCGATGTCTTCAGCCGCATCATCCACGGCGCCCGGATCTCGCTGGCGGTCGGGATCGGCTCGACGGCGCTCGGCGGCAGCATCGGCGTCATCGTCGGACTGACCTCAGGTTATCTCTCCGGCTGGGTCGATCTCGTGTTCCAGCGCGTCTCCGACGTCCTGCAGGCGCTGCCGCTTCTGGTGCTCGCCCTGATCATGACTGCCGCACTCGGTCCGTCCTTGCCGAACGTCATCATCGCGATCGCCATTCCACTGATCCCGACCGTCTCGCGCGTCATCCGCGCCAACACGCTGGCGCTGCGCGAGCTGCCATTCATCGAGGCGGCCAAGTCGATCGGCATGAGCGAAGTGCGCATCGCGCTGCGTCATGTGCTGCCGAACACGCTGGCGCCGCTGATCGTGCTCGCGACCGCCCAGCTCGGCTCGACCATCCTCACTGAAGCCTCGCTCTCCTTTCTCGGCCTCGGCATTCCCGAGCCTTATCCGTCGTGGGGCCGCATGCTCTCTGAATCCGCCGCCGAATATGTCCGCACGGCGCCATGGCTGGTGATCTTCCCGGGCATCGCCATCAGCCTCGCGGTGTTCGGCACCAATCTGTTCGGTGACGCCTTGCGCGACATCCTCGATCCACGGCAGCGCGGCTGATGGCGGAAAAATCCGATCTCGTGCTCGATGTGAAGAACCTGAAGACGGTGTTCTTCACGAACTCCGGTCTATTCAAGGCTGTCGACGACATCTCATTCTCCGTGAGGCGCGGCGAGACGCTGGCCATCGTCGGCGAATCCGGCTGCGGCAAGAGCGTAACTGCGCTCTCCCTGATGCGGCTGGTGCCGGATCCGCCCGGCCGCATCGTCGGCGGCTCCGTCACGCTCGAAGGCACCGACCTGCTGGCGCTCGACGAGGCAGAGATGCGCGCTGTCCGGGGCAACCGCATCTCCATGATCTTCCAGGAGCCGATGACCTCGCTCAATCCGGTGATGCGGATCGGCGACCAGATCGTCGAGGCGGTGCGGCTGCACCGGGCGACGTCGACCAGAGAGGCCCGCGACATCGCGGTCGAGATGCTGCGCCTGGTGCGCATCCCCGAACCGGCGCGGCGCGCGCGGGAGTATCCGCATCAGCTGTCCGGCGGCATGCGCCAGCGCGCCATGATCGCGATGGCGCTGGCCTGCCGGCCCGCGCTGCTGATCGCGGACGAGCCGACCACCGCGCTCGACGTCACCATCCAGGCGCAGATCCTGGCGCTGATCCTGGACCTTCAGAAAGAGCTCGGCACCGGGCTCGTGCTGATCACGCATGATCTCGGTGTCGTCGCGCAGACCGCGCAGCGCGTCATCGTGATGTATGCGGGACGGAAGGTCGAGGAAGCGAGTGTCGAGGCACTGTTCGCTGCGCCAAAGCATCCCTATACGCGCGGATTGATGGCATCGATCCCGGCGGTGCCGGCGTCGGGCGTTGCCGCGCAGGCACGGCTGAACGAAATTCCCGGCACGGTTCCGTCGCTGGTGCGACTGCCGAAGGGCTGCGCGTTCGCGCCGCGCTGCAAGCTCGCGATCAAGCACTGTGAGGCCGAATATCCGCCGCTTACAGATTGGGGCGGCGGCCATCTCGCTGCATGCTGGCGCGCGGCCGAAGTGGCGGAGGTGGCATGACCGAGGCGCTGCTCGAAGTCACCGATCTTACGAAGCATTACCCGATTCGCGCCGGCGTGTTGCGCCGGCAAATCGGCACAGTGCATGCGGTCGACGGCGTCTCCTTTTCGGTTGGGGTCGGCGAGACGCTGGGCCTTGTCGGCGAATCCGGCTGCGGCAAGTCGACGGTGGCGCGCAGCGTGCTGCGGCTGGTCGAGCCGACCTCCGGCCAGATCCGCCTCGAAGGCGAAGACATCACGCATCTCTCCAAGACGGCGTTGCGCCCGCACCGCCGCTCGATGCAGATCGTGTTCCAGGATCCGTTCGCCTCGCTCAACCCGCGCATGACGGCCGGAGACATCGTCGGCGAGCCGCTCGCCGTGCACGGGCTCGCGACCGGCAAGGCGCTGGAGGCGCGCACTGCAAAGCTGTTCGAGCAGGTTGGCTTGCGGCCTGACCAGATGCGCAGCTTCCCGCACCAATTCTCCGGCGGCCAGCGCCAGCGCATCTGCATCGCCCGCGCGCTGGCGCTCGAGCCGCGTCTGATCGTCTGCGACGAGCCCGTCTCCGCGCTCGACGTCTCGATCCGGGCGCAGGTGATCAACCTGTTGATCGATTTGCAACGGCAGCACGGCTTCTCCTACCTCTTCATCTCGCACGACCTCGCGGTGGTCGCCCATATCAGTCACCGCGTCGCCGTGATGTATCTCGGCCGCATCGTCGAGATTACCGACAAGGACGAGCTGTTCCGCAATCCGCGCCATCCCTACACGCAGGCCCTGCTCGCCTCCGTGCCGGTCGCCACCCCACTCGCCAAAAGGCTCGCGCCGCTGGTCGACGGCGACGTGCCAAGCCCGGTCAATCCGCCGTCCGGATGCGCGTTTCACACCCGCTGCCGGTTTGCGATGGAGCGGTGCAGGACGGAACGGCCGGCGCTGGTGGATGCGGGCGATGGTCACCAAGTGGCGTGTCTGTTGAATGAGGGGACCGGGCGGAGCCAGTAGCTCCGCTGTCGTCCCGGCGAAGGCCGGGACCCATAACCCCAGGGAGTGGTTATGACGCGAGCTGGTAACTCCGAGTCTTCGCCAAACCCAATCCTGTGATTATGGGTCCCGGCCTTCGCCGGGACGACTAATTCAGCTTGCGGCGCTAACCCGCCCCGATCTCCGCGACGATCCTGCCCGTCGTCACCTGCTCACCCTCGGCGACGTCGATTGCGGCGACGACGCCGTCGATGCCGGCTTTGTGGACGTGCTCCATCTTCATGGCTTCCAGCGTCATCACCGGCTGACCGGCGGTGACGCGGTCGCCCGGCTTCACCAGCACGGCGACAACGCGGCCATTCAAGGCGGCGCGGACTTTTCCATCGCCGCCGTTGCTTGCGGCGGCCTTCGGTGCGGCGAGGGTGAGATCGGTGACCTCGAGCGGAATGCCGCGGTGCTGGAGATAGAGCTGATCGCCATCGCGCAGGAATCTGGTGCTGTCCATCACGCCGTCATGGCGGAAGCGGATCACGTCGAGATCGAGCTGGTCGATCTCGAACTTGTCCTGCCGGCCGTCAATGGCGACGGTGTAGCTGCCGTCGCGTTCGCGCCAGACTTCGAGCTCAAGCGCGTGGCCTGCGATCTCGACTTTCGCCGGCAGCGGGAACGTTGCTGCGAGGCTCCGTCCGCTGCGCCACGACGGTGCCTGCGGGTTCGTGACGTAGAGCAGCAGGCCGGCCAAAGCCATATTGAATGCGGCATCCGCACGCGGCGCCAGCAACTCGTCGCGATGCGCACCAATGAACGCCGTCGTCGCCTCGCCTTTGGCGAAGCCGGGATGACGCAGGCAGGACATCAGGAACGCCTGATTGGTGGTCACACCGAATCCGGTCAGTTGCTCCAGGCCGACGATCAGCCGCCCCCTCGCCTCCTCGCGGGTCGCGCCATGGCTGATCACCTTGGCGATCATGGAATCGTAGAACGGCGGAATCTCAGAGCCCGATTGCAGCGCATGCTCGACGCGAATGCCATTAGGCACTTTCCAGCACGCCAGACGCCCGGACTGCGGCATGAAATCATGCGCGGCATCTTCGGAGCACAGCCGCACCTCGATGGCGTGGCCCGTGAAGCGAATCTCCTGCTGCTTCATCGGCAATTGCTCGCCGCGCGCGACGCGCAGCTGCAATTCGACGAGATCAAGCCCGGTGATCGCCTCGGTCACGGGATGCTCGACCTGGAGGCGCGTGTTCATTTCCATGAAGTAGAACTCGCCGCTCGGATCGAGCAGGAATTCGAGCGTGCCGGCGCCCTCGTAACGCAGCGCCTTCACCGCGGCGACCGCGACCTCGCCCATTTTCGCGCGCAGGCCCGGCGTCACCGCGGGCGACGGCGCCTCCTCGATCAACTTCTGGTGCCGCCGCTGTACCGAGCAATCGCGCTCGCCGAGATGGATGGCGTTGCCGTGACTGTCGCCAAACACCTGGATCTCGATGTGGCGTGGATTCTGGATGGCGCGTTCGAGGATCACGGTCGGATCGCCGAACGCCGCCTTCGCCTCGGACCGCGCGCCACGCAGCGCATCGGGGAACGAATTGGCATCCGTCACGAGCCGCATGCCGCGTCCACCGCCGCCGGCGACCGCCTTGATCATCACGGGGAAGCCGATCTTTTTGGCCTCCGCGAGCATGACCTCATCGCCCTGATCGGCGCCCTGATAGCCGGGCACGACGGGCACGCCGGCCTTCCTCATGATCTCCTTGGCACCGGCCTTGTTGCCCATTGTCTCGATCGCCTGCGGCGACGGGCCGATGAAAACGAGGCCGGCATCCTTGCAGGCCTGCGCAAAATCCTCGTTCTCGGCGAGGAAGCCATAGCCGGGATGAACGGCATCCGCGCCGCTGGCCTTTGCGGCCGCAATGATCGCGGCGATGTTGAGGTAGGATTGCGCCGGCGGCGCTTCGCCGATGCGCACGGCCTGGTCGGCCTGTTGCACATGAAGCGCGTCGCGATCCGCATCCGAATAGACCGCGACGACGCCGAGGCCGAGCTCCCGCGCACTGCGCATCACGCGCAGCGCGATCTCGCCGCGATTGGCGATCAAGACCTTGAAGAACGGCCGATGCTGCACTGATCCGTTCCTCATGGGCGAGCCACTGAAAACTGCATGCGCTGGGGCGTGCGCGCATCGCCCTCGCGGCAGATCGCGAGCACTTCCGACAGCACCGCGCGGGTGTCGCGCGGATCGATCACGCCATCGTCGAGCACGCGCGCGCTGGTCGAGAACACGTCCATCTGGCCATCGAACACGCCGACGATCTGCGCCTTCATGGCATCGAGCTTTTCCTTTTCGACCGGTTTGCCGCGCCGTGCTGCGGCGGCTTCAGTCACGATCGCCATGGTCTCGGCGGCCTGCTCGCCGCCCATCACCGCGGTCCTGGCGTTGGGCCAGGAGAAGCAGAAGCGTGGATGGAAGCCGCGCCCGCACATGCCGTAATTGCCGGCGCCGAAGGAAGCGCCGCAATAGATGGTGATCTGCGGCACCGTCGCCGAGGTCACCGCCTGGATCATCTTCGAGCCGTGCTTGATCATGCCGGCTTCTTCGTAAGATTTTCCGACCATGTAGCCGGTGGTGTTGTTGAGATAGAGCAGCGGCGTGCGGGTTTGGCAGCAAGCCTGGATGAAATGCGTCGCCTTGTTGGCACCCGCCGGATCGAGCGGGCCGTTGTTGGTGATGATGCCGATCGCCTGGCCTTCGATGCGGGCATGGCCGCAGACGGTGGCCGGGCCGTAATTCGGCGCCATCTCGGTGAAATCGGAATCGTCCACGATGCGGGCGATCACCTGCTTCATGTCGACCGGGCGCTTGTGGTCCATCGGCATGATGCCGAGCAGCTCATCCTGGTCGTAGCGGGGCAACTTGACTTGCGTAGCCACCCTGCCGGGCCGCTGCCATTCGAGTGCCGCCATGATCTCGCGCGCGATGCGCAGGGCATCGCGGTCGTCTTCGGCGAGATAATCGCCGAGGCCGGAGACCTGGGTGTGCATCTCGGCGCCGCCAAGTTCCTCCTCGGTCGCGATCTCGCCGGTCGCGGCCTTCAGCAGCGGCGGCCCCGCGAGGAAGGCGCGGGTGCGGCCGCGCACCATGACAATGTAATCGGAGAGACCGGTCTGATAGGCGCCGCCGGCGGTCGACGAGCCATGGGTCACGGTGACGACCGGTAGCCCGGCCGCCGAGAGCCGCGCGAGATTGCGAAAGATGTTGCCGCCACGGACAAAGTCTTCGACGCGGTAGCGCAGCAGATTGGCACCGGCGCTCTCGACGAGCTGGACGTAGGGCAGCTTGTTCTCCAACGCGAGCTCCTGCACCCGCAGCGTCTTGTCGAGGCCGTAGGGCTGGAGCGCGCCGGCATCGATACCGGAATCGTTGGCGCTGACCATGCAGCGGATGCCCGAGACGAAGCCGATGCCGGCGATGACGCCGCCGCCGGTCACGCTTTTGTCCGGATCCGGCACGTCGAACATGTAGCCGGCGAGCGTCGACAGCTCGATGAAGGGCGCGCCGGGATCGAGCACCAGCGCGACGCGCTCGCGGGGCAGCAGCTGGCCGCGCTTGTGGAAGCGATCCTTCGCGGCCGCTGACGCCGCGCGCGTGCGCTCTTCCAGCGCGCGCATGCGGTCGATCAGGCCGAGCATGCCGTCGCGGTTGGCATGATAGGTGGCGCTGCCGGGGGAGATGGTGTTTTCGAGAATGGACATCACTCTATCCTACTCGTCGTTGCGAGCGACCCGTCCGCCGAAGCTCGAAGAACGAAGGCGGAAGCGACGACGCAAAGACGGCTGGGGCAGTACCTACCTGTTCGTCCCAAAAATCTTCCGCGCTTCCGCCGGGCTCGCGATCTCGCGGCCCGCACGGCGGGCGCAGGCGGCGATGGCCTCGATCAGCTGGCCGTTCGACGTCACCTTCTTGCCGTCGGCGAGATAGAAGGCATCTTCGAGACCGGTGCGCAGATGACCGCCGAGCTCGGCGCAGCGCTGATGCAGCGGCCAGATTTCTTCGCGGCCGATCGCGGTGACCTGAAAATGCGCCTCGGGACGCTTCAGCTTGATCAGGATCGGCAGCAGATCGGGATCCGACGGCATGCCGGAGGCGACGCCCATCACGAAGTTATACTCGAGCGGGCCCTTGTACATGCCGACCTGGCGATACATGCCGACGCAACGGACGATGCCGACGTCAAAACATTCGAATTCGGGGATGGTACCGACCGCGTTCATGACATCGAGATAGTCCTTCACCTTCTCGACCGCGTTGTCGAACATCATCGGCGGCCAGGCCCAGCTGTTGTCGGACTTCACCTTCAAATAGTTCAGCGAGCCGGCATTGCAGGCGGCGATCTCAGGCCTGGTCTCGCGGATGCAATCCAGCGCACCGCTGTAGTTCGGCCCGGAGACGCCGGAGGTGTGGTTGATGATCACGCCGGGGCAGGCTTCACGGATCGCCTGCTGGATTTCCTTGCTGACGTTCACGTCCCAGGACGGTAGATGCCCCTTGTCCGGCGCCTGCTGGCGCAGATGGATGTGCATGATGGACGCGCCGGCATCGAACGCAGCCTTGGCCTCGCGCGCCATCTGCTCGGGCGTCACAGGCACGTTGTGCTGTCTGGGGTCGGTGAGCACGCCGTTCAGCGCGCAGGTGATGACGGCCTTGTCGCTCATGCCTTGAATGTCTCGCACGTTGATAATTCAACGTTTGCGATCATGTGATGGGCGGCATGCGGCTTCTTGCGCGGAGAAGCTGGAAGAAAGCGAGAAATCGGAGGGTGGGTTGGCCGAAGGCGTAACCCACCCTACGAGAGCAATCAGCTCGCCTCCGCCAGCCTCACCGTCTCGCTGCTGCGATAAATCGCGAGATCCCGCGAGCCCACGAAGATCGCGCGCGGCTTCAAGCCGTAGAAGCGGCGGATCGAGTGGCTGAAATGGGTGGAATCGGGATAGCCGATGTCCTGTGCGAGATGAGCGAGATTGAGGTCCTGGTTGGCGAAGTGCAGCAAATGACGCGCGCGCTTCCAGGCGCGGAAGGAGCGGAACGAGATGCCGGTCTCTTCCTTGAACAGATGCAGGAAACGCGACGCGGAAAGTCCGGCGTCCGCCGCACAAGCGTCCGCTGTCACGGGCTCGCCTGTGAAGCGACCGATGCGGGCGACGGCGCGCATCACCCGCGGATCGAGTACGCGGCGCGGCAGCGCCACGCCAAAACACATCTCGTCGAATTCGGCGGTGGTGATGTCGCCATAGCGGCGCTGGCGCAGCAGCGCATAGGCGGCGAGGATCTTGCGGGCATAGACGGCCCGGTCGGGGCCGGTCAGCCGCTCCGCCAGAGCCTCGATCACGCCGTCCGGCATGCTTTCGGGCTCGAGGGTCACGCTGATCGCAGTGCGGTAGTCGCTGGCGATGGAGTGCCGCTGGTTCGGCAGCGTGACGAACAGCTCGCCGGTGGCGAGGACGTCGTCGATCGTCAGATGCAAATTGCCTTTCACCGCCACATAGACGTGACAGCAGCCGGGGGTCCGCTTGCGGGGGCGGCCGAGCAGACCGGCGTAAAACACCCGCTCCGGCGTGATCAGCATCAGATGGTCGGATTCGCGACCGTTATCTTCCATGGGGATCCTCCTCGCGCGGC
Organism: Bradyrhizobium nivariense; assembly: GCF_029846715.1. Classification (GTDB taxonomy): domain Bacteria; phylum Pseudomonadota; class Alphaproteobacteria; order Rhizobiales; family Xanthobacteraceae; genus Bradyrhizobium. Next base: position 64,806 of record NZ_JARVWW010000014.1, read on the forward strand.
TCTTTGGCCGCTGCGGACGGAGGTCACCTTAGCGGAAATTTGGGCGCTGTCACGGCGGGATAGCGCTGTCATCGAGCGCAAAACGGCGGCAGTCCGGGAGGGGTGGTGGACGACTCGGAACTCTTCAACAACCGTCGTCCCGGCGAAGGCCGGGCGAAGGCCGGGACGACCAGTCTTACGCCCTTACCCGCGGCACGATGTTCTGCTCGATTCCTGCTTTCTGCTCCGCAGCAACCGCGCGCTTGAAACCATCCCGCTGCTGCAAGCGCGCCCAATAGGCTGCGACATTTGGCCCAAAATCCTTGGCAAGCCCGATATTGTCGGCGAGGCGGAGCGCGTAGCCGATGACGATGTCGGCGGCAGTGAAGCGGCCGGCGCACAAGGTCTCGGCATTCGCGGTCGCTGCCTCAACGGCGCGCAGCCGGCCCAGAAACCATTTGGCATAGTCGCCGGCGACCTGCGGATTGCGGCGCTCCTCCGGCTCGAGCTGGCTGTATCGGAGCACCAGCGTTTGCGGGAAGGTTAACGTGGCGTCAGAAAAATACATCCAGTTCAGGAAGGCGCCATAGGCCGGATCCTCAGTTCCCACCATCAACGGCGTCGGCCCGTGCTTGACGCCGAGATAGTGGCAGATGCCGGAAGACTCGGTCATCCGTGCGTCACCGTCGATCATGAACGGAATGGTGCCAAGTGGATTGATGCCGAGATAATCCTTGGCGAAGACCCGCGGCGGGAACGGCAGCATCTTCAATTCGTAACGAAGGCCCATCTCCTCCAGCATCCAGAGCGGACGGAACGAGCGCGCGGCGTCGCAGTGATAGAGCGTGATCATCAGGAATTTCCCCTACAGCCGGATCTGGAAAAGTGTGCAGCGGTTTTCCGAAGAGATCATGCTCAAACTTTAGTGCTGCCGGGCAGCGTACCCATCATCTTGCACAGGACCATCAGCATGACCTCGTCGGCGCCGCCGCCAATTGATGTCAGGCGGCTGTCGCGATAGGCGCGGCTGACCGGCGTCTCGTTGATAAAGCCCATTCCACCCCAATATTGCAAGCAGGCGTCGGTAAGCTCGCGGCCGAGCCGCCCGGCCTTCAGCTTGGCCATGGTCGCAAGTTTTGTGACATCCTCGCCCGCCACCAGCGCCTCGCCGGCGCGGTAGATCAGCGCGCGCAACAGCTCGACTTCGGTCTGCATCTCGGCCAGCTTGAAGTGAACGACCTGGTTGTCGAGGATCGACTTCCCGAAGGCCTTTCGGTTGCGGGTGTATTCGACGGTCTCGTTGATGATGTATTCATGCGCCTTCAGGCAGGCGGCCGCGCCCCATAGCCGCTCCTCCTGGAACTGGATCATCTGGTAGGTAAAACCCTTGCCCTCCTCGCCGATCCGGTTGCGCTTGGGCACGCGGACATTGTCAAAGAAGATTTGCGCGGTGTCCGACGAGCGCATGCCCATCTTGTCGAGCTTTCGCGCGACGGTGACGCCCTTGGTCTTCATCGGCACGCAGATCAGCGACTTGTTGCGGTGAACGGCTCCGTCGCCGGTATTGGCGAGCAAGCAGATCCAGTCGGCCTGGGTGCCGTTGGTGATCCACATCTTGCCGCCATCGATGGCGTAGTCGTCGCCGTCCGAGCGCGCATTGGTCTTGATCGAGGCCACGTCTGAGCCCGCGCCGGGTTCGGAGACGCCGATGCAGGCGACGAAATTCCCCGCGATCGAGGGGCTGAGGAATTCGCGACGCACCTCGTCCGAGCCGAATCGCGCCAGCGCCGGCGTCGCCATGTCGGTCTGCACCCCGATCGCCATCGGCACCCCGCCGCAGGTGATGGCGCCCAGTTCCTCCGCCATCATCAGCGCATAGGAATAGTCGAGGCCGGAGCCGCCGAATTCGACCGGCTTGTTCAGCCCGAGAAAGCCGAGGCTGCCCATCTTCCTGAACAGCTCGTGCGCCGGAAAGATGTCGGCCTTCTCCCACTCATCGACATGAGGATTGATCTCGTTGGCGATGAATTTTTGTAAGGAACGGCGGATCTCGTCGTGGTCGGCGGTGAACAGCATTTCTTCCTCTCGTCGTCACAACCCCATCTGCCGCGACGCCAGATCCTTCATGATCTCCTCGGTGCCGCCGCCGATGGCGTTGACCTTGACCTCGCGGTAGATGCGCTCGGCCTTGATGCCGCGCATGAAGCCTGCGCCGCCAAAAATCTGCACGGCTTCAGAGGCGCAGAACGCCATGGTCTGGGTCGCCTGGTTCTTCATCATGCAGATTTCGGCGACCAGGCTTTCGCCCTGCTCCAGCCGCCAGGCCAGCAGCTCCAGCATCGCTTGCGATGCCGCAACCTTCTGCGCCATGTCGACGATCTTGTGGCGGATCACCTGGTGCTGCGCGAGCGGCTTGCCAAAGGTCTTACGCTCCTTGGCGTAGGCAATCGCTTCGTCGAGGCAAACACGCGCGAAGGCGGTGCAGCCCGCCGCCATGCCCATGCGCTCGCTGTTGAAATTTCGCATGATGATCTTGAAGCCCTGGCCTTCCTCGCCGATCAGGTTTTCGGCCGGCACGCGGCATTCGTCGAAATGCAGCGTCGCGGTATCGGAAGCCCACCAACCCATCTTCTTCAGCTTCGTCCGCGACAGGCCGGGCGTATCTCCCTCGATCAGGAGCAGGCTGACGCCGCCGGCGCCCTCGCCGCCGGTCCGCACTGCAACGGTCAGATAGTCGGCGCGCATACCCGAGGTGATGAAGGTCTTCTCGCCGCTCACGACGTAGTGATCGCCGTCGCGCCGCGCCTTGGTCCGGAGGCCCGCGACATCGGATCCGCCGCCCGGCTCGGTGATCGCGAGCGCGGAGATCTTCTCGCCGGCGAGCACCTGCGGCAGCACGCGTACCCGAACCTCGGGCCGCGCCGCCCGCGCGATCGGCGGCGAACCGATAGTATGGCTCATCAGGCTGGCGCTGACGCCACCGGCGCCGGCCCGCGCCAGCTCCTGGCTGGCCACGATCTTCATGAACTGGTCGGCGGCGATCCCGCCATATTCCTCGGGGAATCCGAGCCCCAAGAGCCCGATTCCGGCCGCCTTGCGATAGAGCGCGCGGGGGAATTCGCCGGCCTCGTCCCACTCATGGGCGAAGGGCGCAATCTCCTTGTCGACGAAGCGGCGCATCACCTCGCGAAAGGCGTCATGCTCGGCGGTATAGAACGGACTCTTCATCGCACTCTCGCCTTGCTGGCGGATTCGTCTCGTCCACCATGGCCGGAACCTTGGCGGCTCACTTGCGCGGAGTGGCTGGCCGGGGCCACCCCTCCGACCAGGACTTCCCTCTAGCAACTCAACGCAAGACGATTTTCGCCCCTCGCGCGCCAACTCCAGATCAAAAAAAGACGTGGCGCACGAACTCCGGCTGGCCCAAGGGCCATGCCGGGCATGGTGCATGGCAATAGGGACGCGGGCGGCATAAGACCGCCGAGGGAGGAATTTTTGGCCGTTCGTTACTATGACTGGATCGCCCACCATGGCCGCCGCACACCTGGCAAGGTTGCGGTGATCGACCTCGCGAGCGAGCGCCGCTTCACCTATGCGCAGCTCGATGCGCGTATCTCGCGTCTCGCTTCGTTTCTGCGCGAGACGCTGAAGGTCTCGCGCGGCGACCGCGTCGCGGTGCTGGCGCTGAACACGACCGATACGCTGGAGGTGCAGTTTGCCTGCGGCCGGTTAGGTGCGATCTTCGTGCCGCTGAACACCCGCCTCACCGTTCCCGAGCTCCAGTTCATCACCGGCGATTGCGCGCCGAAGGTGATGATCCACGACACCGATCTCGCCGAGACGGCGCTTGCCGTGGCGAAGCTCTGTGGCATTGCGACGAGCCTGCTGCTTGGTCCCGGCGGGACCTATGAGGCCGGCATCGCCGCCGCAAAGCCACTTGAGAAAATCGAAGAGGTCACGCTCGATGATGTCTCGACCATCATGTACACCTCGGGCACGACGGGTCATCCCAAGGGCGCGACCATCACCCATGGCATGACCTTCTGGAATTGCGTCAATCTCGGCGGCCCCGCCTGCATCGGGCCGTCTTCGGTGTTGCTCACCGTGCTGCCGCTGTTCCATACCGGCGGTCTCAATTGCTACACCAATCCGGTGCTTCATGCCGGCGGTGCCGTGATGATCATGCGCGCCTTCGATCCCGGCACGGCGCTCGGCCTGATCAACGATCCCGCGCACGGCATCAACGTGTTCTTCGGCGTGCCCGCGATCTACCAGTTCATGGCCCAGCATCCGACCTTCGCGACCACCGACCTCGGTCGGCTGATCGTCGGCGGTGTCGGCGGCGCACCAATGCCGGTGCCGCTGCTGAAAGTCTGGGAGGCACGCGGCGTTGCGCTCCAGCAAGGCTACGGCATGACCGAGACCTCGCCTGCTGTGCTGGTGCTCGACCGCGAGGATGCGGCACGGAAAGCCGGCTCCGCCGGCAAGCCGGTGCTGCACACGGAAGTGCGGATCGTGCGGCCCGACGGCAGCGATGTCGAGATCGGCGAGCTCGGTGAGCTCTGGGTTCGCGGGCCTAACATCACACCCGGCTACTGGAACAGGCCGGAAGCGAACAAGACGTCGTTCACCGACGGCTGGCTGCACACCGGCGACGCCACGCGCGTCGACGAGGAAGGTTTTTACTACATCGTCGACCGCTGGAAGGACATGTACATCTCCGGCGGCGAGAACGTCTATCCGGCCGAGGTCGAGAACGTCCTGCACCAACTCAACGCCATCGCGGAAGCCGCCGTGATCGGCATTCCCGATGCGCAATGGGGGGAAGTAGGCCTCGCCATCGTGCGGCCAAGCCCGGCCAGCGGCTGACCGAGGCCGATGTCTTCGCGCACTGCGCGGCGAATCTCGCGCGCTTCAAATGCCCGCGCCAGGTCTGCTTCGTCGATGCGTTACCCCGCAACGCCACCGGCAAGATCCACAAGCCGACCTTGCGCAAGGAATTCTCAGGCGCCTCGGAAGTCGACAAGAAAGCCGCCAACACCTGATCGAAGCGCCCCTCTCGCGGGCGCTTTTCTTTTCCGACGTGCCTGCTCCAAACCGAGAAGGACCCCAAGGGAATTTAAGGAATTCTCATGAACAAGAAACTCTCCCTGCTTGCCGCAGCAACTGCGTTGGCGCTACTCACAACCCAAACCGCATCTGCGCAACTTCTATGCCAACGACGATTTCGGCAAGGACTACCTCGCCGGCATCAAGGACGTGTTCGGTGACAAGGCATCGAAACTCATCGTGGCCGAAGAGAGCTACGAGACGTCGGAGCCTTCGATCGACGCCCATATCGTCAAGCTCAAGGGCACCGGCGCCGATGTCTTCGTCAACATCGCAACCCCGAAATTCGCGGCGCAGGCGATCAAGAAGATCGCTGAGCTGGAATGGAAGCCGATGCATCACGGGCGGCTAGTTCGACTGAAGGCGGCAGCCTGAGAAAGCCGAATAGCGGCCGAAGGGCCGCTATTCTTTTCAAGCGAGCGCGGAGGGCGTTCCCGCGCTTTCGACCGCGAGCACATCATGGCCGACGTCAATCGCCACGATCGACAGGCCGAGACGACGCGAATCACCGACGCCCCTGAACACGGGGCATGCCCAGGCGAGCGTGACGATGCCTGACGGCGGCAGATCGAGGCTCAGCGTGTAGCCGTCACAGCCGGTCACGACCGCTTCGGGATCGACGGGCGCGCCCTCGACATAGAAGCGCGTGCCGATCGTATCCAGCGGCGCGCGAAGTGCGGGGCTTCGAATGCGAACAACGTTGCGGCCTGGCGTCCCCTTGATCCGCACGGCAGCCTGCGGCTCGCTCCAGCGGAATGTGTGACCCGCGGAGAACTCCTCGGCGTGGAATCCGACCGACGCGATCACATCGTCACCCAATGGCTGCGAGGCGAGCCCGGTGCCCTGCTGCCGCTGCCGATGGATGCAGTCGAGCCTTTGAATGCGGATCAGGGACGCGATATAGCGCTTCATCCACCGCGCGCTGGCTTCGCTTGATCCTACCACGGTCATCGCGATCAGGACCGCGCGCGTGTGCCCAGCAACGAGACGCGCCACGATGCGCGCGCAAAGATCGCCGAACAGTGCCGGCCCGATCCAGCGCAATAAGACACGCAGCTTCTCGTCGGTTCGTTTCCAACCCTGTCCCGCGAGGCCATAGCGCACCAGTGCGTTCATCGCATGGCGCGCAAGCGATGCATCGAACTGGTCTCGCTCGCTCCATTCGGCCGGAATTTCGAACAGCTCGCTACCGGGATCCCTGCGCGCCTCGCTGAGATAACGGATCTCGCCTTGCACGAAGTCCAGCGTAAACGCCTTAAGTTCGTCCAGCCTGCCGACGTAATGGTGATGGACACGAGCCTCGTCGAGATAGCCGATGACCTCACCGGCGGCATAATAGCGGGCGGCGAGCGCCCATTCGGCAAAATGGCCCAGATCCGTGCGCAGGCCGCCGCATTGCTCGTAGGAAGTACGTCGTGTCACGAAGCACTGGTCAAGCACTTTGAGCCAGGGATGCTGCTTCATGCCGAATTCGATGTCGGATTGATACATCGCCGCTTCGGCTTCCGACAATGCATTATGGCAGCTTGGAATCGAGCGACAAGAAAAGCCCGACCAATCGGGATGATCCGCGATGGCGCGCATGCAGAGCTCGAGCACGTCAGGCTCGGGACGGCAGTGCGACTCCGTGAAGAGCAGATAGCTGCCGCGGGCCATCGCCGCACCGAGCGCGCTCAACTCGATGTCATGACTGGATTCGCTGTATTCGACACGCGCCTCGCCGCCGACGAGCGCCTCGATATCCGCCCGGAGCACGGCGTCCGGCGGCATGACGAGGATGATCTCATAGAGCGATGTTTCTATGGTCTGCGATTTCCAGCCGAGCCAGGATTGACGCCATTGCCCGCGGTGATCGTCGAGCGGGATGATGACGGAGAACAGCGGAGATTCGGCGCCGTATGGTGCGGGCACGTCCTGCATGCCCTCTTTCATAGACGCTTGCGATGCCATTCCGGACTATTTCCCGCGGATCAAACCGACAGAAACAACGCGAACGATTCATCCACCGTGCGGCGCAGATGCTTTTGATACAATTCATGATTGGCGTCACTAGACACGACCCGTCCCAGCGAGGGCTTCGGGAAGTTCCGGAGCGGCACGTAGGCGATCGGCGCTGCGATCGGCGTCAATTGCGAGCCGGGGCCGGCGCGGAGCGTGGAGATGATGCCGTACATCTCGCCGGCAACCGTCGGCCGGGACACCGTGATCACGCGATGCTGACCGTGCTTGATGATGACGAGATAGATGAAGCCGGACTGATGCGGCACCGCGACCTCGCCGGTGTGCTCATAGGCGGCATCGGTCCGTTCACCCTCGCGGAACACCAGTGAAGAGACCTTCGGCTCCCAGACGATCTCGGTGCGGTAGGCGAAGATAGCGTCCTTGTCGCCGAACGACGGTCGCAGCGTGATGTAGACGTCCTCGAGCCAGGTCACCGCGCGATGTGCATAGGAGCCGAGGCTGTCGGGCGCGACATCGCTTGCGGCCGGAGGTGTCACCACGACGGCGCTTTTGCGCAAGGAGACCCCCAGCGCCTGCTCCAGGCGCACCGTGGTGGCCAGCGTGAACGGCCGTCGGCCGCCGAGCACCTTCTCCAGCGTCGACAGGCTGAGCTTGGCCTGCTCAGCCAGCGCCTGCCGGGAGATCCGGCGTCTGGCGAGCTCCTCGCGAATGGTCTCCGCGATCTCGCGGCTCTGCTCGTCCGAGAGCTGCTTGTCGGTGAACTTGTCCTGCGTCTGCATCGTGGCCCTGCTCCAGCATGGCCACTCTAGCAGGGCGGACAAACCAGCACAAAACCGCAGTTAACCGCCTCAGAGGCGGCCCGCGCGGGCCGGCCGCGGCGGATCATTGCCGATCATTCTGCTCGCGAAATCGGGCCGTCCCGGCGGATGCTCAGGGTCAGCGAACATCCTCGGGAGCGGGCCAAATGGACATCTACGACACAACGGACAGCGACGAACACCCCATGCTGAGGCGGCTGATCACGCTCGGATTGTTTCTTCTGGTGCAGGGCGTCGCGGTGATGCTGGTCGCCTTCATGGCCCTGCTGGTGAGCTTCGAGCCGGGCTGGTCGGCGACGACGGAGCGGGCCAGCCTGCTCCAGCCCGGCGACGCCAAATCCGGGTCTCTCCTCCTCAAGGAGGACGGCGCCTACACGGAAGCGATCCGCCTCGGCATCGACGTCGACATCACGGTATCAGGCCCGACGCTGCGCGCCCGCGTCACCCAGGTCTTCCGCAACCCGACCAAGGACTGGGTCGAGGCGACCTATGTCTATCCGCTCCCCACCGGCGCTGCCGTCGATACGCTGAAGATGGTGGTCGGCGACCGCGTCATCGTCGGCGACATCAAGGAGCGGCAGCAGGCGCGCGTGATCTACGAAGAGGCGCGCCGCGCCGGCCAGAAGGCCACGCTCACCGAACAGGAGCGGCCGAACATCTTCACCAACTCGGTCGCCAATATCGGCCCCGGCGAAACCGTGCTGGTGCAGATTGAATATCAGGAGCCGGTGCACCAATCCGGCAACGAATATTCGCTGCGCCTGCCGCTGGTGGTCGGGCCGCGCTACAATCCGGCGCCGATCGTCCAGAGCGTCGACTTCCGCAACGACGGCTCCGGTTGGGGCGCGACGAATTCTGACCCGGTGCCGGACCGCGACCGCATCTCGCCGCCCGTGCTGGATCCCGCCAGGAATGCGCCGGTCAACCCGACCAGCATCACAGTACGCCTGAACGCCGGCTTTGCGCTCGGCGAGGTCAAGAGCCCCCACCATAACGTCAAGGTCGGGAGCCCGGACAACACGACGCGAATCGTCACGCTTGCCGACGGTGCAGTGCCGGCCGACCGCGATTTCGAACTGACCTGGAAGCCGGCCGCTGTGAAGGCGCCGTCGGTCGGTTTGTTCCGCGAGCGCGTCGGCGGCGCCGATTATCTGCTCGCCTTCGTCACCCCGCCCACCATCGAGCAGGCAACGCAGAAGCCTTCGCCGCGCGAAGTGGTGTTCGTGATCGACAATTCCGGCTCGATGGGCGGCACGTCGATCGTTCAGGCCAAGGCGAGCCTCACTTATGCGCTCTCTCGTCTCCAACCGGCCGATCGCTTCAACGTCATCCGCTTCGACGACACCATGGACGTACTGTTTCCGACCTCCGTGCCGGCCGACGCCGCGCATGTTGGTGAAGCCACTTCATTCGTCAGTGCCTTGCAGGCGCGCGGCGGCACCGAGATGGTGCCGGCGATGCGGGCCGCGCTGACCGACAAGCTCGGCGACACCAGCATGGTTCGCCAGGTCGTATTCCTGACCGACGGCGCGATCGGCAACGAGCAGCAATTGTTCGAAGCGATCACGGCGATGCGCGGCCGCTCGCGCGTGTTCATGGTCGGCATCGGATCCGCGCCCAACACCTATCTGATGACGCGCGCCGCCGAGCTCGGCCGTGGAGCCTTCACCCATATCGGCTCCGTCGAACAGGTCGAGGAGCGTATGCGCGGCCTGTTTGCCAAGCTTGAGAACCCGGCCGTGACCGGCCTCAGCGCAAAATTCTCCGAAGCCAAGGCCGACGTCGCACCGACGATCATTCCCGACGTCTATCGGGACGAGCCGCTGGTGCTGGCGGCAAAGCTCGACAAGCTCGCGGGCTCGCTCGAGATCAAGGGCCGCGTCGGCGACCGCCCATGGTCGGTGACGCTGCCGCTGCAAAATGCGGCCGAAGGCAAAGGCCTGTCGAAGCTTTGGGCCAAGCGCAAGATCGACGATGCCGAAGTGGCGCGCACCCTGCGCGAGATGACGCCCGAAGAATCCGACAAGGCGATCCTGGCGCTCGCGCTCGACCATCAGATCGTCACGCGGCTCACCAGCCTCGTCGCGGTCGACAAGACGCCGAGCCGTCCCGAAGGCGAGCCGCTCAAGCTCAGCGAATTGCCGATCAACCTGCCGGCCGGCTGGGATTTTGCGAAGGTCTTTGGCGAACGACCGCAGGTCCCGGCGCAGCTCCGCGAGCGTCACGCCGATGCGCGCAGCCAACCGGCCACGAGGCGGCCGACGCCCGCCACACCCGATGCGATCCGCCTGCCCAAGACCGCGACCTCGGCCGAGCTGAAGATGACCGCAGGCCTGATCCTGGTCATACTCGCCCTGATCCTGTTCGTGTTCAACCGGCGTCAGTCCTTGCTCACTGACGCCGCTTGAGAGAGGAGTCCCCCCGATCTCCTCTGTTAGCGCGCGCGGCTGCCCGTCCCACACCAACGGCCGCGCGCGCCTTTTTTGAACACGCCGGCTCAACCGAATTCGTCAGTGCGAGCGAAGCGAAGCAATCCAGAAATCCATCCAGGGAGGCAGTCTGGATTGCTCGTCGCTTCGCTGCTCGCAATGACGGGGAAATGTGCCATGCCCCGCTTCATCTCTCCCCTGGTTCTCGCCCTGATCGGCGTCATCCTGTTCGGCGACGGCGCCTACATCCATGCCAAGGCGTGGCTCGCGCAGGTGCTGCTGGAGCGCGCGTTCGACCGGAGCGTTGCGACCGGCGAGGTGGTCAAGCCATGGTCATGGGCCGACACCTGGCCGGTCGCGCGGATCGAGGTGAAGCGGATCGGCGCCAGCGCGATCGTGCTGGAAGGTACGAGCGGCCAGGCGCTTGCTTTTGGGCCCGGCCATATCCACCAAACGGCTGATGCGGGCGAGCGCGGGGTTGCCGTATATGCCGCGCATCGCGACACACATTTCCGTTTCTTGCGGAATGTTTCCATTGGTGACGTAATCGATGTCACACGCAGTGACGGCAAACACTTCCGCTATCGCGCGGATTCCTCCGCTGTGGTTCGTTTCGATGCATCGGGTATCGGTCTCGCAACGCGAGCCTTTGAGCTCGTGCTCGCGACCTGCTGGCCGTTCGACGCCATCGCGTCCGGCCCTGAGCGCTACATCCTGCATGCCACCCTGATCGGAACCGATGAATAGCGGTTCGCAATCGGTCCGCCCCTCTAGGAACCGCGCCTGATCTCTTGGCCAATCACGCTTGATCGAACCGCTGAACTGGCGGCGTCGGCCGGAGACCTATAGGAATGGTCCATTGAGTATTTTGCGCTGCAATTTGCGAGAAGAACGGTGATGGACGAGGAGTTCAGGCAGCGTCTCGAACAGCTCGAAAACCGCGTCGTGCTCCTGGAGAGGAACCAGGATCTTATTGCCGCCGGGCAAAGACGCTCCTCGCTTCGGAGCCTCTGGCGCCGCCCGCCGATGTGGACCTTCGAGCAATATCCGCCGCGCCTGCTCAACCTGACGGCTTTCCCGCCGGCGCCTGCGATCCATTCGAATGCGCCCCGGATCGCGATGGTCACGCCGAGCTACAATCATGCGCAATATCTCGGCGCCACGATCGACAGCATCGTCAGCCAGAACTATCCGAACCTGTACTATCACGTGCAGGACGGCGCCTCGATCGACGGCACGCTTGATCTCCTGAAGAGCCGAGGCGAAAGCCTGAGCTGGAAGAGCGAACCGGACAAGGGACAGTCCAGCGCCATTAATCTCGGCTTTGTCGGCATCGAGAGCGAGATCATGGCCTATCTCAACAGCGACGACATGCTGCTGCCCGGGACACTCGCTTATGTCGCAAATTACTTCATGGCCCATCCGCATGTCGACGTCGTCTACGGCCACCGCGTCTTCGTCGATCGCGAGGGACTCGAGGTCGGCCGCGCCGTGCTGCCGCGCCATGACGGCAAGGCGTTGCGATATGCCGATTACATTCCGCAGGAGACGATGTTCTGGCGCAGGCGCGTGTGGGACAGGATCGGCCCGATCGACGAGAGCTTCCACTACGCGATGGACTGGGACTTCATCCTGCGGGCGCAAGCCGAGGGATTCAAATTCGCACGCTTGCCGCGATTTCTCGCCTGCTTCCGAATCCATGACGCACAGAAGACGGCATCCACCTATGCGGTCGGCGTCAGGGAGATGGGCATCCTGCGCCGCCGCGTTCTCGGCTTCAATCCGACACAGTTGCAGATCCGGCGCGCCATCGCTCCCTATCTCGCGAAGCAGCTGGCCTATCACTACGCCTACAAGCTCAGCATCCTGAGATACTGAACGATAGCGCGAGCCGTGATCCGAACATGTCGATCACCAGTGCTTGATGCGCGTTCATTCCATCGCACGGCATACCCACCCATGAGGTTGCCAGTCCGAAGAACTCGCCATAGAACAGAGTGACGCACCGCCAACAAGAACAACAGGTGAGGTCAGACCATGGAAGCTCGCGTATCTGCCGCGTCCGGTTCTTCGCATCCATGGTCTCCAACGCCCGACGCCGGCGACGCAGTCAAGGGCATCCACGCCATGCTGCATCCGCACAACATCGTGCTGGTGGGCGCGACCGACAAGCCCGGCAACTACGCCGAGCGCATCTGGAACAATCTGGTCAAGTACGGCTACGAGGGCGGGCTCTATCCGGTCAATGCCAAACGCGACACCGTCTGGGGTGTCCCCTGCTACAAGGACTTTGCCAGCCTCCCGGAAAAGCCCGATCACGTGTTGGTGCTGGTGCCGGCGCGCTTTGCCGTGCAGGTGATCCGCGATGCCGCCGCGGCCGGCGCGCGCTCGGCCACCATCGTCACCTCGGGCTTCAGCGAGTTGCAGGATGAGGAGAGCCAGAAGCTCGCCGCCGAACTGCAGGCGGCCGTGCGCGAGACGGGATTGGCGGTCACCGGCCCGAACTGCCTCGGCAATTTGAGCGCCGGCGAAAAGCTCTTCACCAATATCGACGACCGTGTCGTCACCATGGAACAGGGCGCGGTCGCCATTGCCGGGCAATCCGGCGCCATCGTCATGGCGATCCGCCAGGCACTGGAAGATCGCGGCGTCGGGGTCGGCTACATGGTGACGACCGGCAACGAGGCCGGGCTCGAGACGCCGGACCTGATGCGCTATTTCGCCGAGGATCCGAGCATCAAGGTGATCGTGGTCTACCTCGAAGGCGTGCGCAACACCAAGGCATTCCGGGACGCCTGCAAGGCGGCGCGCGCCGCGAGCAAGCCGGTGATCGCGCTCAAGCTCGGGGCATCCGAGGGTGGCCGCGCGGCGGCGATGGCACACACCGGCGCGCTCGCGGGCTCGATCGAGACATTCGACGCCATCGCAACCCGCGAGGGCGTGATCCGCGTCGGCGGGCTCGACGAGCTGATCGAGAGCACCGAATGCTTCGTCCACGCCACCGTGCCCAGGGGCGATCGGCTCGCCGCGGTCACGCTATCCGGCGGCAAGCGCGGCATGCTGATCGATGCCTTCGATGCAGAAGGCCTGAATTTTGCGCCGCTCAGCTCGCATGTCAGCTCGGAGCTGGCAAAAATGCTCGGGCCGGGCTCGATCGTCGGCAATCCGCTCGACGCCGGCTTTGCCGCGGTGGTCGATCCCTCCGTCTACATGAAATCGATCGAGCTGATGATCGACGACCCCGATATCGACATCGTCATCGTCGATGCCGAGCTGCCAAAGGCGCCGCACGAGCTGCGCGAGCGTAACTTGCGGATCGTCAACGAGATGGCGAGCCGGGCCGGCAAGCCAGTGATCTATATCAGCGCGATGTCGATCGGCTTCACCGAGTCCACCAAAACCTTGCGCAAATCGCTGCCGCATCTCGCAGTCATGCAGGGCATGGATCGCGCGGTGACCGCGATCAAGTCGCTGCTCGACTACGCCAAGCTGCGCAAGGAAGTGCCCGATATCGTCTCGAGCTCGAAGCCTGCCGCGCGTGCCGTGCTGGAGAAGGCGCTGAAATCGGCAACCGGCGCCGCGCTCGACGAGGTCGCCTCCAAGAAGCTCCTGAAGGCCTACGGTATCCCGATCTCGAAGGAGGCTATCGCAAAGACCGCAGCCGAGGCCGTGAAGATCGCGAAGCAGATCGGCTTTCCGGTCGTGGCCAAGGTCGTCAGCGCCGAGATTCTGCACAAATCCGACATCGGCGGCGTGGTGCTGAATCTCGACAACGCGGCCGAGGTGAAGAAGGCGTTCGCCGATATCACCGCCCGGGTGAGCAAGCTGAAGGGCAAGCCGAATCTCGACGGCATCCTGATCGCGCAACAGGTCAAGGCCGATCTGGAGCTCGTGGTCGGCGCCTCACTGGATGCCGAAATGGGTCCCGTCGTGCTGTTCGGCACCGGCGGCATCGACATCGAGCTTATGAAGGACGTGGCGCTCGCCGGTGCGCCGTTGGACGAGGCCGAGGCGCGGCTCCTGATCGGCCGCACCAAGGCCGGCATCAAGATGCGCGGCTATCGCGGCAAGCCGGCCTTGCACGAGGCCTCCGCGCTGAAAGCGCTGGTCGGCCTGTCCAACCTGATCGCGGATGCCGGCGACCGGATCGCCTCGATCGACGTCAACCCGTTCCTGATCAATGCCAAAACCGGCGTCGCCGTCGATGCCCTCATTGTGCTGAACAATGCCGCAGCAAAACGCGCCGCCGGGCATTGATCTCGCGCAGGGCGCATTGCCGCAGCGTAATCCGCCAATCCTCACAACAAACGCGAGAGGCAGTGGCGGGTTACGCTTCCGCCTTCGCTCTTCGAGCTACGGCGGACAAGTCGTTAACCCGCCCGCCCTAATATAGCGGCCGCAGCATCATCCTTCCAACTTCCCCACTTTGGCCGTAAAATCACTCTGCATGGCACGCGCGAGCAATCTGGTGATCGGAACGGCGACGCTGGCGGTGATCGCCGTGGCGTTCGGCGGCCTGCTCGGCGTGCAGAAATGGCGCACCCTCCAGAGCCGCAGCCAATTGCGCGTGGTGTTCGAGGGCGGCTCCGCCAGCGGACTGCGCCGCGGCGGGTCGGTTAATTTCGACGGTGTTCCCGCGGGCCAGATCCTGTCGATCAAGCTGGACAATCCGCGCAAGACCGTGGCGCTGGTGATGCTCGACAACACCGCGCCGATCCGCAAGGACACCGTCGCGGGCATCGAGTTCCAGGGTCTCACCGGCGTCGCCGCAATCTCGCTGATCGGGGGCGCGCCCTCCGCGCCGCCGGTGCCGCTCGACTCGGACGGCGTCCCCGTGCTGACCGCCGATCTCAGCGACGCCGAATCCATCGTCGACACTCTGCATAGTGTCGATCGCACCATCGTGAGCAACGCCCCAGCAATCAAGGAGGGCCTGCGCACGTTCGAGAACTACACCGCCGACCTCAGGAGCAAGGGCGGCGAAATCGACACGGTCATGGCCAAGGTCGACAGCGCCTTCGCGGGCTTCGATAAGGCGGTCACAAAGATCGAGGGCGTGGTGCCCGGCTTTGTCGATGGCAAGGCGGATGAGCTGTTCGAAAAGATACAGGATTTGCACGAGCTCGCCGATACCATGAAGAAAAAATCGGCGAACTTCCTTGAGGACATCCGTCGCTCGTTGCTCGACCTCAGCGAGGCCGCCAACAAGATGAGCGGGACGTCCGCTTCCGCCGCCGCACCGCGCCCGCCGCGCAAGCCCACGCAGCAAAAGCGGTAGAGCCTACCAAGCGTAGCGGACGACGCCCTTGCCGGCGTAGGAGCGGGTGACGTTCGAGAACTCGCCCTCGAAGGTCGCTGACGCAGACCAGCCGCTCATCCAGCTCATCTGCACCGCCGCCGTGGTCAGTGCGGAATCTCGCGCCTGGGCGGCGCCGTTCACGACGAACGCCGATCCGGGCAACGTCTGAAATACCGCGCCGACGGTGCGGTCCGGATTGTAGTCATGCGCCCAGGCGACGCGGCCGCGCAGCGTCATCAGGCCGCCGGCCGCGGCGAACGACTTATCCGCGCGCAGGCCGAGTTCGGTGCGGGTGCTGGTCACGTTCTTGGCGGCATAATTCAGCGCGAAGACGTTGCTGCCGACCACAGCGAACTCTGAATAGCTCGGAAGGCTGAACATGGTGGCCTGGAGCGCCGCATAGGGCGTGAGGCCGATCCACTGCGTGGCATGGCGATAGCCGCCCTCGATCCGGCCCGAGAGCGCGTTGGCGTTGAACTGTGCACGCAACTGATCGACACCGGCAGCAGTGACGATGCGGTTTGTCGTGACGTCCTGCCAGCCATAGGCCAGCGCGGCCGTGATATAGGCCGGTCCGGCGGTATGGCGCACGAAGGCGCCGGCCTGGAACAGGTCGGAGCGGCCCCAGCCGAGCCCGTTGACGTTGAATCCGGTGCCGCCGCCCGCAAGCGCAAAGCCGGCGATCGTCGACGGCGAGAAGCGATAGTCGAGGCCGACGGCGGTACCGTAGACGCTGCTGGTGGTGTTGTTGGAGCCGAGAGCAGCGTTGCCGTCGGTGGTCTGCGAGCCACCATAGCCGGCGGCCCACACATCCCAGCGCTGCTCAAACGTCGTAGTCGGCGCCTTCCGGGAGATCGAAGCAAACGCGTCGCGTGCGCTCTTGTCACGCGCACTCTTGCCGGTCGCGGCATACGCATTCGCGCTCGTCTCGTCGACGAAGGGCGTCGCACCCGGTGTGCCGCTGCGCCCTGAGCCGAACACGTCGGTCAACAGGCCGAGGAACAGGTTCATCGCGTTGAACGTCGTCTGCTGCGAACCCGTTGCCGACTCGCCGGAAGTCTGCGTCAGGCCGGCCGGCGAAAGGTTCGCAAGCACCACGGGCAGGCTGCCGGTGCTATCGAAATAACGCGCCAGCGCGTTGGCGACGTTCTGCTGGTTGACGTTAAGACCCGAACCGTAGCTCAGCGAAAGATCCAGGAAGACGTTGTTCGGGTCGTAGCTCAGGACGGCCTTCAGGTTCGACGAGAGCCCCGCAACGACCGGATTGAACCTATCGGGGAGAGTTGACGCATTCAGGATCGTGTAGTGCTTCGCGATCGTGCCGGTCGGAACGACCACCACGGTGGCGCCGCCGAGCGTCGCCGTTCCGGTCACGGCCGTAAGGCCGCTGCTGGCACCCGAGACCCGCACCATGTAGTTCGACGCGCTCGTGAACGACAGATCGCCGGACACGGTGAGCGTCCCGGTCGGCTTGCCCGGCGCCAGCGTGCCGCCATTGACGACGGTGTTGCCGACCGTGCCGATACCGCCGAATGTGCCGCCGGCGGCGACGGTCACATTGCCGTTGATGGTTCCGGCGAGGATGAGCGTGCCGCCAAGCACGTTCCAGTCCTGATTTCCGGTGCCTGTCACCGTCCAGGTCGAGCTGTCGACCTTGTTGAAGGTCGAGAAGCCGTCGTACTGGAGGCCGGTACCGATCAAGCTGAGATCGAACGTGCCCTTGCCAGTGCCGCCAAGCTGGAACGTGTCGGTACCGGTGCCGAGAACCAGGCCGTTGATGATGCTGCCGGGCCCGAGCGTAAGCGTGTTCGGGCCGCAGATACAAAACTCGATCGCGGCAAAGCCGGTCGCGGCGTTGATGGTGCCGGAGTTGAAGACGCTCGCTCCGCCATTCACGCTGATGCCGACACCCCCGGCCCCGACAGTGATGGTGCCGGTATTGACGACCTGGTTGCCCGTTGTGAACGCGCTCACGTCGATGCCGATGCCGGAATCGCCGACGGTGATCGTGCCGCTGTTGGTCACGGTGTTGGAATCACCGAAAGCTATGATGCCCTCGGCGAAATCGGCCCCCGCGATCCGTCCACTGTTGGTGATCGTGGAGGACAGGCCCGTAAAGGCGATGCCCGCACCGCCCAGGCCGACATTGATCGTCCCGCTCTGGCTGATGACGGCCCGATCGCCCTGCACCGAAATGCCCGCCGATCCGCTGTCGCCCGTCGTGATCGAACCGCCATTGGTCACCTTGGCGTCATCGCCGAACACGGCAATGCCGACGCCAAAGTCGCCGGCCATGATGGCGCCGAAATTGCTGACGGTTTGGAAGTTCCCCTGCATGAAGATACCGGCGGCATTCTGCCCGACCGAGATCGTACCGGTGGCCGTGTTGGTGACCGTGTTGTTGTCATTGATCGCGAGAATGCCGCCTGAGAATCCACCGGAATCGCCAATCGTGATCGTACCGGCATTGGTCACGGTCGCGCCGCCGAAGGCGTAGATGCCGATCGAATCGCTGCCTCCGGTGATCGTGCCGGTCACGGTATTGGTGATCGTATTGTTCAGGCCCGCGAAGATGCCCGCGCCCGATACGCCCACCGACACGGCCCCGCTGTTGGTGACGGTATTGTTATCGCCGACCGAGAGCGCGATGCCGCCGTCGCCGGTGGTGATCGTGCCGGCATTGGCAATGATGTTGTGATCCAGCGCGGAGATGCCCAGGCCATTGTCGAGCACCGTGATGACGCCGTTATTGGTCACGGCGTTCGAGTTACCAATGCTGATGCCGATCAGGCCCGAGCCTGGCGACAGCGTTCCGTTGTTGGTGACGGTGCTGAAATCGTTGACGCCGATCGACACCGTGCCGTTGTCCTGGACAGCAGCTCCGTGCAGCACATTGACGATGAGGCTGTCGACCCCGGCTCCGGCCTGAAAGCCGTCGATATCGGAGCCGCTGCAGGTGACGGTCTGGCCGCTCAAGGCGGGATCGGGGACGCATTGCGCGCTGGCCGATGTCGTCGAAAGACCAAGGCCGAACACAATGGTCAGGATTGCCGATGCGCCGACGGATGACACGGCGCCGCCCCGGCGCAGTCGATCCTGCCGCCTCCGTAGCCCCTCGCCCCTCACGTCACGCGCTCCCCATTCCCTGCAGTTCCGCCGGGAACTTAGGCCATCAGGAGGCCCCGCAATACTACGCTCCGCCCGAATGCGTCCGTTTGGCGCACAACCGGGATGGAATCCGGCGGGCATGTTGCAACCGGGCCACGGTTTTGCGACTCAAACTTCCCATTTTGCGCGTGGTGCGCCTCACTCCGGCCGGCCGCGACGCCGCCCATCCTACGGCATCCGCAATGGCTCAGTAATTGGTGGCCGCCGCTTCATTCGGGATGCCGTCGATCGGGCATTCCGCGGTCCCCGGCGTCGAGCGGGTCATCGCCTCGACCATGTCCCGGGTGCCTTCGGGATCGGCAATCCAGTTCTTGTAGAAATCATAGGGGCAGGCCGCGACGCCGCGCGGGCTTTCGCCGGAATTGATCATGCCGGTGTAGCCGCGATGGACCAGCTTGTAGAGATGGTTCTGCGACTGACCGTTGCGACGGGCATCGCGGATCAGATGTTTCGACAGCTGGGCATACTGGATGCCGTAGTCCTCCTCGCCGCACTCACCGAGCGTGCGGCCGTCGAAACCGATGATCGCGGAGTGACCGAAATAGGAATAGACCCCGTCGAAGCCGGCGGCATTGGCGACCGCGACATAGACATTGTTGGCCCACGCCATCGCCTTGGAAATCAGGATCTGCTGTTCCTTGGCCGGATACATGTAGCCCTGGCAACGCACGATCAGCTCGGCGCCCTTCATGGCGCAGTCGCGCCAGATCTCCGGGAAATTGCCGTCGTCGCAGATGATCAGGCTGACCTTCATCCCTTTCGGGCCATCGGAGACATAGGTGCAATTGCCGGGATACCAGCCCTCGATCGGCACCCACGGCATGATCTTGCGGTACTTCTGCACGATCTCACCCTTGTCGTTCATCAGGATCAGGGTGTTGTAGGGCGCCTTGTGCGGATGCTCCTCGTGGCGCTCGCCGGTGAGCGAGAATACACCCCACACCTTGGCCTTGCGGCAGGCCTCCGCAAAAATCGCGGTCTCTTCACCGGGCACCGCGCAAGCGGTCTCATACATCTCCTTGGAATCGTACATGATGCCCTGGGTGGAGTATTCCGGAAAAATCACCAGATCCATGCCGGGAAGGCCGGTCTTCATGCCCACCACCATGTCGGCGATCTTGCGGGCGTTATCGAGCACCTCGGCCTTGGTGTGCAGGCGGGGCATCTTGTAGTTGACCACCGCGACGCCGACGGTGTCGTTGCTGCTGGAGATGTCACCGTGAAGCATTTTGGCCGCTCCTGTACTTTATTTGTTTGAGATTGCCGCCGGTAAGTCAGCCGCGTGAATCAGTGGCTGATCATCCAGGGCCGCGCGGTCGGAAAACCCTTGGCACCGCTCCTGGTCTTGGTCACCAGCCGCGCCGGCTTTTTCTTGTCCGATGAGTTCTTGTCCGACGAGTTTTTTCCCGTCGAGCAGCAGCCGCAGCCGGGGCCATGCGAGGCCTTGTATTGCGCAAGCGTCTGCGGCGCGTGGGTGCTGCGCTCGTTGACGGCGTGTGCTTTTCGCTTTTCCGAGGGCATGCAGAAGAAATTCGGCGCGGTCAGAATCACGCGAGGCGCCATGGTCTCGCAACTTGGACAGGCCTGCGGATCGTCGTATTCGGCCATCGGGCGCAGATCCTTGAACGGACCGCAATCGTCACAGAGATATTCATAGACCGGCATCGCATCATCCCTACGCTGTTGCCTGTGAGAGACTGTCCCGCGGCGGATGCGGGGCGGCAGTTACGCCGTCCCGCATCCGCCTCGTGCAGGGATTACTTGTCGGGCGAGATCGGCATCTGGATATCGCCCTTGATGTGCTTGATAGGCCCTGCCGACGACGGCATCACGTCGAAGTCGAAGATCTCCGTCGGCAGCCAGAGCGTGGCGCAGGCATTGGGCACGTCGACCACGCCGGAGATGTGCCCCTGGCACGGCGCGGTGCCGAGGATCGAATAGGCCTGAGCGCCTGAGTAGCCGAACTTCTTCAGGTACTCGATGGCGTTGAGACAGGCCTGGCGGTAGGCGATGTGGACGTCGAGATAATGCTGCTTGCCGGCCTCGTCGACCGAGATGCCCTCGAAGATCAGATAGTCCTTGTAGTTCGGCGTGATCGGCGACGGCTTGAAGATCGGGTTCTTGATGCCGTATTTCGCCATGCCGTCCTTGATCACCTCGACCTTCAGATGCAGCCAGCCGGCCATCTCGATCGCACCGCAGAAGGTGATCTCGCCGTCGCCCTGGCTGAAGTGCAGATCGCCCATCGAGAGACCGGCACCGGGCACATAGACCGGGAAGTAGATCTTCGAGCCGCGCGAGAGGTCCTTGATGTCGCAATTGCCGCCGTGCTCGCGCGGCGGCACGGTGCGCGCGCCTTCCGCGCCGATCTTGTCCTTGACGTCGCCCTTGGCGCGGCCGCCATGAGCGGTCGGCGCGAATGGCGGATTGGCAAGGCCGGGCACGCGGGTCGGGTTGGTCGCGATCAGCTCGGCCTCGCGCTTGTTCCAGGTGTCCAGCATCTTCGGATCGGGCAGACAGCCGATCAGGCCGGGATGGATCAAGCCGGCGAAATTGACGCCGGGTACGTGGCGCGACGAGGTGTAGAGGCCCTTGATGTCCCAGATCGACTTCTGCGCCAACGGGAAATGGTCGGTGAGAAAGCCGCCGCCGTTCTGCTTGGAGAAGAATCCATTGAAGCCCCACAGGCTCTCCTTCATCGGACCGACGTCGAGCAGATCAACGACGAGGAGGTCGCCGGGCTCGGCACCCTTGACGCCGATCGGGCCGGAGAGGAAGTGAACGATCGACAGATCGATGTCGCGTACGTCGTCGGCGGAATCGTTGTTCTTGATGAAGCCGCCGGTCCAGTCATAGGTCTCGATGATGAAATCATCGCCAGGATTGACCCAGGCCACGATCGGAATGTCGGGGTGCCAGCGGTTATGCACCATATCATTTTCATAGGGCGACTTGGTGAGATCGACCTTGATCAGTGTCTCTGGCATCGAGATGCTCCCCTTTTTACACGGTTGGTTAGACGGACAGATATTTCGAGACCTGCGCGGCATCGACGGCGTTACGCGGATCGTCGCGCACGATCTCGCCGTTCTCGATCACCAGCACCCGGTCGGCGATATCGAGCGCAAAGCTCAGGACCTGCTCGGACACGACGATCGACAGCCCCTTTTCATCGCGGATGCGCTTGAGCGTGCGCGCCATGTCCTTGATGATCGACGGCTGAATGCCTTCGGTCGGCTCGTCCAGGAGCAGAACCTTCGGCTTGGTCGCGAGCGCACGCGCAATCGCGAGCTGCTGCTGCTGGCCGCCGGAAAGATTGCCGCCGCGGCGGCCCTTCATCTCCAGCAGCACCGGAAACAGTTCGTAGATGTCGGCCGGCACCTCGGTCCCGCCGGAGACCACGAGCCCGGTCTCGATGTTCTCCTTCACCGTCATGGTGGAGAAGATCATGCGGCCCTGCGGCACATAGGCGAGGCCCTTGGCCACCCGCTCGTAGCTCGGCAAATTGCCAAGCTCGGCGCCGTCCATGGTCACCGAGCCACTCTTGGTCGGCAGGATGCCCATCAGCGACTTCATCAGCGTGGTCTTACCCATGCCGTTGCGGCCCATGATCGCCACGATCTCGTTGGGCGCTACCTTGACGTTGAGCCCGTGCAGCACCTCGCTCTGGCCGTAGGCGACGTGGAGGTCTGAAATTGCCAGCATCGGCGTTGCTCCTTATTTCTTGCGCATGATCTTGTCCGGAAACCGGACGCCACTTTCCGGAATCATGCGCTAGTGGCCGAGGTACACTTCGACGACCTTGGGGTCGTTCTTCACCTTCTCCATGGTGCCCTCCGAGAGGATCTGGCCCTGGTGAAGCACGGTGACCTTGTGCGCGATGTCCTCGACGAATTTCATGTCGTGCTCGATCACCAGCACCGAACGGTTCTTGATGATGCGGTTGAGCAGTTCGGCGGTCTTGGCACGCTCCGACACGCTCATGCCGGCGACGGGCTCGTCGAGCATCAGCAGGTCCGGATCCTGGATCAGCAGCATGCCGATCTCGAGCCATTGCTTCTGGCCGTGACTGAGCAGATCGGCATTCACGTTCAGCCGATCCTTCAGGAAGATCATTTCGGCCACTTCATGCACCCGGTCGCGCACGGCGGCGTCGCGCGTGAAGGTCAGCGCGCCGAACACCGAGCGGCCGCGCGGGTACGAAATCTCCAAATTCTCGAACACCGTGAGATCGTCATAGATCGACGGATTCTGGAACTTGCGCCCGACGCCGGTCTTGACGATCTCGTTTTCTCTCATCCGCGTCAGCTCCTTGCCGCGGAACTGGATCGAGCCTGACGTTGCTTTGGTCTTGCCGCAGATGAGGTCGAGCACGGTGGTCTTGCCGGCGCCGTTCGGCCCGATGATGACGCGGATTTCGTTCTCGTCGACGTAAAAGGAGAGATCGTTGACCGCCTTGAACCCGTCGAATGACACGGTCAGCGCTTCGACGGCGAGCAGGAATTCCTTGGGCTGATGACCGACGAGCATGATCTATCTCCTCACTGCCAGCGTGGCATCGGCATCGTGGTGACTTACGAGCATGATGATCTCCTCACTCCGCCGGGGCGCCGTCGGCGACCGAGCCTTCGGTCCAGCCGGCGGGTTTCGGTTTGCGCGACGAGATCAGGCCGTCGATGCGCGGCTGCACATAGTCGCCCCAGATCCCGGCAAGGCCGTTCGGAAAGGCCAGGACCACGGCGATGAACAACCCGCCCAGTCCGAACAGCCACAATTCTGGAAATGTTTCCGACAGGCTGGTCTTGGCAAAGTTGACCAGCAGCGTGCCGTAGACCGCGCCGAGGATCGACAGCCGGCCGCCCACCGCGGTGTAGATCACCATTTCGATCGACGGCACGATGCCGACAAAGGACGGCGACATGAAGCCGACATTGAGCGCAAACATGGCACCGCCGATCGCGGCGAAGATTGCGGCGATACAGAAGGCAAAGATCTTGAAGTTCGCGACGCTATAACCGGAGAAGCGGACCCGGTCCTCTTTCTCGCGCATCGCGACCAGGATGCGTCCGAGCTTGGAGTGCCGGATGAACTGCGCGATCATAATGCAGACGAACAGGCATCCGACTTCGAAAAAGTACAGCACGACCTTGGCGTGGTCGGGCCGGATGTCCCAGCCCTTCAGCGTCCGCAGATCGGTCATGCCGTTGATGCCGCCGGTGTAGCCCTGCTGGCCCACGATCAGGATGGTGAGAATGGCCGCGACAGCTTGGGTGATGATCGCGAAATAGGTGCCGCCGACCCGGCGCTTGAACATCGCGGTGCCGATGATCCAGGCGAAAATGCCGGGCACGAGAATGATGGCGGCGATCGTGAAGGTAAGGCTGTTGAAGGGCTTCCAGAACAGCGGCAGCGAGGTGATCTGATTCCAGTCCATGAAATCCGGAATACCGGGCGTCGACTGGATCTTGGTGTTCTCCACGCTCGATGCCTCGAGCTTGAGGAACATCGCCATGCAGTAGCCGCCGAGCCCGAAGAACACGCCCTGGCCGAGGCTCAGAATGCCGCCGTAACCCCAGCAGACCACCAGCCCGAGCGCGACGAAGGCATAGGTCAGATATTTCGCGACCAGATTGAGCCTGAAGACGTCGAGCGTGAGCGGAAGGATCACCACAAGGAAGACCGCGAGCAACAGAATTCCGATGAGCTCCGATCGGTTGAAGAAGCGGTTATCGGTCATTGCATCAGCCTTCCGTTTCTCACTTGCGGACCTTGAGGGCGAACAACCCCTGCGGCCGCAGCATCAGGATTCCGACGACGGCGAGCAGTGTCAGCACCTTGGCCATCGAGCCCGACAAGAAGAACTCGAGGGTGGATTGCGTCTGCGAGATCGAGAAAGCCGAGGCGATGGTGCCGATCAAACTCGCGGCGCCGCCGAACACTACCACCAGGAATGTGTCGACGATGTAGAGCTGCCCGGACGTCGGCCCGGTAGAGCCGATCATGGTGAAGGCGCTGCCGGCGACGCCGGCGATACCGCAGCCGAGGCCGAAAGTGTAACGATCGACCTTTTCGGTGTTGATGCCGACCGCGCCGGCCATGATGCGGTTCTGCACGACGGCGCGCACCTGCCGACCCCAGCGCGATTTATACATCACGTAGGCGACGGCGACCGTGATCAAGACGGTGAGGCACATCACGAAGACGCCGTTGATCGGCACTTCGATGCTGTCGCTGACGTGCAGCGAGCCGAGCATCCATTGCGGCAGCTCGACGCCGACCTCGCGCGCGCCGAACACGGAACGATAGGCCTGCTGCAGGATCAGGCTGAGGCCCCAGGTCGCGAGCAGCGTATCCAGCGGGCGCTTGTAGAGATGCCGTATCAGCACCCATTCCACCAGCATTCCCAGCGCACCGGATGCGACAAAGGCCAGGATCATCGCGAGGAAGAAGTAGCCGCTGAACAGGCTCGGCAAATAGGACTGGAAGAAATTCGAAGTCATCCAGGTGACGTAGGCCCCGAGGATCATGAACTCGCCATGGGCCATGTTGATGACGCCCATCTGGCCGAAGATGATCGCAAGTCCCAGCGCCATCAGGACGTAGACCGAGAACAGGATCAGTCCCGCAAAGCCCTGCATGACGAAGATGGAGCCAAGATCACCAAGCGAATAGTCGCCGAACATCGATGTCCTCCGTCGGGGAAAGGGTCCCGCGTCGCGAGCAGGTTCGCGACGCGCGGGGTCTTGGGCGTGGATTTGCGGTCCACGCCAGGGAGAGGCTTGGTCTCAAGGGAAACCGAGGGCGACGCCGCGGCTGTTACTGGTAGCCTTTGGGGAATGGATCCGGCTCGACGAAATCGGCGGTCTCGAAGATCAACTCGAACTGGCCATCGAGCTTGGCGCGCCCCACCCGGGTCTTGGACCAGAGATGATGATTTTCGTGGATGCGCACATAGCCTTCCGGAGCGCCCTTGAACTCGACGCCCGGCGAAGCTGCCGCGATCTTGTCGACGTCGAAGGAGCCGGCCTTCTCCGCCGTCAACTTCCACAGCCACGGGCCGAGATAGGCAGCCTGGGTGACGTCTCCAATCACGGTCTTCTCGCCCCACATCTTCTTGAACGCCGGCACGAAAGTCTTGTTGTTCGGATTGTCGAGCGACTGGAAGTACTTCATGCAGGCATAGGCGCCCGCGATGTTCTCGCCGCCGATGCCGTCGATCTCGTCTTCGGTCACCGAGATCGTCAGCAGCGCCTGCTTGGAGAGGTCGATGCCGGCGGCCTTGAGCTGCTTGTAGAACGCCACGTTCGATCCACCGACGACGTCGGTGAAGATCACGTCGGGCTTGGTCAGCTTGATCTTGTTGATGACCGAGTTGAATTGGGTGTTGCCGAGTGGATAGTACTCCTCGCCGACGACCTTGCCCTTCAGCACGTTCTCGACATGCTTGCGCGCGATCTTGTTCGAGGTGCGCGGCCAGATGTAGTCGGAGCCGACGAAGAAGAACGACTTCGCGCCCTTTTCCTTGGCGATCCAGTTCAGGCCGGCGAGGATCTGCTGGGTGGCTTCCTGGCCGGTGTAGATCACGTTCTTGGACTGCTCGAGACCTTCGTAGAAGGTCGGGTAATAGAGCATGCCGTTGTACTGCTCCATGACCGGCAGCACGGCCTTGCGGGATGCCGAGGTCCAGCAGCCCATGATCGCCGCGACCTTGTCGTTGACGAGCAGCTTCTTGGCCTTTTCGGCAAAGGTCGGCCAGTCGCTGGCGCCGTCTTCCTGGATGAACTTGATCTTGCGTCCGAGCACGCCGCCCATGGCGTTGATCTGCTCGATGGCGAGCTTTTCGGCTTCGATCGAGCCGGTCTCGGAGATGGCCATGGTGCCGGTCGCCGAATGCAGGATGCCGACCGTCACCTCGGTGTCAGTGACCGCGAGGCCCGTGGTATTGACCGCCGAAGTCGCCGGGGCCTGTGCAAAAGATGCTCGCGGCAGCATCGTGATGGCCGGCACGGCCGCCATTCCCATCAATAATTTGCGCCGTAGCGGCGACAATAGGCCCTTGTTTGCTTCGTCTGACATGAGCACCCCACTTTGGTTCGAGGACACGCGATTGGTCCGTGAGGATGGCTCGAATTTGTGCACTGCAAGCATACGCAAGATCGCGTATACTGCACCGCAAAATGACGACGTAGGCTTTTGGTACGGGTTTTGCGAGGGGTCCGGGAGTTCGGGAGCGGGGGTTAAGTGGCAGGGCGGCAGCGAATAGATCGCGTCAGGCGCCAGTACAACCAATGGGTCGCCAACCAGACGCTGGAAGACTACGCGCTGCGCTTCACGGCCAAGAGCGCGCGCCGCTGGTCCGCCGCCCGCGTCGCCAACACTGCACTCGGCGCCATCTCCTTTCTCGCGCTGGAGGCGATCGGCGGCACCATCACCCTGAACTACGGCGTTACCAACGCCACCGCCGC
Source organism: Bradyrhizobium nivariense (assembly GCF_029846715.1). Classification (GTDB taxonomy): domain Bacteria; phylum Pseudomonadota; class Alphaproteobacteria; order Rhizobiales; family Xanthobacteraceae; genus Bradyrhizobium. The sequence continues at coordinate 92,035 of NZ_JARVWW010000014.1, forward strand.
GATCCTCGTCGTCTCCACCATCATCTTCCTCTGCGGCGTGCCGATTGCCTATTACGCAGCCAAATGCGGCATCGACATTGACCTGCTCACGCGCGGCGCCGGTTTCGGCTATATCGGCTCGACCGTCACCTCGCTGATCTACGCCTCCTTCACCTTCATCTTCTTCGCCATCGAGGCGGTGATCCTGGCGACGGCACTCGAGATGTGCTTCGGCATTCCGCGCCCGATCGGCTACCTCATCAGCGCGGTCGCGATCATCCCGCTCGTCACCTACGGCATCACGCTGATCAGCCGCTTCCAGCTCTGGACGCAGCCGATCTGGATCATCCTGCACATCCTGCCCTTTGCCGCGATCGCCTGGGCCAACCCTTACTCGTTCACGGAGTGGCGCAAATTCGCCGGCGAGCACGGCGACCCCAGCGGGCATTTCGATCTGCTGCTGTTCGGTGTCGCATCCTCCGTGGTGTTTTCGCTGGTGGCCCAGATCGGCGAGCAGGTCGACTTCCTCAGGTTTCTGCCGCGCGACCGCCGCACGTCGCGAACGTCGTGGTGGGCCGCCCTGCTGATCGCGGGCCCCGGCTGGATCATCTTGGGCGCGCTAAAACTGCTGCTGGGCTCGTTTCTCGCCTTCTTCGCGCTGAGCCATGGCCTCTCCAGCGAGCTGGCGGCCGAGCCCGCGCACATGTATCTCGAAGCATTTCGCTACGTGCTGTCACAGCCGGATATGGCGCTGGCGCTCACCGGCGCGTTCGTGATCCTGTCGCAGCTCAAGATCAACGTCACCAATGCCTATGCAGGCTCGATCGCCTGGTCGAACTTCTTCTCGCGTCTGACGCATAGCCATCCCGGCCGGGTCGTCTGGCTGGTGTTCAACGTGATGGTGGCGCTGCTGCTGATGGAAATCGGCGTCTACAAGGCGCTGGAGCAGACGCTCGCGCTCTACTCCAATGTCGCGATCGCCTGGGTCGGCGCGCTGGTGTCCGATCTCGTGGTCAACAAGCCGCTTGGCCTGCGGCCGCCGCAGATGGAGTTCAAGCGCGCCCATCTCTACGACATCAACCCGGTCGGCGTCGGCGCGATGACGATCGCGACCATCGTCTCGATCGCGACATTCTACGGCCTGTTCGGCCCGACCATGAAGGCGCTCGCAGCCTTTGTCGCGCTGACGGTCGCCTTCGTCACCGCGCCTGTCATCGCCTGGCTCACCGACGGAAAATACTACATCGCGCGCAAGCCGAAGAAGAGCTGGGCCAATATCGAATCGATCCAGTGCTGTATCTGCGAGCACCATTTCGAGCCGGAGGACATGACCTCCTGTCCTGCCTATGCCGGCCCGATCTGCTCGCTATGCTGCTCGCTCGATGCGCGCTGCCACGATTTGTGCAAACCGCATGCGCGCGCGCAGGTGCAGTTCGCCGACGTCCTCGCCAGGATCTTGCCGCAGTCGATCTATCAGCGGATCAACTCGCAGTTCGGCCACTACATTGGCGTGTTCGTGGTCTCCGCGGGCCTCGTCGCGCTGGTGCTGGGGCTGATCTATCTCCAGACCTCGGTCAGCGTGCCTGGCGAGAACATGCTCGTCTCCAACGTGCTCTGGAAGGTGTTCTTCTCGCTCAGCATCATCATCGGGGTGGTGGCCTGGCTGTTCGTGCTGGCGCAGCAGAGCCGACGGGCCGCCGAGGCCGAGACCCGGCGGCAGACCACGCTGCTGATCCAGGAGATCGACGCGCACAAGCGCACCGACGCCGAGCTCCAGCGCGCCAAGGAAATCGCCGAATCTGCCAACCTCGCCAAGAGCCGCTACGTGGTGGGCCTGAGCCACGAGCTGCGCTCGCCGCTGAATGCGATCAGCGGCTATGCCCAACTCCTGGAGCAGGACGCGACGCTCAACACCAAGCCGCGCGACCAGGTCCGCGTCGTCCGCCGCAGCGCCGATCACCTCTCCGGCCTGATCGACGGCATTCTGGACATCTCCAAGATCGAGGCGGGGCGGCTGTATCTGTCGCGCGACGAGGTGCGCTTGAGCGAATTCCTCGACCAGCTCGTCGGCATGTTCCGCCTTCAAGCCGCTGCCAAGGGCATCGACTTCGTGTTCAGGCGGCCGGCGCATTTGCCGGTCGTGGTCTATGCCGACGAGAAACGGCTGCGCCAGGTGCTGATCAATCTGCTGTCCAACGCGATCAAATTCACCCAGACCGGCAGTGTGCAATTCGTGGTGCACTATCGCAGCCCCGTTGCCGAATTTGAAGTGATCGACACCGGCCCCGGCATCCAGGGCGACGATCTCGAACGCATCTTCGCACCCTTCGAACGCGGCGCGCTCGGCGTCTCGCAGCCGCAGACCGGCACCGGGCTCGGCCTTACCATCAGCCGGCTGCTCGCCGGCGTCATGGGCGGCGACATCAAGGTCTTGAGCACGGTCGGCAGCGGCAGCACGTTCAAGGTCAAGATGCTGCTGTCGGAGGTGACCAATCCGCGGCGCATCGCGCCGGTGGAGGCCCCGATCTCCGGCTACCACGGCGCGCGCAAGACCATCCTGATCACCGACGACGATCCCGTGCATCGCGACCTCCTGCGCGAAGTGCTGACACCGCTCGGCTTCATCCTGCTCAGCGCCCCCGACGGGCCGGGCTGCCTTGCGCTGGCCCAGCACTGCCGGCCCGACCTGTTCCTGCTCGACATCTCCATGCCGGGCATGGACGGCTGGACGGTCGCGGAGACGCTGCGCGCGAATGGCCACCATCAGGCGCGCATCCTGATGGTGTCGGCCAGCGCGCTCGAGGCTCACGGCACACCGCTGGCGCAGCCCTTCCACGACGGCTATCTGATGAAGCCGATCGACATTCCCAGGCTTTTGGAAAGCGTTCGCCAGCTTCTCAAGTTCGAATGGCAATACGGCTCGGAGGAGATCGCCGTGCCGCTGTGGCGGCCGGAGAGCGGCTCGCGGCCGCCGGTACAACACATCGAGGCGCTGATCGGGCTCGGTCAGATCGGCTACGTCAAGGCTATCCAGTTGAAGCTGGACGAGATCGGCAGCGAGCACCCTGAACATGCCGATTTCGTCGCGGAAATGCGGTCGCTGGTCGACCGCTTCGATCTCGACCAGTACATGGCCACATTGAAAACATTGCATGCGTATGAGCATTGAGTCGAAAAAGCGTGACGTCGCGCTCATTGTCGACGACTCCCCGGAGACGCTGCGGCTGCTGACCGACGCGCTCGACGGCGCCGGGATGACCGTGATGGTGGCGCTCGACGGCGCAGCTGCAATGCGCATCGTCGATCAGATCACACCCGACATCGTGCTGCTGGATGCCGTGATGCCCGGCATCGATGGATTCGAGACCTGCCGCCGGCTCAAGCGCGATGCAGGTCTCGCCAATGTCCCCGTGATCTTCATGACCGGCTTGGCCGAGACCGAGCACATCGTGCGCGGGCTGGAGGCCGGCGGCGTCGACTATGTGACAAAGCCGATCGTGATCGAGGAGATGCTGGCGCGCATCCGCGTCCATCTCGGCAATGCGCGGCTGACGCAGAGCGCGCGCGCCGCGCTCGACGTCTCCGGCCGTTTCCTGTTCGCGGTCGACCGCCAGGGCAACGTGCTGTGGGCGACCCCGCAGGCGCAGAAGCTGCTGGCGGATCATCACGGCGCACAGGCCGCCGACGACTTCGTCCTGCCACTATCTTTGCTGCAATGGCTGGAGCAGGCGAAGGGCAAGGGCAGCTCGAAGTCTCAGACGGCTTCCTTGCCCGACAATCCTCAGCTCCGGTTCTACTACATGGGCGAGACCGCGCCGAACGAGTTCCTGCTGCGGCTCTCCAAGGAGTCCGGCACCGCGTCGCCACCCGAATTCACCAGCGAGCTCGGCCTCACCACCCGCGAAGGCGAGGTGCTGGCCTGGCTCAGCAAGGGCAAAACCAACCGCGACATCGCGCAGATTCTGGGCTTGAGCCCGCGCACGGTCGACAAGCATCTCGAGCAGATCTACGCCAAGCTCGGGGTGGAGAACCGGACGGCTGCCGCGGCGATTGCAACGAATGCGACAAGGCGGAATTCGTAGCCTTGCTGCGAATGGATTGAGACGCGGTCCGTGCAACATCGGTGTCGTCCTGGACAAGCGCAGCGAAGCGGAGCGCTGATCCAGGACCCATTACCCCAGGAAATGGTTTAGCAAAGGCTCGGGGTTATCGCCTCAGGCCACAACATTTGGCTGGGGTAATGGGTCCTGGCTTTCGCCAGGACGACGGAGAAGTTTGTAGCGCCGCCTAGCGCTCCTCACCCATACACAAACGCCACATCATCCAGATCCGTCTTCGGGATCTCGTCCTTTTCGCTCCAGTAGTCCTGGCTGTGCTGCCATTCCGGCTTGTCGCCGCGCTTGGGCAGCAGGTCCATGTTGCGCATCATGTAGCCGGGGTTGAAGTTTTCCGGATCGATCCAGGGCAGGATCGGCATGTTGTGGTCCTCGGCACGCAAGCTCACCTCGACCTTCTTCGCGCCCTTGGTCTTCATGTGCCCGAGCAGCCGGCAGACGAAGTCGGCGACGAGATCGACGCGCAGCGTCCAGCTGGCGCGGAAATAACCGAACACCCAGACCATGTTCGGCACGCCCGTGAACATCATGCCACGATAGGTGACAGTGTCGCCGAAGGCGAGCGGCTTGCCGTCGATCTCGAAGGCGATGTCGCCAAGCGCGGCGAGATTGAAGCCGGTCGCAGTGACGATGATATCGGCTTCGAGCAGCTTGCCGGATTTGAGCTGGATGCCGTTCTCGACGAAACATTCGATCTCGTCGGTGACGACGGACGCCTTGCCGCTGGCAATGCCCTTGAACAGATCGGCATCGGGCACGAAGGCGATGCGCTGCCGCCACGGCCGGTAGCTCGGTGTGAAATGTGTGTCGACATCGTAGTCCGGACCGAGCACCGCGCTGATCTGGCCGATCAGCTCTTTCTTCACCTGCTCGGGTTTTGACACGCAAAGCTTGGTGAACGCATCCTGTTCGAACAGGATTTTGCGCCTGACAATTTCGTGGATCCATTCCTCGTCGACCTGAAGCCTGCGCAGCTCCTCCGCGATCTCGATGGCGTTGCGGCCGAGGCGGAAATAGGTCGGCGAACGCTGCAGCATCGTGACATGCGCGCATTTGTCGGCGATGTTCGGCACCAGCGTCGCCGCCGTCGCGCCCGAGCCGATCACGACGACCTTCTTGTTTGCGAGGTCGATATCATCAGGCCAGGTCTGCGGATGAACGATGCGGCCCTTAAAGCGGTCCGTGCCCTTCCATTCCGGCGTATAGCCTTCCGAATGGCGGTAATAGCCCTGGCACATCCAGAGAAAGTTCGCCGTGAAGGTTTTCGCTTCTCCGGTGTCGGTCGCCACCGCCTCGATGGTCCAGAGGTTTTGCTCGCTCGACCAGCTCGCCGAATTTATCTTGTGCTTGTAGCGGATATGCCGCGCGATATCGTTGTCGTCGATCACCTCGTTCATGTAGGCGAGGATTTCCTCGGCGGTTGCGATCGGCGGCCCGACCCAGGGCTTGAAGCTATAACCGAAGGTGTGGAGGTCGCTGTCCGAACGAATTCCGGGATACCGATGCGTGGTCCAGGTGCCGCCGAACGTCGCCTGCGTTTCCAGGATGACGAAGCTCGCACCCGGAAGCTGCTTTGTCATGTGATAGGCGCTGCCGATGCCTGAGATGCCGGCGCCGACGATCAGCACGTCGAAATGTTCAGAAGCCTGTTTGGCCGAGGCGTGACTGCGAACAGCGACATTCATTGTTGCTTCTTGCCTTGCTTGTTTTTGTGGCCGCCCTTGATTGGGCGACGCGTTTCCTCCGCGACGGGCATGGTCACCCATCGCGCTTCCGCTTCAAAATGACATAGATCAAGTCGCGGTCAAATCACAGTGCCGCACCCCAGCTCCGCGCGGTCTGCAAGATCCAGTCGCGATAGAGCGTGAGCGGCGTGACGCCGGTCAGCCCGCCACAGCCGGCGGCGCCGTTCGGCCCCGTGGACCAACTGATGACGCCGACGAGCACGGGACCGTTCGGCTTATCCTCGAACACGGGACCGCCGGAATCGCCGGTACAGGCGCCAATTCCATCGCGAACACCGTTGGTTACGGGATCGACCAGCCGAATTTGAAGCGTGCCGGGCTGGCCCGTCGCAACAAGCGCGGCAACACGCGTCGTGCCGCCGCTCTTGCCGTCACCGCGCGTGGTGACGCCGATGCCGGCGATCACGAAGCGACTGCCGACCTGGATTGGAATATTCGGCGCGCCGACCGACACCGTCGATTTTCCCTTGAGCCGAATTTCCAACTGCAGCAGCGCCACGTCGGCGGTAGCGCGATGCGCTTGCATCGCCTGCATGTTGAAATTCGGATGGATCGCGACGGTGCGGACATTCAGCAGTTGCGGCTGACCGTCGGTGCCGCGATCGACGATCTTGTAGTCCGCGCCGGGCTGCACGCAGTGGGCGACGGTGAGCACCAGCTTTGGCGCGACCAGGGTGCCGGTACAGAAATTGCCGCGCGAGCCGACGATCGTGACGACGGCGCGCGCGACGCCATCGGCCTGCGGCGTGCCGCCACCAACGACGGCATAAGCGGGCGTGGCGAGCAGCAGCGCGGTTGTAATGAGGGTTACAAGCTTTTTCATGTAAACACGCTTTGGTGTCGGCATCGGTGACGGCGGTGGGATGGCTTCGGACTGGCCCTTGCCGATAGCGCATGCTAGCGCTCTTGGAAAGCAATTGACGAGGGCGAGATCTTGACGATCGAGGCTGTGATCTTTGATTTTGGCGGCGTGCTGACGAGTTCGCCGTTCGAGGCGTTCACGCGGTTCGAGACCGAGCGCGGCCTGCCCATCGACATCATCCGGCGCACCAACGCCGCCAATCATCTGGAAAACGCCTGGGCCAAGTTCGAGCGCGCCGAAGTCGATATCGACACGTTCGACAAGCTGTTCGCGACGGAGTCACTCACGCTCGGCGCGGAAGTGCGCGGGCGTGACGTCCTGCCGCTGCTTCAGGGCGATCTGCGCCCCGAGATGGTCGAAGCGCTGAAGCGCATCAAGGCGCAGTTCAAGACCGGCTGCATTACCAACAATCTGCCGGCCAATGCGATCGGTAGCATGACCGGGCGCTCACTCTATGTCGCCGAGGTGATGGTATTGTTCGACCATGTCATCGAGTCCGCCAAGATCGGCCTGCGCAAGCCCGACCCGCGCATCTACAAGATGATGGTCGAGACGCTGAACGCCAATCCGAAGAATTGCGTCTATCTCGATGATCTCGGCGTCAATCTGAAGCCAGCGCGCGAGATGGGCATGACGACGATCAAGGTCACCAGCGGCGCGCAGGCGATCGCCGAACTGGAAGCCGCGACGGGATTAAAGCTGAGCTAGCGACGCTCACAACCCTCATCCTGAGGAGCGCGCCTTTGCGCGCGTCTCGAAGGATGAAAGCCCCACTGGGCTCCTCGCCCTTCGAGACGCCGCGCAAGCGCGGCTCCTCAGGGTGAGGGATTACACATCCTACTCCGCCGTAGCGATCCGCTCCGGAAACGCCGCGGCGAGCGAGGCGCGGTCGGGTTTCAGTACGCCGCGCTCAGTGATGAGGCCGGTGACGAGCCGCGCCGGGGTCACGTCGAAGGCATAGTTCGCGACCGGCGAGCCCTCCGGCACGATCCGCACCGTCTCAAGCCTTCCGTCTGCGGTGCGGCCGGTCATGTCGGTGACCTCCGTGCCGCTGCGCTGCTCGATCGGGATATCCCGGATGCCGTCATCGACGGTAAAATCGATCGTCGGCGACGGCAGCGCGACGTAGAACGGCACGTTATTGTCGTGCGCGGCAAGCGCCTTCAAATACGTGCCGATCTTGTTGCAGACGTCGCCATTGGCGGCAACGCGATCGGTGCCGACAATGGCGAGATCGACCATGCCATGCTGCATCAGATGTCCGCCGGTATTGTCGGGGATCACGGTATGCGGCACGCCGTGATGGCCGAGCTCCCAGGCCGTGAGCGAGGCGCCCTGGTTGCGCGGACGCGTCTCGTCGACCCAGACATGGATCTTGATGCCGCGCTCATGCGCGAGATAAATCGGCGCCGTCGCCGTGCCCCAGTCGACGGTCGCAAGCCAGCCGGCATTGCAATGGGTCAGCACGTTGACAGTCTCGCCCGGCTTCTTCTTTGCGACGATCGCCTCGATGAGTTTCAGGCCATTGCCGGCGATGCCACGGTTGATCTCGACGTCCTGCTCGACGATCTCGTCGGCGCGCGCATAGGCAGCTTCCGCTCGCTCCGGCGAATCGATCGGCGCGAGCGTCGTGCGCATCTCGTCCAGCGCCCATTTCAGATTGATCGCTGTCGGTCGCGCCACGACCAGCGTATCATAAGCCCGCTTCAGGCCGGCGTCGGAGGCATCCTCACGCATCGCGAGCGCCATGCCGTAAGCTGCGGTCGCGCCGATCAGCGGCGCACCGCGCACCAGCATGTCGCGGATGGCGACCGCTGCGTCTTCGCATGACGTCAGACGTGCGACGACGAATTCATGCGGCAGCCGGCGCTGGTCGATCGCTCCGACCGACCAGCCGTCGCGCTCACGCCAGATGCTGCGGAAATGCTTGCCGTCGACCTTCATGGCATTCTGCCTTTCGTATCACGCCCGCAGGATGCGCCCGGCCACCGCATCGAGCTTCCTCAAAAGCTCGGGATCGCGCGCCTCGGGCGCAGTGATGAGCGCGGTATCGAGCGCGCGGTCCGAACCGATCGGGCACGGCTCATGCTCGCGCGGGAAGTCTTTCGCCAGCCGTGCCACCAGCGCCTTTGCCTTGTCGGCATTCGAGGTCAGCACGCGGATGATGTCCTGCACGGTGACGGCGTCGTGATCGGGATGCCAGCAATCGAAATCCGTCACCATCGCGACGGTGGCATAGCAAATCTCGGCCTCTCGCGCGAGTTTCGCTTCAGGCATGTTGGTCATGCCGATTACGGAATAGCCCAGCGTCTTGTAGGTCATGCTTTCCGCATAGGTGGAGAATTGCGGTCCCTCCATGCAGACATAAGTGCCGCCGCGCGCAAACGCGATGCCCTCGGCTTCAGCGGCCGCGGCAAGATGAATACGTAAGCGCGGCGAAACCGGGTGCGCCATCGACACATGCGCGACGCATCCCCTGCCGAAGAACGAGCTCTCGCGCTTGTGGGTGCGGTCGACGAACTGGTCGACGAGAACGAAGGTGCCCGGCGACAGTTCCTCCCTGAACGAGCCGCAGGCCGACAGCGAGATCAGGTCGGTGACGCCGGCGCGCTTCAGGATGTCGATATTGGCGCGATAGTTGATGTCGGAGGGCGACAGCCGGTGGCCCTTGTCGTGGCGTGGCAGGAACACGATCGGCAGGCCGGCAATGGAGCCGCGCCGCGGGGGCGCCGATGGCTCGCCCCAGGGGCTCTTGATCACCTCTTCGCGAGCGTCCTCTAGTCCCGGCAGATCGTAGATGCCGGAGCCACCGATGATGCCCAATACCGCCTGCGTCATGCCTGCTCTACCCCGTTCGCGCCAGCGCAATCCCGTGGAGAAGCTATGCCAGTTTTACGTCGGTTTTGGAACGGGGGTGATGGGACGGAAAGTGCGGTCAGGAAGAGGCGGCAGCGCGCCGGACTAGGCCGCCGTCGCCTGCTGCAGCTGGGACGCGACCATGCGCTCCAGCGTCTCGACGGACTGGAAGTTTTCCGGTGTGATCTCGGACTGGGGAATCGTGAAGTCGAACTCGGCTTCGACGCCGAGCATCAGATTGACCATGTCCATCGAGGTCAGGCCGGCATCGACGAGCTTGGCCTGCGGCGTGACGTCAGCGGCGAGCGAGTTCTGTGCAAGGATGCCCTTCACCAGCTTGATGATGCGACTGCGCAATTCGGTGTCGAAGGCCTGCATCGGTAAATTCCCATCTGTCGACAAAGGTCGGACCGGTTGCCGGCTACGATGGGCACGGCGGCCCGATCCCGCAATGGGCGTCAGCATTACTTCGCGTTTCTTAGTAAACGATGACTCAGATTGTCTGGATTTTCGGCCTCTTACAGATCCCTAACGCGACCGCGGAGATTCGGGCGATGCAAACAACCGGACCTTAACTGTCTGTTCGGAATTGGGTTTTGTTTACCCTCTATTTCATCGACGAATTTGAATTAAATCCGTAGCCTCGTCTCATAAGCAAAGATGGTCGGAGGATCGCTTACGGCATCGCGAATGATGCCGACGATCTCGAACGGCAAACCGGAGGCGGACGAGTATGAACGTGCGTGAAGCAGTCCTCACTGTCGACGAGACACAGACGAGCTTTCTCGAGCAGGGTCCCTCCCTCATCGAACGCGCCGCCCGAACCGCCGCTGCGGCGGCTGCCGACGCAGACGGGGTCGATCGCGACGCCCGCTTCCCCCACAAGGCTTTCGAGGTCGCGCGTGAGCAAAAGCTGCTCGGCGTCATGATCCCGGTCGAGTTCGGCGGCTTCGGTGCCTCGATCCACGACGTCACCGACATCTGCTATACGCTCGGACGCGCCTGCGCCTCCACGGCGATGATCTACGCGATGCACACGACAAAGGTCGCCTGCGTCGTCAGGCACGGCCACGGCATTCCCTGGATGGAAACCATGATGCGCCGGGTCGCGCGCGACCAGTGGCTACTCGCCTCCTCCACCACCGAAGGCCAGAACGGCGGCAACATCCGCACCAGCGCGGCTGCGGTCGACCACGCCGGCGACACCGTCTCGCTCGTGCGCGACGCCACCGTGATCTCCTACGGCGCCGAGGCCGACGGCCTCGTCACCATCGCCCGCCGCGCCACCGATGCTTCTGCGTCTGACCAGGTGCTGCTGGCGCTCGCCAAGGACGATTATTCGCTGAAGCGGACGCTGGGCTGGGAAACGCTCGGCATGCGCGGCACCTGTTCGACCGGTTTCGAGTTGAAGGTCGACTGCCCCGCCGACCGCGTCTTCCCGGAATCCTACGACAAGATCCACGCCCAGACCATGACGCCGTTCGCGCATCTGTGCTGGTCTTCGGCCTGGGCTGGTATCGCCGCTGCCGCGGTCACGCGTGCGCAAGCCTTCGTCCGCAAGGCGGCCCGCACCTCAGGCGGCCAGATGCCGCCGGCGGCCGCGCATTTCACCGCCGCCAAGATGTCGCTGGCCAAGCTGCGGGCGCTGATATCAGCCAATATCGACGCCTTTGCCCGCGCCGAACACGACGAACGTGCGCTCGGCTCGCTCGACTTCCAGTCTTCGATCACGCTGTTGAAGGTGCAGGCGTCCGAGCTCGCGGTCGAGACCGTGATGCATGCGATGCGTACCGCAGGCCTCTCCGGTTACCGCAACGACGGTGAGTTCACCATGGGCCGCCATCTGCGCGACGTGCTGTCGTCGCCGATCATGATCAACAACGACCGCATTCTCGCCAATGCCGCGACGTCGACGCTGATGAGCGGCGTGCCCTTGAGCCTTCGTGACTGACGTGCCTTTTCGTGACTGACGTGCCTTGGCGTGACTGACGTATCTTGGCGACCAAACCAACAAGAACAATTTTGAGATAGCAGGACATCGAACCATGAACATTGCCGTCCTCCCCAATTCGCCCGAGACCGCCCCGCAAATCGCGGATCCGCTTGATCACCTCGCCGACAAGCTGTTCCACTCCATGGGCTCGGACGGCGTCTACGCCCGCACCGCGCTTTATGAGGGCATCGTCGAGCGGCTCGCCGCACTGATCACGAGCCATCGCGAAGCCGGCACCGAAGTGATGCGCTTCCCGCCGGTGATGAGTCGCGCCCAGCTCGAGAAGTCCGGCTACCTCAAGAGCTTTCCGAACCTGCTCGGCTGCGTCTGCGGCCTGCACGGCACCGAGCGCGAGATCAACGCCGCGGTAAGCCGCTTCGATGCCGGCGGCGACTGGACCAGCTCGCTCTCGCCGGCAGACCTCGTGCTGTCGCCGGCGGCCTGCTATCCCGTCTATCCGATCGCGGCGAGCCGCGGCCAGTTGCCGAAGGGTGGCCTGCGTTTCGACGTCGCCGCCGACTGCTTCCGCCGCGAGCCGTCGAAGCATCTCGACCGGCTGCAATCGTTCCGGATGCGCGAGTATGTCTGCATCGGCAGCCCCGATGACGTCGCCGATTTTCGCGAGCGCTGGATGGTGCGCGCGCAGGCGATCGCGACCGATCTCGGTCTCACCTTTCGCGTCGACTATGCCAGCGATCCGTTCTTCGGCCGCGTCGGTCAGATGAAGGCGGTGAGCCAGAAGCAGCAGCAGCTCAAGTTCGAACTGCTGATCCCGCTGCGCTCGGAAGAGCAGCCGACCGCCTGCATGAGCTTCAACTATCACCGCGAGCATTTCGGCACGACCTGGGACATCCAGGACGCCAATGGCGAGCCGGCCCACACCGGCTGCGTCGCCTTCGGCATGGACCGCCTGGCCGTCGCCATGTTCCACACCCACGGCACCGACCTTTCCGCCTGGCCCGCCAAGGTGCGTGAGACCGTGGGCCTGCAGCCGCAGACCGCGGCCGATGCCCATGGCGAAGGCTGGCGCTAACAGAACGAGGCCGGTCATTTCCACGGGAAAGACGAGCGTGATCCATACCAAGGTCCGATGCCGCGAGATCACCGAATCCGACGTTGAGGCGGTCGCGGATTTGCTGACGCGCGGCTTCGTCGGCCGCTCGCGCAACTACTGGATCCAGGGCCTGCGCCGGCAAGCCTTCCGGCCGGTGCCGGAAGGCTACCCGCGCTTCGGCTACATGCTCGACAATGACGGCACGCCGGTCGGCGTGCTGCTGCTGATCTACACGGCGCGGAAGGACGGCGATGAGACCGCCATCCAGTGCAATTTGTCGAGCTGGTACGTCGATCCGGCCTACCGCAACTACGCGCCGCTGCTGACCAAGATCGCGCAGCGGCACAAGGACGTCACCTATCTCAACATCAGCCCGGCGCCGTGGACCTGGCCCATCATCGAGACGCAGGGCTTTCGCGCCTATTGTCGCGGCATATTCTTTTCGGTACCTGCGCTGGCGCGCGTCCCGCGCTGGAGCAAGATCGAGGTCATCTCGCAGCACGCCAAGACGATCGACGGGCTTTCAGACGCGGAGACCGAGCTCTTGACGCGGCATGCGCGCTACAATTGCCTCAGCCTCGTCTGCCGCACGCCGAATGGAACGTTTCCCTTCATCCTGCAACCGGTGCGCATCCGCCGCGGCTTCATTGCGCCGCCCGCGATGAAGCTGATCTACTGCCGCAGCGCCGCCGAATACGCCGAATGCGCAGGCCGCATCGGCCGGCTGCTGCTGCGGCTCGGCAAGATCGCCGTCGCCATCGATTCCAACGGCCCGGTTCCCGGCCTCGTCGGCATCTACACCGAGCGGCGCGGCCGCAAGTATTTCAAGGGCCCGCACCGGCCGCAGCTCGCCGACCTCACGGATACGGAGCTCGTCCTTTACGGGCCGTAGGTCGCCCGGGCCGAGCATTCACTGTCGTCCCGGCGGATTGTTGCGCGTTCCCGCGTCCGAGGCACACGACTCTGCATCGCCAGTCACCCTCCGTAAACTACGGCGCTTAAGGGAATTTTCCCGCCTCTTCGCTACCCTCGGCGACTGAATTCCGTTGCGTTAAGTCTATTGCCCGCCGAGACCCAGCCGCCCCATGACGTCGATCCGCGACAACGAGCTTGATGCACGCCGCGAAGAGGGCCCGAAGGCCCTCGTCGGGCTGAGCCAGCTTGCGCTCGACCACATGGAGCAAGGCGTCTGCGTCTACGACGCATCCAACCGGATCGTGCTGGTCAATCAGCGCTACCTCACGCTGTTCAATATGTCGACCGAGATCGTGCGGGTCGGCACGAGCTATCGCGACGTGCTCGCTCATAGCGCAGCGCTCGGCAACTTCCCGGCGGGCGAGCTCGAGGCGCTCTATACCAGGCGGATGAAGCTGATCGCGGACGGCCAGCCGTTCCGGACCGAGCAGCATCTGGCGAGCGGCCTCGTCATGGCACTCGAGCTGAAGCCGCTTCCCGGCGGCGGCTGGATGACGATCTGCGACGACGTCAGCCGCCTCGCCCGACTTGAGGCGGAGCTGCGCGTGCAGACCGAGCGCAGCCAGCACGCACTCGCGAACATGTCGCACGGGCTCATCATGTATGATTCCGACAGCCGCGTCGTCGTCTGCAACGAACGTTTTCTGAACCTCTACAACCTCGACCCGGAAATCGTGAAGCCGGGCGTCACGCACGGCAAGGCCATCGATCACTGGCTTTCGCGCGGCAACCTGCCAGGGATGTCGGCCGAGGAATTCCACGACACCAGGCTGAAGGACGTGCGCACCAGGAAAGCGAAAACCCTGCTGGTGATGCGCTATGACGGACGGATGGTGCAGGCGGTCTCCCGTTTCCTGCCCGACGGCGGCTGGGTGACGGTACACGAAGACGTCACCGAACGGCTGCAATACGAGGAGACGCTGAGGCAACAGAACTTCATCCTCGATGCGGCTCTGGAGAACATGGCGCACGGGCTCGCCTTCTTCGACAGCGACATGCGCCTGCGCGTCTGCAACACCACCTATCGCAAGATCTACGGGCTGTCGCCGGAGGAGACCAAACCCGGCACGCATCTCGCCGAGCTGATCGAGCGCTCGATGGCGAACGGCGCGTTCTCATCCGAATATAGTCCGCAACAGCTCCTGGAAGCCGCCAGCGCGAGGATCGCCGACCGCGACTCCTCGCCGATGCGCTGGCGCATGTCGAACGACACCATGATCTCGGTGCGCTACTGCGCGCTGGCCGAGGGCGGTTTCGTCGCCACCTATGAGGACATCACCGAGCGCGAGCACGCAGTCGAGGAGTTGAGCGAGCAGTATCGGCGCTTCGACGCGGCCCTGAACAACATGAGCCAGGGCCTGTGCATGCTCGATTCGAGCCTGCGCGTGATCGTCTGCAATCGGCGCTATATCGAGATGCACGGGCTGTCGCCCGACGTGGTGAAACCGGGTGTGTCGACGCGCGAGATCATGGAGCACAGCTGCGAGCTCGGCATCCATCCAAATACCAGTGCCGCGCGGCTCTATGCCGACTATGTCGAGAGGCTGCGCGAGGGCGAGCACACGCTGCACCGCCATTTGAGCGACGGCCGCATCATCAAGCTCAATCACAAGCGAATGGAGCACGGCGGCTGGGTCGTCACCTATGAGGACGTCACCGAGCGCCACAAGGCCCAGGCCCGCGTCGCGCACATGGCGCGGCACGATTCGCTCACCGACCTGCCCAATCGCACGCTGTTCCGCGAGAAGATGGGCGAGGGGCTGAACCAGGTCGCGATCGCCGGCGGCGCGATGGCGGTGCTGTGCTTCGACCTCGACAATTTCAAGACCGTCAACGACCGCCTCGGCCACGCGGCCGGCGACCGGCTGTTGCGCTGGGTCGCGGCGCGGCTGAAGGAGTACGTCGGCGAGCACGACACCGTCGCGCGGCTCGGTGGCGACGAATTCGCCGTTCTCCAGCGCGGACCGCAGCCGCAATCGGCGGAAAAGCTCGCACGACGCCTGGTTGAGGTGATCGGTCACCCGCCGCCGCTGGAGAACCAGTCGATCCATGTCGGCGTCTCCGTCGGCATCGCAATCGCGCCCGAGCACGGGCTCGATGCCGACGAGCTGATGAAATGCGCCGACCTCGCGCTGTACCAGGCCAAGGCCAAGGGGCGCGGCGCCTATCAGCTGTTCGAGCCCGAGATGGAGGAAGAGGCCCGGAGCCGGCACGCGCTGGAGCACGACCTGCGCGGCGCGCTGGAGGCACGAGAATTCCACCTGGTGTTCCAGCCGCAGGTGCGGCTCGACTCGACCGAGCTCACCGGCTTCGAGGCGCTGCTGCGCTGGAAACATCCATCGCGCGGCTTCGTCTCACCGGCCGAATTCATCCCGATCGCGGAAGAGAACGGGTTGATCGTTCCGATCGGCGAATGGGTGCTGCGCACGGCGTGCGCGACTGCCGTGTCCTGGCGCGATGTCACCGTCGCGGTGAACCTGTCGCCGGTGCAGTTCCGCTCGCGCGGGCTGGTGGCGATGGTCACAAGCGCACTTGCGGAGGCCGGCCTGCCGCCGCAGCGGCTCGAGCTCGAGGTCACCGAGACGGCGCTGCTCGACGACAGCGAGGCGACGATCGAGATCCTGCACCAACTCCGCGCCTTAGGGGTGCGCGTCAGCCTCGACGATTTCGGCGTCGGCTATTCATCGCTGAGCTATCTGCGCAAATTTCCGTTCGACCGCATCAAGATCGACCGCTCTTTCGTCGGCACGCTCGGCGAAAGCCCGGAAAGCGTCGCCATCGTCCGCACCATCGCCAGCCTCGGCTCGGTGCTCGGCGTCGAGACCACGGCGGAGGGCGTCGAGACGGTGGAGCAACTCGATTTCGTGCGCGAATGCGGCTGCACGGCCGTGCAAGGATATTATTTCGGCAAGCCCTGCCCGGCGGCGGAAGTCGACCGGGTTATCGAGACCTTGAACGCAGTTCGGCGCGTGGCGTGACGATGTCTCAGCTTACCGCCGGCAGCACGTTATCCGGCGACACGCCCCACGGGCGGTCGGCCGACGCAAGCCCGATCAGGCGGCCCTGGATGTAGTCGCAGCCCCAGTCGCGCAGCATGTTTGCTGCCTCGTCGTCCTGCACCCATTCGGCCACCGTCTTGATGTCGAGGCGGCGGGCGAGGTCGATCAGGGTCTGCACGAAGGCGCGGTCGTCGACGGAATGGGTGATGTTCTGCACGAAGGCGCCGTCGATCTTCACGATATCCACGCCGAGCTTGCGCAAATTGCGGAACGAGGTATAGCCGGCGCCGAAATCGTCGATGGCGATGCGGCTACCGAAATGCTTCAAGCGGCCGACGAAAGCGCGGACGTCATCGATGTCCTGGATCGCGACCGTTTCGGTGATCTCGACGATCAGCCGCTCGGCAACGCCGGGATGCGCCTGCATCAGTGATTCGATACCGGCCCACCAGTCCGGATCCATAGTGGTATCAGGCGAGATGTTGAGGCTGAGGCGGATGTCGGGTGCGGCGGCGAGCTCGGCGACCACGAGCTCGAGCACGCGGTGATCGACCAGGCGGATCAGGCCGAGCCGCTCGGCGACCGGCACGATGTCGGGCGCGAGCAGCACCTGGCCGTCGCCCTGGTCCATCCGCACCAGGCATTCGTGGAACGCGCGTTCGCGCGAGGCGGCCGAGACCACCGGCTCATAGGCGAGCTTGATACGGCGCTCGTTCAGCGCGGTGACGATCTCGTCAGTGACGCGGATGTTGACGCGGCGCTGGGCGTCGCGCGCGGCATCCGGGCGCCAGGTGGCGAACGAGCCGATGCGGCGTTGTTTCGCGGCGTCCAGCGTCTCATGGGCGCGATTGACGGCCTCGTCGGTATTGCGGGCATAGCGCGGCACGCTGACCGCGCCGATCGAGGCGGTGACCGACACCGGGCCGGATTTGGTCGGCACCACCTCGTCGCGGATGCCAGCGAGGAAGCGCTCGGCGGCAACGTTCATGTCGTCGACGGTGCAGTTCTTCAGGATCAGGCCGAACTTGTTGCCGGAGAAGCGGCCGAGCACATCGCCGCCGCGCAGGCGCGCGCGGATGCGCTTGGCGACGTCGAGGATCACGGCATCCGCGACATCGAACCCGAAGGCGTCGTTGACTCGCGCGAGATGATCGATGCCGACCAGCATGAAGGCCGCGGTCGAGCGGAAACGGGTCGTCTCCTCGATCGCCTCGGCCAGCGCCGCGATCAGATGCGAGCGATTGAGCTCGCCGGTCAGCGGATCGAGCCGGGCGAGCTTCGTCAGTTCCTCGTCGCGGGCGTGGCGCTCATTGTTGATGCGGACGGAGCCGATCGCACGCACCGGGCGGCCGTCGGGACCCGAGAACCAGCGGCCGGTCTCCTCGATCCAGACCACGGGATCGGCAGCGCTCATGCGCACGCCGTACTCGACCCGGTAGGGCGTGCCGTCGGCGCCATGCACGGCGGAGGTCTGCGCCAGCGCCGCGGTCCGCAGCGATTGCGCGGGCTCGATCAGCTTGGCGAATTCGGCGCCGGTGGCCAGCCGCTCGGCGGGAATCCCGGGGAAGATGGCGCTGACCTGCTCACCCCAGACGATGGCATCGTTGGCGATGTCCCAGGCGAACACGGCTTGGCCGAGGGCGGCCAGGATGTCGGAGGCTTGCGGCAATGCGGGGGTCAAAATCGCCTCGTTTCGGGACAGCGGGGAGTCCTGAGTCGGCACAAGATAGAGCCAGATTCGCCCCCGACCCTAGGCAAAGTTGATAAACAATTTGGAAACCACGTTTCCTCACGCGCAGGAACCAAACCGGCCCGCCCGGCATAGGCCTTGCGAGTACATGACACGCACCGGCGCCAGCGTCTCGAAACGCGACAATCTTCGCCGGTCCAACGGTGATTGCGATGTTGAGTACTGATCGATTGGACGTGGCGGACAACGGCACGGGCACGGCCCTGGTGCCGCTGATGCCGATTTTGCAGTGGGCCCACAAGGCGCCGCTGCCGCGCCCCGATCCCAGCTTCGTCACCCAGCTCATCGCCAATGCCGAGCACCTGCCCCAGACGGGTCGGCTCCGCCGCGCGTCTTCCGAGGATGCGCAGGTAGCCTACGGCAGCAAGCGCCCGCTTCCGAGCGTCACCGCGCGCACGCGGCAGGTGGCTTGAAGTAGATCAGCGGGGCGCGTCGGGAGACGACGGCGTGCCGTTGCCGGGCTGAAGATGCGGCGAGGGGATTTCCGGCGAGGACGTACTCTGAACCGGCTTCGGCGCGGGCTGATCCATCAGCACGGATTCGGCGACCGACTGCGCGGAAGGCGCGGATGCGGGCGGCACCGCTGGCGCAGAGACCGGCTCGAACTTGGGCTCGACCACCGCTTCATCGACCGCCCCTTCAGCCCGGCGCTTAGCCTTGCGCGGTGTCGGCACAGTCTCGGCGACATAGGCGACGCGGCGGCGCGTGCGCTGGGCAATGCCGCCGAGGAAATCGGCCATGGCGAGCAGCACCAGAAGGAAATAGGTGGAGTTGCCGAATTTGGGCCACATCGCGAATTCGGCCGCTGCCGCGCCGAACACGATCAGCGACAGCAAATGATCCATCAGGAATTTCGAGCCGGGCCGCGCGCCCTTGACCACCTCGAGCAGCAATAGCACGACGCCGAGCGCGAGCATCACGTCGGCAAGCGTGACCGGCCAGGTCTCGCCCGTGATCATCGGCACCTTGAACAGCACGTCCGTAAAGGACACGCTCGGCATCAGGAAGGCGATGATGTTGTAGACCGCGAGCGGGATCAGAAGCAGTGGGAAACCGACCATCGGCGAAATGCCTTCTCGATCAAGATATCCAGACAGGACAATGCGGCGGCGAAGCATTCGCTGCGCCGCCGTCACCGTCTTATCTCATGGGTTGGCCGAAATCAGGCAGGCCCGATCGTCCTGCCCAAAGAAAGGTCCTTAACTCAGGACTCTTTCTTCTTCAGGACCTGACGGCCCTTGTACATGCCGGTCTTGAGGTCGAGATGGTGCGGACGACGGAGCTCGCCGGAATCCTTGTCTTCCACATAGGTCGGCTTCTTGATGGCGTCAGCCGAGCGGCGCATGCCACGGCGCGACGGCGAGGTTTTTCTTCTCGGAACGGCCATTTCAGTATCCTCTAGGGATTGGTGTCATCAGGGCATCGTCCGCGAGGGGACGGCTCAGCACCCGCAAACCGAGGCGAGCTGAATGCCAGTCAAGGCCGGGCTTATAGAGGAAGGCCGGCCTTAAATCTAGGGCTCTGGGCCGGAAAATACGCCCGGAATGGGCTCAAAATCAGCGATTTTCCCGCCAGCAGGTCGAAAGCGAGCTGGCCTGCGCCCTCGCCACATAGGTCCCGGCCAGCCGCCTGACGCCCGGTCCCGGCGTCCTGGCGCTGCGTTTGACCGGATTCGGCAGGATCGAGGCCAGAAGCGCCGCCTCCCGGGGGGAGAGGTTCGCCGCCGACTTGCCGAAGGCATAGGCGCTGGCCGCCTCCACCCCAAACTGGCCCTGCGGGCCGAGCTCGGCGATGTTGAGGTAAATCTCCAGGATCCGCGCCTTGGGCAGGACGAAATCGATCCACAGCGCCAGCGGAAATTCCAGCGCCTTGCGGACGAAATCCCGGCCCTGCCAGAGGAACAGGTTTTTCGCCACCTGCTGGGTGATGGTGGAGGCGCCCCGGAACGGCGTGCCGTCCTCCTTCGCGTCGTCGATGGCCTCACGCAGCGCGCCCCAGTCGATGCCGTGGTGCTTGCAGAAATGGGCATCCTCGGCCGCCACCACCGAGCGCGGCAGTGAGGGCGACATCGCCACCAGATCGATCCATTCCCGCTGCATCGGAGCGCCGCGGAGCGAGCGCCAGGCCATCAGCGTCGAAACGGGATGGCCTGTGCGGTAGAACGGCGCGATCACATAGGGTGCGAGAGCCGCGACCGCGAGCACCAGGAGAAGGGTTTTGACGACGCGCAAATCAACCTTTCCGGCGCAGAACGAAACGCGGCCACGGGCCCGGCATTAAGTCTGTGATAATTCGGGCGTTTTCCAGCACTTTTTAGGCCTTCCAAACGATTGACTGAGGCGGGCGCATAAAGGATTGTCCCGCCGAATTTCAGTTCTGGAGCCCTTCTTGATGACCGGCACGTCCCCGTCCGATTTCGCCAAACGTCTGGACAAGACCGCTGATGACACCGAGGCCCTGCTCGGGCGCCTGCTGTCGGACGACATCCTGCCCGATGAGATCGCCCGGCCCAAGCGACTGATGGACGCAATGCGCTATTCGAGCCTCAATGGCGGTAAGCGCCTGCGGCCGTTCCTGGTGGTCGAGAGCGCGGCCGTGTTCGGCGTACCCCGCGAAGCCGCGCTGCTCGCCGGTGCGGCGCTCGAATGCATCCACTGCTACTCGCTGATCCATGACGATCTGCCGGCGATGGACAATTCGGACCTGCGCCGCGGCCGTCCGACCCTGCACAAGAAAACCGACGACGCCACCGCGATCCTCGCCGGCGACGGCCTCCTGACCCTCGCCTTCGACATCATCACCCGCGACGAGATCCATCGCGACGCCAATGTGCGGCTCCTGCTGACGCGCGCACTGGCGCGCTGCGCCGGCATCGGCGGCATGGTCGGCGGCCAGATCCTCGATCTCGCCGGCGAAGGCCGCTTCGGCGACCGCGAGCCGGTCGACGTCGCCCGTCTTCAGCAGATGAAGACCGGTGCTCTGCTGCGCTACGGCTGCATCGCCGGCGCGATCCTCGGTCAGGCCTCGCAGAAGGAATATCAGGCGCTCGACGATTACGGCCGCGCACTCGGCGAAGCCTTCCAGATCGCCGACGACCTGCTCGACGTCGAAGGCGATGCGGCTGCACTCGGCAAGCCGTCGGGCCAGGACGCCGCGCTCGGCAAGACCACTTTCGTCACCCAGCTCGGCATCGAGGGCGCCAAGCAGCGCGTCCGCGACCTGCTCGCGCGGGCTGACAGCGCCGTGTCGATCTTCGGCGATCGGGCCGCCGTGCTGCGAGCGGCTGCGCGCTTCGTGGCTGAACGCAAGAACTGACGCGCATCGATGGCGACAGGCGGCAAAGAAGATCCCGTCCTCGTCCGCTTCCGGCAGATGTCGCGGCCGATGCGCGTGCTCTACGCGCGGCCGCGGACGTTCATCTCGCTTGGTGTCGGCATCCTCGTCTGCCTGCTTGTGCCGGGCTCACCCCGGCTGACGACGCGGCTTGTGCTTGGCTGGGATGCGCTGGTCGCGGTCTATCTCGTGCTGGTCTATGCAATGATGCTTTGCAACGATCACCAGCACATCCGCCGTAGCGCCGCGATGCAGGATGACGGCCGCTTTGTGATCCTGCTGGTGACGGCGACCGGTGCGTTCGCCAGCATCGCAGCCATTGTCGCCGAACTCGGCGTCCACCGCGGCGCCGCGGCGCTGACCATCGCGATCACCACCATCGCGCTGTCCTGGGCCGCCGTGCACACGACTTTCGCGCTGCATTACGCGCATGATTATTATCGTCACGCCACGCCAGGCGGCCTTCAGTTTCCCAGCGGCGACAGGGAAGACCACGCCGATTATTGGGACTTCGTCTATTTCTCGTTCGTGATCGGCATGACCGCGCAGGTCTCCGACGTCGGCATCACCGACAAGACCATCCGGCGCACCGCCACCGCGCACGGCATCGTGTCATTCATCTACAACACGGCCTTGCTGGCGCTAACTGTCAACATCGCGGCGAGCGCGATCTCGACCTGAACTCACTTGCATGGAATCGTCCTGGCGAAAGCCAGGACGACCATGTGGGGACGCCGCGATCCTAATAACACACCTCGGCATTGGCATCGTTGCCGGGGCCGCCGCCGCCGCGATATTCGAGATGGCAGCCGCGGTTGACCGGACGGCAGCCGCCGCTATTGCAGAACATCTGCCCGCCACTCGAGGGACGGCCGGCGCCAGCGGCAGCAGCAATGCCGGCAGCGCCACCAAAGCCGCCCGCCGATCCGCCGGCCTGACGACGCTGCCGTGCGGGACGCTCGTCACCATCGTCACGCTTGTCGGTCGCAGGCTTGGCCGTCGCAGGCTTTCCGGCACGCTTCTTCTCGCATTCATTGTCGTCGTTAAGCACGGAGCCGGCGCCGCAGACGATCTTGGTGCACTTGTCGCCGTCAGCCTTGAAGCCGTGCTCGCAAACCAGCGGACAGACGCGTGACTGTTTTGACTTGACCGTGTCGAGTGCATCGGTGCTCGCCACCTTCACGTCGAGCTTGGTGCCGGCATAACGGTTGAACTGCGACAACGACCGCTGCGCGGACGTAGTCCAGTTGCCGTCGGCAGCGCCGGAGAAGCAGCCGACGCGGCCAAGCTCGGTCTGCACCGAGCGGCTGAGATCGGCCGGCGCAGTGGCCGGCGTCAGCGACGCGACGTTGGTGCCTGCGGGGCTCGCCGTGCTGGCCGGTGCAGCGCTCGGCGCCGCTGCAGCGAGGGTGACGCGCTGCTGCTCGGCGGCGGCTGCCTGCTGCTGCGCCTGCTCCTTGGCCTTCTGCGCGGCAAGCTGCACCTGCTCTGCGGCCTTCGCATCGGCGGCTGCCTTGGCCTGCGCATCCTTCTGGGCGCCAAGCGCGGCAAGACGATCGCGCTCGGCTTCGGCCTGTTTCGCCTTCTCGGTGGCCGCCGCATGAGCCTGCTCGGCGCCGATTTTGTCGAGCTGAAGCTTGGCGAGGCTCGAATAGAAACCGTCGGGATGCTGGGCGAGGAAGGCATCCCACGCCGGCCTGTTGCCGACCTGGAGCGCGAGTTCGTAATCGCGGCGGACGTCGGCTTGCGGGTTCGCCGCGGGCGCTGCCGGAGCCGCAGCGGTCCCCTTGACCGGCACCAGCGGCACGTCCTCGCCGCCGAGCGAGCCATAGACGAACGGCTCTTGCCTGTTGCCGGTCGACTTGAGCACGTCGTCACGCACGAATCCGAAGGCGCGGCGAACGTCGAGGCCCGGCGTCGTCAGATGCTTCGACAGCGCCACGGTAAAGGGGCTGTTGGCGCCGTCGCCGTCCTGCGCTGTGAAGCCGGCCTTGGCCGAATAAGCGATCAGCGTGTTGGGGCTGGTCGGCTCGACCTGGGCGAGGCCGCGGCCGATGCTGCGCGAGGCGACCGTGCGCTTCATGGTCTTGCCGAACGGATTGTCACGGCAGGCATCCAGGATCACCAAGCGAAGCTGCTTGGCCGGTTCGACCGCGACCAGGACGCGGTCGAGGGAGAGCGCCTCGTCAAAGACGTCGGTGTCACGCTCCAGCTTGGCATCGACAGGAATCAGATAGTTCGAGCCTTCGACCTCGATGCCGTGGCCGGCATAATAGACCACGGCGATGTCGGCATCGCGGGTCCCGTCGGCGAATTCGCGCAGTACGCGGCGCGTGTCCAGCGCCGACAGATCGTGCCGGGAATCGACGATATCGAAGCCGGCCTCTTTCAGAGTCCTGGCCATCACCGAACCGTCATTGACAGGGTTCGTAAGCGACGGCGCGTGCTGATAGGCCGAGTTGGCGATCACCAGCGCGACGCGCTTCCCGGCGAAAGCGGGACCCGCGCCGAACAGCAGCGCGACGGCGAGGAGAAGTGGGCAAAGTCTGAACAGGTTGCGCATGACACGACTTCCGAGTTCAGGGCGGTTCGAGCCCCTTTGGGATGGCTTTAGCAGGGTCCGCCGCGGACGCTTGTGATGGAGGTCACGAAGGTGGCGCCGGCGGCAGGCCGAAAGACCCCTTTTATTTGTCGCGCCAGTCCGGTCGCGGTTCGCCGAGAAATAGGTGCGCAGCAGGTTCCCTCAGCCATCCCCGATGTGGCCCCGATATTGAGGCAGATTGTCCGTAATCTCGTGCCAGGGCGCCTTCGAACCCACGAAAATGTGGGCGCTCGGTCGGATCGAGGGGGCATCGACCAGGGTTCCCATGGCGACATGGACCCATTTCCCGTCGCGCACCCGGGAATAAAGCAGCGAGCCGCAGCGGGCGCAGTGGGCGTCATGGGTGGTGTCGTCACCGTAAATGACGCGCTGGTCTTCACCATGGGCGATGCGCAGCTTGTCCTGGGTTATTCCGGCGAACGGCTTGAAGGCGGCGCCGGTGGTGCGGCGGCAATTCGAGCAGTGGCAGTTCATCGCATAGGAGAACGCGTCCGCCACCTCGTAGCGCACGGCGCGGCAGTAGCATTCGCCCATCAGGATACGAGCGTTCGAATTCCCTGATCCGGTCATCACGGTGTCCTCGCGCAAATGGTACGCACTCCCATAGCGCAGTTTGATGCGTACGACTAAGTTTGGCCCGCGCCATCATTCAAAGGGATGACCCATGAGCCAGAACCGTTCGAGCGTCGAAGCCGTCGTGCAATCCTATTTCGACGGACTTTACGAGGGCGATGTCGAAAAACTCGGCGCCATCTTCCATCCTTCCGCTGATTTGCGCTGGGTCGAGAAGGGCGAGCTGCAGGTGCTGACCGTGCCGGACTGGCTCGACCGCGTGCGCAAGCGTCCCTCCGGCAAGGCCGAAGGCAAGCCGCGCGAGGATTTCGTCGTCACCATCGACCGTTCGGACGACAAGACCGCCTTCATCAAGGTCCGGTGCCAGCTGCCGCCGCGTTTTTTCACCGACTATCTGGTGGCGATGAAGCTCGCCGACGGCTGGCAGATCGTGTCGAAGTCGTATCGGTATGACCTGAGGGAGTGAGGCGAGCTTGCCTCTCGCTCGTCGCTGCCACCTCCGTCATTGCGGATGAAGCGTACGCTGCGTTCCCTCCCCCTCCCATCTCGGCCCAAAAGGTCCCCATGCTTCTCGACCGCCGTTCGTTGCTCGCCTCGCTG
This sequence comes from Bradyrhizobium nivariense, assembly GCF_029846715.1. Lineage (GTDB taxonomy): Bacteria > Pseudomonadota > Alphaproteobacteria > Rhizobiales > Xanthobacteraceae > Bradyrhizobium. The sequence goes on from NZ_JARVWW010000014.1 coordinate 117,471, forward strand.
TGCTGGATGGCCGCCTCCCCCGCGCTCGCCGCAGACGCGCTGCCTGAACTCGAAGCCTATGAGCGCGAGAGCGGCGGGCGGATCGGGGTCTATGCCGAGAACATCGCGACCGGCGCAAAGCTCGCCTGGCGCACCGACGAGCGGTTCGTCATGTGCTCGACATTCAAGGCCTCGCTCGCGGCTTGCGTACTGGCGCGGGTCGATCGTGGCGAGGAGCAGCTTGCGGCCATGATCCCCTACGGCAAGGCCGACCTGCTGGAGTACGCACCGGTCGCCAAGCAAAACATTGCCGCCGGCGCAATGTCGGTCACCGAGATGTGCAAGGCGATCGTCGAGCTCAGCGACAACACCTGCGCCAATTTGTTGCTGGCGCGGATCGGCGGCCCCGCCGCACTCACCGCGTTCTGGCGGTCGCTCGGCGACACCACCTCGCGGCTCGACCACAACGAGCCCGAGCTCAACCGCTCACCGCCCGGCGATCCCCGCGACACCACGACGCCGGCGGCGATGGCAGGCAATCTGCGGCAGATGATGACGGGCGAAGCGCTGTCGCCGACCTCGCGTGCTCAACTCACGGAATGGATGGTGGGTTGCAAGACCGGCGCGAACCGGCTGCGTGGCGGGCTCCCCGCAAGCTGGAAGATCGGCGACAAGACCGGCAACAACGGCAAGGACGCCTCCGGCGATATCGCGGTGGTCTGGCCCAAAATCGACACGAAGCCCGATGCACCGATCCTGATCGCGGCCTACACCCAGGGCGGCACGCCGAATGCGGCACAGTTCGAAGCCGTGTTCGCACGCATCGGCCGCATGGTGGCTGAGCGGCTGGCGTGAGCCGCGCCGCATTGACCTTGCGGTTGCTTCCGGGCCAAGACAGGCCATGATCGAAGCGAAATTTCAGACCTTTCTCATCCTGCTCGCCGTGCTGGCCGGCACCGCGCTTGTCGCGCGCCGCTTCAACATCGCGCCTGCCATTCTGCTCATGCTCTCCGGTGTCGGCCTCGCCTTCGTGCCGGGCATGCCGCCGGTCGAACTGCCGCCGGAACTGGTGCTGCTGATGGTGCTGCCGCCGCTGATCTACTCGGCGAGCGTCGCGATGAGCTGGCGCGAGTTCAAAAAGAATCTTCGCCCGATCGTGCTGCTCGCGGTCGGCGCGGTGATCTTCACCGCGGCGTTGGTCGCAACCGCCACCAACTATTTGATCGGCCTGCCCTGGACGATCGGCTTCCTGCTCGGGGCCATCGTAGCGCCGCCCGACGTGGTGGCGCCGCTCGCGATCGCGCGCCGGCTGCACATGCCGCGCAGGCTCATGGTCATCCTCGAAGGCGAAGGGCTCGCGAATGATGCCACCGCGCTGATCCTCTATCGCTTCGCGCTCGCCGCGATCATGGTCGGGCATTTCTCGCTGCCTCTGGCGGGCGGCGAGTTCTTGCTCATCGTCGCTGGCGAGATCGCCTTCGGCATCGGTGTCGGCTGGCTCTCCTTGCGGTTCCGCAAATGGTCGGGGGATCCGCAGGTCGAGCTGACACTTTCGCTGATCACGCCCTACGTCTCCTACTGGCTGCCCGAGCATCTCGGCGGTTCCGGCGTGATCGCCACCGTCGCCTGTGGCCTCTATGTGAGCTGGAACGGCCCGCTGCTGATCTCGGCATCGACGCGCCTGCAGGGAATCTTCTTCTGGGACCTCGTGATCTATCTGATCGAGGGCTTGCTGTTCCTGCTCACCGGATTCCAGATGCGCGCGCTCTACGAGAAGTCGAAGGCGTTTCCGCTCGACGACATCCTGATCGCAACCGCCGTGGTCCTGGCGGTCGTCGTGATCGCGCGCTTCGCCTGGCTCTATCCCGCGACCTATCTGCCGCGGCTGCTCAGCAAGTCGCTGCGCACGCGCGATCCCTCGCCGCCATGGCAATGGCCGTTCGTGCTTGCGTTCACCGGCGTGCGCGGCGCAGTGTCGCTGGCGGCAGCGCTCGCGCTGCCGTTCACCCTGCCGGGCGGCGAAGCCTTTCCGTTTCGCGACCTGATCCTGTTCGTCGCCTTCGGCGTCATTTTCGTCACCCTGATCGGCGTCGGCCTCACGCTGCCACCGGTGGTGCGCTGGCTCGGCGTCGCGGAAGCCGGTCGCAATGAGCATGTCGCCGAGCACGAGGCCGAGATCGCGGCACGCCGCCAAGCCCTCGACGCCGCCCTGAAGTCGCTCGACGTTCTGACCGAGGAGAAGGACGTGTCGGACGAGGTGATGCGGCTCCTGCGCGCACGCCACGAGATCCGGGTCAACCAGCTTCCCGACTCGCTCGATCCCACCCACCACGACGTCTCCGCCGCCGGCACCGCGCTGACCCGCGACCTGATCGCCGCCGAGCGCAAGTTCATCCACGATCTGCTGCGCGACGGCCAGATCACCGACGAGACACGGCGGCGGATCGAGCGCGATCTGGATCTGGAGGAGGCGAGCTTGGCGAACCGGGAGTATCGGGGAGGGCCGCTATAACCCTCCGTCGTCCCGAAAAAGCGCGCCCAAAGCGCGCGCAGATCCGGGACCCATTACCACAGGGAGTAGTTTGGCGAGGACCCGTGGTTACCGGTGTCGCGCCACAACTGCTCTCTGGGGTAACGGGTCCTGGCCTTCGCCAGGACGACTGTGGCAAACTACCGCCTCGCGCAAAATTCCCCGAGCCCCGCTGCCACAGCGCCCGCGATGATCTCCTGCCGCTCCGGCGAGTTCATCGCCATTTCCTCGTCGCGGTTGATGATGGAGCCAGCCTCCAGCAGCACGGCGGCGCTGCGGGTTTGCGAGAGCACGACGAGCCCGTCATAGCGGTACACGCCGACATCCTTGTCGAGCAATTGGCGACGGTAGCGGCCCATCACCGGCAGGGTGTATTGGCCGGCATAGTGCAGGTCCTGCTCTTTCATCTGTCTGCCGATCATCCGGGCCAGCATCAGGCTGGTGGCGAAGTGCGGATTACGCTCGGACACGAACAGCGAGTGACCGGAAAAGCGGTCGCTGAAATAGCTGTTCGCGCCGTCGAACTCCCAGGTCTCGAGCAACTTGTCCGGCACGGAGTCGTGATGGATCGACAGGAAGAGATCGGCCCGGGCGTCATTCGCGATGCTGACGCGTTTGAGCAGGCTCGGCCGCGCCTTGCCGTCCGTGACGAGCAGGCGGGCTGCGGCAAAGCCCTCGGCCTTGAGCTTCGCCGTGATGAGCCTCGCAAGCCGGAAGTTGAAGCCGAACTCCGGATCATTGCGCGCGCTCAACGCGCCGTAGGAGTCCGGGGTGTGCCCGACATCCACGACGATCCTGAATTTCGACATCTCACATTTGACCAGCGACTGTGGCCGCTTGGATTTTGCAATCTTTCGCGCGACAGCAGCATGACCAGTGTCAGCAGGCGCCAGCGACGATAGCAAGATCGACGCGACGAGCGGCAAGGCGAGCCTTGCAATGATGCTGCGCGGTTGCTCCAAGCCCTACTCCGCTGCCGCAATCCGCGGTCGGCCGACGAATCCCGCGACGTCACCGAAACGCTCCAGCATCACCGCGGAAATGTCCTTGGCCTTGCTGGTGACGGACTCGGTCAGGAAGTTGTTGTCCTCGGCTCGGAGCATGGAAATCCTCCCGATTTGTTTTTGGGAAGGTTGGCGCGGCAGCGCGAAGACGTCAATGCAAGAACTTGTCCGCCGTAGCTCGCAGAGCAAAGGCGGAATCGTGCCCACCCTAGAGCGCCGTACGTCACACCGGCCGCTCCCCCTTCACCGTCACCCGCGTGCCGGAGCGCGTGTGCGGCCAGTAGTCCCACATCGCGCGGTGCTGGGTGCAGCGGTTGTCCCAGAACGCGATGGCGTTCTCGGTCCAGCGGAAGCGGCACTGGAACAGCGGGTTCTCGGCGTGCTGGTAGAGATAGACGAGCATCGCGTCGCTCTCATCACGCGGGATGCCGTTGATGTGGCGTGTGAAGCCGCGGTTGACGTAGAGCGCCTTCCTGCCCGTGACCGGATGCGTGCGCACCACGGGGTGCTCGGCATTTGGGTAGGCGGGGCGGTCGGCGACACCGTAATTGGCATAGAGCCCGCGATAGATCGGCTCGCCGTCGTGCAACGCAGTCAGCCCGTCGAGATAGGCCTTCATCCGGTCCGACAGCGCCTCATAGGCCGCATACATGTTGGCGAACAGCGTATCGCCGCCGCGCGGCGGGCACTGCTTGATATAGAGGATCGAACCCATCGGCGGCTCGAGATCGCAGGACACGTCGGAATGCCAGCCCTCCCCGTTGGCGCGCGGCGAGTTCGCATCCGCATAAATCTTCATCAGCGCCGGGTCTTCATCCTCATGCGGCGCGGCGGGATGGAAATGCAACTCGCCGAACTTGCGGCCGAAGGCGAGATGCTGTTGTGGCGTGATGTGCTGGTCGCGGAAGAAGATCACGAGGTTTTCGGCAAGCGCGCGATGGACCTCGTCCATCTGCCGGTTGGAGCGCGCATCGTCCGAGACGAGCTTGCCGATGTCGACGCCGGAGATTTCCGCGCCGATGATGGGCGTGAGCTTTTCGACCGCGATGGTCTCGTAAGGCGCGCCGTCTTCCGCCGTGTGGCGATAGCGCGGGCCCTGCTTGCCGGCGAGTGAGCTCATGACGTGTCTCCCGATCGTTTGATTGGGAGCATCGTAGCGCGCGGTTAGGGATGTGCAATCTGCACCGCAAACTCGGTGTCGTCCCGACGAAGGTCGGGACCCATAGCCACAGGATCGAGTTTGACGAAGATCCGTAACCACCATCCCGCGCCATAACCGCCCCCTGGGGTTATGGATCCCGGCCTTCGCCGGGATGACAGCGGTGGGTGGAGCGCGCGCGGAGTAAAACTACTCCGCCGCGGTCACCGGCAACTTGGCGTTCTGGCCGTAGCGCTGGTCGATATAGTCGATCACGAGCGCCTTGAAGTCGGCGGAAATGGTCGGGCCGCGCAGGGTCCGGAACTTCTTGCCGTCGACGAACACCGGCGCAGCCGGCGCTTCGCCGGTGCCCGGAAGCGAGATGCCGATATTGGCGTGCTTGGATTCGCCCGGGCCATTGACGATGCAGCCCATCACGGCAACGTTGAGCTCTTCCACGCCGGGATATTTCGTCTTCCAGGCCGGCATCTCGTCGCGAATGAAACCCTGGATCGAGCTGGCCAACTCCTGGAACGTGGTCGAGGTGGTGCGGCCGCAGCCGGGGCACGCCGCAACCAGCGGCACGAAGGTGCGGAAGCCCATGGTCTGCAAGAGTTCCTGGCCGACCTGCACCTCACGGGTGCGGTCGCCGCCGGGCTCCGGCGTCAGCGAGATGCGGATGGTATCGCCGATGCCCTGCTGAAGCAGAATGCCGAGCGCGGCCGAGGATGCAACGATGCCCTTGGTGCCCATGCCGGCCTCGGTGAGTCCGAGATGGATGGCGTAGTCGGAACGCGCCGCGAGATCCTGATAGACCGCGATCAGATCCTGCACTGCCGAGACTTTGGCAGAGAGGATGATGCGATCCTTCGGCATGCCGAGCTCTTCGGCACGCGCGGCCGAGAGCAGCGCGGACTGCACCATCGCCTCGCGCGTCACCGCGCGCACGTCGCGCGGATTGGCGGACGCGGCGTTCTCGTCCATCAGCTTGGTCAGCAGTTCCTGATCGAGCGAGCCCCAATTGGCGCCGATGCGCACCGGCTTGTTGTTCTTGTTCGCGATCTCGATGATGTCGGCGAACTGGGTGTCGCGCTTGTCCTTGAAGCCGACATTGCCGGGATTGATGCGATATTTGGCGAGCGCCTCGGCGCAGGCCGGATAGGCCGCCAGCAGCTTGTGGCCGATATAATGGAAGTCGCCTATCAGCGGCGTGGTGATGCCGCGCTTGAGCAGGCCGTCGCGGATGTGCGGAACTGCGGCTGCGGCCTCCTCGCGGTCGACGGTGATGCGGACCATTTCGGAGCCGGCGCGTGCCAGCGCTGCGACCTGGGCAATGGTGCCGTCGATATCGGCCGTGTCGGTGTTGGTCATCGACTGTACGACGATCGGCGCACCGCCGCCCACGGCAACGTCGCCGACCTTGACCTGGGTGGTCTGGTGCCGGGGCGCGGGGCCCGCGACGTCGGAATCGATGGAGTTTTCGAGCTTGTTCATGGCGTCCAAATATCAGGTTTTGGTGACGTTCAGCAATGCATCACGCGGCGCCGCAGCGGATTGGCTGGGACGGTTAACCAGAAAAAGCCCAGCAATTACAAGGACCGCAGCGGCCCCGAATGTCAGGCTCAGGGTGTCGTGCATGATGAAATAGCTACCCACCACGCCAAACAAAGGGGTGATGAAGGTAAAAGCCGACAATTTGCTGGCCGAATAGGTCTTCACCAGCGCGAACCAAAGCGTGAACGTGGTTCCCACCACCCAGATCGCCTGGAAGGCCATCAGGCCCAGCGACAGCGGCGATGGCATGTGGGGGATGGTCTCCCCGAACAGCCAGGCGGCCGCGCCGAGGATCGGGATCGAGGTCGCGACCTGGTAGCCCAGCGCCTTCTCCGGCGCCGCGAAGCGCAGCCGCGTACCCTTGGCGATCAGCGTGGTCGCCGCCCACAGCGCGGCGCCGCCGACGATCATGAGGTCGCCGAGCAGAACATGCGAATCGACGTTGGGCTGCGGCACCCCAATCGCGAGTGCGACACCGGCAAAGCTTACGGCGAGACCCAGCCATTGCGTGCCGCCAAGCCGCTCGCCGAGCACCTGGTAGGAGCCGAGCGCGACGAAGAACGGCGCGGTGTAGAGGAACACCACCGCCCGCGACGCCGGGGTGAAGCGCAGGCCCTGGAAGATCAGCACGAACTCGATGCCGAACATCAGTCCGGCGATGATTCCGGGCTTCCAGGTGCCGTCACGTTCGAAGAATTTAACGCCGCGCAAGGTGCCGATGATGAACAGCACCGGCAGCGCGCCCATCGAGCGGATCGTGGCCTGAAGCATCGGCGGAATGTCCGGCAGCACCAGCTTCACCGCGATCTGGTTGAACCCCCAGGTCAGGCACAGCATGAGCATCAGGGCGATGGCGCCGGCACTGAGGGGACGACCGGCGGACGTTATGGCTTGTGGTGAGGACATGTCTTCCTGAAAAACCGGCTTTGCGCCGTTGTTGCTTTATGCAGCTTTCTGACAATGCGCACAGACGCCCGTGATTTCCACCACGGACAATTTGGGAGCGAAGCCTGAGCTGCGCGCGGCGGCGTTGAGGTCCTTGGCGAACGACGCCGACGGAATCTCACCGACCAGACCACAGCGCTCGCAGATCAGGAACGTCACCGCCGTGGTCGCGTCATGGTCGTAGGCGGCGCAGGCGAGATAGGCGTTGCGGCTCTCGATGCGGTGCACGAGGCCGTTGGCCATCAAGAAATCGAGAGCACGATAGACCGTGATCGGCGCCGGCCGCGGCATCGATTTCGCCAGCTCGTCGATCACCTCATAGGCGCCGAGCGGGCGGTGGCTCGAGAGCAGCGCCCCCAGCACATGGCGGCGTATAGGCGTGAATTTCTGCGCGCGCTGCGCGCAGACGGCCTCGGCATGCGCCAGCGCATCCGCAGTGCAGCGGCCGTGATCGTGGTCGGGCGCGGGAAATGCCGGCTTTGCGAGGGTCATGGGACCGGCGTTCTAGCATCTCGGATGGGGAACCCAAAGCAGGACCGGCGATGCGGCGATCAGCCATGCTCTTGCTGCGGGACAGTGTCCCGTAAACCCGCCATGAAATAATCATAAGCTTGCTTATTATATCCCAAGCTTATTGGAGACCAAGCTCATGAGCCGAGGGCCCGTGGACCAGAACTTCCTGTTTACGCTCGCCGAGCTCTATCGCCTGTTGCGGGTCTACGCCGACAAGGAGGCCTCGCGCTTCGGCATCACCCGCGCGCAATGGGCGGTGCTGGCCAAGGTCGAGCGCAGCGAAGGCATGAAGCAGTCGGAGCTCGCCGAGCTTCTCGAGGTGCAGCCGATCACGCTGACGCGCCTGATCGACAAGCTCTGCGACAGCGACTGGATCGAACGCCGCAGCGATCCTTCGGACCGCCGCGTCAAGCGGCTGTACCTGAAGAAGGCCGGGCGGCAGTTGCTCGGACGGATGAGCGGGCTGAAATCCGAGCTCACGGCCAACGCGCTCGACGGCATTACCCCGGCGGACGCCCATCGCCTCCTCACCCAGCTCGAAACAATCAAGGAAAACGTGCGTACCGCGATCCAGACCAGCGGAGCGGAACAAGCGCGTAAGGAGCAGCGCTATGGCTGATCAAGTCCTCAAGTTCCAACCCGAGCAGAAGATCGACGGCGGCAAGCCCGCCAAGAAAGCCGGCACCGATCCGCGCCGCCGCCTGGTGGCCGGCCTGCGCCGCTATCGCCGCGTCCTGCTCCTGGTCGTGCTGCCGATCGTCGTCACAGTTGCCGGTTTCACCTTCTATCTCAATGGCGGCCGTTATGTCGGCACCGACGATGCCTATGTCGGCGCCCAGAAGGTGCTGGTGACTCCCGACATCTCCGGCAAGATCGAGAAGGTCGTCGTCAAGGAAGGCCAACTCGTCAAGCAGGGCGACGAGCTGTTCGAGATCGACCCCGTGCCGTTCCGCCTCGCGGTGGACGATGCCAAAGCGCAGCTCATGCAGGCGCAGTCGACCTATGACAATCTCCGCGCCAACATCAAGATCTACGGCGACATGCTCGATCTCGCCCAGCGGGGCGTCGACCTGAAGCAGCGCGACGTCGAGCGCAAGCAGGCGCTGGTGAAGAACAGCTACGGCTCGCAACTCGACCTCGACAACGCGGCGAACGCGCTGGTGACGTCCGGCTCCATCGCGCAATACGTCAAGCAGCAGATCTCGACGGCCAAGACGCAACTGCTCGGCGACACCGACCTGCCGCTGGAGAAATTCCCGGCCTACGCGCAGGCCAAGTCGAAGCTCGACAATGCCGAGCGCAATCTCGACCATGCCGTCGTGCGGGCACCCATGGGCGGCATTGCGACGCAGGTCGAGCAGATCCAGCTCGGCCGCTACGTCACCGCCGGCACGCCGGTGTTCTCCATCATCGATGTCGCCCACCCCTGGGTCGACGCCAATCCGAAGGAAAGCGACCTCACCTACGTCACCGAAGGGCAGCCGGTCACGCTCGAGGTCGACGCATTCCCGAACCACGTCTTCAAGGGCAAGATCGGCTCGCTCTCGCCCGGCACCGGCGCGCAATTCGCGATCCTGCCGCCGCAGAATGCCACCGGCAATTTCGTCAAGGTGGTGCAACGCGTGCCGATCCGCATCTATTTCGACGAGACCGACAAATACGTGCGGAAGCTGAAGGCCGGCATGAGCGTCTACGCCACCATCGACACCGGCCATCGGCGCTCGCTCGCCGGCCTGCTCGGCCTGTCGGCGACCGCGGGCCAGGAAAAAGACTAAGACAAAGACTGAGACAAGGACCGATCCGATGTGCCCCAATGCCAGCCTGATGGTCCCCGGCCTGCGCCGGAACATGGTGACGATCTGCGCCATGACGGCGACCATCATGCAGGCGCTGGACACCACCATCGCCAATGTCGCCCTGCCCTACATGCAGGGCACGCTGTCGGCCTCGCAGGACCAGATCAACTGGGTGCTGACCTCTTACATCGTCGCTGCCGCGATCATGACGGCGCCGGTGGGCTGGATCGCCAACCGCTTCGGCCGCAAGCGCATCTTCATCATCTGCTCGGCCGGGTTCACCTTTGCGTCGGTGCTGTGCGGGCTTGCGCAGGACATCAACCAGATGGTGCTGTTCCGCCTGCTGCAAGGCGTGTTCGGCGCCGCCCTGGTGCCGCTGTCGCAATCGGTGATGCTCGACTATTACACGCTGCAGGAGCGCGCCAAGGCGATGTCGATCTGGGGCATGGGCGTGATGATGGGACCGATCATGGGTCCATCGCTCGGCGCCTGGTTGACCGAGACCTATTCCTGGCACTGGGTGTTCTTCGTCAATCTGCCGTTCGGCGCCATCACCGTGATCGGGCTGATCATCTTCATGGATGAGACCCGGAAGGATCTCAGTCTCAAGTTCGACTGGTTCGGCTTCGCGGCGCTGGCGGTCGCGATCGGCTCGCTTCAGCTCGCGCTCGACCGCGGCGAGCAGTTGGGCTGGCTCGAATCGGGCGAAATCATCGCTGAATTCATCGTCTCGGCCGTCGCCTTCTATTTCTTCATCACGCATTCCTTCACGACCTCGACGCCGTTCATCCGCTTCGCGCTCTTCAGGGATCGCAACTTCGTCACCGGCTGCATGTTCATGGTCGTGATGGGGCTCGTGCTGTTCTCGACCATGGCGCTGGCCTCGCCCTACATGCAGAACGTGATCGGCTATCCCATCATCACCGCCGGCCTGCTGCTGGCGAGCCGCGGCTTCGGCACCTTCTTCGCCATGATGCTGGTCGGCCGCATGATGCGTTATTTCGAGGCCCGCACGCTGATCATCACGGGCCTGACGCTGACCGCGGCCTCGCTGTTCCAGATGACCGGCTGGACCGACCTGACCCAGGTGCCGGAGATCGTCACCGTCAGCATCATCCAGGGCTTTGGCTTCGGCCTCGTTTTCGTGCCGCTCTCGACGGTGGCGTTCCTGACCCTACCGAACCAGCTGCGCACCGACGGCACCGCGATGCTGACCCTGATGCGCAACGTTGCGAGCTCGGTCGGCATTTCCGTCGTCATCGCCCAGCTGACGCAAGGCACGCGCAAGACCTACGCGATCCTGTCCGAGAACATCAACCCGTTCAATCATGCGCTCCAGATGCCCAGCGTCAGCGGCATGATCAATCTGTCCACCGATGCCGGCCGCGCCATGGCCGACCGCATGGTCAGCGTGCAGGCGCAGATCATCGCGTTTGCGCACGACTACCAGCTCGTGATGGTCTTCATCCTCTGCACCATCCCGCTCGCTCTGTTGATCGGCTCGACCAAGGCCACGCTGCGCAAGCAGGCGGCCGGGCCGGAACATGCGGTGATGGAGTAATACCGTCGTCCCGGCGAAGGCCGGGACCCATAACCACAGGGAGAAGTTTGACGAAGACTGGGAGTGATCTTCGTTTGGGACGAACATCCCTCAAGACCGTTACACCTCGCGGTATGGGTCCCGGCCTTCGCCGGGACGACACCGTTCAGGTAGGCCGACTACCCCAAAAGCTCCTCGCAGCCCAAATCTTCGACCGCCATCATCACCCGCTCCAGATTGTTCCACCAGACCAGCGGCGGGATGTTGATGCTCCATTGCCAGACCGGCTTGGTAATGTGCCAGAGCACCGACCGGCGATAGTCCTGGTCGAGCGCGCCGCGGGTGTAGCCGCTGACACCGTGCGCGATCAGCGTCTCGTGATAGCGGTTGAGCAGCGCTCGCTCGAGCGCCTGCCGGCGCTCCGGATACCATTGTGTCGCTATCATATAGGCGAGGTCGCCGGTCGGCACGTTGGCGCGCCACTGGTCGAAATCGAAAATGCGCACGGTATCCGTGACACCCGCGCGCGGCAGCAGAAAATTCCAGATGTGGGCATCGCCGTGAGCAATGGTGAGATGCCGGCGTGAATGGTAGCGCTGAGACAACCGGCCCGACTGCTCGATGAAGCGGCGGTAGAGGGTGCGCCGCTCCTCGCTGAGACGGTCGCCAAGGAGATCGGCGAAACGATCATAGTGACCGGCGAACGTCTCCATCAGTCTCACGTTGTCGTCGGTGCTCATCCAGCTACCGACGGTTTCGCCGAGACTTTCATGATCCCACCACGCCGCATGCATGCGGGCCAGCGTCGTGACGATCGCCATCGCCTGCTCGCGCGCGGGCGGCAGCGGCCATTGCGTCGCGATCTCATGGCTGTCGGTGAGGTCCTCGAGCAGGAGATGCCAGGTCTGACCCTCCTCGTCGAAATGCCCGTCGAAGCCGCGCGGCACGAGCCCCGGCGGCATTTTCGGCGCGAGCTGCGTATAGAACGCGACCTCGTGCCGCCCGCCATGTGCCAGCGTCTTGGCGAAGGCGGCGTGCGCCGTCTTCAGGATCAGCGATTGCGGGGCGCCGTCGGACTCCCCGACATAACGCAGGCCGAGCCGGACGATGTGCGACACAAGGGTGTCACGCTGGTGCAGCACCTTCACTTCGCGGACGACGCCGCGATCGAGTGCGCCGGCCTTGCGCAGTGCGGTCGTGAGATAAGCGGGCTCGGCGACCGCCGGCAGTTGCGGATCTGTCATGAAAGCCACGATGCCCCCGTGCCGCGCTATATTGCACGATCGCAGGTTCGGGCACCAGCGGCAGATGGCGCCTGCTTAAGCCGCAGCGGTCGACTCGCGCACGGTCCTGACGACAACCGACCGGAGCTGTTCGAGATTCGTCGCCATGCCGGCGATCGCCTGCCTGACCTCCGCGGCGCGCTCGTTCACGGAGGCGGCGTCGCGGCTGACATCGCCGATCTTGGCCGAAACCTCCTTCGCAGCGGAAGCCGATTCGGAGATCGAGCGCGTGATCTCCCGCGTCGCGGCGTCCTGTTCTTCCATTGCGGCGGCAACCGAGGTGGCAACGCCGTCGATCTCGACGATATGGCCTCCCATGGTTTCGACGGCATCGACCGCGGCCTGCGTCGAAGCCTGGATCTCGGCAATCAGCCGCGTGATCTCCTCGGTGGATTTGGCGGTCTGGTCGGACAGGGATTTCACTTCGGCGGCGACCACCGCAAAGCCGCGGCCGGCCTCGCCGGCGCGCGCCGCCTCGATCGTGGCGTTGAGTGCCAGCAGATTGGTCTGGCCGGCGATGCCGCCGATGAGGTCGGAGACCTCGGCGATCTTCTTGACCGATCCGGCCAGCGCCTGGATGGTCGAGCGCGCCTGTTCACGACCGGCGACCGCCGATTTTGTGACCGTGCTGGTCCGCGCGACCTGGGTTGCGATCTCGCGGATCGAGGCGCTGAGTTCTTCGGCCGCCGCCGAGACGGTCTGCGAGCTGCCGAGAGCCTGGGTGGAGGCCGCGGCAACCGCCTGCGACTGCGCGGAGAGGGATCGGGCGATGTCGGACAGGCCGGAGGCGGCCCGCTCGACGCCTTGCGTCGCCGCACTCGCGGTGTCGACCGAGCGGCCGGTCTCGCGCTCGACGGTCTCGGCCATCTGGTGCAGGGCACCGCGCTTGGCGAGCGCCGCCTCCTGCTCCTTGCGCAACTGCTCCTCGCGCAGCCGGGCATTGTCGACCGCGGCCTGCTTGAACACCAGCAGCGCGCCCGCCATCGAGCCGACCTCGTCCTGGCGGTGCGCGAAGGGAATGTCGGCGGCGAGATCGCCGGTCGCAAGCGTTTGCATCGTACCCGTCATGCGCACGATCGGGCGCACCACACCAAGTGCGACGCCGAGCAAACCTGCGGCAATGAAGGCCAGGACGGCAGCGGAAACGCCGAGGAGGATATAGAGCATGGAGCTGTCGCGGTCCGCGGCCAGCTTCTCCATGTCGGCATTCTGCTTGGTGGCGCTCTCGACGATGCTGTCGATGACGGCGCGATGCGCGGTGTAGGCATCCTTGAGCTGCGCGTAGGCGCGCTCGGAGGCGGCCATGTCCTTGGCCTTGAGGGCCGGGAGGAGCTGGTCGGACAACAGCTTCCAGAACTTCTGCACCTCGGCGTCGGATTTCGACACCAGGGCCGTCTTCAGGTCGGCCGAGAGGCTGGAGGTGACCCAGAATGCCTTGCGCTCGTCGTAATCCTTGCGGAGCTGGATCAGGCGTTCGCCATGGGCCGCCAGCTGGTCCGGCTCGCGCATGGCCAGCGTCGCCTCGAGATAGGCCTCGATCACATATTCCGGCGGCGGCAGGATGTCCGCGATGAGGTCGTTGCCGAGCTTGATATCGGAATAGAGCGGGCCGCCGACCTTGAGCTCTTTCAAGGCGTAGAGGCTGGTCGAAACCACGGCGGTAAAGCCGATGGCCAGAACGACGCCGAAAGCAATGATCGCGGAGGAAAGCGAAAGGCGAATTTTCATGGAACAATCCGATGGGCCGCGCCGAATCCAACGGACCCTAAAGGATTACGGTAAACACGGGATTGCTTCGCGCGGAAATTGCATCACGCGAACTCCGGAAAACTACGGGAAACGGCGTCAGGGGAGCGGTTTCGGGCAGCGAAAGTTGGGCCCTCCTCCGCCATCGTCCCGGATCGGCGGGCCGCCCTGGACAACGCTACGCGTTGCCAAGAGTTGCGCTTGTCCGGGACGACGCTGGAGGTCACACGTCGAAGAACACCGTCTCGTCGTCGCCCTGCAAACGCAGGTCGAGCCGGTAAACCGGCTTGCCGGCCTCGCGCGTCGCGACCAGCGTGGCGCGGCGGTCGGCCGGCACCAGCGCCAGCACGGGATCGGCGGCATTGCCGGCCTCGTCGCTGAAATAGATGCGGGTATAGAGATGCCGCAGCATGCCGCGACCGAACACCGCAAGCAGGATGTGCGGTGCCTGCGGCTTGCCGTCGGGATCGGGCACCGCGCCCGGCTTGATGGTCTCGAAGGAATAATTGCCGTCCTTGTCGGTGCCGCAGCGGGCAAAGCCGCGAAAGCTTGCGTTCGGCAGCGCGCGCTTGTCCTGCGGGTCGGCAAAGCGCCCCTGCGCATCGGCCTGCCAGATCTCCAGCATGACATCCGGCACGGCGACGCCATCACCGTCGAACACCCGGCCTTCGACGCGGAGGCGGTTGCCGGAGACATCGGACGTGAGCGTCGAGTTCGTGAACGCGTCGTTCCATGCGTAGTCGCCGGTCGGCGTCAGGCCGTATTTGAAGAACGGGCCGACCGTCTGCGATGGCGTGATCCCATTGTCCTGCACTTAATGGTTCTCCATAGGCGTGGCGTTCTTGCCGCGCAGCACGATGTCAAAGCGGTAGCACAGCGCCCATTCGGGCTGGGTGTTCTCGAGATCGAACGACGACACCATCCGCGCCCGCGCCTTCTCGTCCGGCACCGAATTGAAGATCGGATCGAACGGGAATAGCGGATCGGCCGGGAAGTACATCTGCGTCACGAGGCGCGTGACGAAGGAATGGCCGAACACCGAGAGATGGATGTGGGCGGGACGCCAGGCGTTGTGATGGTTGCCCCAGGGATACGCACCAGGCTTGATCGTGACAAAGCGATAGTAACCGGAGGCGTCGCTCACGGTGCGGCCGGCGCCCGTAAAGTTCGGATCGAGCGGGGCCGGATGCTGGTCGCGGACGTGAACGTAGCGGCCGCAGGAATTGGCCTGCCAGATCTCGACCAGCGAGTTCGGCACGCCGCGGCCGTCCTCGTCGCGCACATGGCCGTGCACGATGATGCGTTCGCCGAGCGGCTCTCCGGTGTGCTGAGTGGTGAGGTCGTTGTCGCCCGCGCGCACGGTCTCGTGGCCGTAGACCGGACCGGTCAGCTCCGACAGCGTGTGGCGCATCGGGATCAAGGGCTGGTTCGGCGCGCGCTTGATAGAGCTCTTGTACTCGGGCGACAGCGGCAGCGGATGCGCCTTGTTGCTGTCGACGGGATAGATGAATGTCATTGGCGAACTCCTCCCCGGCCATTTTGGTCCAGCCGGTCAACGCTTCCGCCGATCATTATAGAATATAACTAATCTAGGGAAGCGAGTTTAGCGGGCCTTCTGCGTGCCCGGCATCCCGCATAGGTACCTTATTTGATCGGCGGCCGCGGCAGCACGGCCTCTCCGGTCTCGAGCCGGTAGACATGGTCAAGCGAATACCAGGGCGTCGCGACGTCGGAGGCGGTCGGATGCGGCGAATCGTGACGCAGGAACTTACCGAGCAGCGCCTTCGTCACGCCGAACTGTACGTCGCTATCGATATGCGGATCGGCGGGGTCGTAAACCTGCGAGATCAGCACCTTGAATCCGGGCTTGAAGACCAGGGCGTGCAGGTGCGCGGGACGATAGGGGTGACGGCTCTGCGCCTTCAGGAGGCGGCCGACCACGCCGTCGGTCGGAATGGGATAGCCGACCATCATCACGGAACGGAAAGAGAAGCCTCCGTCCTGATCGGTCGTAAACTTGCCGCGCAGGTTCATGTCGGCCTGCTCGGGGTCCTGGTTTTCATAGAGACCAACGGGCGACGCGTGCCAGACGTCGACCTCTGCGCCGGCGACGGGACGGCCGTCCTTGTCCACGACGTGGCCGTTGACGAACAGCGGCGCGCCCGGCGTGTCGGAGCGGACGATCGATCCGCCATTCTCGACCCTCGGCGAGTTCAACCGCCAGAACGGTCCGAGCAGCGACTGGTCGGTTTCCGTGTTGCCCTGATTGCCATTGTTCAGCAGGCATACCAGCGGCGAGACGCCAAGCGAGCCCGCCATCAGCACGACCTCGTTATGGGTGTCGCTCGAGAGCTTGCCGAGCTCGGCGATAACAGCCGTGGCGTCGCGGAATTCCTTCTCGGTCAGGCGAACGTCGCGAACAAAACCGTGCAGATGCTTGACCAGGGAGACCATGATCTGGCGCAGCCGGGGATCGGATGTCTGCTCCATCACGGCCAATGCCGCGGCCGTGACGTCCTGCTCGCGCGCGATGATCATGGGTCGATCCTCTACCCTGTCGGTCCGGGAAGGTCCCAAGGACCAGACCTCAGGTGCGCAATTGCGCACCGGGGAATCTCGATATCCCGGATTCCGCCCTTGCGGGCGGCTCCGGGATGACGGAACGCCACGCGTCCCGTCAATTCAGCTTCTCGATCGCGACAGCCACGCCCTGACCGACGCCGACGCACATGGTGGCGAGCGCGAGCTTGCCGCCGCGCTTTTCCATGCCGTGCACGGCGGTGAGCACGAGGCGCGCGCCGCTCATGCCGAGGGGATGGCCGAGCGCAATCGCGCCGCCATGCGGATTGACGAAATCGGCATCGTCGGCGACGCCGAGCTGGCGCATGCAGGCGATACCCTGCGACGCGAAGGCTTCGTTGAGCTCGATCAGGTCGAAATCGCCGATCTTCTTAGCCAATCGCTCCATCAGCTTGCGGGTAGCCGGCACCGGGCCGATGCCCATGATGCGCGGCGGCACGCCGGCCGAGGCGAGGCCGAGGATGCGGGCGCGCGGCGTCAGGCCGTGCTTCTTCACGGCAGCCTCGGACGCCAGGATCATCGCGGCGGCGCCGTCATTGACGCCGGAGGCGTTGCCGGCGGTCACCGTGCCGGGATTGCGCACGATCGGCTTGAGCTTCGTCAGAGCTTCGAGCGTGGTCTCGGGGCGCGGATGCTCGTCCTTGTCCACCGTAACAGGACCGGCCTTGCCGCCGGCAATGGTGATCGGCGTGATCTCTTCAGCAAAGTAACCAGCGGCGATCGCGGCGCCTGCGCGCTGCTGCGAGCGGATGGCGAAGGCGTCCTGGTCCGCGCGCGAGACCTGGAATTCCTCGGCGACGTTCTCGCCGGTCTCCGGCATCGCGTCGACGCCATACTGCGCCTTCAGCAGCGGATTGATGAAGCGCCAGCCGATGGTGGTGTCGAAGATTTCGGCCGAGCGAGAGAACGCTTCCTGCGCCTTGCCCATCACGAACGGCGCGCGGGTCATGGATTCGACGCCGCCGGCAATGGCAAGCTCGATCTCGCCGGAACGGATGGCCCGGCCAGCGGCGCCGACCGCATCGAGGCCGGAGGCACAGAGCCGGTTCAGGGTCTGGCCGGGAACCGAATCCGGCAGGCCCGCCAGCAGCAGCGCCATGCGCGCGACGTTGCGGTTGTCCTCGCCGGCCTGGTTGGCGCAACCGAAGAAGACCTCGTCAACCTGTGCCCAGTCGAGATTGGGATGCTTGGCCATCAGCGCCTTGATCGGGACAGCGGCCAGGTCGTCGGCACGCACCTTGGCGAGCGAGCCGCCGAAACGGCCAATCGGGGTCCGCACGGCATCGCAGATAAAGACGTCACGCATCGTTGTTCTCCCTGAATGCCGCGATCCGGCCTAAATTCTTCAATGTCGACGGAGTTTTAGGAGGGCGCCCGCGGCAGGTCAATTGACCGATACGCGCGTGTTCCGAGGGGTGCGCACGCCACTGGCGCATGCCGCGGTGCGGACAACGTGGAAAACCTCCCCTCCCCGGCCAAAGCGATAGGAGCGCGGGGCGAAATTTTGTAGGTTGCGCCGCCCATGACAATGCAACAACCGATCCCTGTACCGCCCCCCGACGATACGCCCGCGCCGCAGGCGGAAGCTGCCGCGCGCATCACGCCGATGATGGAACAGTACCTTGAAATCAAGGCGGCGCATCAGGGCCTCCTGCTGTTCTACCGGATGGGCGACTTTTACGAGCTGTTCTTCGAGGACGCCGAGATCGCCTCCAGGACACTCGGCATCGTCCTGACCAAGCGCGGCAAGCATCAGGGCGCCGATATCCCGATGTGCGGCGTGCCGGTCGAGCGTTCCGAGGATTATTTGCACCGGCTGATCATCGCCGGGCACCGGGTCGCGGTGTGCGAGCAGACCGAGGATCCCGCCGCCGCCAAGGCGCGCGGCAACAAGAGCGTCGTGCGCCGCGGCGTGGTGCGGCTGGTCACGCCGGGCACGCTGACCGAGGACACGCTGCTCGATGCGCGCGCCAACAACTACCTGATGGCGCTCGCGCGCGCTCGCTCGTCGGCGGGCGGTGACCGCTTTGGCCTCGCCTGGATCGACATCTCGACTGCCGAATTCATGGTAACGGAATGTTCGGGCGGAGAGCTCGCCGCGACGCTGGCGCGCATCAATCCGAACGAGGTGATCGTCACGGACGCGCTCTACAACGATAGCGAGCTCGGACAGACCCTGCGCGAGCTGCCGGCGGTGACGCCGCTGACCCGCGACGTTTTCGACGGCGCCACCGCCGAGAAGCGGCTGTGCGACTATTTTGCCGTCGCGACCATGGACGGATTGGCGCAGCTTTCGCGCCTCGAAGCCACCGCCGCGGCCGCGGCCGTCACCTATGTCGACCGCACCCAGGTCGGCAAACATCCACCGCTATCGCCGCCCGCGCGCGAGGCATCGGGTGCGACCATGGCGATCGATCCGGCGACGCGCGCCAATCTCGAACTGACGCGGACGCTGGCGGGCGAACGCCGCGGCTCGCTGCTCGATGCGATCGACTGCACGGTGACCTCGGCCGGCTCGCGCCTGCTGGCGCAGCGGCTTGCCGCGCCGCTGACCGATGCGGCGGCAATTGCACGGCGGCTCGATGCCGTCGGCAGCTTCGTTGCCGACTCGGCCGCGCGCGAGGACATCCGCAGCATCCTGCGCGGCGCGCCCGACATGTCGCGGGCGCTGGCGCGTCTCTCGGTCGGCCGCGGCGGCCCGCGCGACCTCGCCGGCCTGCGCGACGGCATCATCGCCGCCGACCAGGTGCTGACGCGGCTTGGCGAGCTCGACCAGCCGCCGCAGGAGATCGCCGCGGTGATGGCGGCGCTGCAAAGGCCATCGCGCGAGCTCGCGACGGAATTCGCCAGAGCGCTCGACGATCAATTGCCGCTGATCAAGCGCGACGGCGGCTTCGTTCGTCAGGGCTATGAGCCTGCGCTGGACGAAACGCGAAACCTGCGCGACGCCTCGCGCCTGGTGGTGGCTTCGATGCAGGCCCGTTACGCCGACAACACGGGTGTGAAGGGTCTCAAAATCCGCCACAACAACGTGCTCGGCTATTTCGTCGAGGTCACCGCGCAGCACGGCGACAAGCTGATGTCGGCGCCGCTGAACGCGACCTTCATCCACCGCCAGACGCTGGCCGGCCAGGTGCGCTTCACTACGTCAGAGCTGGGGGAGATCGAAGCCAAGATCGCCAATGCGGGCGATCGCGCACTCGGGCTCGAGCTCGAGATTTTTGAACGGCTCTGCGCCAAGGCGCTCGATATCAGCGAGGATCTGCGTGCAGCCGCCCACGGCTTTGCGCTGCTCGACGTCGCGACGTCGCTGGCAAAGCTCGCGATCGACGAGAATTACGTGCGGCCAGAGGTGGACTCCTCCCTCGGCTTCGCCATCGAGGCCGGCCGCCATCCCGTGGTCGAGCAGGCCCTGAAGCGCAACGGCGAGCCGTTCATCGCCAATGCCTGCGACCTCTCGCCTGCGCCGGCGCAAAAATCGGGGCAGCTCTGGCTGCTGACCGGCCCCAACATGGCCGGCAAATCGACCTTCCTGCGCCAGAACGCGCTGATTGCGCTGCTCGCCCAGATCGGCAGCTTCGTGCCGGCGACACGCGCGCGGATCGGCATCATCGACCGCCTGTTCTCGCGCGTCGGCGCCGCCGACGATCTCGCCCGCGGCCGTTCCACCTTCATGGTGGAGATGGTCGAGACCGCGGCGATCCTGAATCAGGCCGGCGAGCGCGCGCTCGTGATCCTTGACGAAATCGGCCGCGGCACCGCGACCTTCGACGGCCTCTCGATCGCCTGGGCCGCGATCGAGCACCTGCACGAGAGCAACCGCTGCCGCACGCTGTTCGCGACGCATTATCACGAGTTGACCGCGCTCTCGGCAAAACTGCCGCGGATGTTCAACGCGACGGTGCGCGTCAAGGAGTGGCAGGGCAACGTCGTGTTCCTGCACGAGGTGCTGCCGGGCTCGGCCGACCGCTCCTACGGCATCCAGGTGGCCAAGCTCGCCGGCCTGCCGCCGGCCGTGATCACGCGCGCGAAATCCGTGCTGGCAAAGCTGGAAGCCCAGGATCGCGGTCAGACCGCGCGCGCACTCGCCGACGATCTGCCGCTGTTCGCCGTCCCCTCGCGCGCAGCGGCCGAGGCCGCGCCGCCGAGCGAAGCCGAGCTGCTGATGGACGCCGTGAAAGCGCTGCACCCCGACGAGATGACGCCGCGCGAGGCGCTCGATGCGCTGTATGCGTTGAAGGCCAAGCTGCCGAAGCAGTGACGGTGCCGGCGGCGGCCTCTTTCAACAACCAGAGAATGCTGCCAAGCTGAGGCATGGCCAAGCGCTCCACATCTGTCCTTCCTCCTGAACTCTCCCACCGATTGGCTCGGTTGAAGGCCCATGCAGGCTCGAATGCGGGACAGGAACTGAAGGAAGTCCTGGACGAATTGGCCAAGCTCCCGGCGGAGTCTATTGCCAGAGCCAGCAGCGAAATCGCAGCCAGCGCCAGGTTGGACCGAAGGCTTTCGCGAAACGCCCCCATCCGCGTCGTGCCTCGCGGCCGCTTCAGCTTGCCCCTGTCCTGGAAGGTGTTCGCATTCGATCGCATCAAGAAAGACCCGCCAACGGAACGGGACCTGCTGAAAATCAATCCGGACTACGCCTGGCTCTTCCTGTTTCATCCCAACGGACATATCCGGGAGGCGGCTCTCTGGCACATCAACACGCCACCCCGATCACCATTCTTCCTTGCGGCACTGGCGTGGCGATTGAACGACTGGGTCGGGCAGGTCCGTCAGGCGGCAAGGCGTTGCATCGAGCGCATTGGCGCCGGCGTCTCCTCCGAGGTCGCGGCCGAGACCGGCCTCTATCTCCTCAGCCGCCACCTCATTTGGGGGCGATGGCGCGACGAGGCGAAAACCCTTGATCGGATCCTTGCACGCGAGGACGTCATCGCAGCCATCGCCGATCGATTGCGGATGCGGACAACCGGACCGATGGCCGCGTGTCTTCGCAATGCGCTTCGACATCCGGGCATTGATCGGCATTTGCCGGCGCTCGCGGCCCAGGCGATTCAACCCTCAGTCAGGGCAGTCGCGTACCAAAGCCTGATCTCCGGCAAGGCGCGATGGCAAACAGGGTATGACTGGATCTGGGTCGACAGGGTCTACGGCTCACGCAAGCGTGTCCCGGCATTCGGGACCCGCGAGCTTGAGAGAAGCCGGCCAATGGCGAGCGACATCGCCGACGGCCTCCGCGACAGATCTGCCTTCGTGAGGAAGATCGTGGCCGACGCCATGATCGTGGTGCGCGCCGAGCTGCCTGACGAAAGGGGCGTCGTCGCCCTCATCGCGGACGATCCAAGTCCGGCGGTGCGATCGCGCGCAGACTTCATGCTTCGGCATCCGGCGGCGCAAAGCGTGAGTTCAACGGGCGAGGTGTAAGCAGCGTCACACCGCAGCCAGCCGCTTCCGTCGCCCCCACCACAGCGTCAGGTTCCAGACAATGCAGGTCGCGAGCGCAAGACATAAGCCGATGGCGGAACCGAACCATGTCACCGCGACGTGTATGACGGCAATCGCCATGCCGAATCCGAGCAAGCCCCAGGCGGAGTTGGCGAGCACGGCGGCGGTCGGTGGTCCGCCGATGCGCGGATGCAGGATCACCATCATGCTGGAGAACACGATCGGGTAGAGCGCGATGATGCCGCTGATGCGCGGGCCGACCCAGCCCGAGGTCGAGACCACGATCGCGACGAGCGTTGCCACCAGCGAGGCGCGGAACGGGATATCGTACCAGCGGCGGGTCACCAGCGGCATCTTCGCATGACGGTAGCCTGCCAGCAGCGGAATGCAGATGCCGAACGCGATGAAGTTCACGGCGAGCCCGGCGGTGAGTGTCCAGTCGAACATGCGGATGATGGAGGCAAGCGCGATCCAGACCGCGAAGGCGCTGCCGCAACTCACTGCCATGCTGTGCCGCTGCGCCAGCACGACATAGGTGAGCGCCATGAAGATCGTCGCCGCGTTGACCGGGAGGCTCGACAGCGCGCCTTGCGCGATGAAGGCGGCGTCATGGTCGAGCGCGAGGAAGAGATAGGAAGGGCCGGCCGAGATCGGCAAGGTCGCCACCAGTCCGCCAATCACCGGACCGGTGCGCTCGGCAATGAACGACGCTGACACGACGAATGCCGCGGCAATCGCCATGCGCAGAACGAGGAGGAGGATGAAGTGGAGCTCGGGGGGCATTTTTGGCTTCTTACCGTCCCCTGGAGGGTCCCCTCCAGGGACGGTAAGAGAACTACATCCGCTGCAACGACACCGAGACCTTCGGGCCGTTCTTGATGGTCTGATAGACCACGCAATAGCGCTCGGTGAGCTTGAGCAGCAGGTCGAGCTTGTCCTGCGGCGCCTCAGTGTCGACCTCGAAGCGCAAGCGGATCTCGGCGAAGCCGACCGGGGTCTCCTTGTCGACGCCGAGCGTGCCGCGAAAATCGAGATCGCCCTCGGCGTAGACGTTGCCGGTCTTCAGGGGCACCTCGATCGCGGTCGCGACCGACTTCAGCGTGACGCCGGCGCAGGCGACCAGCGCCTCGAGCAGCATGTCACCGGAGCAGAGCTCGAGGCCGGAGCCGCCGGTCGCGGGATGGAGGCCGGCCATTGCGATGGCGCGGCCGGTCTCGACCTTGCAGGCGATGCCATCGCTATCCGTCGAGCCCTTGGCCTTCAGCGTGATCATCGCGGTCTTGGGATCGGTCTTGTAGCGTTCCTTGATCGGGGCCTGCATCTGGCGCAGTTCTGCGGCGTCCATCTTGTTCTCTCCCGGAAAATTCGTCTCTACGAAGTACCGGCTTGCGATGTACCGGCTCGGAGGCGAGTTGTCACCACCACATGGCCTGACCGGGACCCTGGGTTGCGTCACGGTCGGGCACGCTGCGGTCGAGCGAACGGTCGAGTGACGTCAGCACACTTCGCTTGAAATTCTCGAACAGCGGCGAATTGCGGTCGCGAGGTCGGCCCAAATTGATCTCGATCTGGTCGAACAGCCGGCCCGGCCGCGGCCGCATCACCAGCACGCGGTCAGCCAGCACCACGGCCTCGTCGACGTCATGCGTGACGAGGATGAGCGTCGGCCGCGTGTCGGCCCAGAGGTCGAGCAGATGATCCTGGAAATCCCGGCGGGTGAAGGCATCGAGCGCCGAGAACGGCTCATCGAGCAGCAACACTTCGGGCTGCGGCACCAGCGCGCGTGCGATCGCAACGCGCTGTGCCTGCCCGCCCGAGAGCTCGCGCGGCCAGGACTGCGCCTTCTCGGCGAGCCCGACACGCTCGAGCGCGCGCGCCGCCTTCTCACGCCGCTCAGTCGCGGGCGCATCGGCAAGACCAAAGCCGATATTGTCGGCGACGCTGAGCCAGGGCAGCAGCCGCGGCTCCTGGAAGATGATGCCGATCTTGGCATGCGGCGCGGCGATCGCCTCGCTGTCGAGCGTCACCGTACCGGAGCTGGCGCGGTCGAGGCCGGCGATGGCGCGCAGCAGCGTGGACTTGCCGCAGCCCGAGCCGCCGATGATGGCGACGATCTCGCCCTGCCTGATCTCGGCGGAAAAGCGCGCCAGCGCGTGCACGCCGTTGGGGTAGGTCTTGCTGACCCGGTCGACCGCCAGCATCGCGTTACGCCCCCTTCGTGCGCCCGAAAGCGTCCTGCCAGCGCAGGAACGGCGCCGCCCCGACCTCGATCAGCCAGTCGGTGAGCTTGCCGAGAATGGCGAAGATCACGATCGCAGCCAGGATCTGCGCGGGCTTGCCGAGCTGCTGACCGTCGAGCAGGAGATAGCCGAGGCCTTCGGAAGCGCCGATCAATTCGGCCGCCACCACGAACATCCAGCCAAGCCCGAGGCCGACGCGCAAGGAGACGACATAGGCCGGCAGCACCGCGGGCAGCAGGATGCGGCGGATCATGGCAGGTCCGGAGAGACGGAAGATGCGACCGACCTCGACGATCTTGCGATCGACGATGAGGATCGCGCCCATCACACCGAGATAGACCGGGAAGAACACGCCGACCGCGATCAGCACGACCTTCGAGGTCTCGAAGATGCCGAGCCAGAGGATGAACAGCGGCACCCAGGCAAGAGAAGGGATCGCACGCAGCGCCTGCACGGTCGGATCGAGCAGACGCCGCGCCAGCGACCAATAGCCGGAGATGGCCCCTAACAGCGTCCCTGCGACCACACCGAACGCGAAGCCAAGACCGACGCGCCACAGCGTCGCGGCGATGTGACGGATCAATTCGCCGGAACGGGCGAGCTCCAGAATGGTGGCGAACACCCGCGAGGGCGGCGGCACCAGCCGGCCGTTGGACCAGCCGAGCCAGACCAGGAACTCCCAACCGAGCGCCAGGGTGAGCGGCAGCAACACACCCAGCATCGGCCGTGCATAGCGGGCGATGCGCGAAGGCACCGCGGCGCTTTCGGCAGGTTCCGAAGATTGTTGCAAGACTGGCGCGTCGGAGATCATGGCCGGTAGGAAGCGCCTCTCGTCAGGGATTGCAACAGTATTACCAAGCTCTCAGCAGTCGCCCCGGCGAAGGTGATGATGTTGCGTCGCCTTCGCTCTTACAACCGACTTCAATTCGTCGGCAGCGGGACCTGGTCGTCGATCAACGCATCCAGCGTCGCTTTCACGTCGACCTTGGCGTCGACGACGCCGGCCTGTTGCAGGGCGAGGCCGGCGGCGAGGATCGACTCGCGCTGGCGCGCGCCGATGCTGCTGTGGGTGAGCTCGGTGCGCTCCTTGAGCTGCTTGTCGACGACCGCGTCCGGCAGCTTGGTCACCGCGATGAAGGTCTTCTTCAGCTCGTCGTAGTTCGCCAGCGAATATTTGCGCGCCTCTTCGTACACCACGAGCACGCGGCGGGCGGCGTCGGGATAGTCCTTCAGAAACTGCTCGCGCACATTGAGGATGCCCCAGGTGTTGGCATCGGCCTTGCGGTAGAACAGTTTTGCGCCGTCCTCGACCTCGGCCTGCGCCATCATCGGATCGAGCCCGGCCCACGCATCGACGTCGCCGCGGATCAGCGCGGTCTTGCCGTCGGCATGCTGGAGCAACACCGGCGTGATGTCCTTTTCGGTGAGGCCTGCGCCAAGCAGCGCGCGCACCAGGAAGATGTGCGGATCGGTGCCGCGCGTCACCGCGACGCGCTTGCCCTTCAGGTCGGCCACGCCTGCGATCTTGGAATCCTTGGCCGTCACCAGCGCCGTCCATTCGGGACGCGAATAGACGTAGATCGACTTGATCGGGTTGCCGTTGATGCGGGCGACCAGTGCCGCCGAGCCCGCGGTCGAGCCGAAATCGATCGAGCCGGCATTGAGGAATTCGAGCGCCTTGTTGGAGCCGGCCGACTGCACCCAGGTGACGGTGATGCCGTCCTTGGCGAACTCCTTTTCCAGGAGCCCCTTCTGCTTCAGGACCATCGACACCGGATTATAGGTCGCCCAGTCGATACGGATTTCCTTGAGCGGATCCGTCGCCCGTGCGGCAGGGGTCAAAGCGAGAGCCACAGCTCCCGTCAGCAGTATGCGTCGTGTAATCCTGGTCATGCCCAGCCTCTTCAAAAATTTCATTGTTTTTCAATGAGTTATATCTAGAGGTCAACGAGAAAATCCGCCCCTCGAAAGCGCGCCGGCCGAGAACAGCTTTGCCCAAAGCCGCAGGTTTCCAGCATGGAACGACTATTGCCGGAGAATGGCGGGTGACAGCGCCTGCCGCCTCTTATATCCGGTGAGACATGGACAGCGTCGCGACTGAGCACAAGGCCGAGGTGGACGATCGCTTCGACACCGCGCGGATCACCGCTGGGGTCGATGCGCTTGCCGAGAAGCACCAGGGACGCGAGGACGCGTTCCGCACGGCCGTGGCGCAACTGCTCAAGGCCGAACTGATTGCGGCGCGCGCCGCGGCACAGACGATCCTGCTGAAGGACCGTCACGGCCGGCGTTGCGCCGAGCGGCTGTGCCACGTGCAGGACGAGATCATCCGCATCCTGTATTCGGCCGCGACCCGCCATCTCTACCGCTCGCCGATCCCGAGCGGCGCCGAGCGCATGGCAGTGGTGGCGACCGGCGGCTATGGCCGCGGCCTGATGGCTCCCGAGTCCGACATCGATCTCCTGTTCATCCTGCCCTACAAGCAGACCGCCTGGGGCGAGCAGGTCGCCGAAGCCATCCTCTACTGCCTGTGGGACATGGGGCTGAAGGTCGGTCACGCCACGCGCTCGGTCGATGAATCGATCCGCCAGGCCCGCGGCGACATGACCATCCGCACCGCGATCCTGGAGACGCGTTTCCTCACCGGCGACAAGCCGCTCTATGAGGAGCTGGTTGCGCGCTTCGACAAGGAAGTCGTGCAAGGCACCGCGTCGGAATTCGTCACCGCAAAACTCGCCGAGCGCGAGGAGCGCCACCGTCGCGGTGGCCAGTCGCGCTATCTGGTCGAGCCCAACGTCAAGGACGGCAAGGGCGCCCTGCGCGACCTGCACACGCTGTTCTGGATCGCCAAATACGTCTATCGCGTCCGCGACACCGACGAGCTGGTCGAGCGCGGCGTGTTCGACGTGCAGGAATACCGCACCTTCCGCCGCTGCGCCGACTTCCTCTGGTCGGTACGCTGCAATCTGCACTTCTACTCTGGCCGCGCTGAAGAGCGCCTCTCCTTCGACCTCCAGCGCGAGATCGCGGTCCGGCTCGGCTACACCTCGCATCCCGGCATGCAGGACGTCGAACGCTTCATGAAGCACTACTTCCTGGTCGCCAAGGAAGTCGGCAACCTCACCGCCATCCTCTGCGCCAAGCTCGAGGACCAGCAGGCCAAGCCCGCGCCGGTCCTGAGCCGGATGATGGCGCGGCTGCGCCCCACTCCGGTGAAGCGGCGCGTGCCTGACAGCGACGACTTCATCGTCGACCACAACCGCATCAACGTCGCCGCGCCCGACATCTTCAAGCACGATCCGGTCAATCTGATCCGCATCTTCCGCCTCGCGCAGAAGAACAACCTCGCCTTCCATCCGGACGCGATGCGCGACGTGACGCGCTCGCTCGGCCTGATCAACGCGCAGATGCGCGAGAATCCCGAGGCCAACCGGCTGTTCATGGAGATCCTGACGTCCGACAACGCCGAGATCGTGCTGCGGCGGATGAACGAGACCGGCGTGCTCGGCCATTTCATCCGCGCCTTCGGCAAGATCGTCTCGATGATGCAGTTCAATATGTATCATCACTACACTGTCGACGAGCATTTGATCCGCTGCATCGGCTTCCTCCAGGACATCGAGCGCGGCGGCAGCGATGAGTTTACGCTCGCCAGCGACCTCATGCGCAAGAGCCGGCCCGAGCATCGGTCGGTGATCTACATCGCGACGCTGCTGCACGACGTCGCCAAGGGCCGGCCCGAGGATCACTCGATCGCCGGCGCCAAGGTGGCGCGTCGGCTCTGCCCGCGGCTCGGCTTCAGTCCGGCCGACACCGAGCTCGTGGCCTGGCTGATCGAGGAGCATCTGACGATGTCCACGGTCGCACAGTCGCGCGATCTCTCCGACCGCAAGACCATCGAGAATTTCGCCGCCGTGGTGCAGTCGGTCGAGCAGATGAAGCTCTTGACGATCCTGACCACCGCCGACATCCGCGGCGTCGGTCCCGGCGTGTGGAACGGCTGGAAGGCGCAGCTTTTGCGCTCGCTGTACTACGAGACCGAGCCGGTGCTGACCGGCGGCTTCTCGGAAGTCGACCGGGGAAAGCGCCTCGCGGCCGCACACGCCGAATTCCGCATCGCCTTCGCCGAATGGCCGACGGAGGAGCTCGATGCCTATATCGGCCGGCACTATCCGGCCTATTGGCTCAAGGTCGAGCTGCCGCGCAAGATCCGCCACGCGCGCTTCGTCCGCTCCAGCGAGCAGGCCGGCCACAAGCTCGCGATCAATGTCGGCTTCGACGAGGTGCGCGGCGTCACCGAGCTCACGATCTTCGCCGCCGACCATCCCTGGCTGCTCTCGATCATCGCAGGCGCCTGCGCGTCGGCCGGCGCCAACATCGTCGACGCCCAGATCTACACCACGACCGACGGCCGCGCGCTCGACACGATCTCGATCTCCAGGGAATACGACCGCGACGAGGACGAGGGACGGCGTGCCACGCGCATCGGCGAGATGATCGAGGACGTGCTGGAAGGCAAGCTGCGCCTGCCCGAAGTGGTGGCGCGGCGCACCGTGCGCGGCAAGGCGCGGCCGTTCGTCATCGAGCCGGAAGTGACCATCAACAACCAATGGTCCGACCGCTACACCGTGATCGAGGTCTCCGGCCTCGACCGCCCCGGCCTGCTCTACGAGCTCACCACTGCGATCTCGAAGCTCAACCTCAACATTGCGTCCGCCCATGTCGCGACCTTCGGCGAACGCGCCCGCGACGTGTTCTACGTCACCGACCTCTTGGGCGCACAGATCAGCGCGCCGACACGCCAGGCCGCGATCAAGAGCGCGCTGACCCACGTGATGGCCGGCGACAAGGCGGTTCAGCCTGCGGCGTGAGACCAATCTCTCGACCCCAAAAGGCTTGTTGACCTATGGCTGATTTTCTTCCGGTCGAGTCTTTCATCATCCAACGACTCGAACAGGGCGGATGGCGCCTAATCGAGCGCCGCGCCGACCTTGCCGACATTCCGATCTCTGATTTCGTCTCACTTCGAGATGCGGAGGAATGGGCTGCCTGGAAACAAGGGACTCCGAGGATCAACCCCAATAGTACCTGATGCTTCGGCTCAGACTTCCACCCCCTCATGCCGCAGCAGCCAGCGCTTGCGCTCCAGCCCGCCACCGTACTTGACCAGCGAGCCATTTGCGCCGATCAGGCGGTGACAGGGCAGTACCACGCTGATCGGGTTGGAGCCGTTGGCGTGGCCGACGGCGCGCACGGCCTTGGGCATGTCGATCTTTGCGGCGAGCGTGCCATAGCTGAGCGTCGTGCCGACAGGAATTTGCGCAAGCGCGGTCCAGACCTTTTGCTGGAACGGCGTGCCCGCGATTCGCCATGCGACCGACGAGAGCTGCGCAAGGTCGCCCGCGAAGTAACCCGACAGCGCGGCCTTCACCGCAGCCGGCGCGGAACGCTCGCGCAGATCCACCGCGCCGTAATGCAGCCGCAGTAGCTCGCGCATGCGATCCTCGTAGTCGTCCCAGTCGAGCGCGCGCAGCGCACCTTCGGTGTCGGTGACGAGCAACGCCGTCCCGATCGGCGTTGCCAGGCGATCGAGACCAAAACTCTCGGGCGGATGTGCTGATCGAGCGGCCATTGCGACACCTTTGCATCGAAACACACGTCGCACTTGCCATGCCGGCCATGCTAACGTCCACCCGAAAGCTGACGCTTTGGGGGCTCAACTTGATTCTAATCGCGAATATCCTGGTGGCGCTGGTCGCCGCACTGCACGCTTACTTCCTGATCCTGGAGATGTTTCTCTGGGACAAGCCGCAGGGCTTGAGGGTTTTCCGCAACACGCCGGAGAAGGCAGCGATCACGAAGGTGCTGGCCGCCAACCAGGGGCTCTATAACGGCTTCCTGGCCGCCGGCCTGGTCTGGGGTCTGGTGCACGGCAATCCGGCCTTCGCGTTCCAGATCAAGGTCTTCTTCCTGCTCTGCGTGATCGTGGCCGGCGCTTATGGCGCGGCGACCGTCAGCACGCGCATCCTGATGGTGCAGGCGCTGCCGGCGGCGATCGCGCTGGTGGCATTGTTCCTTGCCTAGAACTCGTTGGCCTGAGACGCTTCGGCGCAGCGCCGCGATCCTTGCGCGGCGGCGAACGTTCCTCCACAATCTTCGGCAGCGATGGCGACCGTTGCAATCAACGGAAAAGACCATCGGCCGAAAATTCCGTCAGGAGGAACGACCCGATATGACCAATCGCAGAGCCTTCATAACAGCCACGGCCGCGCTCGCCTTCGCGTTCTCCGCCAGCCAGGCCTTCGTAAGTCAGGCCCTCGCCCAGAAGAAATACGACACCGGCGCTAGCGACACCGAAATCAAGATCGGCCAGACCGTGCCGTTCTCCGGCGCCTACTCCGTCTACGCCAATATCGGCAAGACCCAGGCCGCCTACTTCAAGATG
Organism: Bradyrhizobium nivariense; assembly: GCF_029846715.1. Classification (GTDB taxonomy): domain Bacteria; phylum Pseudomonadota; class Alphaproteobacteria; order Rhizobiales; family Xanthobacteraceae; genus Bradyrhizobium. The sequence continues at coordinate 148,209 of NZ_JARVWW010000014.1, forward strand.
ATCAACGATCAGGGCGGCATCAACGGCCGCAAGATCAACTTGATCCAGTATGACGACGCCTATTCGCCGCCGAAGACGGTCGAGCAGGTGCGCAAGCTCGTCGAAGGCGACGAGGTCCTCTTCACCTTCCAGATCATCGGCACCGCGGCAAACGCCGCCGTGCAAAAATATCTCAACGGCAAGAAGATCCCGCAGCTCCTGGCCTCGACCGGCGCCGCGCGCTTCAACGATCCCCAGAACTATCCCTGGACCATCGCCTACAATCCCAACTACGTGTCCGAGGGACGCATCTACGCCAAGTACATTCTCAAGGAGCATCCGAATGCCAAGATCGGCGTGCTCTACCAGAACGACGACATGGGCCGCGACTATCTCGCGGGCCTCAAGAGCGGGCTCGGCGACAAGGCCGCCGGTATGATCGTCGGCGAGCTGTCCTACGAAGTCACGGATCCGACCGTCGACTCGCAGGTCGTCAAGCTGAAGTCGATGGGCGTCGACGTGTTCTTTGATGCTTCGACGCCGAAATTCGCGGCCCAGGCGATCAAGAAGCTCGCCGACCTCGGCTGGGCGCCGGTACACATCCTCGACATCAATGCGAGCCCGATCTCGGCGACGCTGAAGCCGGCCGGCCTCGACATCTCCAAGGGCATCATCTCGACCCAATACGGCAAGGAGCCGGGCGATCCGCAGTGGAAGGACGATCCGGGTGTGAAAGCGTTCTTCGCCTTCATGGACAAGTATTTCCCCGAAGGCGACAAGCTCAACACCGTCAACACCTATGCTTATTCAGTCGCCGAATTGCTGACGCAAGTGCTGAAACAGTGCGGCGACGACCTGTCGCGCGAAAATGTCATGAAGCAAGTCGCCAACATCAAGGACTTCACGCCCAGCTTCGCGCTGCCCGGCATCAAGATCAACACCGGGCCGAACGACTACCGCGTCAATAAGCAGATGCAGATGATGAAGTTCAACGGCGAACGCTGGGAGCTGTTCGGACCGATCATGGAGGATGCGGGGCCGGCGGGTTAGTGGTTGCTTGAATTCCGCGACACGATCGGCGGCCTCCAGGCCGCCGATTGTTTTTGGGGGGTGGCCCAATCGATCACCGTCACCCTGATGAGGTGGCCGCCTCTTCGGCGGCCCTCGAAGGGCGACGGCCCGGCTGATCGCCGCGCGGAAGCGTCCGGGCCGTACATCCTTCGAGGCTCGCGAGAGCTCGCACCTCAGGATGACGGATAGAGACCGTCATCTACTCCGGTATCTCCCCAAAATTCTTGCCGACCGGCAGCACCGCATGCCGGATCAGCCGCGAGTCCTCCACCGCCGCCTGCCTGTGCTTCACCGCTTCGCGATAGACGGGATCGCGGATCATCTCGACGAAGGCGGCGACGCCAGGGTATTCGGCGATGAAGCAGTGGTCCCAGCGCTCGGCCTCGGGGCCGATCAGCATCAGCTCGAACCTGCCCTGCCGGACGATGCGGCCGCCGAGGCGTTCAAACACCGGGCCGCTCTCGCGGCCATAGGCCGCATAGGCTTCCGCGCCGCTCGCCTTGCGGCCGTCGGGATAGGCCGCCTCCTTGCGCAGCCGCACCAGGTTGAGCATGTGGATCGGGCCGGGACGGTCGTTATCCCGGAACTGCGCAAAGATCTCCTTGGTCGGATCGATGTGGCCCATCTGAGCTCCCTCGTGAGTTCCCTCTTATTGCTTCCAATCCTAGCTCCGCCGCCTGGCCGGCGGAACTGCGGCCAGCGAATGCCGCACCTCCTAATCACGCGTTAAGCTCTGGGTAACCGGGCCTTAAACAGCGACCGCTAGCGTGCGGCGGGGCGGGCTGACCGGGCGTTTTGCGTATGGGGTTGGGAAAGAAAAAGGGTGGGCGGAAGGAGCCGTTGTTCGGCTTGCCCGCGGCGCTCGCCGAGCTGCGCCTGACCGCGGCGGACCGCATCCCCGGCGGCGACGACAAGCCGAAGAAATCGACGAAATCATCTGCCAAACGCAAGAGCGAGGATGCCGGCGACGAGCCGCCGCGCGAGCGCAAGGCGCCGGCCGGCCGCGGCAGCCCCAAGCGGCGAGCCAAGTCGCGCATCGGCGCTGGGCTCGGCCGCCTGGTCTATTGGGGCGCGGTGCTGGGCCTATGGGGCGCGATCGCCGTGATCGGCGTCGTGGTCTATGTCGGCGCCCATCTGCCGCCGATCCAGTCGCTGGAAATCCCCAAGCGACCGCCGACGATCCAGATCGTCGGGATCGACGGCAGCATGCTGGCGCAGCGCGGCGAGATGGCCGGCGCCAACATCTCGCTGAAGGATCTGCCGCAATATCTGCCCAAGGCGTTCATCGCCATCGAGGACCGCCGCTTCTATTCCCATTTCGGCATTGACCCGATCGGCATCCTGCGCGCGCTCGTCACCAACGTCATGCATCGCGGCGTATCGCAGGGCGGCTCGACGCTGACGCAGCAGCTGGCGAAGAACCTGTTCCTGACCCAGGAGCGCACCATGCAGCGCAAGTTGCAGGAAGCGGAGCTCGCGATCTGGCTGGAGCGCAAGCATTCCAAGAACGAGATCCTGGAGCTCTATCTCAACCGCGTCTATTTCGGCTCCGGCGCCTATGGCGTCGAAGCCGCCGCGCAGCGCTATTTCGGCAAGTCGGCCAAGACCGTCACCGTCGCGGAAGCCGCGATGCTGGCCGGCCTCGTCAAATCGCCGTCGCGGCTCGCGCCGAACCGCAATCCCGAGGGCGCGGAAGCGCGCGCGAAAATCGTGCTCACGGCGATGGCGGATGCCAAATTCATCACCGAGGCGCAGGCGCAGGCCTCGATCGGCCAACCCTCCTACAATGTGAGGCCGGTCGGCGCCGGCACGGTCAATTACGTCGCCGACTGGATCGGCGAGGTGCTGGACGATCTGGTCGGCCAGATCGACGAGAGCATCAAGGTCGAGACAACGATCGACCCGAAGCTGCAGAGCGTGGCGGAAGCCGCCATCATCGACGAGCTGGCAGCCAAGAGCGTGAAGTTCAATGTCAGCCAGGGCGCGTTGGTGGCGATGACGCCTGACGGCGCGGTGCGCGCCATGGTCGGTGGGCGGAACTATTCCGACAGCCAGTACAACCGCGCCGTCACCGCCAAGCGCCAGCCAGGTTCGTCATTCAAGCCGTTCGTGTACCTGACCGCGCTCGAGCAGGGGCTGACGCCTGATACGGTCCGCCAGGATGCGCCGATCGAGGTCAAGGGCTGGAAACCTGAGAACTACACGCATGAATATTTCGGCGCGGTGACGCTGACCCAGGCGCTCGCGATGTCGCTCAACTCGGTCGCCATCCGCCTCGGCCTCGAGGTCGGGCCGAAGAACGTGGTGCGTACCGCGCACCGGCTCGGGATCTCCTCAAAACTCGAGCCCAACGCCTCGATCGCGCTCGGCACCTCCGAGGTCTCGGTGGTCGAGCTGGTCGGCGCCTATGCGCCCTTTGCCAATGGCGGCTTCGCGGCGACGCCGCATGTCGTCACGCGGATCAGGACGCTCAGTGGCAAGCTGCTCTACATGCGCCAGGCCGACGAGCACAACCAGGTGATCGACCCGCGCTATGTCGGCATGATGAACACCATGATGCGGGAAACGCTGATCAACGGCACCGCCAAGAAAGCGGAGATCCCGGGCTGGCCGGCGGCCGGCAAGACCGGCACCAGCCAGGACTACCGCGACGCCTGGTTCATCGGCTACACTGCCAACCTTGTCACCGGCGTGTGGCTCGGCAATGACGACAACTCGCCGACCAAGAAGGCGACCGGCGGCGGGCTGCCGGTCGAGGTCTGGTCCCGCTTCATGCGCACGGCACACGACGGTGTGCCGGTGGCCGCCTTGCCGAATTCGCAAGCGAGCTGGGGCCTGTCGAACCTCGCGCAGGCAGCCTCGCAGGTGTCGCCGCCGACGGCAGCAGCGCCGGGACCGGCATCGGGCGGCAACAGCGGCTATCGCCCACCCCCCACGCGCGCCAATGCGCGACCGGAAGCGGCGGCAGGGCTCGACGGCTGGCTGATGGACCGGCTGTTCGGCGGAAATCGCTAGGGTCGGCCCGAGGTCCTGGTGACCTCAAGACAAAAAACGCGAAAACAACCCCATGCACAGTAGCGGGCCATGTCCGGCGCGATGCGCGGTGGATTGTGCGAAGGCTTTGATGCGGCGAGGCAAATAACGAACGCCGCGCAATCACCGCAGCGTATCGATGAGTCCGCGAAAACGCGCGGACGTCGCCGCATTCTCGACTGTCATTCCCCGCGACCCGGCTACGCCAAGGCTTCGCCGAAGTTGAGCTCCAGGGGCGCCGAAGCTTTTAGCGTAGGCGGCAGGCGGGGAATCCAATACGCCGCCGCCTCTCGGTTCAATAACAACCGCCTCGGAATACTGGATCGCCCGGTCGAGGCCGGGCGATGACAGCGTCAGATGGGGCTGGCAGCGCAGCCTAATCCTCGACCCCGTACCGGTGTAGATCATTGCCGTACGTGTCGAGCCACTTCTTGGCGCGCTCCATCGACGGGCAGGCTTTGCCGCAGACACGCCAGAATCGCGCCGAATGGTTCATCTCGATGAGATGCGCGACCTCGTGCGCGGCGAGATAGTCGAGCACGTAGGGCGGCGCGAGGATCAGGCGCCAGGAGAACGACAGCGAACCGGCCGAGGTGCAGGAGCCCCAGCGACTGGATTGATCGCGGATCGAGAGCCGCTTCACCTTGACGCCGAGGTCGGCGGCATAGGATTCCGCCGAGCGCTGAAGATCGCGGCGCGCCTCGCGCTTGAGGAAGTCGCTGACGCGACGGTCGGCATGCTCGGCGCCGCCGGCGACGCAGAGAATGCGTTCACCGCTGTCGCGCACTTCCGTCCACACCGTACCGCGCGTGCCGGCGCGATGAACGATGCGATGGGAAACGCCACGAAGCGGTATCACTGTGCCAGGCTGGAACGGTGCAGCCTTCGGCAAGCGACCGAGACGTGCCGCGATCCACGCGCCGTGGCGCTGCGCAAAGTCCTTTGCTTCGGCGAGCGTGCCGCGCGGCGGCATGGTGAGGATGGCTTCGCGATCGCTCGGATGAATTCTGAGCGTGTAACGGCGCGCGCGGCGATGCCGGCGCAGTCGAATCGCAAAAAATTGCGATCCATGGGTGATCAGGAGGGTCTTCGGTTCGTGGGGCCGCCGATAGAGGAGCGCGCGAGTGGCCATGTCTGTCAGTCCGGGGGGCAGGAGGGCGCCCGGATTCTGCCATAACCGCCGCCAGGGAAAGCGCTCGGCGCAAAAACAAATCATTTGCCCAATATACAGGGGTCTGGCGTCCGGGAGACCCTACAGACTGGGGTTGGAACCGGCTTTTTTCGCCCTCGCTGGACGCATGCACCACCCCCAAGGGATGAGGTAAGACTCACTCCTACAAAGCTACCGCAATACCGCGAATCTGGAGGGAACTCGACCCTGCCGGAACCTCCGACAGGGCCTGGATTTTCGACGGGAAAGCCGAAAAACGCGATTATTCGGCCGCGAGAGCCTGTAACGAGCTCGGATTCGCCGCCGAGACCATGAAGTCATGGATGCGCGGCACGATTTCCGATTTGAAGCGCGAGCCGTTGAACACGCCGTAATGTCCGACGCCCTTCTGGACGTAATGAACGCGGCGATGATCGGGAATCGAGCTGCACAATGTGTGCGTTGCTTCGGTCTGACCGAGCCCGGAGATGTCGTCGTTCTCGCCTTCGACCGTCATCAACGCGACGCGCGTGACCTTCGAGGGATCGACGCGTGTTCCACGATGGGTCATCTCGCCCTTCGGCAGCGAGTGCTTCACGAACACGGTGTCGACCGTCTGCAGGTAATACTCGGCGGAGAGATCCATCACCGCGAGATATTCGTCGTAGAAGTCGCGATGCTTGTCGACGAGGTCGCCGTCGCCCTTCACCAGATTGGCGAAGAGCTGCTTGTGGGCATCCATATGGCGGTCGAGATTCATGCTGATGAAGCCGTTGAGCTGCAAGAAGCCCGGATAGACGTCGCGCATCATGCCCGGATGCGGGAACGGCACCTTGGTGATGACGTGATTGCGGAACCAATCTATGCCGCGCTCCTGGGCGAGGTCGTTCACCCCGGTCGGGTTGCGACGGGTGTCGATCGGGCCGCCCATCAGCGTCATCGAGGTCGGCACGAAAGGATCGCGCTGCGCTTCCATGATCGAGACGGCGGCGACGACGGGAACGGAAGGCTGGCACACTGCCAGCACATGAGTGTTGCCGCCGAGGACATGCAGCATCTCGATGACATAATCGATGTAGTCGTCGAGATCGAAGCGGCCGTCGCTGAGCGGCACCATGCGGGCGTCGGCCCAATCGGTGATGTAGACTTCATGCGCCGGCAGGAAGGCTTCGACCGTGCCGCGCAACAGCGTCGCATAGTGGCCTGACATTGGCGCTACGATCAGCACGCGCGGCTGCGGGCTGCGCAAGGGACGCGCGAACTTGCGATCGAAGTAGAGCAGGCGGCAGAACGGCTTTTCCCAGACCGGGCGGACCTCGATCGGGACGCGGATGCCGTTGACCTCGGTGTCGTTGAGACCCCATTCCGGCTTGCCGTAGCGGCGCGTGGTGCGTTCGAACAATTCGCAGGCCGCGGCAACCGATTTGCCGACCTCGGTGCGCGCCCACGGGTTCAGCGGATTCTGAAACAGCAGCTTGGTCGCGTCGGTGACCGCACGCGCCGGATTGAGAGAGGCCTGCGCCATCTCGTACATCCAGTACATCGGCGTCGTCAGGACCGGACTGCCTTCAGCCGCCAGGGGCGGCGCGCCGCCAAACTCACCAATAGGCATCGCTAAATTCCTCTTCGCATCGCAACATACTGCCGAATGCGTAATATTGCGTCAATGCATGGCTCCGTACATCTACGTGGCCGAGGTGCCAAAACCGAGCTGAATCCACGAGAAAGTGACGTTATTCACCGCCTGACAGCAGCGAGCCCTGCATCCTGGCGCTGCGCAAAAGGGCAAGGAATGTCCCAAACGATGCAACCAGCAGCACTGCGTTGATGGCCAACGCACTCAGCATCAGATCGGTCCTGAAGGTGTTTTCGATCAGCAGCGCGCGCATCCCCTCGAACACGTAGGTCGGCGGCAGCGCCCACGCGACATATTGCAGCCAGACCGGCAGCACGCTGACGGGATAGTAGACGCAAGCGAGCGGCATGATCGCGAACATCAAGGTCCAGACGATGCTCTCGGCGCCAAGGCCGTTTCGCAGCACCAGGCCAGAGACGAAGATACCGACCGACCAGCTCGTGAAGATCAGATTGCAGAAGAACGCGATCAGCGGCAGGCCGAGCGCATAGACGTTGAAGTGAAACAAAAACAGCGCGAGCAGCGTCATCGGGATGACGCCGATCGCGAGCCGGATCAGGCTCATGATCATCAGCGACAGCAGAAACTCGATCGGCTTCAACGGGCTCATCATGAGATTGCCGAGGTTGCGCGCCCACATCTCTTCCAGGAACGAGATGGAGAAGCCGAGCTGGCCGCGAAACAGGATGTCCCAGAGGATGACGGCGCCGATCAGGGTGCCGCCGGCACGCGCGAAGAAATTTGCATTCTGCGCGATATAAAGCTGAAGAAAGCCCCAGGTGATGACTTGCAGCGCGGGCCAGTAGAGCAGCTCGAGCAGACGCGGCCAGGAGGACATCAGCAAATACCAATAGCGCAGGATCATCGCGCCGATGCGATGGACGGAAATGCCGCGATGGAGGGAAAGCTCGCTCATCGCACCGCCTCCTTCGCGCCGTTCACCCGGCCGCGCGCGACGTCCAAAAACACCTCTTCCAGCGTGGTACGGTTGTAGCGGGCCATGATGGCTTCGGGCGTGTCGTCGTCCTCGATACGGCCGCGCTTCATGATGATGACGCGGTCGCAGAGCCGCTCGACCTCGAGCATGTTGTGCGAGGCCAGGAGGATGGTGGCGTTGTTCGCCTTGCGATAGCGCTCCAGATGGCCCCGGACCCAGTCGGCCGTGTCAGGATCGAGCGAGGCGGTCGGCTCGTCCAGCAACAGCAGCTCGGGCTGGTTGATCAGCGCCTTGGCAAGCGCAACGCGGGTCTTTTGCCCGGCAGAGAGCTTACCGTTGGCGCGGTCGATGAAATCGTTGAGATCGAGATCGTCGGCGAGCTTCGCGATGCGACCAGCGAGATTCTTCACCGCATAGAGCTTGCCGAAAACGGTGAGGTTTTGACGCACCGTGAGCCGCATCGGCATGTCGACATAGGGGCTTTCGAAATTCATCCGCCCCAGCACGGAAGCGCTTTCCTCAGGCATCCGATGCCCGAGCACCTGCACACGGCCGGAGGTCGGAAGCACGAGGCCCATGATCGTCGCGATGGTCGTGGTCTTGCCGGCGCCGTTGCCGCCCAGAAGGCCGGTGATGCTGCCGCGCGAAAGCGAAAAGGAGATGTCGTCGACGGCGCGGGTCTGCTTGTAGACCTTGACGAGGTGATCGACCGCGATTGCCGCGGAGAGGCTGCGATCCGCGACAGTCGGCCGACTTGAAGCCTTGTCATTCTCGGTCATGCTGGGCGTTCTTCTGCTATTGCAGCGGAGAGCGCAAGGCTTGTAATCCGGTGGTTCCGCGAGCCGCGCGCTTGTGATCGAGAAGGCACCGCCCCATTGGCCGAAATGACCGAAATTGCCGCTTCCGACTTTCGCCCCGCGCAGCGGCATATCCGCCTGGACACGATCCTGCGGCTGCGCTGGCTCGCGGTGCTCGGCCAGCTCGCTGCGATCTTCATCGTGGCGCAAGGGCTGGAATTCAACGTCGAGATCGTCCCCTGCGTCAGCATCATCGCCCTGTCGGCGGCGCTCAATCTGGCGCTCCAGACCGTGTCCAATCCGCTGCAGCGGCTGGAGCCGATGCAGGCGGCCGGACTGCTCGCGCTCAACATCGTGGAGCTGGCGGGTCTCCTGTTCTTCACCGGCGGACTCCAGAACCCGTTCTCGTTCCTGTTCCTCGCGCCCGTGCTGATCTCGGCGACCGCCCTGCCGGCCCGCTTCACCTTCGGCCTCGGCGTGCTGGCTGTCGCCTGCGCCTCGGTCCTGTTCTTCTTCCATCTGCCGCTGCCCTGGGATTCCGACGATCCGCTGGTGCTGCCGCCGATCTATCTCGTCGGCGTCTGGCTCTCGATCGTGCTCGCGATCGGCGTCACCAGCCTCTACTCGTTCCAGGTGACCGAGGAAGCGCGGAAACTTGCGGACGCACTGGCCGCGACCGAGCTCGTGCTGACGCGCGAGCAGCATCTGACCCAGCTCGACGGCCTGGCTGCGGCCGCTGCGCACGAGCTCGGCACGCCGCTCGCGACCATCTTCCTGATCTCGCGCGAACTGGAAAAGACGGTGAAGGAGCCGAGTTTTGCCGCCGACCTGAAGACCCTGCGCGAGCAGACGCAGCGTTGTCGCGACATCCTGAGCAAGATCACCCAGCTCTCCTCCACCGGCGCGCCATTCGACCGCATGAAGCTGTCGGAGTTGATCGAGGAGGTGGTGGCGCCGCACCGCGATTTCGGCGTCGATATCAAGGTGCGGATCGCGGTCGCCATCGTGGCCGAGCCGGTCGGTTCGCGCAATCCGGCGATCCTCTACGGCGTCGGCAACATCGTCGAGAATGCGGTCGATTTCGCCCGCACCACGGTCGAGGTCAACGCGTGGTGGAACAAGGACACGATCGAGATCCTGATCTCCGACGACGGCCCCGGGATTCCGCCCGATATTCTGAACCGGATCGGCGAGCCCTATTTGTCACGGCGACGCAGCCAGGACGAAGGCGGCGGCCTCGGATTGGGCGTGTTCATCGCACGCACTTTGCTGGAGCGCACCGGCGCCAAGGTCTCGTTTACCAACCGGACCTTTCCGGAACACGGTGCGGTGGTCCAGATCACGTGGCTGAGAGAGCGTTTTGAGGCTATCGAGACCTTTGAAGAAACAATAGGATAGGCCGCGACCTTGCGTCGCACAACAGGGCCGATCGACTATTGGCGGCCTTGGCACCGCCCGATTGCGCCGCCATATGTAGACGCGCTGGAGAGAGGACGACACCTTGAACGCCATCGCCGAACTGAACGAACAGACCGACCGCTCGTTGCTGATCGTGGAGGACGACAAGCCGTTCCTGGAGCGATTGTCGCGCGCCATGGAAACGCGCGGCTTTGCGGTGACGTCCTGCGACACCGTCTCGGACGGTCTGGCGCAGATCGGCAAGGCGGCGCCGGCATTCGCCGTGGTGGATCTGCGGCTCGGCGACGGCAACGGTCTCGACGTGGTCTCGGCGCTGAAGAAGAAGCGCCCCGACGCCCGCGCGATCGTGCTGACCGGCTATGGCAACATCGCCACCGCCGTCACCGCGGTAAAGATGGGCGCGATCGATTATCTCTCCAAGCCCGCGGACGCCGACGACGTCGTCGCGGCGCTGCTCTCGACCGGCTCGGACAAATCCGAGTTGCCGGCGAACCCGATGTCGGCCGACCGCGTGCGCTGGGAACACATCCAGCGCATCTACGAGATGTGCAACCGCAACGTCTCGGAGACGGCGCGCAGGCTCAACATGCACCGGCGGACGTTGCAGCGCATTCTGGCCAAGCGCGCACCGCGGTAATTCTGCCATCAACCATCCATCACCGTCATCCTGAGGTGCTCGCCTTGCAAAGCAAGGCGAGCCTCGAAGGACGACGGCCCGGCTGCATCCCGGCCGTGCATCCTTCGAGGCTCCCCACCCCGCGCGTTGCGCGGCGTGGCTCGCACCTCAGGATGACGGGGCGGCAATTCGGACTTTGCGCTACTCCCAAAAATCCGCATGCCCCTGCGGATCGACCAGCCGGTTGATCCGCAGTGCCGCCGCCATGCCAAATCGCACCGTCATCTGCTTGCGCGTGGCCGCAGCGAGCTTGTGCTCGGGCGCCTCGCACTGCAGATGCGCGCCATAGGCATCCGCGATGATCAGGCCGGTGTCTTGCGGAAAGATCTCGCAAGGCAGATCCTGCGTGAAGGCAAAGAACAGCCGGTCGCAATGCGCGCGGTATTCGTGCCATTTCTGATCGGCGCGCAGATCCTCCACTGACGACTTGATCTCGACGATCCAGATCTCGCCGCGATCGTTCAGGGCGACGAGATCGGCGCGCCGCCCCGACGGCAGCGGCAATTCGCTGATGCAGGTGAAGCCGAGCGAGCGCAGCAACCGCGCCGTACCGCGCGCGATCGCCAGCGCCGTCTCGGATTGGCGGCGGTCCGGCGGCGGCACCAGGGTGATGTTGCGGGCGGGGTTGTCCATGGGGGGAGATTAGCCGATTCCTCCGTCGTCGTCCTGGCGAAAGCCAGGACCCATTACCCCAAGCGGCCGTTGGAGCACGAACTGCTCACCACGCATCTTCGCCACATTGCTGCCTGGGGTAACGGGTCCTGGAGCAGCGCTCGCTCCGCTCGCTTGTCCAGGACGACGGCGGAGTGCGGAACCGCCCTCGCCCTCAACACTTATCACGCAGCCGCCGGCCCGGGCGGAGCATCGAGGCTGCGGCGCATGATCGACGATCTCTGGTACAAGAACGCTGTCATCTATTGCCTGTCCGTCGGCACCTATATGGACGCCGACGGCGACGGCGTCGGCGATTTCAAGGGGCTCTTACGCCGGCTCGATTATCTGCACGGGCTCGGCATCACCACGATCTGGCTGATGCCGTTCCAGACCTCGCCGGGCCGCGACGATGGCTACGACATCGCCGACTATTACAGCGTCGATTCCCGCTACGGCACGCTCGGCGACTTCGTCGAGTTCGCCCATGGCTGCAAGCAGCGCGGCATCCGAATCATCATCGATCTCGTGGTCAACCACACCTCCGACCAGCATCACTGGTTCAAGGAGGCGCGGCGCGACAAGAAATCGCCCTACCGCGACTGGTATGTATGGTCCGACAAGAAGCCGGCCGGCGCCAACAAGGGCATGGTGTTTCCCGGCGTGCAGAAGTCGACCTGGACGCGCGACAAGGAAGCCGGAGCGTATTACTTTCATCGCTTCTACGATTTCCAGCCCGATCTCAACACCTCGAACCCGCACGTGCAGGCCGAGATTCTCAAGATCATGGGCTTCTGGATCCAGCTCGGCGTCTCCGGCTTCCGCATGGACGCGGTGCCCTTCGTGATCGCGACCAAGGGCGCGAAGGTGAAGAAGTCAATCGAGCAGTACGACATGCTGCGCGCATTCCGCGAATTCCTGCAATGGCGGCAGGGCGACGCCATCATCCTCGCCGAGGCCAACGTGCTGCCGGAAACCGACTTGGAATATTTCGGCCGCGATGCCGACCGCATGCACATGATGTTCAACTTCCACGTCAACCAGCATCTGTTCTATGCGCTGGCGTCGGGCGACTCGCGTCCGCTGGCGAAATCGCTGAAGGCGACCAAGCCGCGGCCGGCCACGGCGCAATGGGGCCTGTTCCTGCGCAATCACGACGAGCTCGATCTCGGCCGATTGACCAAGGCGCAGCGCGACATCGTCTTCAAGCGTTTCGGTCCGGACAAGGACATGCAGCTCTACGACCGCGGCATTCGCCGCCGCTTCGCGCCGATGCTGGGCGGGGACCGCAGGCGGCTCGAGCTCGCCTACAGCCTGATGTGCACGCTGCCGGGGACGCCCGTGATCCGTTACGGCGACGAGATTGCGATGGGCGACGATCTCTCATTGCCGGAGCGCAATTGCGCGCGCACGCCGATGCAATGGTCGACCGAGCCCCAGGGCGGCTTCACCAAGAGCGACAGGCCGGCATGCCCCGTCATCGACAAGGGCCCTTACGGCTACGAGCACGTCAACGTCGCCAAACAGCGGCGCGATCCCAATTCGATGCTGAACTGGACCGAGCGCATCGTCCGCATGCGCAAGGAGGTGCCGGAGATCGGTTGGGGCGATTTCGCGATCATCGCGACGCGGGATCCCGCCGTGTTCATCATGCGCTACGACTGGCGCAACAATTCCGTGCTGTTCGTGCACAATCTCGACGAGAAGCCCCGCGAGATCGTATTTTCGGCGGGGCTGCCTGACGATGCCGGCGCACACCTGATCAATTTGCTCGCGGAAGACCACAGCCACGCCGACAAGCGCGGCCAGCACCGCATCGTGCTGGAGCCTTACGGTTATCGCTGGTACCGCGTCGGCGGGCTGGACTATCTGTTGAAGCGGAGTGATATCGACGGGATTACCGCGGGCAACAAGCATTCGGGATAATGTCGTCCCGGCGAAGGCTAAGAAGGCGGCGCGATGATCACGCCCTCATTGCCGCGCAAATCCAGCACCCCTTCGAGCCGCTCACCCTCGCGATCCAAAAACGTCGACAGCAATATCTCGCTGCCAAACCTTATCGCGCTGCTGGTGACCGCGATCGGCTCAGGACCGAGATTGAGCACCACGATCGCCGCCCTGCCCTCGGCCTCGCGGCGATAGACCAGCAGATCGCCTTGCGCCGCGATCGGATGATAGTCGCCCGCGACCAGCGGCGGACATGCCTTCCGCAACACGATCAGGCGCTTGTACAGACTGAAGATCGAACGTGAATCGGCTTCGAGATTGACGACGTTTTCGCGGATATGATCCTCCGGCAGCGGCAGCCATGGCCTGACCTCCGAGAAACCGGCGAAGTTGGAGGAATCCCATTGCATCGGCGTGCGGCAGCCGTCGCGGCCGACACCGATGCCGGGCACGTTCTTCTCGAAGGGATCGCGCACGTCCTCGGGGGCGATCGCGAGCTGATGCATGCCGATCTCGTCGCCGTAATAGAGCGTCGGCGTGCCGCGCAGCGTCAGCAGCAGCATGGCGGCGACGCGGGCCTGCTCCGGCCCGACGCGGCTTGCGACGCGCGGGCGATCGTGATTGCCGAGCACCCAGTTCGGCCAGGCGCCCTTCGGCAGCGCCTTCTCGTAATCCCCGACGATCTTCTCGATCGAGCGCGCGCTCCAGAAGGTCGAGAGCAGCGCGAAATTGAACGGCATCTGCGCGCCGGTGAGGTCGTTGCCGTAATAGGCCATCAGGCGATGCAGCGGCAGATAGATCTCGCCGATCAGCACGCGCGCCGCATACGCGTCGGTGACACGCCGCATCTCGGCGATGACGTCGTGCACCTCCGGCTGGTCGGTGGAATATTGCGTCAGGATCTTTTCGTTCGGCGGCCGGCCCTCGACATAATGCGGGTTTGGCGGATTGTCGCGGAACTCGGCATCCTTGATCAGGTGCCAGATCACGTCGACGCGAAAGCCGTCGACGCCCCTCTCCAGCCAGAACCGCATCACGTCGTAGATCGACGCACGGACGTCAGGATTGCGCCAGTTGAGGTCCGGCTGCTGGGCGAGGAAGGCGTGGTAGTAGTACTGCCCCGTCGTCTCGTCGAACTGCCACGCGCTGCCGCCGAACTCGGACAGCCAATTGTTCGGCACGCCGCCACCCTCGCCCGGGTCGCGCCAGATGTACCAGTCGCGTCTGGGATTATCGCGCGAGGAACGGCTCTCGACGAACCAGGGATGCTGGTCCGAGGTGTGGTTCGGCACGAGATCGAGGATCAGCTTCAGGCCATTGTCATGCGCGGCCGCAAGAAGCGCATCGAAATCCGCCATCGTGCCGAACAGCGGCTCGATGCCGGTATAGTCGGAGATGTCGTAGCCGAAATCGGCCATCGGCGACGGGAAGATCGGCGACAGCCAGATCGCGTCGACGCCCAGCGATTTCACATAAGGCAGCCGCCGGAGGATCCCGGCGAGATCGCCGACACCGTCACCGTCCGAGTCCTGAAACGAGCGCGGATAGACCTGATAGAAAATGCCGTCGCGCCACCAATTGTCACCGCCCTGAGCCATGCCGGAAAACCCATCCAAAAATCTGCCTCTCGCGCGAGAGAACGCGGAAGCAACGTCCCGGTTCAAACCAGCAGGCGAATTGGGACGGCCGTGTGACGGCGCCTGCGGCTGTTCCGGGCCCGGGGGCAAATCTTTTGCTTGGCGGCATGGCAAAAATCGGCATGGTGAGGCCCATGAGCAAGCAAAATGAGACACAAGCCAAGGCAGGCGCGAAGGCCGGCGCGATCATCGTTCCCGTGACGCTGTTCGAGCAGAATTGCACCATCATCTGGGACGAGCCTTCCAAGACCGCCGTGGTGATCGATCCCGGCGGCGACGTGCCGAAGATCCTGGACGCCATCAAGCAGACCGGCGTCACCGTGGAGAAGATCTGGCTGACGCACGGCCATATCGACCATGTCGGCGGCGCGGCTGAACTCCGCGATGCGCTGAAGGTGCCGATCGAGGGCCCGCATGTCGCGGACAAATTCCTGCTCGACAACGTGGTCGAGAGCGGCGCACGCTTCGGCATGACCGGGGGACGCAATTTCGAGCCGGACCGCTGGTTAGAGGAGGGCGACACCGTGTCGATCGGCGGTCTCACGTTCGACATTTATCACTGCCCAGGCCATTCGCCGGGCAGCGTGGTGTTCTTCAACAAGGCGTTGCGTTTCGCTCATGTCGGCGACGTCTTGTTCGCAGGCTCGGTCGGACGCACCGATTTGCCCGGCGGCAGCCACGCGACCTTGATCGACTCGATCAAGACCAAGCTGCTGCCGCTCGGCGACGATGTCGGCTTCATCTGCGGCCATGGTGCGGGCTCGAGCATCGGCCAGGAGCGGATGACCAATCCGTTCATCACCGGCGAGATCTAAGCCTTCTTTATTTGAGCATGATGCGATCGGAAAACCGCTTCGCACTTTCCCGGATCATGCTCTACTCGGCGGCGTCCGCCAGCACCGCCACGTCGCTGAGGTTACGCTCGCCCCATTGCCGGATCGCGGCAACGACCGGCACAAAGCTCTTGCCTTTGCGGGTGAGGCGATACTCGACCTTCGGCGGCACCTCGCCAAAATCCTTGCGGTCGATCAGGCCGACCTCGGTCAGCGCCTTCAATTCGCGGCTCAGCACGCGCGGCGCGATCTCCGCGCTGCCTTCGGTGCCGCGCAGCAATCCGCTGCGGATCTCGCCATAACGGCGTGGGCCGTCCTTGAGGTCCCAGACGATGCGCAGCTTGTACTTGCCGCTGATCATCTTCTGAAAGGCCGCGACCGGACAGCTGCGCGCCGGGGTTGCCTTCGCCCTTCCCTTGGCCATGTCGTCTCCTCCATGTTCGAAGAGGATAGGAGCGACGCTGAAAAAGTCCATACTATCAATTTTGTCCATACTTGCAGGACTGCCATCCAGCACGCAGATGATGACATACGAACAGGGAGCGTCACATGAAGCACTTCATGATCAGATACGAATTCAAGGACGGCACGACGGAGGCCTGGCACCAGGAGATCGGCCGCTTCATCAAGGCGATCGACGGCGATCCGGAGCTGAAAGGTCGGATCGGCTATCGCGTCCTCAAGAACCGCGACGACGGCAGCTATTTTCACCTCGCCAGCGCCAGCGACGACGCAGCGCAAAAGACGCTGCAATCGCGCGACTTCTTCAAGGCCTATCAGGAGATGACGCGGAAGGTCGCCGGCGGCGAGGTGACGGTGACGCCGATCGAGTGGATCGGCGCGACGGCCTGAGTTATTTCATCAATCCCGCAGCAGTGAGCGCGCGCGTGATGATCTGGCCGAGATCGAAGCCGCGGGCCTCCTCGCGCTTCGGCTCGGCCGGCCCTTCGGCGACCGCAACGCGGATCGAGCGTGCCAGATGCGGCGCGGACGTCAGCGCCGGCTTCGCCTCCGCCTTCCTGGCCGCATCGGGGATCCAGCCGGTCAGGCCGAAGAATTTTGCGATGTGATAGGACGAGGAGATGCCGGCCTCGATCAGGAATGCGCCTTCCACACCATAGCGCTGGTCGTTGTCGGCGATGCCGAGCGGCGTGCCGTGCGCCATGTCGGTGATGGCGTAGGACTCGACGAGAGTCTCGCCGTCCTTGTTCCACCAGGCTTGGCGCGGATAACCGTCGACATTGGTTTCCGCCATCGGCACGTCAGGCAGATCGTGCAGGTCGAGCCATTGCTTGACGATCTCGTTGGCATTGCCGGGATTGACGGTGCGGTCGGAGCTGCCGTGCCATACCGAGATCTTCGGCCACGGCCCGCGATGATTCGAGGCCCGCCGCACCAGATCGCCGAGCTCGCGCGCGGGACGCACCGGGGAATGAAACATGCCGTCGAGCGCCTCGCGCAGGTTCGTCGCGATGCCGTAGGGAAGACCCGCGATGACCGCGCCGGCCGCGAAGACTTCAGGGTAGGTCGCGAGCATTACCGACGTCATGCCGCCGCCGGCGGACAGGCCCGTGATGAAGATGCGCCTGGGATCGACGCGATGCGTTTCGATCATGTGCGCGATCATCTCGCGAATCGAACACGCCTCGCCGCTGTCCCGTGCAGTGTCTTCCGGATTGAACCAGTTGAAGCAGGTGTTGCCGTTGTTGATCCGCTGCTGTTCGGGCATCAGCAGCGCAAAGCCGTAGTGCTCGGCAAGCGTCGACCATCCGGCGCCGAGGTCGTAGCCCGCGGCCGTCTGGCCGCAGCCGTGCAGCACGACGACCAGGGCGCGCGGCTTCTGCAACTGCGCCGGCACGAACGCGAACAGGCGCAAGCCTCCGGGATTGTCGCCGAAACCGATCACCTCTTGCAGAGGGCTCGACGCATTCGCACTCCGGCCGAACTCAGCAAAGCGCAGACCATCCACCTTTGGCAGATGTCTCAAGAGACCGACATTTCTGGCGAGCGACACGGCAACTCCTGGCAGGCGACGTTCAACGTTTAGTCAAACCAGATAGTTGCTGCATTGCAAAATAAAAAGACCGTGCGCTGTCAATCTCGCGAAAATCGCGGGAAATCCCGCAGGAATCCGCGCGCATTAACCTCAATGCCTCAACTTCGTGCAGATGCGCGGCGCATCCACGCCAGAAATGCGGCGCAGATCATGATTAACGTCACAAACAGCGCGAGCGAGACGAGAAATCCTGCGCGCGCTGATTGCACGGTTTCGACGGCGAAGAAAACAGCGCCGATTGCGGCCACTCCGGCCGCATTTCCGATCTGCGCCGTGGTGCCGTACATCCCGGACGCCGAGCCTGCCGCAACGGGTTGGACTGTCGAAAGCACCGCGCCTGAGAGCGGCGCCATCACCAGCCCCTGGCCGTAGCCGAAGATGATCATGGTGAACGCGAGCAGGAGCGCAGACGGGGCATCGACAGAGAACGCGACAAGCGCGAGCGCTGCGAGGCCCGCGATCTGCAGCGCGCAGCCTTCGATCAACACTTTGGTGCCGCGCCGCCGCGCCCGCGTCCCGCTGTGGCGCGACGCCGCGACGAAAGCGAGTGCGAGCGGAATGAAGGCCATGCCGGCCCAGAGCGGCGGGATCTTCAATCCTCTCTGCATGAACAGCGTCATGACCAGATAAAACGAAAGGTTGGCGGCGAAGAAGAAGAAGGCCGCCCCGAGCCCGCGCAGAAAGGTCGTGTCCGCCAGCAGCGTGAGATCGATCAGCGGCATGCCGCCGGCGTGCGCAACGGCGTGCTCGAGCCTCAGGAAGGCCGCGAGGATCACGCCGCCGATCGCCATCACCACCCACAGCCACGGCGCCCAGCCGGCGTCATGGCCGAACAGCAACGGACCGATCAAGCACAGCAATCCCGCGAACAGAACGATACTGCCCGTGATATCGAGCCGCGTGCCGGCGCGACGCGGCACCGACGGCATGATGCGCCAGGCCGCAGAGGCGATGACGAGACCGCAGGGCACATTGACGAAGAACACCGAGCGCCAGCTGGTGCCGGCGAGATCGATCGTGACCAGAAGACCGCCGAGCAGGAAGCCCGCGGCGCCCGCGAGCCCCAGCACGATGCCGTAGATCGCGAAGGCACGGCTGCGCGATTCGTCGGTGAACAGCAGATGCAGCGTCGCCAGCACCTGCGGCACCATCAGAG
This sequence comes from Bradyrhizobium nivariense, assembly GCF_029846715.1. Classification (GTDB taxonomy): domain Bacteria; phylum Pseudomonadota; class Alphaproteobacteria; order Rhizobiales; family Xanthobacteraceae; genus Bradyrhizobium. The sequence continues at coordinate 167,187 of NZ_JARVWW010000014.1, forward strand.
CCGCGGTCGCGCCCTGCGCCAGCCGGGCGATGATCAGCCCCGCGCCTGACAGCGCGAGGCCGCACCACAGCGACGACAAAGTGAAGCCGAGTACGCCGGCCAGAAAGACGTTCCTGGTGCCGTGGATGTCGCCGAGCCGGCCGCCGGTGACGACCAGCGTGGCATAGGCGATCAAATAGATCGCGATGACGGATTCGATCTGCGCCGGCGACGCCTTCAGGTCGACCGCGATGGTGGGAATGGCGACGTTGACCACGAAGGCATCGACGCCGAACATGAACTGCGCGGCGACGACGATCGCCAGCACCCACCAGCGCCGCGACGAATCGATCTGCTTTGTGACGGTTTGATGCATCGGCGCGCGAACCTTCCGGCATTTGTTTGCGCTCGATGCTCTCAGATCGGCGTCATCCGCGCGATTACCTCGGAGGTAGGACTTGCCACCCCCTTGTCCCCTTGGCCCGATTGCTGCATGTCGGTTCCCGCTGGTCTCGTGGGGTTCGGAAGTCTTCCGATGTACGATTACGACATGGTGGTGATCGGCTCGGGCCCATCGGGGCGCCGGGCCGCGGTGCAATGTGCCAAGCTCGGCAAGGCCGTGCTGGTGGTGGAGAAGGGCCGGCGGGTCGGCGGCGTCTCCGTCCACACCGGCACGATTCCTTCCAAGACCCTGCGCGAGACCGTGCTCAATTTGTCCGGCTGGCGCGAGCGCGGCTTTTACGGCCGCTCCTACCGGGTGAAGCAGGACATCGTGGCCAGCGATTTGATGACCCGGCTGCAGAAGACGCTCGATCACGAGGTCGAGGTGCTCGAGCATCAATTCAGCCGCAATCTGGTGCGGACCGCCAATGGCGAGGCACGGCTGATCTCGCCGCACGAGGTCGAGATCACGAGCGCGATCGGCGAGACCAAGGTGGTGTCGGCCGCCTTCATCCTGATTGCCTGCGGCACGCGCCCGTTCCGGCCCGACTACGTGCCGTTCGACGGTGCGACCGTGCTCGACAGCGACGAGATCATCGAGCTGCCCAAGCTGCCGCGCAGCCTGGCCGTGATCGGCGCCGGCGTGATCGGCGTCGAATATGCCACCATCTTCAGTGCGCTCGACGTGCCCGTGACACTGATCGAACCGCGGCCGACCTTCCTTGATTTCATCGACAAGGAATTGATCGACGAGTTCATGCACGAATTGCGCGACCGCAACGTCGCGCTGCGGCTCGGCGCCAAGGTGAACTCGATCGAGAAGACCGCGCAAGGTAGCATCGTCACAAAGCTGTCCGACGGGCGGCACGTCGCGACGGAGATGCTGCTGTTTGCTGCGGGCCGCGTCGGCGCCACCGACCGATTGAACCTCGAGGCCGCCGGCATCGTTGTCGACCATCGCGGCCGCATCTCGGTCGATCCCGTGACCTTGCAGACCAGCGTGCCGCACATCTACGCGGCCGGCGACGTGATCGGCTTTCCAAGCCTTGCCTCGACATCGATGGAGCAGGGCCGGGTCGCGGCGTGCCACGCGCTCGGCATGGAGCCGATGGCGCCGCCGGAGTTCTTTCCCTACGGCATCTATTCGGTGCCCGAAATCTCGACGGCCGGCCTGACCGAGGAAGAGGTGCGCACCCGCGGCATCCCCTATGAGGTCGGCATTGCGCGCTTCCGCGAGACCTCGCGCGGCCACATCATGGGGCTGAACAGCGGCATGATGAAGATGATCTTCTCGACCAAGACGCGTCGCCTGCTCGGCGTACATATTCTGGGCGAGGGCGCCACCGAGCTGATCCATATCGGCCAGGCCGTGCTCAATCTCAAAGGCACGATCGACTATTTCATCCAGAACACGTTCAACTATCCGACGCTGGCCGAGGCGTACAAGATCGCCGGCCTCGATGCGTGGAACAGGATGGCGCGGTAGCGGCGCGCTTCATCTTGCCGCGCGCAGCAAAATTGGCGAGCAGTCCCTTCGCGGCCATCCTTCGAGACGCCGCTTCGCGGCTCCTCAGGATGAGGTCTGGTTTCGCGACGCGGTCTTAGACCCTCATGGTGAGGAGCCCGCAAAGCGGGCGTCTCGAACCATGCAGGCCGAGTACGTCGCAGTAGCGCCTCAACGCATGCCTGCATTCCGCTGCGCGGGACATCGTGCGATTGCCTTCGCTCTTCCCAGCACGTAGCTTCGCGCCACAAACGAACAAAAAATGAAAGCCGGAGAGAACGCCATGGCGCGCCTGAAGTTCGGAGCCTTCCTTGCCCCGCATCACCCGATCGGGGAGCATCCGATGCTCCAGTTCCGGCGCGATCTCGACCTGGTCGAGCAGCTAGATAGCCTCGGCTATGACGAGTTCTGGTGCGGCGAGCATCATTCCTCCGGCTGGGAGATGATCGCCTCCCCCGAGATGTTCCTGGCCGCGGCCGGCGAGCGCACCAAGCGGATCAAGCTCGGCACCGGCGTGGTGTCGCTGCCCTATCACCATCCCTACAACGTCGCGCAGCGCATGGTGCAGCTCGACCACATGACCGGCGGCCGCGCGATCTTCGGCTCCGGTCCCGGCGCGCTCGCCTCCGACGCGCATACGCTCGGCATCGATCCGATGACGCAGCGCGACCGCCAGGACGAGGCGATCGGCGTGATCCGCCGCCTCTTCAGCGGCGAGCGCGTCACGGCGAAGAGCGACTGGTTCACCATGAACGACGCCGCGCTGCAGATTCTGCCGCTGCAGGAAGAGATGCCGTTCGTGGTGGCCTCGCAGATCTCGCCCTCCGGCATGACGCTCGCCGGCAAATACGGCATCGGCATCATCTCGCTGGGTTCGATGACGACGCAGGGCCTGATGTCGCTCCAGCAGCAATGGCAGTTCGCCGAGGACGCGGCGAAAAAGCACGGCACCACGGTCAACCGCGCCGACTGGCGCGTGCTCCTGAGCTTTCACATCGCCGAGACCCGCGAGCAGGCGCGCCGCGAGGCCGGCGCCGGGCTGATGCGCTGGCACAACGAATATAATGTCGGCACGCTGCAACGGCCCGGCCTCACCGCGTTCGCCTCGCCCGACGAGGCCGTGGACAAGACCGCCTTCGTCGAAGGCGCGGCCTCCACCATCGGCACGCCCGACGATCTCGTCAAAACCATCAAGAACGTGATGCAGGTCTCCGGCGGCGTCGGCGCCGTCATCGGCTTCGTGCACGACTGGGCCAACCTGGAAGCCACGCGCCGGAGCTGGGACATGGTCGCGCGCTATGTCGTGCCGGAGATCAACGGCTACATCGACGGCCTGCGCAAGTCGCAAAAATTCGTGATCGAGAACCGCGCGATCTTCGAACGCGCGGGCCAGGCCGTGATGGCCAAGATCATGCAGAACGAGAAGGCCGCCGAGGCGCTGAAGGTGACCGGCCCCGGCCGCGTCGCCATTCCCGCCGTCAACGCCCCGGATTTGCAGAAGGAAGCAGCGAAGCGGTAGGCGCAGGGCCTATCTCCCGCAGTCGTCCCGGCGATGGTGTGTGGCGATTTGCGCGCAAGACGACCACAGCGTCATCATCCCCGGATTGTGGTATGTTGGCAGGGTCTAGCCAACCGGAGCAATCGTCATGTCGATGCAGAATGTGGCCGCCCCTGCGCTCGGCTTCACCGCGCCCAAGCGCAACGAGCTGACACACATCCCCGGCGACGAAGGCTGGCCGATCATCGGCAAGACCTTTCAGGTGCTCGCCGACCCCAAGGGCCATATCGAGGCGAACGGCGCCAAATACGGCCCGGTCTACCGCACCCATTTTTTCGGCGAGACCAATGTCGTGCTGCTTGGCCCCGAAGCCAATGAGCTCGTGCTGTTCGACCAGCAAAAGCTGTTCTCTTCGACCCATGGCTGGAACAAGGTGCTCGGCCTGTTGTTTCCGCGCGGATTGATGCTGCTGGATTTCGACGAGCACCGGCTGCATCGCAAGGCGCTGTCGGTCGCGTTCAAGTCCGGACCGATGAAGTCCTATCTGAGCGATCTCGACCGTGGCATTGCGGCGCGCGTCGCGCAGTGGAAGGCCAAGCCCGGCGAGATGCAGCTTTATCCGGCGATGAAGCAGCTCACGCTCGATCTCGCCGCGGCGTCCTTTCTCGGCGCCGATATCGGGCCGGAGGTCGACGAAATCAACCGCGCCTTCGTCGACATGGTCGCCGCCGCCGTCGCCCCGATCCGCCGTCCGCTGCCCGGCACACAGATGGCGGCCGGCGTCAGGGGCCGCAAGCGCATCGTCGCCTATTTCCGCCAGCAGATTCCGCTGCGACGCGGCAATCACGGCGGCGATGACCTGTTCTCGCAGCTCTGCCGCGCAACCCACGAGGACGGCGCGCTGCTCTCGGAACAGGACATCATCGACCACATGAGCTTCCTGATGATGGCGGCGCACGATACGCTGACCTCGTCGCTGACGTCCTTCATCGGCGAGCTCGCCGCAAATCCCGACTGGCAGGACAGACTGCGCGCAGAGGTCATGGCGCTGGGGCTCGCCCCTGATGCGCCAAGCAGCTTCGACGATCTGGAAAAGATGCCGCTGTCGGAGATGGCGTTCAAGGAAGCACTGCGGCTCAAGCCACCGGTGCCCTCGATGCCGCGCCGCGCCATGCGCGATTTCACCTTCAAGGGCTTTACGATTCCCGCCGGCACCGCGGTCGGCGTCAACCCGCTCTACACCCATCACATGAAGGACATCTGGCCGGAGCCGGATCGCTTCGATCCCTCTCGCTTCACCGAAGAGGCCCAACGCAACCGCCACCGCTTCGCCTGGGTGCCGTTCGGCGGCGGCGCGCATATGTGCCTCGGTCTGCACTTCGCCTACATGCAGGCGAAATGCTTCGCGCGGCACTTCTTGCAGAACATCGAGGTGTCGCTGGAGCCGGGTTACAAGCCGGACTGGCAGATGTGGCCGATCCCGAAGCCGCGGGACGGGCTGCGGGTGCGGGTCAAGGCGGTGTGAACCTCTCGTGTCCCGGACGCGCAAAGCGCGAGCCGGGACCCAGATCTTGAGATGCGTTCGGTAGCGAGATGGGCCCCGGCTCTGCAGCGCACCGCTGAAGGAGCGCTGCGCTGCGTCCGGGGCACGAGGACCTACCTCCTACGCCCCCTGATCGAACGCCTTGCGCAGGGCCACGTAACCCTGCTGTTGCTGGCTCCAGTTGCGGCCGCCGGTCATCGCGCCGTCGATGACGAGGTCATGGCCGTTGATGAAGCTGGATTCGTCGCTGGCCAGGAACACCGCGGCATGGGCGATGTCATCAGGGAGGCCGGCGCGCGGGATCGGCTGCGCGGTCTTGTAGACCTCGCGCATCACCGCCGGCGTCTTCTCCGCCGCATCGGTCGAAAGTCCGAGCGCCTTGCCGAAAATGCCGGTCGCGATGGCGCCGGGGGAGATCGAGTTGACGCGCACGTTGGACTCGCCGAGTTCCATCGCCACGCATTTGGTGAGATGGATCACCGCCGCCTTGGCCGCACCGTAGACCATCGAGGACGAGAAGCCGGCGAGACGGCCGGCGATGCTGCCATTGTTGATGATGCTGCCAAAACCCTGCCTCTTCATGGTGGGCGCGGCGTGCTTCATGCCGAGCATGACGCTGCGCACCAAGGTCGCCATCGCCGCGTCGAAGCGCTCGACCTCGAGGCCTTCGATGCCGCCGGTCTGCGCCGGGCCGCCGGCATTGTTGAACAGGCAGTCGATCCGGCCAAATTTGTCCATCGCGAGCGCGATCAGCGCCTGCATCTGCGCTTCGACCGTCACATCCGTCTGGCGGAAGACGCAAGTCGCCCCGAGCTGCTTCGCCAGTGCCTCGCCTTCCGGTATACGCCGGCCCGCGATCACAATTTTGGCACCTTCGGCAACGAAGACTTCCGCAGTCCGCAACCCGATCCCGCTTGTCGCGCCCGTGATCACCGCGACCTTGCCGTCCAGCCTGCCCATGGAATGTCCCTGTTTTCAAACCCCTTGACGCCAAATGGCGGACACCGATCGATGACGGCGCCGCGACAGTCGGCGCCGCAGCAGGCACTATTCCTGCCGACTCCCGACAAGGCAAGCTTTGCTTGCGCCGACGACATGCGTAACATTCCTGGCGATCGCTCGATTGTCGAACGCAGATCGCGACCGGACTGCGCATGGGGAAGCTGATCGACGAGTTCCGCAAGGGCTGGCAGGGCGTGGCACCGCCATCGCTCGGCCTGAGCCTTGCGTTTGCGGTCGCCTGCCTGCTGGTTGCGACGCTGGCGCGCTGGGCTCTCGCCCATGTGCGGCCCGACGTCTATTTCACGCCGTATTTCCCGGCCGTGTTCTTTGCGGCCGCGTTCGGCGGCTTCCGCATCGGCATCATCACGGCGCTGGTCGGCGGCGTGCTCGGCGTCGTCGTGAATTTCAGCGATGCTTTTGCCGATCACGCGCGATTCGCCCTGCTGGCGCTCTATTGGGCGGTCTGCGCGCTCACCATCTGGGGCGTCGAGCACTATCGCTCGCTCCTCGTCGAGCAGCGCCGGATTTCCAGACGCCTGATCGAGGAAGAAGACTATCGCAAGCTGCTGGTCGACGAGCTCCAGCACCGGCTGAAGAACAAGCTGTCGACGGTGCATGCCGTGCTGCACCAGGTGCTGTACGACCAGCCGCAGATCTGGGCCCGGATCGATCCGAGGCTGCGGTCGCTGGCCACGACCGACGATTTGATCTCGCGGATCGACAAGGCGGGCTGCGACATCCGCGATCTCCTGATCGCCGAGCTCGGGCCGTATGGCCATGTCCGCTTCACGCTCAACGGCGAACGGCTGTTCCTGCGGCCGAAGCTTGCGGTCACGCTGTCATTGATGTTTCACGAGCTCGCCACCAACGCGGGGAAATATGGCGCGTTCTCCGCGCCGCGCGGATTGTTGCAGGTGTCATGGACCGTCAGCGACGACCGTCTGACCGTCACCTGGGATGAAACCGAGGGCCCGAGCGTCGACAAGGTCTCCGAGCCGGGTTTCGGCACCAAGCTGTTGAAGTCGGCGCTGTCGGCCTTCGACGGCAAGACGGAGGTCGCTTATCTCAGGACCGGACTTCATTGCATCATGCAATGCCGTATCCCCAAAAGCGATTAGACACAGCGCAAACGAAACTCGATCGCGCGCTTCGCTCGCGGTTTCGCTGGGCGCGTTGACGCTCTGTTAATGACGATGGGCTGCGCGTCGCATCGCCGCAAGACACCACCGTATTTCTCCGGACCCCTTAACCGAACTTAAGAGGGAACCGCGCAAGATCACGGCCATTGCAAAGGCGCGCTGAAACAACAAGATTCATGACTTCTATGAACGACAACAAATATTCCGGCGCGAGTGAAGCCGAACTCGGATTTCTCAAGGAAATCGTTAGAATGCTGCCTGCCGGCCTGACCGTGCAGGACGCGCAAGGCGAGCTTCTCCTGGTCAACGATGTTGCGGCCACCCAGCTCGGCATGGACGGCAGCCGTCCCTCGCGCGATCTCGCGCCGCGCCGGGAAGCCTGCCGGCAGGCCCTGAGCTCCGGCCAGGCGGTCGTCGCCGAGGAAGCGCTCCACGACGGAGCCGCACGCCAGGTGCTGCTGACCACCCATCGTCCGGTCCGCGTCGACGGACGCGAGCTGCTGATCTCGGCCTCCTCCGACATCACCGAGCAGAAGAATTTCGAGGACCAGCTGTTCCGCTCGGCCTATTTCGACGAGCTCACCGGCCTGCCCTCGCGGCGCGTGATCGAACATCGCGCCACCAGCCAGCTCGCCCAGGGTCGCGCTGGCGAGCGCTTTGCGCTCGCTTTTCTCGACGTCGACAATTTCAAGCACATCAACGACTATTACGGCCACGCCGTGGGCGACGCCCTGCTGGTCGAGCTGTCGAAGCGGCTCGGACGCGACTTGCGCGATTCGGACATGCTGTCGCGCATCTCCGGCGACGAATTCCTGCTGCTGCTGTCGCCGATCCAGAGCCAGGAGGAAGTCGCCGAGTTCATGCAATCGACGCTGGAGCGGCTGACGGCGCCGTTCTTTATCGACAATTCGGAAGTCTTCGCCTCCATCTCCGTCGGCATCAGCCTCTATCCCGATCACGGAAGCAACTTCGAGACACTGCGTCAGAACGCCGACATCGCGATGTACCGCATCAAGAATAACGGCAAGGGATCGGCGGCCTTCTTCGACTCCAGCATGGAGCGCGAGGCGCTGGCGCGGACGAAGATCGAGCAATCGCTGCGGCTCGCCATCCTCGAGAAGCGCTTCTGCTGCGCCTTCCAGTCCAAGGTCGACATCCGCACGCAGGACGTAAAGGGCATCGAGGCCCTGGTGCGGCTGCGCGACGACGAGGGCTTGATCCAGGCGCCCGGCTCGTTCATCAATCTTGCCGGCGAACTCGGGCTGATCGACGAGCTGACCCATCTCGTGCTCGCCGAGATCGTCAAGTCGATCGACCTGATCAACGAGACGTTCGGTGCGGAAGCGACCATCAGCATCAACGTCGCGGCCAAGCAGGCCGGCAACCCCGAATTCATGCGCAGCTTTGCGCAGGCGCTTGACGACACCGGCTTTCCGCAGCGCTTCATGATCGAGGTGACCGAAGACGCCTTCGTCGCCAAGAATCATTTCCAGGCCGAGATCCTGCCGATGTTCCGCAAGCTCGGCGTCGGTATCTCGATCGACGATTTCGGCACCGGCTATTCCTCACTCTCGGCGCTGGCCGACATCACTGCGGACGAGATCAAGATCGACCGCTCCTTCATCACCGATATCCATAAGCGACCACGCAACCAGGGCATCTTGCGCGCGATCGAATCCCTGAGCGAAGCGCTCGGCATGACCGTGATTGCCGAAGGCATCGAATCCTACGAGGAGCTCGCCTATCTCCAGGCTGCGACCAAGATCCGTTACGCGCAGGGCTATTATTTTTCCCGGCCGATCTTCCTGGAGGAGCTGAAGCTGGCGACGCCGGCCTCCAGCGAAGCACGCGCCAGCGTCACAAACCGCTCGACGCAACAGAACCGGCAGGGCTATTCGCGGGCCGGCGGCTATCGACGGTAGGGTCCCAGACAACTGACATACAATGAGCGCTCCCCGTCAGCCTGAGGTGCGAGGCCCACGATGCGTGCATCGTGGGTCGGGCCTCGAAGGATGAACGGCCGGGATGCAGCCGGGCCGTCGCCCTTCGAGGCTCGCACCTCAGGGGGACGGTGGATAGATTGCGAACGGCTCAGCCTCCAATTCCCCCTTTGAAATTACGGGCCTTTTGGTGATAAGCAGGCGCACTTCCCCCGAGGTATGTCATGTCTGCCTCTTCCTCCTCGATCAGCGATCCCGCCTATCTCCGTGCGCGCGCGATGGAGACGCTGTTCGAGCGGCTGGAAAACCTCTGCGAGGGCGCGATCGCGATCGACCGCGGCGGGCGGGTCGTCTATGTCAACGAAAAATATCTCGCCTCCCTCGGCCTCAAGCGCACCAGTGAAGCGATCGGCCGGCCGATCGAGGAGGTCATTCCGAACAGCCTGATGCGGAAGGTGGCCGAGACCGGCGAGCCGATCCTGCTCGACATCATGGAGCTCGGCGGCGAGCAGCTCGTCGTCACCCGCATGCCGATCGAGGACGAGAACGGCAAGGTGATCGGCGCGATCGGCTTCGTGCTCTACGACCACCTCGAAAGCCTCAAGCCGTTGCTCGCCCGCGTGGCCCAGCTCGAGAGCGATCTGCGGCTGGCGCGGCGGCAATTGTCCAACCCCCGCGCGGCGCGCTTCACCTTCGCCGACTACGTCGGTACGACGCCGGGAATCGCGCAGGCCAAGGAGCTTGCAAGCCGCGCCGCGCGGCAGAGCGTCACGGTGCTCCTCACCGGCGAGACCGGAACGGGCAAGGAGATGCTGGCCCAGGCGATTCACAACGCCTCGTCCCGCGCGGAAAAGCCGTTCGTCAGCGTCAATGTCGCCGCGGTCCCCGACACGCTGATCGAATCGGAATTTTTCGGCACCGCGCCGGGCGCCTATACCGGCGCCGACCGCAGGGGGCGCGAGGGCAAGTTCCGCATCGCGGACGGCGGCACGCTGTTCCTCGACGAAATCGGCGAGATGCCGCTGCAATTGCAGGCCAAGCTGCTGCGTGTGCTCCAGGAGCGCGAGATCGAGCCGCTCGGCTCGGACAAGATCTCCAAGGTCGACCTACGCGTGGTCGCCGCCACCAATGTGGACCTGCGCAAGCGCGTCAGCGACGGCGCCTTCCGGCCCGACCTCTATTATCGTCTCAACGTCCTCTCGATCGATCTGCCGCCGCTGCGCCACTGCCTCGATGATCTCCCCGACATCTGCGCCCGGCTGCTCGAGGACATCAGCGCATCCGGCGATTACGTCAACGCCAGGATCACGCCGAGCGCGCTCGCCGCGCTCGCGCGCTACGACTGGCCGGGCAACGTCCGCGAGCTCCGCAACATCCTGGAGCGCGCGCTGATCCTCAGCGATTCCGGACGGCTGACCGGCGACGATGTCGCCCGCATCCTCCCCGTCGGCACCGAGGTGAGGCCCGCAGCGCCGGCGCGTCCGGGCGGGCTCGTGGTGCCCTATGCCGAAGCCGAGGCCGAGTTCGAGAAGCACACGCTCGAACAGGCGCTCGCCGCCAGCAACGGCCAGATCTCCGAGGCCGCCAGGATGCTGCGGATCTCGCGCGCGACCTTCTACAAGAAGCTCGCCAAGTTCGGCTTGGCCGCGGGACCGGCCTCCGTCTGAGTTTCGAGACACGGAATTGTCCGGAGTCTCGGATTCCTGACACGGTGCATCGCGGCTCCTCCCGGGCGCGAATGCGGGAATTGCCGTCTTTTCAGCCATTTTGCGCAAACCGACCGCATCTGGCGCGGACCTTGCTCTTCGCTTTGCACAATGACGCATGCTGCACATGCGCATTCGCAACCAGGGAGGATGCAAGATGAGTGAAGCGATCACGGTCCATCAGCTTCAGGCCAAACAGCCCTCGCACGTCACGGTCGCCACCGCGAGCCTGATCGGCACGGCCATCGAATGGTATGATTTCTTCCTCTACGGCACCGCCGCGGCGCTGATCTTCAACAAGCTGTTCTTTCCCAACTTCGACCCGATGATGGGAACGCTGCTGGCGTTCGCGACCTACGCGCTCGGCTTCATCGCGCGCCCGCTCGGCGGCGTCGTATTCGGCCATTACGGCGACAAGATCGGCCGCAAGACCATGCTTTATCTGACGCTGCTGATCATGGGCGCGGCGACCGCGGCGATCGGATTCCTGCCGACCTACGAGACCGCCGGCATCTGGGCCGCGATCCTGCTCGTCACCTGCCGCCTGGTCCAGGGCTTCGGCCTCGGCGGCGAATGGGGCGGCGCGGTGCTGATGGCGGTCGAGCATGCGCCCGCGGACAAGAAAGGCTTTTACGGAAGCTGGCCGCAACTCGGCGCACCGCTCGGCCTCGTGCTCGGCACGCTGGTGTTCTCGGTTGTGTCCTCGATGCTGACCGACGCGCAGCTCTTGGCCTGGGGCTGGCGCATCCCGTTCCTGTTCTCGATCGCGCTGGTGCTCGTGGGCCTGTGGATCCGCTTCACCATCGCGGAATCGCCGGAGTTCCAGAAGGTCAAGGACAGCAAGCAGGACGTCAAGATGCCGATCATCGAGGCGATCCGGATGTATCCCAAGAACATCCTGCTGGCGATGGGCGCGCGCTTTGCCGAAAACGGCTTCTTCTACATCTACGCCACCTTTGTGCTCGCCTACGCGACGCAGTCGCTCGGCATGAACAGGCCGGACATGCTCAACGGCGTGCTGATCGGCGCGGCGATCGAGACCTTCACCATTCCGGCCTTCGGTGCGCTCTCCGACCGCGTCGGGCGTCGACCAATCTACATTTTTGGCGCGGTGTTCTCGGCACTGATGTCGTTCCCGCTGTTCATGCTGCTGGCGACCAGGAATCCGCAATATGCCTGGATCGCGATCGTGCTCGGCCTCGCCATCGGTCATGCCGCCATGTACGGCCCGCAGGCGAGCTTCCTGTCGGAACTGTTCGGCACCAAGGTCCGCTACAGCGGCGTCTCGCTCGGCTACAACCTCGCCTCGATCTTCGCCGGCGCGCTGTCGCCGCTGATCGCGACGGGCCTGATGACGGCCTACGCGCCGGCAACCTGGCCGATCTCGCTGTACATGATCGCGCTGGCGATCATCACCATCGTGTCGGTCTACTTCGCCACCGAAACACGCAAGATAGTTCAGCCCTGAACGTCCCGACGATGCCTTCTGTCGCGAGGAGCAAGCTTTCCAGGGCTGCTCCTCGCGATAGGGGCAATACACAGCAACAACGGCATGCGGTCGAACAGATCGGGAGGAACGCCGTGAGCCATCACCCAGCTCTGCCTTACCTGCGCAATTCCGAGAAAGGCAAGGTCGTCACGGCGGCCGAAGCGGTCATGCTGATCCGCGACGGCGACACGGTGGCGACCGGCGGCTTCGTCGGCATCGGCTTTGCCGAGGAGATCGCGGTCGCGCTGGAGGAGCTCTATCTCGCCAACGAGGGCGATGCGCCCTACACGCAGGGCAAGCCGCGCAACCTCGCACTGGTCTATGCCGCGGGCCAGGGCGACGGCAAGCATCGCGGCCTCAATCATTTCGCCCATGAAGGCCTGGTGCGCCGCGTGATTGGCGGCCATTGGGGCCTTGCACCGAAATTACAGCAGCTCGCGATCGCCAACCAGATCGAGGCCTACAACCTGCCCCAAGGCGTTATCACGCATCTGTTCCGCGACATCGCCGCGCATCGTCCGGCACATATCACCCGCGTCGGCATCGGCACGTTCGTCGATCCCAGGCACGGCGGCGGCAAGCTGAACGCTCGCACCACCGAAGAGCTTGTGGAGCTGATCACGATCGGCGGCGAGGAGTGCCTGCTCTACAAGGCGTTTCCGATCGACATCGGGATCATCCGCGCCACCACCGGCGATCCCGACGGCAACCTCACCATGGAGAAGGAGGCGCTGACGCTGGAGGCGCTCGCCATCGCGATGGCCGCGCATAATTCCGGCGGCATCGTCATCGCCCAGGTCGAACGCGTGGCCGAGGGCGGCAGTCTCAATCCGCGCCAGGTCAAGATTCCCGGCATTCTCGTCGATTGTGTCGTCGTGGCGAAGCCGGAGAACCATTGGCAGACCTTTGGCACGCAGTACAATCCGGCCTTCTCGAGCGAGATCCGCGTCCGCGCCGCCTCACTGCCGGTGATGCCGGTCAGCGAGCGCAAGATCATCGCCCGGCGCGCCGCCCTCGAGCTCAAGGCCAACAGCGTCGTCAATCTCGGCATCGGCATGCCCGAGGGGATCGCCTCGGTCGCCAATGAGGAGCGGATCATCGACCTCATCACGCTGACGGCGGAGCCGGGCGTGATCGGCGGCATCCCCGCGAGCGGCATCGATTTTGGCGCGGCGATCAACACGCAGGCGGTGATCGACCAGCCGTATCAGTTCGACTTCTACGACGGCGGCGGTCTCGACGCCGCCTTCCTCGGTCTCGCCCAGGTGGACCGCGCCGGCAATCTCAATGTCAGCAAGTTCGGCCCGAAGCTTGCGGGTGCCGGCGGCTTCATCAACATCAGCCAGAATGCCAAAGAGGTCGTGTTCGTCGGCACGTTCGGCGCGGGCAAGCAGCGCATTGCGGTGAATGACGGGAAACTCGTCATCCTCAATGAGGCGACATCACGCAAATTCGTCGACAAGGTCGAACACGTCACCTTCAGCGGCCCGTTTGCCGCCGCGCGGCGGCAACGCACGCTGTATGTCACCGAACGCTGTGTGTTCGAGCTGCGGCCTGACGGACTCGAGCTCACGGAGGTCGCACCCGGCATCGACATCGAGCGCGATATCCTGCGCCTGATGGATTTCAAGCCGCTGATCCGGCGCGATCCCGCAGCGATGGACGACCGCATCTTCCGCGACGGCCTCATGGACCTGCGCGAGCGCCTGCTCACCATCCCGCTCGACCAACGCTTCACGCTGGACGAGCAGCAGAACCTGTTCTTCGTCAACCTGGAACGCTATCCGCTGCGCAGCAGGTGCGAGATCGACACCATCGCGGCCATCGTCGAGGCGAGGCTCGCCCCGCTCGGCCGCCGGGTCTACGCCATCGTCAATTATGACAATTTTTCCATCCTGCCGGAGCTGATGGACGAATATTCGGCGATGGTGCGCAGCCTCGTCGATCGCTTCTATTCCGGCGTGTCGCGTTACACCACGTCGGGCTTCCTGCGCATCAAGCTTGGCGAAGCCCTGGAGAAGCGCGGCGTTGCGCCGCATATCTTCGAGAGTCCGGACGAGGCGCGGTCGGACTGGCGTCAGGTCGAGGGCGTTAAGCTCAGCCGGAAGGTTTAATTGCAATGTTCGTACCGTTGTGCAAATCGCTATTGCCGAGAGGCTTTAAATCGGGAGGGACCATCGTGCGTCGTTCACTCATCATAACAACAACCATCCTCGCCATCGCCGCGGGCACCTCCGCAAAGGCCGACGATCTCAAGGTCGCGCTGATCTACGGCAAGACCGGCCCGCTCGAGGCCTATGCCAAGCAGACCGAGACCGGCCTGCAAATGGGTTTTGAATACGCCACCAAGGGCACCATGACGCTCGACGGTCGCAAGATCGTCGTCATCACCAAGGACGACCAGGGCAAGCCGGATCTCTCCAAGGCCGCGCTCGCGGAAGCCTATCAGGACGACAAGGCCGACATCGCGATCGGCACGACCTCGTCGGCCGCGGCACTCGCGATCCTGCCCGTCGCCGAGGAGAACAAGAAGATCCTGATCGTCGAGCCCGCGGTCGCGGATCAGATTACCGGCGAGAAGTGGAATCGCTACATCTTCCGCACCGCGCGCAACTCGTCGCAGGACGCGATCTCCAACGCAGTCGCGATCGGCAAGCAGGGCGTCACCGTGGCGACGCTGGCGCAGGACTACGCGTTCGGCCGCGACGGCGTCGCCGCCTTCAAGGAGGCGCTCGCCAAGACCGGCGCGACGCTCGCCGCCGAAGAATATGCCCCGACCTCCACCACCGACTTCACGGCGGTCGGCCAGCGCCTGTTCGACGCGCTGAAGGACAAGCCGGGCCGCAAGGTGATCTGGGTGATCTGGGCCGGCGCCGGCAATCCTCTGGCAAAGCTCCAGGACATGGATCCGAAGCGCTACGGCATCGAACTGTCCACCGGCGGCAACATCCTGCCGGCGCTCGCCGCCTACAAGGGCCTGCCCGGCATGGAAGGCGCGACCTACTATTTCTATGCGATCCCGAAGAACCCGGTAAACGACTGGCTGGTCGCCGAGCACCAGAAGCGCTTCAACGCACCGCCGGACTTCTTCACTGCGGGTGGCTTCGCCGCCGCGATGTCCGTCGTCGCCGCCGTCACCAAGGCGAAGTCGACCGACACCGAGAAGCTGATATCAGCGATGGAAGGCCTGGAGTTCGACACGCCGAAGGGCAAGATGATGTTCCGCAAGGAGGACCATCAGGCGCTCCAGAGCATGTATCACTTCAAGGTCAAGGTCGATCCGAACGTCGCCTGGGCCGTGCTCGAGCCGGTGCGCGAGCTGAAGATCGAGGACATGGACGTTCCGGTCCGCAACAAGCGGTAGGTGCTTCTTCACCTCTCCCGCTTGCGGGAGAGGCCGGGAGAGGGCTTTATCCTCTTGGGGTTCTCGATTGCTGAGACACCCTCTCCCCGACCCTCCCCCGCAAGCGGGGGAGGGGGTGCAGCGTGATCGCGGAAACATCTTCCTCTCATCATTCGCCAGATTTCCCATGACGCTGACCCTCGAAACCCGCGACCTCACCATCCGCTTCGGCGGTCATGTCGCGGTCAACAGCGTCACCTGCAGCTTCCGCCCCGGCGAGCTCACCGCGATCGTCGGCCCGAACGGCGCCGGCAAGACCACCTATTTCAACCTGATCTCAGGCCAGCTCCGCGCATCGAGCGGCAGCATCCTGTTCGACGGCATAGACATCACCCAGCATTCGGCGCCGATGCGGACGCGCGCAGGCCTGGGGCGCGCCTTCCAGCTCACCAATCTCTTTCCGAACCTCTCGGTGGAGGAAAACGTCCGCCTCGCCGTGCAGGCTGCTGGTGGCACGCATTACGACATGCTGCGGCCCTGGATGGTCCGCGGTGACCTGATCGCCCGCGCCGATGCGATTCTGGATCAGGTCGCGCTCGGCGGCCGCCGCGGCGTGGCCGCAACCGCACTGTCGCATGGCGACCAGCGCAAGCTCGAGGTCGCGCTGATGATCGCGCTCGAGCCGAAGGTGTTCATGTTCGACGAGCCGACCGCAGGCATGAGCATCGACGAGGTGCCGGTTGTGTTGAACCTGATCGCGCAGCTCAAGCAGGACAAGAGCAAGATCATTCTCCTGGTCGAGCACAAGATGGACGTCGTCCGTTCGCTCGCCGACCGCATCATCGTGCTGCATAACGGGCAACTTGTTGCGGACGGTCCGCCGGCCGAGGTGATTGCGTCACCGATCGTGCAGGAAGCCTATCTGGGCGTCGCACCCAAGAAAGCTGAAGGGCAGAAAGCTGCAGGGAGCGCAGCATGACCGATCTGTTAAAGCTCTCCGGCGTGCACACCCATATCGGCCGCTATCACATTCTCCAGGGCATCGATCTCGCTGTCGCGCAGGGGCAGACCACGATGCTGCTCGGCCGCAACGGCGCGGGCAAGACCACGACATTGCGCACCGTCATGGGCCTCTGGCAGGCCTCCTCCGGCGAGATCAGCCTCGCCGGCGAGCGCATCGAGAGCCGTGCGACGCCCGACATCGCGCGGCTCGGCGTCGGCTACGTGCCGGAGAGCATGGCGGTGTTTTCCGACCTCACGGTGAAGGAAAATCTGGTGCTGGCGGCGCGCGACGGACCGCTCGACGACGCCCAGCTCGACTGGATTTTTGGCTTCTTCCCCGCGCTACGCCGGTTCTGGCTGTCGCGCGCGGGAAGTCTCTCGGGCGGACAGAAGCAGATGTTGTCCATCGCCCGCGCCATCGTCGAACCGCGCAAGCTCTTGCTGATCGACGAGCCGACCAAGGGGCTGGCTCCGGCGATCGTGATGGCGCTGATCGAGTGCCTGAAGGAGATCAAGCGTAAGGGCGCCACCATCCTGCTGGTCGAGCAGAATTTCTTTGCCGCCCGCGAGCTCGGCGACAACGTGCTCGTGATGGACAACGGCACCATCGTCCATCGCGGCGAGATGGCGGCGCTCGCCGCCGACGTGCCGTTGCAGGAGCGGCTGCTCGGCCTGAGCCTGGAGGCGCATCAGTGACTGAACTCGCCGCAACCGATCCGCTGCCGAAGCCGAAGCGCGACATCGCGCCGATCCTGCTGCCGATCGCGGTCGCACTCGTGATGATCCCGCTGATCGGCTCCCCCAGCACATGGCTGACGCTGACGGCCGCGAGCCTCGCGATGGGCATGATGATCTTCATCATGGCCTCCGGGCTCACACTCGTGTTCGGCCTGATGGACGTGCTCAATTTCGGCCATGGCGCCTTCATCGCGGTCGGCGCCTATGTCGCAACCCTGGTGCTGGCGCCATTCGCGGCCTCGCTTCAGGCGGATTCGCTGTGGATGAATCTCGCGGTGCTGGCGCCGGCGGCATTGCTGTCGATGGCGGTTTCCGGTGCGCTCGGCCTGATCGTCGAGCGTGTGCTGATCCTGCCCGTCTACGGCCAGCATCTGAAGCAGATCCTGATGACGACGGGCGGCCTGATCGTCGCCGAGCAGACGCTCTATGCGGTGTGGGGGCCGCAGATCATCCCGACGCCGCTGCCGACGTCGCTGCGCGGCTCCTTCATCCTCGGCGACGTCGCGATCGCGAAATACCGCGTGCTGGCGATGCTGATCGGCCTCGTCGTCTTCATCGCGATCCAGCTCGTGCTCAACCGGACCAAGCTCGGGCTTCTGATCCGCGCCGGCGTCGAGAACCGCGAGATGGTCGAGGCGCTCGGCTATCGCATCCGCCGCCTGTTCCTCGGCGTGTTCATGACGGGATCGGCGCTGGCCGGCCTCGGCGGCGTGATGTGGGCGCTGTATCGCGAGCAGGTGCACGCCTCCATGAGCGACGACCTCACCGTCTTGATCTTCATCGTCGTCATCATCGGCGGCCTCGGCTCGATCGGCGGCTGCTTCATCGGCGCGATCCTGGTGGCGATGATCGCCAATTACGGCGGCTTCCTGGTGCCGAAACTCGCCCTCGTCTCCAACATTCTGCTGATGGTCGCCATTCTGATGTGGCGGCCGCGCGGCCTCTATGCGGTGACCAGCCGATGATGATCCTCTCGGGCGATCCACCGCGTAGCCGCGTTCTCACCCTCGTTCTCATCCTCATCATCCTGGCGCTGGCGCTAACGCCGTTCCTGTTCCCTGGCGCCAAGGCGCTGAACGTCGCGGCCAAGATCTGCGTCTTTGCCGCGCTGGTTGCCTCCTACGACCTCCTGCTCGGCTATACCGGCTCGGTGTCGTTCGCACACACCATGTTCTACGGGATCGGCAGCTACGCGATCGCGATCGCGCTGTACGGCATGGGTCCGAATTGGGGCGCGGTCGCAACCGGCATCGTCGTCGGCCTGCCGCTGGCCGCGCTGCTTGCGCTCGCGATCGGACTGTTCTCGCTGCGGGTCGCCGCGATCTTCTTTGCCATGATCACGCTCGCGGTCGCATCCGCCTTCCAGGTGCTGGCCTCGCAGCTCTCCTGGTTGACCGGCGGCGAGGACGGCCGCAGCTTTCAACTGCCGGAGCTGCTGCGCCCCGGCACGGTGCTGATCTCCAGGAACGTGCTCGGATTCGAGGTCAACGGCCGCATCCTGACCTATTATCTGGTGTTCGCCGTCTCGGCCCTGATGATCCTCGCTTTGCTGCGGGTGGTGAACTCGCCGTTCGGGCGCGTGTTGCAGGCCATCCGCGAAAACCGCTTCCGCGCCGAGGCGCTCGGCTTCCGCACCGTCTTCCACCTGACCTACGCCAACTGCCTCGCCGCATTGGTGGCCGCCGGCGCCGGCATTCTTAATGCGCTGTGGCTGCGCTATGCCGGTCCTGATACCTCGCTCAGCTTCTCGATCATGCTGGACATTCTCTTGATGGTCGTGATCGGCGGCATGGGCACGATCTACGGCGCGATCATCGGCGCCACCATCTTCATCCTCGCCCAGAACTATTTGCAGTCGCTGATGGGCGTCGCCTCCAAGGCGGCGTCTGAAGCCGGCCTGCCGCTGTTGCCGGGGCTGTTGCATCCCGACCGCTGGCTGCTGTGGCTCGGGCTGCTCTTCATCGCCAGCGTCTACTTTTTTCCGACCGGCGTGGTCGGACGGCTGCGCAATGGCGGTGGCGACAAGAGCGCGGGCACCTCGCATTAACGCGCGGTTAGTGATGCAGCGCAGCGGCTCACTGGACCTGCCTGTGATCGCGCAACGAGTTAATGCTTAGGTAACTGGCTTTCCTAAGGTTTGCGCCATTTGTGCGGTGTATTCCTGTCCTTCCAGGGAGGGGGAATGCGCCAGGTCTTGTCAGGGGTCGCAGCCGGAATGTCCCTAGCCGCGAAGAACGGCTGGGAGGCAGCGATTCGCCGCGGACCGGTGCTGTGGCTGACCCTGTGCGGCGTGTTGCTGGTCGCAGGGATCTTCGCCGTGACCGCCATGGCCGTCGGCGAATTTCGCGAACGTACCCTGGCCAACCGCGAGCGCGAGCTGGAAAACACGGTGCAGCTGATCGCGCGGCACTTCGATCAGCAATTTGAAGATTCCGACGTTGTCGCCGCCGATGTGATCGGGCAGATGAACCTGCCGGAGATCAGTTCGGCCGCGATGTTCCGCGAGCGCATGTCCGCACCTGCCACGAACCAGATGCTGCGCAGCAAGACCAGCTCCGTGTCTTATCTCGGCGACATCGCGATCTACGATGCCGACGGCGAACTGATCAACTGGTCGCGGGCCCAGCCGTTGCCCAAGATCAACGTCTCCTCGCGCGCCTACTTTCAGACGTTCAAATCGAATCCGATGGCCGAACCGGTGGCGCTGGAGTCAGTCCGCAGCTTCATCATCGGGAAATGGACCACGATCGTCGCGCGTCGACTGAACGGCGCGGACGGCAGCTTCTTCGGCGCGATGGTCCGCCGGATCGATCCGGACAACTACCAGAACTATTTCGCCTCCGTTGCGCTTGCCGAGGGCACGGCGATCTCGCTGTTCGACCGCGAAGGCAAGATGCTGGCGCGCTACCCGCATGTCGAAGGGCTGATCGGCAGGAACTTCAAGGACGCGCCGCTGATGCGCAAGATGCTGACAGAGGGTGGCCGGCACACCCTGCGCGTCAAGGGTCCGATCGACGGCGAGGATCGCCTCGGCTCGGCGGCCTCGCTTTCGCATTTCCCGCTGGTCATCGTCGCGACCAACACCACGAGCGCCGCGCTGGCCGACTGGCGGCAGCAGACCGGTTTCATGGTCACCACCGCCGCGCTTTCGGCCACCGTGATTGCGCTGATTCTGTTCTTGATCGTTCGCCAGATCAACCGGCAGAACCGCGAGGCGCAGCAACGGCTGGAAGCGGAGCGGAGGCGGCTCGACACCGCCTTGAACAACATGTCGCAAGGGCTGATCCTGTACGACGCCGCCGGATACATCGTCACCTGCAACCGCCGCTACGCCGACATGTTCGACCTCTCGCATGACGTCATCAAGCCCGGCTGCCACATCCATGAGGCGATGCACCACCGCAAGGAGCGCGGCGCGTTCGGCGGCGACGTCGAGGCGTTTTGCGCCGACGTGATGCGGATCGTCGCCGAAGGCACGGTCTCCACCAGGATTCACGAGCTGCCCAACGGCCGCGCTTTCCAGGTCATCAACACTCCGCTCGCGCAGGGCGGATGGGTGGCAACAATCGAAGACATCACCGAGCGTCGCAATCTGGAGCAGGAACGCGACCGCAACTACATGTTCCTGCGCGAGATCATCGATCACATCCCGTCGCAGATCACGGTGAAGGATGCTCGAACGCGGCAATATCTGTTGGTCAACCGGACCGCCGAAGAGCAATTCGGCCAATCGAGTGAAGACATCGTTGGCAAGACCCCCTTCGACATGTACCCGGATGCCTCCGCCAGGGTCGTCACCGACGACGACAGCAAGGCGCTGCAGGCGGCCAAGGGATTGTTCAAGGACGAACATGCCTGGCAGAGCCAGGCCAAGGGGCTGCGCTACATCACCTCGACCCGGATCGGAATCCGCGACAAGTCCGGCGAGCCGCGCTACCTCATCAATGTCGTCGAGGATGTCACCGAACGGCGGCGCGCCGACGAGAAGATCGCGCACATGGCGCATTACGACGCGCTCACCGACCTGCCGAACCGGGTGCTGTTCCGCGAGCAGATCGAGCGCGAGCTGGAGACGGTCAGCGGCGGCGGTCAATTCGCGGTGCTCTATATCGACGTCGACGAGTTCAAGGGCATCAACGATTCGCTCGGTCATCACGTCGGTGACGAGCTACTGAAGGCGATCGCGAGCCGCATCCGCGGCTGCCTCGGGCAAGGCGACCTGATCGCGCGGCTCGGCGGCGACGAATTCGCGGTGATCCAGTCCGGGATCGAATCGTCCGCCGACGTGGTGTCGTTCGTGACCCGAATCTACGAGGCGATCCGCCGTCCCTATCACTGCTTCGGGCATCAGCTCTCCACCGACGCCAGCATCGGCATCGCGCTGGCGCCGCAGGACGGCACCGATCTCGACCAGCTCATCAAGAATGCCGACCTCGCGATGTACCGCGCCAAGGCCGAAGGACGCCGTACCCACCGCTTCTTCGAGCCGGAGATGGATGCGAGCGCCAAGGCGCGCCTGTCCCTGGAGCAGGATCTGCGCCAGGCCCTGATGAACGGCGGTTTCGAGATTCACTATCAGCCGCTGGTCGATCTGCGCAGCAACGAGGTCGCCGGCTGCGAGGCGCTGCTGCGCTGGCGGCATCCCGAGCGCGGCATGGTGTCGCCGGCGGAGTTCATCCCGATTGCCGAGGACACCGGCCTGATCAACGAGCTCGGCGACTGGGTGCTGCGCATGGCCTGCAACGAGGCCGCGACCTGGCCGGCACATGTGCGTGTCGCGGTCAACGTCTCGCCGGTGCAGCTCAAATGCGACACGCTGGCGCTACGGATCGCCGGCGCGCTCGCCGCTTCCGGCCTCGCCCCGTCCCGGCTCGAGCTCGAGATCACCGAGGCCGTGCTGATCCGCGACGACGAGGCGGCGCTCTCGATCCTGCACCAGCTCCGCGCGATCGGCGTGCGCATCGCGCTCGACGATTTCGGCACCGGCTACTCCTCGCTGAGCTATCTGAAGCGCTTCCCGTTCGACAAGATCAAGATCGACCGCTGCTTCGTCGCCGATATCGCGGAGACGAGCGGCGCGCCCGTGATCGTGCAGGCGGTGGTGAACATCGCCGCCGCCAGCAACATGACCACGGTCGCGGAGGGCGTCGAGACCGAGGCGCAGCGCGAGATGCTGCGCGCGCTCGGCTGCACGCAGATGCAGGGCTACCTGTTCAGCCGGCCAAAGCCGGCCAGCGAGGTGCGAAAACTGTTCGGCCCAGGCAATGCCGTACCGGTGGCGGCGGTGGCCTGATGGCGAAGCCAGCCAAAACTCCAGGCAAGACTTCACCCAAGGCCGTCGACGTTGCGGATTCCTATGCCGTGCGGCTGATGCAGCATCTGGTGGTGCCGACCTTCGTGATCGACCCGAAGCGCCGCGTCGTGATCTGGAACAGAGCCTGCGAGCGGCTGACCGGCGTTGCCGCCTCGGAGGTGATCGGCACCAATAAGCACTGGCAGGCTTTCTACGAGACCAGGCGCCCTTGTCTCGCCGACCTCGTGGCGCTCGACCGCCCGGAGCAGTTGCCGGAGTTCTACTCGGAATATGCCGCGCGCGGGCATAACGGGCTCGGCTTCAGCGCCGAGAACTGGTGCGTGATGCCGAAGCTCGGCAGCCAGCTCTATCTCGCCATCGACGCCGGCCCGATCCACGACGAGGCCGGGCATCTGATCGCGGTGGTGGAGACGCTGCGCGACCTCACCGACCAGAAGCGCGCCGAGATGGCGCTGAAGGAGCTTGCCACCAAGGACGGGCTGACCGGCCTGTCGAACCGCCGCGCGTTCGACCAGATGCTGATGAGCGAATGGGAGCGCGCCCAGCGGACGCAGAAGCCGATGGCGCTGCTGTTCGTCGACGTCGACCATTTCAAGCTGTTCAACGACCGCCACGGCCACCAGAGCGGCGACGAATGCCTGCGTGCGGTCGCTTCCGTCGTCAGCCGCCACGCCGTGCGCCCGCTCGATCTTGCCAGCCGCTATGGCGGCGAGGAATTCGCGCTGATCCTGCCGGACCTGGATGGCGATGCCGCCTGCACCATCGCCGACGAGATCCGCTGCGCCGTCATGGCCCTGCGGATCGCCCATGGCGCCATCGGGGCCGGCGACCACGTCACCCTCAGCGTCGGCGTCGCCAGCCATATTCCGGGCGAAGCCGACGGCAGCCCCGACCGGCTGCTCGGTGCGGCCGACGAGGCGCTCTATGCGGCCAAACGGCTCGGCCGCAACCGCGTCATCTGCGCCGAACGCGTTCTCGCCGAGTTCGCCGGCCTCGGCCGCGATCCCACGGTGGTTCCGGTCCCTTTCCGGCGTAAAATGGCCTAGCGCAACGCGGCGAGAAGCGGTTGCCCGCCCCCCGCCAATCGGCTAAACGAAGCCCACTGCACCCGTAGCTCAGCTGGATAGAGCGTTGCCCTCCGAAGGCAAAGGTCACACGTTCGAATCGTGTCGGGTGCGCCAGTAGAATCGGCCTCTTTCAGAAATTTCCTGAATTTGTCTGCCCGTTGGGGTAAGCACTGGGTAAGCAGCGGCGCCTGACAGTTGGTCAACCCAGGTTTTTTCTTGAAAGTACCCCCACCATGTTTGGGGCCCCAGTGCTTCGCTTTTGGAGCAATAAAAGAGCATTTCCACGAATGCGGGGCCCACAATGATGATTGCGGCTGACGAGCGCTGCGTCTCATGAAGACGTGAGAGCCCTTGACCGCGCGAGGACTAGACCAGCGCGCGCGCTCTCTTCGATCAGAAGGCCTACACTATTAACTTTCCTTCCAGGACTGCAATAGCTCCGCAATACGGTTGTCGCGATTCTGAACAACCTGCCGATAACACTGTATCGCGGCGCGAACGCGCTCAGCTACGGTGTCATAGAGCGCGGCATCTAACCGATAATCAGTATCATCTCGAAGCAGATTCTGCTCAATGGCCCGGGCTATGCTGCCTTTGGGCGAAGCGACGTGCATCTCGGGTGAGCCTTCCCAGGAGAAATCCTGATACCAGGATTCCCTCTCGTCGTAGGAGGCCCACAGTTCGCGATTCAATGAAACGCTGCCACACTCGCCGTCGAATGTGTCCCAATCGTCAGGATCCGCTACTTGATCCAGATACTTTACACACGATGCGAGGTCGACCGCCTCATAGAAGAACTGGCCTTTGGTAGGATCTACGTCATCGTCGACGGATAAGCCATTGCTGTCGAAGCGATCGAGAGCGATAAGCCAACGCCCTTCCAGACTTTCACGTTGAACATCCTCCGACCCTATTGATTCGGAAGTATCAAGGTGAGGGCTAACCGAAAATGACAGATTTGCCCCTTCGGAACACATGGGAAGCAATGTGAATTGGTGGAGCCAACGCAGACGGCGCGGCAGATCATCTTTTCCCATTCCCGAGGCAAACAAAATGCTGGGGTCATAGCTGCGCACATCTAAGGAGCGGTTTGCGGCTTGGTGTCCCCGGATGTGAAATGAAAGCCGCTTTTCGAATATTGGCGCCCAATTGTAGTTTGTCTCCATGGGACCGATGCCAAACCAGACCTCACGATAAATGCTGACGCTGACCGGCATTCGATGCTTTGTTGGAAGCGGCCTGTTCTCCCGCAAGAATCCTGTCACCGCATCAGGGTCTCTATCAAAATCGATCTGATATGCTTCTCCCTCGATCGACGTGAGGGGACCGACATCTCGTCGATAGAGAAGCACGGTTGGGGCGTAGCCCAGATAGCTTACATGCCGAGCTGCCCGATCGCTGAAGAAAATGCTGGATGGCAGCGAACCGTAATGCCCGAATACACCGTCAATATCCCAGCCGATCCTGCGCGACTGAAGTGTATCGAGGTACGTTCCGAGGTCATTGCGGCGCATCGCCCCCTCTGCCATCCGCACTAAAAGCTCGCGGATCTGATCCATCGATGCGATCTTCTCGTCCGGGACGTCGTCTGCGAGCTGATAGCTGGTATTCTCGAAGAGCCGCAGCGCGATCAGATCGGGATCATAGTTCAACGCTTTCGCTGCCCCCTCAGCGAGTCGCAAATACTTTGAGGCGGTCTTCGTGAGCGCTTGGACTCTCTTGCTATTGGGGTCCGGTGTACCGTCCTCGGGCAGAACATAGTTGTGCAACTGTTTCGTGGAATCGCCTTTCTGGCCCATACGCAGATCGCGCAAGAGGCTTTCGGACCGAAGACCCTTGGCCTTCAACTCATTTAGGATAGACTTGAGATTTTGGGCGACACGTATCCTATCGCTTACCTTGTCAATCATCTTCCGGTCGTCGAGTCTCTTTCGTATCGACTTCGCGCGGAGGCGATCAGAAACCAATCTTTTCGCTTCAGCCGCCTTCTCGACCAACGCCTTATCGGTCTCTCGTGCAGAGCCGCTAGGGAATTGAATTATATTTTCTGGCATGGTGACACCCTGTCTCAGGCAGACTTCCGCCGACGAGTACGGTAGACCTTGCGATATCTCTTTCCGCGAAAACCGCTCGGCCGCAGCACAGTCATGACTTCACCGTCCTGGCTTTCGACCACCGCGATCCTAGCGGCACGATCGACGATGCTGGATGGATAGCCCTCCGCGAGAAGCTCTCTTCGGCGGTTACGGGAAATCGAACGAGCGACACAGCCGGCCCCCACTGGCGACTCTCGATCCGCACCGAACAGCAAGAGCACGAGGTCGGCACTCCGTACCCCACGCTGTTGCGCACGCCGTCTGGCATGTGTGCTAAACTGAACATCCTTCGTTGATTGGCTTCCTACTGACTTCACGGTGTCCCTCCGCGCTCGAATGGGCGCGTAAGGGATAAGTCCGGGTCGGCCGGTCACGCATTCCAAATCCTCCGAAGAAATGGCAGATTTCTTTTGAACATTATCCCAAAAGTCCTTTGAATATAGCGTCGTTTTTGGGCCGCCCGCATTTGAAGACGTTCGGGACGGGCGAGGCGCCTAAATGATTGCAGCAGAAGCATGCTAACAAGCATCGTACAATCTAGGATTGATCTACGCATTCATTTGCCTGAGGTATCCGGAACAGGAACCAAGGCCACGCATTTGAGGAGAACGCATGGCTGACTCTGCAGAAGCGCCGGACCGCGAGCCCCGAGCCGAGAGGATTCTTACTGAAACGGATGAGTACATCGAGCTTACAGTTGGCGACACTATCTGGAAGAATGCTCAAGACCTCTACTTCCTGGAAGAGGACTATCGCGTAAGCGGCGAGGTCTGGCGCGTTCACAAGGGCGACGCCGACCCTTATCCCTCAAGGCCGCACGCTCATTGCATCGCGGGAGCAAAGCGGTTCGTTGGGTGCAAACTCCATCTCGGTACGCGAGAGTTATTCGATGGCAGCCAGCCAATCGGACGTTACCTACACCGAAAACAGTTCGATGCTTTGATCGCATTGATCCGGCCGAAATTTCCGGATCTCACTCTGCCACTACTTGTCTAGTCCCATGGTGGCCTTCCGCCTCGGATCATGGGCCTGATTGGGCGGGCGCGCGAGTCATTCTAGAGGCTTCGAGACCTCCGGTCTGACAGGCGCCGGTCACGCCAGTCGCGGAGCAACCTTTCCGGTTGACATTCTCGCAAAGGTTGTCCCGTATTCCATTTTTAGAATATGAGGCATTGGTTCGGGGGCATATGACAGAAGACGAGGCTGAGGAAGCTTTTTCCAGGATCAACATTACTCTGCGAGAGTCTGATCTAGCGTGGCTTGCAGATCAGATTGCTGGCGAGGCCGCAGAGGGTAGAGCGAGCACAAAGATCTTATCGGTGCAAGAGTATGCAGAAGTGCCCCTCGTCGAGGGTCCTGTCGCCAAACCGAGGAAACGAAAAACCGAATTTACTCACGTTCGGCCGTTAACGTCGAAGGAGAAGCTTAGCGTCTCTATCACAGCGCTTCGAGCGATCATCGTCTCCTCCGGAAAGATTCTTCCAGATGTTTCTGAAACGTTGGGTGCGGCCACGAGAGCTACGTTCTCTTTCGTGTCTGATGCCGATACCAGTTCTATCAGCTTGCCCGCCGACCAAAGGCCACGCATTTCGTCGGCCGCCGTTGTCCTGGATGAGCGCCTTCAGGCGTTAACGCGCGAGGTCGACGATGGCGCTTGACCCGAACCTCATCGCCTCCATTGAGCAGTCCATTAAGGACACAGTCTCGCCCTTGCTGACTTCTCCGTCGAAAGGGGCGGACTTATACGAGCTATATATCTGGTCATTGATCATCGAAGCGGCACGGGCGGAAGGAGCGACCGTCGCCTTCTACGATGTAAACGGCTCGCTAGTGACTTCAAATTTCATCTTTCGGACTTCTCCGGGTCGAATCTTCTCAACCATCCAACCTTACACCCACGCCCACATAGCATTTCCTGGTTGTCCGGCCCTGGAAGCTCATATCGGAATTTTTGTTTCGGGGAAATCTAAGGTTATCCACGAATGTGACGTTGCAGTCCTATACGCTGATGCCGCTGGTACCTGTAGAGCTGAAGAGGTCCATCCCAAGAGCACTCAGTTGCTTCTGTCAGCCGAATGCAAATTCTACGTCCAAAGCAGCATGGGCGTTGGGCTCGCACGCTCGTATTTGGGCCTCGTCTCCGAGGTCAAGCATACGTATCGCTCCTGCTATTTTGTCGCCGTTAGCGAGTCGAACAGCGTTCAACGGCTTTTCGCACATCACCAAAAGGATTGGGAGACTGGGGTGATGCCCGACGATCCAAAAGGCAGGCCACAACGCCTTCGTTCCTCCTTCGAGAGGGGGTTTAGAGATTTCAAGCTGAGAGAGAGTTAGTGGCTGGGGCTCGTCAGATCGTATTCCCCACCGAAGGCAAAGGTTACACGTTCGAATTGTCTCGGCTGCGCCAGTCTGCTAGCCGTTTCAGACTGGCGCTCACGTCAGCATCGAGATGATCGCCTGGATCTGGTCGGAGGCCGTCGTCACCAGTCCGTCGTACGAGGTCTGGCCGTGCGCGGCGGCCTTCAGGATGCATTCGGCCACGGCCGCCTTCAGGCCGAAGACCGACTGATGCGCCGGTACGCTCGCCATCACGGTCTCCAGTGCCTGACGCATCGTGTGAACGAGCTCGGAGCTGTATTGCATGTGCTGTCCTCCGCGGGCTCATATTAGGTCGCCTGCCCATGCTTGCCACTCACAAGCCTGAGACTGCCTTTTTGAACCTGGTCGAGACTGAACACCTCAATTCAACCGCCAGATGGCCGCATTGCCGATGCCGACCACGGCGACGACGAACAACGACAATCGAAGCATTCATCACCTCGCGCTTCTCTTTGCCCGATTGTATCATCCTTCCATGAGCGAATCCGACACGGTGACCGGCGAGGTCTCGCCGGTGCGCAAGATCATCCATATCGACATGGATGCCTTCTATGCGTCCGTGGAACAACGCGATAATCCGGACCTGCGCGGAAAGCCGGTGGCAGTGGGAGGCTCCGCTGAACGCGGCGTTGTCGCGGCCGCCAGCTACGAGGCCCGCAAGTTCGGCGTTCGCTCTGCCATGCCGTCCGTGACTGCGAGGCGACAATGTCCCGATCTGATCTTCGTCAAGCCGCGCTTCGAGGTCTACAAAGCGATCAGCCGGCAGATCCGCGACATCTTCGCAGAGCATACCCCCATCATCGAGCCGTTGTCGCTCGACGAGGCCTATCTCGACGTGACGGAAAACCTGCAAGGCATCCCGCTGGCGCGTGACATTGCGCTCCGGATCCGCGAGAGGATCAAGGCCGAGACGGGCCTCAACGCTTCGGCGGGCATTTCCTACAACAAGTTTCTGGCCAAGCTCGCCTCCGATCATCGCAAGCCCAACGGTCAGTTCGTGATCTCACCGGAGATGGGCCCCGCCTTCGTCGAGGCACTACCCGTCGGAAAATTCCATGGGATAGGCCCGGCGACAGGCGCGAAGATGAACGCGCTCGGCATGTTCACCGGCCTCGATATTCGTCATCAGACGCTGGAGTTCATGAATGCGAATTTCGGCAAGTCGGGCGCCTATTACTATTGGATCTCGCGCGGTGTCGACGAACGGCCGGTCCGGGCCGACCGGGTCCGCAAGTCCATCGGCGCGGAGACCACGTTCTCAAGCGATCTCACCGAATTCGACGCGCTGGTCGCCGAGCTCAAGCCGCTCGTCGACAAGGTATGGCGCCATTGCGAGGCGACCGGCAATCGGGGCCGCACCGTCACCTTGAAGATCAAATTTGCCGACTTCGAGATCATCACGCGCAGCAGATCCGCCCCTTCGCCGGTTGCAGGCCGGGACGATCTGGAGCGGCTGGCTTGCGGCCTGCTCGAAGTCGAGATGCCTCTGCCCAAGCGCGTCAGGCTGCTGGGGGTGTCGCTGTCTGCCCTCCAGATAGGAGACCATGCGGAGCCGCAGCTGACTTTCGGCATTTGAGCCCGACTGGAAAGGCCCTCAGCGAAAGCGACATCTTTATCCGCGACACGGTTCTAAACCTGTCCCAGACGGTGGCGGGATTTTCAGAAGCGCCACCGATGAAAATCGAACCGCTCGGGCCAATCAATGCCTCACGTGCTCGAACACCACGATCACGCCGGTCGGCTCGGGCTCGTGCGCCATCAGGCGGGTCAGCTCGGGATCGCCCCAGTCGGCGAGGCTGACGACTTCGCCGCTCTGGCGCTCGGTGCCGGGCGGCGCCGTGGGCTCGAGCACCTTCAGCCCCATCTCGTCGACGAAAAAGGTGTGCTCGCCGAACATGCTGTTGAGCTGCGGCATGGCGGGATGCTCGTCAGGCAGCACCTGAGCGCCGAGCTGGTTGACGGTCTGCTTCACCTGTTCGGATGTGAGCTTCATGAGCTGCTCCGTTTCTGTCACGTCGGTTTCATTGAGCCGAGCCAGAGCGGGCGTTCCCGGCGCCGATGTTCGCCTGGCTCAATCTCCCGAACGGGCGCCGCGCGCGAATGTTCCGGAGAAATGCATTTCGTGATCGCGCATTGCATCTGCCGCGCTCGCGGCACGAGATCGCCACAGGATGCACATGATTCGGCACGATGCGGCAGAGCCGAACCCGCTACGCGTTCCTGATCTCGCCGACCGAGAGCGCGCAGATCCGTGACAGATATGTGTAGGGCAGCCCGGTCTCCTCGGCCCAGGCGTTGAACTGCGCCTGCACCTTGGCGAGATCGCCCTTCGACTTGACCTCTTCGGCAATGTCGACACCGGCATCGCGAAGGCAGGCGACGACGTCCTTGGACGTCACAAAACCGTCCCAGCCGACGAAACGCAGCAGCATCTGGCCGGTGTTGCCGCCTAGCCGGCTGCCGCGCTTGGTCAGGAGATCGAGCAGGCCGATCTGGTCGGACGGCGGCCACTTCGCCAGAAACCTGCCGAAGCTGCCGTGCTCTTTTGCGATCTCCTGCACGAAGCCGGCGTTGTCGCGCACCGACATGATCTTGGCACCGTTGCGCACGATGCGCGCGTCGCGCAGCAGGCCCTCCCAATAATCCTCGGGCTGGAAGGTGAGCTTGGCCGGCTGGAAATGCAGGAAGGCGCCTTCAAATGCGTCCCATTTCGTCTCAATCACACTCCAGGCAAAGCCCGCGCAAAACACCCGCTTCGTCATCTCGGCGAGGATGCGGTCGTCGCCGAGTTTTGCGAGGCCCTTCAGGTCGGGCTTTTC
This sequence comes from Bradyrhizobium nivariense, assembly GCF_029846715.1. Lineage (GTDB taxonomy): Bacteria > Pseudomonadota > Alphaproteobacteria > Rhizobiales > Xanthobacteraceae > Bradyrhizobium. The sequence goes on from NZ_JARVWW010000014.1 coordinate 198,186, forward strand.
AGGCATCAGCTTTTCGAGCGCCTTGGGCCCGCCCTTGCGTTTCTCGGCGCGAGCACGAATGGTCTTGAAGGAGGTCATGCGGACACGAGCGGTTGAGGACACGCCACGACATCAGAATTCGATGATCCGGTCCAGCCCGGCGACGCTTCGATGCTTGCACCCGCGGATGCGCCGCAGCATACTGCCCGCGTTGAATTGGCGAGAGATGCGGCTGGCCTGCTTCTTGCGTTCAGATATTTTGCAATTCCCGAACATTTTTGACGTCTCACCCGTGGATTTCCAATGCGCTGTCTGGTCGTGGCCGACCTGCACTATTCGCTGCCTCAGCTCGACTGGCTCGTCAGCGCCGCTCCGCAATTCGACCTCGTGATCTTCGCCGGCGATGCGCTCGACATTGGCTCGATGGTGGATTTTCGCGCGCAGATCGTGGTGGTGAAGAAGTACCTCGCGCTGCTCGCCGCGAAGACCCGCGTGATCCTCTGCTCCGGCAATCACGACCTCGACGAGCGCAATGCGGAAGGCGAAAAGATCTCGCGCTGGATCTCGGAGGTGCGCGAGCTGGGCATTGCCTGTGACGGTGACAGCCTCACCGTCGGCGACACGCTGTTCACGGTGTGCCCATGGTGGGATGGGCCGCTGGTCAAGCAACGCCTCGTCGCGCAACTCGGCGCCGCCGCGGCTGGGCGGCCGCAGCGCTGGATCTGGGCCCATCATGCGCCGCCGGCGAACTCGCCGACGAGCTGGGGCGGCAAGCGCTTCTTCGGCGACGTCGAGCTGGTGCAATGGATCATGCAGTACCAGCCCTCGATGGTGATCTCGGGCCATGTGCATCAGTCGCCATTCATTACGGATGGCTCGTGGTTCGACCGGCTGGGCCAGACCTGGGTCTTCAACACCGGTCTGCAACCCGGCCGTCCCCCGACCTACATCGTGCTGGACCTCGATGCGGACAAGGCGTTCTGGCTTGCAGCCGGCGAAGCGCAATGGATCGATCTTGGCGCGCCGCTGAAGCGGCCCGCCGCCCCGATCGAGGCGCCGCCCGACTGGCTCACATTCTTGGATCGGATTGCCGATCCGAGCCTGGCGAGACCTCGTGCGGCGGCAGGTTGATCATGCTCTGGAGCACCTCGCCGACCATGGCCAGATGCGTGCCGTGGCCGGCATATTGCTGCTTGAGATCGGCGAGATAGGTGTTGGCGACGTTGAGCCGCTGCGCCAGCATCTTTGCGATCAGAAGCGCCACGCCCGCCTCCTGCTTGAGGAACGAGGCCGCATCCTCGAATTCGTAGATGACTGCGTCGGAGCAGGCCCGCACCGTCGCAGTGTGCGGCTGTCCCAGCAGCACCGACATTTCGCCCAACACCGCGCCGGGCTCGGCCACGGTGGCGACCACCATCTCGCCCTTGAGCACTTCGAGCTTGCCCTGGATCAGCACATAGAGATGGCCGGTGGTGCCGCCCTCGGTGACGATAAGCGTGCCGGCCGCAACCTGCCGCTCCGTCCCACCGGTGCAATAATCCAGAACTGCGCGCATCCGACCAAAGCTCCCGTCGCAGGGAGACACTAGAGCACGATCGGCGTCGCGCGCTTGCTCAAATTTGTGGCAAGCCAGGCTATCGCGACAGACGCTTCGCGAGATGGACCGACTGCCAGTCGCCGAGGCCGGTGTCCTCGAACCCGGCCTTCTTCGCAAGGCCCCGCATCTCGGCGTTCACCCGCGCGGTCTCGGCCGCGATCATCTCGTGACCGCGATCGCTGGCGTGCCTCTCCATCGCCGTCATCATCCGGAGGCCGACGCCTTTGCGCTGAAAGACGTCGGCAACGGAGATGGCGAAATCACCATGCCGTGCGGCTGCATCATATGCGAATCGCGTTTCGCCGATGATCGTACCCTGTCCTTCCTGCCTGATCTCCGCGAGCAAGGTGAAATGATCGGGATGGCCGGCCTTGGCGACGCATTCGGCCGCGACCACGACAAGGTCCGCTCGCGCGCCCATGAAGCGCTTGTTGCGTGATGTCGTCGAAAGGCTCGTGAAATAGATCGAGAGGCTCTCGACATCGGAGGCGCTGGCGGGCCTGATACAGACTGTGCCGTTCGCATCGGCTGACTCGACAACGGCATCCAGCAATAACTGTGACGTGCGCGAGGCTTTCGGCAGGTTGCGTGGATTGCACACTTAGCCGAAGCGGCGCACGGGCCGCTTGGACATTGCCGCCAATCTTGCAGCCGTAAACGAACAGCTCGTTGCCCTGTGCCGTGCGTCACACACGGCCGCGTTCAAGCGGCCTCGCGTCTCCCGACGCGGCGCTCCGGCCTTGTCGCCGTCATCGACTGCTCCTCGCTGTCCTGCGGCGCGCCCCAGAACTCTCTCACCGAAGGTCCCCATCTCAGCCGTCGCGCGCGCAGGAATTCCAGGATCTCGTGCGGCCAGACCCTGCGGCCCATCTGCGTGTACCAGCGCATGGCGTGCCGCAGGCCCGCATCGCGCTGGAACAATACCCGCCAGATCGCCTTGGGGCGACACTGCAGCACCATCTCGGTGAACTTGAACCAGACCAGCACGCGCCACGGCGCCATGTGGCGCGTCGCCAGCACCTGATGCTTGTAGTCCCAGCGGCGGCGATCGGGTTGGATCACGCGGCGATCGGCGGCAAGCCGGAAGTACGGCGTCCAGCGATGCGGCGTGACGTAGAGCAGCTGGACCTGGTCGGGATCGTAGGCGAGGAGCTGCTTCAGCCCGCGCCAGTGATCGCGATCGGTTTCCTCTTCGAACCCGACCACCCACGTCGCCATCGACAGGATGCCGTGCTGGCGCAGCAGGCGAATGGCCTCGCGGTCGGTCGCGGTCGTGGCGCCCTTGCGGATCAGCTCCAGGGTCTTCTCGTCGGTGTTCTCCAGCCCGAGCAGGAAGCGCTGCCAGCCCGCCTTCTTGTAGAGATGCAGGATGTCGGCATCGCGCACGATGTCGTCGGCGCGGGTCGAGCCGACCAGGATGAGGTCGACGTCCTCGGCGATCAGCGCTTCGAGAAAGGCGCGCCACGCCTTCTTGGACACGGTCGGATTCTCGTCGGCGAAATTGATGACCTCAACGCCGTGCTCGCGGTGCAGGCGCGCCAGCTCCTTTGCGAAGCGAACCGGATCGCGGTGGCGCCAGCGCGTCCAGAAGCCGCGCTGGCCGCAATAGTTGCACAGATGCGGACAGCCGCGCGAGAACTGCACGACTACGGCGCGCAGGCCGCCCCAATAACTGTAGCGCGCATGATCGATCAATTCCCAGCCGATGCGATAAGCGTCGAGGTCCGCGATGACGGGCGCCGGCGGCGTCGCGCGTGGACCCGCAGCATCGCGAAACGCGATGCCGGCAATGCCGCCGAGATCGTGGCCATACTCCAGCGCGCGCATCAGGCGCCGCGCGGTCTCCTCGCCTTCGCCGCGTACGATCGCGCTGACATAGGGCTCGTCGCGCAGGATCTCGCGCCAATGGTAGGTCGGGAAGACGCCGCCATAGACGATCAGAACGCGCGGCATCGCCTTGACCAGGGCATGGGCGATCTCGGCGATCACCGGATGTCCGGAGGTCGAGCCGGAATGGCCGAACAGCACCGCGTCCGGGCCAAAACCCTTCGCGTCGGCCATGATCCCTTCGATCGGCATGGGGCCGAATTCGGCGTCGATCAGCCGCACCGCATGACCGTCGTCGATCAGCGGTCCGCCGATCGCGAGCAGGCCGAGCGGCGGCAGATGATCGTCGGGAATCCGACTTCCGATCGAGGGATGAGGCACGTTGACGAGTAGAACACGCATGGACTTTCGCTCCCGCTTTGGTTGGCGTGATCGTCCGTCCCACTTCCTGAAAGAAGCCCAATCCCCCGACTGAACCCGAAGACAGCGCACATGACAGACGCGGGGACCGTTGCCCCGCTTTCTGTGTCACGCGCGAGAGAGTGAAGGCACCTCCTCCGGCACGATCGCCTGGAGGCCGCCGAAGCGACGCTCGCGACCATGGAAGGAAGCCAGGGCAGTGGCGAGATCGCCCGCGTCGAATTCGGGCCACATCCGCTCGGTGAAGTGCAGCTCGGCATAGGCGCCTTCCCAGAGCAGGAAGTCCGACAGCCGCTTCTCACCCGAGGTGCGGATGATGAGATCGACGTCGCGCAAACCAGCCTCGCCGGTGACGAGCTGCGAGAACGCCTCCCGGGTCAGGCTGGTCAGCGCCGCCGCCTTCGCCGCCGCGTTGAGGATGGCATCGCGCGCGGAATAGTCGACGGCGATGCGCAATTGAAGCGTGCTGCCATGGGCAGTCGCCTCTTCGGCGCGCCCGATCGCATTGGCGATGCCATCGGGCAGACGGTCGCGGCGGCCGATCACGGTGAGACGCACGCCGTTCTTCACCAGGCTCTGCACCTCGTTCGCCAGATAGAATCGCAGCAAGGTCATCAGCGCGGCGACCTCGGCCTTCGGCCTTCGCCAATTGTCGGCGGAGAAGGCGTAGAGCGTCAGCGTGCCGATGCCCTGCTTGGGCGCGGCCTCGACGATGCGGCGGATGGTCTCGACGCCAGCCTCGTGTCCGCGCACGCGTGACAGGCCGCGCCGCGTTGCCCATCTGCCGTTGCCGTCCATGATGATGCCGACATGAAGCTTCTCGTTCTGGGACGTGACGTCACTTTGCATTGCAAAGTCTCCGGTCAAAAAAAAGGGGATCAGGTCGAGACGATATTGAGGCGGCCGAGCGGCGCTGACTCGCGGCCGGCGGCCTTGGCTGCGTCGCGCACCAGACGTTCGAGCACGGCGAGATAGTCGAGGAAGCGGCGGCGGCCGGCCTTGGTCAGGCGGCAGGTCGTGTGCGGGCGATTGCCCTCATAGCCCTTGGTCACCTCGACGAGGCCGGCTTCCTGGAGCACGGCGAGATGCCGGCTGAGATTGCCGTCGGTGAGGCCGCAGAGCTGCTTGAGATCGGCGAACGCCAGACCCTTCGGATGCGCCATCAGCGAGGTCAGAAGTCCGAGTCTCGCCTTCTCGTGGATCACGCGGTCAAGTCCTTCATAAGAGAAGGGCGCGCTGTCAGTCTTCGACATCATGGTCTCCGGACGCGAAATACAGAATACCCGCCATGACCGACTGCCCGATCACGAAGGGCAGGCCCATGGTCCATGGCGACAGCGTGTGGGTTTGGCTCGCGAGCACCACCACCGCAAAGCCGGACATGAAATACCAGGCGCCGGCGAGCGCGACGGTGCGCGGCAGCGAGCGGATGGAGGCGAAAATGCCGAGCGACACCAGGATCTGCCACAGGCCCGGCAGCAGCCACAGCGTTTCGCCTGCGAACTTCCACATCACCACCGCAAGCAGAACACCGGCAACGCCTGCGGGCAGGAACTGCTCGACTGCCTGGTGGATCATGGCATCGGCGAGACCCGAATGATGGCGGCGCGAACGTGCGCGCATCTCGATGCCGATTATCAGGCCGGAGAGCGCGGCCGCAATGAACCAGCCGAAGAAGAAGCCGAGCGGCTCGCTGGTGGGATCACCAAGCAGCCAGAATTGCAGGATTGCGGTCAGAAGCGCGACCGCACCGGTCGCGGCCATCGTCGCCGGGCCGTAGCCGCGGAACGCCGTGCCGGCCGCAATCTGGCTGCGGATCGCCACGATGTCGGCCAGTGCCTTGTCGAGATCGCGCATTGGCAACGCCAAAACCCCGCTCCGCCCGTGCTTGCCGGGAATACGGGTCCCGTTACTTTGTACTGCAAAGTATATAGGATCGCAAAGTAAAGGCAAGCCCGAAGGTCGAGTCGAGACCCGCCGGTCCGGATAGACAACTGCCGGTTGCGCGACACCTCCTCCCGCAGATAAGATGAGCGCAGAGGCGTTCCGGGGGAAGGTATGCGGCTTAAGTCATTAATCGTTGGGTCTTTATTGCAGGTGAGCGTCGGCAGCGTTGCGCATGCGGCGGGACCGTTCGGCTCCGTCAATGTCGGCAACTGGACCGGCGGCGCGTTCAGCAATGATGAAACGGGAGCTTTCTCCCATTGCGCCGCCACGGCGCCTTATGCCAACGGCGTCATTCTCGTCGTCGGCCAGAATGCAGCAGGCTTGTGGATATTGAGCTTTGCGAGTCCGAGCTACCGCTTCAAACAGGGCGAGAACGCCGCGATCGACGTCATCTTTGACGGACAGGAGCAGGCCAGGCTGTTCGCCACGGCCAACCAGCCGAACATGCTCACCTCCGTCATGCCTGCCAACGTCGTGCGAACGTTTCAGAAGGCAAGCCTGATGGTTGCAACGAGCGGCCGTACCGTGCTGAATTTCGACCTGACCTCGGCCGGGCCCGTGATCGCGGCACTCGCCAATTGCGTCTCCAAAGTGAAAGCCGACGGGCTCAGCAAGGCCGGCGATTTCACAAAGGTCGCCGCCAAGCCGCAGGCCGCGGCGGACAAGCAGTCATCACCGCCGGCCAGCAAGCCCGCCAGAGCCAAAAGCGGCACCGGATTCGTGGTGAGCGCCAGCGGACACATCATCACCAACAACCATGTGATCGATGGTTGCGTCGGCGACATCAAGGGCAATCTCACCGGCGAAGCCGCGATGGTGCTGCGTGTCGTCTCGAGCGACGCCAACAACGACCTCGCTTTGTTGCAGGCGCCGTCGACAACGACGTTCAAGGACTTTGCCCGGATCCGCGACCGCTCGATCCGGTCCGGCGATTCCATCGTCGCGATCGGCTTTCCCTTTCATGGATTGCTAACCTCGGACTTCACTGTGACGACCGGGATCGTGAGTTCGCTGAGCGGCATCCGCAACGATTCGCGTTTCCTGCAGATCAGTGCGCCCGTGCAGCCGGGCAACAGCGGAGGCCCGCTGTTCGACACCACCGGGCAGATCGTGGGCGTGGTCACACGCAAGCTTGATGGGATACGGATGGCCGCGGCGACCGGCAACATCCCCGAAAACATCAACTTCGCGATCAAGACCGGCGCGCTGCGGGACTTCCTCGACAATTCCGTGGTGGCCTATCAGACCGCCGAACCGAAGGGCGAGATCAAGACCACCGACATCGCCGGCAATGCGCGGCCGTATACGATGCTGATCTCGTGCAACGCGACCGAGCAGGCCGACGCGAAGCGGTAGGGCACGCTGCCGCGTCACTCTGCAGTCCCATTCCCGCGAAGGCGGGAATCCCAGTACGCCGCGTCCTCTCGATTCAAGCGCTCCCCTCTCGGAGTACTGGATCGCCCGATCAAGTGTTTAGACCGGACAGATCACTGACAGGTGTTCGGAGACATAGCTGACACATCAAACTGAGCTGGATTTGGTCCGATTCGGGAGGCCGTCCATGCCCTGGAACGAGGTGTCGGTGATGGATCAACGA
>NZ_JARVWW010000150.1 GCF_029846715.1 Bradyrhizobium nivariense
TTGCCATTCAGCGTCCACTTATCGCGATGCCGTTTGGGATCAAGCACAAACTCGTTTCCACCCACGTCAACAAAGCCCATCTGCTCCAGACGGGGCTTCAGCTCATCGTTAGCAGGACGCGACATGATCAACGGCTTCTTGCCGTCGAGCCGAAGTTGATGTTCGAGCAGAACATCGCCGGCATTCTCAACGAGGGGATGTGTTACTCGCAGAGCCACAACCGATGAGATGTTTTTTCGCTCGGGAAAGTGTTCTTCCTGCCAGTCTCTCCCTTTGATGCGGAATCCTGGATCCATTCTTAGGAGCCCGACACTCTTGTCGCCCAACCGGTAGCTGAAGTACTGCGAACCCGGCCTGTCTTCTACGCTCGCGCCGACTCTAGCGAGCATTGCGCTGCGCTCGGCTTTTGAGGACACGAAATCCGAGTACTCTTGGGGATTTTCGGCTATGTGCTTGACATCATCGCCGTAGAAATTCCTCAGTTCTTGCTCGTACCTACCCCTGTCCATCTCAACGATAGGAGGGTTAGAGGTAAGAGTCTGTCCGGGATCATGATGTTTTCTGACAGAGCTTTCTCAGCATGAGGCGGATTGAGGCCAAGCGCAAGAACGCCAAGGCCTTTCGGTTGAGACACTCCCAATCCCTGGCCAAGCGGCGGC
>NZ_JARVWW010000151.1 GCF_029846715.1 Bradyrhizobium nivariense
CCGGGCGGACTAACCTCCAATCCAGCCCTTCGAACAGGGCTGCGAACATCGCTGGCGATATGCGCATCACGCCGTCTGCGATCGTTGGCCAAACGAACTTGCAGCCTTCGAGGCGCTTGTGAACTAATACCAGGCCCGTTCGATCCCAGACCAAAATCTTGATCCGGTCCGCTCGTTTCGATCGGAACACGAAGGCTGCGCCGCTGAACGGGTCGAGGCGAAGCATCTCCTGCACTTTCGCCGCAAGCCCATCGTGGCCACAGCGGAAGTCGATCGGCCGCGTCGCGATGTAAATCTTCAGATCGGCACCGGCCGCGATCATCGTGACGCTCGCATCGCGCGGATCACACGGGACAGCTGCTCGCCATCTATGGCTGTGTCCGTCCGCAGCACGACATCGCCGATCGCGATCTCAAGCTTGATCGCCGGAACCTGACGCTCCTGCAACGCACCTTCCACGACCAGCGGCGCGAATGCCGACTGCGATGCCTCGCGCGGCGGCAACATGCCTCGCTGTCGAAAGCGCCGCCGCCAATCGTAAATCTGCCAGCGCGTCGCTCCGTGCTTGCGCGCCACCTCGGACACCTGGGCACCCGGTAGTAGACTCTCGGCCACGATCCGAGCTCTCTCAGCCTCCGAACGCACGCGGCGTCCCG
>NZ_JARVWW010000152.1 GCF_029846715.1 Bradyrhizobium nivariense
TCAGTTAGCCAAAGGTCAGCCATGGCAGATCGAGCTCTCAGACGAACAAATCAGTCAGCTTCGTCATCGAGTACGACGCACCAAGCGGTCGAAGAAGGAGGCATCATGAAGTCATCGGCTCGCCGATAACGTCGTGCCAATGTTCGACGGGGACCTGGCTGGTGACGATGGTGGAGGCGCGACCGTGGCGATCGTCGAGGATCTCCAGAAGGTCGCGCCGTTCGGGCGGATTTAGAACTGACAGGCCCCAATCATCGAGGATCAGGAGTTGAACGCGGCCGATGGTTTTAAGCAGTCGGCCATATCGGCCGTCGCCGCGAGCCAGGGCAAGTGCCTCGAACAGACGCGGGACGCGATGATACTGGACCGAACGATTGTCGCGGCAGGCCTTGTGGCCGAGGGCGCAGGCAATCCAGCTCTTGCCGAGCCCGGTTGCCCCTGTGACGAGCAGGTTCTCGTTGCGGTCGATCCAGTCGCCGCCGACGAGCCTGGCGAAGACGGCGCGATCGATGCCGCGTGGCGTACGCAAATCGACGTCTTCCACGCATGCGCTTTGGCGCAACGCGGCGAACTTGAGGCGGGTCGTGAGACGTTTGGTGTCGCGCTCGGCGGCTT
>NZ_JARVWW010000153.1 GCF_029846715.1 Bradyrhizobium nivariense
TGCGGATTCCGATTTATTCCGGCCGGGTGTTCCGACTTGAAGCCGGCCACCGTTCCGATTTGAAGCCGGCCACGATTCCGAAATGAAACCGGCCGGCATTCCGATTTGAAGCCGACCGGGTTTTGGAAGTCGGCGTTTTCGTTTGGGTCAGTCCCTCAGGCATCAAGTCCCTCGTCGATCAACGGGGGAAGCGGATGCCGGCCAAGAGAGAACTGACCATGCGACAGATACGACAGATGCTGCGGCTTGCCCGTGATGGGGTGAGCGCCCGGGAGATCGGGCGCACGCTCGGCGTGGCGCGCAGCACCATTCAGGACAATCTCAAGCGTGCCTCGACTGCCGGGCTGGCGTGGCCTTTGGCGGGCGATCTGACCGACGCCGTTCTTGAACAACGTCTGTTTGCCCATGCCGGCGTCAGGCGCGGCTTCCGCCGGCGAGCTGAGCCGGATTGGGCCTCGCTGGCCTGTGAGCTGAAGCGGCCTGGCGTCAATCTGATGGTGCTGTGGGAGGAGTACCGGGCGGTCCACCCGGAAGGATATGGCTACAGCCGGTTCTGCGATTTATTCCGGGAATTCGAGCGGCGGCTGTC
>NZ_JARVWW010000154.1 GCF_029846715.1 Bradyrhizobium nivariense
CCGCCGCTTGGCCAGGGATTGGGAGTGTCTCAACCGAAAGGCCTTGGCGTTCTTGCGCTTGGCCTCAATCCGCCTCATGCTGAGAAAGCTCTGTCAGAAAACATCATGATCCCGGACAGACTCTTAGACCGGCGCATGTAGGGCGGCAGGATCGACGGAGAGAACCGGATGCGGTCGGGATCGGTGGCGTCCGCCTCGCGATCACGCACACGTGGCTGGCGGACAGCGACCGGACCGATACCGGTCATCACCTCGCGCTCCGGCAGGTGACCGTGGCGGACGACGCGCTGGTGGCCGTCCGCGGTCTTCAAATCGGCATGCTGGCCGAGAAAGTCTGCGACCTCGGCTTCGACCGCCTTGGCGAGAAGGGCACGTGCCCCGCTGCGCAAGACTTCTGTGAGTTGGTCGTCGAAGATTCCTGGCTGAATCAGCTGGATGACGTTATCGTTGGACACGGCATATCGCTCCTTCGGTGGAGAAGTGGAGGCGTCAAGCACCCCCACGATATGCCGCCTTCCCGATTCCCGCCGTC
>NZ_JARVWW010000155.1 GCF_029846715.1 Bradyrhizobium nivariense
CAGGCTCGATGATCCGTTCCACCTGCGGCAAATGGGCAGGCAAGTAGCCGCGATTGCGATGAGAACCTTCCGGCACGCTCCGCGATCGACCCTGGATCACAGCCTCGGCTCTCTCCTGCGCCGCGTCCAGGATGCCTTGCGCGATCTCCACGTCTTCCAGCGGCAAGTGATACTGATCTGGCCGAAGCTTCTCGGACTTCGCGCCGAACTTCTCGCGTCGCAATTCCCCGAGAATGACCTCGAGCCGACGCCGCGCTTCCTCCGATACTGCCAGCGCCCCCTGATGCTCGCTCAAGGCCGCCTGCGTTTGCGCCAAAAGCGCCTTCAGGCGTTCGTTTTCGTTGGGCAGCGCCGCAATGCTCATGCGCTATTTCGAGCACATCGTCACGGCGCGTGCCACGTTCAAAATAGCTCCCGAGTCAATCTGCCGCAGTTATCCAGCCGCCTGGGGACGCCGCGCTTCTTCCGGGCGGACTAACCTCCAATCCAGCCCTTCGAACAGGGCTGCGAACATCGCTGGCGATATGC